>CAUQBR010000001.1:0-319864 GCA_963516475.1 uncultured Flavobacteriaceae bacterium
CTCCAATGGAACTCTACAAAGCCTTCCGAGGCAGCGAACCAAAAGTAGAAAGCCTCCTAAAAAGGGCATTTGGGTAAGTTTGAAAATTATTTATAAAAAATTAATTTTCCAATTGCTTATGAAGTGAAATTTTTCTAATTTCGCACAAAACAAATAGTAGAAATGAATAAAAATTTAAAGTTTCATATATTTAGATACCATTTAAATCCTTTATTAAATGGGATTCAACATATAAATGGAGAGGATAAATCAGCTGAAGATTTAAAAAAACTTAAAAACAACATTCTAAATACTACAATCCAAAATTTAAATTATTATAAAGATTCTCGGCATCCACTAAAAATAGAATATGGTGAAGATAATATTTTTGTGATAAAAATAGCACAAAAAAAAATGATCGAACATGTAGAAAATTTTAAAGTTTCTCTAATTTCTAATGAGCCTTTTGTTTATGTATTGATTAACAATAATCCAACTATACAAAAAATTGCTATTAGTGAAAACTCAAATGCTTTCAGTGATCCTAGTGCGGTTAGAACACTTCTTAATAAAATTTTGAATCGTGAACTGTCGGATAAAGGGATCTGTATTAATATTGAAAAAATGTTTAAGAAAGAATCTTTTTGGCAACTTATACATGGAAATCATAAAAAAATACAAGCAATAAACTTTAAATATATAAAGCCCAATCTTGCAAATATATCTTCTTCTCTTTCAGATATATTTAAAGATTTTTCAAATACCTTAAATAGTCATGAAAGTATAATGGAATTCAAAGCTCCTAAAAATGGTCATTTAGAAAATATAAATGAATCTAATGAAGAAATTAATAGTCTTGTTGATTATATTTCTGAAGGGGGAGGAGAAGCAAAAGTAAAAATAAAGGGGATGAGAACATCTTATTCAACTAAGACTAATCCTATTATTATTAATGTAGATGAGGCAGAAATTAGTGGAACACCAGACCAAATAATAGAAATAATTAAACATGTTTTTTCATGAAAATAGCAAAAAACATTTCTTTTTGTATAATAATATCTTTTATAATTTGTTGCCTCTCCAATTATATAAAATCATCTTTTTTGTCTAAATTTTTGACAGAAAATATTATTACTCTACAAGTAACATTATTAGCTATAAATACTGCCACACTTGGTTTAATTGCTTCTAAAATACAAGAGATATTGGATAGAAATCCCACTATTGATTTTGAAAAGACAATAAAAGAAATGAAATTCTCATTAACAGAACAAATTGTACTAATTATTATTAGTTTCCTCTCTTTAGTACTATTAAGCAATAATGAAGAAAATATAATAAATTTTGAATACAAAAAATTATTATTAGATACTATTTTATTGGGAGCTTTAATTTATTACATAGATATATTAAGAGATACAGGAAAGGCTGTTTTTATTGTTATTGATTTAATAAATAAGATTAATAGAAATAGTAAAAATAGTTAATACTTCTCTATTATTACTCCGTTTTATAAATTTTATAATAAAAAACAGTCAGTAGGAAGCCTATTCCTGCCAGCAAAACTCCTACAAGCGAAGGGTAATTGTAAGCCAAGCCCAAACTAAGAGGAATACCGCCCAAGAACGCCCCCAGAGAGTTTGCGATGTTAAACGCCGCCTGCATAAATGCTGCCGCCATCATTTCCGAGTTTTTGGCTGCGCGAAGCATCAGAATATTAAGCGGAGAACCTGCCGCCATAGACAGCGCCCCACAAATGAAAGTCAATACCAATGAAGCTGTTTGGTTTTCCGAAAACATAAACACCAAAAACAACGATACCACCATCATAAGCAGCAGCAAAACTGTCGCTTTCACAGGAATGATTTTATCCGCAAGTTTCCCGCCGAGATAGTTCCCTACCACCATGCCAGCACCTGCCAAAACCATCAGATAAGAAATATTTTCTGCTGGAAAACCAGAGACATCCGTAAGCAAAGGAGCAATATAACTAAACCAAGAAAAAAGCCCTCCGAAACCAATCGCTGCAATCCCTATGATATGCCACGCCTTGGGTGTTTTGAAAAATTCTAACTCTTGGCGAAGTCCCACATTACGGAGGTTTCCCATTTGAGGAAGCCATAATTTTAAAAATAAAACTGTGAGCAGTCCCAAAACCGCCACAATCCCAAAAGCCACTCTCCAACTGACCATATGCCCGATGTAGTTCACCAGCGGAACCATCGCAAGATTTGCCACCGTAAGCCCTGAGAACATTGCGGCTATCGCCTGAGCCTGTTTACCCTCTTGTGCTAATCTGGTCGCTACCACAGCTCCCACTCCAAAAAATGCCCCATGAGGCAGCCCCGACAAAAATCTAAAAGTGAGAAGCGTATAATATTCTGGTGCAATGGCAGAAAGCCCATTGAACACGGTAAATAAAATCATCAGTGCGATGAGGGTTTTCTTTGGAGGATATTTAGATGAGAATGCCACCAAAATGGGCGCCCCTATAACCACGCCCAACGCATAGGAGGAAATAAGATATCCTGCCTGCGGAATAGACACGCCCAGCGAATTTGCGACATCTGGAAGCAGTCCCATAATCACAAATTCCGTAGTACCAATTCCTAAACCTCCCAACGCCAGAGGAAACAATTTTTTTGAAATCATAAATATATTTTTTGGTTAAAAAAAGCTAAAAATACATTGTATTTTAGCTTTGGTTTTGATTATTTATTTTCTTTAATACAAATTTTATTTCTTTTTAAACTGAATATTCATGATAACTATCGCTATCAGAATAAGGACAATTCCTACCCATTGGCTGAAAATAACCGTCTCGCCCAAGATGAAAAAAGCCATCATCACGGAAACAGGAAGCTCCACAGAACTGATGATACTCCCCAGCCCCAGCCCTGTATGAGGGAAACCTGCATTCATAAGCAGTGGCGGAATTATCGTCCCAAAAACAGCAATGACAATTCCCCATTTGGTGAAAATTCCAAAATTAAAATCTTGGATAACATTATTTTCATTTATTCCAGAGAAAAGCTCTTTTGCCCATTGGAAATTATTTGGTCCAAACTGAGTGATAAAGCCAAAAACAGCCACTATAACCGCCCCGCCAAAAAGCATGTAGAGGCTTTTTTTGTGCGGTGCAATGTGAGGAGCAATACGATTAGCAGTAAACATCGTAGTAGTAAAAGATGAAGCCGCAAGTATCCCCCAAACAATCCCTCGCCAGTCTATATTCAGGTCTGAGTGGAGCAGCTTGGTCGCCAAGACAGTCCCTGTAAGCACCACCGCCACAGAAATGATTTTCTGCATGGATGGAACTACTTTATCCAAAAAATATTCCAAAATCACGCCCATCCAGACTGTCTGCATCAGCAGGACTATGGCAATAGAAACATTGATATACCGCACCGCGAGATAATAGAAAACGCTGGTCATCCCCAGAGAAGTCCCAGCCAGCATGAGTTTGGCAATATCTGATTTAGAAGGGTTTTCGGTGGCTTCTTTATTTTTAAATTTGTAATAAAGACCGATGAGAAACATTCCTAAAATCCCAAAAACAAACTGCGAAGCAGTCACCTCCGCTGTGGTATAATTTTCTGAATAGGCAAGTTTCACGAAAGTTGCCAGCATTCCGTAGCTGGTCGCTCCGAGTCCCACCAAGAGCACTCCCTTTAAAGTATTGTTTTGTGACATATTTTCAGATTTTTTTCAAAAAAAGTCCGTAAAGATAGGCTTTTTATTTTAAATGAAAATAAAAACAAAAGCCACTCAATAAGAGCGGCAAGGGAAATTTATTTCTCGTCCTCATCGGGAGAGACTTTTCTTTTGGTTTCTAAATCAGGGCAGACTTGTGTAATTTGTCTTATCCATACCTTAGGAAACTTTTTTTGGGATTTATACTCATTCCCTTCATTATCCAACATATATTCTTCTCCATCTCGTTTAGCTGCATGATATACTCGGTTTCCACAGTCAGCATGATCTTTATACAACAAATCATATATTGCAGGATACAGCACGCCTTCGGTTGTGGCATAGCCAGATTTATTATTTAGGCTAAGTGAGAAATAACCATTATGAGATCTTATATCATCATATTTTGTAGGAATAATTTCTTCACCTCTGTCATTTACCAAACCTATTTTGCCATTATTCATTACCTTAAAGAAGGTTCCCAATAAACCACCTCTGCCATACAAAGGGAGAATATCTACTATTTCATCATATCTGGGAGAGATAATCTGCTTTCCATCGATATCCAGAAGCTCTTCCTTTCCTTTGTAACCTGCTATGAAATAATTATTTTCAAAATTATATGCATAATCATAAATTGGTTCTACTATTGTTTCTTCTGCTCTTGAAATCCCAAACTTCCCATTTTTATAGAAAGGTTTTTCAGCTTTATACTCATCATATTTATAGAAAGGGAAATATCTTTCTCCTCCAAAACTATCCCCGAAAATAAGAATACTCCCGCCAATATAGGTGTATTTTTCTAATAAAAGACTGTTATTTTTTTTGTCTAAACCTATTCTCAGCTTATCAATATTAGAACTAGAATAAACTAAAGGAATATAAATATCTTGGTTCGCAAAAGTAATTTCTAAACTTTTTTTCTTTCGTTTTCCTGTAAAAGTCTTATTTTCAATGACAAGGCTGTCATTCTTTAAAATAGGATAAGTGAGATGCACCTTATTCGGTTCTTCAAATTTCACATCTACATAGTAGGTCGCCTGTATATCTTCATCCATATTAAACAATCTTAGCAAATGTGCTTTTCGCCGATAGGTATCTTTTCCCAGCTCCACATCAGACTTGGCATAATACCTGCCATCAAGCTTGCTCAAATCGTCTATTTTAGCAAAATAAGAAGTAAAAAAAGAAGGCGTACACGATACTAACATCAAACCCAATAAGGCAAAAATAATATCCTTTTTCATGATATATAAATATAATACAGAACAAAAATAATAAAAACCACCTGAATTTAGATGGTTTTAGCTTCAATGATAAATTGAAATAAGGGAAAAACCAAATATATTTTAGATTTATTCTATGGATTTTATTATTTTCTTTAATCCTTCATAATCCTTCAAAACATCAGTTTCATTCCCTGTCGCTAATTTAATAGCATTATTAGCTTCTCTTATTCGATTAAGCATTGGCATAATTACTCTATTTCCATGCTTAATAAAAGATTGTATATCTTCCAATGAAGTCGGAATTTTATATCCCCGACTACTAGATGCAATAATTACCCCTCTATCTCTTAAATTTCCTATTATTTTACTTCTAAAATATTCTTCATTCATCGGTTTATCTCTAATTGCATTAACATGTTTCATTAATTCTTTTGTTGAAATATAAGAATTGATGGAGTTCGTTTTTTGTAATAGGAGTAATAAATTTAATAGTTTACATTGCTCTTGAACTATCTCATCTGAACTATTTTCATTTTGTTCAAGAAAATCTTGAACTCTAAGAAAACAAACATCTAATATTCTGGCATCAGACACATTATCAAAGGTATCTCTTTTGAAATCATTAGAAACAAAAATACGAGGAAAGTGCTCTATATATGTGATTTTTGGTTCCAACAGATTTTTAAAAATTTCACTTTCATCCGTTTTTTTTGTTTCATCATAAACATAACCTAATGAACCAGAAATAAAATCTGCCAATTGTATTATTATTGAATTATGACTATTTTGATGTTTAAATTCAATACCTCCAAATAATGTTCTAGGGTGTTTTTTACTCACATAATTTTTAAACTCAAGCATGAATTTGTTTGAGCCATGTTCATCCACATTTAATGTTATATTATTAAATGTTTTAAATAATTCTTGATAAAGTAAATTGTTAATAAATTTGTAAAAACTTTTCTTATATTGAAACCCTTTTGTTTGTAATTCTCTTTTATCTATGATAACAGCAAATATTGAAAAATCTAATTCTTTTATTTCATGTAGAATAAGTTTTCTTCTTCCATGATTTGAAGCTACTTTACTTGATTTTATCTCTCCTGTCTGAAAGTATTTCCTCCTAATTATTTCTAGCTTTTCTTCTAACTCAATAACTTTTTCAATTCCCTTTACCAAAACACAAGAAACTATAAAATGTGAACCTTGTGTTTTAAAATCAAAAGAATTATTACCAAACTCATCTACAAAACCTATAATATCCATAATAATTATATTTTTATAAAAAAACTAACAGCACAGAGCTGTTAGCCTTTATAAGTTATTTATTACATCATTCCTGGCATACCGCCTCCCATTGGTGGCATTGGTGGTTCAGGTTTTGGGATTTCTGTGATGACACACTCGGTAGTAAGAAGCATACCTGCTACAGATGCCGCGTTTTCTAGGGCTACACGAGTCACCTTCGTAGGGTCTATGATTCCTGCTTCCAGCATATTTACGAACTCATCTGTTTTTGCATTGTACCCGAAATCAGCCTTACCTTCTGATACTTTCGCTACGATTACAGAGCCTTCGCCGCCTGCATTCGCTACGATTTGTCTCAGTGGCTCTTCTATCGCTCTTTTCACGATTTTGATACCTGTGTTTTCATCTTGGTTCACTCCGTGAAGATTGTTCAGAGATTCTATCGCTCTTACAAGGGCAACTCCTCCACCTGCTACGATACCTTCTTCTACAGCGGCTCTCGTCGCATGTAGTGCATCATCTACTCTATCTTTTTTCTCTTTCATCTCCACTTCAGAAGCAGCACCTACATAAAGCACGGCTACACCGCCTGCCAATTTGGCCAATCTTTCTTGAAGTTTTTCTTTGTCATAGTCAGAAGTTGTAGATTCTAACTGCGCTTTGATTTGGTTTACTCTCGCTTTGATTTGGGCATCATCTCCTGCTCCATTTACGATAGTCGTATTATCTTTGTCAATTACTACTTTTTCAGCCTTACCAAGAAGCTCGATAGAAGCATTTTCCATAGTGAAACCTCTTTCTTCAGAAATCACTTGTCCGCCTGTAAGGATAGCGATATCTTCTAACATAGCTTTTCTTCTGTCACCGAAACCAGGCGCTTTCACAGCTGCGATTTTAAGCGAACCTCTTAATTTGTTCACAACCAAAGTTGCCAAAGCCTCGCCTTCTACTTCTTCGGAGATAATCAATAAAGATTTTCCCTGCTGAGCCACAGGCTCTAAAACTGGAAGCAGCTCCTTCATAGAAGAGATTTTTTTCTCTACTAAAAGAATGTACGGGTTGTCCAATTCTGCCACCATTTTGTCTGGATTAGTCACGAAATATGGCGACTGATAACCTCTGTCAAACTGCATCCCTTCCACCACATCTACAGTAGTGTCTATTCCTTTCGCTTCCTCTACAGTGATTACACCTTCTTTACCTACTTTCGCGAAAGCATCAGCGATAAGCCCACCGATGGTTTCATCATTGTTAGCGGAAACAGAAGCTACCTGCTTGATTTTGTCATTATTATCTCCTACTTGCTGAGACTGAGATTTTAGGTTTTCTACCACCGCCGAAACAGCCTTGTCAATTCCTCTTTTCAGGTCCATTGGGTTTGCTCCTGCTGCCACATTTTTCAGCCCTTCTCTCACGATAGCCTGAGCCAAAACAGTAGCCGTAGTCGTTCCATCTCCTGCGATGTCATTAGTTTTAGAAGCTACTTCTTTTACCATCTGAGCACCCATGTTTTCTACTTTGTCTTCCAGCTCGATTTCTTTCGCTACAGAAACTCCGTCTTTGGTCACATGCGGAGCGCCGAAAGATTTCTCAATCACTACATTTCGCCCTTTAGGTCCCAATGTCACTTTTACTGCATTCGCCAATGCATCTACACCTCTTTTTAATGCGTCTCTTGATTCAATATCAAATTTAATTTCTTTTGCCATTTTTTTAAATTATATTTTAAAGCTATTTTTTTAAACAATACTTAACAAAAATTCTATCATCTCTGGATTTCTGTGGTCAAAAATAAGTGGTTTTCTCTCATCCATCTGGCTGATTATTTCTCTATCTTCGGCTGAAAGCTGAAAATCAAAAATATCAATATTTTGTGCCATTCTGTCTTTGTTAGCGGATTTCGGAATAAGAATTATATCATTTTCAAATAAATAGCGAAGTGCTACTTGCGCTACTGATTTTCCATATTTCTCACCGATTTTTTTCAGTACAGGATTATTGAAAAAATCATTTTTTCCCTCTGCAAGAGGCCCCCAAGACATCAGTTTGGTATCATGTTTTTTCATAATCTCCTGCAACTCTCTCTGCTGATGGAAAACATGAGTTTCTACCTGATTAACAGCTGGTTTCACCTCAGCGAAATGAGCCAAATCCAAATATCTGTCTGCATAAAAATTACTTACACCTATCGCGCGGATTTTTCCTTCTTTATAGGCTTCTTCCATTGCTCTATATGCTCCGTAATAGTCATTTATAGGCTGATGAATAAGTAATAAATCTATGTAGTCCGTTTGTAATTTTTCCAAAGATTTGTCAATGGATAATTTCGCTTTTTCATACCCGAAATTACTTGGCCATATCTTTGTAGTGAGAAAAAATTCTTTTCTATCAATACCACTTTTTTTAACTGCATTTCCTACACCCTCTTCATTTTGGTAGATTTGAGCCGTATCAATGGAACGGTATCCTACTGAAATAGCATCAGAAACACATCGCTCACATTCTTCTGGCGAAACCTGAAACACCCCATATCCTAACTGTGGCATTTCTACACCATTATTTAAAGTTATTTTTTTCATATTTTTATTTTGAATTTTGTTTTAAACTATCATCTTTTATGCAATTTGGACAATTCTACATTTTTCGCAGAGTGGATAGGATTCCACAAAGTTTTTGATTTTTTCCTTCGCTTCTGCAAAACTTCCATTGATGTAGAAATATAGAGCCGTCTCGGTGCTTCCCTCAAAATAAGAAGTCACCACTATCTCATCGTTTAGTGCTTCTTCAATATTTTTATAAACTTCGTTGATATCACAGTTCTGATAAACCTCCTCTGGCAGGTCTGTTCCGTTAATATAAATTGCCAATCCTTCTGCAGTTCCTACTTCTTGGGAAAAATCTTCGCCATATAGTTTAGAACCTTTCGGAATACCGATTTCTTCTAGTTTGTGTAGTAACTCCTGCACGGCTTCAGGACTATTGAGTTCCAGCTCAATATCACAATACTCCACCTCTCCACTCTTATCCATCATAGTACCACCTCCAGATGTCGCTCCTAAATTTCCTTCTGATAGAAATTCTTCTATCAAATCCTCCAAATCGTGCCTATCAAAAGGCTGTAATTTAGCATTTAGCTGTAATGTATAGAACATGATATTTTAATTTTTTATCCCAAAATTCCTAACAAATCAGACTCTCTTATGATAAGATAATCCTTCCCGTCTAATTTTAATTCTTGCCCAGCGTATTTTCCGTAAAGGACTTTGTCTCCTACTTTCACAGTAAGCGGCTCGTCTTTTTTGCCATTTCCTACGGCTACTACTACGCCTTCTTGTGGTTTTTCTTTTGCTGTATCTGGAATGATCAATCCTGATGCTGTCTTTGTCTCTGCTGGAGCTGGTTCTACCAATACTCTATCTGCTAATGGTTTAAAATTTACTGACATAATGATTTCTTTTATTAAATGATTTAATTTTTGAATGATACTCTCTAAATTTATACCAAAATCAAATTGTGACATTTTTGTCAGTTTTCCTCACTTTATGAATGAAAATTTGACACACCTATGAATTTTTTACAACTTTTTTAACAAAATTTTAGTATATTGCGAAAACTTAAACTTAATATTTAATATATGGTAGAATATTTTTCATTTTTTATATTGCTGTCTGTCATCATTATGGGAATTGTGATGCTGAGTAATAAAATAAAGGTAGCATACCCTATCCTTCTGCTCATCGCAGGGCTGGGCGTGGGCTTCCTTCCGAACACACCTAATATAAAAATAGACCCACATCTGATTTTTATTATTTTCCTACCTCCACTTTTATACGAAGCAGCACTGGCTAACTCATGGAAAGAGATTTGGCGCTGGAGAAGAATTATTTTCAGTTTTGCGTTTATTGTGGTTTTTTTGACAGCAATTTCTGTCGCATTGTTTGTCAATCATTATATTCCTGGGTTTTCACTGGCGCTGGGCTTTCTTCTTGGAGGGATAGTTTCCCCTCCTGATGCGGTGAGTGCTGGAGCTATTCTAAAATTCGTGAAAGTCCCTAAAAGAATCGCTACTATTCTGGAAGGAGAAAGTTTATTCAATGATGCTTCCTCTCTTATAATCCTAAGATTTTCTATGGCAGCAGTAGCTACTGGGCAGTTCATATGGCAGGATGCAGCGGGAAGTTTCGCTTGGATGATTTTCGGAGGAACAGGCATTGGACTTCTTATTGCGTTTGTCGTTATGCAAATTCACAGATTACTTCCTACCAATGAAGATATTGATGTAATCCTCTCTCTATTAACGCCTTACATCATGTACATAATCGCAGAAGAGGTTCATGCTTCTGGGGTAATGGCGGTTGTCTGTGGAGGGCTATATTTAGCTTATCATAATATTCATATTTTGAGTAGTTCATCCAGAATTAGAGGTCTCAATGTTTGGCATAGTTTCACTTTCCTTCTCAATGGTTTGGTATTCTTGCTAATCGGTTTAGGACTTCCTGACATTGTAGAAGGGCTAAAAAAAGACGGAATAAGCTTATATGATGCTTCTATTTATGGGGTTTTAGTGACAATAGTACTGATTGTTGTGCGTCTTTTAGCTTCGTATGGTGCAGTCATTGTAACCAAAGTGATGAGTAATTTCATCACTGTAGCCGACCCTAAAATAAATCTAAAAGCACCTTTCATCATCGGATGGTCTGGGATGCGTGGAGTGGTTTCTTTGGCTGCTGCTCTTTCTATTCCGCTAACACTAGAGGATGGCACACCTTTCCCAAACAGAAGCCTTATATTATACATCACTTTCGTGGCTATTTTTGTGACTTTGGTATTTCAGGGACTTACTTTACCTTTCATTATAAAAAAATTAAAACTACCTAAATTCAATGACCATTTCCCTGAACACGAAACCGAAAGATTTATTCTGAGAAAATTGGCTAAAAGTTCAATAGACTATCTAACAACCAATTACAAAGAAGAAATGAAAAACAGCTTTGAGCTGAGAGCTGTAGTGAGCCGATGGGAACAGCAATTAGTAACAGAAGAAGAACTAAAAATCCCTGACCACATCAAAGAAATCTACATCGATGTTCTCTGCAAAAAAAGAAATATTCTTTTTGAGATTAATAATAAATATCCGAAAATCAACGAGGATATCATCCGAAAATTCATCCATCGTATAGATTTGGAAGAAGAAAGAATAAGACACGAGTAAAACCATGCAAAAGAAAAAAATACTTATTCGTATTGGTTCTCTCCGCCACGGCGGGGCAGAGAAGGTCTTGACAACTTTCCTTAAAAATATCTCATCTGATAAATACGAAGTGGATCTCCTACTGAATCTCTATTCTGGGAAATATCTTTCCGAAATTCCCAGCTGGATAAACATCCTCTATCTCATTAAAGGAGAGATGATTCCTACCAACAGACCACAGGACATTCCAATAAAAGCGCTTCGTGTAGGGTACCTATTTTTATTGAAAAAATTCCCAAAACTGCTCTACAAATTCATTCTTAAAAACAAAAAATATGATGTGGAATTTGCGGCAATTCATGGAGTAAGGGATGAAATCCTAAACTCTCCTATCACCTCTTCGAAAAAAATTGTTTGGATTCACAATGACTTGCGAAAAACCCAATTTCACAACTATACAGATGATGAAATCAGGAAGTTTTTTAAGTTTGATAAAATCATGGTGATTTCCGAACATATCCAAAAAGATTTTGAAAACTTGGCTAAAAACGAAGATGAAAAACAGCGAATTGTCCGAATTTATAATCCACTGGACACAGATGAGATTTTAAGGAAAAGCGAAGCGCCTCTGACTGGCGATTACAGACATCCTTTGTTTTTGTCCGTTGGGACGATTTTCCCACAAAAAGGATTTGACCGACTACTGAAAGCCCACAAAAGGCTTTTGGATGAGGGATTTTCTCATCAGATTTTGATAGTAGGCGATGGATATGATTTTGAAAATATCAAAAAACTAAAAGCAGAACTCGGCGTAGAAAACACTGCTAAAATGCTTGGTTTTACGGACAATCCGTATCCTTATTTTAAAAACGCGGATTTCTATGTCCTCAGTTCTAGATACGAAGGCTATCCTACGGTGCTGTTCGAAGCTATTACACTGAAAAAAAATATCATCGCCACAGATGTTTCTGGAGTGCGAGAAATGTTGAATGATGGCGAACTAGGACTGATTGTAGAAAATTCTGAAGAAGGAATTTATCAAGGTATGAAAGAAGCACTTAACAATACGGATAACTTCAACAAATATCAAGAAAAACTAAAAAACTACACCATGCCTTTCAACCTTGAAAACTCTGTAAAAAGAATAATGGATATCATTGATAATTAGATGAAATACACTATCATACAAAAAGATTTTTACCGTGCCTGTGGGCAGTGGCTTTCTCATTTTCAAATGCTGAAAAAATGCCTCAGTCCCAATCTGCACTATATCTATTGGTTTCGTAATGCACAGAAATACCCGAAATCTTCTTTAATAGGGAAAATTTATCGGTTTATTCTAAGGCATTATCAGATAAAATACGGTTTCCAAATTTACCCAGAAACGGAAATCGGTGAAGGCTTTTATTTAGGCCATTGGGGCGCGTTGGTTATCAATCCCAAAACCATCATTGGCAAAAATTGCAACATCGCACAGGGCGTAACCATCGGGCAGACCAACAGAGGAAAATCCATAGGTGTCCCTAAAATAGGCAACGAAGTCTGGATAGGCGCTAATGCCGTGATAGTCGGTGGAATTACCATCGGGGACAATGTCCTCATCGCACCAAATGCATATGTAAATATGGATATTCCTTCTAATTCTGTAGTTGTGGGAAATCCTGCCCAAATCATCCCTAATGAAAATGCTACGGAAGGATACATTAACAATAAAATTTGATTTTTAAATGGCACTATCTTATAAAGTTATTTTTGAAAATAATAAAAAATGGGTAGAAAAAAAACTTGGCGAAGATGCTGATTTTTTCAAAAATCTAGCTAAAGAACAGAACCCAGAATACCTATACATAGGCTGCTCAGACAGCCGAGTAACTACGGAAGAACTCATGGGACTAAAACCTGGTGAGGTTTTCGTGCATAGAAATATTGCTAATCTGGTGAATACACTGGATCTGAATGCAATATCTGCTATACAATACGCCGTAGAACACCTAAAAGTAAAACATATCATTGTCTGTGGGCACTACGACTGTGGAGGAATAAAAGCAGCAATGAGCCCAGAAGATTTGGGACTGCTGAATCCTTGGCTCAGAAATATCCGAGATATTTACAGGCTTCACCGCATAGAACTAGACTCCATAACCGATGAAAAAGAACGAAACAACAGGTTAGTGGAACTAAATGTTCAGGAACAATGCATCAATGTCATCAAGCTTGCCTGCGTGCAAGAGCGATATATCGTAGATGAATATCCTATCGTTCACGGATGGGTTTTTGATATTTCCACAGGGAAACTAAAAGACCTGAATTTAGATTTTAAAAACATTTTGAAAGACATTCAGGAAATCTACAATCTCACTGATTCTGAATGGGTAATGAGCCGAAAGCATAATAAAAATATCAAAAACGCATAAAACAAAAATGCTGCAAAATTTTGCAGCATTTTTTATTTTAAAATGGATGTCTTTTTCCTTTTCTCAGTACAGAATCTTCAGAATCTCCTGATTTAGAGTGATTTTCTAATCCATTGAGGCTAATTTTCATTCCTGAAACATCCTCTTGAATTTTTTTCCATTTTTGGATAGTAGCAAGAGAAGTATGGTCTAATAATTCCAATTCTCCGAGATTAAATCTCACTTCCTTGTATTTATTTAATGAATCTAAAAACTCGCCCAGCTTCATATTGTTACTAAACAGAAGGCTTCCTTTCGCTTCTACTTCTGCTATTTCAGGGTCATTATTTACTATATTCATATTCAAATGAAGGAAATCCTGAACCTTGGCACCATTCATCATATTGATAATAATTTTCAATACAATCCCAAAAGCCACACCTGCCAAAAGGTCTGTCAAAAGGGTAACTATCACCGTAGAAACAAAGATAACAAACTGCCCTTTTCCAATGTGGAAAATGTGTGTAAATTCTTTTGGATGAGCCAGATTAAACCCTACAAAAACCAGCATCGCAGAAAGTGCTGTATTTGGTATCATCTCAATAAGTGGAACTGCGAATATCACTGCCAAAAGCATAAACAATCCGTGGAAAAAATTTGCCCATCTTGTTACCGCTCCATTAGAAACATTGGCTGAACTTCTCGCCACCTCTGATATCATCGGTTGTCCACCTACCAATCCTGAAAGCACATTTCCGAAACCCACCGCAGAAAGGTCTTTATTAAAGTCTGATTTTCTTCTGTATGGGTCTACTAAATCTATGGCTTTGGCTGTCAAAAGAGATTCGATAGAACCAATCAGTAAAAACAAAATAACATACTGCACAAAAACGCCTGTATGAGTCCACATTCCAGAAAAATCAGCAACGAAAACTCCATCTTTGAAAGTATCAAAAATACTACCGATTTCCACCTTTTCGTTAGCACTCATTTCAAAATAAATTCCCATCGGTATCGCTACCAAAAGAACTACTAACGGAGCAGGAATTTTCTTCACTATTGGGTTTTTAATCATTCCCATTCCAAAGAGAATCGCTAAACAAGTCAGTCCCAAAATCGTATTTTCTCTATCAGCGTTCATTATGCTGTTTGGCAGGTGTTTTAGCAAATCTATCACGCCCATTCCTGCCAAATCATCAGGTTTAATACCCAAAAGCAAATGTAGCTGTTTAGACATGATGATAATTCCTATCGCTGCCAGCATTCCATGCACCGCCGCAGAAGGGAACAAGTCCGCATATTTACCCAGTTTCAGAAGTCCCATTACAATCTGGATAACACCAGCCACCGCAATAGTCGCCACTGCCATTTTCCAGCCAGTTTCTCCACCGCCAAACGCCGCCACTGCACCTGCACCTATGGAAATAAGCCCTGCCGCAGGCCCTTTGACAGAAAGTCTAGAACCAGCAAAAAAACTGACTACTATTCCGCCAATAATCGCAGAAACAACCCCAAAAATCGGAGGAAAGTCCGCAGCTTTGGCAACTCCCATACTCAATGGTAATGCTAACAAAAATACCAAAAACCCAGCGAGTGCGTCTTTGGTAAAATTCTCTTTAAGACCTGCCAAACCATCAGCAGGAATCTTGTTTGAACTCATCGTTAAAATCTATTTATAAAATTATATACCGTAAAAAAATATTTGCAAATGAAATGCAACGATACAAATTTATATAATTTTGATTTTTTAACAAATTTTTTCTCAATTTTTATTTAAAAATCTTTCAAAAAACAATCTCTGCGAAGGAAAAGCAATATCTTCCAGCTGGATGTTTTCTTTCTTAACCCAAATAGTTTCAGCTATTTCTGATTTTTCTAAATTGACAGAAAATTTTTCTTCTACACGATATTCAAAAAACAAATCCAGCGTATTATAATCTATTCCTTTGTAATGGTAGATATTCGGCAGACTCATCAAAAACCTAAGTTTTCCAGTGTCTATTTGTATATCAAGTTCCTCTTTCAGTTCCCGAAAACAGGTAAATTCTGCACTCTCATTAGGATCTGTAAAACCTCCCGCCAAATCTAGTTTTCCTTTGGCTGGCTCTTGATTTCTCTTGGTCAGTAAAATTTCATCGCCACAGATGACAACGACAGCCACCGCAGCAGCACAATTATGATACAAAACAAAATCACACTCTGGGCAGCTCCATCTTTTTCCTTGTTCCCAGCAGAGTGATTTTTTTCCACATTTTGGGCAAAAATTTAATTCATTCATTTTTCTATTGATTTCTTGGGTGATATTTTAAAATCGTTTCATGAAGTTCTTCTGTGTTCAGATGGGTATAAATCTCCGTAGTGGTAATGCTGGAATGCCCTAGCATCTCCTGTATAAACCGTAAATCCGCTCCATTCTGAAGAAGATGAGTCGCAAAAGAATGGCGAAAAGTGTGAGGCGATATATTTTTCTGAATGCCTGCTTTTCTCACTATTTCCTTTATGATAAGGAAAACCATCTGCCTAGAAATCTGCGCTCCTCTGCTGTTTAAGAATAAAATATCGGAATGTTTGGGATTTATTTTTTGTTTATTTCTGATGTTATTGATGTAGTTTTTAATGAAATCTGCTGTATAATCAGCCAACGGAACAAAGCGAACCTTGTCGCCTTTCCCTTGTATTTTGAGGTAATTTTCTTTAAAATTAATATTTGAAATCTGAAGCTCCGTAAGCTCTGAAACACGCAGCCCGCAGCCATACAAAACCTCTATCATACAGCGGTTTCTCTTCGCTAAATCGGTATTTTCTTCCGTTGCAGAAATTAGTTTTTCTATTTCTTCCAAAGACAATGTATCAGGCAGATAAAGCCCTAATTTAGGCGTTTCTAAAAGAGCCGAAGGATTGTCCTCGCGAAGTTCATCTTCCAGCAAAAAACTGAAAAATCCTTTAATGGAAGAAATCCACCTTGCCTGTGTCCTTTCGCTGTAATTGATTTTTGATACTTGGTAAAGAAACTCCTGCAAATGCTCATAAGAAATGGTAACGGGCGTAATGTTCATCAGGTTCTGCTCTGCAAAATCCTGTAATTTTTGCAGGTCGGAAACATATGCTTCAATGGTGTTTTCTGAAGCATTTTTCTCAAACCTCAGATAGTTAGCATAGTTTTCAATAGCTTCACTCCATGTCATTTTCTAATTCTTCCTTAGATATTTTTAATATTTCAACTCCAGCATCTTTCAGGAACACAAGCCCTTCATTATCAGAATAATCTTGTATATAAACCACTCTTTTTATCCCAGACTGGAAAATCAGTTTGCTGCACTCTTTACATGGCGAAAGAGTAAGATACAATGTTGCTCCTTCGCAGGACTGCGTGCTTCGGGATATTTTCAGAATGGCATTGGCCTCTGCATGGAGAACATACCATTTGGTTTGGTTATTCTCATCTTCACAGCAATTTTCAAAACCAGAAGGTGTGCCGTTATACCCATCAGAGATGATAGTTCTGTCCTTCACGATGAGCGCCCCTACCTGCTTTCTCTTGCAATAGGAAAGTTTCGCCCACTCCAAAGCCATTTTTAGGTAGGCAACATCATATTTGTTGTACATAATTTTAATCTTAATTCTGGTTAGTCAGTTTTCTTTTTACTCTTTAAATAAGCATCCCAGCCCTGCGCTGTAAGTTCGGCAAGTTCATTAGACCCTCTGAGAACCAAATAATTCCCCTGCTCTTCCTCCACAGCATGCCCAATGATGGTAAAATCTGGATTGTTTTTAATTTTATCAAAATCATTCTGAGATATGGTAAACAGCAGTTCATAGTCCTCTCCCCCATTCAGCGCTGTCATCACAGGATTGAGATTAAACTCATCCGCTGTGCTTATGGTAAGCTCATCCATTGGGATTTTTTCCTCATAAATCCTAAAACCAACCTTTGACCTGTCAGAAAGATGCAAAACTTCTGATGCCAGCCCATCGGAAATATCTATCATAGAGGTAGGTTTCACGCCCAGCTCTTCTAAAATTCCTTTAATATCTGTTCTCGCCTCTGGCTTTAGCTGGCGCTCCAAGATATAGTCATACCCTTCCATCTCTGGCTGCATATTAGGATTTTTGAGATAAACAGAATGCTCCCTCTCCAAAATCTGCAAGCCCATATATGCTCCTCCCAAATCTCCAGTAACTACCAGTAAATCATTCGGTTTCGCTCCATTTCGGTTGATAATTTTTTCAGAATTTTCTAATCCTACCGCGGTGACATTGATTACCAGCCCTGTCTGAGAACTGGTAGTATCTCCACCTACTAAATCCACCTTGTATCGTCTGCATGCCAGCTGAATTCCTGCATAAATTTCTTCCAAAGCCTCGACAGGAAAGCGATTAGAAACAGCTACCGAAATCATAATCTGAGTAGGAGCCGCATTCATAGAAATAATATCGCTGATTCCTGCCACTACCACCTTATAGCCCAAATGTTTCAGAGGAACATATCCTAAATTAAAATCCACTCCTTCTGTAAACATATCGGTGCTGACAAGAACTTTTTTCCCTTCAGCATTGATAATCGCTGCATCATCTCCCACACCCAATTCTGTAGAGGTGTTCTCAACAGGGAAAAACTGTGTAAGATGTTTTATAAGCCCAAATTCGCCCAATGCAGAAATAGGTGTAAGTTCTTGATTTTTATTTTCAAACATAATTTTTAGTAATTTTAGCCACAAAGGTAGTAAATCTGAACATCAAAAAAAGACAAAATCCAGAAATGAACCCTTTATTTAATCTTGGTTATTTCAGTTTTTCTAATTCTCTGATTGTTTCTTTTTCAGAAAAATACCCTTTTTGCTTTTTTCATCAAAACTAACAAAAATTTTATATTTTGAAAGTTTTTGTTAATTTTAAACCCATTAAAAATCATATCTCATGAATTTAAAGTATACAGCATTAGCTATTGCCGCTCCTCTGTTGATGAACGCACAGGAAGTGATGACACCAGAAACCCTCTGGAAGCTAAGGAAAATAAGCGTTCAAGGAGTTTCTCCAGACCACTCGCTGGTTGTTTACAGAACCAGCCAGACCGATTTGGAGACAGAAAAAAATGATCACAAAACCTATTTGCTAAACACATCTTCCTCACAAAGTGTTCCATTTGATTTAGGAAAAAAATCCTTTATTCAATGGGATAAAAACGGGATTTATGCCCTTGAAGATGGGAAAATCTACCGTTCTAGTAACAATGGAAAATCTTGGAAAGAATTTTATACCATTGGAAAAGATGCTCAAAATATTAAGGTTTCTCCTAATGGGCAGAAAGTGGCTTTCAGTAGAGAAGTTCAGTTAGAAAAAATCTACAGCAAAGATAAATACAGCGATGTTCCCAACTCCTCTGCGCAAGTCTATACAGACCTAAACCACCGCCACTGGGACACTTGGTATGCAGGGAAATACAATCATATTTTCGTAGTCAGTGTTAAAGAAAATCCTGACACAGCCAAAGATTTACTAGAAGGGAAAGCCTATGACTCGCCTCAAAAGCCTTTCGGTGGAGGGGAAGATTTCATTTGGTCACCTGATGCTAAACACATCATCTATGTTACTAAGGCAAAAACTGGAAAAGAATATGCTGTCAGCACCAATACGGACATATTCCTATACGAGCTGGAAACAGGAAAAACCAGCAACCTTACAGAAGGAATGATGGGATATGATTTGAACCCTAAATTCAGCCCAAATGGGAAATATCTTCTTTGGCAAAGTATGGCAAGAAATGGCTACGAAGCCGATAAAAATGATATCTATGTGATGGATTGGGGAAATAGAAGTAAAACCAACCTTACTAAAAACTGGGACGACAGCGTAACAGGAGATGTCTTCTGGGCTAATGACTCTCAAAATATCTATTTCACGGCTGCTTTCAGGGGAACTAAGCAGTTATTTACTGTTAATCAAAACAAAACCGTAAAACAAGTTACAAAGGGGGATTTTGATGTAAATGCCGTTTTTGCACAAAATAAAAATTCACTTTTGGTGAATAGAAATGATGCTTTCCACAGCCCAGAGCTCTATTCTGTGGATTTAAAAAATGGAAAAATGAAGCAGGTAACGGATGTCAATGCTGATTTTTACCAAAAACTAAAATTAGGTCATTCTGAACTAAAAATGGTAAAAACTACCGATGGCAAGGAAATGGGCGTATGGTTCCACTATCCACCAAATTTTGACCCAAACAAAAAATATCCTGCACTTCTATACTGCCAAGGAGGCCCGCAGTCTGCTCTTACGCCATATTTTAGCCTAAGATGGAATTTCTCACTGATGACTGCTAATGATTATATCGTAATCGCACCTAACCGTAGAGGTATGCCAGGATGGGGTACAAAATGGAATGAACAAATCAGCCAAGACTGGGGAGGACAATCCATACAAGACTATCTATCTGCAGCAGACTTCGCGAAAGAACTTCCATACATAGACAAGGACAGAATGGGCGCTGTGGGTGCTAGCTACGGAGGTTATTCTGTGCTGATGCTAGCTGGAGTTCACCAAAATAGATTCAAAACTTTCATCTCTCACAATGGGCTTTTTGATACTAAATCTTGGTATGGTACTACCGAAGAGCTTTGGTTTGCAAATTGGGATATGGGAGGTTCTCCTTGGGACAATCCTTCTTCAAAATCTTACACTAAATTCAATCCAAGCAACTATGTAAACAACTGGAATACGCCAATAATGATTATCCAAGGAAATATGGATTTCAGAGTTCCTTATGAGCAGGGACAACAGGCATTCCAAGTGGCAAGGCTTAAGAATATCAAATCCAAATTTTTATACTTCCCAGATGAAAACCACTGGGTGCTAAAACCTCAGAATGCCTTAGTATGGCAGCGAGAGTTCTTTAGTTGGTTAAAGGAGACTTTATAAAGTCTCCTTTCTTTTTTATATCATCAAAACTAAAATAGCCCTTACCAATAATGATAAGGACTATTTTTTATAGTTAGTTGTAAAAAAACTTATTCTCCTGCTTTTTCAGCTGATTCCTCTGCTTTTACTTCAGTTGCTTCAGAAGTTTCTTTTTTAGAAGAAGATCTTCTGCTTCTTCTTGTAGTTTTCTTAGCATCTGATTTTGCACTGTATAGTTCATTGAAATCAACTAACTCTATCATAGCTGTATCAGCACCATCTCCAAGTCTGAATCCTGTTTTGATGATTCTGCAATATCCTCCATTTCTTTCAGCGATTTTTGGAGCAATTGTTCTGAATAATTCAGTAACTGCTTCTTTATTCTGAAGGTAAGAGAATACCGTTCTTCTATTGTGTGTAGTATCTTCTTTTGATTTAGTCAAAAGAGGTTCTATATACACTCTAAGAGCTTTAGCTTTAGCTACAGTAGTGTTTATTCTTTTATGTTCTATAAGAGAACATGCCATATTGGAAAGTAATGCTTTTCTATGAGAGGCAGTTCTTCCTAAATGATTAAATTTCTTTCCGTGTCTCATGATATAAAATTATTTATCAGCGTCTAATTTATATTTGCTAACATCAAATCCGAAGTTCAAACCTTTAGAATGAACTAACTCTTCTAGTTCTGTTAGCGATTTTTTACCAAAATTTCTAAATTTCATCAAATCAGACTTACTGAATGAAACCAATTCTCCAAGCGTTTCTACTTCTGCTGCTTTCAAGCAATTGATTGCTCTTACAGACAGATCCATATCTACCAACTTGGATTTCAATAATTGTCTTATATGAAGTGTTTCTTCATCGTATTGGATAGATGCTTTCACCGCCTCTGTCTCTAGTGTTATTCTTTCATCAGAGAATAACATAAAGTGATAAATCAATATCTTAGAAGCTTCTGTCAAAGCATTTTGAGGAGAGATAGAACCGTCTGTCTCTATGTCCAAAACTAGTTTTTCGTAGTCTGTTTTCTGCTCCACACGATAGTTTTCAACACTATACTGAACCTTTTTAATAGGTGTGTAAATAGAGTCAATAGCGATAGTCCCGATAGGAGCATTATTTAGTTTATTCTGCTCAGAAGGAACATATCCTCTACCTTTATCTATATTAAATTTAATATCAAACGAAACATCTTTTGCCATGTTACAGATAACTAAATCTGGATTCAATACTTCAAATCCTTTAATGAATTTAGAGAAATCTCCAGCAGTTACTGTTGTTTGATTAGAAACTTTAACACTTACTTGTTCAGCAGGAGCATTTTCAGCTGTAGCCTTTAATCTCAACTGTTTAAGGTTAAGAATTATTTCAGTTACATCTTCTATTACTCCCGAAATTGTTGAAAACTCATGCTCTACTCCTTCTATCTTAATAGATGTAATAGCATATCCTTCGAGAGAAGATAACAAGACTCTCCTCAAAGCATTACCGATAGTTGTTCCAAATCCAGGTTCTAATGGTCTAAATTCAAACTGACCTCTAGTTTCTGTAGAGTTTAGAAGTATTACTTTATCGGGTTTTATGAATTGTAAAATTGCCATATAAAATTGGGTTGAGCAAGAATTTGATTAAAAAATTATTTAGAATATAACTCGACGATTAACTGCTCCTTGATATCTTCAGGAATCTGTAATCTTTCAGGAGCAGAAATGAACACTCCTTCTTTCTTCTCATCGTTATATTGTAACCACTCATAGTTTGATTTAGATGCTAATGCATCTGCAACAACTTCAAGTGATTTAGACTTAGCTCTTACTGCAACAACATCTCCTGCTTTTAGAGAATATGATGGAATATTTACCAACTCTCCATTTACAGTGATGTGTCTGTGTGAAACTAACTGTCTTGCAGCTGCTCTAGTCTTAGCAAAACCTAATCTGTATACAACATTATCCAATCTAGATTCACAAAGTTGTAACAAAACTTCACCTGTTACTCCTTTACTTCTATGAGCCTTATCAAACATATTCGCAAATTGTTTTTCTAAGATTCCATAGATATATTTAACTTTTTGTTTTTCGGCTAACTGAACTGCGTATTCAGATTTTTTAGCTCCTCTTCTTTTATTTGGTCCGTGTTGACCTGGAGGTTGATTTTTTCTTTTTTCAAAACTTTTATCATCTCCATAAATTGCTACACCAAATTTTCTAGCAATTTTTGTTTTAGGTCCAATATATCTTGCCATATGATTTTAGATTTGACACTTAACGCTTCATTTTAATTTCTGATATATAAAATGAAACATCAAATTTTATTGTTATACTCTTCTTCGTTTTGGTGGTCTACATCCGTTGTGTGGAATAGGTGTAACATCTACTATTTCACTTACTTCTATTCCTGAATTATGAATAGATCTAATTGCAGATTCTCTACCTGCACCAGGTCCTTTCACAAACACTTTTACTCTCCTCAAACCTGCTTCATAAGCTACCTGAGAACAGTTTTCTGCTGCCACCTGTGCTGCAAACGGAGTGTTTTTCTTAGAGCCTCTAAAACCCATTTTACCAGCAGAAGCCCAAGATATCACTTCTCCATTTTTATTGGTCAAAGAGATAATAATATTATTGAAAGAAGCCTGAATATGCGCTTCTCCAATCGCCTCTACTTTTACTTTTCTTTTTTTAACTACTTTTGCTTGTTTTGCCATAATTCCTAACGATTATTTACTTGCTTTTTTCTTGTTAGCAACAGTTTTTCTCTTTCCTTTACGAGTTCTAGAGTTATTTTTCGTTCTTTGGCCTCTTAAAGGTAATCCCAGTCTATGACGAATCCCTCTTTGGCATCCAATATCCATCAATCTCTTGATGTTTAATTGAACTTCAGATCTCAGCTCTCCTTCTACTTTCACATTTTCAGAGATATAATTTCTGATAGCAGCCAATTCGTCGTCATTCCATTCGTTGACTTTCTTATCTTCGCTGATTCCAGCGTTTTTCAAAATCTCAGACGCAGTACTTCTACCTATTCCATAAATATAAGTAAGTCCTATTACGCCTCTTTTGTTTTTTGGTAAATCTATACCTGCAATTCTCGCCATAATTTAATTGTATGCTATTTTAATTAGCCTTGTCTTTGTTTAAATTTAGGGTTCTTTTTGTTAATAATGTACAATCTGCCTTTTCTTCTTACGATTTTGCAGTCTGCACTTCTTTTCTTAATTGATGCTCTAACTTTCATCTTATATTCTTAATTTTATTCTAACTAATATACTTCTAGTATCTAAAAGTAATTCTTCCCTTAGTCAAGTCATATGGAGAAAGTTCTAATTTCACCTTATCACCTGGTAAGAGCTTTATATAGTGCATTCTCATCTTTCCAGAGATATGTGCTATGAGAACATGCCCATTCTCTAGTTCAACACGGAACATGGCATTTGACAACGCCTCCACTATTACTCCATCCTGTTCTATATGCTTTTGCTTTGCCATATCTTATTACCTTTTCGTTGTTCTTGATAATTTTGACTGCATCAATCCATCATAGTGATGATTTAAAAGATAAGTGTTTACTTGTTGTACAGTATCTAATATTACACTCACCATAATCAACAATGATGTTCCACCAAAAAACAGTGAAAATCTATCTGTTTGTACAAAAGTACCATGAACTATTGCTGGAAGGACTGCAAAGATAGCTAAAAAAATCGAACCTGGCAAAGTTATTTTTGATAAAATATCATCTATATAATCTGCTGTTTCTTTTCCTGGTTTTATTTTAGGGACTAATCCACCATTTCTTTTCAGTTCCTCAGCCATTTGATGGGTAGGAATTGAGATGGCTGTATAGAAGAAAGAAAATATTATAATCAACAATGCAAATAGAACATTATACTGCCAGCTAAAAACATTTTTAAAGCCAGCTAAGAATGTATTTGTATCATCTACTTTAGTCAATAACCCAGGAATGAACATTATCGCTTGTGCGAAGATGATAGGCATCACACCAGCAGCATTTACTTTCAAAGGAATCCATTGTCTAGCTCCCTCTGTCAAAGCGCTGTTGTGCCCCCCTCTTGCATGGGCTCTGCTCACATATTGTACTGGTATCTTTCTTACAGCAACTGATAATAATATTGCTAAAACAATAACTAATAACCAGAATAGAACTTCTACTAAAATAATGATAGAACCTAATCCTCCTTTGCTAGTTTGCTGAGTAACTTCATCTACAAAAGCCATAGGAAGATCTGCTAGTATCCCCACCATTATCAATATAGATATACCGTTACCGATACCTCTATCTGTTATCTTCTCACCCAGCCACATAGAAAACAAGGATCCTGTTACAAGGATTACTATACTAGGCAACCAGAACATCACAGATTCAGGCTCTACATAATAAGCAGTTCTGAACTGTGCATAAGGTAAAAACTCATTCGTTATGGTACCTAGATAAAATGGAGCCTGAACTAGACACACTCCTATCGTAAGCCATCTTGTTATTTGGTTTAAAGTATTTCTTCCACTTTCTCCATCTTTCTGTAGTTTTTGAAAATATGGAACAAGCATTCCCATCAACTGAACTATAATAGATGCTGAAATATATGGCATAATACCTAAAGCCAATATAGAAGCCCTACCAAAAGCACCTCCTGTAAAAGATGATAACAAACTCAAAAAACCTGTTCCTTGTTTGCTGCCTCCTTGATTTTGGTAATGCTGCAAAAGATTCCCTACCTCGTCCAAGTTAATGGCAGGCAGGGAAATATATGATGCGAATCTATACACCAATACAAGAGAAATAGTAAATAATATTTTTTCTCTTAATTCTTCAAGACTCCAAATGTTTTTGAGTGTTTGTATAAATCCTTTCTTCATTATTTTTTTTATAGAGTGATTGCTTTACCTCCTACTTTGTTTATTGCTTCCTCAGCAGATTTAGTAAATTTATTTGCAGAGATAGAAACTCCTGATTTTAGTTCCCCTCTACCCATAATTTTCACTAATTCATTTTTAGAAGACAATCCGTTTTCAACCAAAACTTCTTTAGTGATTTCAGTTAAATTTTTAGCATCAATTAATGATTGAATAGTATCCAAATTTATTGCTCTATATTCTTTTCTATTCACATTATTGAAACCAAACTTTGGAAGTCTTCTTTGTAAAGGCATTTGTCCTCCTTCAAAACCTATTTTGGTAGAGTTACCAGATCTTGATTTAGCACCTTTATGACCTCTTGTGGAAGTTCCTCCTTTACCACTACCTTGTCCTCTACCTAATCTTTTAGAGTTGTGAGTAGCTCCTGATGCTGGTTTAATATTACTTAAATTCATAATTGTCTTAAATTTAAAATTCAAATCAAAAGATTTAATGCCAATCTCTCAGCATTAAACCTTTTAAGATTATTTTTATTTTTGAACTTCTACTAAATGTTTTACTGCTGCTACCATTCCTAAAATTGATGGTGTAGCTTCGTGCTCTACTACTTGGTTCAATTTTCTAAGACCTAATGCCTCAAGTGTTAATTTTTGAGTTTTAGTTCTACCAATAGCACTTCTTACTTGTTTTACTTTAATTGTTGCCATTTTTCTTTAAAAATTAACCGTTGAACACTTTATTTAGAGAAATCCCTCTCATTCTTGCGATTTCCTCTGGTCTTCTGATATCTAACAACGCCTTGAATGTAGCTTTTACCACATTGTGAGGGTTAGAAGAACCTTTAGATTTTGACAATACATCATGCACTCCCGCAGATTCTAGAACGGCTCTCACTGCTCCCCCAGCGATAAGCCCTGTACCATGAGATGCAGGTCTTAGGAAGATATCAGCTCCTCCGTATCTTGCAGATGTTTGATGAGGAATTGTATGATTGATTACAGGTACTCTCACTAAGTTTTTCTTAGCTTCTTCTACTGCTTTAGAAATTGCAGATGCAACTTCTTTAGACTTACCAAGACCATGACCAATCACACCATCTTCATTTCCTACTACAACGATAGCAGAAAATCCGAAAGCACGACCTCCTTTGGTTACCTTGGTTACTCTGTTCACAGCAACTAGACGATCTACTAATTCTAATCCTCCAGGTTTTACTCTTTCTATATTATCTATTCCTAACATATTTCGATACTTTTAAAATTAGAATTGAAGACCTCCTTCTCTAGCACCATCAGCAAGAGCTTTTATTCTTCCGTGATATACGAAACCATTTCTATCAAAAACTACTTTTTCATAGCCTGCTGCTTTTGCTTTTTCAGCAATTCTTTTACCTACAGCTGCTGCTACTTCAGTTTTTGTTCCTTTAGCGTTTACTTCTTTCTCTCTAGAAGAAGCGAATACTAAAGTTTTACCTTCTTTGTCATCGATCAACTGAGCATAAATTTCTTTATTACTCTTATATACAGATAATCTTGGTGATGCCTGAGTACCGGAGATTTTCCCTCTTACTCTTCTCTTTATTCTGTTTCTTTTTTCTACTTTTGTTAATGCCATTTCCTTAAATTTTAAGCAGATTTACCAGCTTTTCTTCTAACATTTTCTCCTACAAATCTCACACCTTTTCCTTTGTAAGGTTCAGGTTTTCTAAATGATCTGATTTTTGCAACCACCATTCCCAATAATTGTTTATCATGAGATGATAAAGTGATGATTGGGTTCTTACCTTTTTCAGTCTCAGTATTTAATGTGATTTCTTTTGGAAGTTCCATTATAATACCATGAGAGAAACCTAGAGCCAACTCCAGTTTTTGTCCTGAGTGAGATGCTCTATAACCTACACCTACTAATTCTAACTGTTTTGTAAACCCTTCTGAAACACCAACTACCATATTGTTGATTAGTGCTCTATAAAGACCATGAAGAGATCTATGTTCTTTAGAATCAGATGGTCTGTTTACTGTTAGTTCAGCACCTTCTTGTGCTATCGTAATCCCTTTAGTGATTTCTTGAGAAAGCTCACCTTTTGGTCCTTTCACAGTTACAACATTATTAGAAAATGATACTGTAACTCCTGCTGGGATTGTTATAATTGATTTACCAATTCTTGACATTATTCCTATTTATAAATTAATATACATAGCAGATTACTTCACCTCCTACTTTCTCTTGTCTTGCTTTTTTATCAGTCATTACTCCTTTAGAAGTAGAGATGATAGCTATTCCCAAACCGTTCAATACTCTTGGAAGTTCATCTGAACCAGCGTATTTTCTCAAACCAGGTCTAGAAGCTCTCTGAATAGACTTGATAGCTGGTTTGTTAGTTTGCTTGTCATACTTCAAAGCGATTTTGATAGTCCCTTGAACAGCATTATCTTCAAACTTATAGTTCAAGATGTACCCTTGATCAAATAGGATTTTCGTAATCTCCTTTTTAATTTTCGATGCAGGAATTTCCACCACTTTGTGGCCTGCGCTTTGTGCGTTCCTTACTCTAGTTAGGAAATCTGAAATTGGATCTGTTACCATTTTTCTTTTTTTTAAATTATTGGTTAATGATAATTAGTTTTGCAATTTTTACAACTTAATTATCTCGATTTGTTAAAAATTGTTACCAACTTGCTTTTTTAACACCAGGGATAAGCCCTTGGTTCGCCATTTCTCTGAAAGTAACTCTCGAAATTCCGAAAATTCTCATATACCCTCTTGGTCTTCCTGTAAGTTTGCATCTGTTGTGCAATCTAACTGGAGAAGCATTTTTAGGTAATTTTTGTAGAGCTTCGTAATCTCCCGCTTCTTTCAAAGCTTTTCTTTTAGCGGCATATTTAGCAACTAGTGCTTCTCTTTTGCGCTCACGCGCTTTCATTGATTCCTTTGCCATGATTAGTTCTTTTTAAACGGTAATCCGAAATGAGTTAATAAAACTTTAGCTTCTTTATCTGTTTTAGCAGATGTCACAAAAGTAATATCCATACCTTGGATTTTTTTCACTTTATCAATGACGATCTCAGGGAAGATAATCTGCTCGGTAATACCCAAGTTGTAGTTACCTCTTCCATCAAAACCATCAGCTTTGATTCCGCTGAAATCTCTGATTCTTGGTAGTGCAGAAGATGTAAGTCTATCTAAAAACTCATACATTCTGTCTGCTCTTAGTGTTACTTTCGCTCCAATTGGAACACCTCTTCTCAATTTGAATGATGCTTCATCTTTTTTAGAGATTGTTCCTACTGCTTTTTGTCCAGTAATTGCTGTAAGCTCTTCTACCGCATAATCTACAATCTTCTTATCTTGTACTGCATCTCCCAAACCTTGAGAAAGTACGATTTTCTCTAATCTTGGTACTTGCATTACAGACTTATACCCAAATTCTTCCATCATTGCTGGAACAATTTTTTCTTTATATAATTTTTTGGGTCTAGCTATGTATTCCATCTTTTAGTCTTTTATAAAATTTCACCAGATTTTTTTGCAAATCTTACTTTTTTATCTCCTTCCATTCTGTATCCAACTTTTGTAGCTTTTCCTGTTTTAGGATCTACTAGCGCTAAGTTAGAAATATGGATTGAAGCTTCCTTTTCTACAATTCCTCCTTGTGGATTAGACGCAGATGGCTTTACATGCTTCTTTACGATATTAAGACCTGCAACTACAGCTCTATTTTTATCTTTAATTACAGCAATAACTTCACCCGTTTTACCTTTAATGTTTTTGTTACCTGTTGTAACAATTACATTATCTCCTTTTTTGATTTTTAACTTTGTCATCTTTTTAGAATTTATAAAACTTCAGGGGCTAATGAAATTACTTTCATATATTCTTTATCTCTCAACTCTCTAGCAACAGGTCCGAAAACACGAGTTCCTCTCATTTCTCCCGCTGCATTGAGCAAAACACAAGCATTGTCATCGAAACTGATGTATGAACCATCTTTTCTGCGAACAGCTTTTTTAGTTCTTACTACAACAGCCTTAGACACTTGTCCTTTCTTTGCATTTCCTGATGGAGTAGCATCTTTAATAGTAACTACGATTTTATCACCAACAGAAGCATATCTTCTTCTAGTACCACCTAGAACTCTGATTACTAGCACTTCTTTAGCACCAGTGTTATCAGCTACTTTTAATCTTGATTCAGTTTGTAACATTACTTAGCTCTTTCTATAATTCTTACTAATCTCCATCTCTTATTCTTACTCAAAGGTCTAGTTTCTTGGATTAGAACTGTATCACCTTCGTTACACTCATTGTTCTCATCATGCGCAGTATATTTTTTCGTTTTTAATACGAATTTACCGTACATAGGATGTTTCATTCTCATAGTTTCACTAACAACAATGGTTTTTTCCATTTTATTGCTCGAAACTATTCCTATTCTTTCTTTTCTTAAATTTCTTTCCATGCTTAAAATGAAAATTATTGTTTGTTAGTTAACTCTGTTTCAAGTCTTGCGATTGTTCTTCTTAAATCTCTGATTTGAATAGGATTTTCTACTGGGCTAATTTTGTGAGCCAATCTTGTTTTGCTGTAAGTAGCTCTCAACTCTACTAATTTTGCCTTGATATCCTCTACGCTTAAGTTCTTAATTTCAGCTTGTTTCATAATTTCGAGATTTATTGTGGTTGAACAAAATCATTAGCTACTATGAACTTCGTAACTACTGGAAGTTTTTGTGCAGCAAGTCTTAACGCCTCTTTTGCTACTTCGTAAGGTACTCCTCCGATTTCAAACATTACTCTTCCTGGTTTTACTACAGCTACCCAGTATTCTACAGCACCTTTACCTTTACCCATCCTTACTTCAGCTGGTTTTTTAGTAATTGGCTTATCTGGGAATATTTTAATCCATAGTTGCCCCTCTCTCTTCATATATCTTGTAGCAGCGATACGAGCCGCCTCAATCTGTCTTGCAGTGATCCAAGCACCTTCCATGGCTTTAATTCCGAATGTTCCGTAAGCTAACTGAGCTCCTCTGTTAGCATTACCTTTCATTTTCATTTTATGAACACGACGGAACTTGGTTCTTTTTGGTTGTAACATAATTTTAGAATTTTAGATCTTAGATTTTAAATTTTAGATTTTAAAAGGTAACGGCATTTAAAATTTTCAATTTCAAACCTAAAATTTCATTAATTATTTTCTTTCTCTTTTTTTACCTCCTCCTGATGCAGGACCTTTCTTCTGTTGTTGTCCTACAAGTGGAGAAAGCTCTCTCTTACCATATACTTCTCCCTTCATAATCCACACTTTAACACCCAATCTACCATAAGTAGTGTGTGCTTCTGCGATATGATAATCTATATCTGCTCTGAATGTAGATAGAGGAATTCTTCCTTCTTTGAAAGATTCTGATCTCGCCATTTCAGCTCCGTTCAATCTTCCAGAAATCTGAACTTTTATTCCCTCTGCTCCCATTCTCATAGAACCAGCGATAGCCATTTTAACAGCTCTTCTGTAAGAAATTCTGTTTTCAATCTGCTTAGCAATGCTATCTGCAACCAATACAGCGTCTAATTCTGGTCTCTTAATTTCAAAGATGTTAATCTGAATATCCTTATCTGTGATTTTCTTTAACTCTTCTTTTAATTTATCAACCTCTTGACCACCTTTACCAATGATTAAACCTGGTCTTGCTGTGGTGATTGTAACTGTAACTAACTTTAATGTTCTTTCTATAAAGATTCTAGAGATTCCACCTTTAGATAATCTAGCCTCAAGGTATCTTCTGATCTTATAGTCTTCTGCGATTCTATCCCCATAATCATTTCCTCCAAACCAGTTAGAATCCCAACCTCTAATGATTCCTAATCTATTACCAATTGGATTTGTCTTCTGTCCCATACCTTGATTATTGATTTTCTGATTTATTACCTAAAATTAAAGTCACATGGTTAGATCTTTTTCTAATTCTGTAACCTCTACCTTGTGGTGCTGGTCTCAATCTTTTTAATTGTCTAGCACTATCCACATAAATCTCTTTTACAAAAAGATTTGCTGCTTCTACATCAGCGTTAGGGTTTTTCACCTGCCAGTTAGCAATTGCTGATAACAACAATTTTTCTAACTTATTAGAAGCCTCTTTTTTAGAGTATTTTAGGATATATAATGCTTTATCTACATTTTCTCCACGGATGATATCAGCAACTAATCTCATTTTTCTTGGAGAAGAAGGACAATCATTTAGACATGCTTTTACCACATCTCTATTCGCCGCTTTTCTAGCTAATGCACTGTTTTGTTTTCTTATTCCCATGACTATTATCTGCTACCTTTATTTTTATTACCCGCGTGACCTCTGAAAGATCTTGTCGGAGAAAATTCGCCTAACTTATGACCTACCATATTTTCAGTGATATATACAGGGATAAAAGATTTCCCGTTGTGTACTGCTATAGTTTGTCCTACCATGTCTGGAGAAATCATAGATGCTCTAGACCATGTTTTAATTACTGTCTTTTTACCAGACTCTATATTTGCTTGAACCTTTTTCTCTAATGAATGGTGAATAAAAGGTCCTTTCTTAAGTGATCTTGCCATAATTATTTTCTTTTAGATACGATGTAACGGTTAGACACTTTGTTTTTCTTTCTAGTCTTGTAACCTTTAGCTGGTTTACCGTTTCTAGATCTTGGGTGACCACCAGATGATCTACCTTCACCACCACCCATTGGGTGATCTACTGGGTTCATAACTACCGCTCTAGTTCTTGGTCTTCTACCTAACCATCTGCTTCTACCAGCTTTACCAGAAACAGTAAGCTGATGATCTGAGTTTGATACTGAACCTACCATTGCCATACACTCTACCAAGATCATTCTTGATTCTCCTGAAGGCAATTTAACGATAGCATATTTTCCATCTCTTGAAGTCAACTGTGCTGAAGAACCCGCACTTCTTGCAAGAATTGCTCCTTGTCCTGGTTTCATTTCTATACAAGAAATTACTGAACCCAAAGGAATATTCTTCAATTTCATAGCGTTTCCTATTTCAGGAGCTACATTTTCCCCAGAAACTACTTTCTGCCCTACTTTGATACCAGCTGGAGCTACGATATATCTCTTTTCCCCATCTGCATATTCTAGTAATGCGATAAAAGCTGTTCTGTTTGGATCATACTCTACAGTTTTTACAGTAGCATCAACATTAAATTTGTTTCTTTTAAAGTCAATGATTCTGTACTTCTTTTTGTGTCCACCTCCGGTGTAACGCATGGTCATTTTACCTGTGTTGTTACGCCCACCTGATTTCTTAATACCAAAAGTCAAAGATTTCTCTGGCTTGTTGGTAGTAATTTCATCAAAATTGTTTACAATTCTGAATCTCTGTCCCGGGGTGATAGGTTTTAATTTTCTAACAGACATTACTATTATTTATAATTAATTATTAATTTGCAAAAACATCGATAACTTCACCTGCTTGAAGCTCTATAACTGCTTTCTTCAATTTGTTAGTTTTACCAACTTGAAGACCTTTTTTAGTGTATTTCATAGAAACTTTAGGAGCATAAATCATAGTCCTAACATTTGCTACCTTTACACCATAAGCTTCTTCTACAGCATTTTTAATTTGGATTTTATTCGCTTTAGTATCTACTAAAAAAGAATATTGTCCTCTCAAATCTGTAAGATAAGTCGCTTTTTCCGAAATGATTGGTTTAATAATGATTGACATGATTTATTTTCTTAAATTTTCTTGAAACTTCTCTACTGCACCTTCGAAGAATACTACCTGACCAGCGTTGATTAAATCATAAGAAGAAATCTCGTTATAATTCATCACTTTTGCTTTTGGTAAGTTTCTTGAAGATAAAAATACATTCTTGTTTGCTTCAGCAAGAATAAATAATAACTTCTTACCTTCCAAACCTAAAGCATTCACTACATTAACGAAATCTTTTGTTTTAGGAACAGAGAAATTCAGATCTTCTAAAACTTTGATAGAATCTTCTCTCATTTTTTGAGAAAGAACAGATTTTTTCGCTAATCTTTTTAATGCTTTATTTAATTTAAATCTATAATCTCTTGGCTTAGGTCCGAAAACTCTACCCCCTCCTTTGAATACAGGTGACTTGATGTCCCCGTATCTTGCAGAACCAGAACCTTTCTGTTTCTTCAATTTTTTAGTAGAAGCAGTGATTTCACTTCTTTCTTTAGACTTATGCGTGCCTTGTCTTTGAGCCGCAAGATATTGTTTCACTTCTAAGTAAACCGCATGCTGGTTAGGCTCGATACCAAAGATAGCATCGTCTAACTGTACTTTTCTTCCGGTTTCTTTTCCTGATGTATTTAATACTACTAATTCCATTTTCTGATAATTACATAAGAATTTTTAGCTCCCGGAACAGCACCTTTTACTATTAAAAGATTTTGTTCTTTATCTATTTTTAACACTTGAAGGTTTTGAACAGTAACCTGCTCACCTCCCATTCTACCAGCCATTCTCAAGCCTTTGAAAACTCTAGATGGATCTGAACCCGCACCGATAGAACCCGGAGCTCTCAATCTATTGTGCTGCCCATGAGTCTGCTGCATTACACCACCAAAACCATGTCTTTTAACAACACCTTGGAAACCTTTACCTTTTGAAGTTCCTGTAACATCCACATACTCTCCTTCTACGAAGATATCCACATTTACTTCATCTCCTAATTTCACATCCTCGAATCCATTGTGGAACTCTACGATTTTCGCCTTAGGAGCAGAACCAGCCTTTTTAAAATGACCAGCTAATGCCTTTCCGACATTCTTTTCACTCTTGTCATCGAAACCTAATTGAATAGCTGAATAACCATCAACTTCTTCGGTTCTGACCTGTAAAACCGAGCACGGACCAGCTTGGATAACTGTACAAGGAATATTTTTTCCTTCTTCGTTAAACAAAGAGGTCATACCGATTTTCTTACCAATAATACCTGACATTGTATAATTAAAAATTTATTTAAATTATTCTCTTCACACTCATATTCAGTGGTTTACATAGATTTTATTTGCAAATAAACACAATCTTCCCACTAAATAAGTGTGCAAATTTAAGGTTTTTTTTTGAATCTACAAATTGTAAGTCGTTTTTTTTCTGTATTTTATTATTTTTTTCTAACTTTGAAGTCTATGAAATTATTCCATGTTTTCATTTTATTTTTACTCATCAGTTGTTCTAATCCAAAGGAACATTCTTACTCTTTTTATTACTGGCGAACAGAGTGGAATTTGGACAAAAAAGAGCAAGAAAACCTGAAAAAATCCCAATCACAAACTATATACACCAGATTTTTTGATATTGATAAAAAAGAAGGCAGATTTATTCCTGTTGGGAAAATTCATTTTTCGCAAAAAAGCGACCTTCCTCTCACGCCTGTGATTTTCATAACGAATCGAACTTTTTTCGGAATCAAAAAAGAAGAAATCCATTCCCTTGCGAAAAACACTCTTTCTCTTATAGAAAATATAAAAAACGAATACAAACTCTCTCTGACTTCCGAAATACAAATAGACTGCGACTGGACGGAGCAAACGAGAGAAGATTATTTCCTGTTTTTAGAAGAACTAAAAAATATTTCAAAACAAAAAATCACCTGCACCCTTCGGCTTCACCAAGTGAAAGACAAAGAAAAAACAGGATTTCCGCCCGTGGAAAAGGTTTATCTAATGTGCTACGCCACTTATTCGCCACTGGAGAACCAACCGAAAAATTCGATTTTAGATGTTCCCACACTCAAAAATTATCTAATGAACATTGAGGAATATCCCATAAAAATGGACATTGCACTTCCTTTATACTCTTGGGGAATCGTGAGCAATCATGTCGGGAAAAAGAAACTCATCAATGCGCTGACGATAAATGATTTATCTCAAAACAAAAACTTTAAGAAAATTTCTGAAACAGAATTTGAAGTATTGGAAGATGATTTTTATTTCGGAGTGTATCTCAGCAAAGGATTTAAAATCAAAATTGAAGAAATTTCCCAAAATCAATTAGACGAAGTAAAACATTTTTTGGATAAAAAATTAGACCATTATAATATTGTATACTATCATCTGGATAGTAAATTTGTAGACAAATATACTTTATAGAATTATGAAAAAACTTGTTGTTACCCTCTCACTTTTGTTCGCTACTCATAAAGCAAACGCCTGTGCGGATGTTAATTTAGACTATGAATATTTCAACCTGTTCGCTCAGGAAATGATACATTGGCCTGAATACGAGCCTTTTCTATTAGCCTATGATACGCCTTTTTATGAATCCAAAAATAAATTCCGAAGCGAAAATATAGAATCTTGGCAAAAATATTTTGACAACAAGCTTACCTATGATGAAACTTTGGCTCTCGTGCAGACTATCAGTCTAAAACACCTTCAAGACTGGTCTCATGGGAAGCTCACACATGTTTTAAGCAAAAAGCTTGGTGCTCAGTTTTTTAATAAGTATAAACAAGGGCTGACCTACCTCATCAAAGCCAAAGAACTGGAACCTTATATGGCGATTAACTTTGTTGCAGATGAAGATTCGTTTTATTTCGATGTTGATAAAAATAGAAAAAATGCCACACAGCTAAACTATTCCAAAACCATGGAAAGCCTGCTGAACGCCTTCAAAACATCAACCAACAAGGAAATAAAACTTCGGTACGCTTATCAAATCGTAAGATTCAACCATTATACGAGAAACTACCAAAAAGCTGTTCATTATTTTGAAACTTTGGTTGTTCCCTTGAATTTAAAATCGCCTATTTATTATTACACCTTACAACAAATGGCTGGCGCACAGAATGGTTTAGGCAAAAAAGAAGCTGCAAATTGGAATTTCTTCAAAGTTTTCATCCACAGCAGAGATTTGAAACAAAGCTCCTACACTTCTATGAAATTCTCTAATTCAGGCGATTTCGAAGGACTGCTCAGCAAGGCTAAAACTGCTGAAGAAAAAAACATGGCGTATTTTCTTTTGGCTTACAACGGCTACAGCAATCCCGTTCCGCTGATGCAGAAAATGCTGGAAAATAATGCCGATTCTAAAATCCTAAAAGTACTGGCAGCCAGAGCGATTAACGAGCTGGAAAGAAGCTACCTCACAGCTTATCCTTTCTGCAATAATAAAGACAAATGCGAAGACAAACTCCTTCCTATAAGAACAAACTACGATGCAGAAACAGCTGATTTTTCCGAAGATTTACGAAAGATAATCACTGAAATAAAGGCTACTTCCAAAGATGTTTTCTGGGAACTCAGCGATGCTTATCTTCGTTTTTTGAATAAAGATTTTAATGGAAGCAATTTGGTTTTAAATAAAATAAAAACGACCAACTCTGACTACATCCAGCAGATAGAAAAAATGAAAATGCTGAACGAAATTGTTTCCCAAACCAAAATAACTCCAGCGTTTGAGGAAATTCTAATGCAAAAATACGGAAAAATCCTACGAGAAGAACCTAGCAAAAATGAAAACGGCTGGTATAACTATCTCGGTACCAAAGATTTTATCATTGACATCATTGCCAATCGCTATTTCGTAGAACAGCAAGATGCAAAATCATTCCTTCTAAATAACAGCATCCACGCCCTGCAATATTACCCAAATCTCGCTTTGACAAAGAAAATAGAAGCTTTCTACAAAAAGCCAAACAAGACGAGCTTTGAAAAATTCATCATCGAGCGGTCTATAAAAAAAATTAACGCAGAGGCTTTCTTTGAGCTAATCTACGGTGACCACGCTATGCGAATGGCTGATTTCAAAAAGGCTAAAACCCACTATGAGAAAGCAGGAAGTTTTGAGGATATTTATATTAATAATGCCTATTATTATGGCGATGATAAAGAGAAAACAAAAGACTATTTCAAAGATAAATACGATGGCTACAACCGTATTTCAAGTCTTGTTTTCGGGCATAATGTCTGGGAAAGTTTTGACAGTCCGCAGGAAGTATCCATGAAAGCAGAAGACCTCAGCCTATTCCCTTTCATTAAACAGAAAATGAACAAATTAGAACTTGCACAAGCCCTGATTCAGCTCGAAGAAATAGGAAAAGAAAAATCCGTGAAAGGCGTGAAAGCCAATCAGCTCATCGGCAACCTACTCTACAACACCTCTGTTTTAGGGTATTTCCGTGAGCTTTTCACTTTGGATATGAATAATGGCAACAGCCCTAAATTCCATTTCCACGAACAGGCAAGCGAGAGAAAATATGATTTCTCTTACAAAACCTTCTACGACAGCGGATTTATAGAGCCAGATAATTTTGACCTTGCTATCAGCTACTACGAAAAAGCCCTAAAACAATCTAAAAACAAAGAGCAAAAAGCCAGAATTCTTTTCCAAATGGCAAGCGCAGAGCAAGGGAAATTCTATCAATGGGAAGCCAATCAGAATTTTTATATCGACTATTCTGACCCAGATTATTCAGAAAAAGTGAAAGTTTTTGAAGCTCAAATGAATCTTACAAAAAGAGAAAAATTCCGAACTTACTTCGCAGAGCTGAAAAAGCATTACAAACGAACCCAAACCGTAAAAGATTTACAGACAAGCTGTTTGTACTTTGCACACTACATGAGATAAGATTTTTTCGCTAAATAATCTTACCTTTGCACAAATAGAGAAACGATTTCGGAGCAATTCCGAAATCGCTTCTTGTCATTTAATTTATACCAAAAATGAGCTTACAAACGATAGACAAATCACTATTAACCAAACTTTTAAACCAAAATTTCGGAGAAGAGATTTTTCAAAATTGGGAAAAAACCGAGCATCTTTCCGTGAAAGGAGCAGTAGGTTCTGCCGTGAGCATTCTCGCTGCCGAGGCTTTCCTGAGCCAGCAAAAAACCATTCTTTTGATTACCGATGACAAGGAAAATTCCCACTACACAACCACCGAAATGGAAGAACTTGTCGGCGAAGAAAATATCCTGCACCTGCCCAACTCCTACACAGAGCCTTATCAGGAGGAGCGGACTAAAAACGCCAATTTGGTTTTGAGAACGGAAGTGATTAACCAACTGAATTTCAACAACAAACAAAAAATAATCGTAGCTCATATCTCTGCTCTGAATGAAAAAGTTCTGAAAAAAGAGGATTTCAAAATGATTTCTCACCGTATAAAAACGGGCGAAAAACTGGATTTTGATTTTACGGAAGAACTGCTCAATCAGTTTCATTTTAATTTGACTGATTTTGTTTCCGAACCTGGTGAATTCGCGGTTCGAGGCGGAATTGTAGATGTTTTTTCCTACTCAAATGAAAAACCTTTCCGAATCACATTTTTCGGGAACGAAATAGAAAGCATCAAAACTTTTGACATAGAAACCCAGCTTTCCGTAGAGAAAATAGATGAGTTTCAGTTGGTTTCTAATATCAATCTTTCCACACAAGGCGAGAAAGTTCCGTTTTTTGACTTGCTGCCTTCGGACAGCCTGATTATCATCAAAAACGCTTATTCTTGTTTGGATAAAATTGAAAACTTTTACCAAAAGGCTCAAAATCAATTTGATAAACTGAGTAAAACCATCAAACACCGAGAGCCTCACGAGCTGTTTCTTTCCAGCGAAGAGTTTTCAAGATGTTTCCAAAAATTTAGAACCATAGATTTTTCAAATAGTCCTTCATCAAAAATTATTCAGCTGAGCCAAACTCCACAGCCGAGTTTTCACAAGAATTTTGAACTTTTGATAGAGGATTTAATCACCAAAAAAGAACAAGGCTACGAGGTCTGGATTTCCTTTTCTTCCGAGAAACAAAAAGACAGACTGTCAGAAATTATCGAGACCTTAGCCACTGAGCATCAGCAGGATGCAGTTAATCGGCTTTTCATGGCGTTTCAGTCAGAGCTTCATGAGGGCTTTGTGGACAGTCATCGTAAAATCGCGGTTTATACCGACCACCAGATTTTTGACCGCTACCAAAGATTTAAAACCAAAGATTCTTTCGCCAAGTCCGAACATTTGACCTTAAAAGACCTGATGCAGCTGCAGGTTGGCGATTACATCACGCACATAGACCACGGAATCGGTAAATTCATGGGACTGGTCAAAGTAAATAACGACGGCAAAACGCAGGAATGTTTCAAACTTTCTTATAAAAACGGAGATTTGCTGTATGTGAGCATCCACTCTCTGCACAAAATCTCAAAATACAACGGCTCGGAAGGAAAAGAAATCGCCCTTTCCAAACTGGGCTCTCCTGCTTGGAAAAACCTTAAACAAAAGACCAAAGCAAAAGTAAAACAAATAGCTTTTGACTTAATAAAACTCTACGCACAGAGAAAAACCTCCAAAGGTTTTGCCTTCTCGCCAGACACCTACCTACAAGATGAGCTGGAAGCGAGTTTCATCTACGAAGACACGCCAGACCAAGAGAAAGCGACCCATGATGTGAAAAAAGACATGGAGGCAGAAACCATTATGGACAGGCTTATCTGCGGCGATGTAGGTTTCGGAAAAACGGAGGTCGCTATTCGTGCAGCCTTTAAGGCAGCTACCGATGGCAAACAGGTGGCCGTGCTGGTTCCTACGACCATTTTGGCGTTTCAGCATTTTAGGAGTTTTACGGAAAGGCTGAAAGATTTTCCTATCAATGTTTCTTATCTCAATCGTTTCCGAACGGCAAAACAGAAAAAAGAAACACTGGAAGGCTTGGAAAGCGGTAAAATAGACATCGTGATAGGAACGCATCAGCTGGTTTCGGACAAGGTGAAATTCAAGGATTTAGGGCTTTTAATCATTGATGAAGAGCATAAATTCGGAGTAAATGTAAAAGACAAACTTAAAACCCTGAAAACCAACATAGACACGCTTACCCTGACCGCTACGCCAATCCCAAGGACACTGCAGTTTTCACTAATGGCAGCAAGGGATTTATCCGTAATAAAAACACCGCCGCCGAACCGACAGCCTGTGGAAACCCAGCTGATAGGCTTCGATGAAGAAACGCTGAGAGACGCCATTTCCTACGAACTCCAAAGAGATGGGCAGGTGTATTTCATTAACAATAGAATTGACAATTTAAAGGAAATCGCTGGTCTTGTCCAAAGGCTCGTGCCTGATGCCAGAATTATCACTGGACACGGACAGCTGGACGGGAAAGAGCTGGAAGAAAGGGTTTTGGACTTTATGGATGGGAAATATGATGTCCTCATCTCTACGACCATCGTAGAAAGCGGCGTAGATGTCCCGAATGCGAATACTATTTTCATCAATGATGCGCAGAGATTTGGGATTGCAGACCTTCACCAGATGCGCGGCCGTGTGGGCAGAAGCGATAGAAAAGCCTTTTGCTATCTCATCACGCCGCCATATGATATGATAACCTCCGATGCCAGAAAACGACTGGAAGCGATAGAACAGTTTTCGGATTTGGGGAGCGGATTCCAGATTGCGATGAAAGACTTGGAAATCCGTGGTGCTGGGGATTTACTCGGTGCAGAACAGAGCGGATTTATCAACGAAATGGGCTTTGAAACTTACCAAAAACTTATGCAGGAGGCTTTGGAAGAGCTTCAGGATGATGAGTCATTTGAGGAATTATTTAATAATGAAGAAGACAGGAAAAAACTTTTCAAATCGGTAAAAGAAGTGAACATCGACACTGATTTTGAGCTGATGCTTCCTGACCATTATGTAGATTCCACATCGGAGAGGCTTCTCCTCTACCAGAGATTGGCCGAAATAGAAAACAAACAGGATTTGGAAAAATTCCAAAACGAGCTGGAAGACCGCTTCGGAAAACTACCAGAAGAAGCCGTAAATTTACTGAAATCCGTGGAGCTGAAATGGCTCGCGGCGGAGATAGGTTTTGAGAAAATAGTGATGAAAAAAGGCGTATTTTTAGGATATTTCCCAGACAATCCACAGGACAAATTTTATCAAAGTGAAAAATTCAAACACCTGCTGAATTATCTGACACAAAACCCAAGCCAAGCCCAGCTGAAAGAGAAAAACAACCAGCTGCTCATGCGAAAAGACAGTATGGAAAGCATTGAGGAAATCAACCAGCTCCTCAGCTCAATAAACAACCCAGCCTAAGCATTTTGCTTAGGCTGGGTTTATTTTATTCTTGGTTTCGATTAGACATTGCATCATAAAAACCACATGCTGCTTCTATCATATATTTTCCAAGAGAACTAGGAGAAGCTACTTCTTCCTCAACTAAATATTCGTCTATAACTTTTGTACTTGTAACATGTACATCATTTTTAGTATATGCTATAGAACTCATATGTCCAAGTTTATTATATTTACAATTTATTAAAAACTGTGTTTTTGTCTTCATATAATATTTACCACTAGATGATAATTTTTTTGGAATAGATGATTCAAATAAAAACCATGCTGTAATATAACCTGCCCTATTCGATTCTTTTACAGTTTTCGGATAAATATAATATTTTTCCTTTTTATCAGCTGATTCTGTTATATAAAAGGTTTCTTGCACTTTCATTACAAAAGCAAATAATATAAATAAAAATAAAGCTGTTTTTTTCATAGTATTTTATTTTCCTGCCAAGTCCCAAACACAGATGAACAAATACAAAAAAAGTGAGGACTTTTTAGTTTTACTTGATATTTAAGATTTTTGAAATCATCCGAACACCAAAATAAAAGCTAACATTTTCTTTTTTAAATCATTAAATATCTCGCACAAAGATACAAAACCTACTTCTATCTTGGCTGATGATTTTGGTCATAAATCCATTAAAACAAAGCGTTTAGTTTTTCTTAAAATATTATAATTGCATATTAAAATGATTAGAAAAGTGCTATTATAACTTCTTTTTTCATATCCACACTCCTTATCAATATTCTATGTTATGTTTTTCTAAATATTCCTCATAAGATTTGTATTTATCTTTGTTATCTAAGTAATCAAACCAAGCATTATAGTAAATTCTACAATATTCTATGTATTTTTCATTATCTTTCCCTAACTTTTTTGATAATTTTGAAAAGTTATCTAAATCAGCTAAAGCTTCTATTTTTGCATCTTTTTCTGAAATAGGTTTATCAAGTAAAATTCCCCAAGGCATTTCATGTATAGAAAAATCTACATAATTTGATAAAATTTTATATTTTTGCTTTATAGCTGGTAAATAATCTGGTTCTTTTTCTAAAAGTTTATTTATTAAATTAATTCTGTCACCTAATTCATCATAAAGTAATTTAAAAAATTTAAGATAATAATCGTTTTCATCTTTGTCTCCTATCAAAAACTTTAAAGCAAAAGTTCCACCATTATTTATATCATTTTTTAATACTTTTAAAAATTTTCCAATAAATTGTGAAGATATATCAATTTTATCTATATATAAGTTAATAAAATCTTGAAATTCATCAGTACTTATTTCATCTTGATAATTTCTTTTTTCATATTCTTGTAGTAACTTATATCTTTCTTCTCTTGTTAAATACTTATCTTTTGGATATTTTTCAAAGATATCTAAATACTCTTTAAAGATTGCTTTCATCTAAATAGTGAATTTCTCGCACAAAGATACAAAACCTACTTCTATCTTGGCTGATGATTTTGGTCATAAATCCATTTAAAATGAGGCGTTTAGTTTTAATAAATAATATTGTAATTGTATATTAAAATTATTTACTATTTTTGCCTTACCAAATAGTAAGTTACTAAATGGTAAGTTACCAAAATGGAAGTTTTATAATTATGGGAGAATTATCACCTTTTTCTTTTGGGCATATTGTTAATCTTCAGGCTTTTACTAATAGAGAAGAAGAATTACAAAAACTAAAAAAAAACCTAATCAGCGGTGTAAATACCATCATCATTTCACCAAGAAGATGGGGAAAATCTTCATTGGTTGCCAAAGCGATTGCAGAAATCAACAAAGAAGAGCCCAACTACAAAACCGTAAAAATAGACCTGTTTTCGGCTAATTCAGAGCATGAATTTTTGGAAATTTTTGCACGAGAAGTCATCAAAGCAAGTTCCACAAAATGGGAAGAATGGACAAATAATGCCCGTGAGGTTTTCAAAAATATCATTCCTAAAATCAGCATCGGCATACAACCTGATAGTGATTTTAGTCTTTCTTTTGATTGGGAAGAAGTTAAAAAACACAGCCTTGAAATTCTAAATTTACCCGAAGTTTTAGCAGAAAAAAAGGGTGTAAAATTCATCATCTGTATCGATGAATTTCAGAACCTAGCTCAGTATCATGATTTTGAAACTTTAGAAAAGAAAATGCGTTCTGTATGGCAGCAACAGAAAAATGTGGTCTATTGTCTCTATGGGAGCAAAAGACACATGATGACTGACATTTTCAGCAAACCCTCCAAGCCTTTCTACCGCTTCGGAGACTTGTTTCTGCTACCAAAAATTAAAAAAGAAAAATGGCTTCCTTTTATAATAGAAAATTTCAACAAGACCAATAAAAAAATTTCGGGAGAATTTGCAGAAAAAATAGCAGATTTGATGAAAAATCATTCTTGGTATGTTCAGCAGTTCTCTTACTACATCTGGAGCGAAACGGAGAAAGAAGTGACAGAAGAGGTTTTCAAAAACGCCTTATCTCGTTTAATCCAAAGCAATATTCCGTTTTTCCAGCAGATTATAGAAGAAATCAGCAATACGCAGATTAACTTTATAAAAGCTTTGGTAAAAAAAGAAAAACAGCTTTCTTCTAAATCCACTTTGGAAAAATACCAAATGGGAACTTCCGCATCTGTATCCAAAAATAGAAATATTCTTTTGCAGAAGGATTTAATCCACAAAGAAGAAAACTCATATGAGCTGCTTGACCCTGTATTTGAACTTTGGTTCAAGCAAGTTTATTTTAATGAAAATTATCAATAAATATTATCTTCCTCTATAGGAAACAATTTTAGTTAAAACAATGAAATACTTAATTTTAGGAATAGGAAACAAAGGCGAAAAATACGAAAATACAAGGCATAACATCGGTTTTAAAATCGTGGAGAGAGTTGCCGAAAAAATAGATGCGAAATTCAGCTCTGCAAACTACGGATGGACAGCCGAGGGAAAATACAAGGGCAGAAAAATAATTCTTTTAAAACCAGACACTTATGTAAATCTCTCTGGAAACGCCCTGAAATTCTGGATGCAGAAAGAAAACATTCCTTTGGAAAATATCCTTGTCGTGACAGATGATTTGGCGCTGCCTTTCGGTGCTTTACGCCTAAAATCAAAGGGCTCTGATGCTGGGCACAACGGTCTGAAAAACATTCAGGAAATGATAAAAACCCAGAACTACGCCCGCCTGAGATTTGGGATTTCTTCCGATTTTGAAAAGGGAAAGCAGATAGACTATGTCATCGGTGAATGGAGCGAGGAAGAAAAAGAAAAACTCCCAGAAAGAATCGAAAAATTCGCAGATGCCTGCCTGTCCTTCGTTTTCGCAGGAATTACTAATACGATGAATACTTTTAACGGAAAATAAATTTTATTACTAAAATCACCAAAAAACTATTATTTTTGTAAAAATTTGAATTTGTGATTAGTAACGAGCAAATAAAAGACGCACAGACCCGAATAGAAGATTTATACAAATACCTTCAAATAGAGCGAAAAAAGGTAGAAATATCCAATGATGATGAGAAAACCGCTTCACCAGAATTTTGGGACAATCCGAAAGAAGCCGAAGCATTTCTGAAACAGCTCCGCTCCAAAAAGAAATGGGTAGAAGAATATGAGGAAATCCATAAAGAATTTGAAGATTTACAAGTATTGGTAGAGTTTTCCAAAGAAGATCCAGACAGTGAAAAAGAAGTGGAAGACATCTTCCCAAAACTTCTTGAAAAAATAGAAAATCTGGAATTTAAAAATATGCTTTCCAGCGAAGGAGACGAGCTTTCTGCTGTCCTCCAAATCACAGCTGGAGCAGGTGGAACGGAGAGCTGTGACTGGGCGTCCATGTTGATGAGAATGTACATCATGTGGGCAGAAAAGCAGGGATACAGTGTGCGAGAGCTCAACTTCCAAGAAGGAGATATTGTGGGCGTGAAAACCGTAACATTAGAAATAGATGGAGAATTTGCTTTCGGGTATCTAAAAGGCGAAAACGGCGTACATCGTTTGGTGAGAATTTCTCCTTTTGACAGCAATTCGAAACGCCACACCAGCTTTGTTTCCGTTTATGTTTATCCTTTGGTGGATGACACTATCGAGATTAACATCAATCCTTCTGATATTACCTTTGAAACCATGAGAGCCAGCGGCGCAGGAGGACAGAATGTAAACAAAGTAGAAACCGCCGTGCGACTTCGCCACCACCCTACGGGAATCATCATCGAAAACTCTGAAAGCCGTTCTCAACTTCAAAACAAAGAAAAAGCCATGCAGCTCTTAAAATCAAGGCTTTACGAAATAGAATTGGAAGAAAGAAACAAGGCACGAAACGAAATCGAAGCAGGAAAAATGAAAATAGAATGGGGCAGCCAGATTAGAAACTATGTGATGCATCCTTACAAATTAGTAAAAGATGTCCGCTCTGGCTATGAGACCTCTGATGTAGATGCTGTGATGAATGGGAATATCACTCCTTTCCTGAAATCTTTCCTAATGGCAGAAGGACAAAGTGATGAAACTCATGATTTAATGATATAAAATTTTATAGTTGATATTCTTAAATAAATTATCTTTGTTGATTATTAGATTTTATGGAACATTTTGAAAGTTGGAAAGATTTAGTAAACCCTGAATTTTACATTAAATTAGGTGGTTTTTGGCTGGTGCTTCTCATCGTATTTGCAGAATCGGGATTATTCTTCGGATTCTTCCTGCCTGGGGACAGCCTGTTGTTCATTTCTGGGATTTATTCCACTACGATTATCAGTGAAACCTTTGGAGAAACAGGAAGCGACCTTCTCAATACCACGATTTTAGCTGCTACTGTGGGCTTTGCTGCTATTCTTGGAGATTCAGTAGGTTATTGGTTTGGCTCAAAAAGCGGTCAGAAACTTTACCAAAAGAAAGAATCTTTTTTCTTTAAAAAAAGTTATCTGCTGAAAGCACAGCAATTTTATGAAGAAAATGGAGCGATGGCTATCATTATTGCAAGATTTTTACCTATGATTAGAACCTTTGCTCCTATTGTAGCAGGCATAGTGAAAATGGATAGCAAAAAGTTCTTTTTATACAATATTATAGGTGGGCTTTTATGGTCTTTTTCACTGATTTTTGCAGGACATTATTTGGATAAACTTTTTATTGACCAGTTCGGAATTGACTTGAAAAAACATTTAGAATATATTATCATTGGACTGATTGTAGTAACCACAACTCCTGTTATAATCAAAGCCTTAAAAAAATAAAACTTTTAATTAATTTTAATCTTTATCTAATCAGTGAAAAATAAAAAGCTGTTTCATTTTGAAACAGCTTTTTTAGTTACTGTAATTTAATAATTACTTCAATTCTACTTCGGCACCAGCTTCTTCTAATTGCTTTTTAAGAGCTTCTGCTTCGTCTTTTGGAACTCCTGTTTTTACTGGAGCTGGAGCACCATCTACGATGTCTTTAGCTTCTTTAAGACCAGCACCTGTTAAGTCTTTAACTAACTTAACTACAGCTAATTTAGAAGCACCTGCATTTTTAAGGATTACATCAAATTCTGATTTTTCCTCAGCTGCAGCACCTCCACCAGCAGCACCAGATACTACTACTGCAGCAGCAGCTGGCTCGATTCCGTACTCTTCTTTAAGAATAGTAGCTAATTCATTTACATCTTTTACTGTTAAGTTAACAAGCGTTTCCGCTAATTTTTTTAAATCTGACATTTTTCTAATGTTTTAATTGTTGAACGATTTATTTTAATTTTATTGAGTGTCTATTTTACTCAGTGAAGACCTACGATTACTCTGCTCCTTCTTCAGATGCAGACTCTTCTTTTGGCTCTTCTGCCACAGGAGCTTCTGCTTTTGCTTCTGCAACCTCTGGTTTGTTTTGCAATGCAGAAATCAAGTTTCTGATTGGAGATTGAAGCAATCCTATGATTTCTCCGATCATCTCTTCTTTAGACTTGATGTTCGCTAGAGTATCTAACTGGTTATCACCAATGTAGAAAGTTTCTTGCAAATAAGCTGATTTCAAAGCAGGGTATTCTCCATTCTTTCTGAAATTCTTGATAAGTTTTGCAGGAGCATTTGCTACTTCTGCTACCATCAATGCAGAGTTTCCTTTGAATGTAGAGAACATTTCTGAATAATCTACTTCCTCCACTTGTTCCATCGCTTTTTGAAGCAATGTATTTTTTACAACTCTAAGCGTAACATTACTTTTAAATGCTTGTCTTCTAAAATCTGAAGTAGCAGCAGCATTCATTCCTTCAAGATTTGCTACATAAACTACTTTGGCATCTTGTAACAATTCTTTTAATTCTTGTATTACTAATACTTTTTCTTCTTTTGTCATTGTCTTTCAGATTTTAGTTTACAGATTTAGTATCGATAGCAATACCTGGACTCATTGTAGAAGAAAGATAAATACTCTTCACATAAGTTCCTTTTGCTGCAGTTGGTTTTAATTTGATTAAAGCCTGAATAAGCTCTTGCGCATTTTCTCTAATCTTATCTGCATCAAAAGATACTTTACCAATACCTGCATGTACAATACCATATTTATCCACTTTGAAATCAATTTTACCTGATTTCACCTCTGCTACTGCTTTACCTACTTCCATAGTAACTGTTCCAGACTTAGGATTTGGCATTAGACCTCTTGGACCCAATACTCTACCCAATGGACCTAGTTTACCCATTACAGCTGGCATAGTAACAATAACATCTACATCTGTCCAACCATTTTTGATTTTTTCTAAGTACTCATCTAGACCTACATGGTCAGCACCAGCAGCTTTTGCTTCTGCTTCTTTATCAGGAGTAACCAAAGCCAATACACGGATATCTTTACCCGTTCCATGAGGAAGAGAAACTACTCCTCTTACCATTTGATTAGCTTTACGAGGATCTACACCTAATCTCACAGCGATATCTACAGAAGCATCAAATTTTGCTGTATTTACTTCTTTTACTAAGGCTGAAGCTTCTTCAAGGCTATATGCCTTATTTTTTTCTAGCTTAGCTACAGCTTCCTTTTGCTTTTTAGTTAATTTTGCCATTCCTTAATTTTTAAGCGTTAGGTTTCGTTCCTGTTACTTTTAATCCCATTGATCTTGCTGTACCAGCAACCATACTCAAAGCTGAATCTAGTGTAAAGCAGTTAAGATCTGCCATTTTATCTTCAGCTATTTTTTGTACTTGCTCCCAAGTTACAGAACCTACTTTATTTCTGTTAGGCTCCCCAGATCCTTTCTTTACCTTAGACGCCTCTAAAAGCTGAACTGCTGCTGGAGGTGTTTTAATGATAAATTCGAAAGATTTATCCTCATAAACTGTAATTACTACAGGAAGGATTTGACCTGGCTTATCTTGCGTTCTTCCATTAAATTGTTTACAAAACTCCATAATGTTCACCCCTGCAGAACCCAATGCTGGACCTACTGGTGGAGAAGGGTTTGCTGCCCCTCCTTTCACTTGAAGTTTTACCATTTTAAAGACTTTCTTTGCCATGTTTCTTTATTAAAATAAATTAAAAATATAAAAATGTGGAAGCATTTTATAAATCTGTAAATGAATAGATGAAATATCCTTCTCACCTGAACATTCCAACTCCACTTACGGACTGCAAAATTATAAATTTATTTCTTATCTACAAAAATAAATTTACTTTTTATTCTAAATATCAATAAAAAACCACCCTAAAAAGAGTGGCTGTATTTTACTAAAGTTTTTCTACTTGCATGTAGCTTAGTTCTAATGGAGTTTCCCTTCCAAATATTCGAACTTTAACTTCTAATTTTTTCTTATCCTCATGGATTTTTTCAATAGAACCATTGAACCCGTTAAATGGCCCATCTATAACTTTCACATTTTCTCCTACAACAAAAGGAATCTCTACATCCACCGCAAATTCAGAAAGCTCATCTATTTTCCCCAACATTCTATTAACTTCTGCAGGTCTCATAGGAACAGGATCCCCTCCTTTTGTCAAACTCAAAAACGAAATAACACCTGGTATATTCTTTATCATATGTGGAATCTCACCCATAAGATTAGCTTCTACCATAAGATATCCTGGATAATAAGGTCTTTCTTTAAAGACTTTTTTTTCATTTTTCATCTGTGCTACCTTTTCTGTAGGAATTACTACTTGAGTAACAAAAGATTCATACCCCAGTCTTCTAACTTCAGTTTCTATATAGGATTTTACTTTGTTTTCCTGCCCACTAACGGCTTTCAGCACATACCACTTTAAATCTTCCATGAGAAATATTTTAGTTAAAAAATCCTATAAACAATGAATACAAGTTCTTAATTGATATACTAAAAAGGCTATCTACCCCAAATGTAAATAAGGCTAATATCAATGTAGATACAGCTACAACAAGTGTAGAGGACTGTAATTCTTTCCACTTCAGCCATTCAACCTTTTCTCTAAACTCTAAAAAAGAATCTTTAATAAAACTTATAAAACTCATAATATATCACCAATAAGAAAAAACTAAGGAAATCCCATCTATGATTACACAATAAATAAAATATACCTTAGTCTAAATTTGCACGGGCACTAGGATTCGAACCCAGATCAACGGTTTTGGAGACCGGTATCCTACCATTGGACGATGCCCGTAGTTTGATTTAAATTTAAAAATTTTCCCGAAAGATCCCTTCCGGGAAAACTTTATTATACTAAATAATTAGTCTAAAATTTCAGTTACCTGACCAGCACCTACTGTTCTACCTCCTTCTCTAATCGCAAATCTAAGACCTACATTAAGAGCGATTGGTTGTAACAATTCTACTGTAATTGTCAAGTTATCACCAGGCATTACCATTTCTACACCATCTGGTAAGAAGATTTCACCTGTAACATCCGTTGTTCTTACATAGAACTGAGGACGATATTTGTTGTGGAATGGAGTGTGTCTTCCTCCTTCTTCTTTAGAAAGGATATAAACCTCAGCTTTGAATTTTTTATGTGGAGTTACAGATCCTTGTTTAGCGATAACCATACCTCTTCTGATATCAGTTTTCTCGATACCTCTCAACAATAGACCAACATTATCTCCAGCCTCTCCTCTGTCAAGGATTTTTCTAAACATCTCTACCCCTGTTACAGTAGAAGTTAATTTTTCAGCACCCATACCAATGATATCTACAGGATCACCTGTATTGATAACACCAGACTCAATTCTACCTGTAGCCACAGTACCTCTACCTGTAATAGAGAATACATCTTCTATCGGCATCAAGAATGGCTTATCTTGATCTCTCACTGGTTGCTCGATCCAGTTATCTACAGCATCCATCAATTCTTCTACTGTAGCAACCCACTTAGGCTCACCATTAAGAGCACCAAGAGCAGAACCTTTGATTACTGGAGAGTTATCTCCATCATATTCATAAGAAGAAAGAAGATCTCTCAACTCAAGCTCTACCAACTCTAACAATTCTGGATCATCCACCATATCCACTTTGTTCATGAACACAACGATTCTTGGAACATTTACCTGACGACAAAGCAAGATATGCTCTCTCGTTTGTGGCATAGGCCCATCAGTTGCAGCACACACAAGGATAGCTCCATCCATTTGAGCAGCACCAGTTACCATGTTTTTAACATAGTCGGCGTGACCAGGACAGTCTACATGGGCATAGTGTCTGTTTTCTGTTTCATATTCAATATGTGAAGTATTAATTGTAATACCTCTTTCTTTTTCTTCTGGAGCTGAGTCAATTGCAGAGAAATCTCTCTTTTCAGCCAATCCTTTGTCTGACAATACTTTAGATATTGCAGCAGTCAAAGTAGTCTTACCGTGGTCAACGTGACCAATTGTACCAATGTTCAAGTGCGGTTTACTACGATTAAACGTTTCCTTTGCCATGATTTAAATTATTTTATGTTTAAACTATTTTTTCAATTCAGTGTGCAAATATAATCATTTTTTTGAATATCAAGAAAAAAAATAAAAAAATATATATTTCTATTCTTTACTTTATATATTAAATCAAAAAAATCTCAAAGAAAATTCTTTGAGATTTTTAATTATTCTTCCTAATTATAAGGACTCAAAAACAGTTCTACTTCCTGTTTTTTGAATCGGTCTATAATTATGATTATACAAATCTGTGAACTTTTTAAGTTGTGCATCAGAAATTGTAAGAACTTCTTTGAACACTATCCAGTTCATCCCTTGTGAACAAGGTGGAGTTGTAAGTGACCCTGTATAATTATAGTATTTTTTATTGGTAGGCAACATAGCCAATGGATCTATCATATTAGTCGTAGTAACTTCTTGATTCTTAACACTAGGGAACGAATTGATATACTGTGCGAACTGAGCATTATCTGCTCCTCCTCCTTTAATCAATAATCCTAAAATAACGATAGCTCCTGTAGTTTCGTTTTGGTGAACAAAATGCACTTCCAATGGAGAGAACTTCCCATCTACAGAGTGCTCACTATGTCCATGATAATGGAATTGTTTAAGTTTATAGGCAACACCATTGTAGGTAATACTACTTTTTCCGTCTGTATTAATTTGTATAGTGTGCCCATTGTTCACAGCCTTAGCTGGAAATGCTGAATAATTAAAAGTAATTGCAGGAAGCGTTGCCTTTGTAGTTGCAGTAGTTACGATATCAATCGGCGACTGAACCAATCCCGCACACTCAGAATATCCTTGATTATGCCAGTTAGGATTTTCATAATCCCAGTGAGCTTGTTTAGAATCAGGAATTTGAACTTCCTCATCTCTTGAACACGCAGCGAGAGCTAAAAAAGCTCCACATAAAAGAACCTTTCTCATAATGTTATAATTTAAATTTTTGATTGTTTTAGTTTTAAATACAAAGAAACTTTTTACTATTATGTTTGTTTCTTTTAGTCATTAGGGATATAACTGCGTTTTTTATAAAATATTTTGTCTGATTATATGATAAAAATCATGTTTTTAAAAAATGTTGATTTTCAAAAAAAATAAACAGCTCTAAGGAAATTCCTTAGAGCTATTATTGAGGTTCCGAGCGAATAACAACAATGAAAACGAATAAAATTATAAAAACCTTTAAATATCCTATAAATATGGGTTTTACTGTTTTTCATCGTGGCATGATATTGCAATAAATTTCATAAAAATGCAAAAATGTTGTCACACATGTTGTCACACATTAAACAAATCTATATATTTGCCTAAATAATTTTTATCATCATGCCAACTGTTCGTTATTTTTTACGCTCATCCAATACAAAGAGCATTATACAAATAGGATTCTCAATTTCAAAAGGAGTATACCCGAGAGTTTCCACAGGCTTATCCATTAACTCTAAAGATTGGAACAAAACAACCAACCTACCCAAAACCAACAATGCCGAAAATAAAAACATTGTAACTAAGTTAAAAAGTCTTTCAGTATTCATAGAAACAGAATATAACAATGATTACACAAAAGGTGTAATATTTTCTAATAGCTGGCTAAAAAGTAAGGTAGATGATTTTTTTGAACGCAAAGACCCTGAAACAGATGATAGTATATTTTTAAACTACCTAAAAACCTATCTAAAATATAGAGAAATGGACACCCATACTAAAAAGGCTACTGATAAAAAAATAGAAGATGCGGGAAAAAAGTTTGAGGAGTTTCAACAATACAAAAAGAAAAAATACCTCATCAAAGAAATAGACGCAAAAACCACGCTTGAGTTTAAGGATTGGGCAATGAATAAGAGAGATAGACGATTAGCAGAATCCACCACTCAAAGACTATTAAAAAACATTAAAACCATCTTAATGGATGCCTACAAAAACGACAAACCCGTAAGCAGACAAATCGTAAAAATGTCTATTCCGTCTGCTAAATCTATTTCGGTATATTTGGACTTTGATGAATTAAAACAGGTTAAAAATATGCCTATTGTAGGAAATGAAAACCTAAAACACGCTAGGGATTGGTTCATAATAGGATGCTATACTGGACAAAGAATTTCTGACCTTATGAGGATGAATAAAAAAATGATTTGTACCAAAACGGATATAAAGGGGGAAGAGTTTAAATTTATAGAACTAACACAAGAAAAAACAGGGAGCAGGGTAACTATTCCACTAATGGATGAAGTTGAGAAGATTTTAGAAAAATATAATGGAGATTTTCCTCCCGTATTCTCATCTGATAAGAGTAGCAATGACACACTATTTAATAGGTATATAAAAAAAGTTTGTAAATTAGCAGGGATTAACGAAATAGTAAAAGGATTGGTATTTAATGAGGAAGAGAACAGAAATGAAATAAAAGACACTGAAAAATACAATCTTATTTCCTCCCACACTTGTCGCCGTTCATTTGCTACTAACTTTTACGGAAACCCCAAATTACCTACTCCTATAATCATGGCAATAACAGGACACAAAACTGAAAAAACATTCCTTGACTATATCAAGAAAGACCCAGCAGACTATGTAACAAGTTCAGCAAGGGTATTCAAAGAACTATCAAAAGAAAGAAAAGAAAAAGAAAACCAAAGAAATACAATCTAAACAATGAATTATACAGAAATAGACCAGTTAAAAAACGAACTGGACAAATACAGAAACTTATTTCAAGGTAAGGTATCCAAAGCCTTTGATATAGAATATACCCATGAAAGTAATAAAATAGAAGGTAATACACTGACCCTACAAGAAACTGCTATTGTAGTAGAAAAAGGTTTAACCATAGGGGGAAAAACACTAAATGAACATTTAGAAGCTATAAACCACGCCCATGCTGTAGACTATATAAAAGACTTAGCAAAGAGCCTAGAGCCTATAACGGAAAGGGATATACTCCAAATCCACGCCCTTATTTTGCAGGGAATAGACAAAGACAATGCAGGTCGCTATAGAAGTGTCCCCGTGATGATACTAGGCTCAGAACATATGCCACCCCAACCCTTTTTACTACAAAAGGAAATGGAAGAAATGATGAGGTTTTATAATGAGAATAGAGAAACGATGCACCCCGTAGAATTAGCCTCAGAAATGCACCAAAGACTGGTTTATATACATCCTTTCACAGACGGGAATGGTAGAACCTCACGCCTACTGATGAATTTAATTCTACTAAAACATGGCTACCCTATCGCAATATTAAAAGGAGATGCAGAAAACCGATTAAAATACTATACTGCACTAGAAACAGCAAGTATAGAAAAGGATTTAACCCCATTTAAAACCCTCATTGCAGAAGTAGTAACTCAAACCCTCAAAAAGATAATAAGCACTGTAAAAGGTTAGATAATCAAATATTATTAATAAAAAAAAGACACCCTAAAAAAAGGGTGTTTATTTTTTAAACCCTTTATTACAGGGTGATTTTAAATGTTGTTTAACATATTAAAGATGAAAAAACAACACTAAAAAATATAACTAATTGATTTTCAGAAACATATCCAAGGTATGGATATCTTCTACAAGAAAAATTAAAATTTAACCTAATTATCTGTAATTTTGTAGTGATAAAAAAACAAAGGCAATTATTAAATAAATCACCTTTGTTGAAGTTTTTTCTTTTATTCCGCGAAAGTTTGGCGACCCAACGGAATAATGGAACAACCCTACAAGGATATTGGATGGGAACACCCTTCTTATATGCTTATAGGATGATCAAACTGTATATTAAATGACTATTATTTTAATAGTTAAAACAATAGTGCTTTTGATATATCAGATTTGACACTGCAAATATATATCTGACCTTTCGCTTTTGCAAATTTTGAGGTCAAAATATTTTATAGAAAAAACACAATTAACTGATTATCATATAAAAAATATAAAATAACATAAACACATGATTAAAACAAACAGATTTTTATCAATCAAAGAAGTAAGTGAGTATATAAAAATACTTGTTATGAGAATTAGAAAACTAAAACGAAGGAGTAAAATACCTATCACAAAAATAGGTAAAAAACCAATATTTGATATGGAGCATATAAACGAATATATAAAATTTAAAAAAGTAATATAGACATGAAACAGATCCAATTTATAGGTGTAACACCTACCGACCTACTTAATGAAATAGACAAACGAATAGCAACACTGAAAAAGGAACTTTCAAAAGAGTTTCAACCCAAAGAACCAACAGAATTACTTACCCGTGAGGAGGTTTGCTCTATACTAAAAATAGACCGCTCGACCCTCCACAGATGGACGAAAAAAGGAGCATTTTACTCCTATCCAATTGAAGGACGAGTATACTACAAAAGAAATGAACTAGATGAAACTTTAAACAAATACAAAACAGGAAAAAATGAAGGAAAAAATGACAAAAAATGAGACTTTTTATTACAACAAAAAAAGATTTAATAAAAATAATGTTAAACCCTCACGAAATAATATGAAAAATTTAATTGTTAATAACCCGATGTTAGACCATATAAAGATACTGACTGATAATCCAGAAATTATCAAAAGACTAGTGGAGCACCCCGATTTTGAAAGTGAATATTATGTAGGAAGAACTGCAAAATATGAATATCTTAAAATCCACAAAAAATATAGTGGGAAAATAAAATTAGTGTTTAATGCTATTTTTGGAAGTGATCATGATATTATTGGCTACAATTATGTGAAAATAAGCATATTTCCTCATTTTCATTACAACCATTACAAGCATAATGGTAATGATTTGAATAAAACAAATTGTATACATTCCCTTTATGAGATATTGAATATTTTAGGAATAAAAGAAAGTGAATATATTGATTTTAAAGTTATTAATTTAGAAGTAGGGCTTAATCTTTATCTAGAAACAGATGTAAGGGATTTCATAGAAAACATTAAACTGTATAAAACAACCCCTTTCAAAGAAAATAAAGATTATGAATACTATAAAATTTCTGATACAACGAATTATAAAAATATAAAAATCTATGCCAAAGGATTGCAGCATGAAAAGAACCCCGAATATAAAATTCCTATTAACACGGTAAGATTTGAGATAAGAAGCAATCAAAGAAAATATATCAAAAAGGTGCTAAAAATATATTCTCTCAATGATTTATTAGATGAAAAAAAATATTCAATTTTCTCAGAGCAACTGCTAAAAGAATGGGATAATGTACTAAAGTTAAACAATGACAAACATTTAGAAGGATTACACATAACTCCTGCAAAAGCAAAATTTGTCACTAATGCACAAAAAATAGAGTTTTGGAAACAATTATCTCAGAAACGATATATCAATAATAATAGAAAAAAATATTATAATTATACTAAGGATGCTTTATACAGCCATACAAAAATAAAAGAGAAAATAAAAGGAAAACTACAATCTTTACTTCTATGATAAAGGTGGAAAAATACTTAATTTATAATCATTACTTAAATGGGTAATTAAACTACCTAATTTTTTATCAATATAATAACAGGGGATACCAAAAAGATTAGTCAAATTTAGGGGGCTTTGGGGGATAGTAGATAGCCCCCTATACCTATCCCCTTTTAACTCCAAAGATTTTATCTTTATTAGTATCTATATAATAATAGTATTTTTGATAATGTGTTTTATATGAATAATCTTTTTCTGATTCTGTTTTTATTTTAACAAGAACTATAATATTATCTCCATATCTCTCCACTATTTCTGATTCTAATAAATCATATTTTAGATATTGAAATTTAGAATTATATTCATTTATACCTCTTGTTATTGTATATTTATCTTTGGGAGTTTTATAATCAATAAAAAACTCAACTACATCTGCAAAATACATATCTAAATCTCCTCCATTAGATAAATCTTCAAAATATCTGCTCAAGAAACTTTTATAATAATCATTATATTTTGATAATTCGTTCTTTGTATCTTCTTTTGACACACCAACTGTATCAGTAAGTATCAAAGACTTTTGAGCGTTAGTATTTTGGGGTAGCTCTGTTGAAATAGTGTCCATGAGAATTTCTTCACTGTTCTTTATGTTCTCTTCAGCATGGTCATTATCAGGCACATAACGACTAGTTAAAGTATTAGATAAAATAAACCAAGAAAGCAAAGCAATAATAATGAGTAAGAGTATAATGATGTAAACCTTAAGGTTTTTTGAAAAGTTAACAGAAGGAGCAAAATTACTCTCTTCTCGCTTATTTTCCTGTTTTTCATGTGTTTCTATTCGATTGTTTTGATAAACATTATCAACATCATCCAATCTTATTTCATATTCTTTCTGATTCTGATTCAGGTAGAATGATTTGGTTTTTCCATTACCTACCAAAATTATTTTCTTAGAAGAATACTGATTGATGTCCAACTCTATAGGTGTTTTTCCTAAAAAATTACTCTCTACAACTGATGTGTGATACACCTCTACTCCTTGTGGAACTGATTTTATAATAAATTTAAAATTATCAACTGGGGGTTGCTTAGACAGAGAAATACTCCCTTTTGTTGATTCATCAGGGACTTCTTTTATTCGCTCTATATCTGATTGAGCAGGGTTCTCTCTTTTAATTTCAATATCATGTTCCCCTATATAAATATTAACTCTTTCTCTATCAGGAGAACTCATATTACCCAACAGATTATCAAGATAGAAATTTAATGATCTTTCATTTATATTTCTCAATCTTCTAACCAATTCTGATGATTGTGGATTTGATAAGTCTTTTGATTTAAATAAAAAATTATCCTCATCATTAAATCCTCCTCTCAAATCTTTATTCCAAAGAGTTTTATCATATTTCAATGCTTCTAATGAGGTTAATAACAACCAAAAAGAAAATCTATCTATCAGGGGATTATAATCTGACATATTTCTTTTAGGATGCTGAAAAGAAGAATGTCCTTTTTCTATTGCTTGTTCTCCTTTAAGTGTAGGAATATACATAGCATCATAATCTACTAATTTTAGCGTTATGCCTCCATTATTGGCTTGTTCCACTAAAACATTTCCTGACTGAATATCTCCATGAGCTATGTCTTTTGCTTCTAAATCATGACTTAGCTCTACCAGCTTATTTTGTAATTCTGATATTTTCTGATTATCATCAATAATAAAAGATACATAATCATTAAGTTTCTGACCATGAGACCATTCTAAAAGTGTAATAGGATACAAATTGTCTTTTATTTTAATGCCTTTTTTATGGAGTGTATTTTTACAAAGCCAATCTACAGACAGATTTTCTAAGTAATTGGAAATATCCTCTATTCTATTGATATTTTCCTGTTTTCCTCCACTTAAAAAGCATCTTAAAGCATACTCTTTCCCTGATTTTAAATTTCTAATTTTAAAAATACCTGCAAATGCTCCTGACCCAAAACTAAAGATCTTAATCGGAGAAGTTTTACTTGGTATAAACTCATAAGTATCTGGAAGATTCAGAATAGAAGAACCATTTTTCCTGATTTCATTTTCGTATTCTGAGATGAGTGGATAGTTCATTTTGTGTCCGTTTTTATAGTATCTATATTTTTTTCTAATTTAACTTGAGGTTTTTCTATCAAAGCCTTTTCTTTAATATTAATTCTTTTTTGGATCTTACCACTATATAATAAATACCCTATACCAAGAATGAAAAGCACGAGTCCAATTGTAACATATCCTAATGTTTTTTCGGACACCTTATGCTTTTTCTGTAAATCAGATACAATTATATCCCGCTCATATTGTTGTTTTTCTTCCTTGTTTTTATCTTTAAAATCATTATTAAAATTAATAATTGGCGTTTCCACCTTAGGGAAAGAAAAATCTTTTGGAGGGTGTATATTTTGTTCTTCAGATTTGGCATTAGGCTCTATAACACATATCGTTATATCATCTTCTTCTAACCTTTTGGCTTCCCATTCTGAAATAATATAATCCTTAAAACTTTCAAAATCTTCTAAATGCAGAATTTTATCTATAATATTGTTATCTCTTAATGTCAGTCTTGCAACAGCATCTGTCATCAAAATAATCTTATTATTTTCTTTAATAGATAGTTTGCCTGACCTAAACTGTTCTGGTTTCACCTGATGATTAAGAAGCCTCGTAGTGGATAGAAAACCCTTGTCTTTGTCCAATTCTTCTACATTTGAAAAGGGAAAATACTGTAATCCATCTGTTGTTTTTACAAAACCACACACATCTCCAGAAGAAACATATCTTAAAGTATCTTCTTGTACTTCAATCCCCATAAATGTGGCATAACTTCCATCAGCTATTTTGCGGAGTTCCAGCATCCTTAAAGCAGGATTGGGGTTGGGTTCAAATTCTATTTCCGAAAAATCCTGTGCATATTTCTCTAAATCTATTAAGAATTTTTCTATCTCAAATTCAGGATTCTGAACAAAATTATTAACCAGCATTTCTGCCCAAATTTCAGATTTAAAGCCTTGTGTAGCCCCATCTGAAATAGCAATAACTCCTTTTTCTTCGCTATAGCAATATTTGTCTTGTATATCACTAAATCCACTGACAGAGCGTTTGTGTATTTGTAAAGTTTTTATTTTCATTATACCAACTGACTGCCTATATTTAAGAAATCCATAAGATGCTTAGCATTACCATTGAAAACATAGCCTTTTGCTCCTTGCTTTACATCGTAATTCATAACTCTTGCATTCTTTATCATATTATCATTTAATGGCGTAGAAAGGTCAAAAAGCAGCTGAGCATAACTATTCGAATTTTGCATACTTAAAGGGAACAATATACTATCTCCCTCACTTCCTGAAATATGGATATTAAAAACATTTACACCTCCGTAATTTGTGCGTAATGACTTTAAATTATTAACAACTTGTATGAGTCTCTGTTGGTTCATCCCTCCATCTGTTGCTACTCCATCTGTAATATTGATAACAATTGGAGGATGACAATCTCTATGATTACCCCAGTTAATCCATGCCTCACAAATTCTGTAAACATTCTCAAACGCCTCTGCCATTGGGGTTTGTCCAACTGCTTTAGGAGTAATCCAAACTGGATTTTCATTAGGATTATTAATGGGATTATTAAACACATCCGAAATAGACACCACCCAATGGTCTCTAAGATTACCTTCCCATGCAGGTTCTATACCATTTTTAATAGCTCCATATCCTATGACAGATAACTCAAATCTATTTTTTATTGTTCCACTAGAATCATAGCATTTTAATCCCGTCTCAAATATAATTTCATTGATGCTTTCTGCTAATTTTTGTGCTTTACTTCCTCCTCCTGAAAAATCATCCGCCATGGAACCACTCTGATCAAGCATATAAACTATTAAACATGGATTGGTAGAACTAATCTGTAAGGTTTCTATATTATACATTTTAAAGTAAATTTATAATTAATATCTATTATGCCCACCATTATAGCTAAAGCCTCCTTTTTTAGACTGAGATAGTGATGGAGGGGTAATTTCTGATTGTTTTTTACCATATATTTCCCCCATATCATTACTATGGAACCCTTTCCTAACCATACTATCAACCATTATACTTTGGATGCCTGTTATATTTTGTCTGCTTTTTCTCTTATTAAATATTCGAATAACTATAATGAAAACGATAATAAAAACTCCTATAAAACAAGCAATGAGCAGGGCATTTTTTATCAATTTTTCTCCATTATTTACCTCTACTTGATGAGAGTATTTAGGTTTCCATGTTCCATCCTCTGTTAAAGTATGTGTTTCTTTTATAGGGACTTCTTTGTACATCTCTATTTTACCCTCTACACCCTTATTTATAATTTTTTTTGCATCGGAAACCCAGTTATGATTAGAATTATTTAGATAATTATGTCCTTTTGGCTTTGGTAGGTTTACTGCTGATTCCATCTTATAATCAGACATTTTTATATCCTTTAACCAATCGTCGTTTTGAACAGGAAGGCTAAATTGTGGATCACTTCCTCCTATAGGTATATGCTGACTTCCTACTGAAGGAACATGTGTCTCCTGAAGTGAATTTTCATATGCAGGTGGTTTTGGTTGTGGGTCTATGTATTGTTTTTGTGAAAATACTAGTACACTTACAAACAACATTACACTAAATAATAGTTTTCTTTTCATTCTTTTTCTTTTTATGTTTATAAAATAGTTAATGCTTCTTTCCGTAAATATTATCTCCTTTCTGAAATCCTACTTTTTTAGAATCTGTATAAGGAGGTTGCTGGGATGCATGGTTGTATTGTGAAGATTGTTGTGTGTTATATTCTGATGTACCATTTCCATTATGCCCCCCATCATATCTGAAATCATTTTGGGGCATATTATTATGAGGAGAAACATATGGCGGAGAAAATGAATCCGCTCTATTGCTTACAACAGCTTTGGGGTCTTCTCCGTATTTGTTGTTTCCCCTAGTTCCTTCAGCAAAAAGCAACCAAAAACCATAAAATGGAATTAAAATATACCATCCTGTATTATCTAAATCATGTGATCGTTTTACTGCCTGTGCCAATCCAAACCAACAGAAAGGAGCGTATAAAATAAGTACTCCTCCTTCTCTCGTCCCTCCCGCTATTGCCATTATAATACTACTAATAAAAGCATTTATAATGAGAGTGAATACATATTCTGTTCTTCTTATTCTTCCTTTGAATGAAAATGGTTTTTTAAACATAATGATTCGTTTTTAAAAGTTTTATGCTTTTGCCTTTTTATGAGTTTAGTAATAGTATAGAGTATTTTTATGGGTTATTTTTAGTTTTTACCATAAAGCTTTTGGGGATTAAATCCTTTTCTTTCAGTTTTTACATTTTCTTGGCTTATGTTCCTTTGAGGCTGATTTTGCAAAGTTGTTTGGGGTTGATATGAAATGCTTTTAAATGTGCTGTCTCCTTCCAAATAAAGTCCATTGGTGTATTCTGTAAGATTTAAATCAACAAACTCATTGCTATAAGAATTTTTAATTCGGAAAGTGTCAAATCCCAATGTTATTAATGTTCTTACTATCTGAGGATTATCTATAATAACAGAACTTAATAAAAATATTTCTTCTGGTTGCAAGTCACAACCATTTAATATCTTCATTTCTATGCCACTCCTAAAATTAAAACTGCTTGAAATATTTTTGAAATCAGAGTTTCCTGATACTGTGCTAAACTTACATATTCTATTCGTAGCTCCATTAATATATGCCATCTCATATGCATTATTGAGTATAGCCATAATTTCAGAACGAGATGTATCTCCTTCTATTACATGGTCTAAAAGAGAATGCACTACTGACTTCACATGCTGTATAAATAACTCATTCATGGTCTTGGGTTTTTACAATTAATTTATATGATAAAAACCAACAAAAAAAGCGAGGGGCTTTTCCACGCTTTTGTTCAGTAAGGTCGACCAAAACCTAAGAGTAATAAAAACAATGGAAAGCCACTCACTATAGGATATAGTAAGTGTGCCAACTTGTTTTGCCTTTACTCTTCTAATAAAATTGGTCGTTCTACTTGAACAAAGCAAAAAAGTTTACACTTTTTATGTCGTTGATGTCCTTGCAAATATATACAATTTTTTTATCAAAACATAAAAAGACTTTCCATTTTATTTTTACAAAAATAAGTAATCATTAACATAAACTTTAGCTGATAGTCCAAAAAAGAATATTTTAAAGTGTTTTTCTAAATGTTGTCACAAATGTTGTCACATATTAAAAATAAATCGCTCATAAACCATTGGTTTACAAGCGATTGTTTAGATAAATTGAGGTTCCGAGCGGATTCGAACCGCTGTAGATGGTTTTGCAGACCACTGCCTAGCCGCTCGGCCACGGAACCATTTTTGAATGGTGCAAAAGTAGTAAAAGTTTTTTATTTAATCAAAATATTGATAGATATTTTTCCATTTGAAATTAACCAACTGATTATCAAATATATTAATAAACTTATTTTGACTTTTAAAATAAATTTGACTTCTATTATGCTCTATTTTTCCGATATTTGGCGAATAAAATAGGCGGAAGCAGACTTTAAATTAACTTTTCCAGGAAAATGAATTACATCAGCGTAGAAAACCTTACCAAAACTTATGGCATCGTTACTTTATTTGAGGATATTTCTTTTAATATCAATGAAGGGGACAAAATCGCCATCGTTGCCAAAAACGGAAGCGGAAAAACTACTTTGCTCAATATTCTAATGGGCAAAGACTTTGCAGACAGCGGGACAGTGGTCATCAATAAAGATATTCAGGTGGTTTTATTTGACCAAGAAATACACTTTGAGAATGGGCAGACCATCACAGAATTTATCATGAGTCTGGATTCTCCGCCTGTGCAGGCATTGAAAAATTACCAAAAGTCGCTGACTTCTGATGATACCGAATTCATAGAAAGGGCGTTCATAGAAATGGAAAACCAAAAAGCATGGGGGCTGGAAAACGAAATGAAACAAATCCTCTCCCAGCTAAAAATAACCGACCTAAACGCCAAAATGGACAATCTCTCTGGCGGGCAGATAAAACGCGTAGCCCTCGCCAAACTCTTGATAGAAACAAGAGTGGAACACAAGCACACACTGCTCATCATGGATGAGCCTACCAACCACTTAGATGTAGATATGGTGGAATGGCTGGAACAATACCTATCCAGAGCCATGGTTACCCTGCTTCTTGTAACGCACGACCGCTATTTCCTTGACAGCGTGTGTGACATCATATGGGAGATAGAAGACAAAAAACTCTATGTCCATCATGGTGCCTATGCCCAATATTTGGAAAACAAAAGTATAAGAGAAGACAATCTAAACGCCACCATAGACAAAGCCAACAACCTCTACCGAAAGGAACTGGAGTGGATGCGCAGACAGCCGAAAGCCAGAACCACCAAGTCCAAAAGCCGTATAGAAGCCTTCTACGAAACAGAGAAAACCGCCAAAATGGACACCAAAAAACTGGAACTGGAACTGGATTTTGGGATGAAAAGGCTGGGCAAAAAGATTTTGGAGCTGAGAAACATCAATAAAAAATTTGGAGATAAAATCATCTTGGATAATTTCAGCTATCAGTTTCAGCGAGGCGAAAAAGTCGGCATCATAGGAAAAAACGGCGTAGGAAAATCTACCCTGCTGAACATTATTCAAGGATTAGAAACCTACGACAGCGGAGAAATAGAAGTAGGAAAAACCATTAAATTCGGGTATTTTTCCCAAAAAGGACTTACCTACAAGGAAGACCAGCGGGTGATAGATTTCATGAAAGACATTGCGGAATATTATCCTCTCGCAAATGGAAAAAGCATCTCTGCATCGCAGTTTTTAAAAATGTTTCTTTTCAATGAACAAACACAATACACCACCATTTCTAACCTAAGCGGCGGCGAAAGAAGAAGATTGTATCTGATTTCTGTTCTCTTCCAAAACCCAAATTTCCTCATCTTTGACGAGCCGACTAATGATTTAGACCTGCCTACACTTACCGTGCTGGAGAGTTTCTTGGCGCAGTTTCAGGGCTGTCTTATCATTGTTTCGCACGATAGGTATTTTATGGATAAAATCGTAGATCATCTACTTGTCTTCGAAGGCGAAGGGAAAATCAAGGATTTCATCGGTTCTTTCACTGAATATAGAGACCTGCAAGCACAAAACAAAAACACCAAGAAAAGCGAACCTACCAAACCGACAGAAGAAAAACAAGTTAAAAATACCAATTCCAAAAGGAAACTCAGCTTCAAGGAGCAAAAAGAATTGGAAAACATAGAAAAAGAAATGCCCGTTTTAAAGGAAAAACAAGATAAAATTTTAGAAAAACTGAATAACGAAACGGACTACAACATTATTTCTGAACTTTCGCAGAAGCTGGAAGAAACCACCAGCCAATTAGAAGCCCACGAAATGCGCTGGCTGGAATTACAAGAAATTTTAGAATAATATACTTATATATAAAGACAAAATAAAATCCCGCTGCTGTTTAGCAAGCGGGATTTTTGTATTTAGAAATGGGATGGATTATTTTCCTCCGTCCATTTTCTTTTTCAATTCTGCAAGAGCATCAATGTCTCCAAGAGTTGTTTTTTCTTCGCTTGAAGAAGCCTTAGCTGCAGCTTCTTTTACATTTTTCTTTTCTTCATCTCTGAAAAGACCTGTGTGAGAAACTACTACTCTCTTGAATTCTTTGTTGAACTCAATTACTTTAAACTGAGCTTCTTCTCCTTTCTTGATTTTAGAACCATCTTCTTTTTCTAACAATCTTGAAGGGCAGAATGCTTCTACTTCTGCATCTTCGAACTGAACCTGAGCTCCTTTATCGAAAACATCTACTGCAGTTCCTGCATGTACAGTTCCTTCAGCGTATTTAGATTCATATTTATCCCAAGGGTTTTCAGTCAATTGTTTGTGTCCAAGAGAAAGTCTTCTTGCTTCTGTATCAAGCTCTAGAACTACTACATCTAGTTTGTCTCCTACAGCGCAGAACTCAGATGGATGCTTGATTTTCTTAGTCCAAGAAAGGTCAGAAATGTAGATAAGTCCGTCTATTCCTTCTTCTAATTCTACAAACACACCGAAGTTAGTAAAGTTTCTAACAGTTCCTGTGTGTTTAGAACCTACTGGATACTTAGACTGGATGTCAGCCCATGGATCTGGAGTCAATTGTTTGATACCCAATGAAATTTTTCTTTCATCTTTATCCAAAGTAAGAACTACCGCTTCTACCTCATCACCGATTTTCACGAAATCTCCTGCACTTCTAAGGTGAGTAGACCAAGACATTTCAGAAACATGGATAAGTCCTTCTACACCTGGTGCGATTTCTACGAATGCACCGTAGTCAGCAAGAACTACCACTTTTCCTTTTACTTTGTCTCCTACTTTCAAGTCAGCAGAAAGAGCTTCCCACGGATGTGGTTCTAGCTGTTTCATACCAAGCTGAATTCTTGTTTTCTCATCATCGAAATCAAGAATTACCACTTTTACTGTTTGACCTTCAGAAAGGAATTCTGATGGGTGGTTTACTCTTGACCAAGAAAGGTCTGTGATGTGGATAAGTCCATCTACACCACCAAGGTCGATGAATACTCCGTAAGAAGTAATATTTTTAACAGTTCCTTCTAGAACTTGTCCTTTCTCTAATTGAGAAATGATTTCTTTTTTCTGTCCTTCGATATCAGCTTCGATAAGAGCTTTGTGAGAAACTACCACATTTTTGAACTCTGGGTTGATTTTCACTACTTTGAACTCCATCGTTTTTCCTACGAATTGGTCGTAGTCTTTGATAGGCTTCACATCAATCTGAGAACCAGGTAAGAATGCTTCGATTCCGAAAACATCTACAATCATACCTCCTTTTGTTCTAGACTTCACGAAACCATTTACGATTTCACCAGACTGGTGGTATTCATTTACTTTATCCCAAGCTTTCAGCGTTCTTGCTTTTTTGTGAGAAAGCTGAAGCTGACCTGTTTTGTCTTCTCTTCTGTCTACCATTACTTCCACTTCATCACCTACTTTTAGGCCAGGGTTGTAACGGAATTCGTTGAGAGATATTACTCCCTCAGACTTGAAGTTGATGTCTACAATCGCTTCTTTGTCTGTAAGTCTTACCACTTTCCCGATGATTACATCAGATTCGGAAAGGTCGTTCAAAGAACCTTTGTAGATTTCTTCTAATTCATTTTTTTCTTTTCTGTCCTCAGCGTTAAGACCAGACTCGAAAGAATCCCAGTCAAACTGCTCTGGAGCCACATTTTGGTTCATAAGAACCTCTTCTTGTTTTGACATAAAAATATCACTTTGTATTCCTTTTTTCTCAGTATTGGCGGTGTGTGGGACTGAAAAATCAGGAAGAAGTTAGGTATTAAATTTCTCTGTTTTCGCCAAAATTTCCCACAAAAACGCTGCAAAGATAATCTTTTTTTTGAATTAAAACTTTAATAATCAAAGTTTTTCTTTTTTATTTAAATCCATTTTCAAAAAAGTTATTTCTTCTTGGTTTTAGAATTTAAATTATTGAAAAACAAACTATTCCTAAAAATCCTACTCTTACACTCCAAAAAACTATATAAATAGACATTTCTTTCTATTTTAATGAAAAAATATTGTAAAAAATTTTTAAATTTGTACGAATAATTTTTTTAAAAAATAATATTATGAAAGCAAAAAAATTCATCGCTGCGGGTATTTTAGCAGCATCGCTACTGGGGTTACAATCTTGTAACAAAGCAAAAGAAGCTGTAAATGCAGCAAAGGAAGCAGCAAATGAGGCTTCAGGAAAAGAAAAAGTTGATTACAAACTATTTTCTGATCCAGCACAAACTAAAAAATGGTATGATGCCGTAGTAGAAAAACTTGGCGAAAATGCAAAAGTAACTGATGAAGTAAGATTTCTGGTTACCAAAAATTCTGATAAAGTGGTTAAAACAGATGATTTAGATGAACTCATGGTAAATATTGTTTACCAAGACAATGAGGATAAAAGAAGAGTGCAGGGAATCAGTTATTCTTCTAATTCAGGATGGAAAGCTCCTGAGGTTATGGAAATCGATGTAATTGGTGGTAATCCAGAGGATTTCCGTTTAGAAGACGAGTTATTTGACTTTAAAGAAGTAACAACTGAAACAATACAAAAAGTAGTAGATGATGCTTGGAAGAAATACAAAGATGATGAGAAGTTTGAATACCAATATGTTTATACCATTGAAATTAAAAAGAATTTGATAGATGTTTCTATAAAAGGAAAACTGAAATCCAATGGACAAGAAAAATTTGGTTACTACAAAACAGATTTCAAAGGAAATCCTGTAAAATAAAAATCAATAGCAAGAAACCGCAGAGCCTTCTGCGGTTTTTTTATTGAGTATAAAAAAGGTAGGAATTTGGTTTTGATACAATTAAATTGTTACTTCGTAAAAAATAATTAAATTTGCCCACTATGGAAAACAAAGTGAATAGTAAAAGTATAGAAGTCATCAAGGAGGTTTTGCGGAATTACTTGAAAGAAAAGGGACTGAGAAACACTCCTGAGAGATACACTATTTTAGAGGAGATATACAATTACGACAAGCACTTTAATGTAGATGACCTCTATCTACTAATGCTGCAGAAAAAATACCACATCAGTAAAGCTACCATCTACAACACGATAGAGGTTTTTCTAGATGCCGGGCTGGTCAGAAAACATCAGTTCGGCGAAAGTTCCACCTATGAAAAATCCTATTTTGACCGCCAGCACGACCATATCGTTATCTACAAAGATAGTTCGCAGAAAGAAATAGAGGAAATCATAGAGTTTTGTGACCCAAGAATCCAAGCGATAAAGGAATCCATAGAAAGCGCTTTCGGTGTATCCATAGACAGCCACACGCTCTATTTCTACGGACAAAAGAAGGAGGCTACTCCATAAAAACACCCATTTTATGACAAAAAAACTGTTTATATCTTTTTTCCTGCTGTCCACTTTGTTTGTCTTTGGGCAGATTACTTCCATAAATGGCAATTTGGAAAAAGACCCTTTTTTTGAGCAAAAACAAGAAGGAAAAGATGAACCTGTAAAGGTAAAAATTATCCATGCAGACCTTACACAGAAAAGACAAGATTTGTTCGACGGAAACACCTTCATGACAGGAAATGTGCATCTGGAACATAAAGGCTCTACACTAAAAGCCGACACCGTGATTTTCTATTCTGAAGCGAACTTCGCCAAGGCAATAGGAAACACCCAGCTGCAGACCTCTGATGGCAACCTAATCACCGCGGGAGAAATCCAGTATGACGGTAACTCCCAGCGTGGAATCGCAAGGAAAAATGTAGTCCTCACCGACCCTAAACAAACCATAAAAACGGATATTCTCTACTATGACCGAATTCCGAACACAGCCTATTTCAACACGGGAGGAACTATCTACAATGGCAGCAACACCATCAGAACCAAAACTGCCACCTACAACATCACCAGCCGAGTGGTAGATGTCACAGGAAATGTAAATATAGACAACAGCCAATACCAAGTGCAAGGAACTAAAATCAAGCAAAATCAAAACACCAATACCGCAGAGTTCTACGGCCCTACTACGATTATCAACAAAAGTAATCCTTCCAACTCAGTATACACAGAGAAAGGACACTATAAAATGAACAGCAAGGAGGTCTATCTCAGTAAAAATTCACGAATCTACTACAATGGAAAAACCCTGAAAGGCGATGCCATGTATTACAACCAAAACACAGGCTTCGGAACTGCGAAAGGAAATGTACTGCTGGACGACCCAAGGGAAAACCGCTTTGTGAGAGGCTCTTATGGCGAGATATTTGAAAATAAAGATTCTGCGATGATTACAGGGAAGCCTTATGCTGTGAAAATCTTTAAAAACGATTCACTATTTTTCTCTGCCGAAAGAATCATCGCTTACCAAAAAGCCGATTCCACCAGAATGAAAAAAAGTTTCCTAAAAGCCTACCACAAAGCCAGAATGTTCAAATCTAATGCACAGGCAAGAGCCGATTCACTTAGCTTTAATGAAACCGATGGAGAGCTTCACCTCATCAGAAAACCTATTTTCTGGACAGGCGAACGACAAGTGACAGGTGATGTTATCAAGGCTTACCTCAACACACAAAACGAAAGTATAGATTCTTTAAAAGTAATCGGAAACGCTCTAGCAATCAGCAAGGTAGATTCTATCAATCTAAAAGATGAATTTAACCAAGTGAAAGGAAAACAGATGATAGCCTACTACAAAAACAATAACATTCATCTGATAAAAGTAACCGAAAATGCACAGGCCATTAACTATGTAGAAAGCCAAAACACAAAAACAAAAAACATGGATAGGCTGGGCATTTCGCTGTCATCATGTGGAGAAATTGAGGCGCTTTTCGAGGAACAAAAACTGCACATCGTAGCGTGTAACATCGGCGCAAATACGGACATATATCCTATGAGCAAAATAGCTCCAGAGAAGCGAAAATTCGCAGAGTTTAACTGGAACACCAAAGACCGCCCACGGAAATGGAAGGATATATTTTTGGACTCGCCTGAAAATGTAGAAATCATCTACGAAACAGACACCGCCCTCTATGACCAAGCGGAAAACAAACGAAAAAAAGAGGAAGAAAAGAAAAACGCCAATAAAATAAAACGAGTAAAAAAATAATAAAAGAAAAAAGCGCCTGAAATCAGGTGCTTTTGTTATTCCTCTCCTTCTGGAAGATCCTCATCTTCTACATTCTGAGCAATTTTTCTTACCTCTAATTTATGAGCGATAAGGTCCAAATTTTCTACTCTATTTTTGAAAATCTTTATCGCTGTGAAAACTGCCTCCTCAAAGGAATGAGCATCTGCAACGCCCTTCCCTGCGATATCATAAGCTGTTCCATGGTCTGGCGATGTTCTAATGAGCGGCATTCCTGCTGTGTAGTTCACTCCGTTTTCATATGCGATGGTCTTAAATGGAGTAAGCCCTTGGTCATGATACATTGCTAAAACTCCATCAAAATTCTTGTATTTTTCTGGCTGGAAGAAGCTATCCGCAGGATAAGGCCCGAAGACCATAAAACCTTGGTCGAACAATTCCTTTATGGCTGGTTCTATGATTTCTTTTTCCTCCATTCCTATCGTTCCACCATCGCCTGAGTGTGGATTCAGCCCAAGAACTGCGATTTTTGGTCTTTCAATAGAGAAATCCAGTTTCAGACAGTTATTCATCTGTTTTACTTGGTCCATTATCCTTTGTTTCGTAATCGTTTCTGCTACTTTCGCCAGTGGAATATGATGGGTAGAAACTGCTACTTTTAAATCCTCTGTTACCAAAAACATCAATCCTTTGGCTGCAAATTTTTTCTCCAAATACTCGGTATGCCCTGTGTATGGGAAACCGTGTTTTATCATTTCATCTTTGTTGATAGGCGCAGTTACCAGCACATCTATTTCACCTTTCATAAGGGCGTTTGCTGCAGCTTCTAACGAGTCTATCGCTAGCTTGGTAGATTCCTCTGTGGGCGTACCGAACTTCACCTCCATTTCATCTTTGCGAAGATTTACGATGTTTATCTGCCCATCTACCGCCTCAGAGGCGTGAAGGATATAGTTAAAATTAAACTGCAGTTTAAATACATTTTTCTGAAAAGAAAAGAGCTTCCCTGAACCAAAAATCACAGGCGTGAAAAAATCCAGCATACTCTTGTCTTTCAATGTTTTAAGAATAATTTCTGGACCTATTCCATTATAGTCTCCGATAGAAATTCCTACTTTTATTTTATGTTTAAATTCCATTTTGCTTAACTTTGGCTCTTAAAAGAGCAAAATTAGTTTAATTTTTTGAGAAGAAAACAGATTTATCCAAAAATACTTTAAATTTATGTTTACAGGAATAGTAGAAGCCACTGCCACAGTAGAAAATATAGAAGCCAAGGGAACAAGTGTTCATTTTACGATGAGCTGCCCTTTTACAGATGAACTAAAAATAGACCAAAGTCTTTCTCATAACGGCTGCTGCCTGACCATAGAAAAAATTGAAAATCAGCGATATGGCGTAACCGCAATACAAGAAACCTTGGAAAAAACCAATCTGGGAAGCTGGAAAATAGGCACAAAAGTAAACCTAGAAAGATGCGTGCTGATGAACGGCAGGCTAGACGGGCATATCGTGCAGGGACATGTAGACCAAACAGGGACAATAAAATCCATAGAAAACCTAAACGGCAGCCACTACATCACGATAGCATACACCGAGAAAGACGGATTTACTACCGTTCCACAAGGGTCTATCACCGTGGACGGCATCAGCCTTACTGTAGCCCACAGCGGAGAAAATGAGTTTTCGGTGGCGATAATTCCTTACACTTGGGAACATACTAATTTGAAGAATTTAGAAATCGGCAGCAGAGTGAATCTGGAATTTGATATCATTGGGAAATATGTAGCAAAACTTATGAAAAAATAACCCATGAGCTCCATCATCAAAGGAAACATACAAACAAGAATCTTCTTCGGATTTATGCTGGTTACCCTACTGAGTATCATAGGTGTAACGGTGATTTCCTATCTCGTTTTCAAAAAAAATACCGAAACCCAAAACAAAGAAAGACTACGCCAAACGGTAGAAATACTAATGTCTTCACTGGACTATGCCGTGAGCCATACAACTGTGACCGAAGAAAACATAAAACCTGTCTTGGAGAAAAAAATCCTAGAGATCTCCGATATCAACAAACAGGACATTATCATCTATAATCTACAAGGAAAATTCCTGCTTTCCAACAAAGAGAAAAACCAAGTTTCTCCACAAGAAATTCCCGAAGAAGTCCTAAAAAAAATCCTAAAAAAAGGAAATAGATTTGATGCTGTGGAATATATAAAAGATGAAGAGGACAATCTAACAGCCTCCTACATTCCACTCCTGAACAACATGCTGGAGCCTGTCGCGATTGTTTTTTTCCCTTTTTATCATAGTGATAACACCCGATTGGATACCTTTAATCAGTATATCCAAATCATGGTTGCGGCGAACATCATCATCATCGCTCTTGGAATATGGCTAAGCTGGAGAATCTCTGATGAACTTACGAAAAACATTAGAAAAATTTCACAAAAAATCACACAAATAGACCTCAATGAAGAAATAAAACCCATCCGATATTACAACGATGATGAATTCACTCCGCTCATCAATTCCTATAACCGAACCATCCGAATGATAGAGGAACAGAAAAAGCTATTATTCTTCAAAGAGAAAGAGTCTGCATGGCGTGAAATGGCTAAGCAGGTGGCTCATGAAGTAAAAAATCCATTGACTCCCATGAAACTCCTCATTCAAAATTTTGAAAGGAAATTTGATAAAAACGACCCTGAGATAGAAGATAAAGTAAAAAAACTCTGCGCCTCTATGGAAGACCAGATAGACCTAATAGCAAAAGTAGCTGGAGCTTTTTCGGAGTTTACAAAACTACCCGAAAAAAAGAATGAAGTAATCAATGTGAACAATGAGATTTTATCCCTTATAAGGATTTTTGATGACAAAAATGAAATCATATTTCACCCTAAACAAAATAATATTCTCATAAACTTTGATAAATCTTTCTTCCAAAGGATAATGACCAACCTCATCCTAAATGCCCAACAAGCAAAAAATGAGAAGCAAGACTTTTTTATCAAAATCAATCTGGAACTTTTAAATAAAAAAATAAGCCTATCCATAGAGGATAACGGAAACGGAATCCCTGAGGACAAATTAGAAAAAATCTTTGAACCCAATTTTACCACCAAATCCAGCGGAACAGGCCTCGGGCTGGCAATGGTAAAAAGAATGATAGAAGACTATAAGGGAGAAATCTCCATCCGCTCCAAAGAAGGAAAAGGAACCACACTTATGATTATCCTCCCTACAAATATGTAAAAAAGAATGAAAGCCCTAAAATCCCTTAATCCCTATTTTTGGAAGCATCGAAATATGCTTTCGTTGGGAGTTTTATTTATTTTTCTTAGTAATTTTTTCAATATTTTCTGGATACAGTATCTGGGAGACACCATAGATGCTATACAGCAGGTTTTGAGCAGTAAAAATACCGACAGCGACACAATTATAAAAACTCTTCTTATCAATGGAGGCATCATCATAGGCTCATCCATCATTGCAGGAATTTTTCGGTTCATGATGAGACAGACCATCATAGTAACATCAAGGAAAATAGAATACGAACTAAAAAACGAAATCTATCAGCACTACCAAAGTCTTTCTCTTACAAATTTCAAAAAAACAAGCATAGGCGACCTTATGAACCGTCTCAGCGAAGACATTATCGCCATTAGAATGTATCTCGGTCCTGGCGTGATGTATGTAGCAAACCTCATCATCTTGCTGATGATTACCAGTTTTTATATGATAAGGACTGATTTGGAGATGACACTCGTTATCCTCATTCTGCTTCCTATATTCTCTCTTTCAGTGTATAAAGTAAGCGGAATTGTAGGAAAAAAATCAAAACTAGTACAGGAGAGCCAGTCTGCGATTTCTACTTTCGTGCAGGATAGTTTTTCGGGAATTAGAGTGGTGAAATTCTTTAACAAAGAAAAATATGTCCAAGACAAATACGATGAAAAAATAAAAAGCTACCAAAACAGATCGGTAGATTTAGCTAAATACGAAAATTTCTTTTACACTTCTATGATTCTGATTGTGGGAATTTTGGATATCGCTATTTTATTCATTGGTGGACAGAAATACATTAATGGAGAGATTAACATTGGTATGATTGCTAATTTCTTTATGTATGCCAATGCTATGGTGATTCCATTCAGTACCGTAGGCTGGGTAACTTCCATCAACCAACGGGCAGAAGCATCTATGCAGAGGATAAATGAATTTAAGGACATTCATTCTGATATCGTTAATACCAATCATGATATTTACGAAATCAAAGGAGATATAGAATTCCGAAATGTGAGCTACACCTATCCCAATACGGGCATCAAAGCTGTGGAGAATTTAAGTTTTAAAGTAAATGCGGGAGAATTCATTACCATCACAGGAAAAACAGGAAGTGGAAAATCTACCATCGCTCTTCTTCTTTGCAGGTTGATAGACCCAGACGAAGGAGAAATACTGATAGACGGCAAAAACCTAAAAGAACACAATCTGGAACTTTACCGAAAATTCATCGGTTATATCCCGCAGGAAAGTTATCTTTTCTCTGACACGATAGAGAATAACATCGGCTTTGCGATAGACAATCCTACGCCTGAACTGATAGAAAAATTCGCAAAAATAGCCGACATTCATAATGATGTGATGCTCTTCAGAGACAAATACCAAACTGTGGTAGGAGAACGAGGCGTGATGCTTTCAGGCGGGCAGAAACAAAGAATCTGCATCGCCAGAGCCCTTATCAAACAGCCTCAAATCGTGATTTTTGATGACTGCTTATCGGCTCTGGACACCAAAACCGAACAAAATATTTTGACCAATATAGAAAAAGAGGTTGCCAACTGCACTGCCATCATCATCACCCACAGAGAAACCGTTACGAGCAGTAAAAAAATAAATCTGTAAACCAAATACATGATTTTTGATAGTTTTTTTGATTTTTTCTATGAAAATTTAAAAAATTATCTTAAATTTGTTGAGCATTATTAAAATAACAATAAAATGAGTGATTACAAAGAACGCCAAGAAAATGAAATTTTTACAAAGGTGTTAAAAGCAGGAAGGAGAACTTATTTCTTTGATGTGAGAGAAACAAAAGCAGGCGACTACTACCTTACTATCACAGAAAGTAAAAAGAATTTTAATGAAAGTGGTGAAGCAACTTTTGAAAAACACAAAATCTATCTTTACAAAGAAGATTTCAAAGGTTTCTTAGAAATGTTTAATGAAACTAAGGATTTCATTATTGAACAAAAAGGAGAAGATGTAATTTCTGAAAAACATGACAAAGACTTCAAATCCCGTTCTTTCACAATAGATTCTGACGAGGATTTTTAAGAAATTATTTTTATTTATATAAAAAATGGAGCCGTTATAAAGCTCCATTTTCTATTTTAATTCAAATTCATCTCTGTCTAAAAGGACTTTAAATTTCTGTCTAAAAGAATTTAGTTTCTCCAAATCTATATTCGCTGATATTATATCTCCATTTTTCTCAGAAATTTCTGTCCCATCGGCATAGAAACAACGGGTGCTTTCTGGATAATTCAACCCAGAACCATCTATCCCTATCCTATTAACACCGAACACAAACGACTGATTTTCAATAGCTCTAGCTCTCAAAAGAGTTTCCCACGCCAAAATACGAGGTTCTGCCCAGCTGGCTACATCTATCATCACATCATAGCTATCTACATTTCTAGCAAATACAGGAAATCTCAAATCATAGCACACCAAAAGCAAAAACCTAACTCCCTTATAATCAACCACCACACGCTCCTTCCCTGGTGTATAGATTTTGTCCTCTCCACCGAAAGAAAACAAGTGTTTTTTATCGTATTGATGAACTTTTCCAGAAGGTTCCACGAAATAAAACCTATTATAAAACTGCCCATTTTCCTTCACTGAAACACTCCCGCCTACTGCTGATTTTTTCTTCTCCGCAAAACGCTTCATCCATGCTAGGGTTTCGCCTTTGCTGTCTGCTACCTCTTCCGTATCAACACAAAATCCAGTAGTAAACATTTCTGGAAGAAGAAATACATCCGCTTGCTCATCTTTTAGTTTTTCTTCAATGATATTGATATTTTCCTCTGGAGATTTCCATCGAATATCCAAATTTAACGCTGTTATTTTCATTTTTTCTGATTTTTGATTGTAAATCTATTATTTTTATTTTTAATCCAAAAATATTTAATAATGTTTTTATTACCTTTGCACGATTTTAATTTTAAATTTGATGGATTTAGCAATACAAATATTTCAGTTCATTCTAAGCATTTCTATTTTAGTAGCCCTTCATGAATTAGGTCATTATCTTCCTGCAAAGTGGTTCAAGACCCGCGCAGAGAAATTTTTCCTATTTTTTGACCCTTGGTTTTCTTTATTTTCAATGAAAAAAATCAACGGAAAATGGCAATACAAATTTTTCTCTAAAAATCAGCCTGATACAGAAATCATCGAGATAGATGGAGAAAAAAAAGAAGTTCCTATCAATACAGAAAACCTTCCTGATGACGACTGGAGAAAACACAAAGACAGCACAAAATGGGGTATCGGGTGGCTGCCTATGGGTGGCTATGTAAAGATAGCAGGAATGGTGGACGAAAGCATGGATACGGAACAACTGAAAAAACCTGCTGAACCTTGGGAATTCCGTAGCAAACCTGCTTGGCAGAGACTTATCATCATGCTTGGCGGAGTTACTGTTAATTTCTTTTTAGCGTGGATAATTTTCGCTTCATTGAGTTTCTTGAAAGGAGAAGTTTTCTATGATAATTCTAAAATAGAGAATGGAATTTTTGTGAATGAAGCAGGACAAAAAATGGGACTAAAACCAGGAGATAAAATTCTAAAAATAGATGGAAAACCTGCCCTGTCTTTCAATAATTCTGTAATGAACATGCTCTTTGCTGACCAAGTAACTGTAATGAGAGAAGGGAAAGAAGTAACTTTTGACATCAATAAAGAAGGCGTTGGCGAAGTTCTAAAATCTGGTGGAAGAGGCTATATCGCTCCAAGAGTACTCGTGATAGTAGACTCTGCATTTGCTGGTGGAGCAAAAGAAGCAGGTCTGATGAAGGGCGATAAAATTGTGGGAATCAATGGTAAATCTGTAATGTTCTTTGATGAACTAACCGCTGCTCTTAATGAAAATAAAAATAAAAAAATCAGCTTAGAATTTATTAGAAACGGACAAAACCAAACTGCTGAGGCTAGTGTAGACAAGGATGGTAAACTTGGTTTCAAAATAGATGAAGCCCAATCAATGGCCGTTTTGGAGAAAGCTAAAGTGACCAAAGAGTTTGGATTTTTCGAAGCAATAGGAAGAGGTTTTGAAAGAACAATAGAGTCTCTGACTCAGCAAGTTAAACAATTTAAAATATTATTCAACAAAAAAACTGAGGGCTACAAACAGGTTTCTGGACCAATTGGAATCGTGAAAATGATGCCTACAGAGATTGACTGGGCAGCATTTTGGAGTTTTACGGCTATGTTCTCTGTTTGGTTAGCATTTCTAAACCTACTCCCTATCCCTGGGCTAGATGGCGGGCATGTGATATTTACCCTTTGGGAAATGATTACAGGAAAACCAGCTTCCCAGAAAGTGCTAGAATATGCACAAATGGCAGGAGTAATCTTGCTTTTAGGGCTGATGGTTCTCGTTTTTGGAAATGACATTTATAAATTATTTTAAAAACATGAATATTTTTCAAACTGATAATGAATAAATTAAGGTTAAATTCATATTTTTATTAGAAAATTATTTGGTTGATATTAAAATACATGCTATATTTGCACCACTAAAAATGAACAAAACGCCTTTTTAGCTCAGTCGGTTAGAGCATCTGACTGTTAATCAGAGGGTCGCTGGTTCGAGCCCAGCAAAAGGCGCCAAAAAAGAGTTATCATCTGATAACTCTTTTTTTATTCTTAAAACTTTTTACAAATTAAACATTTGTTTTATCCTATCAACTTTGGAAGGAACATTAACACCTTGTAAAACCAAAGATGTTTCTTTCCTTGCGTATTTACTATTTTCATCTCTAGAAGCAGAAAGCCAATTGAAAGAGCCTTCGATAAGCAATCTATCATCTACACAGATTGTCTTATTATGTATTCCTTTATAAATAATCAATTTCGCACCAGAATCTTTTAGTAATTTTCTTCCTTCTTGGGAGTGAGGTTTTAGCTTTCCATCTACTTTATCTAAATATTCATCTGTAAGTATAGTAACTTTTACTCCTTTGTTAGAAGTTTCTTTTATAAGTTCTGAAATACCATCTTCATTTATAGCATTTATGGAAATAAATGGAGAACTAATGATAATCTCATTAGCAGCAATTTTGAAACATTTTTTCAGAGCATTTCTATGTTCTTCCAATGTGGTTAGATAGTTTACTTTATCTGTATTATCTGTAAACAAGGTATTTTTTGTATATACAAAAGTGTCATCCAAAGAACTATCAGGGTAAGTATATAAAAGCTCCGCCAGATTAGATGATGGCGTATTTTGTCCCTGTTTAAAAATAACCATATTACCAAATACCAAGAAAGAATGTTTAGCTCTAGTCAATGCTACATTCAACATGTTATTTTTCCCTCCATAATTCATAAACAATGGCTTATTAGGATCTGAATCTGTAGGAGAAAACAATATAATCGGTTTCTCTGCTCCTTGTAAGGCATGCACAGTCCCTACAGTCATAGAGTTAGATAATTCCTGGGACAAATTGATTTTAATCAGATTCTTTATATAATCTTTCTGTGCTGAATATGGAGTAATTATCGCAACAATATCTTGTAAAGGTTTATTGTAAGCTTTTTCAAGTTTTTCTTTTTGATCCTTTAACCACAATATAATTGTATTCGCTTCAGCAATATTCCTATTGCTTGAATTATACTTCTCATAAAATCCATTAATATGTAGATATCCTATACTAGGAAGATTATGAGATTTCATATGAGATTCTCCTCCTCTAAGAATCAAGCTATTTTGATATACATACTTATTGGAATAATGAATAATTGGATCTATACATCTTCTATGTTCTCTGAGTAGCACCCCATCCTTAAACTCTCCATTGTTAGTTTGATAAGTGAAATGAGACTTGTACAAAGCTAATTTCATCACACTTCCACTAGAGGCTAAATATCCACAATCCCTCAAAAATTTAAACTGCTCTTCCGACTCTATTATATGATATTTTTCTGCATTTTTATAATCCACAAATTCTGAAACACCCCAAATAGGTTCTATTTGATATATATCCCCTACCACAAGAAGTTTTTTTGTAAACACAAAAGATGGAATAGCTACTTCCGGAGAGACCTGTCCCGCTTCATCAACAATCATAAAATCAAAGAGGTCATTATAAAAAACATTTCCTTCTGAAATCGAGTAATAAGAACAGTATCTAGGTAGTGTATGAAAAGTAGAAATAAAAAGAGGCGTTAACTTTGCTATTCTTTCTAGTTTTACTTTGTATTTGTTTTTACTTCTTTCGTTTTTACTAGCCGTTGTATCTTTATCAGATTGTTCCTTTATAAACTCAACCTCTCTATAATGAACACACAACCAGAATAATTTATGTCTTAAAGAAATATCTAACTTCACTGCCATATCCTCAATACAGTTTAGTCCTTGATATTCATCCTTTGTTTTTTCTATTAAATTATCCCATTTGTGTTGATATTTCTCATTCCACAATTGTATTTTAGATGTATAATTTTGCCGTATTTTCTTACACTCCTCCAGTATATTTTCCATTTGTGTGAGTGTGTTTTCTAAATGTTTTAGTTGTTTTTGTGTGCCTAAAACTATCTCATCCGTAGCAGATTGTACTTCAAAATAATTATAAAATTTTATTTGTGGAGAATATAACTCCAGATGCTCTTTAAGTATCAACTTAAACGCATTTTCCTTAATTCTTTTAAAGTTAGCAAAAGGAAGATGTTTTATATCAAAGGGAAAATTCTGATACTTCTCTTCTAAAAGTTTCTTAGATTCCTCTAAAGAATTGATGAGTGATTTTGTATTTTGAATATCCTGCTGAACATCTTCAATATTGTGAAATATCTCATCTTCATTATTAAAATTATTCTCTTTCAAAAGAACTGGAATGGTGTATTTCAAAAGAGCCGCATTTGTATAGTCATCTATCTCCTTTTTACATTCTTCTATAAGAGATTTCAAATATGCTTGCACGCTTTCTATTTTGGTGTTTTTTGAAAAATCATAATCAGGATGATGATGTTTTACATACTCCTCAAACTTATCAATTATATATTCTATACATTCTCTGATATTTATTTCTTCATCCATCTGATATACAAAACCTTCTGTAAAAAATGGACTTGTAGCACACTGATATTTTTTTAGCTCTTCTGATTTTTTGGATGTCCCTGTAAGATACAAACCAAATGAATTCACTCCTGGCAACCATCTCTCTTGTAATACATCTTTTGATTTATTTTCAAGCTTCATACTATCCAAAATATTGGTTATAGCTTGGTTGTTAGAAGAACAACCTACGATGAGAGGTGGTGGAGTATTATTTAGTACTGCATTAACTAAACTATTAGCAATAAAACTTTGTAAAATCGTTGTTTTTCCTGTCCCAGGAGGACCATTAATCGCAAAAATATCTGAATGATTCTCATATTGAGATTTCGCAAATGCTTCTCTCTGTGATTTGGATAAAGGAAACTCTTCTCCCATATGCCCATAATGATTTGGAACAAGGACATCCTCAATATCTTTGGTATCATTTATTTTTTGAAACTTGTTAGCATCTAACAACATTTCCAAAATATTATAATTGACCTTAGAATTATCTTTATAAATCAGGTCATTATAAAGAGCGAGAATATGTTTAGTAGTATTGACATCTTCATATTTACATAGTCTAAATTTAATTACACCTTGCTGATAATCTGTGTATTTCTTATCTGTTATTTTGTTAAAATACGCCTCACAATCTTCCCAATATTGCCCCCATGTATTTCTATTAAAATCAAAGTTTGATGACTCAGAATCTACCTTGGCCATTTCAGCTATGGTAGGGCTATCTTTAGGATTTGGGCTTAGATATTCCCTTAAAAAAGCTGGTCTTTCATCTTGTTTTGGAGGAAAGAGCTTGCCATCTTGCCGTAAGTATGCAGGAATCCAATAAGGATAATGGATTTCAGAATCACCTTCAAATTCTGTATGCTCTTTTGAGTTTTGAATAAAAATAGGCGCTATCTCTATTTTATTAAATTTAACAGAGTCTATCTCGTTACCCTTTTTACCCAAATTAATAACTTCAAAAAATGCATCTTCATCATCATACAAAGCATCCACCTGATTCATATCCTCTATGTACTCCCCTATACTAAAAGAATACATATTTTTCTCATCCCAAACCTGTTTAAGCTCTACTTCAGAAAGCTGCTCTATATCGAAGCTTTTTCTATTCAGTGGACCTCCTAAATATGCATATTTACTCCCCCTAGAAGAATCTATCAAAGAAGCCCTGTAATATTTCAACCAATTTTTAAATCTCTCATTAGTCATAACTCATCATGCTTATTCCATTACATTTTTTATTCTTATTTCTACACTAATTTTTCAGAATCATTCCCATTTTCTGTTTGTAAAATTTTCCTATTCAAACATATTTATATCCTATTCCCCATCTGCTCTCCATGCATATATTTTTGTGGGATTTTCTTTTATAAGTTTTTCATTTCGCTCAAAGAGAGCTTTTGCGAGATTTTCATCTTTTGTGGCTTTTAGATAATATTCTTTGGCTTTTTGCAGGTCTTTTTTAAACTTAATCCCCGCATGATACATTGCTCCCAGTGAGGAAATACTCATTTCTTCACCGATGGCTTCCCCTTTTCTGAACCATTCTACCGCCTTGTCATAGTTCTTTGGCAAATCCCCACCGAGCGTGTAGAGGTATCCGAGATTATAGATAGCTTTCGGATTTCCCAAATTGGCTGCTTTTTCCATCCATTCTATTCCTTGCTGGGTATTTTTCACTTGTGGATTGTCTTGCAGATAGATGAAAGCTAGATTATTCATCGCATCCACATCACCAAGATTAGCCGCTATTTTATACCATTTTAAGGCTTTTGTAAAGTCACCTTTGTCATTATAATAAATATAAATCATCCCTAAATAATTAGGAAATGCTACCTCGGCAGGGAAATTCTCATGCCCCCAAGTGTACAGTTCTATGGCTTTTGGGATATTTTGTTTTACTTCTTCCCCTTTAAGATAAAAATAGGCAACTTGCACCAGCCGTTGCTTATCTTTGGTCATTTTCACTGATTTTTCTATCAGCTCCAAATTTTTCTCGTAGTTTTTCTCCACACCCCAGCCCATATAATACATATACGCCAAGTTATCTACCGCAGAAGAACTCCCCAGATTAGCTCCTTTTTGGAAAAGTTCTATTGCTTTTTTGTAATCTTGTTTTACACCTGTGCCATCTCGATACAGGAGCCCCAAATTATTACAAGCATCAGCATGATTGGATTTCACGGCTTTTTCTAACAATTTTACAGCTTTTCCATAATCTTGTTTCACTCCTGCCCAGCCTTTTATGTAAATAGTTCCGAGCGTGTTCTGTGATTCTGCATAGCCTTTGTCAGCTGACTTTTGGAACCACAGCAGCGCTTTTTCATTATCCTGCGGATAGCCCTTTTCTCCCAAAAAATATGATGATGCAAGATAAAACATCGCTTCTGCATCCCCTTTTTCGGATTTTTTCAGCAAATCATCTTGAGCTTGTATCAATCCTGAAAAGAAAATTAAAACTATTAGTAATAAAGTTCTCATAGTAAATATTTTTTGTTATTTATTTGTTTTATAATAATTTATCAGTCCATTCGTAGAAGAATCATGGGAAGAAATTTTATCAGAATTGGTAAGTTCGGGTAAAATTCTGTTTGCGAGGACTTTTCCAAGTTCCACCCCAAATTGGTCAAAACTAAAAATATTCCAAATCACTCCCTGAACGAATATTTTATGTTCATACAAAGCGATAAGCTGCCCCAGCGAAAAAGGATTTAACTCTTTGAACAAAAATGAATTTGTCGGAATATTTCCTTGGAAAATCTTATAATTTACCAGTTTTTCTATTTCAGCAACAGATTTATTGGTTTTTTGTAACTCATCTAAAACCTGCTCTTTATCCTTTCCAAACGCCAAAGCCTCTGTCTGCGCAAAGAAATTCGCCAAAAGTTTTTCCTGATGGTCAGAAACTGAATTACAAGACTTCGCATAAGCGATAAAATCCGACGGAATCAGCTCCGTTCCCTGATGAATAAGCTGATAGAAGGCGTGCTGCCCGTTAGTCCCTGGCTCTCCCCAGATAATCGGCCCAGTTTCGTAATACACAAATTCCCCATTTCTATCCACAGACTTACCATTACTCTCCATATCGCCCTGCTGAAGGTAAGCAGGAAAACGGTCAAGATACTGAGAATAAGGGAGAACAGCATGCGAACTTGCATCAAAAAAGTTTCTATACCAAATGCCCAGCAATGCCATCAGCACTGGAACATTTTCGGAAAAATATGCTTTTTGGAAATGAATATCCGTGTCATTTGCTCCTTTTAAAAGTTGTTCAAAATTATCATAACCAATTGATAATACTATACTTAACCCGATAGCCGACCAAAGCGAATAGCGACCGCCAACCCAGTCCCAAAATTCAAAAATATTTTCTTCGGCGATTCCAAATTTCTTAACCTCCAAAACATTAGTAGAAAGCGCCACAAAATGTTTTGCTATATCTCCCTGACTGCCAGATTTTAAGAACCAATCCTTTGCAGAATGGGCATTGGTCATGGTTTCCTGCGTAGTGAAAGTTTTAGAAGCGATGATGAAAAGTGTGGTCTCTGGACTGAGGTTTTTAAGCGTTTCGGCTAAATGATTTCCGTCTACATTAGACACGAAATGCACATTCAGCCTTGTTTTAAAATGTTTCAATGCGGAGCAGACCATCACTGGCCCTAAATCCGAACCACCAATACCAATATTCACCACATCCGTGATTTCCCTTCCTGAAAATCCTTTGTGCTCGCCAGAAATCACCTTTTCCGAAAAAGTTTTCATCTGAGAAAGAACTCTTTTTACATTGGGTTTTATATCTTTCCCTTCCACTAAAATCGGCTGATCAGAAAAATCTCTCAAAGCCGTGTGGAGAACTGCCCTTCCTTCGGTTTCATTTATTTTTTCGCCTGAAAACATTGCAGAAATTGCCGTTTTCAGTTCGCATTCTTCAGCCAACTGGAGCAAAAGATTTTTTACCTTTTCATCGATTAAATTTTTAGAAAAATCAAACAAAAAGTTTTCTCTTTTTATAGAAAACTCCTCAAAACGATTAGGATTTTCAGCAAAAAGCTCTCTCAAATCAAAGTTTTTTTCAGCAAAATATTCATTCAGACCTTTCCAAGCCTTGGTCTGGGTAGGGTTTATTTTTGGTAGCATAAATTTTAATTATTAAAAAACACAAATTTAGTCTTTTAAATTGAAAAAATCCCTGCTGTGTGCAGGGATTTTCATCATTTATTTTTCTTCTTCTTTTTTATCTGATTTTTTCCAAAATTTCTTTCTGTTTTTCCAAACAAAAATTCCTAAAACGCCTGCTAAAATAAACATCCATGCGTTTGCAGCGAGTATCAAGAACTTCTGGAATCCATAGAATCCATCAACGAAAGCTTCTTTAAAATCATACCAAAAACTTCCTTTGTATTTGTCTTCCAAGCTTCTGATGTTCGGCATTTCCACTTGAGAAATCTTGAATTTCGGTTCAGAAAGATAGATATCCACCGTGCTGTATTTCAGTTCGTCAGCGAGATTAAAATCATTTATTTTCTGATAATTAAGCTCTCGTTCATTATCATTTGTTGCTTCTGCATTTTTTGTGGTATTGGTTTGCTGGGAAAGCTGAGCTTTATGTTTCTCCATTCTTTGTTTTTCCAGTTCAGCCATTTTTACATTTGCACTCACATCTTGCGCCGTGATGGTGCGTTCTCGGAGAAAAACACTCTTGTCATTCAGTGACTTTAGGAAATCGGACAATTTCTCAGTTGGCACCCGCACCTGCATTTGGTTTTTAGTGGTGTATTTACGGACATATAGAGATTTTTCTTCTGACTGAGGGAAGATATTTTCCTCCAAAACATCACTACGATAATTACTACTCGTCACAAAACCACCCATCTCCTTCAGTGTATTTTCTATATAGATAGTCGCCTGATATACATCTGACACATCCATATCTACATTTGCTTTTCGTACGAATTTTTTACCTTCCACTTCTTGGCTTGCTGCCATAGATATAGATGTGGCAGCACTATCCACCATTGCTTCAGATTCTTTTAAATCAAGGTCTAAATGAGTCGCTTCTGCCTCATTTTTTTTAGCACAGGAAGCCATCATAAACACAGCCATAAAGACCATTACTGAATTTCTAAATACTCTTTTCATATTCCTATTTTTTGAATTATTGGTACAAATTTCCATCAAATTCCTTGACAATTATTGTAAATTGGTTTTAAAACTACTGAAAATTAGTTTTACAAATTTATAATATTGATTGTCTTTGATTTGTAAAAAAATTTTATTCCAAATATAACATATTTATTTAATTTTTTCAGCCAATAAATTCAAAATTTTCCAACTTTGTTCATCTATTTTTTTCAGAAATTTAGCAATAATCAAAGCCAGTAAGACATTTAAAACATAAATCAAAATCATCAAAACGAACCAATGTAAATTTTCCCTAAAAACAGGAATGAAAAAATACACCAAAGACGAGCTGATTCCCTGTGTGAAATAGAAAAATATCGCATTCTGACCTATGTACGAAAGCAGACTTTCTTTCTGAATTTTCAGTCTGTTATAAAAGATAAAAACCAGAGCCAAGGAAACAAAAGACCAAACGATATAAGGGATTTTCGGCGGAAATTTCTGTTTATTAAGTTTATAAAAAATATTTACTCCATAGCTCCAAAACATTCCTACAAGGCTGAGCAGCACAAAACCAATTAAAAACAGAACTTGGGAATTGGTCAGTTTCTTGTTTTTCAGCTGGTAAGCTACAAGAAAAACCAATAAATAAAAAACCGTATAACCTACCTGCCCAGTGGGATAAAAATCTGGATTAAAATTAAAAACAAATATAAAAGCCACACAAAAACCTATAATCCACCAAATGTATTTTGAGAAAAACCTCAGCACAATGACTCCAAAAAAAGTAACAATGTAGTAAGTTTTTAAATACCAAAAACTACCCATTACCACAGGAAAAACATCACAAGTGCCATACTGATGCAGCCACCAGTTCCCCAAGACTTTGAAATCAAAAGGCTGACTCAGGCTGTTCTCCGTATATTTCGACCCGAAAGTCAGGAAGAAATTTTGGTATGTTTCTTTATCAAAAAAGGACTACAGAAAAATCTTGAAAAAACTATCAAAAAAGAACAATCCTGTCACGAAAATCATGTAGGTGATTTGTAATTTCAGCAACCTACGAAAGGTTTTATCAAGATTTCCAGAAGAGGTCAATCCACTGAGTGCAAAGAAAATAGGCACATCAAAAAGCAGACTGAAAATCCTCATTTCATTAGAAACATAAAACTGCCCAGACCAAAAAACAGTGTGGATAAAAACTATCAACAAAGTTGCCAAGCCCTTCGCGTAATCAATGTATAAATCTCTTTTCATCAAACCGAGAATTTTTAGCCAAAAATAAAATTTTTAATTAAAATTTATCCCTTCTGAATAATATTTAGTAAATTTGTGCATCATTTAAAAACAAAAATTATGTTTAAAAAAGTAATTTATTTAGGTCTTATGGCAGGAGCAATTCATTTTGCTGATGCTCAAAAAATCAATTTAGGAAAAGCACTAGATGCAGGTGCAAAAGGAGTAAAAGCATTGACTTTCTCCAACGCTGATGCAGCAAGACTTTCTAAAGAATCTGTGGACTGGATGGATAATAACAATCCAGTAGCTGACAAAAACAGCCCTTACACAAAAAGACTAAACCGCCTTTTCGGGAAACACAAAAACCAAGATGGACTTACTTTAAATTATAAAGTATATGTAGTAAGAGACATCAATGCTTTCGCTGCTGCTGATGGAAGCGTGAGAGTTTTCTCTTCTCTTATGGATATCATGACAGATGATGAGCTTTTGGCTGTTATTGGGCATGAAATCGGACATGTGAAAAACGAAGATACTAAAGACGCTATCAAATCTGCATACACCAGAGCTGCACTTGTAGATGCAGCTGGAGCTGCAAGTAACACAGTATCAAAACTCAGCGATTCTCAGTTAGGAAGCATGGCAAATGCGTTCTTGGATTCTTCTCACAGTAGAAAACAAGAAAGCCAAGCGGATGACTATTCATACCAATTCATGAAATCTAATGGTTATGATGTAGTAGGAGCTTATACTGCATTCAAAAAGTTAGAACTTCTTGCTGGAGGAGCTAAAGAAAACGGATTCCAAAGAATGTTCAATTCTCACCCAGACAGTGGAAAAAGAGCTGAAGCAATTAAGAAAAAAGCGATAAAAGATGGACTTTGGAAAGATCCAGGAACAGTAGAACTTCCAAAAACTAAAATTGTTCAAAAATAATACAAGAACTTCTCTCAAATCCGAGAGAAGTTTTTTTATTAAAAAAGTGATAGGATTTTTGTGGTAGAAAAAAAAAGTTTATATTTGCAAACTAATTTTAAAATTAAATACTTATAACAATGTTTGCAATCGTAGAGATAGCGGGGCTTCAATACAAAATAGAGCAAGACCAAAAGTTATTTGTAAACCGTTTAGCAGGAGATAAAGGAGCAAAAGTTTCTTTTGACAAAGTTCTTTTGACTTCTAACGGAACAGTAACAGTAGGCGCCCCAGCTGTAAAAGGAATCGCTGTAGAAGCAGAGATTTTGGATCATGTCCAAGCTGATAAAGTAATCGTTTTCAAAAAGAAAAGAAGAAAAGGTTACAAAGTAAAAAATGGTCACAGACAACAGTTGACTCAGATTCAGATTACTTCTATCACTGGTTTTTCAGGAGGAGCTAAGAAGAGTACAAAGGAAACTGCTAAGCCAGAAGCTGTTGGTGCAGATAGAGACACTGTAGATTTCAGCGAAGACCACGAACTTAACTACAAATTGAAAAAGTTCAACCTTTCTCAGTCTAAAGAAAATAGAGAAACTCTAGTATCTCTTGCAGAAGGAAAAGCAACTCTTCCTCATGCAGAAGTAGATGCTTTGATTGAGAAAAACATCACTAAATTTAAAGAATTAAAAAAGTAATAAACCCTTAAAAACCATAAAATAAAATGGCACACAAGAAAGGAGTTGGTAGTTCCAAAAACGGTAGAGAGTCTCACTCTAAAAGATTAGGCGTGAAGATTTTTGGTGGTCAGGAAGCTATTGCTGGGAACATCATCGTAAGACAAAGAGGTACTCAGCACCATCCAGGTGAAAATGTAGGAATGGGTAAAGACCATACATTATTTGCCCTTGTAGATGGTAAAGTAGTTTTCACTAAAAAGAGAGATAACAGATCTTTCGTATCTGTAGAACCAAATGCTTAAAAAAGCATTGATAAAAATCCAAAAAGCCTTAGTTTCCACTGAGGCTTTTTTATATCAATATAAATCAATTTTATTATGAATAACAATATTTTACTGAATATAGCTAGTGAATTCGGGACACCTTTATATGTATATGATGCTGAATCAATTAAAAATCAGTACCAAAATTTGACTTCAGCTTTTCCCGAAAAAACAAAATTTTTCTACGCTTGTAAAGCATTGACTAATATCAACATATTAAAATATGTAAATCAACTAGGCGCAAACCTTGACTGTGTCTCTATCAACGAAGTCAAACTGGGACTAAAGGCAGGTTTTTCTCCTGAGAAAATCTTATTCACGCCTAACTGCGTAGACCTCACCGAGATAGAGGAAGCTATGAAATTGGGAGTTCATATCAACATTGACAATATCTCCATTTTAGAACAGTTTGGGAATAAATACAGCGATTCCTACCCTATCTTTATCAGAATAAATCCTCACATATACGCAGGAGGAAACCACAAAATATCTACGGGACATATTGACTCTAAATTTGGAATTTCTATCCATCAGCTTCGCCATATAGAAAGATTAGTGAAATCCACAAAACTGAATATTGAAGGACTGCATATGCACACAGGGAGCGAAATCCGAGACCCAGATGTATTCCTACAAGGAATGGAAATCATGTTCGAATTAGTGGAACATTTTCCTAATTTGAAATACATTGACATGGGCAGCGGTTTTAAAATTTCTTACCACTCAGATGATATGGAAACAGACATCGCTTTACTTGGTAAAAAAGTGGAAGATGCTTTCCTTAACTTCTGTAAAGAAAACAATAAAGAGCTGGAACTTTGGTTCGAGCCAGGGAAATATTTAGTTGGAAAATCTGGACATTTCTTGGTAAATGCCAATGTTATTAAACAAACCACTGCTACGGTTTTCGTGGGAGTAAATTCTGGATTTAATCACCTCATCAGACCTATGTTTTATGATTCCTACCATATCATAGAAAACCTGTCTAACCCTACAGGAACAGAGAGAATCTATACTGTGGTAGGAAATATCTGTGAGACAGACACTTTTGCTTGGGATAGAAAACTAAATGAAGTCCGCGAAGGAGATATTCTGGTTTTCAGAAATGCAGGTGCGTATGGTTTTGAGATGAGTTCTAACTTTAATTCTAGACTAAAACCAGCCGAGGTTCTTTGGCTAAATGACAAAGCACACCTCATCAGAAAAAGAGAAGTTTTTGAAGATTTATTAAAAAATCAAATAGAAGTTCTGTAAGTGAAATATTTTGGGGAATAGAAAATTTTCTACTTAAATCTGTCAATTTGGCAGAAATTTTATATCTTCGTAAAAAATTAGAATGTGGAAAAAAAATACATAGATGAAACACGCCAAGGTGAAGCCTACGCAATCGCAGACCTTGAAGGAAATACTAAAAAACTTTTTTTGGAAAGTTATGGCTGTCAGATGAATTTTTCTGACTCCGAAATTGTAGCTTCCATCTTACAAAAAAACGGCTACAATACTACTACGGTTTTGGAGGAAGCGGACTTGATTTTACTTAATACCTGCTCAGTTCGGGAAAAAGCAGAGCAGACCGTAAGAATGCGACTTTCACAATTCAAAACGCTAAAGAAAACAAAGCCAAGTCTCACTGTAGGTGTTTTAGGATGTATGGCGGAGCGATTGAAAACCAAACTTTTAGAAGAAGAACATTTGGTGGATTTGGTCGTAGGGCCAGATGCCTACCGAGACCTACCTAACCTTTTGAAAGAAACTTCGGAAGGGCGTGATGCCATCAATGTGATGCTTTCCAAAGAAGAGACTTATGCCGACATCAGTCCTGTGCGTCTGAGCGGAAATGGCGTAACTGCTTTCGTGACGATTACCCGTGGATGTGACAATATGTGCACTTTCTGCATCGTGCCTTTCACTCGTGGAAGGGAAAGAAGCCGAGACCCTCATTCTATTATCAACGAATGCAAAGAGCTTTGGGAAAATGGTTATAAGGAAATCACACTCCTTGGGCAGAATGTAGATTCCTACCTTTGGTATGGTGGCGGTGCAAAAAAAGATTTTGACAAAGCTTCCGAGATGCAAAAGGCAACTGCTCTACATTTCGCACAGCTGCTGGAAATGGTAGCTCAGGCCGTTCCTGAGATGAGAATTCGTTTTGCGACTTCCAATCCGCAGGATATGAGTCTGGATGTCTTCCGTATGATGGCAAAATATGACAACATTTGTAAATATGTGCATTTACCAGTACAAAGCGGGAGCGATAACATGCTGAAAGCCATGAACCGCCAGCACACCCGCCAAGAATATTTAGATCTAATAAAAGAAGCGAAAAAAATTGTTCCAGATATTGCCTTTTCACAGGATATTATGGTCGGTTTCTGCGGAGAAACAGAGCAGGACCACCAAGATACGCTTTCCCTAATGAGAGAAGTGGAATACGACTACGGCTATATGTTCGCCTATTCAGAAAGACCGGGAACACCTGCACACAAGAAGATGAAGGACGATGTACCAGCCGATGTAAAACAACGCAGACTCTCCGAGGTGATTGCCTTGCAGGGCGAACTTTCCATCATGAGAATGAAAGGATATGTAGGCAAAAACCACGAAGTGCTGATAGAGGGAATTTCCAAAAAAGACCCTAACCAATGGAGAGGCCGAAACTCCCAAAATGTAGTAGTCGTTTTTGACAAACAAGATGGCCAAAAGATAGGCGATACGGTCTCTGTATATGCCTATGACAACACACAGGGAACGCTCATTGGAAGGGTGATTTAATTCAAAATATTAAAGTTAATTTAACTTCAAAAATGTCTGACTTACAAAACATAAAAAACCGCTTCGGTATTATCGGAAATTATCCCGCGCTAAACAGAGCGCTGGAAAAAGCGATACAGGTAGCCCCTACGGATATTTCGGTTTTGGTCATCGGAGAAAGTGGTACAGGAAAGGAATTTATCCCAAAAATCATCCACTCCGAATCCAAACGCAAACACCAGCCCTACATCGTGGTAAACTGCGGTGCTATCCCAGAGGGAACGATAGATTCGGAGCTTTTCGGGCATGAGAAAGGCGCTTTTACGGGAGCAACCAGCACGAGGAAAGGTTATTTCGAGGTGGCAGACGGCGGTACTATTTTTTTGGATGAGGTGGGCGAGCTTCCTTTGCAGACGCAGGTTCGTTTGCTCCGTGTTTTGGAAAGTGGAGAGTTTATGAAAGTTGGTTCCTCACAAATCCAAAAAACCAATGTAAGAATAGTAGCAGCAACGAATGTAAATATGATGAATGCCATTCAGGAAGGGAAATTCCGTGAGGATTTGTATTACAGACTAAATACCGTTCAGGTGGATATGCCGCCACTCCGCGAGAGAAAAGGCGATATTCATTTATTATTTAGAAAATTTGCCATTGACTTTGCTGAAAAATATAGAATGCCTGAACTAATCCTCACAGAAGATGCAGTGCGGTATTTGGAAAGCTATTCATTCCCTGGGAATGTCCGCCAGCTGAGAAATTTGGTGGAGCAGATGACTGTGGTGGAACAGAGCAGAACCATCAACGCGGAAAGACTCGCTGAATATATCCCTGCGGACAACAGACTTCCTGCAGTTTCTAATCATTCTAAATCAAATAATAATTCTGATTTTAGTTCGGAAAGGGAAATCATGTATAAAATTCTCTTTGATATGAAAAATGATATCAATGATTTGAAATCTTTGACTTCGGAACTTATCAAAAACCGAGGAACAGGAGAATTTTCTATGCATGAACAGAATCTAATTAATAGAATTTATACGCCAGATGTATCATCGGCAAACCCTAGTTCACTCCTTTATTTCGAAACACCGCCGGCAGAAATACAAAATCCAACCATCATCACAAGATCTGATATGGAAAATTATAACAATATAGAGGACATAGAATTAGAAGAAGCTCAGCCAGAATCTTTATCTTTGCAGAATAATGAGCGAGACCTCATCATAAAAGCTTTGGAAAAACACAACGGGAGAAGAAACAAGGCGGCAGATGAACTCGGCATTTCGCAGAGAACGCTTTATAGAAAGATAAAACAATATAATTTGGAAGACTGATGGGGAATTTTTTAACTAAAATAAAACTAAAAATCGTCCTGATGACAGCTGCCATGGGAATAGCCCTTTCCTCGTGCTACAGCTTCACAGGGTCTTCGCTCAGTCCTGAGACGAAAACGATTTTAATCAAAAATTTTCCGAACAATGCCGCTTTGATCAATTCTGATTTGAGCCAAGATTTCACGATGGCATTACAAAATATGTTTTTGCAGAGAACCTCCCTCAAAGGGACTTCTGAAAACCCTGATATCCTGATAGAAGGCTACATCTCGGATTACAGCATCACGCCGACATCTATTTCTTCTACTACGATAGGGACAACGGAGGCTGCACAAAACAAACTCACAATTACTGTACATGTAAATTATGAAAATAAAATAGAGCCTGAGAAAAACTTTAATAAAACTTTTTCTGGAGAGGCTACCTTTAGTAGTGATTTGGATATCAATGCTATAGAAAGCAGCCAAGTACGAATAGTGAATGAAAGAATTATTAACCAGATTTTTAATGAAATTGTAGCAAATTGGTAATGGAAACAAGAATAATAGACCTTATAAAAAACCCTGAAACTCTTAGGGTAGAGGATTTAAACTTATTGGAAACAGAAATAGAAAAATTCCCTTATATGCAGAGTTTGAGGGCTATTTATCTTTTGGGAGTTCATCGTTTTTATAATGAACATTTCCCAAAAGAATTGGCAAAAACAGCTGCTTATACCACAGACAAGAGAATTTTGTACAATTTGATTAACAAAACCAATGAAAACAGGGCTGCAGCCTTAGTAGAAAAGGCGTTTCCTTTCAAAACAGAGCTCACTACAAAAGCTCCTGAAATTCAAGAGACTAAAGTAGTAGAAACTCCTATTACTGCTGAAGAGGAAGTTGTGGAAAGCACTGAATTGGCTGTTGAAACACAATCCTCTGAAATCAGCGAACCAGTTTCTTTTGTAGAAGAAAATACAAACGAGGAACAACAATCAGCAAATACTGAAACTCCTTCTATACCAGATGTTTCGCCTGTAGAAAAACCTCAATATAGCACCTCTTCTCAAGAAAAAAGCGAGTATGAACAGAAGAAACTAGCCATCGATGAATACATCGCCGCTGAAATGGCAAAACTAAAATCTGGAGCAGCTACAGAGGAGCCTTCTATCGCTGAAAAAGAAGAAAATATTGAAACAGCCGAAACTATTAGCGAAACAGAAAAAGAAGAAATTGCAGTTGAAGAGATTAAAGCAGAGGAGATCTCGCCAATAGTAGTAGAGGAAAAAGAGGTTGAGATTGAATCTATTGTTGTTGAAACTGAAGAAGAGAGATTTTCTCCAGAAGAATTGGCTAGTCCAAGTACATTTAACCTGAAAAAACCTAAAGAAACAACGATTGATTTCTATAACAAAAAACAAACTGGATATGTAGAGGAAACTTCTTCAGCAAAACCTGTTGAAGAAGACAAGGTAAAAGAAACGACTGTTGATTTTTATACTAAAAAACAAGCAGAACCAGTAGAGGAAGCTCCTGCACAAAAAGAAGATTTTTATTCAGCTAAAGCAACTTCAGAAAATTCAACTGAAAACGAAACAAAAGAAACAACCATTGATTTTTATGCTAGAAAACAAACTGGTTTCGTAGAGAAAACTCCTGCGCCAAAAGAAAACATTTACTCTTCGGAAGAAACAATTTCTGAAAGCTCAACTGAAAACGAAGCAAGAGGAACAAACATTGATTTTTATGCTTCTAAAAAGCCTGTTTCTGATACACAAGAAGAGCAAAAATCAGTTTATTCTCCTGTGGATATTTATCAAAAACCTATTGAAACAAAAAACACTGAAAAGGATGAGCCAGTGGAAGTTTATAAAAACCCTGTAGATTTCTATTCTTCTCAGAATAAACCTGTTCAAGAAGAGGAAAATATTTCTGCAACAGAAGATGTAACAGATAGCGAAAAAACTAAACCAAAAGCGGAAACAGAGCCAGTAAAAGTTACAGAAGTAGAGAAACCAGCTGCTAATAGTAATGTAACTTCGTTCATCAGTACTTGGAAAAGTTGGCTGAAAATAGACCGTTCAGAAATCGTTACTCCTTCTGAACAAGACAAAAAAGCTGCAATCATTGACAAGTTCATAGAGAACAATCCAAAAATTTCTCCGATAAAAGAAGATGTTGATTTTATTGTGAAAGAAAAGAGCAATGATATTTCCCACCTGATGACAGAAACTCTTGCTCAGCTTTATGTAGAACAAAAACTCTACACCAAAGCCATCCAAGCGTACAAAATTCTTCAAGAAAAACATCCAGAAAAAACGGAGGAATTTGAAGAAGTAATAGAGGAAATCAAAAAATCAAGAAACATCAAGTAAATAAAAAAGCCTTCAAAATTTGAAGGCTTTTCTTTTTTATTGAAAGAGAAATTAAACTACTCCTTGTGCAAGCATAGCATCAGCAACTTTCACGAAACCTGCAATGTTTGCTCCTTTTACATAGTTTACATATCCATCTTCTTCTTTTCCGTATTTTCTACATACTTCATGGATTCCTCTCATGATCGTTTGTAGTTTTTCATCTACTTCTTCTGCAGACCAACTTAAACGGATAGAGTTCTGTGTCATCTCCAAACCAGATGTCGCTACTCCACCAGCGTTAGATGCTTTCCCTGGAGAGAATAATAATTTATTTTCCAAGAACAGCTCCATTGCTTCTAGTGTACAAGGCATGTTCGCAGCCTCTGTTACACACTTACATCCGTTAGCTACCAAGTTTTTAGCATCATCGATGTTAAGCTCGTTTTGAGTAGCAGCAGGGATAGCTACATCACATTTTACTTCCCAAGGGCGTTTTCCAGCGAAGAATTTAGCATTTGGATATTTTTTAACATAATCCTCAGCTCTGTTGTTTCCGCTAGCTCTTAATTCTAGCAAGAAGTCGATTTTATCTCCGCTTACTCCTTCTTCATCATATACATATCCATCAGGACCAGAGATAGTTACTACTTTACCTCCTAAATCATTTACTTTTTTAACAACTCCCCAAGCCACATTTCCAAAACCTGATACAGTCACGATTTTACCTTTGATGCTTTCTCCTTTAGTTTTAAGCATTTCTTCAGCAAAATATACAACTCCGAAACCAGTAGCTTCTGGTCTAATCAATGAACCACCGAAAGAAAGACCTTTTCCTGTCAATACTCCTGTGAATTCATTTCTCAATCTTTTATATTGTCCGAACATGTAGCCTACTTCTCTTGCTCCTACACCAATATCACCAGCAGGTACATCCGTATCAGAACCGATATGTTTAGTCAATTCTGTTGCGAAAGACTGGCAGAATCTCATGATTTCGTTATCTGATTTTCCACTTGGGTCAAAGTCAGAACCTCCTTTACCACCACCCATTGGAAGTGTAGTCAAGGAATTTTTGAAAGTCTGCTCAAACGCCAAGAATTTAAGGATGCTCAAATTCACAGAAGGGTGAAAACGAATTCCTCCTTTGTATGGCCCGATAGCAGAGTTCATCTGTACTCTGTAGCCTCTGTTTACTTGGATTTGTCCTTTGTCATCTACCCAAGGAACTCTGAAAATAATCGTTCTCTCTGGCTCAGCCATTCTTTCCAAAAGCATTTTGCCTTGGTACTGTTTTTTAGTCGCGATGAAAGGAATTACCGTTGCAGCAACTTCCTTTACTGCCTGAATAAACTCAGTTTCGTTTGGGTTTTTTGCCTCAACCCCAGCAACAAATTTTTGAATTTCTTGCTCTACATTGTACTGTTCCATAATAATATGATGTAAAATAATTTATATATTGAGCAAATTTAAGGCTTTTTTTGCCTTAAACCTAATAATATTCACCTAAAAAAATCATTCTATATTTACCACACTTTCTATACTTGGGACATGCTGTTTTACAGTGGTTTCCACACCTAATTTTATAGTAGAATTACTGATATGGCAGCCAGAACAATTCCCTAAAAGCCTGACATACACCTTGTTATCTTTTATTTCTACTAATTCTATATCACCGCCATCATTATTTAAAAATGGTCTGATGCTTTCTAATGCTTTTTCTACTTTCGTCTCTATGCTTTCTTCCATGAGGATTTTACTTATTTCTTAGTTGAACAACCTGCCATTGTGGTAATTTTAACAACCTCCGTTGGAGGGAGATTTTTATTTCTTTCTATAAGGCTTTCTATCATATTTCTAGTAATTTCTGTATAGATTTCTGATATTTTAGTCCCATCAATCAGAGCAGCTGGTTTTCCTGTGTCTCCTGCTTCTCTTATTCCTTGTATTAAAGGGATTTCGCCCAAAACAGGAATTCCTAAATCTTTGGCTAAATTTTGGGCGCCTTCTTTCCCAAAGATATAATATTTATTATCTGGAAGCTCTTCTGGAATGAAATACGCCATATTCTCCACAAGCCCTAAAACAGGGATATTGATGCTTTCCATTTGGAACATTGCAATTCCTCTTCTCACATCTGCCAGAGCCACATGCTGAGGCGTGCTTACAATAATCGCTCCTGTAACAGGAAGTTCCTGAACCACAGAAAGATGTATATCTCCCGTGCCAGGAGGAAGATCTATGAGTAAAAAATCTAGCTCTCCCCAGTCCGTATCACGAATCATCTGATGAAGAGCTTTCCCTGCCATGGGCCCTCGCCAAACTACGGCTTTATTTGCTCCTGAAAAATATCCAATGGACAGCATTTTTATTCCATACTGCTCTATGGGTTTCATTAGGTGTTTTCCTTCGATTTGGATGGAACTTGGTTTATCGCCTTCGGTATCGAACATGGTAGGAATAGATGGCCCATATATATCCGCATCCAGCAGTCCTACTTTGAAGCCCATTTTCGCTAAAGTTACCGCCAAATTAGCAGTCACCGTAGATTTGCCTACACCTCCTTTTCCAGATGCTATAACGATGATGTTTTTTACGCCTTCTATTTCTTTCCCTCGGATACTTGGCTTTGGTTTGGTTTCTGGAGAAGAAATTTTTAGTTTTAATACATATTGATTATCAAATTCCTTGGAAAACGCCTCTTTTATGGCTGTTTCTAGTTTTTTTTTCTCGTGCATAGCTGGAGAATGGGCTACCATATCTATATAGACATCATTTTCAATGACTTGTAGATTGGTTACCAATTCCTCTATTCCTATTTTTCTAAAAAAATCTTCTACTTTTTTTCTCTCCAACATGATTAAAATATGTTATGACAAATTTAACTATTTTTTTGAATTAAACATTCTATAAAATCACCTCTATTTCTAAATAAAAAGAGAGATTTCCCAAAAGTGAAACCTCTCCTATTATTATAAATTAAAATATAGTCTTTAGAAATCTACAATGAAGCCATTTCTTGGATCTTTTCATTGGTCAATATTCTTTTTGCAAATCTGAATCTCAAGCTCCAGTATTTTTCATTTAGGGAGGATATTGTAACTCCTTTAGATGTAGATGCGTGGATAAATTTAATTTCTCCTTCTGGTGTAATCTCTTGAACAATACCCACATGTGAAATTCTGCTTCCTCTTGTTTGGAAAAATAGTAAATCCCCTTTTTCTAGTTGTTCTCTTTCTACCCTTTCTCCTTCCTGAGCCTGAGCCGAAGAGATTCTAGGAAGATTTATCCCTGTGACAGAGCCATAAACCGAAAGAACAAATGCAGAGCAGTCTATCCCACTTCTAGTCATCCCGCCAAATCTATATGGTGTCCCGATGTAAGTATTTGCTTCGCTAAGAATACCGTCTATAGTAGAAGACTTTTTCTTTGCCATTTTTCTTGCAGAAACAGTTTTTTCTTCAGTTTTTTCAATGGCTTTATTTGATTCTAGTTCTTTTTTATACTCTTGAGTCAAAGATGTAAAATGAGAATTTTCTTCTGCTAAAGTTTCTGGTTTATATGTTGATGGAGTAGCCACTACATAGTTGGACACACAAGATTGAAGAGAAAACAACAATCCTGCCATAAGACTATAAAATAAAACACTTTTTTTCATCAATTGGGATATCTTCATAGGGGTAAACTTTTTGAGTTACTTCTATTTTGAACGGGGCAAAGTTAGAAAAACTCGACAAAAATAAAAATGATTTTTGTCAGTTAAGCTGTTTTTAACAAAACTTTAGAACTTAAATTTAGTGTTTTCAGGGAATTTAAGGCTTTTTAGGTATCAATATTTTTTTTAAACATCTTATTAACATTTTATTAACAAAAGCCTGCTTCTATAATTTTGATTTTTCTTATCTTTGCGGCTTCAAAATATACATCTTAATATAATAATGAATTTATCAAAAGAAGTAAAAGCGGGACTTATTGCAATTTTTGCGATTGTAAGTTTCATGTTATTTTTTCAGTTTTTGAAAGGGAAAAATGTATTTTCTACGGATAATTTTTTCTTTGTAAAATATGACAATGTAGATGGGCTAGAACCATCTAATGCGGTTACGATCAACGGATTGAAAGTAGGCTTGGTAGACCAAATTATTCCTATAACATCTAAAGATGGTAAAATAAGTTTTGTAGTAAGAATTTCTGTGGATGACGAGTACTCTTTCTCTAAAAACTCAGCAGTAGAAATCTTTGAACCAAGTTTAATGGGTGGTAAGCAACTGAAAATCAATTTGGTTTATGATAATAAAATTGCGAAAGACGGCGATACATTAGGAGGGAAATTCCAGCTTTCTGCCATCAATGCAATGGCATCCGAAATGGGACCAAAAGTTTCCAGCGTTCTTACAAAAGTAGATTCTACATTGGCTAGCACAAATAAAATCCTAGATGAGCAAAATAGAAGAGAAATAAAAATACTTCTCTCTAATCTAAACGCCACTGTATCAGCTTTTAAAACTACAGCTGACCAAACCAATAGACTTTTGTCTTCTAATGAACATAAAATAAGTTCTCTACTGGATAACGCAAACCAAACGATGGTTTCTACGAAAAACACAGTAGATAAATTTGGAAAAGTAGCAGATGAAATAGATGCTAAAAAACTTAACCAATCCATAGAAGAACTTAGCAAAACAGCCAATCAGCTAAACCAAGTAATCGCAGGAATAAACCGAGGAGAAGGTTCACTAGGAAAATTAATGAAAGATGAAGAGCTTTACAATAATTTAACTAAAACTTCTAACTCACTAAACGAGCTTATAAGTGATTTAAAACAAAACCCAAAGAAATACATCAACATTTCTGTATTTGGGAAGAAATAAATAATGATTTTATTTGATAATAAAGCCCTCTTTTGAAAGAGGGTTTTTTGTTATGTTATAAGTTTTATTTAAAATTTATTCTTGTTTAAATTTTTGAACTTTATAAGTTTATATCAATTAATAAAATTTACATTATGAATAAAAAAAGAATTACTAAATTTGCCTCCCAAGTTATAATAATCCAATTGTGAAAGCAGAAACTTCAGACAGCATAGAAACCAAAAACCCTAGGATAATGATTTATCAATCTTCTCGTGTTCTAAAATCAGAGGAAATACAGGTCATTTCAGAAAGAATAAATTATTTTTTATCAGACTGGACTACGCACGGTGAACCGCTTTCGGCATCATTTAGAATAGAAAGAAATCGGTTTCTCATCATCTTCATTGATGAAGAAAACGCAAAAGCCGGCGGATGCTCGGTAGATTCGCTTACGAGTATGATAAGGGATATCGACACGGAATTTGGGTTGGATTTTTTGAACAGAATGAAAGTTTCTTATATAGAAAATGGAGAAACTAAAACCATCAACCTCCTTGATTTCAAAAAAGGAATAAAAAACAGCTCTATCCCACAGAATATAGAGGTTTTTGATTTTTCCAAAGAAACATACAATGACTATTTATCTGGCTTCCTGCTGCCATTAGAAAAAAGCTGGGCTAAAATTTATTTATGAAAAATATAGTTTTTATCATCGGTTTTTTATTCGTTTCCTGCTCCAAAAATGCACAGGTCTACACGCCTGTGGGAGGAATGTCTAATGAAGAAATGGGCGTTTCCAAAAACAGGGCAAAACAGCTGAACACCATGGAAAGAGAACAAATCCAAGAATGGATTTCTAAACAGAAAGAAAAATTCTATCCTACCCAGCTCAACTACTGGAGCAGTATAGAAAATATGGAACAAAGAAAGAAAAAACAAGATGGAGAATTGGTCTCTTTTCAGTACGAATTGTATGATTTTGATTTACAAAAATTCTACGAAAAACCTAAAACTTATAAAGATGCTCCTCTCGGAAAATTTGAGGAACTAGATGCCATAGAGGATGCCGTTCGGTATCTAAATCCTGATGAAGAAGCCACCCTTCTCGTCCCTTCCGTTCTAGCGTATGGGACTTACGGAGATGGCGACCAAATCCCTTATGACATGCCTCTAATCATTAAACTAAAACTTATAAAATAATTTTAATATTATGAAAAAAATCTTATTTTTATTAATTTCTGCTTTAATTTTAACAAACTGTAAACCTATTTATAAAAAAATGAATATAGACAAAGCATTTTACGAACAACTTCCTGATGGGGTTTATGCAAAAATGGAAACCTCAAAAGGAGACATGATTATCCAGTTCTTCGACAAGGAAGCTCCTGTTACGGTGGCTAACTTCGTAGGACTAGCACAAGGAACTATAGAAAACAAGGCAAAAGCAAAAGGACAGCCTTACTATGATGGAATTATCTTCCACAGAGTGATTAAAGATTTCATGATTCAAGGTGGAGACCCTACAGGAACAGGAATGGGCGACCCAGGATACAAATTTGATGATGAAAAAAATGATTTGAGACACGAAGGAAAAGGTTTCCTTTCTATGGCAAATTCTGGGCCTAACACAAACGGTTCTCAGTTCTTCATCACAGAAGTGGCTACACCTTGGCTAGATGGAAGACATACTATTTTTGGGAAAGTAATCAATGGTCTGGAAACTATCGATGCTATCGCAACGGTAGAAAAAGGAGCACAAGACAAACCAAAAGAAGATGTAGTAATCAAAAAGGTAGAAATCTTCACTAAAGGTGACAGCTACAAATCTTATGATGCTGCAAAAATCTTCAACGAAGGTAAAAATAAAATCCAAGAGAAAAACAGACAAGAGCAGGAGAAAAAATTCGCTTCTCTAAAAGAAGGAATGCAGCAGACTCCATCTGGTTTGTTCTATAAAATAACAAAACAAGGAAACGGAAAACAGCCACAAAAAGGAGATGTGGTTTCTGTTCACTACGCAGGAAGACTCGTAAACGGACAGGAGTTTGACAACTCTTTCAGAAGAGGAGAACCGATAGAAATCCCTATTGGCGTTGGTCAAGTGATTAAAGGCTGGGACGAAGGAATTATGCTTCTAAAAGAGGGCGATGCGGCTACTCTTCTTATCCCTTCTGAACTAGGCTACGGAGCAAGAGGCGCTGGCGGTGTGATTCCTCCTAACGCTTGGCTGATCTTCGATGTAGAATTAGTAAAAGTAAAATAGATTTTTAATAAAAACGAACCCAAAAGAGGTTCGTTTTTATTTTGTAATTTTGTAGAAAATTTAATCCTGTGAATCAACATCTAATCATCAGATTATTGTTATTTTTTTGTTTTCTTTTATTATTATCCTCATTTATCGGATTTCACATTATTACTGTTTTTTTATGTTTTTTCATATTCAATATTGGTCTTTCTATTGAAAGTTATCATCTCAGCAAAAAAAATATAGATAATTCTAATACGGCTGTTCATATATTTATATCTTTATTTTTCATCATATCATTAATTATAACCATTTATATGAATATTTAATCATAAATATATACTTAAACATATTCTTTTTATTAAAAAAATGACTATCAAACACTTCATTACCGAAATAGAAAAAATAATCCCCCTTGCACAGGCGGAAGACTTTGATAATGTGGGACTTCTCTGCGAAAATCCAGAGCGGGAAATCACAGGCGTTTTAATCTGTCACGATGCCTTGGAAAGCGTTGTAGAGGAAGCTGTACAAAAAAACGCAAATGTGATTTTGACCTTTCATCCGATTATTTTTTCAGGATTAAAGTCCATCACTGGCAAAAATTATGTAGAAAAAGCCGTCCTGAGAGCGATAGAAAACAAAATCGCCATTATCGCCCTTCACACGGCATTAGACAATCATTATTTCGGTGTGAACCATAGAATTTGCAAAGAATTAGGTTTAGACCAGCTTAAAATTTTAATTCCAAAAAAAGAAAATCTTTTACAGCTAATCACTTATGTTCCTGTGGATTATGCCGAGCAGGTCAAAAAGGCTCTATTTGAGGCAGGAGCAGGGAACATTGGTTTTTATGATGAATGCAGTTTCAGCATTGGTGGAGAGGGAACTTTCCGACCGATAGATGGTTCTAATCCGTTTTTGGGCAAAAAAGGAACAACTGAAAAAGTCAATGAAATTCAGATTTCTGTGATTTTTGAAAAATTCAAAAAAAATCAGATTATTTCCGCTATGAAATTTGCTCATCCTTACGAAGAAGTCGCCTACCAAATCTATGCGATAGAAAACGAAAACCAATATTCTGGTTTGGGAATGTTTGGCGAATTGCCCGAGGAAATGGAGGAAAAAGAATTCCTGAATTTCGTGAAAGAAAAATTTGATTTAAAAATCATCCGCCACAGCAGTTTTACTGGTAAAAAGATAAAAAAAGTGGCTGTTTTAGGCGGCAGCGGAGCCAGCGGAATAAAAAACGTCCTGCAAAACCAATGCGATGCCTACCTCACTGCAGATATGAAATATCACGATTTTTTCACTGCTGAAAATAGAATTTTGCTGTGTGATATCGGGCATTTTGAGTCGGAGCAATTTGTAGTTCAACAATTATATGAAATTTTATCAGAAAAATTCACTACATTTGCAGTTTCAAAATCAAGCATTAATACCAACCCTGTAAATTATTTCTTATAAGTTATGGCTAAGAAAAATATAGAAATCTCTGTTGAAGAAAAACTAAGAACCCTTTATGACCTGCAATATATTGATTCTAGGTTAGATGAAATCCGCAGTACCAGAGGCGAACTGCCGATAGAAGTGGAGGATTTGGAAAACGAAATCGAAGGTCTTAATAAAAGAATTTCTAAATTAGAAACAGATATTGAAGATTTCAACAAGGAAATCAACACTAAAAAAGAGGTGATCAATCATTCTCAAACTTTGATTGAAAAATATAAAACTCAGCAGGATAATGTAAAAAACAATAAAGAATTCGAAGCTTTATCCAAAGAAATGGAGTTTCAGGAATTAGAAATCCAGCTGGCTGAGAAAAAAATAAGAGAATTCGAAGCTAAAATCTCACAAAAAAATGAGGTTCTTTCACAAAACAAAGAAAAAATAGAAGAGCTGGAATCTCACCTAAACTTCAAAAAATCTGAGCTAAACTCACTAATTACAGAAACTCAAAAAGAGGAAGAATTTTTAGTGAAAAAATCTGAAGAATTTGCAGCTCTAATTGATGAAAGACTGCTTTCTTCTTATAGAAGAATCAGAAACAACTCTGCTAACGGTCTTGCTGTGGTAGGTATAGAAAGAGGCGCACCGAAAGGTTCTTACTTCACGATTCCTGCACAGAAATTAGTAGAAATAGCACAGAGAAAGAAAATCATCATTGATGAACACAGTGGAAAAATCCTAGTAGATGATGAACTCGTAAGCGAGGAAAATGCTAAAATGGAAGAAATCATTAAATTCTAAATAAAAAACCGAGAGAAATTCTCGGTTTTTTTATTTTTTAACTTACCAAAAGGCTGCAACCTCTGATATCAGAATGGTCTATTCTTCCCAAAACTTGGAATTTTCCTTTGTGAATTTTCCCTAAATCTTGTGTCGCGATAAAACTACACGAGTGTCTATTCGCCAAGTCTATAATATTGATAGCCCCAGTCCTGCCCTCTTCCATGTAGGAAAATGGGTCTTCTGTATTACGAACCAAAATACGCATCCACGCTGGACACAGATACTCATTATTTCCGAGAGAATACGCCTGCGAAAGAAGTTCTGTCATGGAATATTCAGAGTAGATTTTTTCGGTTTGGAAACTGGTTTTCAATATTTCCAAAAGCTCATCTTTGGTCATTTCTTCTTTTCTGCCTTTCATTCCGCCCGTTTCTATGATAATCAGGTCTGGATTTTTAGCCAAATCAAAACCTTCGTTTTCTTTACAGAAATCTGCAAAATCCAACAACGCAAAACTAACCCCAAAGAGTATGATTTTCTTATTATTCAGCTGTTTGAGAAGGTCCAGAAGCTCTCTGTGATTATACAAGAAATAGCCATTTTCCTGATGTCCAGATTTTTTCATCAAGAAATCTACCATATAGATTAGCGATGAATTTTGGCGTTCCAAATAACTTGGCAGCAGCCCTAAAAATACAAAATCTTCTGGTTTTCCGATGAACTGCTCAAAACTTTTGTAAATGCTCTCTTCATACAAGCCGAAATCTGCAATCCAATGTTTAGAAAGCGTCTGAATATTGGTCGTTCCAGATGACTGGAAATAGTTTTTCTTTTCTTTATTTTTATCTAAAATAGTGTGGTTTTTGAACATTTCTATCGGCAGAAAAGGAATCTCAGAAATCTGAGTGATTTGGTCTGGATTGATATTTAAGAAATCAACAAATTTTCTATAAACCTCCACATTTTCATACTGATAGCGAAAAGTTTCCAAACATTTTTCCCTAAAATCCTGCTCCGTTTTTATATCAAAAATTCCTTTCATTTGTCCATTTATTTATATTCCAGCAAGTCAAATTTCTGCCCATCAAAAACACCATAAGTGAAATAAGAAATCCAGTCGCCAAGGTTGATGTAGAGCGAACCTGTTTTATCCAAATCCAAAACCATCGGCAGGTGGCGATGCCCAAAAACAAAATAATCTATCTTTTCTGTTTTTAGTTTTTCTTTTGCGTAAAGAATCAAAAATTCCTTGTCTTCGCCCAAAAACTGCTTATCTTCCTCTCCTGAAATCAGTTTGTTTTTCGTGGAAAGATATATCGCCAGCCTCATCGCGATATCAGGATGAAGCCACTTGAAAAGCCAGCGAGACACAGGATTGGTAAAAACTTTTTTCATTCTCTTATATCCCTTGTCCCCTGGGCCTAAGCCATCTCCATGAGCGAGGAGGAATTTTTTCCCATCAATCTCAAAATATTGTTTCTCAAAAAAAACAGGAATTCCCAGCTCTTTTTGGAAATAATCTTTCATCCATAAATCATGGTTTCCCACGAAAAAATAAATATCTATTCCGCTGTCTTTCAGTTCAGCGATTTTCCCTAAAACACGCACAAAACCCTTGGGAACTACATAGTCCCACTCATGCCAAAAATCGAATAAATCTCCCATCAGGAACAGCACCTGACAGTCATGCTTTATCTCATCCAGCCACTGCACGAAACGCTCCTCACGAGGCTTGCTCTCGGCAGGCGTAGGCGCCCCGAAATGCTGGTCAGACGCGAAATAAATTTTCTTATAATTTTCTAAATTTATCTTTAGCATGATGTGTTTTCTTTTCTATTCTAAAAACTCAAATTCATGGAACAGCCCTACCCCAAATCTTCCATCAGCATTCTTATAACCTACAATAACTCCTTGTACACATTCCTCTATTTGTATAACTACTACATATTCAGAACCTTCATCACTATGCAATTTAGCAAGCTTGGGTAGTTCCATGTCATATGCTTTATGAAATTCTACATCAGTGTTTTCAATCACAAAAACTGCATTTTCATTTTTCACATCCTCTTCTTCGGCTATTCTACCCATAACACATGGAGTGGTTTTCCAATCTGGGAAAAGTTTTTCAGCTTCTTGTTTTGTATTCATTTTATCTAATTATTCATTATCCTCCGCAAACCATTCTCCGTAGGAGTTTTCGGTTTCGTGGAGTTTTAGATATACTAACTGCACTTGGTTTGGCAGTCTTTTTTTGATTTTATCAGCGATTTCGTAGAGCATATTTTCGCAAGTAGGCTGATAATCACAATAGATGACTTTATGCCCTTTCTGCTCCAATTCTTTCCCTAAATCCTTATGAGGAGACAGGGCATTCACCATCAGTCCGTGGTCCCATTCATCCACGATTTCTTCTTTCACAATGGCTTTGAGGTCGCCGAAATCAAGCACCATTCCGTTCTTTTCGTTGTTAATATCATCTATCAGCTTTCCCTTTATCGTTACAAAAAGTTTGTAGGAATGTCCATGTATATTCTTGCATTTTCCATCATATCCATAGAGGACATGAGCAGTCTCAAAAGTAAAAATTTTAGTTACCCTAATCATAGGGCAAAGATAGTGATAATGATTTAAAACAAAACCCTGTTCATATTATGTATTTTTAACTAATTTATTTTTCTATATTTGCGCATATTTTAACTTTTATCTATGGAACTATTATCATTATCAATGCCAGATTTTGCGGATCCGCAGATTTGGATTAGTTTATTAACATTGACATTCTTGGAGGTGGTTTTGGGAGTGGATAACATTATTTTTGTTTCCATTTTGTCCAATAAACTTCCTGCTCAGCAACAAAATAGAGCCAGAAATATCGGACTGTTTTTTGCGATGATTTTCCGTGTCGGATTATTATTGACCATCAGCTGGTTAATCGGGCTGAGCGACCCTGTTCTTACATTGGATTGGTTCAATGACCCACAAAACCCAGGCAGTGCATTAGCTTTAAGCTGGAAAGACATCATTCTACTTTGTGGAGGGCTTTTCCTTATCGTGAAAAGTACGATGGAAATCCACCACAAAATGCAAGGTAACGAACACGAAGAATCTAATACATCCAAAGCCTCTGCGGCGATTACGATGGTTATCGTGCAGATTATCTTAGTGGATATGGTATTCTCGCTGGACTCTATCCTTACAGCGGTGGGACTTGTTGATAATGTAGCGATTATGATTGCAGCTGTTATTATCTCTATGACGATAATGATGCTCTTCGCTGGAAAGGTAAGCAGTATTATAAACGCTCATCCGAGTTTGCAGATGCTGGCGCTTTCTTTCTTGGTTGTAATCGGCGTATTACTTGTTGCGGAAGGTATCCACCAGCACATTAGCAAAAATATTATTTATTCTTGCTTGGCATTCAGTTTAACAGTAGAGTTTTTAAACATCAAACTTCGTTCAAAACAAGAAAAACAAAAAAAAGCGGAATAATTTCCGCTTTTTTAGTATTAAAAAATGAAAACTGCACACCTATAATGATAAATAAGAAAAAAGCACTCAAGATTTTTTCTATATCTCTATTAGTACAGAATGATATTCATAACTTTACATATCAAATTTAGCAAAAAAATGAATTTATGTATAAAAAAATATTCCAATATGCAATAATACTTATCTATATAGTTCTTATTGCGGTTCTTTTAATAGATATTTACAATATAACTACAAATGCACAAGAATATCCACTAAACTGCAATACTTGGTCATATTGTTCTGTAAGAAACTATATCATAACAAATGTATTCTTTATATTGTTTCTTATATCAGGGATTTGTCTCTATTTTATGAAAAGAAATAAACTCCTATTTTACCTGAGTTTTTTAATATCTATCTTATATATTCTCTTTTTTGCAGAAAGAAATTGGTAATATTTATATAGAGAATTTTTCTTATAGAATACAAAATGAAAACAGCAAAACAACTTATAGAAGACGAACTTCAGAAAACAATTCATCAGCTTAAAGAAGTTTCTCTTTTGCAAGAGGAGAAACAAGCACTTGTAAGCTATAAAAAGGAGTTAGAGCAGCTATTGTTTCTCAAAAAACTGTCAGATACTTATCATTTGGAACCCGTAGCTATAGAGAGAATTATTGTATTGCCTCCACCTTGCACAGATTTTGCTAGTTTTCGTATAGTAGATGATGCCGAAACGGAAGAAAAACAATGGTGGGAGGAGTTAAAGATAGAAAATGAACCTCTTTGGCTTTGTGAAGGAGATATTTTGATTAAGAAAAGATAATTTAAAAATATAAATACAATGAAGGATATATCCCAAATATTAAAAGCTGATATAAAAATAGAAGATGGTATTTTTTGCTGTATGAATGACCATTTTGTCAGTGGAGATAATCAAAAATATATGAAAATGTATGATTGGATGTCTTTCTTTTATGATTTTGGAGAAAAATGGATAGGAAAACTCAAGTATGGAAATGGCATTGACCGCCTGCGTACGGAATTGATGAGCCGCTTGGAATGGAAGAATGCTATTTCGGTACTTTATGTTTCCATAGGTACAGGGGCAGACTTGCGTTATCTACCGCAAGGGATTGATCTGAAAACAATAGACCTTGTAGGAGCTGATATTTCTATGGGAATGCTCAAAAGATGTAAGAAACAGTGGCAAAAGAAAACAAACCTTACCCTTGTGCAATGTCCCGCTGAAGAGTTACCTTTTGCTGATAATACTTTTGATATTGTTTTTCACAACGGAGGTATCAATTTTTTCAACGATAAAGCCCTTGCTATGAGCGAAATGCTCCGAGTTGCCAAAGCAGGTAGCAAACTCCTTATCGCCGATGAGACAGCCGACTTTGTAGAGACCCAGTACAAGAAAAGCGTCTTTTCTAAATCCTATTTTGAAGGTAAAACGGTTGATTTGAACGCCATAGAACAATGTATCCCAGCATCAGTGGCTGAAAAGAAAACAGAATTGTTCTGGAATAACAAATTTTATGGAATTACTTTTAGAAAACCAACTAAATGAACGCCTTACAAAAACGATTAGCACAAATAGGAACAGAACCACAAGAAAATGGCTTGTGTGATGGAATAGTGTTTGAAGATGCAGAAGACCAATGTTATTGGATTTATAACCACTATTCCTATTGTGAATGGCTCAAGCACTATATGATGCACTATGCAGGACTTAGCTGGGAAGAAGCTACTGAGAAATTAGCTCAAAATAGCCTGTTTGCAACCCCACCTAAAGATCTTGAGAATTTATTTTGCATTACGCACGAGCTTACCTATCACAACGCAATGGAGATAGCCAAAGGAAATATGTATTGGCAGGATGGAACACCCTCTGATACTAATGATTTTCAAGAAGAACACGACGTTTGGTATAAGCAAACCAAAGAAAAATATCACTTGAACGAAGAATACGAAATACTTAGTTTTAAAGAAGCATTGAAATGAAAAATAACTATCAACTTTTTAAGGATTGGGAGACAGAAAAATCACATTTATTAGCTGAAGGGTTAAAAATAAAAGCTGAAGAACATATCGCAATAGAGAAGTGCTTCGATTTTTTATTAGAGAGCCATAAAGATTTCAATACTTTTGATGATCAGATGAATGAACTCCCCCATACTGATGAAAAAAGAGATATATTGGAGGCCTCATTACAAGATATGTTTAACCACTTGCCTCCACTTTCACAAGTAGCAGAGGTATATATCCTCGCTAAAACCCTGTTTTACTACAATATAGTACAGACTAATTTTCTAAAAGGTACTTATGTAGAAACTATTTTTGCATTGCCTTTAGCAAAAATGTACGCACAGAAATCAAGCACTCCTATTGATGTAACCCAAATATTACTTATAACTGATTACCTTAGAGAAAGCCTCAGAGTGGGGCATAATGGAAAATTGTTAGAAGATTTATTAGAACTTATCAAGGATAAAGCTTTACAAAAAGTATGGACACGGAAACAAGAAGCTCATTTATTACAAAACCTGCTCTATATTCATCAGAAAACAGACTATTGTACTAATTTAAAGACCCTGAGAGAGGTGTGTAAGTATGTACAGAAGGAAACTGCCCCTTCTTTTCTACAAACCATAAGTAATTATAAGCATCAGTGCCGACAAGGAGGTATGCAAATGGTTGAAATCATCTTGCATACAGCCTTCTCAAAAGATATATATTTAAACTTTCAACTTAAAAATGAATTTCTAATTCTTTTAGACGGATTAACTGGGAAAAATCCTAAACCCACTTGGATTAAAAAATGGAAAAATATCCAAGAAAGAATAGATAATAAAGTTTTGGAAAATGTCATTTCTCAAATAGAAGCCTTAAAACATTACAAAATACTCCATCTTACTGAAGAAGGGAAAGAAATTACTTATGCTATTTCAGATGATGTTGCCACCAGTATACTAAAAGGAGTACAATGGATAAGAGAAGACTTATCAGGGACACTTATTGCAAAAACTTCTAAAACTAAGGAAGAAACTCCCGAGATGATGCAAAAGAAAATCAAGCAAGAATTAGAAGAACTTTTGCTTCAAAAAACACAAGGCAATATAGACCTCAAAACGTATCTATTAAACAAAAAGGAATTAGAAAAAATGTTAGTTAATGTGAGTTTGATATAACAGAAAATAGATTTACAACCCTGTATCATAATATATTCACAAAATAATTCACCATCAGGTGAAAATTCGTGAGATTATATTAAAGTAAAGAGTTTTATGCATCCCTAAATTCGTGAAAATTCGTGAAATTCGTGGGATATTCAAAATATTTTGCTGATTTTTAAATAATTACTTAAATCGAACCTACGTTAGTTATTGATTAAAATGAGTTACATTACCTTTAAGAGCAAGCTCATAGAGCAGAAAGTAAAGCAATATCTGAAAAAGAAACACGCTGACCTTCTTGTAAAAGAGGGGAGGAGGGTGTTGGTCAAAGAAGAAGGAGCGCCTTTGATTACCAAAATGCTCATTCATAACGATGATTTGCACTTGGAGGACTTAGCCGACTTGCAAATGTTCCCCAATATAAAGGAATTAGAGTTGCTATCAGACAATATAACTCACTTGGAAGCCTTGCCACCTTTGGAAAAGCTACAAAAACTCTATTTGAATGTCAAGGCAACGGATTATACACCCCTTGCTAAGTACAAAAAACTTAAAAAAGTAGAGGTTTATGATAGTGGGGTGAGCGATATAACTCCTTTTTGTGAACTTACGAAACTGAAAGAGTTAAAACTATCGTGCAATAAACTCATTTCTTTGGAGGGCATACAACGATTACAAAACCTTACCGAACTTTGGTTGGATAGAAACCAAATCACCGATATATCCCCTTTGGCGTGGTTGCCCAATCTTGAATATTTGCAATTAGATAGGAACCAAATCAGCGATTTATCTCCATTGAAAGCCCTCAAGAAGCTCAATACCTTATATTTGTATCACAATGAAGTAAAAGACCTTTCTCCTTTGAAGCATTTATTTTTAGAGGAATTGAACTTAGAGCAAAACAAGATAGAAGATCTTAGCGATTTGGTAGGTATAGAGACACTTAGGAACTTAAAGATATGTTTTAACCCTATAAAAGACGCCTCTCCTTTGCTAAAAATGCCTTATTTAGAGTTCATCTGTACAGATGCTGAGGATATCTACTTACCTTTAGAACGTTACTTCGGTAAAATTGTAGTAAGAGAAGTCTTTGGAGGACAATACCCTAATTTTCAAGAAGCAGATACCTATATATTTAGTAAAAAAGAATGAAAAAAATGACCTTATTAGCCCCTTTGTTAGCCCTATTCTCTTGCAAAAGTTCCCCAGAAGAGCGAAAAGCCACCGAAGCCTTTCCCCTACAGTCCTTATTTACTTATGAGTATTGTGGAGAAAAAGATGGTTTTCAGTATTTCTTATTGGGGAATAGTTGGGAGCGTACTCTATTCAAAGTAAAAAGTTCAGAAATACACATTAATTCTCAATACGCCTTTCGAGCAGGTCACTCTTTTGAGCCTAAAACACCTATTACCCCCGTTGAACAAGAAAGAGTCTTTGCCGAAATCCCCATGAGTGGCCAAAAACTCTATTTATACAAAGAAAATGTGGTTGTTCGCTATTTTCTCAACTGCTCTGATTTGCATAAAAAAGCAACTGACTTACCCACTTATTTATACGATGAAATCACCAAAGAAGAAGCCGAAACGCACAGCCAAGAGCGTGCCTATTACATAGGTTATTTCAAAGGAGAACAGCTCATTCGTTATGAAAAAATTTATCATGGAAAAGTATTGATGGATAAAACTATCTCAGATTAGCCTTTTTCGCGAGTTCGAATAATTCTGGATTGATATGGCAGTATCCACTTGGGTTTTTATCCAAATAATCCTGATGATATTCTTCTCCGCTGTAGAAATTTTTCAAAGGCTCATTTTCCACCACTATGGGTTTTTCATATTTTTTTTGAAGTTCCGAAAGTGCCTTTGTCACTGCTTTTTCATCTTCTGAATTTACCCAATAAATTCCCGTTCTGTAACGGGTTCCGATGTCTTCTCCCTGCTGATTAAGGCTTGTAGGGTCTATTGTTTTAAAAAACAAATCCAAAAGCATTTCCAGACTTACCACCTTTGGGTCATAAGCCACCTTTACCACCTCTGCAAAGCCCGTGCTATCGGTATATACCTGTTCATAAGTGGGATTTTCTATATTTCCATTGGCATAGCCTACCTGCGTAGCCGTTACTCCATTGATTTGTTTGAAAAAATGCTCCGTTCCCCAGAAACACCCACCAGCAAAATAAATTTCTTTATCCATTTTATTTCTCACTCTTAAATTCTTTTATCGTTTCCTGATATAAATTCTCATACATTGGAATGATTTTATTGTAATCAAAAGTCTTTGCTGCTTCTGTGGCATTTGTTTTCATTTCCTTTAAAAGAGCCTCGTCAGACAAAATCTGAAGCGTATATTCAGCCATTTTATCCACATCGCCTACATTCGCCAAAAATCCTGTCTTTCCGTGAATATTAACTTCTGGAATCCCTCCTGTATTACTGCTGACCACGGGCGTTCCTGCTGCCATAGCCTCTAGCGCCGCCAGACCAAAACTTTCTTTTTCCGAAGGGAGAAGGAACACATCTGCATAGGTAAGCACTGGGCGAAGGTCATTTACTTTTCCCATGATTTTTATTTTGTCAATAAAATCTGGTTTTTCTGATAGAAAAGCATTTACTTTTTCCATCTCAGGGCCCTCTCCTACTATGATTAGTTTGCTCGGAATTTTTTGATTTACCTTTTCAAAAATCTCCAAAACATCCTGAATTCTTTTAACAGGTCTAAGGTTAGAAATATGCACCAAAATCTTCTCGTTATCCTCCGCAAACTGATTTCTAAAACAAACCGAACACTGCTCAAAATGCCTTTCTTCAATGAAGTTCGGAATCACATGGATTTCTTTTTTAATATCAAAAAAAGCCAATGTATCCTGTTTCAAACTTTCCGAAACCGAAGTCAGCGCATCAGACTGATTGATAGAAAATTCTACGGCATGTTTGTAGCTTGGGTGCTGCCCCACCAAAGTAATATCCGTTCCGTGAAGCGTAGTCACCAGCGGTAAATCCTTACCTTTTTCTTTCAGCATTTGTTTCGCTGTAAAAGCCGCATAGGCATACGGAATAGCATAATGAGCATGGAGAACATCCAGCTGATACATACACACCACCTGATATATGATAGAAGACAGCGCGATATCATACGGCTGATGCCTAAATAAGGGATACGCCTGCACATTCACTTTATGAAAAAAGATATTAGATCTGGTCATATCCAGCCTTGCTGGAAGCTCTGAACTGATGAAATGCACTTCATAGCCTTTTCGGGCAAGGTTCATTCCAAGTTCTGTCGCCACTATTCCACTTCCCCCATAAGTAGGGTAACATAATATTCCTATTTTTAACATTTTCTCTGTTTATTTTTGTTTTGGGACATCTATTCCCATTCCGTATTTTATTTGTTCATTTACTACCACTGGCAGCCTTCCGTTTATCTTTTGTTTTCCTAAATAAGCCTCTGCTGTAGCTTTCATAGAAAGAGGATTGTTTTCATAAGAAACCAAAACCGATGAAATTCCGCTAATATCCACATCCTGAAGAGCATACGGACTTCCGAACACATTGAGAATCACTTTATTTCTTGATTTCACTTGGTTGATGAGCCTTTTGCTCTCCCATGACACCCTGTAAGGCTCGTAAGCGGTAGAATTATCCTTATGAAGTCCGATGATTACCACTGCATTTTCAGGAATAGACTGGATTTCTTTTGAAGATATTTTTTTTACCTTAATTTCTTTGGACAATTCTTGTAAAAACGCCTCGTGCGAAGCCTCTTCTAACGGAAGATAATAAACCTCCTTTTCTCTAAGCGGGAAAAGCTGTTTTTCATCTTTTAATAAAGTTAAAGCATTGGCGTACAACTTCTCTGAAATTTTCGTGTGAGAATCGTTATTCAGAGCGCTATTAATTCCTTCTGAACTAAGCGCCCGCAGATTCTGAAGCCCCAAAAGATATTTGGTTTTCAAAATCTTTTTCACGCTTTCTTCCAGCCTTTTTTCGCTGATTTCTCCCTTTTGGATTGCTTCTTTTATCAACTTTTTCCCTGTCGGTACATCTTGGCTAAAAAGCAAAACATCATTTCCTGCCTTGAACGCCCTCAAATCCAATTCCCCAGCAGGATATTTTTTAGCAACAGCATTCATATTCAGGGCATCGGTAATGACCAGCCCTTCGTATCGGAATTTATTTTTCAGCAAATTCGTTACAATATCATAAGAAATAGATGCAGGGATATTTTTCCCTTTTTCCAGCTGTGGGATATAGAGATGCGCTATCATCGCTCCGCCTATTTTCTTGTCCATCAAGGCTTTGAAGGGCGCTAATTCTATTTTATTCAGCCTTTCCAGACTATGTTTTACCACTGGCAAATCCAAATGCGAATCTACATCTGTATCCCCATGTCCTGGGAAATGTTTAATCGCCGCCAGCACGCCATTGTCCTGCAAACCTTGTGCATACGCCAGTGATTTCGCGATTACATTCTGAACATCCGAACCAAACGAACGATTGCCTATAATTGGGTTTTTAGGATTGGTATTCACATCCACCACAGGAGCAAAGTTCCAGTAAACTCCCATTTTCTTTGCATCTTCTGCTATTTTAGACGCCATTTCATAAACCAAATTATTATCCTGAATAGCTCCAAGAGTCATCGCCCAAGGGAATTTGTGCGCTGTTTTTATTCTCTGATAAAGTCCCCATTCGGCATCCATACCAAAGAGCATCGGCACTCTGGATTTCTTCTGAAATTCATTTACCAGCGCTATTTCCTGCTCAGCATCATCCTGCATTAGAATGATGCCTCCTATCCTCTCCTGCTCTACCAGTTTCCTTACTGCTGAGATATGGTTTTGGTCTTTATTGGTATAAAGCGCCACTATGTATAACTGCCCTATGCGCTCATCCATGCTGAGCTTAGCATATAAGCTGTCTGCATATTTCACCGCTTTTTTATCCAAATCTTTGGTGATATTTTTGGGAGAAAACTGTGCCTGTAAATATCCTACACACCCAAAAATAAAAACTAAAATACAAGAAATATTATTTTTCATAGCGAACAAAAGTACAATTTTCAGATAAAATAATCTTACTTTTGCATCAAAATTAAAGTTTTGATTAAAAAACTATTAGGACAAACGGCACTCTACGGCATCAGTTCGGTACTGGTGAGGATATTTCCTTTCCTCATCGCCCCTATCATCACAAGGGCATTTTCGCCAGCAGAGTCTGCGCCCTTTGTGGATTGGTATTCCATCGCAGGAGTGGTTACTGTTTTTCTGACGCACGGCATGGAAACCTCGTTTTTTCGTTTTGCTCAAGAGAAAGATATCAGTAAAGAAACACTGGTTTCCACTTGTTCTATGAGCATTTTGGCAATGTCTTTTATTTATTTGGTCTTGGGCTGGGTGTTTCGGCGCGAGGTTACGGAGTATTTCCATACGCCAGACCAAGTGCATTTCTTGATTTTATTTTTGTTCATTCTTTCCATTGATGCCTTTTCTACGATTCCTTCGGCAGTTCTTCGTTTAGAGGGAAAACCTATTCGGTATGTAGTGTCTAAGGTAGCGGGAAGTGTGATTTATTTTGGGTTGGTAGTGTTTTTCATCAATATTCTTCCTAATTTACCCAATGGCTTCCTCGGACTGAAATACGATGCTGAGTTCGGCGTGGGATATGTCTTTGTGGCAAATTTAGTTCAGAGTATCGTTTCGCTGCTCATCGTTTCCAAGGAGTTTGTGAATTTCAGTTTTAGGAGTTTTGATTTTTCTTTATGGAAAAGAATTATGAACTACTCTTGGCCTGTGATGGTGGCAGGGCTGGCGGGCATCATCAACCAGACAATGGACAGACAATTTCTAAAATACCTCCTCCCTGAGGAAGAAAGCAAACACCAGATAGGTGTATATGGGGCAGTCTATAAGATAGCGACATTCATCACCGTTTTTAGGCAGGCCTACCAATTAGGAATAGAGCCGTATTTCTTTTCTAGTTTTAAAAATGAAAATGCAAAGAAAACTTATACCCTGCTGATGGACATCTTCGTGATATGCAGCTGTGTAATTTTCCTAGGATTGATTACCAATATTTCTTGGATTTCCAAAATCTACATCAACAATCCTCTCTACTACGAAGGCATAGAACTGATTCCTTGTCTTATGCTGGGAGCTGTGTTTTTGGGGATATATCTCAATTTGTCCATTTGGTACAAACTCTCTGACCAGACCATCGTGGGACTGTATATTTCGCTCATTGGAGCAGCGATTACGATATCTGTCAATTATTTCTTCGTGCCCGAATATGGATACTGGGCAAGTGCAGTGGCGGCGCTGCTGACTTTCATGTCTATGATGATAATTTCCTATATTTGGGGGCAAATAAAATATCCGATTCCTTACAACACGACTAAAATAATCATTTATCTGCTTCTTTCCATAGGATTGGGGATGATTTCTTTTAAATATTTTAGAGAAAATTACATCATCAGTAACATTATTTTTGTAATTTTTCTGATATTTGTCGTTTTTAAGGAAAGAACACTCTTGAAAAAATTTTTGAAAAGATGAAAATTAAAATTATAAATAAATCCAAACACCCGCTTCCGAAGTATCAGACTGAACTTTCGGCTGGAATGGATTTGTATGCGAATATCACAGAGCCTGTTCGGTTAGGTTCCTTAGAGCGAACAATTATCCCGACAGGTATTTTCATAGCCCTGCCCGCAGGATACGAAGCCCAAGTAAGACCACGAAGCGGACTGGCTGCCAAGCACGGAATTACTTGCCTGAACAGCCCTGGAACGATAGATGCAGACTACCGCGGAGAGGTCGGTGTAATTCTCGCAAATCTATCCAAAGAGGAATTTGTCATCAATGATGGAGAGCGAATTGCCCAGCTGGTCATCGCAAAACACGAAACTGCCCAGTGGGAAGAAGTAGACACCCTTGACGAAACAGAAAGAGGCGCAGGAGGTTTCGGAAGTTCTGGAACGAAATAACATTTTAAAAATTATAAAAATACATCTATTATGAAAATAATAATACCTATGGCGGGAAAGGGTTCCCGATTGAGACCGCACACTTTGACTGTGCCGAAACCTTTGATTCCTATCGCAGGAAAACCTATTGTGCAGAGATTGGTGGAGGACATCGCAAAGGTGGTAAATCAGAAAATAGATGAAGTTGCCTTCATCACTGGTGATTTCGGAAGTCAAGTGGAGCAGGATTTATTAGCTGTTGCAGAAAAATTAGGCGCAAAAGGAAGCATATACCATCAAACAGAGGCTTTGGGAACTGCTCATGCTATCAACTGCGCTAGAGAAAGTATGCAGGGGCCTGTAATCATCGCTTTTGCGGATACATTATTTAGAGCGGATTTTCATCTAGACACCAATTCTGATGGAGTGATTTGGGTAAAAAAAGTAGATGACCCGAGTGCCTTCGGAGTTGTAAAATTAGACGACTATGGTTTCATCACGGACTTTGTAGAAAAACCAAAAGAGTTCGTATCTGATTTGGCGATTATTGGAATTTACTATTTCAACAGTGCAGAAAAACTCATGGGCGAAATAGACTATATCATGAGCAATGACATCAAAGATGGAGGCGAATACCAGCTGACAACTGCACTAGAAAACCTAAGAAAAAAAGGAGCTAAGTTCTCTTTAGGAAAGGTAAATGATTGGATGGACTGTGGAAACAAGACCATCACTGTGCAGACCAATGGTAAGATTCTAGAATATGAAAAAGAAAATCTTTCCCAATATCCAGCTTCTGCGCAGATAGAAAACAGTTTGATAATTCCTCCATGTTTCATCGGAGAGAATGTGAAAATAGTAAATTCTATCATCGGGCCGAGAGTTTCTCTGGGTAACAATACAATAGTAAAAAATTCTAATATAGATAATTCTCTAATCCAAGAAAGAACAGAAATCCAGTCAGCTAACCTGAGTAACTCCATGATTGGGAACTCAGCGAAGTATATCGGAACTTCTATCAATCTTTCTTTGGGAGATTTTTCCGTATTGGATTTCTCTGAATAAAAAATTTTTAGAAGTGATTTTAATGATTAACAAAATGAAGAAATTAATAGCTCTATCAGCCATCATGATGTTTTTAGCCTCTTGTGGTGCTAAAAAAAGCATCGCTGCTAAATCGGAAATCCCTGCTGTCTCCAGCAACAAAAATTTCTATGATGCTATCACAAAAAAATCTGATTTTGAAGCCCTTAAAATCACTTCTAAAATAGATGCAGAGGTAGGGAAATTCGTTCCTACCATTCACGCAACTATCTACATAGAAAACAACCAGAAAATATGGATGAACATGTCTGCTCTGTTTATGAATGTAGGCCGTGGAATAGCAACTCCACAAGGGCTAAAAGCCTACGAAAAACTGAGCAGAACTTATATCGATTCTGATTTTTCTTATCTTAACAATTTACTGAAAGTCAATTTTTTAGATTATTCTTCACTTCAAAATTTATTGGTCGGAAAAGTTTTCTTTCCTGTCAATGAAAAAGATTTTAACTTAACCAAAGAAGCCGAAGAATACATCCTAAAACCGATTACTGCACAGAAAGTAAACATCGATAGGAAAACCAGTGAATACCTTACAGAATTCCGTTTTTCTAACGAGCTGAACCTTACCAAAGTTTCTTTAAAAGACACGAAAACTGCGGATAATCTGGAAATATTCTATGACAACTGGATAGATATCAATGGAGTAAAACTCCCTAAAAATGTTAAAATAGTTATAAAAGGTAAGAAAACTGACCAAATTTTAATAGAAAATACGAAATTTGACTTTTCTAGAATGGAAACCCCATATTCGGTTCCAAATAATTATAAAAAACGAGATTTCTAATGTATTTCAGGAAAATAAGCTTATTTATTGGAATTTTGTCTGCTTCGCTCTTTCTCGCTCAAAAAAGCAAGGAAGATTTACAAAAGCAGAATGCTGAATTAAAAAAACAAATCGAAACCATCAATGCTAACTTGGCTAAAACAAAGTCAGAAGCCAGACTGTCCATATCTTACCTCAATGATATTAACAAAAAAATTGCCCTCCGTGAAAAAGTCTATGGCAATACACAGAAAGAAAAAAGATTCATAGAGGATGATATTTATCTTCGTCAGTTAGAAATCAATAAATACAACCGAGAGCTGAAAGTTCTCCGTAAAAACTACGCCGAAATTCTCGTAAAAGCCTATAAAAACAAAGGCGTACAGAACAAAGTAACATTCATTTTGTCTTCCCAAGACTTGGGACAGGCGCTTCGTAGAGTGCAATATTTGAAACAATATGGAGAATACCAAGACAAAAAAGCTGCAGAAATATCTGACAAAGCCAAAAAGATAAAAAGCACAATCGCCCTGAGAGAAAAATCCAAAAAAGACAAGGAAAATCTTCTCTTGAAGCAGGCTAAAGATTTAGAAGTAATTGCCCACGAAAGAAAAGAAAAAGAAATTTTATTAGAAGATTTCAAAAAGAATGAAGCCAGACTAGTGGCTGAACTTAAACAAAAACAATCTGAATCCAAAAGATTAGAAAGTGAAATCAGAAAAATCATCGCTGAAGAAATCAGAATCGCAAAAGCGAAAGAAGAGGCTGAAAGAAAAGCTCGTGAAGAAAAACTAAGACTAGCGAGAATAGAGGCTGAAAAAGAAAAAGCGAGAATAGAAGAAGCCAATAGAAGAGCTCGTGAAGAGGCCGAAAGAGCAAAAAGAAAGGCCGAAGAAGAAGAAAGAAGACTAGCCGAAATCGCTAGAAAAAAAGCAGAAGAGGAAAGAAAAGCCATAGAAGCCAACAACGAAGCCAAAAGAATAGCTGCCGAAAAAGCGAAAATGGAAGCTGCCGAAAAAGCAAAAATAGCCGCAAGTAAAGCCGAGGCTGCCAGAGTAAATGCAGAAGCTGTAGCCAAAAAAACAGAATCTGAGAAAAAAGCTGTGGATGAGCGGGCAATGGCATCAGCTGGCGCAGGAAGCTCTTCTAGTAATAGTTTTGCGGAAAATAGAGGAAGACTCTCTTTCCCTGTGCAGCGTGGACGGGTTACACAGCGCTTCGGGAGACAGCCGCATCCTGTTTACAAAGGAGTTGTTATAGAAAATAACGGAATCAAAATAGCTGTGGATGCAGGAACAAAAGCAAGAAGTGTTTTTGCTGGTGTGGTGGTAAATGTTTTAGCTAGTGGCGGTTCAAAAACTGTAATGGTAAAACATGGAAATTATTTTACTATTTATAGTAATTTATCCAGCACCTATGTTTCTAAAAATCAGACTATTTCCGCAGGAACAAATATAGGAGAAGTGGGACTTGACTTTGATGGGACTTACACCCTTGATTTCCAAGTTTGGAACCAGACAAATCCTGTAGATCCATTGAGCTGGGTAACTAGTTAATTTTATGACTAACTTTATCCTAAAATTGTTTAATTTTGTTCTATCAAAATAAAAAATCATGAACAGTATTCTAACACCACTATTTATGGGATTGGGAATGAAAGAAATCCTAGTCATTGCTATCCTTATCTTATTGCTTTTCGGAGCTAAAAGAATTCCTGAATTTATGAAAGGACTAGGCTCTGGAATCAAAGAGTTTAAAAAATCCATGAAAGAGGATGACAAAGAAAACGATAATACTGAAGACAAAACAACTAAATAAATTTTATGAATAATAATTCTTTCTCTGAATACGCTTGGAGCATTTTCACTAGGTCAATAGAGGATTATCACATCACTGATGATGTAGATGCTGTGAAACCAAATCACTATGAAAATAACAGTTTGGAACAGATTTTGTATGACAAAAACTGGATTGACACAGTTCAGTGGCATTTGGAGGATATCATCCGTGATGAAAATATAGATCCTGTAAAAGCATTAGAAATCAAACGAAGAATAGATGCTTCTAATCAGAAAAGAACTGATTTAGTGGAATTTATAGACAGTTGGTTTTTAAACAAATACAAAAACACCACACCAAATGCTGATGCCAAGATAAACACAGAAACACCTGCATGGGCTGTGGACAGGCTATCCATTTTGGCTCTAAAAGTCTATCATATGGACTTAGAAGCCAATAGAGCATCTGCAAGTGATGAGCATAGAGAGAAATGTCAAATGAAGCTGAATACTCTTTTGGAGCAAAAGAAAGACCTTAGCTCTGCTATTGACCAGCTGCTGAATGACATAGAAAACGGGCTCGTAAAAATTAAAACTTATAAACAAATGAAAATGTATAATGATGAGACTCTAAATCCTATATTATACAAAAAGAAAGAATAATGAATGTACTAAAAGTATTGGGAATTATCGGAATATGTGGTTTTGTAGTATCTGCGTGTGCAACAGAGAAAAATAATCTGTCTCCTACTACCGTCTTGATTGCTAACATGTCTGAAAAAACACCTGAAGATGTAGTAAAAAATATCAGTGATAATTTAGACCTGATAAAATACTCTTCAGACATTACCAATGCTTTTAGCTTGTGCTCTTCTTTCTCACAAAAACCTGTAAATGAGGAATTTTCTAACCTGAAATTCTACATCACGGAATACCTATACGCCGTGAAAGAGCACAATACCGTGGGAAAAGAAAAGGCTTTGTATAATTATGAAAAATCTTATAAAAAAATACAAAAGCTAAAAAACAATCTCAATGAAGATGAACAAGAGATTCTCAACAGGTTTTTAGTAAATATCAAAACCAATATCACTCTGATAGAATCCCTAAAAGACACTTTATAGAATGGTAAAAATTCAGGCTGAAGCTAATGTCCCTACAGAGTATGGAAAATTCAAAATCATCGCTTTCTCTGAAAAGGAACAAGACTGGATGCCGCATCTTGCTTTGATAGTAGAAAATACGGACTTATCTAGCGTGGTGAATGTCCGTTTTCATTCTGAATGCATCACAGGAGAGGTTTTCCATTCTAAAAAATGCGAATGCGGACAGCAGCTTTCCTCCGCGATGCAATATATCCAGAAACACGGCGGCGTGATTGTCTATCTACGGCAAGAGGGCAGAAATATTGGCATTATCAATAAACTGAAAGCCTATGCTTTACAAGAAAAAGGATTGGACACTGTGGAGGCCAATCTAGAACTGGGACTTCCTGCTGATGATAGGAATTTCAGTGTGGCAGTTGATATTTTAGAAATACTCGGAATAAAGGAAATCAACCTCATCACCAACAATCCAGACAAACTCAGTTTCGTAGAAAACAGCAAAATAAAACTACACTCCCGCATTCCGCTGGAGATAAAACCCAACGAAGAAAACCGAGATTATCTGAAAACAAAAAAAGATTTTTTCAGGCATTTTATTTCTGGAGAATAGACTAAAAAAACCTTCCAAGAAAATCTTGGAAGGTTTTTATTTTACTATAAAAAAGTAGTATCAAAAGAGAAAGGCAGTAAATCCTTTATGGAATTTATTTTTATAATCTTCTCTCCGCTGATACTTGCAATGTAGATTTCTATATTTTGTGCTTGTTTTACTTCGTATTCTACGATACTCTGTCTGCATGAACCACACGGAGGAACTATCCTGTCTAAGTCTGGATTCTCCTCCAAACCACCGATAACAAACAGCTTTTCTATTTTTTGGTTAGGGAAATTAGCACCCAGCCAAAAAATCACACTTCTCTCTGCACACAGACCAGAGGGATAAGCAGCGTTCTCCTGATTGCTTCCTGTGTAAATTTCACCATTTTCTAATAAAATAGAACAACCTACCAGAAATTTAGAATAAGGTGCATATGCCTTTAATCTGGAACTTTTCGCTTCCTCAAAAAGTTTTTTTTCTGTTTCCGAGAGTGTATTTATGTTTAGAATTTCGTATTCTATTTCTAATTTACTTTTCATAAGACCAGTAGTTAAAAATTTGTTGATATAAGGACAAAAAAGAGGCTTTTAGAAAAAACCTCTTTTTCGTTATTTTTTGAATTAGTGACCCGCTAAATCATAAACTTGTATTCTATAATCTTTGATATCAGCATTATTCTGCAAGCTTCTCATGAACGCTTGTGGGAAAACATTCGCGCTTTGCTGCTGAAGCTGCTGTTGAAGTTGCTTGATATCTCCCGTATCTTGTTTGTTTATAGTTACACCTTTGTTTACTACCACATAAACTCCTGCATTACCATCTATCGGTTTAGATGTTTTATCCTTACCAATCGCAAAGGCTGCTCCCGCTACCTTAGGCTCTACTGCTCCTCCTAAAACAGGGCTAAGTAGATTGATTTGTCCTGACTCTTTGCTCACACCGAACAAATTAGCAATTGTAGCCAAATCCTGAGCTTTTGCTGTGGATATTTTTTTCCCGATTTCTTTCGCCAAAAGCTGATTTTTTACAATCGGTTCTATCTGCTCTCTTACAGCTTCTGGATCTACAAGACCTTCGGACTGTTTTCCATTCAGATAAACCACGATTCTATCTCCATTAGCAGTTGTAAACATCTCGCTCTGTCCTTTTTCTCTTTTCTTGTCAAAAGCCCACTTTAGGATTTCAGCATCTTTATCTGTTCCTAAAAGCTGCCCTTGGAATCTTTGTACTAGTTTAGGATTTTGGAAGTTGTAATTGTTTTTCTTTGCAATATTTACAAACTCATTAAATCCTTTCCCTTGTATTTGCTGAGCGAAACTTGTAGACTGAGCATGAAGTTTGTCCGTTGTAGCATTTGATGCTTTGATTTCTTTCACCAAATTTGCTACTTTATAAGACATCGCACCTGGTTTTCTATCTGTGATGTTGATGATATGGTATCCATACTGAGATTCCACCACATCTACAGCACCTTTCGGACTTTTATCAAGATAATTTTGGAACTCTGGAACGAAACCAGCCTGTCCTGTAGTTCTCCATCCCAAATCTCCTCCATTCTGCACAGAACCATCAGCAGAAAGGCTAAGATATTCTTCAAACTTCGCAGAGTTTGCTTTTGTTTCTGATGCTATTTTTTCTGCTAATTGCTTAGCTTGTTCTTTTGTTCGTTTTGTAGCTTCACCTTGTGCAGTTGGAAGACCTTGATAAGCAATCAAAATATGTCTTGAACGGATAGAGTCCGTAGCTTTTTTGTTCAAAAGTTTAGAAACCACATAATAGTTTCCTTCTTTATAAGGCCCGAAAGTCTGTCCAAGCGCCGCTCCTGCTACTTGCTCTCTGATTCCTGCTGGAAGTTGTTCTTTGGAATAATAGTTCGGGTCAAAACCAGCCTGAGAATGCGTCAGCACAAATAAACTATCGCTCTTGTTAGTCTTGAAGTTTTCCAATCCATTTCCTACATCTACTCCATCATTATAAAGTTTGTTGATTTCTGCCAAAGTAGCTGCTTCATCCGCTTGTGTAGGTTCAGCTTTGAAATAAACCAATCCTAAATTTCTGCTCTCTGGTGTCTTGAAAGTATGTGGATATTTCTTGATGTATTCCACCAAATCCTGAGAAGTAACTTTCACTGGATTTTTCTTTGCGAAATCATCATAGCTTATCTTCACATATTCTATATTCGCTACTTCATCTCTATATTTCAGCATCAGTTCAGCTTCTTTCTTGTTAGAGGTAAGTCCCACAGAAAGGTTGGTAAACACCTGACGAGCCATGATTCTGTACTCTATTCCTTTTCTAAAACTAAGCCATGAATTATACTCATCCACACTGCTTGATTTCAGCTGTTCTATCCGCTTTTTAAAATCACTTACATTAAAGTTAGGATTTTGGGCAAACATAGGGTCAAACGGCAGTTGATTCCAGAAAAACTCTTCTGTCATTTTCAAACCTAATTTTTCAAACTCCTGTTTGATAAGTTTAGATTGTACTATACTCTGCCAAGCTTGCTCTTCCAAGCCATTAGGCGACTGCCCTTGCTGCTGTGCCTGCTGCTGCATCATATTGAGAGTTTCTAGATACTCTTCTCTAGTTATTTTCTCTCCATTCACCTCTCCGAAGACATTCGGGTCATTTCCCATCATCTTCTCTACAGTATCAGGATTAATGAAAAATGATACAAGGGCTACAGCGATGAATACCACCACAAGCCAAGATTTCTTTCTTATCTGTCCTAAAAGTGTCATTGTAATTAACTCTTTAAAAATTATTTAGTCTGCGAAAATACAGATTTTTAAATGAATACTAAAATTTTTCATTAGTTTTTAACTTCCATTCTCTATGTTTTTATGATTTTTCTTTCATAATTATGTAAAAAACTCTGACTAAATTTTAGCCAGAGCTTGAAAGAATTGTTAGTATCAAGATTATTAATTAAAATTATGCCATACATAACCACCCCATTGATCTCTTGCACAGCCTTGAAACTTTCCATTTACATCATCATAGCGTATCCACCCTATTTCAGCTGCAGAACATACATTAGAACCATTACCACTTTTTCTTACTCTAACATATGTTGTTGATATATCTTGTGATGCATATATCAGCCCATTTGCCCATATTCCTCCTGATCCTGTATATATAGTTCCTCCTCCATATTGATAGAAATGCCCATTGTTTATTGCTGCATTCCCTTCAACAACAAGCTTATGTGCAGGATTACTAGTTCCTATGCCTACATTACCATTATCTGCTAGAGTCATCACCATTCCTCCACCTCCACTTTGGAAATATCTCCAAAATTGTAACGATGGGGTACCATAGGCACTTGTCATATTAAACAACACCCATTCATTTGCTATTCCTCCCATTTTATTTGGGTTTCTTAAAACTATCCTACCTCCTTCATTGTTAGAATATTGGGAATACAATGCTCCTTCTTCTGCATAAAAATGCCCATCTTTAATATGAACCCTATGTGCTGGGGATACATTTGTTGGTAATCCAATTCCTACAAATCCATTATCTCCTAAAGTCATCACTGGTCCATTTCCTACTCCACTTGGTGAATATTTCCAAAACTGTAAGCCTTTTGCGTAAACCCCTGTCATATTAAATAACCTCCATTCATGCATATCATTTCCTGTCTTTTTAGGATTGACCAAACTCAAAGACCCTCCGACATCATGATTAACATATGATCTCAACATTCCTTCTGCATTTAATTCCCCTGAAATATCTAATTTATATGTACTCGTTGCTGCCTTTCCTATCCCCACATTCCCTGTTCCTGTGAAAGAGAGATTTTTACCATTCATGTTTACAGTTCTGTTGTCTGTTAGAGCTCCATCTGTATTGTAGAGGTTAGTTCCTCCTGCATTTACATTTAGTTTTTTCCATTTAGAATTAGCTGGCATCACAGGGTCTTCATCATAGTAGTAGAATCCCTTACTAGTAATATCTGCTACGGCAGGGTTTGTTCCTGTATAGGTCACATCACTTACATAGATCATTGTAGCATCTTCTGGTGTTGCTATATTTGCTACTCTAGTTTTAGATAGTTTTGGAATAAGAACCCCTTCATTAGTGGTTGCCGTCGGAAGAGCATTTGCTGGACTTGGCTGAATATCCAGTGTTGCTTTAGGACTATCAGTGTTAACTCCCACTTTTCCTATTTGTGCATTTACTGCTAGAGTTGATAGCAGAAATGCTGAAAATAATGCTTTTTTCATAGTGATTAATTATAAGCTTGTCATTGTTAGACTCTAAATATGTTTTAATAAAAGAAAAACCCCTCCTCTACAAAACACATTATTTTTTCATTCAATAAAAATTCACCATCATAACTACTACATTACATATATAAGTTTAATTGTTTTAAATTTCGTAAAAAACAATCCTAGATTTTTGACTTTTAAACCTCTTTTTCCTCTACAAAGGTAGTGAATTATTAGGATTAAACAAAATTTTCACGCCCTATTTTAATCAAAAAACAGTACATTTGCTCAAAATTATTCTATAATGAAACAAGATTTTTTCAACTATCAAGCACAGACCTCGCATTTTGCCTCTGGTTTTGAGGTAGAAAGAGCGGAGGGCAACTATATATATGGTAAAGACGGCAGGGCATATTTGGACTTTGTTTCTGGGATTTCTGCCAATGTACTGGGACACTCCCACCCTAGAATCATAAACGCCATAAAAGAACAAGCAGACAAATACCTGCATGTGATGGTTTATGGAGAATACGCACTAGAAAAACCCATAGAACTGTGCAAACTTTTAGCAAAGGTTACACCTGACCCATTGGAGGTTACCTATCTGGTAAACAGCGGTGCAGAAGCCATAGATGGCAGCTTAAAACTTGCCAAAAGATACACTGGCAGAGAGGAAATCATAGCCTTTCACAATGCCTACCACGGCAATACTCATGGAGCACTGAGTGTGGCAGGAAACGAATACCACAAGAGAGCCTTCCGTCCGCTGCTTCCACTGGTAAATTTCATTCATTTTAATAATGAAGAAGACTTAGCCAAAATCACCGAAAAAACAGCAGGTGTAGTTGTAGAAACCATACAAGGCGCAGCAGGATTCATCACACCAGAAAACGACTATCTGAAAAAACTAAAAAAGAGATGCGAAGAAGTGGGCGCACTGCTTATTTTAGATGAAATACAGCCAGGGTTCGGGAGAACGGGAAAACTTTTTGGATTTGAGCATTATGGCATTGTTCCAGATATTTTAGCAATGGGTAAAGGAATGGGCGGCGGTCTTCCCGTGGGAGCCTTCATGAGCAGCAGAGAAATCATGAGCTGTCTATCCCACAGCCCTAAATTAGGCCACATCACCACTTTTGGAGGAAATCCGCTTATCGCCGCTTCTTGTTTGGCTACTTTGGAAGAAATTTTAGAAAGCGGACTACTGGATGAAATAGAGGAAAAAGAAAAACTATTCCGAAAACTTTTGGTTCATCCTAAAATAAAATACATCAACGGAAAAGGAATCATGCTGGCAATCAATCTAGGAAGCCCTGACTACTGCATTCGTGTGGTGGAACAATGTATGAAAGATGGACTTATCGTATCCTGCCAGCTCTACCGAAATGAATACCTGAGAATTTCGCCTGCGCTTATCCTAAGCAAGGAAGAAATAGAAAAAGGCTGTGCTATTATTCTAAATGCCCTTGACAAGGTATCATAACAGAAAAAAGCAAACTCAAAAGACAAATAAAAAGGCGAAAATTTATGATTTTTTGCCTTTTTTCTTTTATAGTGACAAAAATCACTTTGACAATATTTTAAAGCTAAAAAAATAATGATATATTGCGCCCCGAAAATGTATATGTATGGCTAAAACTAAAATACAATTTGAATTTCCGCTTCACTGCCTTCCAGAAATTCTATTTGAATACATCGCCACTGCAGAAGGGCTGGCTGAGTGGTTTGCTGATGAAGTAACAGAAAAAGGGGATGACTTCTACTTCAGCTGGAATGGTGGCCCAAAAGAAAAAGCGACCCTTACTAGATACAAAGTAGAACAGTCCGTGAGATTCCGATGGGAAGAAGATGAAGGAACTAAATATTTCTTCGAGCTGAATATTGTAATTGATGAAATTACGAACGACCTTTCTCTGAATGTTACCGACTTCTGTGAAGCTGGCGACGAAGAAGAAACTCAGCAATACTGGGAAAACCTTATCGAAAATCTAAAAATAAAATTAGGAGCTGCCTAATGAATGACAATCGTGCTTTTCTCTATGGCGATGCCGTGAGCGTATATTTTTTTGTGAGAAATGGAAAACTCATCCTTACCGAAGAATGCTATTTTTTCCTAATGGCCTCTATGCGAAAGATGAGAATGAACATTCCACTTTCTTTCAATCTGGAATATTTTATTGATATTCTTGAACAAAAAATAACTGCCGACGCCCTTGAAAACGCGTTTATTCATTTTTTAGTTTATAGAAATACTGATGATTTAAATTTAGCCAAATCTCCTGTTCAGTTTTTCATCGAAGCAGAGCCGACACAAGATATTTTGCAGATTAACAAAACTCTGGAAGTAGATTTGATTAGGGAAATCACCGTAAACACGAATATTCTAAGCAATATCTTAACTCATTGTCCAGAAAATATTTATGCTGAAATATACGCTGGAGAAAACGAACTGGACGACCTACTGATTCTAAACCCAAACAAAAGAATTGCAAGGGGAATTTGGGGAAATTTCTTGTTTTTAGAAGGAAACACCATCCGTATCCCAAAGCAGACCGAAGGTGCCTACATCTCGCCTCTGATGGAGAATTTCGTCACTTTCGTTCACAAAAATAGATTAGCCGAAATAGAACAGGCAGAGATCAGCCCTTTTGAAAGCCAAAAAGCCGATGAAATCCTGATGATTTCTGACAGAAAAGGGATTTTTTCCGTTAGCAAAATTAGAAACAAAGTCTTTGATAACAAGCAATTTAAAGACTTTATAAATCAATGGAAAAATAGTTTTGACACTCCTGAGGAATCATAAACTATTTATCATTCTCCTTTCCAAATAGTGCGAAAATAGAAATCAGCCCAAAGACAAGCGTAGCAATAGTCTGTATCAAATGGGAAATCAGCGCATAGGAAATCCCTACTTCCTCGCCCTGAGAATGGCTTTTCCCAAGAGAAATAAAAATCCCTACAATAGCGATTTTAACTACAATATGGTAAGAACCTGCACCGCCAGAAGTAGGCACCATCATCCCAAGAGTTCCTGCCGTAACGAGCAGAAAACCATCGCCGATGGTAAAATCAGAAGTTTCTTTCAAGGCAAAACAAACCAAATAAGCCGCAAGAAAATAGCAAATCCATATTCCTGCCGAATGAAGCACAAAAGCAAGTTTGTTCTTGATTTTTCGGACAGCTAAAAACCCTTCTATCAGACCTTTAACGAAAGAAATTATTTTCTCTTTAAATTTAATTACAAAAACCACCGAACCAAGCAAAACAAGGACTAAAAGGGCTATTTTTAGATTAAAATAAAACGCATCCAAGTCATCCACTCCGTGGTTTAGCAAAAAACTATCCGTAGATGTAAACTCCTTTTTTTCAGAGACTTTTCGTGTGGTAAGCAGGTTGTAGAACGATGCTAAAACCTTTCCATTAAAAATAAAAGTCAGCAGCAGAAACAAAAGCATAAAAACCAAATCCACCAATCGCTCTATGACTATGGTCGCTATGGATTTTTCCACTGGGACTTTTTCGATTCTGAAAAGTGTGGTCGCCCTCGCGATTTCGCCGCTTCTTGGAATGGTAAGATTCATCATATACCCAAAGGCTATCGTCCAAAAGGCATTAGAATTACGGATTTGGTAGCCCATGGGTTCTAAAAGAAGATTCCAGCGCACCGCCCGAAACCAATACGCCAAAACCGCAAAGAAAGCAGACATAAACGCCCAGAAATAGTTAATCTTAGCAAAAGACGCTTTCACCTTATCGAAATCCAAATCTCCCAAAGCCAGCCACATAAAAAATGCAGCCAATCCAGCTGAAATTAAAATCGTAAAAATATTCTTTATCTGCTTTCTTCTGAGGCTCATTATTATTCTAATAAATTCGTTTCTTCATTTGGGAAAACCACTTTGGGCTCAAAGGTTTTGGCTTCCTCTGGTGTTATCTGCGCATAGGCTATGATGATGACAATATCGCCTTTGTGGGCTTTTCTCGCTGCGGCACCATTCAGACAGATTACTCCTGATTTTCTCTCGCCTCTTATCGCATAGGTGTCAAAACGCTCTCCATTATTTACATTCACCACATAAACCCTCTCGCCATGGATGATTCCAGAGGCATCCATCAGGTCTTCGTCTATGGTAATGCTTCCTATGTAGTTCAGATTCGCTTCTGTAACGCTTACTCTATGAATTTTTGATTTAAAAACTTCTATTAACATGCTGCAAAATTATTCATTTCTTTTTAAACAGACCTAAGATTTAATTAGTATTTTTGCAGCCTTAAATTTCTAAATTTTACACTAATGAAAAAGTTAATTTTACTTTCAGCATTATATGGCGTATTTTTTGGTATAAACACCATGAAAGCCCAAGATGCTGACACCAGAAAATCTTTCTTGACAACAGGAGTTTCTATAAACATCCCAAAAGAACACAGCATCACGATATATGGTGGGGTAAGCGCCTCTCCAGAGCATACACAGATAGGAATGGTGATGCCTAATATCAAAATCAACAAATACATTTCCTTCATGCCTCTTTATGTGTTTCTAAAATCTCCTCAGGCGCACAGCAAGGAAGCAAAAGAACACCAAGTCAATGCGATGCTGACTTTCTCCCTTCCTCTGGACAAACAAAACAAATGGATTTTACAAAACCGAAACACTTATCTACATAGATTCATAGTAGGTGGAGAGGATTTTGATTTTTATAGAGGGCGTCTAGGCATCGTACACAGAGCTAAAATCTTTGATAAATCTGTCAATTTCTTTGCTCATGATGAAATTTTCATTGACCTGAAAAAAGGCGATTTTGCTAGAAACAGAGTGTATTTAGGAGCGGATATCAAGCTTTTCAACTGGCTAAATCCACAGTTTTTCTACATTTACCAATCTTAATAAAAACCATGTAAGCCCGAACAACCATATTTTCATCATTGCGGCTATTATCCCTCTTGGAAATCATGGTTTTTTCGGAGCTAAAAAGTAAATTTCAATTAAATTTATCTTAAATTCACGAAAATCAGCAATTTTATGCTATAAAAAATTTGGTTTTTGTTTTATTTATTTTATATTTGCTGAACATAAATTTATAAAATAACATTATTATGAACAAGTCTGAATTAATCGACGCAATTGCAAAGGATGCAGAAATCACAAAAGTGGCTGCTAAGAAGGCATTAGAGTCTTTCATTGAGAATGTTACTAACACACTTAAAAAGAAAGATGGTAAAGTGGCATTAGTAGGATTTGGAACTTTTTCTGTAACAGAAAGAGCTGCAAGAACTGGTATCAACCCAGCTACTAAACAACCAATCAAAATCGCTGCTAAAAAAGTTGCTAAATTCAAGCCAGGTGCTGAGCTAGCTGACGCAGTAGCAGGTGCTAAGAAAAAATAATTGATTTTCAATTAAAATAAAAACCGTTGTAGATTTACAGCGGTTTTTTATTTCCATCTTTTTATTTTATCTTTGCTGTCTTAATAATATCATCTTATGAAACGATTAACGATTAAAGAAATTCTTGATAATTACACAAAACATATTCACCACGACATCTGTATCCAAGGCTGGGTAAGAGCTTTTCGTTCTAACAGATTCATCGCGCTGAGCGACGGTTCTACCGCGAATAATATCCAGATTGTAGTGGATTTTGAAAAATTCGATGAAGAAATTATCAAAAAAATCCATACAGCGTCCTCTCTGAAAGTGACAGGAGAAATCGTAGAAAGCCAAGGGGCAGGACAAAACATAGAAGTTTTAGCAAAGAAAATAGAAATTTTAGGAGATAATTTCACTGATGAACTAGAAAAAACGGTTCTTCAGCCTAAAAAACACTCTTTGGAATTACTGAGAGAACAGGCTCATTTGAGATTTAGAACTAATCTTTTTGGAGCTGTGTTTAGAATTCGCCATGCTGTGAGTTTTGCTATTCATCAGTTCTTTAACCAAAATCAATTCTTCTACATCCACACGCCTCTAATCACAGGAGCTGATGCTGAGGGAGCAGGAGAAATGTTCAAGGTTACGAACTTTGACCTGAATAAAATTCCAAAAACAGAAGATGGAAATGTAGACTACGACCAAGATTTCTTTGGTAAGAAAACTTCCCTTACGGTTTCTGGACAGCTAAATGTGGAAACTGCAGTGATGGGACTAGGGAGAGTTTATACCTTCGGGCCTACTTTCCGTGCAGAGAACTCTAATACAACCAGACACCTTGCAGAATTCTGGATGGTGGAGCCAGAAGTGGCATTCAACAACCTGGAAGATAATATTGACCTGGCTGAAGATTTCTTGAAATATGTAATCAACTATGTATTAGATAATTGCAAAGATGATCTAGAACTTCTTGATAAGAGATTTGCAGAGGAGCAAAAACAAAAACCTGAAAAAGAAAGAGCGGCAGAAGGACTGATAGAAAAACTTCAGAATGTAGTGAAAAAACGTTTCGTAAGGCTGAGCTACACTGAGGCTATCGAGATTTTGCTTAACTCTAAAGAAAATAAAAAAGGTAAATTCCAATTCCCAATAGAAGCTTGGGGAGCAGACCTACAATCTGAGCACGAGCGCTATTTGGTGGAAAAACACTTTGAAAGCCCAGTGGTTTTATTCAACTATCCAAAGGACATCAAGGCGTTTTATATGAAGCTGAACGATGACCAAAAGACCGTAGCGGCTATGGATGTTCTTTTCCCTGGAATCGGTGAAATCATCGGTGGTTCTCAGAGAGAGGAAAAACTGGATGTTCTTGTCCAAAAAATGAAAGATATGAATGTGGACGAAGAGGAACTATGGTGGTATCTGGATACTAGAAAATTCGGTTCTGTGCCTCATGCTGGTTTCGGGCTTGGGCTGGAGAGATTGGTATTATTCGTAACAGGAATGACTAACATCCGTGATGTGATTCCTTTCCCAAGAACACCAAAAAACGCAGAGTTTTAAGAATTATGTAAATAAAAAATTAAGGATTATGAAAATAACTTATAGAGACTATCCTGAATTTGAAGCTGTTGCTAAAATTTGGAACAAATTTGATACTGTAATTTATATTGAATTTGATGAAGAACTAGAAGCATCCAAAGAAGAACAAAAAAAATATTTTCAGAAAATAGAGGAAAAAATCCAGTGGATAGAAAGCCATAAGGATTTGATTTTAGATACTTTTATTGAAGAGGAAGGAATGTTTGATGGGCTAAATGACTGGATTTCAGAAGAAATAGCGAAGAAAGGAGTTGCTGAGTATTTTGATGAATTCAGCCTTGATAGAACAATTTCTGAAAAGGAATTTAAAGAAGCTATCGGCGTTCGTTCTCTTAATTTTTATATTGATAGTGAAGAGATTAGCTGTAATTTTGATTTAGATGCAGAGCCAAATTATTTCTTTGACCATTTAGCCAATATAGAAATAGATGAGAACTACCAGATAGAAATGGGAGGAATCAATGGATAACTTCCTAAAACTAATAAGCTAAAACTGATATGCTCAAACAAAATTTACAACTTAAACTTGGTCAAAAACTCGCTCCACAGCAGATTCAGTTAATGAAGCTCATTCAGCTTCATACGCTGGAATTTGAGGAGGAGCTGGAGCGTGAGTTAGAGGAAAATCCTGCTTTGGAAAAAGTAACGGATGACAAGGAGGAGGATTATGACAATTTAGGAAACGACTACGAAAGCGAGGGAACGGAGAGCATAGAAACGGATTTCAATGTAGATGAGTATCTGTATGATGATGAGCCCAGCTACAAAACAGCATCCAGCAACTACTCGCCTGATGATGAGGAGTTTGATAACGAAAGTTTATTGACCGAAGGGCAGACCATCTATGAGTATCTTTTGGAGCAGATTAGACTTAGTAATATTTCTGATGAAGAGCTAAAAATAGCCGAATATCTCATAGGAAACCTTGACAATGATGGGTATCTTCGCAGGGATTTAAAATCAATCGTGGATGATTTGGCTTTCTCGCAGGGGATTTATACGGATATTCCTAAACTAGAATACATTTTAGAAAACTATATCCAAAAACTAGAACCTGCGGGCGTGGGTGCGAGAAACTTACAAGAATGTCTCCTCCTACAAATAGAGAAAAAAGTAAGTGACAATCCCAATGTAGGCATTGCTGCCAGCATACTGAAAAACCAGTTTGATGCACTGAGCAACAAGCATTATTCTAAAATTATCCAGCGGTATAATATCGATGAGGAACAGTTGAAAGATGTCCTAGAAGAGATTGCAAAACTTTCACCAAAAGTGGGCGGAAACTTTGATACACAGACCATTACCATCAATCAAGAAATCATCCCTGATTTTATCATTCAGGTAAAGGACAACGAGGTAATTCCGATGCTTAACAATAAAAACGCTCCTACACTGAGGGTTTCTAATGAATACAAAGAGATTTTAGAAACATATTCTAATGATAAAAGCTCTGCTGAACACAAACAGGCAGCTCTTTTCATTAAACAAAAATTAGATGCTGCGAAATGGTATATAGATGCTGTCAATCAAAGACAAAACACTCTGATACAGACCATTACAGCCATCGCTAAGATGCAGAAAGAATATTTCATCACGGGAGATGAAAAAAACATCAAACCTATGATTCTAAAAGATATTTCTGACATCACAGGATTTGATATTTCTACTATTTCTAGGGTGGTTAAGAGCAAATATGCTGACACACCGCATGGAATAGTTTATCTAAAAAATCTTTTCTCTGATAGTTTGACCAATGATGAAGGAGAAGAAGTTTCCACAAAAGAAATCAAAAACCATCTGCAGGAAATAATCGACAAGGAGAATAAAAAGAAGCCTCTCACGGATGATGCGCTGGTTACTGCACTGAAAGAAAAAGGGTACAATATCGCCCGAAGAACCATTGCTAAATACAGAGAACAGCTCAACATTCCAGTGGCAAGACTACGAAAAGAACTTTAATAAAAACTAATAATATTATGGCTGAAATTTTAGATGGACTGAGCGTTTCTCAGAAAATAAAACAAGAGATAAAAGAAGAAGTTACGAAAATAGTACAAAGCGGCAAAAAAGCACCTCACCTGGCAGCGATACTGGTGGGAGAAAATAGTGCCAGCAAAGCCTATGTGAATAGCAAAGTCAAGGACTGTAAAGAAGTGGGATTTACCTCATCATTGCTAAAATTCCCTGACACGATTTGTGAAAACGAACTTTTAGAAGAAATAAAAAAACTAAACGAGAACGAGGAAATAGATGGATTCATCGTGCAGCTTCCTCTTCCGAAAGGCATAGACCAAGAAAAAATCATCATGGCTATCGACCCTAAAAAGGATGTGGATGGCTTTCACCCAGAGAACTTTGGGAAAATGGCTTTAGAGATGGACTCTCTTCTGCCTGCTACTCCATTTGGGATTATGCAGCTTTTGGAGAGATATAACATTGACACCAAAGGAAAAAAATGCGTAGTTATCGGTCGAAGCAGAATCGTTGGCCGTCCTATGAGTATTCTAATGAGCGCCAAAGGAACTGATTCCACAGTAACGCTCATTCACAGCCACACGCCTAATATCGAAGAATATACCCAAAAGGCAGACATTGTCATCGTAGCATTAGGTATTCCTAATTATCTAAAAGGAGATATGATAAAAGAAGGCGCTGTGGTTATAGATGTAGGAATTACGAGAGTGAATGATGATAGCGAGAGAGGTTATCATTTAGTAGGAGATGTAGATTTTGAAGCATGCGAAAAGAAGGCTAGTTTTATAACGCCCGTTCCTGGTGGCGTAGGCCCTATGACTAGAGCAATGCTGATGAAAAATACGCTTTTAGCTTATAAAAAATAGCGAGTAAAAAATGTCAGATTTTAGTAGTGAACAAAAAATATTATTAAATCAAGGTAAAATGCTCCCTGTTATGGAGCATTTTTATACTATTCAAGGAGAAGGCGCCCACTCTGGCAGGGCTGCTTATTTTATCCGTTTAGGCGGCTGTGATGTAGGATGCCACTGGTGTGATGTCAAAGAAAGCTGGGATGCTACACTTCACCCGTTGATGAATGCAGAAGAAATCGCTGCCATAGCGGCTAAACACTGCAAAACCGTAATCATCACAGGCGGAGAGCCTCTGATGTGGGATTTGAATATTTTAACAAAAAAACTAAAAGAATTAGGCTGTACGATTCATGTGGAGACCTCTGGCTCACACCATCTAAGAGGACATATCGACTGGATTACTCTTTCGCCCAAGAAAGTAAAACTTCCAAAAGAAGAAATTTATCAAAAGGCTGATGAGTTGAAAGTGGTTATTTTCAACAATCACGATTTCAAATTCGCTGAGGAACAAGCTGCCAAAGTATCAGAAAAATGCAAACTATATCTACAATCTGAGTGGAGCAAAAGGGAACAAAACTACCCAAAAATCACAGATTACATTCTGCAACATCCTAAATGGATAGCTTCTGTACAAACGCACAAATATCTAAACATTCCATAAAAAAGGGAGAATATTATCTCTCCCTTCTTGGCTTTTTATTTTGAAGGTAAAGCACTTGTCCCTCTTTTGGTTCTTGTCCCTCCTCCATTCTATTTTTTAAATATAAATACTTTAGCTTTATCCCATATTTCTGGGAAATATCATACATCTTTTCGCCTTTTCTCACAGTATGTGTTTCTTGGCTTCCATAAGATTTTTTAGGCTCTAAAAAAACAATCTGATTTTTTTTCAAATCAGATGTTTTTAAATCATTATAATCTTTCAGGTCGCTCACTCTGAGATTATATTTTTTCGCCAAAGCAGAAAGAGAGATATCTCCTCCCAAAACCACATATTTCAGATTTGAATTAGGATGATTCCTCTCGTTTAGACTATGCAGAACGGCTTCTTCTGTGAGCCTTCCTTCTTCGTACTTGTGTAGCTCTGGTTCTTTTTTTTTACCAGATTCTATTTCTGGTTTAGATACTTCTGTTTCCTGTTTTGTTTCTGGCTTTTGAACTACTGGTTCTTTTACTTTTTCTTCGCGCAGTACAGGCTCAGTTCTCACTTCCTCTTTTGTGGATTTTTCCTTAACTGGCTCTTGATTTCTAATTTCTTGATTTTCAGATTTATACTCTGGATATAATTCTTTTAGCTTTGCAGAAACTTCATGTGATTTTATATTATCAAATTCATGCAACCTGTATTTTTCTATTCTGTTTATCAGAATCTGCGCATATTTAGGATTAGTAGCATATCCAGCTTTTTTAAGCCCATATGCCCAGCCTTTGTAATCTTTGATATCTAATTTAAAAAGTCCTACATAATACTTTCTCGTTGTCAAAAACAAAGAATGGTCTCTGTAAGATTCTCGCGGGTCATCATACACACGGAAACACTCATTTGGTGCATCATCTGTGTGTTTCATTGTTTTTCCTGTCCAGTTTTCCTTACATTTTATCCCAAAGTGATTTTTCCCTTCTTTTGCCAAACGGCTCTGTCCTCCTCCTGTTTCCAAAATCCCCTGAGCGAGTTTGATACTTGCTGGAATTTTATACAGCTCCATCTCTTCCACTGCATATTTAGCGAAATTCTGGATGTATTGGTCATCTGTTTTCCAATCCTGAGCGTGAGAAAACAGTCCCAAACCTGCTACTGATAATAAACACAATAATTTTTTCATTTTTAGTTAAATTTTATTTTGATTAGTTCTTTTTTTGTCTTTTTCAACCATTCATTTGCCCCTAAAATCCCCTGCAAACCTCCTGTATGAAATGCTAAAATCCTGCTGCCCTGTGGGAAATATCCTTCCTGTATCAGTTTCATAAGATTTCTCATCATTTTTCCAGTGTATATTGGGTCTAGAGGAACATCATACCGCTCATAAAAATCATTGATAAACTGAATATTTTCATCTATAATTTTCCCATATCTACCATCATGAGCATCAAAGAGGGTAAAATTCTTCCTCCCACTCAGCCCTTGGATTCTCTTCTCCAAAGTAGGGTCGTCCACCACCTTGAACCCCAATATTTTCTGATGTTCTTCTGCAAATTTGGACAAGCCCGAAATGGTTCCTCCTGTCCCAACCGCGGTGCAAATATAATCAAATTCTTTTGTCCGCTCATCTAGCATATGTTTCACCCCTTCCACTGCCAGTTCATTAGTCCCACCTTCAGGGACAATAAGGGCTTCTGGAAATTTTTCCTGCAAGTCTCTTGTAATTTTTTTCTTGTCTCTGTACGCCTCTCTAGTAACGAACAAAAAATCCATTCCTCTCCTCTGCGCATCTTCCAGCGTGAGATTTCCCTGCCAGTTATTCTCCAGCTCCTCCCCACGAATAACACCTAGAGTTTTAATATTGTATTTTTCTCCAACAGCAGATGCTGCCGCGATATGATTAGAATACGCTCCCCCAAAAGTGATTATCAAAGGATTTTTCACCTCTCGGGCAAGGTATGTTTTTACATTATAAAACATTTTCCAATACTTATTACCCGAAATCTGCGGATGCACCAAATCCTCGCGTTTTACGAACAATTTCACGCCTCCTTCCAGCGGAATATCTACTATGGGAATGTGCACTTTATCAACCTCCATACTACAAATTTCGGAATTTTTATTTGAATTTAAAGATATTTATGCATTTTTGTCGCGAAAATTTCTTGGCATAGGAATTGTGCCATATGAGAGACTGTTTTTTTATTTACATCAATGAAAAAACAAGAAACACCAAAGTGACATTTTGTCATTTAATCTTTTAGTTTTAATAAAATTATGATAGAAGAATTTGAAGATATCTCTTTTGAAAGTCTTATGGACGATGGTTTCAGTGTTATAACCGAAGAAATTCACGATAAAAACGAACAGCCAAAGGAGGAGCAGGAGTCTTTTCCCATTTTGCCTGTGAAAAATATGGTGATGTTTCCTAATGTGGTGATTCCCATCACTGCTGGAAGAGGAAAATCTATAAAACTGTTGGAAGAAGCTTATAATAACAAAGAATACATAGGCGTCATCTGTCAGAAAAACTCTGATGTAGAAACACCAAAAATTGGAGATTTGAACTCCATAGGAACGATTTCAAGAATTATCAAAATCATCAAACTTCCTAATGGAAATATCACGGCTATCACTCGTGGTGTGCACCGTTTCCGTGTGAAAAACTACATTTCCACAGAGCCGTTTTTCAGAGCAGAAATACAAAAAATGAGAGATTCTTCGCCAAAGAACAAAGAGGAATTTTATGCACTGATAGACAATATCAAAGATTTAGCAATAAAAATAATAGAGCTTGATCCGAACATTCCTAACGCGGCTAATTTCGCTATTAAAAACATAGATGGAGCAGAAGATTTGCTGAATTTCATCTGCGTGAATGGTAATTTCTCAACAGTAAATAAACAAAAACTACTGGAAGAAAAAAGCCTTTCCATTCGTGCAAGAAAATGCTATGAACTCCTGCAGGAAGATTTCAAAAAACTGGAATTGAGAAATAAAATCCATCAGAAAACCACTAAGGAATTAGACAAACATCAGAGAGAATATTTTCTAAATCAGCAGATTAAAACCATTCAGGAAGAGCTGGGCGGAGGCACAGAAAACGATATAGAAGAGCTGAAAGCCAAAGCGAAAAAAATAAAATGGAGTGAGGAAATAGAAAATCATTTTAATAAGGAAATCAACCGTCTGCAAAGGCATAATCCGAACTCGCCTGACTATAATGTACAGAGAAATTATCTGGATTTCTTCACAGACCTGCCTTGGGAAAATTATACCAAAGATACTTTTGACCTTCCAAAGGCCGAGGCTGTACTCAATAGAGACCACTTTGGGCTGGAAGACATCAAGAAAAGAGTCTTGGAACACATGGCTGTCCTTAAACTCAAAAACAATATGAAATCGCCTATTCTCTGCCTTGTAGGGCCTCCTGGTGTGGGAAAAACTTCCTTAGGAAAGTCCGTAGCAGATGCTTTGGGAAGAAAATACATTCGCCTTTCTTTGGGCGGTCTGCACGATGAAAGCGAGATACGAGGACACAGAAAAACCTACATTGGTGCCATGGCTGGGCGTATTCTTCAATCCATCAAAAAGGCTGGAACTTCTAATCCTGTTATTGTTTTGGATGAAATAGACAAACTCGGCACGGGAACTCACGGAGACCCATCTTCCGCCCTGCTGGAAGTCCTTGACCCTGAACAGAATAACAGCTTTTACGACAATTATTTAGAAATAGGCTATGACTTATCAAAGGTAATGTTCATCGCCACAGCGAACAGCCTTTCTACCATCCAGAGGGCGCTGCTTGACCGAATGGAAATCATCAATCTTTCGGGATATACTTTGGAAGAAAAAGTAGAAATCGCTAAAAGACACCTGCTGAAAAAACAAATCCACAAACACGGGCTGTCTCCGCAAGAATTAAAATTAGGTTCAAAAGAACTAAAACACATCATAGAAGCCCACACAAGGGAAAGCGGCGTGAGAAGATTAGAGAAAAACTTGGCGGCTATTGCCCGCTGGGTAGCTCTACAAATCACGATGAATAAAGAATACGACCCTAAAATCAGCATCAAAAAAATTGATGAAATTTTAGGCGTTCCTATGAGCAAAGCCGTTTCTGAAACCACCAATGAAACAGGTGTGGTGACAGGTCTGGCTTGGACAAGTGTGGGAGGAGATATTTTGTTCATTGAGAGTATTTTATCCAATGGAAAAGGAACTCTCAGCATGACAGGGAATCTAGGAACAGTAATGAAAGAAAGTGCTACTTTGGCCTTGGAATACATCAAAGCAAAGCACAAGGAACTAGGAATAGACACGGAGGATTTAGAAAGTAAAAATATCCATATCCATGTACCAGAAGGCGCTACACCGAAAGATGGCCCTTCTGCGGGAATTGCGATGCTTACCTCTATGGTGTCCAGCTACACCAACCGAAAAGTAAGACCTCATCTGGCAATGACAGGCGAAATCACCCTGAGAGGAAAAGTGCTTCCTGTGGGAGGAATTAAGGAAAAACTCTTGGCGGCGGTTCGCTCAGGCGTGAAAGAAGTAATTCTCTGCGAGGAAAACAGAAAAGATGTGGAAGATATCAAGGGAGATTATTTCAAGGATTTAAAAATCCATTATGTGAAAACGATGAAAGAAGTAGTAAATTTAGCTTTAGAAAAAAAAATAACGGCATGAAAATTCTAATCGTCAATGGTCCTAATCTAAACCTCCTCGGAACTCGTGAACCTGAAATCTATGGAACGATTTCTATGGCTGATTTTTTAGAAAATCTAAAGGAAAAATTTCCCGAAGATGAAATTCTATTTTTCCAATCCAATGTAGAGGGAGAAATCATCAACAGACTGCAAGAAGATGATTACAAAGCTCTTATCATCAATCCTGCCGCCTATACCCATTACTCTTATGCGATTGCAGACTGTCTCAGAAACATTCAAAAACCAAAAATAGAAGTCCATATCAGCAACATCTATGCAAGAGAAGAATTTAGGCAAAAGTCGGTAACTGCAGCTCATTGCAGCGGTGTCATCTCTGGATTTGGGTTAGATGGCTACCGACTAGCTGTTTTAAGTTTGAAATAAAGTTTTTATTGTTTTAAAAAAAATTAAACTAAAATCTCCTCATTAAAATAATGAGGAGGTTTTTATTGTGAGTAAAAAATACATTTGGGATATTATCCCTTACCACCATTTTTGACTTTGCCCAACAAGGACATAAGTATTATTTATTTTTCTGTATATATAGAGTTTTTCGCTGTTAAGCGCTTTATATACAGAATCATTCTTTTTTATAATATTTGAAGGTTTATCATTAAAAAAATGTTCATCTACAAAATAGTCTCCTTTATCATTTCTATTATAACGGTAATGGTTTCCTCCTCTTTTTAGAAAAATATCCCAAACCACGCCTTTTATTTCTGTTTTATACATATTTTGTTTTTGTATTTTTCTTATAATATAATCAGATACATTTATTACAATGATGCTTAGCAGAAACATTATTATAATATTCTTCTTTTTCATTATCTTTTATTTGAATAATTTGCTTTACCTGTTTTTGTGTAAACTTTTGTTTTTGCTTTGGCGTTTCTTTGGTAAAGTTCAGATGAACTCTCGTTTGTGTTTTTCTAATTATTTCAGAAATTTAACTAAAAATTTCCACTATTTTAGCAGTGGAGACTTTATATATTTATAGAAGTTCTTTTAATTTTAATTTGATTTTTTTCTCTTCTTCACCATCCAGATATTTTATGACAATATTTTTGTTCTTTTGACTCAGCATCTTACGATAAACCGCTATATCATTAGAAACTTTACCATTTATAGATATTATCTTTTGCCCTTCTTTTAGTCCCAATTTTTCTGCTTCTGAGTTTTCAACCACACTGGAAATTAAAATTCCACTTTCAGATTTTTTTAATTTAATAGGACTTACTGGGATTACAAACTTATTGTTATATAAATAGTTAGGTTTTATATACAATATCATATCCTTGTAATCCAAAATAATATTAAAACGATTGATAATCTCACTCCCCAAAATCCCCAAATATTCTTTATAAGAACTTACACCTTCTTTATCAGAAGATAAAGCAACTGGAACATTATCAAATGTGAAACTTCCTAATTTTATCCTTTTAATTTTAGTATTTACTGTTTTCGTTTTATTACTAAGGTTATTTGAATCAGTAACGAAACTTTTACCCAACTTATAAGTAAGGTAATTTTCCTCTACAAATGGTGCATTAAAAAGTAATGAAAGCCCTGCCCCACTATCAAAAAAAACATCTCCTGTAAACTTCCATCCACCATCCATTTCTACTGTAATAGGAAACTGAGGGATTGGTATATTATTCTTAAAACTAAAAGAAATTCCTGTGAACCCCTCCTTATCAGGCATGGTATCCTTGTATAGTTCTATTTGTTTTTTCTCAAAATCTATCTTGGTAACATAATTTTTGATAATATCATTACCAATAATCCCATCAAAAGGCTTCTCCAAAAGACTTTTTAGCCTTGATAAATCTTCAAGTACGAAATGTACTCCATCTATATTTTTGTCTTTGGTAAGGAAAATTTTTTGATTCAAAACCATATCATATACCTTTTCTCCTCCTGCCCCTGAAACTTTCTGTTGATAATTTGCTTTTAGTCCAAACTTACCTGCCGTCTCCTTGTCCAGTAATGTGGCTGTAGCTCCTGTATCAAAATAAAATGTCAAACTATCCTTCTCTGTAGGAAGTTTTATCAAAATATACTTATCTTCATACAATTCAAATGGAAGTGTTACATCCTGAGCCTGAACCTTAAATAATCCCATTAAAAAGAATATTCCTTTGATAATCTTGCTTTTCATTTTTCCCATTTTTAGTTTAATCCCACCAAAAATACCACTGCTTATTTTGATAAAGTGTCTCCACGAGAGATTCCACATCGCCCACACCCTGCTCCACGATATCCACATCAAAGAGATACTGTTCTATGGCAAGCTCCACCAAGGCTTCTTTATCAGAAACTGGCTGGTTTAGGTAAAATTCTGCCGTATCATAGGTGATTGTCGCTGGCTCTGCTCCGTGTTTTTCGTGCCAATATTTTGCCATTGCAGTCATTTCAGCTGGAAGCGGACAGTCATTAAACCCGCCCATCGGCAGCCATGCAAAGGCTTCATAGGATTTTTCTGTCGGAAGTTTTACGATGACTACATCTTCTTTTATCGTGCTTTTGCTCTCATCATCATAGTTAATATCCAAATAAGCACTAAACATCAGCTCCTCTTCTTCTGGCACTTCCCAATGGATTTCATCGGCAGAAACCTCTCCCAAAAGCTCTTTTTTCTCTTCTTTATAAAAATCGGCTCCGTTTAGTTTCTGCGCTTTGGCAAGGATTTTTTCACGATAAGTCTTCATCCCTTCCTTTGTGAAATCCAAATCCTCATCCTCCAAATCCGATTCAAATTTTTCAAGCAATATATCATCCGCTGTCACTATCACGGGCGTGAATTTCTGCTCTTTGCCTTCCTTCCAAAGATTTAGATAAGTTTCTACCAATTGTCTTGGGTTTGTATTTGGCGCAACTGGAATGACCTCGCAGTCTAATAACTCTTGTAACTTTTTGATGTTTTCTGTCATGATTAAAACTTTTTTTCTGCTATTTCTTTGGTAAAAACACTTCCGCAAGCATACATCTGGCACCACCACCGCCGTTGATTTCTATCGTCCTCAAATCAGAAGAAATGATTTCGCTATATTTTTCAATATTTTTTATCTGCTCCTGTGTGAGTGAGCTGTATGCTGTTTGACTCATTATCAGAAACTTATCTCCTTTGTCGTTATGCAGCTGGAGCATATTTCCCGCAAAATTATGCATCTGCTCTTCGGTGATTGCTATGATTTCTTTTCCTGATTTTTCTATGGTTTCCTCCACCTGTTTTCGCTCCGTTTCATCATCTATACAATCGAGACAAATCACCGCAAACTGGTCTGCCAGACACATCATCACATTGGTATGATAGATAGGCATTCGCTGGTGGTCTATGGTCTGATACGAATGAAAAACAACAGGTTTAAAACCTATTTTCGTGCAAAATTCACGGAACAAATCCTCATCCAGCCGAACAGAAACCGAGCCGTATGCTATCTTATTATCTTGGTCAAAGATGATGCTTCCCGTTCCTTCCAAAAACTTGTTTTCCTTTTCGTGCTGGGTAAAATCCACGATTTCCTTCACCTCAAAACCTTCATTTTTCAGCTTTTCTATGATGTCCATTCGGCGCTCATCTCTTCGGTTCGGTGCGAACATCGGATAGAGAACCACCCTTCCCTCTGGGCTGAAACTTACCCAGTTATTTGGAAAAATAGAATCTGGCGTATGTGGTTCCAGAGTGTCTTTAACTATGATAACATTGATTCCATGAGAACGGAGTTTTTCCACAAAAGCATTAAACTCAGCCAAGGCTTTCAGCTGAGTATTTTCGTTCTCGGAGTTTATTTGGAAATAGTTGTTCTCGGCAGTCTGGGCATTATAGCCAAACGCCACAGGCTCTATCATAAGAACGGTGTTGGTTGTCTGCATTTTCTCTATTTTTTTATTCCCTTACCAGCGGCATAGTGGAGCATCTCAAAAGCCCTCCCATTTTGGATATCTCGCGATAAGGAATTTCTTCTACTTTAATATTCCAAACATCTTGTAAATGTCTGTTCATCCTTGTGAAAGCGGCATCCGAAACGACTACTTCTGGCGAAATCGAAAAAATATTAGGATTCATTTCAAACATTTCTTCTTTGGTAACATGGAAACAATTTTCTTCCCCAAAAATATCCAAAATCAGTCTGTAATCGCTCTCATCCACAAATCCATCTTTGTAGATGATACATTTGTCCTTTCCTACGGGATTAAATGTACAATCCAGATGCAAAATGCCTTCATACGGAACAGTGTCATTCTTTTTTAGTTCTAGGTCTATTATCCTTTTTTTAGGGAAATATTCTTTGAGAATTTCTATGGCGTATTCGTTAGTTCTCGCCGTTTTGAAATTTCTATAATCCTCACTAAAACAAGTTCCTATGAATAGAAAATCATTCCATACTATGACATCTCCCCCTTCTATATGGGCTGTATCTGGCAGGTTGATGATTTTACGCCACTCCACTTGTTCAAATATTTTGGAATAAGCCTCCTGCTCATCAGCTCTGTCTGGAATAAGGTTGGACAATATCATCTTATCTTCTATGACAAACGCCACATCTCGCGCGAAGACCTGATTGTAATCTTTGATAATATCTGGACGAATAACCTCCACATCGTATTTCTTGAGAACTTTCTCAAACTCGGTCATTTCATTGATAATATCTTCTTCCTTTGGATAGATACCCTGCTGGATGGTATGGTATGATTTCGCATCATAGCTCTCCTCCAAAGTAGGGTCTGCTCCCATAGATACTGGCTGACCAAGAACTACAGATTTTAATCTTCCTGTTTCGTTATTAATATTTAATTTCATAATTTTTTGCTATAATGTTAAGAAAAGACCTATTATTTTTCTTCCTTAAAAATTATTTTATTTTAGGAACTTCTATTTGGATTACTTTATTTACTAAATCAAGTTTTTTATTTTTCAAGACAGAAAACATATTATCCATCTCTTTTTTAGTGTATGCTCTGTCACTAACACCGAAAAGCAGAACACCCTTTCTCTTCGGTGTATTTATTCTAAAATATCGATAAACATTTCTTTCTAAAATAAGAACTTCCTTTCCGTCCTGAGAGTTTTTACTCGTTATAAAATCAAGTATATATTCATCCTCTCTTTCATACATTTGATAATTTATGATAGGATTTTGCTTTTTGCTATTCTCCAAATTATTGACATTATTGCTTATGGCATTCTTTGGAGTTAAATCTCCTTCCAAGAAATCAATCATAATCATCCTCGTGTATTTTTCTACATTTTCATTTGGCAAAATATACTCCTGCTTGTAGAAATTATCCATTGGATGAGAACTCCATACTAGTTTATAATCCTTATTATCAAATCTATATTTATCTCCTAAATGTAGATAATCTTCCACTTTTTTCTGCGCCATGAAAAACTGAACCATGAACATCAGAAATAATACTAATCTTCTTTTCATTATCTTTTATTTTTTAAAAAAGCATCCAAATCCACAAAGAAATCCTTTATATATTTTGGATTATTATCTTAAAACCAAGGTCTTCTTCCTACTTGATAAATTTGGTAAAATTCTTCATCGGATTTTGTAAGATAAATTATCCCTTCTACAAAAGGAATAACACTCGCTAATCCACATGAGAAAAAACTCATTAATATTTGAAGAACTCCCTCTTTGGTGTATCCTAAAATAAATTTATGAATACCAAAACCTCCTAACATGATAGCTAAAACTCCCGCTAAGACTTTTTTATTATCTCGATAAATAGGCGAAGGATTTTGAAAGTTCTGATTTTCCATTTTATTCATGAATTTAATTTTTATCTCTTGATTTTAAAGGCATCCATCCCTAGGAAAATAGCTGTTTCACCAAGAGCTTCTTCTATTCTTAGTAGTTGGTTGTATTTCGCCATTCTGTCCGAACGGGAAGCCGAACCTGTTTTTATCTGTCCGCAGTTCATCGCTACAGCAAGGTCTGCTATGGTAGAATCTTCCGTTTCTCCTGAGCGGTGGGACATTACCGAAGTATATTTGTTATGCTGAGCCATCTGCACGGCAGCCATCGTTTCAGAAAGAGAACCGATTTGATTGACTTTCACCAAAATAGAGTTGGCTACACCTTGTTTTATTCCTTGTGAAAGTCGCTCTACATTAGTCACGAAAAGGTCATCTCCTACCAGCTGCACTCTGTCGCCTATCTTGTCTGTCAAGAGTTTCCAGCCTTCCCAGTCATCCTCCTGCATTCCATCTTCGATGGAAATAATCGGGTATTTCTGTGTCAGTTCAGCCAAGTAAGAAACCTGCTCTTCTCTCGTGCGGTAAGCTCCACCTTCTCCCTCGAATTTTCTATAATCATAAACTCCATCTTTATAAAACTCCGAAGAAGCGCAGTCCAATGCCAGCATAATATCATCCCCAGGTCTGTATCCTGCTTTTTCTATCGCTTGGAGTAAAGTATCCAGAGCATCTTCCGTTCCCTTGAAAGTCGGTGCAAAACCTCCCTCATCACCCACTGCTGTGGATAGTCCGCGAGATTTCAAAATAGATTTCAAATGATGAAAAATTTCCGTTCCTTTTCTAAGAGCATGAGAGAAAGAATCTGCCTTCACTGGCATAATCATAAACTCTTGGAATGCGATAGGAGCATCAGAATGAGAACCTCCATTGATGACATTCATCATCGGAACAGGCAGAGTATTGGCATTTACACCACCCACATATTTATAAAGAGGCATTCTAAGGTGCGCCGCTGCAGCTCTTGCCACTGCCAGAGAAACACCAAGAATAGCATTAGCCCCGAATTTTCCTTTATTTTTAGTTCCATCAGCCTCTATCATGATTTGGTCAATGAGGTTCTGCTGAGTGACAGGAAGCCCGATGATTTCAGGAGCGATGATTTCCCTTACATTTTCTACAGCTTTTTCCACGCCTTTTCCTAAAAACTCTGCGCCGCCGTCACGAAGTTCCACCGCCTCATGTTCCCCAGTGGACGCCCCAGAAGGCACTGCTGCGCGCCCCATGGCACCACTATCTGTAAATACATCTACCTCCACAGTAGGATTACCACGAGAGTCTAAAATCTGTCTTGCTTCGATGAATGAAATAAATCCCATTTTAATATTTTTTTAATGTTATAATTAATTTTTATTCGTTTCACAAATCTAACGAAAACCTATGAATTCTAAAAATTATTTTCTATTTGAAGGGTTTTTTTTTCTTATTTTTGAGAAAATTTTTCCTGAAAATGAAATCCACTTATACTGTCATCAATGCCTCGGCTGGATCGGGCAAAACTTATACCCTCGTACAGAGACTTCTAATGCTTTGTCTGGAAAATCCCAGCGAGCCAGATGCTGTTCGGCATATTATTGCCCTTACCTTTACCAATAAGGCTGCCAATGAAATGAAAGAGCGAATACTCCAATGGCTGGGAAAATTCACAGCTGAAAACTATGCCCAATGCCAAGAACTGCTGGATATACAGGAAAAGTTCCACCAACAGGGCAAAAATATTCCTATCGATGAGCTGCACCGCCGTTCCCAAGCGGTTCTGGACTATATTCTGCACCACTACTCCATGCTGAACATTGGTACGATAGATAGATTTAATTCTAAATTGGTGCGTTCTTTTTCCTACGAGCTGGGACTGGCGCAGAATTTTAATTTGGAAATTCAGCCCGAACCATACCTGATAGAAGCTGTAGACCAGATGCTGGACAAGATAGGCGGAGACAAGAAGGTATCTGAGACTTTCATAGATTTTGTGAATTATAGTTTGGATAATAACGAGCGGGTAAATCTAAGCCAGACACTCTACCAATCGGCAAAGGAATTTGTGAAAGATATCCACTACAAAAGGCTTTTGGAGAATAAAGATTTTGACTGGGAAGCCTACGAAAACACCAAAAACAACATCAGAAAAAACCTCACCGAAATCAAAAAAAACTCTATAGAAACAGCGCAAAAGGCTATTTCGCTTATCAAAGAAAGAGGTCTGGAAATAGAGGATTTCTCTGGCGGAGGGAGAAACAGCATTGCCAAGTTTTTCCATGAAGTCGCTAAATTCTACAACAAGGAGCGAAAAGATTTCCCTTTCCCATCTAGCGAAGAGTCCGCACTGGCAGTTTTTGAAAAAGGTGCTTCATCTAAATCAAAACAAAAAGAGCAGGATATTTTTGACATTCTCAGTCATTTGATGGAAAGCAGGAGAAACCTCATCAGCAATTATATCCTAATGCAGAAAAAAGAAAAAATACTTCACGCTCTGCTTCCGCTTCGGGTAAATAAGGAAATCCAAGATGAACTTGCCAAAATAGAGGAAGAAAGCGATTTGGTTCTGCTTTCTAAATTTAATATTATTATCAATGAAAACCTGAAAAATGAGCCTTCGGCTTTCATTTATGAGAAAGTGGGAACTCGGTATCTGCATTATTTCTTTGATGAGTTTCAGGATACTTCGGCGCTGCAATGGCAGAATTTCCTGCCGCTGCGAGACCACACGATTTCTTCGGACAATACGAGCTTTACCCTCGTGGGAGACCCTAAACAGAGCATTTACCGCTTCCGAGGCGGAGAGAGCCAGCTGATGCTGAACATCATCAATCATAAAGAAAATGCGCCTGTCCCTGCCAATGTCATTTCACTAAAAGAAAACTACCGAAGTGCGAGGAACATTGTGAGGTTTAATAATGAACTTTACCAATACATTTCTGAGCAGGGAGATTTTGAGCATAAAGAAATTTTTGGTGAAAAAGCCCAGCAGGAAGCTAAAACAGGCATCGACGGCAGAGTGAGAGTAAATCTGATAGAAAACGCCAAAAAAGAGGATTTCTACCAAGATACCGCAGACCAGATGCAGCAGGACATCCAGCAGTGTTTGGATAATGGCTTTAAATTTTCGGATATTACCATTTTGTGCAGAGGGAATAATGATATATTCAACTATTCTCAGCTTTTGGGAAGCAGAGAAGTGCTATACAATGGAGAAAAAACTTTTATAAAAACCATTTCTGAACGAGGGCTTACGCTTAATCTCTCTAAAACCCTGAATGCTCTGATAGAATTTCTAAACTGGACAGCCGCTCCGAAAAGCAAAAAATTTCTGGTGATGCTGTTCTACTATCTCAATGATTTAGGGCGTATCAAAATCCATGATTTTTCAGTAGAAATGCTGGAAATTTTGGCTATTGAAGAGCAGAAGGAATTATTTGACTTTATCAAAAAAAGATATGGACTGGATTTGGCACATTCCCATATCCCGAATCTCAATCTTTACAACTTTATAGAACATTTCGTTTATGAATTTTCTGCCGAAGACAAGGAAATGGACTTCATTCTCAATTTCTTAGAAATGCTCTATGGTTTTTCCCAAAACACAGGAATGACCCTGAAAGATTTCCTAAAATTCTGGGAGGAAGAAGGTCAAAACATCTCCATCCAAGCCTCCGAAAATATCGATGCCGTGCAGATAATGACTATCCACAAAGCCAAAGGACTGGAGTTTCCTGTGGTCTTCCTGCCGATGGAAAACAAAAGCCAAGATTCCAAATTCACGGAATGGTATGATTTGGAAGGAGAAAACGCTCTCAGTGCAGTGAATATTTCGGGCTTTGATAAAGGTTTAGAAACCTATGATGAGGATATCCAAATATTCAATAGTGAGAATGTCTATAAAAACTTCATCGACCGCCTCTGCGTGCAGTATGTAGCCACCACACGCCCTGTGGAACAGCTTTTCCTTTATCTACAAAAGCCAAGCAACTCGGCTAATCATTTGGAAATATTTGATTTTGTAAATCAATACAATACGGAAAATGTGGATAATTTTGATTTATTTGAAACAAATGAAGAGCTGCTCAGAAAAAAAACCAAACAAAAGAAAAAAAAATGGGCAACGATGAGCATCTCATCCATCCACAAACAAGGAGAATCACTGGCTAATATCCAAATCGCCACGCCATCCAAAAGCTATCAAAAACGAAAAGAGAAAACAAGAATGGGTCTTCTCATTCACGATATTTTAGCAAAAATAAACCATAAGGATGATATGGAAAAGGTCTTGGATAGTTTTTTCCATTCGGGAACAATTACCAAGAAAGAAAAAGAAATCATCACAAAGAGAATTTCACCAGTTCTAAATGATGAAAAATACGCTCCATATTTCAGTGGAAACGAGAAAGAAATCATCAATGAAAGAGAAATTCTCGTCACTTTGGAAGATGGAGAGCAAAAATTCTACCGACCAGACCGTGTCATAAAAACGGATGAAGGCTATATTATCGTTGATTTCAAAACAGGTGAAGAGGAAAGAGAAAAACACCAAAAACAGGTGACAGATTACCAAAACGCCTTAGAAAAAACAGGCAAAAAGGTGATAGAGACAAAGCTTATTTATTTTGATGAATAATTTTAACCAAAAAAAGTAACATTATGAAAGATTCTCTAATGGGCATAGAAATAGAAAAAGTATTAGAAAACTGGGAAGTATCCATCGTGCATTTCCTGCCAAAGATGGTGGAGGCTGTTATTGTCCTTATTTTGTTTATCTTTTTAGCCAAAATAGCCAAAAGAATCAGTCGCCGAGCTTTCAAGGTTCATCTAAATATCGCCCATATCATCGCTTCTACGGTTTATTGCTTCTTCTTGTTTTCAGGAGTTTATCTCGCTTTGGAGCTTTTGGGATTGGACAAAGTTTTTTCGCATTTGCTTGCAGGAGCTGGAATTGTAGGAATTATCGCTGGTTTTGCGTTTAAAGATGTGGCTTCTAATATCTTTGCGGGACTGCTTCTGAAAACCCACAGCCCATACAAGGAGGGCGACTGGGTGGAGATAGATGATAAATACGGCATTGTCACGCAGGTAAGTCTGATAACTACGACCATAAGAACCATTCCTGGGCAGGATGTTTTTATCCCAAATCAAATTATTTACAGCGGAACATTTACCAATTATTCCACTTTGAAAAAAAGGAGAATTATCCTAAAAACAGGTGTTTCTTTTGGAGATGATTTGGAGTTTGTGCAGGCTACCGCTCTTGATGAAATTAAGAAAATAGAAACCTTGCTTCCTGATGAAAAAGTGGATTTGTATTTCACAAATATCGGAAATTCTACACTTGATTTTGTACTTCGGTTTTGGATAAAATTTGAAACCAATGATGATTTCTACGAAGCCATGAACGAAGCCATCATACGAATAAAGAAACGCTTTGACAAGGAAGGGATTTGTCTAGCCTACCCCGTGACTACGCTGGATTTTGGCGTAAAAGGCGGCGTGAATATCTTTGACAAAGAAATAAAAATCAATAAAAACTAAACTTTTCCTTTAATAAAAATGCGTAGGGAAAGCCTTTTTAGGCGTTTGGTTTAGGATATTCAATTTTACCCAAGAATTAAGAAATCCCCAGCCGTAGGAAAACATCTGGACATAAGTGGTGACAATGGTCAACACCGAAATCGGCAGGCTTTTCATCTTAAATAATGAATGTACGAATATCAAAAAAGTGTAAAAAGCATACAGCAAAAGTGGTATTTTTGTCCAAAAAACAAGCAACAGACTTCCTAATAATCCTAATAAAAACAAGGACGGAAACCAAAAAGTAGGCTTCGTGTATTGAGGGTGGCGCTGATTGAGAATGGGTCTGGCAACACCAAACTGATAGACCTGTTTTGAAAATTTTTTCAGGCTCGTTCTTCGTTTGTGATATACGGCGATATTTTCATAAAAACAAGTGCTGAAGCCATTTTCCCAAAGCCTCATAGAAAGGTCTGGGTCTTCGCCGATTCTCATATCCGAGAAACCTCCCACCGCCGAAAACACCGCCTTATTCACTCCCATGTTGAAACTTCTGGGCTGAAATTTACTGACTGCTTTCTTGCTTCCACGAATTCCGCCCGTTGTAAAAACCGAAGTCATAGAATAGGAAATTGCCTTTTGCAGATTGGAGAATTTTTCATCGGCTTTATCCGCTCCACCGAAAGCATCGGTCGGTTCAAAAAGAAGATTATTTTTAATGTTTTTAATGTAATCCCTTGGGACAACTACATCGCTATCCAAGAAAACCAGCCAGCTGTTTTTAGCTCGTTCTACTCCGTAATTTCGGCTGAGCCCTGGCCCTGAATTTTGTTTTTTGAAATACTGAATGTTTAGTTTCCCTTGATACAAATCTACCACAGGAAGCAACTCCACGGAAGAGCCGTCATCCACTATGACTATTTCAAAATCCTTATCCTCTTGGACAAGAAGCGAGTCCAGCAGTTCTGTAAGTTCGTCCCTGCGGTTATAGATAGCAACAATGATGGAAATAGAAACATCCACGATTTTATTTTTTAGCAAAAATAACTAAATCCATTCATAAATGAAAAAACTTTGACAAAAGAGTCTTGCCAAAGTTTTTTCTACTAATCTAATAAAATTTATTTCAGTTTTTTCTTAATCGCTACTTCTTCGTAGATTTCAAGAAGGTCACCTACTTCTATATCATTATAGCCTTTTAGGTTAAGACCGCATTCATAGCCTTTGGTTACTTCTTTTACATCATCTTTATAGCGTTTAAGACTTTCCAGTTCGCCATCGTATTTTACGATTCCATCTCTCAATAGACGAACTTTAGAATTTCTTGTCACCTTACCAGAAAGCACCATACATCCTGCGATACTTCCCACTTTAGAGATTTTGAACACCTCACGGATTTCTACATTACCCACCACTTGTTCTCTAATCTCTGGTGAAAGCATTCCTTCCATAGCTTCTTTCACATCATCTATGGCATCGTAGATTACGGAGTAAGTTCTGATTTCTATCTCTTCTTTCTCTGCAAGGTCTTTTGCATTTGCTCCAGCTCTTACATTAAATCCGATAACGATAGCATCTGAAGCTGTCGCAAGCAAGATGTCGCTCTCTGTAATCTGTCCTACACCTTTGTGAAGGATATTGACTTGGATTTCCTCTGTTGATAATCTCTGAAGCATATCCGTAAGGGCTTCTACAGAACCATCCACATCTCCTTTTAGGATAATGTTCAGTTCTTTGAAATCTCCAAGGGCTATTCTTCGTCCAATTTCGTCCAGAGTCAAATGTTTCTTCGTTCTTATTGTCTGCTCTCTTTGGAGCTGTTCTCTCTTATTTGCAATAGATTTCGCTTCTCTTTCATCTTCATAAACCTTAAATTTATCCCCTGCCGTAGGCGCTCCATCTAAACCTAAGATTGTCACTGGTGTAGAAGGCCCTACTTTCTGAAGGTTATGCCCTCTTTCATCCAGCATGGCTTTTACTTTACCATGGTTTTTCCCAGCAAGGACATAATCTCCTACTTTGAGTGTTCCTGCCTGAACTAAAAGTGTAGAAACATAACCTCTTCCTTTGTCCAAAGATGCCTCTATCACTACCCCAGATGCTGGTTTATTAGGATTAGCTTTCAATTCTAATAAATCTGCTTGAAGGAGAACTTTATCTAAAAGTAAATCTACATTATTACCAAATTTAGCTGAAATTTCCTGTGACTGAACATTTCCTCCCCATTCTTCGACCAAGATATTCAATCCTGAAAGCTGCTCACGGATTTTATCTGGGTTGGCATTAGGTTTATCTACTTTGTTTAATGCAATAATCATAGGTACGCCTGCCGCCTGTGCGTGGGAAATCGCCTCTTTGGTCTGTGGCATCACCTCATCATCGGCTGCGATAACGATGATTGCTACATCTGTTACCTGCGCTCCTCTGGCTCTCATCGCTGTAAACGCCTCGTGCCCAGGAGTATCCAAGAAAGTAATGTGCCTGCCATTTTCCAACTGAACGCTGTACGCACCGATATGCTGGGTAATTCCTCCCGACTCACCAGCGATAACATTCGTTTTTCTGATGTAGTCCAGCAATGATGTCTTACCGTGGTCTACATGTCCCATTACGGTAACAATAGGCGCTCTTGGCAATAAATCTTCTTCACTGTCTTCTGTTTCCTCTTCTGAGTTATCTTCCAAATCAGCATCAGAGAATTCTATTTTATACCCAAATTCATCCGCTACCAGTGTCAGGATATCGGCTTCCAATCTTTGGTTCATGGTTACCATTACCCCAAGTGAGAAACATGCAGAGATAACCTCTGTAGGGCTCACATTCATAAGAGCCGCAAGTTCATTCACTGTGATGAACTCGGTAACTTTCAGAGTTCTATCTTGTGCTTCTAGCTCCTGCTGAAGCTCATCTTGCTCTCTACGGAAATTTCTTTTTTCTTTTCTGTATTTAGCTCCTTTGGACTTACCGCCTTTGTTAGTAAGTTTTTCCAAAGTTTCTTTGATTTGATTTTTTACCTGCTCATCTGTAAGCTCCACAGGCATTACACGCTCTCTCTTGCCTCCTTTTTTACCTCCTTTATCGCGGTTTCCTCCTTGTGGTTTATCTTTAGCAAATTTTTTATCCGCTCCTGCTTTGTTATTAGCTGGTTTAGCATCCTCTCCAACAGGTTTCTGGATTCTTTTTCTTTGTTTCTTCTTGTCAGAAGGTTTTGGTTTTGTTTCAAACTGAGACAAGTCTATTTTTTCGGTCTGAAGGATTTTTGGCCCGTCTAGTTTTTGATATTTAGTTTCTATCTTCTCTGGTTCAGAAGACTCTTCTGTGTCCACAACAGGTTTTGCCTCTGCCTTAGGCTCTGCTTTTGGTTTTGGTTCAGCCTTAGGTTCAGTTTTTTTGTCTTTTGTAATTTCTGGTTTAGGAGCTACCACTTCCTCTTTCACAACTTCTTTTGGAGAAGCTGCTTCCGCTTCTTTTTCCTTTTTAGGCTTCGCCTCCAGATCTATTTTGCCTATAATCTTTGTTTTAGGAGCTTGAGCCTTAATCACTTCTGGAGCTTTTGGTTCTTCTGTTTCTAATTTCACCTCTGGAACTTTAGAAATCACCACCTCCTGTGAAGCCTCTTTCTGCTTCTTATCAGCTGCAAATTCCTGCTCTAATGCGGAGAAAGCCTCTGCTTCCAACAACACATTGGGATTGCTATCAATCTCAAACCCTTTACTCTGCAAAAACTCTACTGCCCTTGGAATGGAAATATTAAGTTCCTTTGCTGCTTTATTTAATCTGATTTTTGGCATATTTTTACTTTTTGTTCAGCCAAAGCTGAATACTTTTGTTTTTTTATTTATTCTATTATATTTTAGACAAAGGAGATTTATTCTAACTCTTCTCTCAAGATTTTCTTAACCTCTTCTATTGTCTCTTCTTCTAAATCTACTAAGTTGAGCAATACATCTGTATCCTTGTCTAAGATACTTCTCGCTGTATCCAGCCCTACTTTTGTAAATTCATCTATAATCCATTGTTCGATTTCATCATCGAACTCTTTCAACTCTACATCATCATCTTCTTGTTTTTCTCTGTATACATCTATTTCATAATCTGTAAGCCAAGAAGCCAATTTGATGTTTTGCCCTTGTTTTCCGATGATTTTTGAAATTTCCTCTACTGGAGCATATACTAGTGCGTAGTGGTCTTCTTCATTGATTTCCACCTTGTTGATTTCCACACCTCCCAATGCTCTTTTCACCAATACTTCTGGGTTTTTAGACCATTGAATCACATCGATGTTTTCATTTCTAAGCTCTCTCACCACGCCGTGAATTCTAGAACCTTTCACTCCTACACAAGCACCCACAGGGTCTATTCTTTCGTCCAAGGCATCTACCGCAATTTTAGCTTTTTCACCTGGGATTCTTACCGCTTTTTTCAAGATGATAGTTCCATCCAATATTTCTGGAATTTCTAGTTCTAGAAGTTTTTCCAAAAACTTAGGTGCTGTTCTTGAAACGATAATCTGAGGTTTAGAACCTTTGAAATCAACTTTTTCAATCACCGCTCTAATGCTTTCTCCTTTCTTGAAGAAATCTGTCGGAATTTGATTTTCTTTTGGTAAAATGTATTCATTCCCTTCATCATCCAAGATGATAACCTGCTTACCACGGATATGGTGCACTTCTCCTACAATTACTTCACCTATTCTATCTTTGAACATTTCATACATTGCAGCATTATTATGCTCTTGTAATTTTGTTGCCAAAATCTGTTTCAATGTCAAGATATTTCTTCGTCCTAATTGTGCCAATGGGATTTCTTGGGTAAACTCCTCTCCCACCTCGAATGTAGGGTCTATTTTTTTCGCTTCAGAGATTTCTATTTCCAAATCGTCATCTTCTGACATCTGGTCTTCAACGATTTTTTTATTTAAAAATATCTGAAAATCTCCCTTATCAGGGTTTACAATTACATCAAAATGGTCATCAGAATCGTATCTTTTTTTCAGCAAGGTTTTTAGCGAATCTTCTATAATCGCCATCAAATCTATCTTACTGATCCCTTTTTCATCTTTAAAATCACCAAAAGATTCGATTAATGCTAAATTATCCATATTTTTTTACTTTGACTAAAATTTTTAAAACTTAATTACTATCATTGCTCTCTTTATGCTTTGGTAAGGGATTTCCCTTTGTTCCTCCACATCTTCTTTTCCTTTTCCTACGAGTTTTGGTCTTCTATACCTCAGTACCAAAACTATTTTTTCTTCATCAGCTTCCAGCAGTTCTCCTTTAACCACTTCTCCTTCCTCTGTGGTAACTTCAAGTTCCCTTCCTACATTCTTTTTGTATTGTCTTGGTAATTTGAGAGGCTCGCTCAGTCCTGCACTCATCACCTGAAGAGAAAAATCCACTTCTTCCCTATCCAAATTAAACTCTATTGCCCTGCTAGCATCTAAACAATCCTGAATAGAAAGCGACTCATCTCCATCCAAAATAACCACCACATCATTTCCTGCAGATATTTTCAAATCAACTAAATAAATATCTTTTCTTTCTTCTAAAAAAGCCTGTATCAGCTCTTCTACCCTTGTCTTAAAATCCATATTTCTGTGTTATTTCAGGATATATAAAAAAGGCCTTCCCTTGAAGCCTTTTCATCATTATTCCCGTAAATCCGTCTGCAAATTTAAGAAAATTATTCATTTATAGCAAATTATCACCGAAAAGATTTTATTTCACTAAAAAACATTACCTTTGTGGATTGAAAACATTTTTAGAGATGAATATTGCAATTGTAGGAACAGGATATGTAGGATTGGTTACAGGAACCACCCTAGCTGAATTAGGCAACATGGTTTATTGTGTAGACATAGACGAAACAAAAGTAGAAAACATGAAGAAGGGAATCGTTCCCATCTATGAGCCTGGCTTGGAAGAAATATTTTTAAGAAATATACAGGCGAACAGGCTGTTTTTTACTACTCGACTAAAAGAAGCATTAGACCAGTGTGATGTGATTTATCTCGCTTTGCCAACGCCTCCTGGTGAGGATGGTAGCGCAGACCTTTCTTATGTTTTGAAGGTTTCTGAAAATATAGGTGAGTTGATGACTTCTTACAAAGTAATCGTCAATAAATCAACCGTTCCTGTGGGCACAGCGGACAGAGTGAGAGAGACAATTTCTGCGAAAACAGAAATTCCTTTTGATGTGGTTTCTAATCCAGAATTCCTCCGCGAAGGTTTTGCTGTGGAAGATTCCATGAACCCTGCCAGAATCGTAGTGGGTTCTAGTTCGGACAAGGCTAAAAATATCATTTCCCAAATCTACCAGCCATTCACTAACACGGGAGTTCCTATCATTTTCATGGATGAAAAATCTTCGGAGCTGACTAAATATGCAGCCAATTCATTCCTTGCTGTGAAAATCACTTTCATGAACGAAATCGCAAACTACTGCGAAAAAGTAGGTGCTGATGTGGATAAAGTAAGGCTCGGTATGGGAAGTGATGACAGAATCGGGCATCGTTTCCTTTTCCCAGGAATAGGCTACGGAGGAAGCTGTTTCCCGAAAGATGTGAAAGCCCTCATCAAATCAGGAAAGGAAGAAAACTTTGATTTCCAAATCCTTAATGCTACTGAAAATGTAAATAAAGCTCAAAAAATAATCCTCGTTTCTGAAATTGAAAAATATTTCGGCGGAAACATCAAAGACAAGAAAATCGCGATGTGGGGACTTGCATTTAAAGCAAATACTGATGACATCAGAGAAGCTTCTTCTTTGGATAATATTTCTCTTTTATTAGAAAAAGGAGCAAAAATAACGGCTTATGATGCCATCGCAGAAGAAAATGTAAAGAAAATCTTTGGCGATAAAATAGAATACACCAAAGACATGTATTCTTGCCTAGAAGACGCTGACTGCCTACTGATAGCGACAGAATGGAGCGAATTCAAAAATCCTAACTTCCAGCTTATGGCAGAAAAGATGAAGAACAAAGCCATTTTCGATGGTAGAAATATGTTCTCTATCGACCAAATAGAAAATACAGGATTTTATTACAAATCTATTGGTAGAAAAACTATAAAATAAAAAACACTGAAAATATGGGACTTTTTGATTTTTTCAAGAAAAAAGAGACAAAGGAAACTCCAAAACCTGAAAAAGAGAATAACGGCATAGCGCTTTCTATGCCGATGTTTAAAGGAGAAAGCTATTTACTAGATAAAGTTTTGGAAGATTTAAAATCCCACTGGGGACTAGAAGTTTCTGAAATCTCTGGCGATGATGAAGCAGCAACTCTCATTATCAATGGAATGATAGCTGCCATTGCAAAAATGCCTGCACCTATTCCAAGTGAAGATTTAGAATCAATATTTGGGTATTCTTACCTTTGGAATAATGTAGAAAAAGAAGTTTCAGAGCATGACAGCCATGCCATTGTCTCTATTTTAGATAGATCAAATAGTCAGGTTGAGAAATTCTCTCTGATGACGATGATTAATGCTTCTATCCTCAGAACTTCTCCTGATGCGATAGGTGTTTATCAAGGAAGCCAGACTCTGCTTCTTCCAAAAGGCTTGTATATTGACTTTGCAAACTTTTTATTAGAAGGAAATCTACCTGTGATTTTGTGGATTTACATCGGACTTATCAGCTTAGAAGAAGGGAAAAACAGCCTTTATACTTTTGGAATGAAAGAATTTGGGAAAGAGGAAATAGAAATCATCGACAGCCAAATGTCACAAAATGATTTGCATGACTTTATCCTTCCTGTTCTCAACTATATTTTAGCTTATGATGTTACTCTAAAAAATGGAGAAACTATCGGTTTTTCTGAGGAACAAAAAATAAAAATTACGGAATCCAAAGCAGTTTATTTGGATGGAAATTCTTTAAAATTAGAACTATAAAATTATGAAATCTATCATTATCACTGGCGGAGCAGGATTTATCGGTTCTCATGTTGTTCGTGAGTTTGTGAAAAATCTCCCGCAAACGAAAATCATCAACCTTGATGCTCTTACTTACGCAGGAAACCTTGAAAACCTGAAAGATATAGAAAACGAACCAAACTATATCTTTGAAAAAGCAGACATCACAAAACCAGAAGAACTAAAAAAGGTTTTTGAAAAACATAATCCAGATGCAGTGATACACCTCGCTGCAGAAAGCCATGTGGATAGAAGCATCACAGACCCAAATGCTTTCATCAATACCAATGTAATGGGGACTGCTAACCTTCTTAATCTTTGTAAAGAATTTTGGACACTGAATCCCGAACATACGCATGGAAGATTTCCTAATGAACCGAGAAAAAATCTTTTCTATCATGTTTCTACGGATGAAGTCTATGGTGCTTTGGGAGAAACAGGATTTTTCACTGAGGAAACGCCTTACGACCCGAAATCGCCGTATTCTGCGAGTAAAGCAGCCAGCGACCATTTGGTAAGAGCTTATGGAAACACTTATGGACTTCCTTACATTGTTTCCAATTGTTCCAACAACTATGGCCCAAATCATTTCCCAGAGAAACTGATTCCGCTTTGTATTTCTAATATTATCAACGAAAAACCACTGCCTATCTATGGTGATGGGAAATACACCCGTGACTGGCTGTTCGTGATAGACCATGCCCGTGCTATTTTCCAAATTTTCCATGAAGCGAAAACAGGAGAATCCTATAATATTGGTGGATTTAATGAGTGGCAGAATATTGATTTAATCAAGGAATTGATTAAACAAATGGATGCAAAACTTGGAAATCCTGCTGGCTATTCAGAAAAACTAATCACTTTTGTGAAAGACCGCCCAGGACATGACAAACGCTATGCTATAGATGCCACAAAGCTAAATAAAGATTTGGGATGGAAGCCTTCTGTGACTTTTGAAGAAGGTCTAGCGAAAACCATCGATTGGTTCTTAAACAACAAAGATTGGCTGGAACATGTAACCAGCGGAGAATACCAAAAATACTACGAAAAACAGTATAACTAATGATTTCTATTGTAAGTCCTGTTTACCGAGCTGAAAAAATCCTTCCGATTCTCGTTTCTGAAATTAATTTAGTAATGGAGAAAATCGGCGAGGACTATGAAATCATATTGGTAGATGACCGCAGTCCTGACAACTCTTGGGAAGTAATGAAAGTGCTTTCCAGCCAAAATCCTAAGATAAAAAGCATTCGCCTGAGCAGAAATTTTGGTCAGCATAGTGCTATTTTTGCTGGACTTACAAAAACAAAAGGCGATTGGGTGGTAGTAATGGACTGTGATATGCAGGACCAGCCCAAAGAAATAGCCAAACTCTACAAAAAAGCTTTAGAAGGATATGATATTGTTTTAGGACAAAGAGAAAACCGAAAAGATAAATTCCTGAAAAAGTTATCTTCCAAACTTTTTTACAAGGTGTTTAATTATTTATCGGGAGGACATTTTAATAATGAAATTGGGAATTTTGGTATTTATAGGAAGAAAGTAATCGATTCTATTTTAAATATCAATGATTATATTAAATTTTTCCCTCTGTTCATAAACTGGGTAGGTTTTAAAAGCGTTTCAATTCCGATAGAACATGGTGAACGCAAGGAAGGAAAATCTTCTTATAGCATATCTAGGTTATTAAAGTTAGCTTTCAATGCTATTATATCTTTTTCAGATAAGCCGCTTAGATTGTTTATAAATTTTGGACTGGGAATTTCTATCTTATCTTTTGTTTTAGGAATATATTATTTGTATTTATCTATTACACACAAAATTACACAACCTGGTTTTAGTTCACTGATATTGTCTATTTGGTTTTTATCAGGAATTATCATCAGTTGTATAGGTATCGTGGGAGTATATTTAGGAAAAACTTTTGACCAGGCGAAAGGCAGACCTACATTTATCATCGATGAAGAAGTGTAATTGTATTAAAATCAATCATTATGAAAATCTTAATCATTGGTGCAAACAGCATTTTATCAAAAGAACTGATACAATTACATATATCTGATGAAGTAGATATTTTGTATCACAGCGCAGCTCAAAACACTTCACATCCGAAACATAGAAATATTGCTTTAGAAGATATTGGTTCATTAGAGGATAACTACGATATTGTATATATCGTCAGTGCTGTAATATCCAATGATATAGAAAAACTGGACGATATAATCAATGTTAATGCAAGGCTGGTGAATGATATTTGTAATCGTTTCAAAAGTTCAAAAATTATTTATTTTTCGAGTGTTGCTGTTTATGATGCGATTGATAGCTTAAATATCGATGAAAAAACACTTCCTTGTCCAGAGTCTGTTTATGGAATTTCAAAGCTATTAGGAGAAAAAATTGTAGAAAAATCTAAAAACTACACCATACTAAGAATTTCCTCTATGTATGGAACAGGGATGAAACAATCTACTTTTTTGCCTAAAATCATAAAAGATGCTTTGGTTTCCAAGAAAATCAAACTACTTGGTCACGGACAAAGAATCCAGAACTACATTCATACAAGAGATGTAGCCACTTTGGCAAAAACAGCTGCACTATCAAAACAAAATGGAATATTATTAGCCATTTCAAAAGAGAACTACACTAATAAACAAATTGCAGAAATCATACAGACCATAACGGGCTGTAGCATAGAATATTCTGGTGATGACCACACAAGGTCTGTTTCTTACACACAAGAAATCATACCTTACAATGAGTACAATAACACTTCGATAGAAAACGGAATAAAAGAATTAATAGAATGGATAGAAAAATAGTCTTAGTAACAGGCATAGGAGGAAATGTAGGACAGGGAATTTTGAGAAATATTCTAAAAACAAAGTTTCCTATCAGAATCGTGGGCTGTAATGTCGCAGACTTTTCAGCAGGGAATCATCTTTGTGATTCTTTCTACAAAGTTCCTTTTGCTAATGATGAAAACTATATTAACTCTATCAATGCCATTGTTGAAAAAGAAAATATAGACCTCATTATCCCTTCTACTGATTATGAAATTTACTACTTAGCACTGAATAAAAACCAGCTAAAAACAAAAGTCATTACCAGCGAATTAGAAACATCCAAAAGATATTTAGACAAATATCTTTCCTATGTTTTTCATAAAGAAAACCATCTCCCTTTCGCAGAAGCCTATCTTCCTAAGGACTATATTGCTGGAACCTTTGAGGATTATATCGTAAAGCCAAGAGAAGGAAGAGGCTCTAGAGGACTTCATATAAACCCCAAAAACATACAAGACTTTAATGATTCCTTCATGGTTCAAAAACTAATTAAAGGAAAAGAAATCACCACAGCTTTTTATGTGAATAAAAATAATGAGCTCCATGGATTCATCAACTTAGAGCGAAAGCTGGAAAATGGAGCTACAAATGAATGTTTTGTGAATAGGCAGTACGATAAGGAACTAAAAAATATCCTAGAAAAAATGATACAAGTTAATCATTTCGTAGGAAGCGCTAATTTACAATCCATAGTAACAGAGGCGGGAGAAATCATTCCTTTTGAGGTGAATTGTAGAATTTCGGGGACTAACTCCATACGGTCTAATTTTGGTTTTGAGGATGTGAAATACACATTAGAAGAGCATTTGTATAACATCTCTCCGAGTGAACCAAATATCATCGAAGGGACTGCTATAAGGGTTTTAATGGATATCATCTATCCTCACCAAAAACCAGAAAATATTAAAGACAATAAATCCGAACATTATATTTTTTAACTATGAAATATCTTCTATTTGATGCTGCTAATACTCTCATATACAAGCCTAATCTTTGGGAAAGAATCTTAAAAGTCCTACAAGACAATGGGTATAAAATAAATGAAACTGAACTAAAACTAAGACATAAATTACTTTCTGAGATTATCAATTTTCCAGATACCACATCAAGAAGTTTTTATGAAGAGTTTAATTCAGAATTGTTAATGGCTTTGGGCATTATTCCCAATGAGAAGTTGCTGAAAGAACTTTTCGAAGCGTGTTCCTATCTGCCATGGAAGGCTTTTAACGACTGTGAAAAAATCAAAAAATTAGATATAAAAAAAGCTGTTGTTTCTAATTTTAATAGCAGCTTACGAGAAAAGTTAGAAGGATTGATTGGAGAAAATATTTTTGATGAATACATTGTCTCTGAAAAAGAAAACCTAAGAAAGCCTTCTTTGGAATTTTATGCAAGGGCTCTCGAAAAACTAAATGCCGAGGCTGGTGAAATCATCTACATTGGTGATTCATTAAAACTTGATGTTATTCCTGCTAAAAAATTAGGAATCAAAGCGTTACTGATTGACAGAGATAATATATATCCATCCGCTAAGGATAGAATAACGAATTTCAGCGAAATAAAAAATTATCTATATAAATGAAGTAGTAATACATACCTATAAAAAGTAGATATTATAAATAAAAGCAATTACTGAAAATCCTGCAAGATTTATAAAATAATTTATCATGATACCATTCAACAAACCTTACCTCACTGGTAAAGAAATGCAATATATAGAAGAAGCCGTAAAATCAGGGAAAATCTCTGGAAATGGATTATTCACCAAAAAATGTCAAGAATTTTTTGAAAAAGAATTTGGTTTCAAAAAAACACTGCTTACCACTTCCTGCACAGATGCATTGGAGATGGCTGCTATTTTAGCAGATATCAAGGAAGGCGATGAGGTCATTGTTCCTAGTTTTACTTTCGTATCCACAGCGCTGGCATTTGTAAGACAAGGTGCTGATATCGTTTTTGCAGATTCTTATTCTGACAATCCTAATATAGATGCTGACCATATAGAAGCTTTAATCACAAAAAAAACCAAAGCTATCGTAGTGGTTCATTACGCTGGTGTAGCTTGTGATATGGATAAAATAATGTCCATAGCTAACAAACATGGAATCATCGTAATGGAAGATGCTGCACAAGCTATCGACAGCTACTATATTTCCAAAGATGGAACAAAAAAAGCATTGGGAAGCATTGGGCATCTTTCTGCTTTTTCATTTCATGAAACCAAAAATATTATTTCAGGCGAAGGCGGTATGCTCTGCATCAACGATGACCGCTTTATCCAAAGAGCTGAAATCATTTGGGAAAAAGGAACAAACCGTTCGCAGTTTTTCAGAGGCGAAGTGGATAAATACAGCTGGGTAGACACAGGATCTTCTTTCCTGCCGAGCGAAATTATCTCTGCTTTTCTTTGGGCTCAGATAGAAAACATGAGAGACATTCAGGATAAAAGAATCAAAATCTGGAATCGTTATTATGAAGGGCTTTCCAACTTTGAACCTATTTCGATAAAAAAGCCGAAACTTCCTCTCGTTCCTGAATATGCGACTAACAACGCTCATATGTTTTATTTGGTTTGTGATAATGTAGATGATAGAACCAGATTCATCCAACATCTGAAAGACAAAGGAATTCTATCTGTTTTCCATTATCTTTCACTACACAAGAGTTCTTATTATGAAAAATATTCTACCCGAAAAAGTAAGCTCCCGAACTCAGACATGTTTTCTGACTGTCTTGTGAGGCTTCCTCTGTTCTACGAGCTTACTGATGAGCAGGAGGAATACATCATCAACACTATAAAAGAATTATGAGAATAGAAAAAATTATTTTTTTATTAATTGCGCTATTTTTTATTTTATTACAAGGAGCATTTGTCTTACTTGGAGATAATCCTGTGCTATCTGATGACCTGAATCATTTAGAAATATTATATCAATATCAGGAAGGAAAACACAGTATATCAGAAGTTTATAACTTGTACACCTCCGACCCTAATAGACATTCACGCCCAATATCTCCCATTGTGATAACATTCGCAACTTATTTAGGTGGATTTTGGACACCTTTGTTTTATATTCACAATTTTCTATTTCCCATCGCAGCATGGCTACTAAAACTAATTTTAGATAAATTTTTTAGTGAATATAGTGCTTTTACCCTATTAGTATGTATATTAGTCACTATATTTCCTTTATCTTCATCTAATTTATTCTCTTTCGTGATGTGTGGAGCTTATTTGATATACATATGGTACTTCCAAAGTATATTATATCTATCATCAAAAGATAATTTGATTTATTATTTGATGTCTGGAATATTATTGGGAATTTCACTGCTATTCCAAGAGTTGCATTTATTTTTGATTCCTTTATCCATATTTATTTTAGTAATCACCAACAGAGAAAAAATCCTACTGAAACTATCTCTTTCTATAGGTTTAGGTTTATTTATCGCTGCATTTTATAAGTTTTTCTTAGTGAAAATCATCTATCCTGAGCATTTTGATTATGCAGCATCTAAGGTCACCTTTAATTTTTCAAATAGTTTGGTTTTAATTTTTTCTTTTTTCAAATTATTCATTCTTGACTTTGCATACATTGCTAAACAAAGCATCTTTGCTATTGCTGGTTATTCTGAATTTGATTATATTTTATTAGCTCTTGGACTTATTATTTCTGGAATGGTATCTATTTTCTGTAAATTTGATAAAACCATCCCCAAAAGCCATTTTTTAGTGTTTTTAAGTACTTTTTTAATGACAATTAGCGTTTTTTTTATCTCCCGATATCTTCCTATCGCATTCAGCTTTGAGAATAGAATTTTACTTTGGGTCAAAATTTCTTCTTCTTTACTTTTAGGATATTTGATTTACAATGGTTTGGCTTCTGCAAAAAAGAAAAGTTATCAAAACCTGCTGAAAACCTTATTATTTTTATTTTTATCCACTAATTTCGTCTGTGTCATCTCCGAAAAAAACTCTTGGATATATGCCAGCAATTATAATAAAGATCTCATCAAAAGTTTGGCTTCTCAGATTCCTAAGGGTGTAAAAGATGAAAAAATAATCATTATAGAAAACAAAACGAATTATGATAAACTCATCACAGATGAAGCTACTATAGAAGATCCCTATGAAGTGGTATCTGCACTAAATATGTACACTCCAGAAACAACTCTAAATGGGTGGAATGTATATACTATCAGCACCAAAGATACCTATTTATATTCTATTTTTGGAAAAAAACTGAACAATAGACCTAGTACAGAAATCAAAGAAACCCAAACAGGATTTATCTTAGGTAGAAATAATATAAATTTCCCTTTTTATGTCTTTGATTATGCTAACAATTCTTTACATTTGGTAAAAAATAAAAATGATTATAACAAGTTTCTAAAATAATAAAAATACAATGAAAGGAATAATTCTCGCGGGAGGTTCTGGGACAAGGCTCTACCCGCTCACCATCGCAGTAAGTAAGCAGTTAATGCCCGTATATGACAAACCTATGATTTATTTCCCCATCTCTACCCTTCTATTGGCAGGAATCAGGGAAATACTCATCATCACTACGCCGCACGACCAAGAGGCTTTCAAAAAACTATTGGGTGACGGCTCACAAATCGGATGTAAGTTTGAATACAAAGTTCAGCCTTCTCCAGATGGGCTGGCTCAGGCGTTTATTTTAGGAGAGGAGTTCATCGGAACAGACTCTGTAGCGCTAGTTTTGGGCGATAATATTTTCTACGGCTCTGGTCTTCCTCAGCTGCTGGAAAGCAAAACCCAAGTAAAAGGCGGCTGCGTATTTGCCTACCCTGTTTCCGACCCTGAAAGATATGGTGTGGTAGAGTTTGATGAACACCAAAAAGCCGTTTCCATAGAAGAAAAACCTGCCGTGCCGAAGTCCAACTACGCCGTGCCTGGTCTTTATTTCTATGACAATTCCGTGGTGGAATATGCTAAAAATCTAAAACCTTCAGCGAGAGGAGAATTAGAAATTACCGATATCAATAAAATTTATCTTGAAAAAGGTCAATTAGAAGTAGGTGTGATGAGCCGAGGAACAGCTTGGCTGGATACAGGGACTTTTGATTCCCTTCACGAGGCGTCTGAATTTGTAAAAGTTCTTGAAAAAAGACAAGGCGTGAAAATCTCCTGCATTGAAGAGATTGCCTACAAAAAAGGATTTATCAACAAAGAACAGCTGCTGAAATCTGCCGAAAAATACGGAAAAAGCGGTTACGGCGATTATCTTAAAAAGCTGATAAAATAATATAAAACCTCAACAAAAAATCCCTCGCTCAAAAGAAAAAAGATGCGGGGGATTTTTATTTTCCGTTCCTTTTTTCTTACAGAAAGTCCAAACATCTTTGCGGCGACCTTCTGTAACTTTACAGAAAGGTGAAACATCTCTGCGGCAGCCTTCTGTAAGTTTTTTAATGGTAAAATAAATTCTTCCGAGACTTTCTAAAATTTGACGGAAAGGCAAAACAACCTTGCGGCAGTGTTCCGTCATTTGACGGAAAGGTGAAACATCTCTGCGGGAGGCTTCCGTCACTTTTACATTCTATCCACTACACCTATTCCGAGCAGATGTAAAGATTTTCTAATCACCACGCCTGTGAGCTGTGACAGATATAGTCGGAATTTCTTCACATCTTCGTTTTCGTTGTTCAAAATCGGATTGTTTTGGTAAAAAGCATTGTAGAGTTTTACCACTTCATAAACATAATTAGCCAAATGAGCAGGGCTGAGTGCCGCCGCCGCTTTGCTTACAGTTTCCTTGTATTCGCTAAGGGCTATGATGAGTTCTTTCTCGTTCTCACTAAGGGCAATGTTTTCAGAGAAATTGAAATCCGTTCCTTCTGCTCTTTTCAGCAAAGACTGAATTCTGGCGTAAGCATACTGAATGAAAGGCCCTGTATTCCCATTGAAATCCACACTTTCCTCTGGATTGAAAAGCATTTTTTTCTTCGGATCTACTTTTAGCATAAAATATTTCAACGCTCCAAGACCTACGATTTCATAAGATTTTTCTTTTTCCTCTTCGGTCAGCGCTTCCAGTTTTCCAAGTTCCTGCGCTTTTTCTTTCGCCGTAAGATACATTTCCTGCATCAGGTCATCGGCATCCACCACTGTTCCTTCACGAGATTTCATCTTCCCGTTAGGAAGTTCCACCATTCCGTAGGATAGATGGTAAAGGTGCTCCGCCCAGCTGTAGCCCAGTTTTTTAAGGATTTTAAACAAAACCTGAAAATGATAATCCTGCTCATTTCCCACCGTGTAGATAAGTCTCTGTATATCATTATCCGCGAAACGCCCCACTGCCGTTCCTAAATCCTGCGTGATATAGACAGAAGTACCATCTCCACGAAGAAGAAGTTTTTCATCCAATCCTTCATCAGTAAGGTCGCACCATACAGAGCCATCTTCTTTGGTGAAGAAAACGCCTTTGTCCAGACCTTCTTTTATCAAATCTTTACCCAAAAGGTAAGTTTGGCTTTCGTATTGAACTTGGTCAAAATCTACTCCAAGGCGCTTATAAGTTTCCGCAAATCCTGCATAAACCCAAGCGTTCATTTTCTCCCAAAGGTTTCTTACTTTTTCATCGCCATTTTCCCAGTCCAAAAGCATTTTTTGAGCCTCTAAAATAGACGGCGCTTGTTTTTTAGCCGTTTCTTCGTCCATGCCTTGTTCTTTCAGCTGGGCTATTTCTGCTTTGTAATGTTTGTCAAATTCCACATAGTAATTTCCCACCAGCTTGTCGCCTTTGGTCTGTGTAGATTCCGGCGTTTCTCCATTTCCGAATTTTTCCCACGCCAGCATAGATTTACAAATGTGGATTCCTCTATCGTTGATGATTTGGGTTTTGATGACATTATAGCCCTCTTCTTTCAAAATATTAGCAATAGAAAAACCTAAAAGATTATTTCTAATATGTCCCAAATGCAGAGGTTTATTGGTATTCGGCGAAGAATATTCCACCATAATAGTCTCATTCTTAGGCGTGATTTTCTCTAAATTTTCGGAAAGATTTTTAAAGCTTTGCAGGAAAACATTATCCTTTAATTTTAGGTTAAGAAAACCTTTCACAATGTTATAATTTTCTACAAAATCCACCTCCGAAAGTATCTTGTCGCCAAGCTCTGTCGCAATGATATCTGGGCTTTTCTTCAAAACTTTAACCAAAGGAAAAGTCACGACAGTAAAATCTCCTTCAAAATCAGGTTTTGTCTGCTGAATTTCAGGAACGAAATCCGCCAAACCAAAACTCTCTGCTAAAACTTTCTGTATTTTTTCAAGTAAAATCTCTCTAACCATAATGAATAAAATAATCGCAAAGATAAAAAATATAAAGGAAATCCCTGAAAAAGAGATTCCCTTTATAAAAAAATTAGTTAAAAAATGAAGAGGTTATTAGTTATCCCACCAAACTCTATTGCTCAACCCTGTGTATGGAATCGGAATCCCTGGGCCTGCTACTAAGTTGGCTCTATTAGAGTTAATTTCCACATCTGGATATGGTAGGTTTCTCGGTATGACATTAGAAGTAGCATTGTTCGCTGCTGGCGTAAGGGCAGGATAGCCAGTTCTTCTCCAGTCTACCCAAGACTCATAAGATGCCTGGAACATGGTAATCCATTTTTGCTCCATGATTCTCTGTAAAGTCCCATTATAAGCCACATTCGCATTCGCTAAATATGTCGCTGCAGAAGAAGAAGATAAACCTAATGCTGCGAAATCCTGTGTAATCGCTGCTTGATACGCCGCTTGTGCTCTTGAATCAGATGCTCTGTAATACACTTCTGCTTTGATGAAATTAACTTCTGCCGCACTCATCAGAACCACAGGTGATTTTACAGATGCATAAGCACTTCCTACACGAGAATATCTACTTTCTCCTGTATCTCCTACATCGTTCCCTGGTACATTACCAAAATACTGCCCTCGAAGCCCATGATCATTCTCAGCAATAGGTTTAAAATATAAACTTACCCTAGGGTCTGACAATGCTTTCATCTTATCTACAATAGTGCTGGCTACTGCTTGGTCTTTTCTTCCAGAAATAACATCAAACTGATGGATAGGATTGGCATTAGATGCTACAGAACCAAAAGCAACCTTTGCATCATCTGCACTAGTGTCTATAAGACTTGGATTGGTCGCTAAGAAATTTGCTGCTGCATTAGGTTGTCTGCTGCTTAAATGATTTAGCAGTCTTAATTTTAATGAATTTGCAAATTTCTCCCATTTTGTGACATCTCCTCTATAAACTATATCGCCTTTAATAGTTTCCGTTCCTGCTCTTAAGGCTGTTACGCCGTCATCTATCATGGTAATAAGAGCTGGATAGATATCTTCCTGTCTGTCATAAGCCGGGGTAATATTAGCTCTTCCCTGCAAAGCCTCAGAAAAAGGGATATCACCAAACAAGTCTGTAATTACACTAAATGCATGAGCCTGAAGAATCTTGGAAACTCCTAAATAAGCCTGATTTCCAGAAGCTGCAGCTTTATTTTCCAATTCTTTGATGTCCATCAGTGCATTGTAAAGAGCTGTCCAAGTCCCATCTGTAGCAGAAGAAGTTATTCTATACTGGGCATAATCAAGAGGCTGTGCCCTATGCCCTGCATAATGCTGAACAATACTTGCCGGCATTCTAGTCCCCTCACCACCGAGAGCAAAGGCAAGACCAACCTGAGACCCGCTGAGAAGTCCTGGCAAAGTAGCCTGCGAAGGATTATTGGGATCAACATTAATATCCAGCTCCTGTCTACAAGAGGTAATTACCAAAGGAGTTGCTGTCAAAGCTAGAAGAACAGCATATTTAGATATATTATTTCTAATTTTTTTCATTATTTCTTAGTTTTTAGAATTGAACTTTTAAATTAACGCCAAAACTTCTTGTTGAAGGGAATGCAAAACGAGAAACCCCTTGTGCATTTCCTGTCCCGAAAGAACTTGATTCTGGGTCTATGTGAGGTACCTTTGTCCATAAGAACAGATTTCTACCAAATACACCGATATCTATGCTTCTTATGAAATCAACTCCTGCCGGTCGGAAACTATAACCCAAGCTAATCTCACGAAGTTTCACCCAGTCATTTTTATACACATAAGCCTCTGTTGGAAGTGTATAATAATAATATTGGTCAAGTAGGGTAGATGTCGTATTCGGTGTCCCTGCAGATGTTACCCCAGGGAAAACGATTGTTCCTCTTTCCCTTTCTAATGTCTTTGCAGATACACCATAATAATCTAGGAGTTGCTCTGTTCCATTAAACAAATATCCACCTTGTCTAATATCCAATTGAGCCGTAAGATACACCCCTTTATATTTAAAGGTTGTTCCTACACTCCCTGTCCAGTCTGGCTCCACATGTCCTAGAACTTGACCACTCTGAGTCATTGGTCTACCATTACTTCCCACCAAAATATTTCCATTCGCATCTCTCATGTAGGCACTACCAACGATAGAACCATATCTTTCACCTTTTACAGCATAGATAGCTGGGTTTCCAGAGAAACCTCCCATATATATTCTATCTGTCTTAGGGTGAGTTTCTTCCACTAATGAGCGGATTCTACTAAAATTAAAATTAACTTCCCAGTTGAAATCCTTCGTTTTAATAGGTACAACTTTCAGTCCTGCTTCTATACCTTTAGAAGAAGTTTGTCCTGTATTCTCAATAGATTTAACAGCTCCAGATGCAGGAGAAATTCTAAGCCCGATGATTCCATCTGTATTCTTGTTTTCAAAATAGGTAAACTCTAAACCGATTCTATTTCTCAAGAAACGAAGTTCTGTTCCTACCTCATATTCCGTTGTAAATTCTGGTTTCAAATCAGGATCATTCCAAGTATTTGCAACTGTATATCCTACAAAAGTTCCAAAATCATTATTGAATGGGAATGTAACTCCTGGAACGAATCCATCATCATACTTTGCTTTTTCATATGCCTGTATCACCAAATATGGGTCTGCATCTCTCGCCGTTCTGGAAATCCCCGCACGCACTTTACCATAGCTTAATATATTCTTATTAATCTTGAATGCATCCGAGAATACAAAGGAACCACTTACCCCAGGATAAAAATAACTTCTATTATTTTCTGGTAAAGTAGATGCCATTTCATATCTTCCTACTAAGTTCAGGAACAAATAATTTTTGTAACTCAAAGAAACATCCCCAAAGAAACCAAACAATGTCCTTTTAGTTTCATGATTGTATGGCGGATCAGAAGCCGCAATATTATTCGCATTTATCAGACCTGGTGCTGCTAATGCTGTTCCTGTAACAATGCTATTTCTCTGAGTTCTCTTATTATAATCCTGTCCTAAAATCACTATTAATGCTAAGTTATCATTAATATTGGTATTGATATTTGCCATTAATGTGGAAGTAAGTTCATTTCTCTTTATATCATCATAAGACAAATATCCTTTTGGCTGTGTTCCAGAATATATATCTTTGAATATCACTCTATTATCAACAAAATAATCATTTCCTAGCCTATAAGTTAATTTTAACCAATTAGTTAAGTCATATCCTAAACTCAAACTCGCAATGAAACGGTCGCTAGAAGTTTTAGCAGAACTCTTATAAACAGACCAATATGGGTTGTCAAAACTTCCTCCACGGAAATTGAGCTGTTTCCCTGTTGCAGGATTAACATAGCCATAACCCTTCAAATCCCAGCTCACAGGAGCATGGAACAAGGAAAAAATAGGGTTGTTTCCATCCTGTCCTGCAAATGGCACATTTCCCATCGTTTTATTGTAGGAGATATTTACTCCAGCATTAAATTTCTCTGTAACTTGCGTATTTCCATTAAATCTAAAATTAGTTTTTTCATACTCTTGATTCGGAACAATGGAAGTCTGCAAGGAATGTCCTGCTGACAAGAATATATTAGATTTATTAAATGAGTGTGATAAGGACACATTGTTATTTCTCGTTACTCCTGTCTGTAGAAACTGCTTTCTCGGGTCATAAACAGAGAGCGTAACATTTCTGCCTGCTGCATTACTATATACAGTCTGCCCTTGTATTTTTGGTCCCCAAGACAAAGGTGTTGCTTCCCCATATACGCCTCTTTCTCCCTGTGCATAAACCGTCTGGAAGTCTGGAAGAACCAAAGCATTATCTACCGCAACCTGTGTAGAAAGGGTAATTTGTGGCTTTCCTGCTCTTGCTTTTCCTGATTTCGTTGTAATTAGTATAACCCCATTAGAACCTCTATTTCCATAAAGAACAGCTCCAGCAGCTCCTTTTAGAATGTTAATACTCTCGATATCATCAGGGTTGATATCCGCTGCTCTGTTTGGAGAAGAAATTCCAGTAACGGTGTTTGAGTTCCCATCATTCGCATTAGTAATAGGCACTCCATCAATCACATACAGAGGCTCGTTAGAATTGGTAAGAGATTTCGCACCTCCCCTTATTACCAATCTACTCCCAGAACCTGGCGCCCCGCCAGAAGAGATTACCTGAAGTCCTGGCGCCTTACCCGAAAGCGAATTGACTAAATTTTGATTCCCAACTTTTGACAAGTCATCTCCACCTACTTTCGTGGTTGAATACCCAAGAGATTTATTGTCTCTCTTAATTCCCAAAGCAGTAATTACCACTTCGCCGATTTCCTTGACTTTCGCAGAGTCTTTCTGTTTTTCCTGTGCGTTTCCAACCACAAAGGAAGAAGAGAGAACAACCGCCAAGACATTTGATGTTAGTTTCTTCATAATTAAAAGTAGTTTTTATTTTTCTTTGGCAATTTTATAACATTTTTTTAATAAAAACAATAGATATGTAAAAAAAATATTAAATTTGTACTAAATTTTATTTAAAACTTAATTTTTATTGAATATTTATGAATTTAAAGAGTTTTTGGTCTGGAATTTGTATTGAGGCTGGTTGTGATGAAGTAGGAAGAGGCTGTCTGGCAGGTCCTGTAGTCGCTTCTGCTGTGATTATTGATGAAAAATTTGACCACAATCTCATCAATGATTCTAAAAAACTAACTGCAAAAGTTCGTTTAGAATTAGACCTATACATAAGGGAAAATGCTGTGGATTTTGCGATTGCAGAAGTTCCGCCTTCTTTCATTGACCAGCATAACATCCTGAATGCGAGTATTCACGCAATGCACTTGGCATTAGACCAGCTAAAAACCCGCCCAGAACTGATTTTAGTGGATGGGAATAGGTTTCATCCGTATAATTTCATTCCGCATGAGTGCATTATAAAAGGTGACAGCAAGATTCTTTCCATCGCAGCAGCCTCTATTTTAGCTAAAAACTACCGAGACCAGCTTATGCTGAAACTCCACGAAGAATTCCCTGAATACGCCTGGGACAAGAATGTAGGCTATCCCACCAAAGCCCATAGAGAGACCATTAAGAAACATGGCGTAACGCCTTATCACAGAATGAGTTTCAAACTTCTAAGCGATTCTGATAAATCATCTGAATAATTTAATAATTTGCTTAAAAGACTCTTCTATTTCCTTTTTTTAGTTTATTCATTATATTTGCAACAAACAAAAAGTAATAATGAATTCATTTATATTTAGATTATTTCCTTTATTGATAATGACTTTTGGAGCTGTTGTCTATGGAATTAACTTTCGTACACCTCTTTCTAAGGAAGTTCTCTCTGGGACGCATTTTGTCATCGGTGGAGCTTTTTTATTTTATGCCATTTTGAAAAAAGACCTTACAACTTGGATACTTACCAGCATGATTTTGGGCGTGGTGATAGGTGTAGAGTTCCCTGGCGTAGCGATGGCTCTCCAACCTCTGAGCAGCGGGTTTATCAAATTAGTAAAAACCATTGTTGGTCCTATTTTGTTTGCAACTCTCGTTTATGGAATTGCTGGACACTCTGACCTAAAACAAGTAGGAAGAATGGCATGGAAGTCTTTGCTTTATTTCAATGTAGCGACCACTCTCGCTATCCTAATAGGTTTGGCAGCCATCAATATTTCAAATGCTGGTGTTGGGATAGATTTGAGCCAATTTCCTCAGCACGACCTGCCTTCTTCTGGTTCTGAAGTCAAAGAAAATGATTTAAAGGCTTTGAAACAAATTCCTGAGGCTGACCAATGGATATACAAGACCACGGCTTTCTTCCGTGATATTTTTCCTGAAAATATTATAAAATCTATCTATGAAAATCAGGTGCTACAAATTGTAGTTTTCTCTGTGGCTTTCGGTATCGGGCTGGCTATGCTGGATGAGAAGAAGAAAAAGCCAATGATAGATTTTGTAGAAAGTCTAGCGGAAGTGATGTTTAAATACACTAAAATAGTGATGTATTTTGCTCCTGTAGGAGTAGGTGCAGCGATGGCATACACGGTAGGGCATATGGGAATAGACATTTTAAAATATTTGTTCTTACTCCTGCTGACTCTTTATGCTGCGATATTTGCATTTGTTATGCTGGTATTACTGCCTTTAGCTATGTATCTGAAAATCCCAATCAAAAATTTTATTTCTGCCATCAAAGAGCCTGTTTCTATCGCCTTTGCTACGACAAGCTCTGATGCTGCCTTACCTAAAGTAATGAGCAACATGGAAGCCTTTGGCGTGCCTCGTAGAATTGTTTCTTTTGTGGTGCCTACGGGATATAGTTTTAATCTTGACGGAACTGCGCTTTATCTATCATTAGCATCTATATTCGTGGCTCAAGCCGCTGGGATAGAGATGAGTTTCGGACAGCAGCTGCTGATGTGTCTTACATTAATGATTACAAGTAAGGGAGTGGCCGCTATACCGAGAGCCTCTCTGATTGTCCTTATCGCTACAGCTGAACAATTTGGGCTTCCGCTGATTATCATCTCAGCTATTTTAGGAATTGATGAACTGATGGACATGGGGAGAACCTCTCTGAATGTGATAGGAAACTGTGTAGCATCTGTTTTCATCGCAAAATGGGAAGGAGAATTTGACCAAGAAAAAGCCGAAAATTATGGAAAATAGAAAAAATCAATTGAGAAATATTTTTAGCATTTTGCTCATATCTTTCTCTGTAGGATTGTACGCACAGGATGATTTTTCTTTTAAAAGGATTATCCTTGACAAAACAGCTATTGGTCTGGATTACAACTATATTGGAAGAAATACACTCGCTGTAGGTATAGATTACAATGCAGGAAGACAGGACAAATCCATCACAATAGGAGCTTTTGGTCGTTATTTCAGAGGAAAAGACAGCAAAGACCATTTTATCCCAGAACTAAAAGTAGGATACTACGATGGCGGTGGATATGCTGGTCTAGTGGTTTCTACTAAACATTTCAGCCCTATTGTAGGTTTTTCTTTTTTGAAATTTATGAATGTTTATGGAGGATATTCTATTCCTTTTGATTCTGAAAAGAACCTAAATGGCTTTTCTATAGGAGTAAGTATCAATATAGGTCTGACCTATATGAGTAAATATTACGATAAATTCGTTTTTATGCGATAAAAAAAACTCCACTAAATGTGGAGTTTTTATTTTTAGTCTACATCTTTATTTAAGAATTTATTTCGTCTTACTTCCATTTTTCCTTTGTCATTTTCGGAAATAAAACTAGATATTTTTTGTTCCCTATCTAATGGATTTTCAAAATCAACATCTATATTTCTTCTTCTAAAAGCAGGAATCATCTCATAGATATCTATCTTTTTCTCATCATTTCCTTGAAATCTAGAAGAATTAAACTCTTTTAATTTATTTCTTCTCTCCTGTATTCTGCTATCCTCTTCCGTGCTTCTTTTTTCGATGATGGTAAATTCCTCTTTCTGCTCTACATTAGGAAAATCATTTTTAGGAGTTTGTGGTTGAGGTTGATTATTAGTTACAGAAACTTTTGGTTGTTCCTTTTGAGGAGCAGTTTCCTCTCTCATTTCAACTTTGAAATTAATAGGAGCTTCTTTCACTTGAAAAGAAAAATCTTCTTCTTTTGGTTTATCTTCCTCTAAATCAAATGTAAAAGAAACTGGCTCCAGCTCAGCATAAGAAAATAGATCATATTCTTTCACTGGTTCTTCTTCCGCTTCGAAAAAAGAAGGTTCTTCTTCCTCTCTGAACTTAAAACCCGTCGCGAAATCGTCCTCTCTTCTCTCCTCTAGTACAGTTGTTTGGTGAAAATCAAACTTTTCTTCCGCTTTTTCTACTGAAAAACTATTGGTAGGAAAATTAGAATTAGAATTGGTGTTAGAGTTAGAATTATTATCTAAACGAAAAAACTGTCTTTTCTGTTCTTCTCTAACTTCTCGTCTATTACTTGGTCTGCGAACATCATTCACAGGAGTTTCTTTAACGGGTTGAGATTCTACAACTGGTATATCTGGTTTTTTAATACCTCCATTCAGATCATGAATAATACGCTCTGCTGGGATAGCTGTATTCTTCTCATGCTCAGGCGCGAATCCTGTCGCTACCACTAAGACCTTAATAGACTCTCCTAATCCATCCTCTGTTCCTACCCCGAAAATAACATCCGCCTTGTTTCCTCCTCCCGCTTCATTTTGGATATAACTACTAATGAATTTAATTTCATTCATTTTTGCTTTATGCTCTTCTCCACTTAGAATAAGAAGCATTACTTTTTTCGCTCCTGTAATCTTATTATCATTTAACAACGGGGAATCCAGCGCTCTCTTCACTGCATCTTCTGCCCTATTCTCTCCTGATGCTATTCCTATGGACATCAACGCTGTTCCTGAATTTTCAAGGACAGTTTTAGCATCACGGAAGTCAATATTAACTTTAAATGGTGCGGTAATAACCTCAGCCATACCTTTAGCAGCATTGGTCAGCACTTCGTTTGCTTGAGAAAATGCTTCCTCGTAGTCTAAATCAGGATATTGTTCTGCTAGTCTATCATTATTGATAATAATCAAAGAATCTACATTTTCTCTTAGTTTTTCTAATCCAGAATAAGCCTGTTCTAACCTTCTTTTACCTTCAAAATCAAAAGGTAAAGTTACAATCGCCACAGTGAGAATACCCAATTCTTTGGCAACCTGAGCAACCACTGGTGCAGCACCCGTACCTGTACCACCACCCATACCCGCGGTGATAAAGACCATTTTGGTATTATGACCAAGAGCTTCTCTGATATCATCCATACTTTCAATGGCTGCCTTCTCTCCTACTTCAGGGTCTGCCCCTGCACCAAGTCCTTCTGTTGTTCGCGATCCAAGCTGAACTTTATTAGAAACGGAATGTTCATCCAATGCTTGTGCATCTGTGTTTAGCACGATAAAATCAACTCCATGGATCCCCCTTTCGTACATGTGCTGTAGTGCATTATTTCCTCCACCACCTACACCAATCACTTTAATAATAGATGATTTGTCTTTAGGAGCATTGAACTCTATTCCCATATCTTGATTAAAACCTCCCATATATTATGCTATCTTTAATATCTTTTCTATATTTTTCTTTTAATTAATTTTCTTCTTCCTCAAAAAAGTTCTTAAACTTTTTCAAGAAACGCACACTCCATGCTTCTCGTTTATTTTCTTCTTGAACATCTTTTGGCAGTACATTTTCAGTTTGCTTCTCCACAGGTTTTGGCGCTGCCTCTGTCTCTACTGGTTTGGAAACATCTTCTTTTTTGTCTTGTACTTCTAGATCTTCTCGCTTTTCATTGATTTTGAGGCTTTCCATCAGTAATCCAATAGCTGTGGAATACTCTGGACTTCTCAAAAGCTGGTTTTTATCATTAATGATGTACTCATTGGCATAGCCTATTCTACAATCAAATCCTGTCACATAATTTGCCAACTGACGAAGGTTTTTCAAGTTGGAACCTCCTCCTGTAAGCACCATTCCTGCGATAAGTTTTCTTTTCTGCTCATTGACTCCGTAGGATTTCATTTCATAAGCTCCATAGGATTTTAATTCATTATTTACCATCTCTAGGATTTCCTCCACTCTTGCACTGATAATACTTGCAAGGGATTTCAAAGAAATTTCCTTTTCTTCTCTTCCATGAAGCCCTGGTATGGTAACATATGCATTTTCTTTTTCTAATTCAGGAACTGCTGAACCAAAATTTATCTTTAACTGCTCTGCGTGTTTTTCTATGATAGAACAACCTTCTTTGATATCTTCTGTGATGATTCCTCCTCCGTAAGGTATAACGCAAGTATGACGGATAATATTATCCTTAAAAACAGCTACATCTGTAGTTCCTCCTCCTATATCTACGATAGCAACTCCTGCTTCTTTCTCCTCTTGGGTAAGAACAGCCTCTGCAGATGCTAACGGCTCCAAAGTCAAAGCTTCCAGCTCTAAACCTGCTTCTTTGACGCAACGAACCACATTTTTGATGGACGCCATCTGTCCCACTACCACATGAAACTTAGCTTCTAGACGAGTTCCATGCATACCTATTGGCTCTATAATTTCTTCTTCAGAATCTACTTTATATTCTTGTGGAAGAACATGAATAATCTCTTCACCTGGATGCACGGCTATTTTCTTAACCTGCTCTTTTAGTTTTGATATATCCACTTCAGTGATATAGGACTCTGGGTCTTGTCTCCCTATATAATCTGTATGCTGTAAGGAACGGATATGTTTCCCTGCAATACCTACAGTTACTTTTTTGATAGGAACTTTTGCTGACTTTTCTGCCTCGCTGATAGCGGCTTTAATGGAACTAATGGTATGAGCGATGTTATGCACTATACCTTTTCTTACACCGAGACTCTTGCTCTTTCCTACTCCCATCACCTCTATCTTCCCATGAGCGCTTCTACGCCCTACTATGGCTACTATCTTTGTCGTCCCTATATCTAGTCCTACTGAATATTCATTTGCTTCCATCTAATATTCGTGTTTTTACTATTTCTTTTTATCTTTGTTTTCCTCTGATTTCTCAGATTTTGGTTTTGTTTCTTCTTTTTTGCTTTCAGTGTCAGAGTCTTTCTTTACTTCCTCCTTACTTTTTTCATCAGGTTTATAGACTCTTTCTTTGGATTCTTTATCTTCATTTCCCTTTCGCAGAGTAGTCACTATCTGATTATCATATTTCACTGAAATCTTTGAATATTTCATTTGGTCTTGATAAATCAAATATTTTTCTACAAAAGTCTTAAATCCTTTTATCTTAAATCCTAAATTTTCGAGCCTTCCTAGTTCCACAACATAGTTCCCATCATTGGTCATCAGATAATAATCATTTCCCTTTTTACTAATCCCAACAAAGAAATTTTTGCTAAAATCATCTCTATTTATGATTTTCACAAGATCGACCAGCATGGGATATTCCTCTGGATTTACCTTTCCAGAAACCAACATACACTGGTAGGAGTAGTCACCAGACGCAGGGAATTCCACTCCTTTTTCATCTACATAAAAAGATTTATCTTTTTTTGAAAGCCGAAAAATAGGAATTCTCTGGCTAATATCCAAATTTAATTGTCCATTTAGTTTCAAGTAAACATTCGCACTATCCACCATTGGCATTGCTCTTATCGCCCTTTCCAAGGACAAAATATTCAAATCTTCTATCCTATTTGTCGGATTTTCCCTTCTTATGATTTCTCTGACAATTTTATCATTGATAAAAAACACAGGTTCTTTTTGCAACATTTTCACCACGATATCCTCCACAGGTCTATTATTAAACCTTTGTAAAGAAAATCTGAGCAGAAATATCCAAATTCCCGCCACGAAAATGATTTTCAAAAACCTATACTTCTTTTTCATTCTTATCTATTCTCCAACCACTCCACTATACCATCATAGAGGGTATCTATATTTCCTGCACCTACCGTGAGCAGAACATCGAAATCCTTACTTTTGATTTTATCAAATGCAGCCGCAAGGGTAGAAATTTCTTTATTTTGCAAATTTACTTTTTCTAACAACCACTCGGAAGTAATTTCGGAAAAATTTTCTTGTAATTCTCTCGCTGGGTAAATATCCAGAAGTAACAATTCGTCTGCTTTGGACAGACTTTCCGCGAAACCATCAGCGAAATCCTTCGTTCTGCTGAAAAGATGCGGCTGAAAAACCACCAAAAGTTTTTTATCAGGATTAAATTCTCGGATGGAATTTATCACTGCATTCAGCTCCGTCGGGTGGTGGGCGTAGTCATCCACATAGATTTTCCCATTGACATATTTATGTCTAGTGTAGCGGCGTTTTATCCCTTTGAAACCAGCTATTGCTTTCTTCAAAACCTCAAAATCCACTCCAAGATGATGAAGCAGGGCCAATGCTCCTGTGGCGTTTTCCACATTATGTATCCCTGGGATTTCCCACTCAAACTGATGAGTTTCTCCATCTTTTGTATGAAAATCAAAACTGATTTTTTCGCCTTTCATTTGGAGGTTATCGGAGTAATAATCCGCCTTCTCATTTACTGCATAAGTCTGGGCATTTCTAGTAATTTTTATTCCTTTTCTTACAAAAAGCTGGCGGTCATCTGGAACCAAATTCGCAAAATCCTCAAAGCCCTGTTCTATATTTTCTTTGTCACCATATATATCGAGATGGTCGGCATCCGTAGAAGTTATTATCGCCCAGTCTGGTGACAGATTGAGAAAACTTCGGTCGTATTCATCGGCTTCCAAAACGGAATATTGATTGCCATTAAACATAAAATTAGACCCAAAATTCTCCGAAATCCCGCCTAAAAAAGCGGAAAACGGAAGTCCAGCCTCCTTACAGAGATGAGCCACAAGACAGGAAGTAGTCGTTTTCCCGTGAGTTCCCGCCACTGCGATGCATTCGGTATTTTCGGTAACCATTCCCAAGACTTTTGCTCGTTTCAAAACTGAAAATCCCTGCTGATTAAAATAATCCAAAATCTGCAGCTCCTTAATCGCTGGCGTAAAAATCACAAGTGTTTCAGCCTTATCTAAAGCGCTGATTTCCTCGGTAATTCCATCTTCGAACTGGATAGCAATTCCCTCTTCCTGCAGTTTTTTAGTCAGTTTGGTCTCGGTTTTATCATATCCTAAAACATTCTTTCCCAGACTTTTAAAATACCTCGCAAGAGCGGACATTCCTATTCCTCCGATTCCTATGAAATAAAAGTTTTTATATTGTTTCATTTTTTGATATTCTAATTCAAATTTTCGCTATTCTTTCTTCCACTTCTTTTATTTTACCAATCCAAAAATCAATGGCATCTTCGTTTTTTACAAAACCATTTTTTGATTTTAGTTTTGAAGGAATTCGACAGATGTAATAAAAATTTTTGTCATTATCCCTTTGTATTTCAGCTTTACTTGCTGGTTCTGTTCTACTTCTAAAAAAACTTAAGTTGCTCTTCATAACCTTCCCTAATTCCTTTAAAATAGGCAAGTAGTGCATTTCTGTCTCGTGGGATGTAGCCTGGTCCTGAGCAGCCACAGGAATGAAAGGTAATCCCTACTTGATAGAGTTTTTGGATATGCTCCCATGCTTTTTTATCATTTTTAGATGGCGAGGCGAAATTCTAGTCCCATATCTGCTATAGGTTTGCCACATTGAGGGCATTTGGCGATATCATTCTGCCTGCCTTCTCTGATGTCATAAAAAAGCCTTCTTTTAAAGGTTTTCCTACAATTAAAACATGCATAATGCGGTTTGTAAGAAACCATCGCATATCTACACATTGGTTATTTGATTTTAATTATCTTAAAAATTTCATACACTATTTCCTTTGCTGCATTTGGTTTTGCAAAGAATTTTAGATTGCTGGACATTTCTTTTCTCAAATTCTCATCTTCGCAGATTTCCATCAGTGTATTCCAGAATTTTTCATTCATTTCGGAATCTTTGACCATTTTGGCTGCATTTTTTTCTACCAAAGCCATCGCATTTTTGGTCTGATGGTCTTCTGCTGCATAAGGGAACGGCACCAAAAGAATGGGCTTTCCTACCACTGCCAGCTCAGAAATCGCGATAGCTCCAGCTCTTGACACGATCACATCCGCCGCCGAGTATGCCAGCGCCATATCTGAGATAAACTCCTTGATTTGAATACCTTGCTCATTACCTCCACATTGAGATATAATATCCTGATATTCAAGCTTTCCTGTCTGCCATACCAACTGGATATTTTTTTCCTTTAATTTAGGTAAAAGCTCTTTCCAAGCGTTATTCAGGGTTTTTGAGCCTAATGAACCGCCCACAGAAAGAATGGTAAGCTTATTCGGGTCTAAGCCCATTTTTTCCTTCGCTTCTTTGGTATTTATAATATCTGTAACGATATTCTCTCGGATAGGATTTCCTGTAAATACCGCAGGAAGAAAGCTGCTCATATTGGGATATCCCATGAAAACGGCTTTGGCTCTTTTTCCGAGAAACTGATTGGTTTTCCCTAAAATGGAATTTTGTTCCTGTACAAAAATCGGAACGCCGAGAGATGATGCCACATACAGAGCAGGGCCAGAGGCAAAACCACCTGTCCCGACAGCAAAATCTGGTTTAAAATTTTTAATAATTTTTCTCGCTTTCCATAAACTAGAAATAACTTTGAAAGGAAGACCGATGTTTTTAAGCAAATTACCTCTGTCAAAACCAGCGATATTCAGCCCTTCTATTCTAAATCCAGCCTGAGGGACTTTCTCCATTTCCATTTTTCCATTCGCTCCCACGAACAAAAACTCAGCATTAGGAAATCTGCTTTTAATCTCGTTAGCTATCGCCACAGCAGGGAAAATATGTCCTCCTGTGCCGCCGCCACTCATTAAAACCCTTATTTTTCGTTGTTCATTTGGTTTATCTTGATGCTCCATTTCTTTTTATTTTTCAAAAATGATACTAATCTATGCAATATCATTCATTTCTTTGGCGATTTGCTTTTCTCCCAGACCTTCCTCTCCTAAAACCTGTATCCTTGAACTGATATTTAAAACTATTCCGAGCTGAAGATAGGTAACCAGCATAGAAGTTCCCCCATAACTTATCAAAGGAAGCGGCTGCCCCGTAACAGGGATAATATTCACCGCAACGGCAATGTTCACCGCCAATTGTAAAAATATCATCATCCCTATTGATAAAACCAATAAGGAACCATAAAATGTAGGTATTTTATTAGCGATGATGACTATCCGCATCAGCATGATAAAGTAGGCACCCATCAGCATAACAGCCCCTAAAAATCCATATTCTTCAACAATGATAGCAAAAATAAAATCTGATGCAGACTGAGGAAGCGACTGTTTCAATGCACTTTTTCCTGGCCCCACACCTAAAAATCCTCCATGTACTATTGCGGCTTTAGCTTGATTGATTTGGTAATTTTTTGCTTTCAATGCTTCATTTTCAGACTCATTAAGCTTATCTGAATTAACGAATGTTTCCACCCTACTAATCCAAGTATGAACACGGGTATTTTTGAAAGTATTCGTATTCAATGCTATAAATAAAAACATAGTAACTCCAATGATAGCAACTGCCCCTATTCTTATAATATATTTCAATGGATACTGCCCCACAACCAATACCGCTATGGACATTAACAAAATCATAAGTGCTGTGGAACCGTTATCCTTGGCAATCAAAGCAAAAATGACCAAAATAGGCACAATAATCAAAGCATGATTCCAATAAGAAATCTTATCCTTATTTACAGGCATATTTTTCGCCAAATGACGGCAGAGATATACTATCAATACCAAATAAGCAAATGTAGACGGCTGAAATCTTACTGGCCCAAGTGAAACCCACCGACCTGCACTTGCTCCGCCAATATTACTCCCAAAATAGCTCGCTAATAATAAAACAGGCACCATTATAACTAGGACTAATCCGCTCAATTTTCCAATCCATTCATATTTTATAAAATGGGTAACACCAGCCATTATACAAAGTCCAAACAGAATAAGCCCTGCATGTTTTCCTAAATGGAAAATTGTTGTTCCTTCCCCTACGATATATTGTAAATTTGTACTTGCAGAATAAACAGGGAAAAAAGAGAAAATAGATATTGCAATAATAATATACCACAATACCTTATCTCCTTTAAAAAAATTTCTTTTTTGTGTTTTATTTTGAGTCATTTATAAGTTTCTTTTTTACTTAAAAACTTCTGTTTTAAATTTTCTGCCTCTATCCTCGTAGTTATCAAACAAATCAAAACTTGCACAACATGGAGAAAGCAGCACTGCATCTCCGTTTTGGGCTAATTTCTTGGCTGTGTGAACCGCTTCTTCCATGCTCGATGTATCATAAATATTTTCCTTTATCCCTTGGAAAAAACTGATAATCTTAGAGTTATCCAGCCCCATACAGATAACAGCCTTCACTTTTTTCTTAACCAAATCTGCTATTTCGGAATAGTCATTTCCTTTATCCACTCCTCCCACTATCCAAATCACAGGTCGTTTCATGCTTTCCAATGCGTAATATGTGGCATTTACATTAGTAGCCTTACTGTCATTGATGTATTTCACGCTGTCTCTCTCCGCCACTTCTTCCAATCTATGCTCCACCGCCTGAAAAGTCATCAATGAGTTTCTAATGCTTTCATTGCTGATATTCAACAATTTACCCGCAATACTCGCTGCAAGACTGTTCGCTACATTGTGCTTTCCTACGAGAGCCAAATCCTCTATTTTCATAGAAAATTCTTCACGAAGTTTAATAACCAAATTTTCATCCATAGAATAACCTCCCTCATCAAGTTTTTCCTTCATGGAAAACGGAATTTTTTTCACTCTCAGATTCAGTTCTTGAAGGAGTTTCATGCTCATTTCATCATCTTTATTGTAAATGAAATAATTATCATTTTCCTGATTTTCAGCAATTCGGAATTTTGCTAATGCATATTCTTCGTAATTATAATTATATTGATCCAAATGGTCTGGCGACAAGTTTAAAAGCAAACTAATATATGGTCTAAAATGCTGAATATCATCCAGCTGGAAACTACTGATTTCCAACACATAATATTCAAAATTTTCTGTAGCCACCTGCATCGCAAAACTTTTACCGATGTTTCCGCCCAGCCCTACATTTAATCCGCTGTTTTTCAGAATGTGATAAATCAGTGATGTGGTAGTCGTTTTGCCATTACTTCCGGTTACTGCCACGATTTTGGCATCGGTAAATTCTGCCGCAAACTCTATCTCTGATGACAGACGGATTCCTTTTTCTTTAATCTTTTGAATTAGAGGAGCTTTCTTTGGTATCCCAGGTGATTTTATAACCCAGTCTGCGGCTAAAATCCGTTCCTCACTATGCATCTCTTCTTCAAAATCTATCCCTTCCTCCTGCAACTGCTGTTTATAATGCTCCTTAATAACACCACGATCCGAAAGAAAAACTTCCAGTCCTTTTTTCTTCGCCAAAACAGCTGCTCCTACGCCACTTTCACCGCCACCTAATATTATTATTTTCATTTTTTCTATATTAACAAATCATGAACATTTCATTTATCTTTTTGCTCTCTGTTTCCAGAAACTCTGTTTTGCTGGCTTCAATAGGGAAAATCACATAGCTGTCAGTGTCTATATACATCTGCATCAGATAAACGCCACGCCCATGCCAAGCGGTATTGATAGCGCTTATCCACCCATAGACATCGTGTTTGTCTTCAGCCAATGGAGGAAGTTCCAGAGCGTAAGCCTTAAATGATTTTAACTCTGTCAGCAAAAACTCAAAACTCTCCAATTCACATTTCCAGTCAAACTCCTCCGCATAACCATTACTAATCAAAATATCCGCAAAGCCCATCCAAATAAGCCTTGATTTTTTCCATTTATCTAGGTCTATTCCTCTATTTTCATAGAACTCTTTATTCTTTGAAATAAATGCATCCGTATTAGTAATCAGTTCTTTAACCTCTGATAAAACTTTTTTGTCATCAAGGCTAATCAATTTAGCAAACTCCAAATAAATATTGAAATCTATTTCATCCTCATTTTTGCCTCCAAACAATTTTGAAAAGAATCCCATTTTAATTTAAATTTATCTTATTTTCAAGGTTATTAAACAAATTACCGCCAAAATCACACCTATGATAATCATTCTATTCACGATTTTACTCTCGTGGTAGTCACATTTCTGATAATGGTGGTGCAAAGGCGACATTTTAAACAATCGGTTGTTCTGTGCGTATTCCAGCCCATATTTTTTCTTTCTGTATTTGAAAACTAATACCTGCAACACCACCGAAAGATTTTCCACCAAAAAGATCCCACAAAGTACAGGAATCAATAGTTCTTTTCTGAGGATAATCGCCAAAACCGCGATTACTCCGCCCAGCATCAGACTTCCTGTATCTCCCATAAACACTTGCGCAGGATAGGTATTATACCAGAAAAATCCGATAACAGCTCCTACAAGTGCAATCGTGAAAATGGTAGTTTCGCCCGTGTCTGGGATAAACATTATATTGAGATAATCCGCAAAAATGATATTTCCTGAAACATACGCAAAAAATGCCAAAGTAAGCAGTATCACTGCACTTGTGCCTGCCGCAAGACCATCTATCCCATCAGTGATATTCGCTCCATTAGAAACAGCTGTCACAATGAAAATAACCACAGGAATGAAAACTATCCAAGACCATTTCTGAGCATCCTGCTCATCCATCCAGAAAAGTACTTTACTATAATCAAATTCATTATTTTTAACAAAAGGAACTGTAGAAATCATCGCTTTTTCTTCAGAAGAGAATTTTTCTACTACGCTGTGCTGTGTTGCCTGTGGCAGATCTGGAACTTCTCGCTTAATAACCACTCCTTCATGGAAATACATCGTTACTCCTACGATAAGACCTAAGCCTACCTGACCAATCACTTTGAATTTTCCACTCAGACCATCTTTGTTCTTTTTGATTTTCTTGAGATAATCATCAATGAAACCAATCGCCCCCATCCAAAGCACCGAAACCACAAGGAGAACGATATAAACATTATGTAGTTTTGTGAATAACAGAACTGGAATCAGTGTAGAAATAATGATAATCAGACCGCCCATTGTCGGCGTTCCTTCTTTTTGTTTCTGTCCTTCCAATCCGAGGTCTCTCACGAGCTCTCCCATCTGTCTTCTTCGGAGGAAGTTGATGATTTTCTTCCCATAAACAAGGGCTATCCACAAGGATAAAAGCACAGACATCCCTGCACGAAATGAAATATATCGCAACAAATTCAACCCTGGGATATGGATTCCTTGATTCGTTAAATATTCGTATAAGTAGTATAGCATTTTATTCGTCCGTTTTTATTGTTTTACTTTCCCATCAATTTTAATAATTCTTTTATCACTTCTTTATCATCAAAATGATGTCTTACACCATTGATTTCTTGGTAAGTTTCATGTCCTTTTCCTGCAACGAGGACGATGTCCTTTGGTTCAGCAAATTTTATTGCCATTTTTATCGCCTCTTTTCGGTCTGGAATAGAAGTATATTTGCTAAAATTCTGTGGTTCTACGCCTGCTTCTATTTCTTTAATTATCTCCAAAGGCTCTTCAGTTCTTGGATTATCAGAAGTGATAATCGCTAGTGTGGATTTCGCGGAAGCTACATTTCCCATTTTAGGGCGTTTTTCCTTATCTCTATCTCCTCCACAGCCAAAAACGGTAATCAGTCTTTCGTTCTTTGTCCTAATTTCATTGATACTGTCCAACACATTTTCCAAAGCATCAGGCGTGTGGGCATAATCTACAATGAAGAAAATACCGCTGTCGGATTTCATGGTTTCAAATCTTCCGTTCACTCTTTTCAGCTTAGAAATCGCTTGTAAAATTTCATTTCCTTCAAATCCTAATTCCGAAGCAATGGCGAAAACCAAAAGCAAATTATAAACATTAAATTTCCCTGTCAAAATTGTCCAAAACGCCTTTCCATTGAAATTAAGCAACATCCCATCAAAATCAACTTCTAATATTTTTGCCTGATAATCCGCCATGGTTTTCAAGGCGTAGGTTTTCTTTTTCGCCTTGGTGCTTTGGAGCATTACATTTCCGTTTTTATCATCGATATTGGTGATGGCAACGGCAGTTTCGGGCAGTTCATCAAAAAATCTTTTCTTCACATTCAAATATTCCAAAAAGGTTTTGTGATAATCCAAATGGTCGTGTGTGATGTTCGTAAAACCAGCGATTTTAAAATTTAGCCCTTCTATTCTATCCTGATGAATCCCATGCGAACTAACCTCCATGAAAGCGTATTCACAGCCTTTTTCTACTGCTTTTGCCAGCATCTGATTAAGCCTTACTACATCTGGCGTGGTGTGGGTAGATGGGATAATCTCCTCACCGATTCTATATTCCACCGTAGAAATAAGCGCCGAAGAAAAACCTAAATTCTGGAAAACATCAAACAACAGAGTCGCCGTAGAGGTTTTACCATTCGTTCCTGTAATCCCTATGAGATTAAGCTTTTCCGATGGATTTCCATAGAAATTACTTGCGATTTTTCCCAAAGTTTTGGAGGCGTTTTTTACTTTGATATAGGTAACGGCCTCATTTATTTTCTCTGGAAAATCTTCACAAACAATCACACTCGCCCCGTTTTCTATCGCAGAATCTATATACAGATGCCCATCCGAAACGCTGCCTTTCAGCGCTGCATAAAGAGCATTTTTCACAACTTTTCTGCTGTCAAAAACTATCTCAGAAACCTCCTTTTCCAAACTTCCGAGGTTTTCCAAAATAGATACTCTACTCAATATTTGACTTAAAATCATTCTTTTTATTTCTTTTATATTCTGTGGGTGATGTTCAATCTAAACTACCCATTCAGCTTTTTTATTTAATAGGATTTCATTCTTTATAACTTTCACTAAATCATTTGGTTTCACTTCTAAGTTATCAATATTGATAACCGCAGGAGTTCCCCATTTTCTGCACTGAAGCCTCATCTTCTTTTTAGTATTCCAGTCCTTTGCTCCATTGATATATTCATCAGGATTTTTAAGCATTAAAAGCAATTTTACTCCTCCTAAAAAACTATTTTTAATCCTAATCTGCTCTATATCCTTCCAAGAAATAAGCCCCAGATTTTCTTTTTCAGAAACTAAATCAACGATTCCTTCCTCATTAATTAAAAGTCCTGCTTTATCATTTTGTTTTCCTTTTTTACGGAAAAACTTCACTGTTTGTAAAACCAAAGAAAGCAAAATAACCACCGCCAAAATCCCCAATAATATCTTGCTCATATCCGAAGAACCACCTTCCTCTTTGAAAATTTTGATAAATCTTCTCAAAACAAATGTCAGTATAGAAATATGTAGAAAGCCCAACAATACTGACTGATTGTCATTTCCTAAAACTGCTGGATAAAATTTTTCTCTATTCATTTTAATTCTGCATTCTTAGATAAATTTTCTGGTCTTTCTTCATTATTGTTCCTGCTTCTGGAAACTGCTCCAAGATTCTTCCAACTCCCTTATAACTAACACGATACCCCAAATTCTCGAGCTGTGGAATTACATTTTTCCCTGCCATTCCTTTTAGATTTGGTATTTTTCCGCCTGCTACGCTTATTTTAGGATTTGGTACGATTAGTTTTTTTAGATTTACTTTTTTATCATCCAACATTTCTTCGCCTATATTCAGCGGTGTTTTTAGGAATGTTTTACCTGCAATTTCCTTAAATACAGGGGCTGCCACTACTCCTCCATAATAATTCCCTTGTGGCTGGTTAATCATCACAATACAAGTATATTTAGGGTCATCCGCTGGATAAAACCCTGCAAATGAGGCTTGATATTTTCCACCTCCTTTCCAATATTCAAAACGAGCAGTCCCTGTTTTCCCTGCCATCTTCAGATTAGGCGTAAAGATACTCTTGGCCGTTCCTTTTTCTACTGCCTTAGTGAGGGCTTCTGTCATCATCTGGATAGCTTTAGGAGATGCCATTCTTTCTACCATAACCTGTGGAGTTGCAGTATATGTCACCTTACCATCTTTCATTATTTTATCAATGAAAAGCGGTTTTACCATTTTACCATCATTGGCTATTCCATTATAAAAAGTAGCAAGCTGCAAAAGACTAAATGCTGAAGCATAACCATAAGACATCGATGCAAGTGTAGCCTTGTTCCATCTTTTGCTGTCTGGTGTTACGATGGTTGGTTTAGTCGCACCTGGGAGTTCTATATCCAGTTTATCAAACATTTTCCATCTTCTAAGGTGATTGATAAATATCTGTGGATTAGACGAATACGATTTTACTATGAGTTTAGCCGAACCTACATTACTTGACAATGCTAATATTTCACTAATGTCATAAATTCCTCCCATGTGGCTGTCAGTTATCCGTTGTCCGCCATATTCCCAAACGCCGCCACCTGTATTTACGGTTGTATTTTTATCTATAAAGCCATCATCCATCGCTGCTAAAAGAGAAACCACCTTAAAAGTAGACCCTGGTTCTGTAGCATCCCTCAGGGCGTAATTATACGCATCCACATACCTACCTTCGTCATTTTTACGGAGATTCACCATTGCTCGGATTTTTCCTGTTGCTGTCTCCATGACCAAAACACTTCCATGATGAGCATTAAATGCAAAAAGCTGTCGCTCCAAAGCAGAATGGGCAATGTCCTGTATCCTCAAATCTAGTGTAGTATAGACATCCTGCCCATCGACAGGCTCTCTTATTTCCCAGAAATCAATAGGCTTCCACTGTTTAGCATTTACTCTCTGCACCCATCTTCTACCATCTTTCCCAGAAAGATACTTACTGAAAGCCCCTTCAAAGCCTGACTTTCCTCGTTCATCATCAATTCCAATAGTTCCCGCTCCGATTTGGTTAGTCGCCAGAATTCTTTTGTATTTTGGTTCTATTATCAGGCATCTTTCCTTTTTATAAGTTTTGGTTTTTGCATCATATTTACCGAACATGGGAAATCTTTTCAAGCGATTAACCTGTTCAAAATCAAGATTTAATGCCAATGTATAGTATTGATTCTGTCTTCTTTTTTGTTGTTTCAAAGAACTTCTAAACTCTTGTCTAGTTTTCCCAAACATCTTATGTAGAGAATCTGACAAGGTTCCCACTTTCTTATCAAAAACAGTATCTTTTATAATTTTAAAATCGACAAAAACATTATATTTTATAACCGTAGTTGCTAGAATAGAGCCATCTGCAGCATATAGATTTCCTCTCGCTGCTTTGATGGTATCTGCTCTATAATTCGCCTGAATGGTTCTTTGTATATCATCCACGCTTGAATTATTTTGCAAATAGAAAATTCTAATTCCAAAAATTATGAACAGAACCGCTGCTACGATTATAAAAAGGTAGCCCCAATAAAGTGTTTTCGTTCGTTTTTTATCACTTGATTCTGCCATAGTCCAAACTATCCATTTTTACTAATATCTTCAAAGGATGAGATTCCAATGCCTGCAAAGAATCCCTCAAAACCTCTTTACTCAGCTCTGATTCCAGTTTTATTTTTATCAATTTACTCTGGGTATAGGCATTCTGAGACTTGTACTCTTCCACCTGACTTTTCAGAGCATTGACCTGTCCTATTTTGCTATTTACCAAATCGTTGGTAAAAATCATAATCATCAAAAGCACGAAGCAAAACAAAATATATTTATAATGCTGCTTCACCTCTTCCTTATTCAGAAAGTTTCCTTTCAGAAGATCCATTGCAGTGAATTTCCTTGAAGGATGATGATGTTTTCTTTTTGCCATTTCTTTATTTAAAGTTTTATCCCGACACGCATTTTTGCACTTCTTGCCCGTGAGTTATCTTCTATTTCTTCTTCCGTAGGAACTATCGCCTTTCTATATGGAAGCTCAAAAACTTTTTGATAATTTCCATAAACATCTCGCTCTGGCTCCCCTTCGAACATTCCATTTTTCAAAAATTTCTTAACCAATCTATCTTCTAACGAATGGTATGAAATAATCACCAATCGCCCATCTTTTTTCAACACATTAGAAGACTGCACCAGCATTTCTTTCAGAGCGTCCAATTCTTGATTGACCTCTATTCTTATCGCTTGGAAAACCTGTGCAAAAAACTTGTTACTCTTATGTGCAGGAACATACGAAAATACTTTTTTCAAATCTTCCGTTGTCTTTATATCTGCAGACTTCCTTTTATTGACAATTTCTCTTGCCAGCTTCCTTGCTTCCCTCAGCTCTCCATAGTAGTAGAAAATATCCGCCAAAGCCTCCTCATCATACTCATTCACAACCTTATAGGCGTCTATGTCTTGCATTTTATTCATTCGCATATCCAGAGGCGCATCACTTCTGATGGAAAACCCTCTCTCTGCTTTATCAAACTGATGAGAAGAAACTCCCAAATCCCCCAAAACTCCATCCACCTGAGTGACACCATACATCAGCAGTGAATTTTCTAAAAATCTAAAATTTTGGTTAATCAAAGTAAATCTAGGGTCTTCTATGGCATTATTTAGTGCATCTGAATCTTGGTCAAAACTAAACAACCTGCCCTTTTCGGAAAGTCTGGACAAAATCTCACGAGAATGCCCTCCGCCACCAAAGGTAACATCCACATACACGCCATCAGGATTATTTACCAAGGCATCTACACTTTCTGCAAGTAAAACAGGTTTATGATACATTTCTAACTTACTTTGATATACTATAAGTTTACAAAATTATAGATATTTTTTTAAAACAAATCTAATTTTATCTTTCATGTGGATAAGTTATATCTTATGATAAAATGATTTTGGTAGTAAATATTCATTTTTTTTACGGCGAAAATTATTTTTTACATTTTTATTTAATATCTTTGCGATTACTTTTATGAGTATTGGTATGATTTTTAAGACAAAAAAAGATAAAAAATATCACTTCATAGAGAAAGGAGAAGGCCATCCTATGGTTCTTCTACATGGACTTATGGGAGGACTCAGTAATTTTGAGGAAATGGCTGAATTCTTTGCTGACAAAGGCTTCAAAGTATTTGTCCCACAGTTGCCTATCTATGATTTACCCGTGCTAAATACCAACCTCACAGCTATTTCTAAATTCGTAGGGAAATTCATCAAACAAGAGATAGGAAAACCTGTCACTGTGGTAGGAAACTCCATGGGAGGACACATAGGACTTATCCTTACTTTGGCTCGTCCAGAATATGTTCGTTCCCTTGTTCTTACAGGTAGTTCAGGACTTTACGAGCGCTCTTTCGGAGATAGTTTCCCTAGAAAAAGCGACAAAGAATACATAAAAAGAAAAACCCAAGAAGTTTTTTATAACCCTGATGTAGCCACAGATGAGCTTGTAGACGAAGTTTTCGGTATTGTAAATGACCGAATGAAAGGTATAAAAACAGTGATGCTGGCTAGAAGCGCCATCAAACACAATATGCAGAATGAACTGCCTAACATCAAATGTCCTACCTGCATCATTTGGGGAAAACAAGACAATGTAACTCCGCCAGATGTAGCCATAGAAATGAATAGGCTGATTCCTGATTCAGAGCTATTTTGGATAGACCAATGTGGACACGCCGCAATGATGGAAAAACCAGAGGAATTTAATGGAATTCTCTACAATTGGTTAAAAGATAAAGTTTAACAAATGGAAGTTAGTTACTAGCTTCCATTTTTCAAATACAAAATTTAGAAATGAAAATAAAATCTGTTTCCTTCGTAAAAAGCAGCCAAAAATGGCAGGACTGCCCAGAGCCCAATCTTCCTGAATACGCTTTCATCGGGCGAAGTAATGTAGGAAAATCCTCTCTGATAAACGCCCTGATGAACCAAAAAGACTTAGCGAAAACCTCGCAGACACCAGGGAAAACACAGCTTATCAATCATTTTTTGGTCAATGAAGAATGGTACCTTACCGACCTGCCCGGCTACGGCTACGCAAGAGTTTCCAAGTCACAGAGAAAAGGTTTTGAAAAACTGATTACTAATTATATTCTCAACAGAGAAAACCTCGTTCATTTGTTTGTTTTGGTAGATATCCGCCACCTGCCGCAGAAAATAGATTTGGAATTCATAGAGTGGTGCGGAGAAAACCAAATTTCTTTTTCCATCATCTTCACTAAATCAGACAAGATGAAAACCCAAGCTGTCGCAGAAAAAAGCGTTGCAGAATATGAAAAAATTCTTTTGGAAACTTGGGAAGAACTGCCCAATATTTTTGTCACCTCAGCAGAGAAAAAACTGGGCGGAGAGCAGATTTTGGATTTCATAGAAGAAACCAACAAAATCATTTCTGCTAAATGAAATTCATAGAAATTCTTTATTGGCTGTTGATTGCTTTATGCCCAATAATAGCGACCAGCATTATCAGTTTCTTCATATGGAACTTATCCGAGTCTTTATTATGGTGCATCATTACTGAAGGATGTGGGATTTTAGCGGGAATATATTTAGCAGAATACATTAGGAAAAAATATGGTTGTTCTAATTTCTACTCCAAACTAATGAACACCTCAGATTTAGATGAAAACCCATGAAAAACAAAAAATTATTACTTCTATCTTTTAGCATAAGTTTAGTATATGTGCTAATAGGGACTATGGTTGTACTCGTAAGTTTCCCTAAATTCCAAACATTTGGCTTTAGTCACAAACACCCTCTCTGGCTGCCTTTGGTTATTTTTACCTTACCTGTGAATATACTTTTATTTGGTTTAGCAATGGTAGATTTATCTTTTTCTTCTATTTTTATACTACAAACCATTGTATTTCTGATTTGCTGGGGAGTAATTCATCTAATGTAATGATAAAAACATTATTAAGTGCTAGAAAAAAAAGAAACAAAACCTAAATGCTTTATATCCTCTCTTTCTTCTCAAAAACATGAAAATCTCTCGTAAGCTGCAGATATTCATCCGAGTAGCATCGTGGTGAAACTTCTAAAACAAGTTCTTCTTCCTGAGGTTCTCCCTCACAAAAAGAAAACTCCAGCACACAGCGTTTTGCTTCGGCTTGTGGAGTTCCGCGCACTATCACTCTTCGCCTAAGTTTCAGTGTAAAATCTGCACATTTTTCTATAAAAAAAGCCTCTGATGATTTTGGGATAATCACCGAAAACAATCCATTTTCTGTAAGTAACACCGAAGAATTCTGTATCAACTGCTCAAAATTAAGCTCCACCTGCTGCCGCGCCAAAACATCTTTTTGAGAGGAATCCATCTGCTCAAAATAAGGCGGATTGGAAAGAATTAAATCAAATTTTTCTTCGGAAATATAATTTTTAAAGTCAAAAAGTTCAGCTCTCAGCCTATCCCTAAACGGCGAATTACTAAAATTCTGTCCTGCCAACTCCACCGCTTTTTCATTAATATCAATCGCTAAAATCTCGGCCTTGGGATTTCGCTGGGCTGTCATCAAAGAAATCAGTCCCGTTCCCGTGCCTACTTCCAGCGCCTTGGAAGCCGCCTCACAAGATGTCAAAGCTCCAAGCAAAACCCCATCTGTTCCCACTCGGAACACATTTTTGTCCTGCAAAATGCTGAATTCTTTGAAATGGAAAGGTTTCATCCTTTGAACCATTTAGAATATTTCATAAAACCATTCACCGCCCATAGACAGGTGTAATACAGCGACTTTACCACCGAAAATCCCATAAACTCCCTATACACCAAATACTGGTCTTTTATAATGTCTTTTTTCTTTCGGGAAACACTACCTTCACGCATTCTATATTTGGCCAAGGTCTTTTCTACGGGATATCCCTTAGGAATTTCTTTTAATAAATTTAACCACATCACATGGTCTTCACGCTTACTTTTTGTAGGAAATAAAAACTTGCCCACTCTCTTTGTATCATAAATGGTAGAAACAGGAGCTAGTCTACAGGTTTCCAATAAATTAGAAAAAGTAACTATTGTGTCCGCTTTGAAGTCTTTTAGAATGGGCTCCATGGTATGTTCATCACATCTTGAATAGCTACAATAGGCTAATTCCACATTTTTTTCTTCCATAAAACCTATCATAGTTTCCAGATACTCTGGATACCAAAGATCATCAGAATCAAGAAATGCAATATACCTTCCTGAAGCCCTTTCAAGGCTTTTGTTCCGTGCGTTTCCTGCGCCGCCATTTTGTTCAAGGACTTGCAGTTTTATTCTTGGGTCGTTATATTTTTTGATGATTTCAGCAGTGTTGTCGCTTGATTTATCATCAGTAATCAGCCATTCCCAATCCTGAAAAGTCTGAGCAAGAACGGACTTTATGGTTTCTTCTATAAACTCAGAAGAGTTGTAGCACGGAGTAATGATGGAAACTTTCGGTATCATTTATTTTTCAAACATTTGTCTTGTGATAAAATCTTTTTCTAAACTCCAGTTCCTCGCTGGAGAATATTCTCTTCCGTAGGAAATAATCTGCAAATGTAGTTTATTCCAATCTTTCTGAGGGAAAAGTTTTTTGGCATCGGCTTCAGTTTGGACTACATTTTTGCCTTCCGTCAGCTTCCAAAGTTTCATCAGCCGATGAATATGTGTGTCCACAGGAAACGCTGGGAAACCAAACCACTGGCTCATCACTACTGAGGCGGTTTTGTGCCCTACGCCTGGGAGTTTTTCTAATTCCTCAAAAGTCTGCGGCACCACACCTTCATAGTCCCTGAGCAGCATTTCTGCCATACCTTTCAGGTTTTTAGCTTTGGTGTTAGACAAGCCGATTTCTTTTATTAAATCCTTTATTTCTGTTACTTCCAGCCTTGCCATGGCTTGTGGCGTTCCTGCAACTCGGAAAAGCTCAGGAGTGATTTCGTTCACTTTTTTATCTGTAGTCTGTGCCGAAAGAGCTACCGCCACCAACAGCGTATAGGCATCTGTATGGTGTAGAAAAATAGGAACTGTGGGATAGAGTTTGTCCAACTCTTTTCTCACAAAATCAGCTCTTTGTTTTTTGGTCATTATCAAAAGATTTGTCGCAAAAATAATGAAATAATAACATTTTTTAATAAAAAATAATATTTCTATTGTAGAAATTTCCTATATTTGTTAGTATTATTTTTAATACTATTTACTATGAGTATTGTTCGTTTTGGTGTTTCTCTAGAAGAAGACCTTTTAGAGGCTTTGGATAAATATACAGAAGAGAATTTGTTTAAAAACCGTTCTCAAGCTATTAGATATTTGATTAACAAGAGTTTAGTAGCTGAAAAATGGGATAAAGATGCTATGGTGGCAGGTTCTATTACTTTGGTATTTGACCACCACAGAAGGGAGTTGGTGAATAAACTGACCAACATCCAGCATAGATATCATGACAATATTTTGTCTTCTCTACACTTCCATTTGGAGCATGATTTGTGTATGGAAATTATCGCAGTAAGAGGAAAAGCTTCCGTTTTGATAGAGCTTGCTAATAGTCTCATTTCAGTGAAAGGAATAGAACACGGAAAACTTACAACCACAAAGGCTGATTAATGATATTAAAATAAAAAGCAGAAATCTAGATTTCTGCTTTTTTGGTTTTAGTTTCCTCTCATTTCCATCTGTTCTCTGGATGGTGAAGGTGGCATTCTCCTTTCATCCTTTTTCTTTGAGTGGCTGGACTGCCATTTTTCATACTGCTCAGGCGTCAAGATTTTTTTGAGTTTTCGCTGATGCTTTTCATGAAGTTTCTCCTTATCTGCTCTGTGTTCTTTATGGAGTTCTTCCAGCTGTTTAGTCTGTTTGTCAGAAAGATTTAGTTCTTCTAATCTTTTCCCTTTGCCGTCTTTTTCTCTTTCCATTTTTCTATGTTCTGGACGATGACAGTCATGTCCCCTTGGAGCTTCTTGTGCTGATGCAAAACCAAATGCTCCAACTAATGCTAAACTTAAAACTAACTTTTTCATAATGTTCAAATTTTTACGATTTTCTATTTGTTGGATTCGTTTTTTTGGTCAAGGTTAAGTTCGCAAAAGTTAAACTTCTACTAAGTTTTCTTAAATTTTTTCTAAAGAATCATTATCTTTGGGCAACTTTCTAAAATTTATCTAAAATGAAGATTTTATATCAAAAACTAATCTCTTGTGTCGTTTTTAGTGTCTTTACGCTGAACTCCGCACAGGAAATCACTTTAAATAAAATACACTCAGGGTATTACAGAACCGAGTATATCTATGGGATAAACTCCATGAACGATGGAGAACACTACACCATTTTGGAAAAAGATGGAATCGTAAAATATTCCTACAAAACAGGAAAAAAAATAGAAACCATCTTAGAGGCTAAGATACAGGACTATACATTTTCTCACGATGAGAGTAAAGTGCTGGTTCTGAACGAACAACAGCCCATCTACCGCCATTCTTTCTTAGGAAAATACCATGTAGTAAATCTAAGTAAAAACGGAAAAATAACTGCCTTAAACAACGGAAACTGGGTTCAGGAACCTAAATTCTCTCCTGATGGAAGATTCGTTGCTTTTATCTCTGGAAATAATCTTTATTACCAAGATCTCAGCTCTGAAAAAATCACCCAAATCACTTTCGATGGTGAGAAAAACAAAATCATCAATGGACTTGCAGATTGGGTGTATGAGGAGGAATTCGGGCATGCAGATATGTACCAATGGGCAAAAAACAGCGAAAGTCTGGTTTTCGTGAAATTTGATGAAAGCCAAGTTAAAGAAATGAACATGCAGGTTTTCAATGGAAATCTGTATCCGCAGGATTTTCGTTTCAAATATCCGAAAGCTGGAGAAGAAAACTCAAAAGTTTCGGTATACGCCTATGATTTAAAACTAAATAAATCCACGCAAATCAATCTTACTAACTTTGAAGCTTACTATATTCCACAAGTTTTCCAGACTGCACAGCCTAATGAAATAGCGATAGTGACTTCCAACAGACATCAGAACAAGCTGGAAATCATCAAGATAAATACTAAAAACTATTCTACCAAGAAAATCCTAACCGAAACGGATGCCGCTTGGATAGAAACAGACAATCTTTCTTTGGAATTTTTGGAGGACAATTCTTTCCTTTGGGCTTCGGAAAGAGATGGTTTCAGACATTTTTACTGGTACACACCTGACGGAAAACTCAAAAAACAAATCACCAAAGGCAACTGGGAAATCACTGACTACTATGGTTTTAGCCCAAAAAATTCTGAAATCTTGGTGCAGACTACTGAAAAAGGCAGCACCAACAGAGTGGTGAGCAAAATAAACATCAAAACAGGGAAAAAACAGATAGTTTCTGAATTGAATGGAACTAATAATGCTGATTTCAGTAAGTCTTTCCAATATTTCATCAACACGCATTCTTCCGCAGAACAGCCGAATACTTACACTTTGAGGGATTTTAATGGAAAAACTCTACGAGAATTACAGAATAATAATTCAGCACTGAAAAAACTGCAATCGGATGGTTTCGTAACCAAAGAATTTTTCCAAATTCCAAACAAAAACGGCGACCAAATGAATGCTTGGATGATAAAACCCAAAGACTTCTCGCCTAACAAGAAATATCCTGTGCTGATGTACCAGTATTCTGGGCCTGGTTCCCAGCAGGTAAGCAATGTTTGGGACGGCAGAAACGCAATTTGGTTTAACCTTTTGGCTCAAAAAGGATACATTGTGCTCTGCGTGGATGGGCGAGGAACGGGCTATCGTGGAACGAAGTATAAGAAAGCAACTTACAAGAATTTAGGAAAATACGAGATAGAAGACCAAATCGCTGCTGCGCAATGGGTTGGCTCACAGAGCTTTGTAGATGCTGGGCGAATTGGGATATTTGGATGGAGTTTTGGTGGATATATGGCAAGTCTGGCGATGACCAAAGGAGCGGATGTTTTCAAGGTAGGAATCGCTGTGGCACCAGTAACCACTTGGCGTTATTACGATACTATCTATACTGAAAGATATCTGCAAACTCCACAAGAAAACCCACAAGGATACGACGAAAACTCGCCTATCAATTTTGCTGGTCTAATGAAAGGGAAATACCTGCTAATCCATGGAACAGCAGATGACAATGTCCACTATCAAAATGCAATAGAAATGGCGGAGGCTCTTATTCAGAAAAACAAAGAGTTTGAGTTCATGACCTATCCAGACAAAAACCATGGAATTTATGGTGGAAACACTAGACTACATCTATACCAAAAAATGACAAACTTTATTTTAAATAATCTATAATTATGAAAAACAAACATCCAAAAGGTTTACCCTATCTCTTCTTTACAGAAATGTGGGAAAGATTCGGTTATTATTTGATTTTAGGAATCTTCGTGTTGTATATGATTGATGCTGACAAGGGCGGTCTTGCCTTTGATAGCAAACATGCTGATGACATCTTCGGGACATTCATTGCCCTTACCTACCTTACGCCTTTCCTTGGCGGGTTTCTTGCGGATCGACTGCTGGGATACATCAAGGCGATTTACATTGGCGGGGCACTTATGGGACTGGGATACATTGGTTTAGGACTTTTCAAAGATGTGTCCATGTTCTATGTATCCATGGGGCTGATAATCATTGGGAACGGATTCTTTAAACCAAGTATTTCTACACTTTTAGGAAATCTCTATTCTGACAACAAGTATAAAGCCAATAAAGATGCAGGATACAACATCTTCTACATGGGGATAAACATCGGGGCTTTTGTATGTAACATCATTGCGGCTTATATGAGAAATAAATACGGCTGGGGCGAGGCTTTCGTGACGGCTGGCATAGGAATGTTTTTAGGTTTGATTATTTTCTCTTTTGGTAAAAAACATGTGGTTCATGCCAATGTAATGAAACCTGTTCAAGAGGGCGATACCACTATCAGTTCCATCTTGGTAAAAGTATTCCTTCCTGCCATCATCGCGGGAGTTATCGGCTGGGTAATCCCTGGGAATATCTTTGGGTCGGATTCTACTGATGCCTTTATATTTGCGTGTATTCCTGTTATTTTATTCTATGTTTTTATTTATGTCAGTGCAAATGCAGAGGACAAGAAACCTATCGGAGCCTTGTTGGCTATATTTGCGGTGAGTATGATGTTCTGGGCTGTATTTAAACAAAACGGAACTGCCCTTACCCGCTGGGCAAATTACTACACAGACAGAAGTGTTCCTGCTGCTTTAGAAAAGCCGCTGGAAAGCATCTATTTGGTTGATACAAAAGACTACAACACAAAGGAAGTTGCAGTTCATGATAATCAGTTCCAAACTGTAAAAGGCGAAGATGGAAAACCTAAAAAAGAACAAGGAAAAGATATTTATTTCAAAAATATAAATAAGGAACAAAGAGCCAAGCTGGAAGCCGATCCAGATAAGAAAGTATATCTCTACAATACCGAGCTGTTTCAGTCTATCAATCCTTTCTGGGTTATCGCCCTTACACCTGTAGTGGTAGGCTTTTTTATGATGCTTCGTAGAAAAGACAAAGAGCCTTCCACTCCTACAAAGATAGTTTTGGGATTATTCCTGTCAGCTCTCAGCTGTCTTGTGATGGTAGGCGCTGTATATGCAGGAGATAATGGCGCTTACAAAGTATCACCACTTTGGCTGTTTGCTGCTTATGGAATCATCACAGTAGGTGAGCTTTGCCTGTCTCCTATGGGACTTTCTCTGGTGTCTAAACTTTCTCCACCGAGAATCACTGCGCTGATGATGGGAGGATTTTTCCTTTCTACATCGATAGGAAACAAACTCTCTGGTATACTAGCAAGTATGTGGTACAGCTATGAAGACAAAGCCAATTTCTTTTGGGTAAATTTCGCCCTGCTGCTCATCGCTACCCTACTGGGAGTTGCCATCCTAAAACCACTAAATAAAGCCATGAAAGAAAAAGGCGTGAAATAAACCAAAACAAAAATACCACTTATTGAGTGGTATTTTTTTTATTTTCTCTATCCGAAATATATGCTACAATAAACACCGTGGACAAGATAAAAGCAAACCCTATCGCATCCAAAAAGGAAAAAGGATTTCCTAAAAATACTACAGAACATATCGTAGCTACCACAGGTTCTATACAGGCTATCATACTTGCTTTCGTAGGCCCTATAATTCCTACGCCTGACAGATAAAACAGAAACGCAAAGATACTTCCCAAAAGGACAATCAGTAATAAAAATACAATTACTACGATATCTACCTTCACGGGCTGTTCCCATGGCTTCGCGGTGATAGAAAGTGCGATTCCGCCGATGAACATTCCCCATGCGATGACCACTGCCGTTCCATATTTCTTTAAAATCTCTGCTGGCTGCACCGTGTATATAACCAAAGTAATTGCCGAGAGCATTCCCCAAAACAGCGCCACAGAAGAAACCTTCAAAGTGCTCATATCTCCATGTGTAGCCAGAATAAACACTCCCAAAAGAGATAAAAACAAAACGACCACCTCATAAGGCTTTGGTTTTCTTTTTTCTTTAAAACAAACATAAAGCAAAATAAGTGTAGGCCCAAAATACTGAAGCACCGTGGCAATGCCTGCATTAGAATGCTGTATCGTAGTGAAATAGGTATACTGTGTCCCCAGCATACCAAAAACCCCGAAGACAAAAACCCTTATCAAATCTTTAGTATTTCTAAAAATATCAAAGATTTTATTTTTATCCTTGGCATAAAGATAAACCAATAAAAAAATCCCTGCCAGCAAAAGCCTGTATGGAGTCAGCCAGTCAGATGTTACTCCTTTCTGCAAAAACAAAAACTCCGCAAAAGCCCCATTTATCCCCCACAGCGTAGCACCGATAGTTGTATAGATAAACCCTTTTTTCGATTGATTCATTTTTTTATTATCCTCTTATTTATCTCTTTGAGGTTTATCTGCATTTTTAAACTGCCAGCTAGGATCTAAATATTGTATCTTAGATGAATTCTTTTTCTTGAGGTCTTCATACTTTTCCATTGCCTGTTTAATATTTTCAGACTTATCTACATTAGTATTAAAGTCCGTTTGTTTAGTGTAGTGTTTTATAACCTGATAAAATAATCTTCTATCTTTGAACTCATTTGGATTAAGTGGAGTTAAATTCACTCCTGCCACAACCACTCCCATCTGTCCTTTAGCGTTTATAACATATACGCCATTAGGCTCTAGGTCAGCTTCTATAAAATCTCTATTTTCTGATGCTGCCCAAAATAAATGTTTTCCTGGCTCACACTCATATACCATATAACTAAATCCATTCAACGCACCCAAGAACTTGTCTCCATCATATATTCTAAAATTTATAAGGTACCCCGCTCCTGATTTAACAATATAAACTAACGACTTCCCCTCAGATGGTTTGGCTATTTCTTGTGTCACCACTTTTTGAGAGAATAAACTTCCTGTTCCCAATACAAGGAATAAAATCAATAAAACTTTTCCAATGGTTTTCATATTATAACTATTTATTAAATTAATTAATCTAAAAATCTATATGCCACGATTTTAAAATCAAAACTCACAGGTCTGAGACTCGCCAAATAATCTACTCTTAAATATTTCTGAGATGAATACTCCTCCACCAGTTCGCCATTTTCATTATAATTAAAATTATTATTGGGAAGTTTGACAGAAGCTATCATTTCTCCTTTGTGCATTCCTTCTACCCAGCCTTTTTCATCATCTAATTCTATTTCGGACAGCAGGTCAGTTATGCCTTGTTTAGTGTTGTATTCTATGTATTCTTTCATTTTAATTTAGCTTTTGAACAAGTTTTGTAAATTCTTCTTCACAGTTTTTCTCTTCGTAAAGAATTCTATAAATATGCTGCACGATAGGAGTATCTATTTTATTGTTTTTAATAATCTGATAGATTCCGTTGGTAGCGTAGTAGCCCTCTGCCACCATGCTCATAGACTGGATAGCAGATTTCACCGTGTAGCCCTTCCCGATGTAGTTCCCAAACATTCTGTTTCTACTGAACAACGAGTAAGCCGTAACGAGCAAATCCCCGATGTATGAACTTTCATTGACATCTCTTGGCTCTGGATATACCGCATCTAGAATTCTTTCCAGCTCCCGAACGGCATTAGAAATATATACCGCTTGGAAATTATCCCCATAGCCCAGCCCATTCGCCATTCCTGCGCCTATCGCATAGATATTTTTGAGGACTGCGCTGTATTCATTACCCAGAATATCATTACTTTGGTTGATTCTGATATATCGTGAAGACAACAAGTCGCTCAGCATCTGAGTGGTTTCCTTGCTGGCAGCCGCCACAGTAAGGAAAGACAATCGCTCCATGGCAACTTCTTCCGCATGGCACGGCCCTGCAAGAACGGCTTGGCTTCTGTATCCTATATTGAAGGTATCACGGAGATAATTCGCTACAATATCATTATGCTTTGGAACAATTCCTTTAATCACCGAAGCAAATACCTTCCCTGAATAATCACAAGTCATCTTCTCTATGGTATCCGCCAAATAGATGGATGGTGTTGCTAGAATAATCACATCGCAGGCTGTCACCAGCTCATTGATATCCATTGTCAAAACCAATCGGTCTGGGTTAAATTTCACTGCGGTAAGATAGTGCGGATTGCTTCCTTGTGAAATCAGCGCCTCTCTTGTGCCGTCATTACGAAGCAGCCAATGAACTTTTTCGCAGTTTTCCATCAGCATTTTTACTACTGCGGTGGCGAAACTACCACTCCCAATAACCCCGATTTTTGGTAAATTTTTGTTCTCAGTCATGTTGTTTTTTATTTAAACCGCAAAGTAAAGAAAAAATCCTTCAAAATTGAAGGATTTTATTTTTGGATTTACACATTTAAAATAACCATTTAGACCCGCCATAAGGTTTCTATGAAAAAGAGCAATAACAAGATTAAATTATTCAGCAGGTCTAAATGGTCTTTATAACATTATAACAATTACTCAGTAGGCCTGAAAACCAACTTGTTATCAAAACAATCTACTGTCACTCTCTCACCTTCTTTTATATTTCCAGCCAAAATCTCTTTTGAGAGTTTATTCAGAACTTCCTGCTGTACTACTCGTTTCAGTGGTCTAGCTCCAAATGCTGGGTCGTAGCCTTTTTTCAGAATGAAGTCTATCGCTTCCTGCGTTGTAGTCAAGATGATATTTCTGCTTTCCAGCATTTTGTTGATTCCTCTTAGTTGAAACTGAACGATTTTTCCGATTTCATTGTAGTTCAATGGTTGGAACAGCACCGTTTCATCTATTCTGTTGAGGAACTCTGGTCGTAGAGTTTGTTTCAACAAGTCAAATACTTCTTCTTTTGTTTTTTCAACAATTTCAGTTAAATTACTTTCATTAATTTTCTCAAAATTCTCTTGAATGATATGAGAACCAAGGTTGGAAGTCATGATGATGATGGTATTTTTAAAATTCACCACGCGACCTTTGTTGTCGGTCAATCGCCCATCATCCAGCACTTGAAGCAAGGTATTGAACACATCTGGATGCGCTTTTTCTACCTCATCCAGAAGTACCACAGAATATGGCCTTCTTCTCACGGCTTCGGTCAGCTGTCCGCCCTCATCATAGCCCACATACCCTGGAGGCGCTCCTACCAATCTAGAAACGGAGTGTTTCTCCTGATATTCAGACATATCGATACGGGTCATATTATTTTCATCATCAAATAAGAACTCCGCCAAGGCTTTCGCTAACTCAGTTTTACCAACTCCCGTAGTTCCGAGGAAAAGGAAAGACCCGATAGGTTTTTTCTCATCATTCAGCCCTGCTCTGTTTCTTCGGATAGCATCGGCTACGGACTGTATAGCCTCCTCTTGCCCTACTACTCTTTTATGAAGTTCATCCTCCAAATGAAGCAGTTTTTCTCTTTCGGACTGAAGTAATTTAGTCACTGGAATTCCTGTCCATTTCGCCACCACTTCAGAGATATTTTCTGCGGTAACTTCCTCTTTTACAAGCTCATTCTGCTGATTCTGCATAGCCAGCTCTAGTTTTTGTAGCTCGTCTTCCTTGTCACGAAGTTTTCCATATTGTATCTCCGAAACTTTTGCATAATCGCCCATACGCTGAGCTCTTTCAGCTTCTAATTTCAGGCTTTCTATATCTTTTTTAATCTGAGTCAAATCCTCGGATTTCTGCTTTTCACTAAGCCATTTTGCATTAATTTGGTTTCGCTCTTCTGTGATTTTCGCAATATCTTCTTTCAGATGGTCTATTTTAGTCTGGTTACCCTCTCTGGAAATCGCCGCCAGCTCTATCTCCATCTGCATAAGTTTTCTGTCTAAAACATCCAATTCCTCTGGTTTGGAATTGATTTCCATTCTTAATTTTGCAGAAGCCTCATCGATTAGGTCAATGGCTTTATCCGGTAAAAATCTATCCGAAATATATCGCTGAGACATTTCTACCGCGGCTATGATGGCTTCATCTTTGATTCTAATTTTGTGGTGGAATTCATACTTGTCTTTGATTCCACGAAGAATAGAAATCGCTGATTCTGTGTCTGGCTCTTCCACCATTACTTTTTGGAAACGGCGTTCCAGAGCCTTGTCTTTCTCAAAGTATTTTTGATACTCGTTAAGCGTCGTTGCACCGATGGAACGAAGCTCTCCTCTCGCCAAAGCTGGTTTTAGGATATTCGCAGCATCCATCGCTCCCTCGCCGCCGCCTGCACCTACAAGGGTGTGAATTTCATCAATGAAAAGGATAATCTGTCCATCAGATTTTATCACTTCATTTACTACGGATTTTAGTCTTTCTTCAAACTCTCCTTTGTATTTCGCTCCTGCAATCAATGCTCCCATATCAAGTGAATAGAGCGTCTTGTCCATCAAGTTTTCTGGAACATCTCCACTGATGATTCTATGGGCTATTCCCTCAGCGATGGCAGTTTTACCCACTCCTGGCTCACCAATGAGAATAGGATTATTCTTGGTTCTTCGCGAAAGAATCTGCAGCACTCTTCGGATTTCTTCATCTCGCCCGATTACTGGGTCTAATTTCCCTTCCGCTGCCAGTTCATTGAAGTTTTTAGCATATTTATTAAGCGATTGGTAAGTCTCTTCTGAACTTGCCGAAGTCGCCTTTGAACCTTTTCTAAGTTCTTTGATTCCTCCTTCCAAAAGGGATTTGGTCACGCCCATGTCTTTCAACATCTGCGAAACGGAAGAACTCACCTCTAATAACGCCAGCCAAATATGCTCCAAAGTCACATACTCATCGCCCATTCTTTTAGCGATATTAGGCGCTTCCAGAAGGACTTTGCTGGCACTTTGAGAAAGATAAATGTTTCCGCCTTCCACTTTTGGGAGGCTTTCCAAAGATTCTCTGTTTCTTTGTCTTATCAAGTTAAGGTCGGCTTCTGCTTTTTTCATCAGAAAAGCCGAGATATTCTCATCTACTTGGAAAATTCCTTCCAATAGATGCTGAGGTTCTATACTCTGGTTGCCAAAATCCAAAGCAATCTGTTGTGCTTTTTGGATCGCTTCTTGTGATTTTACGGTATATTGATTTAGATTCATAATTCTTTATTTTAAAAGTTATCTGAAATCTAAATTGCAAAAACCATTCTATTACACAAAATAAGACAAAATTTCCGAAAATGATTTGAAATTGATATTTTTGATATGACAAAATTTCCTAATATTGGTTTTTATGAACTAAAATCAGGAACTTTATTCAATCTTCTTTTAACTGTTAAAATGCTCCCAAACTGCCTTAGCTTTGGATTTTCCTAAAATCTCTTCCAGCGTTTCCAGAGAGGCTTCTTTTATTCTTTTTACAGATTTTAATTTAGATAAAAGCTGCTGGATGGTTTTCTCGCCTACGCCAGGGATTTCCTCCAGTTCTGATTTTATTGTAGAATTTTTCCTTCTCGTGCGGTGATGCTTTACACCGAAACGATGTGACTCATCCCGAACCCGCTGGAGAACCTTCAAAGTCTCGGATTTTTTATCCAAATACAATGGAACTGGGTCTTCGGGAAAGAAGATTTCTTCCAATCTTTTCGCTATTCCGATGATGGAGATTTTCCCATACAGTCCAAGGAGTTTCAGGCTTTTCACTGCGGAACTGAGCTGACCTTTTCCGCCGTCTATCAAAATCAGCTGCGGCAGTGGTTCGCCCTCATCCAAAAGCCTACTGTATCGGCGATAGATGACTTCTTCCATCGTAGCAAAATCATTCGGCCCTTCCACGGTTTTCACATGAAAAATCCGATAATCCGCCTTGCTGGGTTTCCCATCTTTGAAAACCACACACGCCGAAACGGGATTTGTCCCTTGAATATTAGAATTGTCAAAACCTTCTATATGGCGCGGCTCTTCGGGAAGCCTAAGGAGTTTTTTCATCTCCGCCATGATGCGGTTGGTATGTCTTTCTGGGTCTACTATCTGCACCTGCTTGAGTTTTTCCACGCGGTATTCCATTGCATTTTTCTCGGAAAGCTCTACGATACGCTTTTTGTCGCCCAGTTTAGGGACAATCAGCTTCACATGTGGAATTTCTATATTGAGATGAAACGGAAGAAAAATTTCCGTAGAAGTAGAATTAAATTTATTCCTAATCTCTATCAGCGCCTCTTCCAATATTTCTTCATCGGTTTCGTCCAGCATTTTTTTAATTTCTGTGGTGTAGGACTGAATAATAGAACCGTTTTTAATTTTGAAATAATTGACATAAGCCGCCGCTTCATCACTGATAATACCGAAGACATCCACATCGTTTATGTTGGAACTCACGATAGTGGTGTGTGTCTGATAATTTTCTAAAATCTGCAGTTTTTCCTTGCTCTGCTGGGCGTTTTCAAATTCCAGTTTTGCGGCGTAGTTGTACATTTCAGCTTCTAAATATTCCCGCGCTGCCTTGAATTCGCCTTTGATAATCCCACGAATGGCGTTTAGCTTTTGGGCATATTCTTCCTCAGATTCTAGTCCTTCGCAAGGGCCGGCACAGTTTTTAATGTGATATTCCAGACAGACTTTATATTTCCCTTCTTTTATCTTTTCGGGAGCGAGATTCAGACTGCATGTTCTGAGTTTATAGATGTTTTTAATAACTTCTATCAGCGTTTTTGCCTGTTTTACTTTCGCATAAGGCCCGTAGTATTCCGAGCCGTCTTTGATGACATTTCTTGTCAAAAAAATCCGAGGAAAAGGCTCTTTTTTGATGCAAATCCATGGATAGGACTTGTCATCTTTCAGCAGAATATTATAGAAAGGCTGATACTCTTTTATGAGGTTGTTTTCCAGAAGAAGCGCATCGTATTCGCTATTAACCACGGTGGTTTCCAGCCTTACAATTTTAGAAACCATCATTCGGGTTTTGTATCCGATCTGACTTTTATTAAAATAAGATAGAACCCTATTTTTCAGGTTTTTAGCCTTTCCTACATACAAAATCTCACCCTTTTTATCGTAATAACGATAAACACCAGGCTCCGAAGGCAATGTTTTTAACTGAAGTTCTAATTCTGAATGCACATAGCAAAAGTAAAGAAAATTTAGTTATTTCGTGCTTGTCAGGAACTGATTTATAAGTTTAGACATTTTCTCAGCTCCTGTTTCCGAAAGGTGGTCAGCATCACTAAAATCTTTTTCAGTGAAAAGATTTCCTTCATTTTTTAGTAAATTGATGTACTGGCAGTTGCTGTTTTTTCGGCAAATATTCTCTATAATTTTATGAGTGTTGTCCCATTGAGTAGAGTTTATTCTGTTATAATAGGTTTTATAAGTTGGTGTCGTAACAAATACCACTTTTACATTTTTCTGCTTTGACCAATCTACGATTTTACCCAAAACATTAGTCAGCTCATCATGTATTTCTACTCTGCTCTTTTGGGCTATGTCATAAGTATGTCTCTCTGCAGCAGCCACTCCTGTTTCTTCTAAATCATCAGTGGTTTTTGCTGGTTTTAGGGAAATCCATCCGTCATACATTTTAGTTGTAAATGTGCTGTCTATGAAAGCTTTATCATTTTTTATTTTTTTAGTGTAATATGATTTCATTCGGCTATAGTTTATATCCAGCTTATTTGTCAGAACCTCAAAATTATTTGTAGCCTTAGATGTTGATATATCGTAGTATATGTTATAATTCTTTGATCTCCAAGACTCTGGCCCAGTTTCTAATGTCGCATACAATGAAAAACAGGAAATATCAACAATGATAGTTTTCAGATTTTTAAACCTGTTATGATACTTTTCTAAAATTTTATAATCCAAATCCAATGACTGGGAAACATACGCCATATTATATGTCTTTTGGCTGAAATATTTAGGATTTATGCCATACAAACTATGCGAACTTCCCAAAACCAAAACCTCTATCTCATCCGAGTGGCTGTCCATATAATTTCTTTTCTGCTTGTAATCATTAGGAATAGCTCTCAAAGAAATTTCCATTATCACTGCCAAGACCAATATTGGTAATAGAAAAAAGATTGTTTTTGATATGAATTTTTTCATAGAACTAAAATGGATACAAAATTATGCAAAAACAGATTATACTTTTGCATATTTTATCTCAGAAATACCATTAAATTATTCATCGAATGAAAAAGCAATCCCCAGACAAAACCTAATTTCAGCCTCTGCATAGAAAAAATATACCCTAAAATCATTTGCGGAAGAACATAAACAGGATAGAACAGCGCCAGTTCCCAATGCAGAGTCTCTATATTAGCAATATGTCCCAACCCAAAAAGAACAATAGACACCATCGTGATTATTTTCTGTCTTTTCCCTATGGCTGTTTCTATTTTAGGGTTTCGTTTCAGCAAATTAAAAACAAGAAAAGACAGCAATCCTGACACTACCAAAGACACCAGCAATAGCCAATCTATTTTGATAATATAATAAGTTTTATTCAATACCAAGAACGAAAAAACAAAAGTAAATATCGCGATATTTCTACGCTTAGGAACTAAAATCAACCTAAAAATAAGCTCTTCTACCAGAGGCCCTAAAATCACAACCAGGAAAAAACCATAATATCCTTTTATTTTCTTTTGGCTTTCCATCATTAATTTAAAAACGGAAGTAAAACCCATTTTATTTATCAAGAAATCATCCACCAAAAACATTAGCAATAAAGCACAAATCTGCAATACAAAATACAATAATATACCCTTTGCAAAATATTTTATTTTCTCGATTAAAGGATATTGGTGTCTATAATCTATCTCTGATAGTGAGTAAAACTTAAGCAGGTCTTTCATATTTCATTCAAATTGTGGCGAATTTAATTATTTGTCTATTTAAACACAATTTTAATAATAGAAATTCGTATTTTTATGGCTTTAATTTTAATGAATTTTAAAAATGAGCGTAGTTTTCAACTCTATATTAGACAACGATTTTTACAAATTTACCATGCAATGCGCTGTGGTAAAGCTCTTTCCAGATGCGAGAGTGAAATATGTATTCATCAACCGAGGGAAACATTCCTTCCCAGAAGGCTTTGATGATGCCCTAAGAAAAGCCATCAATGAAATGGCAAAACTCCAGCTGACCAAAGCTGAAAAAGAATTTCTGAAGAAAAACTGCCCATATCTCAATCTGCCCTATTTAGACTTTTTAGAAGGATACCACTACGACCCTTCCGAAGTGAAAATCAATCAGATAGGAAACGATTTAGAAGTGACCGTAGAAGGTCTTTGGTACAGAACCATACTTTGGGAAGTGCCGCTACTGTCACTCATCAGTGAACTTTATTACAAAATGAACGGCATGGAACGCCAAACTGATGAGGAAATCACCCGAAAAACCTTAGGAAAGGCCAAAAACCTCATAGAACTAAAAGTCAATTTTGCGGAGTTCGGGACACGAAGAAGGCATTCCTACAAGGTTCACGATGTAGTAATGAGAGCTCTTACCCAAGATTCCAACAGCTATTTCATCGGTTCTTCCAATGTTCATTTTGCGATGAAATACGGCGTGAAACCTATCGGAACGCACGCCCACGAGTGGTTTATGTTCCATGGTGCGCAGTATGGCTTTAAGATGGCAAATGCCCTTTCTCTGGAGCATTGGGTGGATGTCTATCGCGGTGATTTGGGAGTTGCTCTTTCGGACACTTATACTACCGATGTGTTTTTCAAGCAGTTTGATAAGAAATTTGCTAAACTTTTCGATGGTGTAAGGCACGACAGTGGCGACCCGATAGCTTTCGCCGAGAAAACCATCAAACACTACGAAAAACACGGCATCAATCCTTTGTTTAAATACATTATTTTCTCGGATAATCTTAATTTAGAGAAAATCTCCGAAATTACACAGGCTTGCCGAGGAAAAGTAGGACTTTCGTTTGGAATTGGGACAAATCTAACCAATGATGTGGGACTTACTCCAATGAATATCGTAATGAAACTCACAGGAGTTCTAGGAGCAAATGATGAATGGATACCAACCGTGAAATTTTCCGATGAAAAAGGAAAACAAACAGGCGACCCAAAAATGATAGAACTAGTGAAAGAATCTCTAAGAATAAAATAAACCACATAAAAATGTGGTTTTATTTTTTTTCAAATAAATGTGTAACAAATCCTAAATTTTAATACTAATTAACTAAAAAATCAACCAATGTCTTCATTAGAACAGGAATTTTTGGAGAGAGTAGAAAAGCATAAAGGCGTGCTTTTCAAAATTTCCAAGATGTATATGGACGAGCCTGAAGACCAGAATGATTTGTTTCAGGAAATCACTTATCAGCTGTGGAAAGCCTACCCAAGTTTTGAGGAAAAAAGCAAATTTTCTACTTGGATGTATCGTGTAGCCCTGAATACAGCGATAGTTTTTCTGAAATCCGAAAAGAAAAGAGGGTTCATCTCTCGGGAAGAGGAAATTCAGAATTTTGACATCAAAAATGAAGAAACCGCCGAAGAAGAGTACAAAGTAAAGATAATGTATGATGCCATCCACCTGCTGAGCCCGATAGACAAGGCACTGATATTCTATTATTTAGAAGACTATTCTGGAAAAGAAATGGCAGAACAGCTGGGAATAACGGAAGGAAACTGCCGTGTAAAACTAAATCGCGCCAAACAGAAACTGAGCGACCTAGTAAACGAATTGATAAACAAAGAATTATAATAATTTAATTAAAAATTCTAATGGATTTAGAAAACTTAAAACAAGTGTGGGATAAGGAAAAAATAGAATCCGTTCCCGAGATTTCTTTGGAAAAACAAAAAGAAATTCATACACCTTTGGAGATGATTCGGAAGAATATGCGGGCTGAGTTTTGGATAAGTGTTGTTTCCTTTTCTTTATGGGCTATAATGCTGCCTTTAATGGGAAAGAATACTGAGCAGACCTATCTACTTGTTATATTAGTATTTATAGCACTTACAATAATAGGATATTATTATCTGAAATTCTATATTTTTTATAAAAAGCTGAATACCAAAAACCTTAATACCTATCATAATATTTTGGATTTAAGGTATGAATTGGTTTTAAATTCAGAGCTTTATAAATCTTTTAATATTGTATTTGTTCCCATTATGTTAGGTTTATATTCTACTTTATATTTACATAACAAAGAATCTAATATTATTTTTTTTATTATACTATTTTTAACATTCTGCGTAATTCTATATTTTATAGGAAAATACTGGATGTATGAAAGTTATGGAAAACACATCATGAAGATTTCTAAAATTGTAGCAGAAATCAAAGATGAAGAAGATGGTTTTGAATATGATAGAAGTTTCCTAAAAATCCAAAAAGAACTTGACTTCCTACAAAAAGCAAGTGATTTTTGCAATGAAAAATTTAAAAAGTATGGTCAAACAGCCTATATTATATTTCTTATAATTTCACTATTGTTAATCTCACTTTTAATAGGAGCTTGTATTGGGATTTTATATGTTATATCTAAACATTATAACCACTAAATCAGCGCATTAAACAATTAAAAGAAAAAAAACTAATCTTTTCTGTAACAATTTCTAACCAAAAGACACTAATTGTAAAAATCCATTCATATATTATAACCTGTCAAAGTCTCTAAACCATAGTTTTAGGGATTTTGTTTTTTCTCCCAAAAATCAGCATTTTTAATATTGAGTTTTTTAACATCAAAAGTTGGCTTTGCTATTCCGTTTTTCTTTTGAGTTTTATAGTCTTTCCACACTTTCAGTGCGGTATTTCCCAGCAATAAAATCGCTATAATATTCACCCATGCCATCAGCCCAGATCCTACATCTGCTATTATCCACGCCATTTTAGCTTCTCGCACACTTCCCATATACACTCCTATGAGAAAAACAATTCTTAAAACAAAAATAGCCAAATGGTGATATTTAGAACAAATAATAAAGGTGAGATTGGTTTCTGCATAGTAATAATAAGCCATTATGGTAGTAAAAGCAAAGAAAAAGAGTGCTATCGCTACAAACTCATTCCCAAACGAAGGAAAATGAGAAGAAATCGCAGACTGTGTAAAACCTGTATAATCCAAGCCCTTTACATGTTCTACCACCATCATTTTAGTTTGCTCATCAATTACATTATACTGATTTGTAAACAAAATCATAAATGCCGTAGTAGTACAAACAAAAAGAGTATCTATATACACAGAAAACGCCTGTACCAACCCCTGCTCTGCTGGATGGATAACCTCCGATGCTGCTGCTGCATGTGGGCCTGTCCCCTGCCCTGCTTCATTGGAATAAATTCCTCTTTTCACTCCCCAAGCAATAGCACTTCCTAAAACACCCCCAAAAAGAGCATCCTGCCCAAAAGCTGAAGAAATAATCGTAGAAAATACTTCTGGAATTCTATGAAAATTGAGAATAATGATTATCAGCCCTACCAAAATATAAGCTCCCGCCATTATGGGAACTATCGTTTCCGAAGCATGCCCCAGCCTCTTAACTCCTCCAAATATTATCACCACTAAAAGCCCTACAACTACTACCCCAAAAATATTCATAGGAATAAAATAATTTGTCTGAGTAACTATCCCAAAGGCATTATTCATAGACTGTGCTATACTATTGCTCTGTACCCCTGGCAAAAGAAAACCACAACATACCACCGCAATCACAGCAAAAAGAACAGCATACCACTTTATCCCTAGCCCTTTTTCTATATAATAGGCTGGTCCTCCGCGGTATTCTCCGTCTATTTCTCTTTTATAAACCTGTCCCAAAGTAGACTCTATAAATGCTGACGCAGAACCCAAAATCGCAATCAGCCACATCCAAAATATAGACCCTGGTCCTCCCATAGCTATCGCCGTGGCAACTCCCACAATATTCCCCGTTCCTACACGCCCCGAAATAGCCAAAGAAAACGCCTGAAAAGAAGACAATCCCTTCTCTGACTCTTTCTCCTGAAAAAGTAACCTCAGCATTTCCCTTACTTGGGTAAACTGAGGAAAACCGAGTCTAATAGAGAAATAAATTCCCGTGAAAACACATAATAAAATAAAGACATCAGACCAAATAAGCCCAGCTATCTTTTCTACCAATTGTTCCATAGTTGTATTAATTTTATCTTGCTAATATCGTAATAATTTCGTTAAAAAACCAATAAAAACATGATTTTTTAACGAAATTATTGAAATTTACACAACTATTCTCAAACAATATTCTATTTTCCTCCTTGGTAAAGAACTTTATTTAATCTGATGATAAAATCTACATTTCTAACCCCAGGTGAAACATCCGCAAAATTCACTTCATAAATCTGATTATTCTTCACTGCATTGATATCCTTCAAGATAGGGTGATTTTTGATGAAGTTTGCTTTTTCTTCTGGTGTCATGTTTCTGGACTGCGTATCCGTGATGAAAATCACATCTGGATTTCTATGCACCACACTCTCAAAAGATACGAATTCATAAGCCGTCCCAGCATCTTCATAAATATTGATACCTCCTGCCTGACGAACCAAATCCGCCGCCAAAGAAGAGAAAACCCAAATCCCATTATTAATAGAAGATAGTATCATTACCTTTTTCTTTTCGTTTTCAGGTTTAACCACGAATGTTTTTTTAGCCTCGGCAAGTTTGGATTTCATTCCTTCTACTACTTCCTTCGCCTTGTCATTTACATTAAAGATTTTTCCCAGCATATAGAAATCCTCATATACAGTTTCTATCGTAGCGTTTGGGGTCTGGATAGTTTTCGGTGTAAATGGAGCTATTCCCTGAGCCAAAAGTTCCTCTGGTGAACCAGTAGACTCTGAGCTAAGGTCTCCATCACTAGACACGAAATCTGGCTCTCTAAGAAGGAAAGCCTCTTTGGTCATTTTAAAACTATGTCCTATGAATTTATATTCATCTGGAACTTTCTCATATTCCTTTTCAAATTGCTTGGAAACAGGGCCTTCCGTAGTTCCCACCACTATTCTATCGCCCAGACCTAAAGCCAAAAGCATCTCTGTCATATGAGGCGTAAAAAGAGCCGCACGCTGTGGCGGTGTAGTGATGGATACTTTCAGATCTTTGGTTCCATCGTGATAGATGTATTCCACTTTTTCCATTTTAGGAGCATTAGTTTGTGTCTTATTACTCCCCGATTCTTTCTTCCCTGAGCAAGACAAAACAAGTGCCCCTAGTGCAACTGAACAAAATATTTTATGCATAATTTAATTTTAATTTGTATTTATTTAACTGCTATAATTCTAAACATCGGTGCGTAAGCATTGATTTCCTGATGTTCCTTGTCATAGACCTCATCATTGATATTATAATCAAAAGCCATTTTAGAAAACCCTAAATCCAAAAGACAATTAACATCCCAAGCAGGCCTTCTCTCCTTGGAAAGCGGAAGCGTTTTTGCGATATTTTCCATTCGTGCTTCCATTCCCTCTGGCAGGACTTCTTGGAGTTTCTTGTCTGGGTGTTCATCATGGTATTTATGTAGATTTTCATCAAAAAGATAAGAATACCAGTTGGAATCAAAATTTATCATTTTTCCTCCCTTTTTCAGTACTCTTTTCCATTCTTTGTAAGCATCTTTCGGGTGAGGAAGATTCCAAGTGACATTTCTAGTGACAATCACATCAAAAGTATTATCTTCAAAAGGAAGGTTCTGTGCATCCAGCAGCTGGAAATTCACCTTCGCTCCGAATTTCTGTGCATTCTGTGTTGCCTGTTCTATCATCCCTTTGCTGGAATCTACAGCAGACACTTCAAAATTCGGATTTCTTCCCAGCAACACCGCGAACATCCCTGGCCCTGTTCCGATGTCTAATATCTTCAAATTCTGGTTTTTATCAATATCTCCATAGAGAATATTTTCCCAGTTCTGGGCATTGTCTCCATAAAGTTCCTGCAATGTAGAGTCACTATATGTTCTGGAGCGCTCTGTCCAGTAATCTCTGATTATTTCACTTATTTCGCTCATTTTCTTCTATTTAGTGTTAAAAAAGTATATTTTGTTAGCAAAATTAACAATAAAAAACCATACGAAGATGATTTCAAGTGCTGATATTTATCACAAAGTTTTTATAAAATATATGTTTATAAAATAAAAATTCCTCTTAGCTTTTCGGCTAAGAGGAATGAGTAAAATTTATAATTTTGATTAAAGAGAAACTCTTACAAATCTTACTACTTCAAGGTCTGGGCTTACAGATTTCACATATTGAGAAACCTTCATATCTCCATCTTTGATGTAGTTTTGGTCAAGTAATGCTTTCTCTTGGTCTAGAGAAGTGTTATCGCTGATGAATCTCTGAACTTTACCAGGCAAGATTTTATCCCAGATTTGTTCTGGCTTACCTTCAGCTTTCAATTCAGCTTTTGCATCTTCCTCTGCTTGTTTTAGAACTTGCTCTGTCAATTGTGCATAAGAAACATATTTAGGAACATTTTTCAATGGTTTTCCAAGTCTTACAAGCTCCTCGTTATCTTTCTCGATTGCTGCAATTCTTGCATCTGTTTCTGCTGCTATAAACTCAGGAGAAAAATCTTTGTAAGAAAGAACTTCTGGGCTCATAGATGCTACCTGCATACTGATGTTTCTCGCTGCTTCTGCTGCTCCGTCTACTTTAGCAGACAATGCTGTGATAGCTGCGATTTTGTTTCCTGCGTGGATATAAGCCCCTAGGAAAGGTCCTTCGATTCTTTCGAATGCACCGATTTCTATTTTCTCTCCGATAACTCCTGTTTGCTCGATAAGTTTTTCAGCAACTGTAATTCCGTGGAAATCAGAAGCCAAGAACTCTTCTTTAGAAGCGTAGTTCATTGCTTGTTCTGCTAATTCGTAAGCTAATTCTACGAAAGCATCATTTTTAGCAACGAAGTCAGTTTCACAGTTTAGAGAGATGATAGCACCTAGTGTGTTATCCTCGTTTACTCTTGCGATTACAGCACCTTCAGTAGATTCTCTATCTGCTCTATTTGCTGCGATTTTTTGTCCTTTTTTTCTAAGGATTTCGATAGCTTTTTCAAAATCCCCTTCAGCTTCTACCAAAGCCTTTTTGCAGTCCATCATTCCTGCACCTGTTGTGTTTCTTAGTTTAGCTACATCTGCTGCTACTGGTGTATACATAATTATAATATTTTTTATATTTTTGTAGATAATTAGTTGGCAAAGATACAAATTTTTATAAAGATGAAAAAAACGATTTTACTTCTTTTAGGATTTATGTCTGCTGGTATATTCGCTCAGTCCCAACATACCATAGAAATGACAGAAAAATCCAATGACCCAAAGGTGGTTGCAAATTTCATTGTAAACTATCCTACCCACCCTAAAACTCCTGAATTCAAAAGGAAATTAGCCCGTTTAAGTGTCAGCAGTTCTTCCTCGCACACTTCGACTTCTCACCAATCCAACAGCCATAGAAGTCACCAAGAGACTGCTGAGGAAGCTACCAGAATACTTAATGGAAGCAGCAAAGGGAACAGTGCATATGTAACTGTCAAAAATCTATCAAAATGCCCAATTGTAGTAAATTTTACAGGGAAAAATAATTATCATATCAATGTCGCTGCAAACTCTACGGGAAGAATGTCTTTAAACAAAGGTTCATACACTATTTCTTCCGTGGTATGTGGAGGAAATTACCAACAATCAAGAACCATCAATGCTGATTATCAACTAACATTAGGCGTGAAATAAAAATAAAAAGCTGGAAAATTTTCCAGCTTTTTTATTTCATTATCCTTTGTATTGTCCCATTGCTACAAATTTTTCTTGTCTTTGTGTAGCAAGTTCATCTTCAGTAAAGCCTTTATATGCTTTTATATTCTTTAAAATAGTATCTTTCACACTAGCAAACGCTTCAGCTGGTTCATAGTGAGCTCCGCCAAGAGGCTCTGCGATAATACCGTCTATCAACTTTTCTTTCAGCATATCTTGAGCTGTAAGTTTCAGTGTATCAGCAGCAGTTTCTTTATATTCCCAGCTTCTCCAAAGAATAGAAGAACATGACTCTGGCGAAATTACTGAATACCAAGTGTTTTCCATCATATAAACCTTGTTCCCTACACCTATTCCTAAAGCTCCTCCACTAGCTCCCTCACCGATAACGATAGCGATTACAGGAACTTTCAGAAGACTCATTTCAAAAATATTTCTCGCAATAGCCTCGCCTTGCCCTCTTTCCTCAGCCTCAAGACCAGGATAAGCACCAGGAGTGTCTATCAATGTCACAATAGGCATATTAAATTTTTCTGCCAACTTCATCAGCCTCAATGCTTTACGATACCCATCAGGATTAGACATTCCGAATCTTCTGTATTGTCTTTCCTTCGTAGTTCTTCCCTTTTGTGTTCCGATAACCATCACGCTTTGACCATTTATCTTTATCATCGCTCCTATCATCGCTGGGTCATCCGCAAAACATCTATCGCCATGAAGCTCGACAACACTGCCCTCATCCGCTATTCCGTGGATATAGTCCAATGTATAGGGTCTGTCTGGGTGGCGGGAAAGCTGTACTCTCTGCCATGGCGTAAGGTTGCCATAGATTTTCTTTTTAGTCTTGATGATTTTTTCTTCTATCTGTTCGCAAGTTGCTGAAACATCCACGCCGCTTTCTTCGCCTACGATGGCGCATTTCTCATATTGTTCCATCAACTCTTTTATCGGTTGTTCAAAATCCAAGTATTCCATATTTCTAATTTTGAATAATATTTCAGTTTTCAAAAATACTAATAAATTTAAAAATCAAATATGAATTTATTTTTTTTGAGTTTCTATCAATTTCTCGATTCGTTCTATAGTTTTTTCTTTCCCTATAATATCCATGATATCAGGAACATCTGGTCCTTTCAGTTCTCCCACCAAAGCCAAACGCAGCGGCATCATCACTTTACCCATTCCTAATTCTTTTTCGGCAGCGAAATCATGAATGAGATTTTTGAGAACATCTGATTGGAAATCTACATTTTCTAATTTCTGAGCAAACTCTGCAAGAAGCTCTCCTGTGGTGTCTGCCCATGCTTTTTTGATGGATTTTTCATCATAATCTACTGGTGCAGAGAAGAAAAACTGCCCTTGTTCATAGATATCTTTCACGAAAACTGCTCTTTCTTTCATCAGCCCGATAATCGTAATCAGCTTATCATCGCTGACTCCAGAGTTTTTCACCGCTTCTATTTCTTTAAGTAAAACTAGCAGCTCATCATCTGTTTTCATTTTAAGATATTGGCTGTTAAACCATTCTGCTTTTTCTTTGCTAAATCTTGCTCCAGATTTATGAACTTTGTGCAGATTAAACTCTTGAATCATCTCTTCTAATGACAAGATTTCTTTATCATCAGACGGTGACCAGCCCAAAAGCGCCAAGAAATTCACAAATGCTTCTGGGAAATAACCTTCCTCACGATATCCTTTGGATACGGCGCCTGTTTCTTTATCAGTAAAATTCAATGGAAACACAGGAAACCCGAATTTATCGCCGTCTCTTTTGCTGAGTTTTCCTTTTCCTTCTGGTTTTAGTATTAGTGGCAAATGCGCAAATTCTGGTGTTTTCCAGCCCATTGCTTCGTATAACAATACATGCAGAGCCATTGATGGGAGCCATTCCTCTCCACGGATTACATTGGTAATCTGCATCTCGTGGTCGTCGATGATATTTGCAAAATGATAAGTCGGCATTCCATCTTGTTTCACCAAAACCTTATCATCCAGAGTATCCGTATTTACGCTGAAATTCCCACGGATAATATCACTCAGCTCCATCACTCGGTTTTCTGGCATTTTAAACCGAACCACGAAAGGAACTTTTTCTGCTAAAAGCTTTTCCACCTCATCTTTCGGAAGTGCAAGGCTGTTTCTCAGGCTATTTCTAGTAACATTATTATAAGAAAAAACTTCTCCTTTGGCTTCGTATTCCAGCCTGATTTTATCAAGCTCTTCTGGAGTATCAAACGCTAAATAAGCATAATCCGTTTTTAGAATCTGCTCAGTATATTTATCATAGATTTCTCTCCTTTCAGACTGTCTGTATGGCGCATAAGGCCCTCCTTTTCTAGGGCTTTCCACAGGCTGTATTCCCAGCCAATCCAGCGCCTCCATGATGTAGTCTTCTGCTCCCTCTACATAGCGGGCAGTATCTGTATCTTCTATTCTTAAAATAAAATCTCCTCCTTGACTTTTAGCAAAAAGGTAATTGTATAATGCTGTTCTCACTCCACCAAGATGCAGAGGGCCTGTAGGACTTGGGGCAAAACGAACGCGAATTTTACTCATCTTTTAAAACTTTGGGCGCAAAGATAAGAATTTACCCATAAAAAATAGCCACTTCTAAAAAGAAGTGGCTATCTATGATAAACAATAAAATCTATTTCTGTGGATTAACAGGATGTTCCTCTTTTCTTTCCGCTGGCTCCTCCTGCTTTGGTTGTTCTTTATCCACTGAAGGATGACTTCTGCTTTCCTGAGCAACAGGAACAGCATGTTCTGCTTCATTAGGCTGAGCTGATTTCTTAGGTGATTGTTTGGCCGTTTTCTTAGAAGGCTCAACTTTCTTTTTTGATGGAGTAGACTGTGCGTTTACTGCGAATGTTCCTAATGCAAGGAATAAACTTGCAAAAACTAACTTTTTCATAATTCTTAAAAATTTAATTGGTTACTAATATCAAAAACGATATTTTAATAATGATATTGCATTAAATTTACATTTTAACTAAATTTTCATACAATTTAACATTATTTAACCAATTAAAACCTGATTTTTATTGAAAAAATTGAATTTAGAGTTTTTTATTCAAAAAGTATACTTGTATCTTGTAAAACTGATACTGTTCCATCTTCACAACGAATAGCCTGCTCTGGGAAATTCTGTATCAAATGATAATCGTGAGTAGCCATCAGCACGGCACAATTTCTCTCCTCTGACACTTGTCTTAGCAAAGTCATAATATCATTAGAAGTCTCTGGGTCTAGGTTTCCCGTAGGCTCGTCCGCCAAGATAAGCTCAGGATGATTCAGCAAAGCTCTTGCTATAGCTACACGCTGCTGCTCTCCACCAGACAATTCGTGAGGCATTTTGTGTTTTTTGGTTTTCATTCCTACACTGCTGAGGACATCATCTATTCTCTCTTCCATCAGGCTTCTATCCTTCCAGCCTGTGGCTTCTAAAACGAAAAGAAGATTTTTCTCTACCGTTCTATCCATAAGCAGCTGGAAATCCTGAAAAATAATTCCCAGTTTTCTTCTCAAATCAGGGATACGAGATACTTTTAGTTTCGTCAAATCAAAACCAACCACCTCTCCTTCTCCCTCACGGAGTGGAAGATGCCCATAAAGAACCTTGAGAAGGCTACTTTTTCCAGAACCTGTTTTCCCAATGAGATAATTAAACTTACCTTTCTTTATGGTCAGATTAACATTAGAAAGAACCGTAAAATTCTTCTGAACTATTTTTACATCTCTCAGAGAGATGACATTGTCTCCGTATGTGCTTTTTTGTGACATAATATTTTAAGAAAATTCAATCCACTAAAATAAAAAAACTTCCTCCATTGTAATGACAATAGAGGTTAAACTTTTGTTAAAAATTCCTCAAAAGAACTAGAAACCACTACATTTCCTTCCTTTGAAATTTTTTCTAATTTCACTCTTTCCACTTTATTCACGGACTTTTCATCATATGGTTTTTGAACTCTAACATAGTTATCTGTAAAGCCAAACATCATTCCGTTTTTCTCTTCATGCTCCCAAAGAACAGGCAAAACTTTTCCTAATTGTGTCTGGTAGAAAGCCATTTTTTTCTTCTCAGAAAGGATTCTGAGCATTTTATTTCTTCTCTTTCTCTCCGAAATAGGAACTACGCCCTCCATGCTAACCGCCTCCGTATTGTCCCTTTCAGAATATGTAAATACATGCAGATAGCTGATTGGCAACTCCGCTAAAAAGTTATAAGTTTCCAAGAACTTCTCCTCGGTCTCACCTGGGAAACCTACGATTACATCCACACCGATAGCTGCATCAGGCAGGATTTCCCTTATCTTATTCACTCTGCTTGTATAGAGAGCCGTGAGATAACGGCGTTTCATTTTTTTCAAAATCTCATCTGAGCCCGACTGCAACGGAATATGAAAATGCGGCACAAAACTCTTGCTCTTCGCTACAAGTTCTATGGTTTCATCTTTCAGTAAATTAGGCTCTATGGAAGAAATTCGGATTCGTTCGATGCCATCCACTTCATTCAGCGCTGTCACTAAATCCAAAAATGTATGTTCATGTTTTTTATTCCCAAATTCGCCCTTTCCGTAATCACCAATATTAACTCCTGTGAGGACAATTTCCTTAATATCCTGCTGGGCAATCTGCTGGGCATTTTTAACAATATTTTCTATCGTATCAGAGCGCGAAATCCCTCTTGCCATCGGGATTGTACAATAAGTACATTTGTAATCACACCCATCCTGAACTTTCAGAAAGGCACGAGTTCTATCCCCGATAGAATAAGAACCTATAAAGAAATCCGCATCTTCTATTTCACAAGAGTGAACCTGCGCAGAGCTTTCGGACTTCCTCAAATCATCAAGGAAATTAAGCAAATTAAATTTCTCCTTCGCTCCTAAAACTAAATCTACACCTTCTATTGCAGAAATCTCCTCTGGTTTCAGCTGCGCATAGCATCCCAAAACCACCACCAGCCCATCTGGATTGGCTTTGACTGCTCTTTTCACATGAAACTTACACTCTTTATCGGCATTATCTGTTACTGAGCATGTGTTAATCACATAGACTTGCGCAGGGTCATCGAACTCCACTTTCTCATATCCTGCACCTATAAGCTGACGCGCAATAGTAGATGTTTCTGCAAAATTAAGCTTACACCCCAGTGTATGAAATGCTACTGTTTTCGGACTTGTATTTGTCATAAATAATCTGAAAACCGCAAAGGTATGAAATTTATCTAATATTGTAGGAGAGCTTCATGGTGATATTGGCTGTCTTCTTTTTAGAAGAAGTATTGAACGAACCTCCCCAAGAATAGTCCTCCGAAGAATTCTGTGCAATAATCTGAAAAACTCCCATTTCAGATTTTTTCAAATCACCAAGTTTTGCTCCTGCGTTTTCTGCAATTTTTTCGGCACGAAGTTTCGCATCTTTGGTGGCTTCAGCTATCATTTTTAGTTTCAGTTCGGCTAATTTAGTGTAGTAATATTCTGGCTGCTCAGAGTACAGCTCCACACCAGAATTAATAAGCTCGGTAACTTGACGAGAGATATTTTCTATTTTTTCCACTTCTTTGCTCTCCACCTGCACATTCTGTTTCAGAGTATATCCTGTAAATACTTCTGAACGGACATTCTGATACTCATCATAAGTTCTATCAAAATCCTTAGAAATTCCTACCGAAGAAAACACGATTTCTTTTTCTTTCACACCTTTAGACAATAGATAATTTTTAAGAGCCTCTCTGTCTTTTTCCAGCGAAGCATAGGCGCTTTTCAAATCTGCACTTTTCTTTGTAAAAGAACTATTCCATACAATAAGGTCAGACTCAAAGTCCTTGCTCCCAAGCCCTGTAACATTGATAGTGTCATTATTAGAATTTCTATTTTTAAAAGCATTTGCCGCCAAAAAAGTAGAAAAAACTATTGCTGCTGAAACGACAATCAGCCCGATGTGATTTTTTATTTTATCCATAATTATAAAGTCTATTTTTTTACATTTTATAAAGTTACAAATATTTTTTTGATACAAAATATTTTTCTATCTAAAAAATATGTATATCTTTGTCTCTGTTTTAAAAATTTAAATTTTATTTTTTATGAAAAAGATTTTAGCATGTGCATCTTTATTTTTTGCTGTAGCTACAGCATCTGCACAAGGGACTTTGGAACAAAATGATGTACAAATTAATGCTGGTATAGGGATTTCTAGCTGGGGGATTCCTGTAATAGTAGGTGTAGACTATGGAATTGCAAGAGACTTCACTATTGGAGCTGAAGCTTCTTACCGTTCTAAAAAAGAAACTTGGTATACCTATGAATGGAAACACTCTGTTTTTAGTATTGCTGCTAATGGTAATTACCATTTCAACAGAATATTAAGACTTCCTGATGAATTTGATCTTTATGCAGGTCTTTCTGTAGGGTACTATCACTGGACTCACAAATATAGTGGTGATGTAGATATTGATTATAATGGAAGCTATGCTTCTGGTCTAGGAATTTCTGGACAAGTTGGTGGTCGTTATTTCTTCACTAAAAACTTGGGTATCAACCTAGAAGGTGGCGGAGGCCATGTTTCTGGTGGTAAAATTGGTATCACTTACAAATTCTAAGAAAATAAAAACCAACATAAAGGAGATAGAAATTTCTATCTCCTTTTTTAGTTATTTTATAAATTCTTTTTTTATTTTTAGACCCTAAAATCATAAATAATGTCAAAAAAGGAAAAATTTATAGCAGAAACTACGCCTCGCTACACTACAAAAGGGCATTTCTTTACTCTAGGAAAAGGTATTTTGGATGGAGAAGTCATCCCTGAAGTAGATGTAAATATCCCTCTGCGAACCATCAATAGACACGGCCTCATCGCTGGAGCAACAGGAACAGGAAAAACCAAAACACTACAAGCCTTCGTAGAGCAGCTCTCACATCATGGTGTATCTTCTTTGGTAATGGATATCAAGGGGGACCTTTCTGGAATAGCAGCCACAGGAGAAATGAACAGCCGTATCCAAGAAAGATATGATAAAACCAAATTACCATACCAGCCACAGGCTTTCCCTGTGGAGCTAATGTCTCTCTCTGCCGAGAAAGGAGTAAAACTTAGAGCTACTGTTACTGAATTTGGACCTGTGCTTTTGAGTAAAATTTTAGGACTAAACGATACACAGACCAGCATCATGTCTATCGTTTTCAAATATTGTGATGACAAAGGTCTTCCTCTCATAGACTTAGAAGACTTGAAAAAGGTATTACAATATGTAACTGATAATGAACAAGGTAAAAAAGAACTTGCCGATGGATATGGCTCTATCGCTCCTGCATCATTAGGCGCTATTCTGCGAAGCATCGTGGCGCTGGAACAACAGGGAGCATCACAAATTTTCGGAGAACCTAGTTTCGATGTTTTAGACTTGCTAAAAACCAGAAACGAAAAGGGTGTAGTAAACATCCTTCGTGTAGTAGATATACAGAACAAGCCTACTCTGTTCTCTACTTTTATTTTGTCTCTTTTTGCTGAGATATATTTGACCCTTCCAGAAGCAGGAGACTTGGATAAACCTAAATTGGCTGTTTTTATAGATGAAGCGCACTTAATCTTTAAAGATGCTCCAAAAGTGCTTTTAGAACAAATAGAAACGATGGTAAAACTTATTCGTTCTAAAGGTGTAGGAATCTATTTCATCACACAGGTGCCTGGCGATATTCCAGAATCTGTTTTGAGCCAGCTGGGACTAAAAATACAGCACGCCCTAAGAGGATTTACGGCAAAAGACAAAAAAGAAATTTCTAAAGCTGTAGAAAACTATCCTATGAGTGAGTTTTATAAAGCGAGTGAACTTATCCAGTCCCTTGGTATCGGAGAGGCTTTCGTAACGGCATTAGACGAAAAAGGAATCCCTACACCGCTGGTTCACACTTATTTAATTTCGCCAGAAAGTAGAATGGACATACTGTCTCCAGAGGAGATTGACAATCTCGTAAATCAATCGGAATTGGTAAGAAAATACAACCAAACTGTTGATAAAGAATCTGCTTACGAAATTTTATTACGAAGAATGAACGAAGAACAGGGAGATTCCGCAAATACAGAAACCAGCAAACCACAGCAGAGCAAACCTACCAAGGAAGAACCTTCTATGTTTGAAAGTATCTTAGGAAGCCCTATGGTTCAGACTTTTGGGAAAACCCTAATGAGAGAAGGCGCAAAAGCCATCATGGGAATGATAGGACTGAAAAAGACTACCAAAGGTTCAAAAAAATAATTTTTTATTTAAAATTCCCTTCGTTTCGGAGGGATTTTATTTTTATAAACATGGAAAAAATCACAAAAAAGAGTCTTCGGGAACGATGGAAAAATTCTAGTTTTATCAACCAAATAGACATTAGTAGAGAAATTGACATCCATTTATTAAACAATATTGATCTCAGAGGTATTAATTTAGATGAGTTTATCTTTCCTAAAATTATTCAAGACAAACTAGAAAATATAGATTTATCCTATGGAAAAGGCAGCCTGTCCATAATAGATTCTGAAATTAAAAATTTACAATGTGTAGAATTTAAATTTGATAAATCAAGCTGGTTTAGCAAAACCAAAATTATAGATTCTTCTTTTCATAAAGCCCAATTTAATTTCAATTTTACAGATATTATTTTTGAAAATTGTGATTTTTCAAAGTCCATTTTCAAAGGAGGTTTTCAAGAGTGTGGATTCAGAAGATGTATTTTTTCTAATTGTAATTTTAAGGAGTCGCAATGGAAAAACCTATATCTTTTAGCAAATCAGTTTTTAGATTGTAATTTTTCTGATTTTAAAATATATAATGCAGGAATTAGAGGTTTTAAAACCAATACAAATCTTGAAAATATTAAAGATATCTTTACAAATTCTGATGCACAAGGACTAATTAAATTAAAATAGGACACTTACCAAACATTGACCATTTAGCATTAAAACTTTATCTTTGCAGCTTTGATTGATGGTAAAATGTATTCGGTAATAGATATAGAAAGTAACGGCGCAGGTTTCAGAGAAGAATGCATCATAGAACTCGCTATTTTTGTTTATGATGGGCATGAGGTGGTAGACCAGTTCATCACGCTCATTAATCCCGAAGCCGAAATTACCCAATATGTACAAAAACTCACTGGGATAACGCCTAAAATGGTCAAAAGAGCACCAAAATTCCACGAGATAGCGAAACGAGTAATAGAAATGACCGAAAACACCACGCTCGTGGGACACAATGTAGAGTTTGACTATCGTATGCTGCGCCAGTCTTTTCGAAGATTGGGATTTGATTTTAAAATCAATACCATAGACACCCTTCCATTAGCTAAAAAACTGATTCCCGATGTAGAAAGCTACTCACTTGGGAAACTTTGTAAATCTGTGGGTATTCCGCTCTCAGATGCTCATCGTGCTGGTGGCGATGCCAGAGCGACATTGGATTTATTTAAGCTTTTAATCTCAAAAGACACTGAAAACCAGATTATTCAACAGCATCAGGAAGAAACTCAATCCAAACTCTACATCAATAAAATCAACGAACTTACCGAAAACCTACCTTCCGAAAAAGGGATTTTCTACTTACAAAATAAAGCAGGAAAAATCATTTTCTGCGATTTCAGCGACAATATATACAAGTCCGCAAAGGGAATTTTAAACTCTAAATCCAAAAAAAATATTCAGCTCCAAAACAATGTGGAGCAAATCTACTACGAGTTCACAGGCACGGATATCATTGCCCAACTGATGCTGAAAGAAAAAAGTTTGAAAAAGAGAGTTCCTAAACCTTTCGCTGTAAGATACAGCGCGCAGAAAGGTTCTTTCTTCGTTTCTTCAGCTAAAAAGAATGAAGGTGAAACAGATTTATTTAATTTCAAATATCCTTCTCAGGCCGAAAAATTATTGGCAATTCTACAAAAAGAAAATTTAGATTATAAAGCTTTGAAAAAGAAAATTTCCTTCGTTGGAAGGAACGAACTATGGATAGGACAAGGGAGAAAACTCGGCGAGCATTCTTTTTTGGCTTTTAAAGAGGGAAAATTCATCGGTTATGGTTTCTATGAACTCTACCACCAGACGCTCTCTTGGGAAAAAATCCTAAAACTTACCATTCCCGTTACCACACTTCCCAAAGAAATAAAAAACGAAATGCAGATAGCCTATCTCAAAGGAGAATTTAAGGTTATCAAAATCAATTCGTAGGCTTACGGAGAATATCCAAAAACTCTATTTTAGGGATTTCCCTAGCTCCAAGGCTTTCCAAATGCTCTGTATAGACCTGACAATCTATGAGTTTGTATCGGTCAGTGTTTTTTTCCACAAACTGAATAAACCCTGCTTTGCTGGCATTACTCACTTTGCTAAACATACTCTCACCACAGAAAACATGCCCCATTTCCACACCGTAAAATCCTCCTACCAATTCCCCATTTTCCCAGACTTCTATGCTTTTGGCTTTTTCCTGCTGCTTTAGTTCTGTGTATGCTTTTATCATTTCTTCCGAAATCCAAGTTCCATCCTGCCCTTTTCGTGAAATATTTGCGCAGTTTCTCATCACTTCTTCGAAACATTTATTTTCTGTGAAAACAAATTTGCCATCTCTCAGGATTTTCCGCATAGATTTAGAAATTTTCAGTTCTTCTGGAAAAAGCACGAACCGAGGATCTGGACTCCACCAGAAAATCTCATCACCTTCATTGAACCACGGAAAAATCCCCAAAGAATAAGCCAAAATCAACCGCTGAGCAGACAAATCTCCTCCTACGGCAACAATCTCACTTTCGGGATGATATTTATATGGGTCTGGAAACCAAATTTCTGAATCTAATTGATACATTTATTAAAATTTAAAAAATCCTACTAAACAGCAGGATTTATTTTATAATAAGATTTTATTTAAAATGGTAAATCATCATCCGACTCTTCATCGAATGGATTGTCATTCGCCGCAGAAGATTGTGGTGCCGCAGGTGCTGCGTATGTAGGCTCATCAAAGCTGCTTCCATCCGTTTTTTCCAATCTCCATGCTGTGATAGAGTTAAAATACTTCACCTGTCCCTCTGGATTTGTCCATTCTCTTCCTCTGATATTGATTCCTACCTTTACTTTATCTCCTTCTGACACTTGGTCTAAAAGTGAAATTTTTTCAGATAAAAACTCTATACTGATGGGTTGTGGATATTGTTCCTCTGTAAGTAACACCATCTCTCTTTTCTGAAAACCGCTTGGAAAAGTTTGAGTTTCAAATACTTTCTTAACTGTCCCTTGTAATTCCATAAAAATATAATTTTTTAGCTGGTAAAGTTAAAAAACTCTTTTAAAAGGAAAAAATAAAAAAAAATATATTTATGCTTGTGGATTAAAAATAAGTTTGTATATTTGCAATCACAAAAGAACAAAGTAGTTCATTTTTTTTCGCGGATGTGGTGTAATTGGTAGCCACGCCAGACTTAGGATCTGGTGCCGAGAGGCGTGGGGGTTCGAGTCCCTTCATCCGCACAGCTTGCGAAAATAGCTCAGTTGGTAGAGCACAACCTTGCCAAGGTTGGGGTCGCGGGTTCGAATCCCGTTTTTCGCTCCATTCCATGCCCTGGTGGTGGAACTGGTAGACACGCAGGACTTAAAATCCTGTGCCTCTTTTGGCGTGCGGGTTCAAGTCCCGCCTGGGGTACTCTAAAACCTTGATAATCCACTGATTGCCAAGGTTTTATTTTTTTATAAAACATTCATTTTTATTAAATTTTATATCATTTAAAATAGTTTTAAAAAAATTTTCTCATAAAAATAAATAAAGCCAATCTTTAATTATAAAGATTGGCTTTATTCTTTTTCTAAAAAGTTTCTTTTTAGCAGAATTCTTCATAAGCCGCCTGTAAATTAGCAGCGATAGCTCCTGCTGGATGTCCTTCTATATGGTGTCTTTCTATCATATGAACAAGCTCACCATCTTTGAACAAAGCAATAGATGGAGAAGATGGCGGAAATGGCGCCATGTGCTTTCTTGCTTCCGCTACAGCTTCCGTATCAAATCCCGCAAAAGCAGTCACTAAATGATCTGGTTTCTTGTCTCCTGTAAGGGAATAAAGCACCCCTGGTCTCGCTGCTCCAGCAGAGCAACCACACACGGAGTTAATAACCAACAATGTTGTTCCTTTCTGCCCAAGTGCTTCTACAACCTGCTCTGGCGTTGTAAGGTCTTTGAAACCATTCTCTGTAAGTTCTTCCTTCATAGGAATTACCAATTCTTCTGGATACATAATTTTATTTTATCAATTTTGGATTAAACAATATTTTAAATAGTTGAAAGTCTCAGTGTATTAGTTTTTCCGCTTTCATATACAGGCATCGCATTTAGATTTACCACGAAATCTCCTTGCTTCACAAAACCGTAATTACTTGCCAGCATATTCACTTGGATAACCGTTTCATCGGTAGATTTCTGCATATCATAGTAGAACGCTCTAACTCCCCAAAGAAGGTTAAGCTTCGCTAAAACCCTTCTATCTGAACAGAATACAATAATGTGAGCATGAGGTCTATGAGCCGAAATCTGGAACGCTGTATAGCCCGAATTGGTAAGCGTGATGATACCTTTCGCATTGGCTTTTTTAGCGATTCTCACGGCAGAATAGCAGACCATATCTGTGATGTAGCGGTCTTCGTCCTCGGTTTGTATCTTTTCAATGGGTTTGTTACTGCTCATATAGAGTTTGTCTTTCTCGATATTGCTCACGATTTTAGCCATATTTTTAATCACATCCACAGGATATTTTCCCACAGAAGTTTCACCAGAAAGCATCACTGCATCCGCGCCATCCAGCACGGAATTAGCCACATCATTCACCTCTGCACGAGTCGGCGTCAGGCTGTTTATCATGGTTTCCATCATTTGTGTAGCGATGATTACAGGTCTGGCATGATTTCTTGCTGCTTCTACTAATTTTTTCTGAACCACAGGAACTTCTTCCATTGGGATTTCTACTCCTAAATCTCCTCTGGCAACCATGATTCCATCACATTCTCTTAGGATTTCATCCATGTTTTCTACACCTTCAGGTTTTTCTATTTTGGCAATAATAGGAGTATTAAGCTTTCCATTGGTATGATTTTGAATCAAATCTTTCAAATCTTTGATGTCCTGCGCGTGTCTCACAAAAGAAAGTGCAATCCAGTCAAACTCATTATCCAGCATAAATTTAGCATCCTCTATGTCCTTTTCTGTAAGGGCAGGGAGCGAAATCGCTGTATTAGGAAGGTTTACTCCCTTTTTAGAGCTGAGCGGGCCGCCTTGTATTGCTTTTGCTTTTACAATATCTTTTTGATTGGTTTCTATAACTTCAAAAACCAATTTACCATCATCTATCAGAATTCTCTCGCCTACTTTTACATCTTTCGCAAATCTTTCGTAGGTCATATACACTCTGGATGCATCACCTTCTACATTCTCATTGGTAAAAGTAAGAATGTCCCCTGGGTTGATAAAAGAACCTTCTTTCACAACACCCACACGGAGTTTAGGCCCTTGTAAATCCCCAAGAATAGCCGTATTAAAGCCATATTCTTTGTTGATAGAACGGATAAGTTCCACATTTTTCTTCACCAAGTCATAGTCAGCGTGAGAAAAATTGATTCTAAACACATCCACTCCTTCTTTTATCATTTCTATCATGGTTTCTCTGCTAGAAGATGCAGGTCCCAATGTCGCTATTATCTTGGTTTTTTTCATGTCTTTATTTATCATAAAATATTATTTGGTATAATTCCTGTTCTGAAGAGAGCAGATATTCCTCTACGGAATCCACCCAATCCTTAGGAAAATTTATATTAGAAAAATCTTCCCAACCGTCTTTTGAAAAGATTATATAATCTACTTCTTTATCTATAAAATATTTTTCTTCGTCTCCTTGCTGGAAAAGTTCATTTGGACTTGTTTGCTTTGTTTCGGACCAAAAAGACTTGTTAGCAAAGATAGTAAATTTAGCTTGTGTAATTTCATCATAAGTTTCAAACTTTGGAAACTTATAATGTCTAAAATAATCCTCCGCCATTAAGTCATTGGCTCTATAAAAATTAAACAAATTGAGTTGATTTACCTTGAAAAACAGCTCGTGATGAGATATTTGTTGTTTCAATTTTATCAACCCTATTAGAATTTCTTCTTCTTCAAAATCAAGGAAAATTTTATTATTTTTCAAGGATATTTTCTCTTTTATTTAATGCATAAAACGCTCTTTTAGCCGCTTTTTCTTCTGCTTTTTTCTTTGAAGACTCAGAGGCGCAGCCTATTTTTTCTTCATTAAGCAAGACCGAACACCTGAAACAAATACTCTTGTTAGGCAGGAGTTCCTCAGCAGTTTCATACTGTATCTTCACTTTCTTTTTCTGTCCCCATTCCAGAAGAAGGCTCTTGTAGCTTACTATTTTATTTTCTATTCTGGTAATCTCACTTGGGTTAAGAAGCCATCTTTCAACAACAGACTGGCACATTTCATAATTAGCATCCAAATACACCGCTCCCACCAAAGCTTCCAACAAATTCCCCGAGATATTTTCTCCTAAAACTTGTAATTTAGAATTCTGAATATAACTGGTCAAACACAGCTGTTCACCCAAGCGATTGAGATTTTGTCTATTGACAATCTTGGATTTCATCTGTGTGAGATAGCCTTCATTGTGATTAGGATAATTCTCATACAGATAATAAGAAATGATGCTTCCTATCATAGCATCTCCCAAAAACTCAAGTCTCTCGTAGTTTTTGGAACAACTGCCATCTTTAGAATTTTTTTTTAAGGAAAAAGCCTCTCTGTACAGCTCTACATCTTGAATTTTAAATCCAACAAGCTTACTAATATCGGCAATAAATTTCAGATCCCTATCGGGGTATTTTGTATTTCTTCTTTTCTTTAATAGAAAGTCCGAAATATACCTCCTAATCTTATTCATTAGATTTTCTTAAATAGAACGCAGGCATTATGTCCTCCGAAACCGAAAGTATTACTCATTGCTACTTTCACATCTCTCTGAACAGCTTTATTAAATGTAAAATTAAGACGAGAGTCTATCTGTTCATCATCAGTAAAGTGATTGATAGTAGGAGGTACCACACCATGAACAATGGTTCCTAATGCTGCTATAGCTTCTATAACACCCGCTGCACCTAGAAGATGCCCAGTCATAGATTTTGTAGAGTTTATTTGAATATTATAAGCATGTTCTCCGAATAATTTAACGATAGCACTAGATTCTGCCACATCCCCAAGAGGTGTAGATGTACCATGCATATTGATGTGATCCACCTCATTAGGCTGAACACCAGCATCTTCTAAACAGTTTTTCATCACAAGATACGCTCCCAGTCCTTCTGGATGTGGAGCTGTCATGTGGTAAGCATCAGCACTTAGACCTGCTCCTTTTAGTTCTGCATAGATAGTTGCTCCTCGCTTTACGGCGTGCTCATATTCTTCAAGAATAATACAACCTGCCCCTTCTCCAAGAACAAAACCATCACGGTCTTTGTCAAATGGTCTAGATGCTGTTTTTGGATCATCATTTCTTGTAGAAAGCGCCATCAAGGCGTTAAAACCTCCCACACCACTGGCTGTAACAGCAGCTTCTGACCCTCCACATACGATAACATCTGCTTTACCTAACTGGATAAGCATTTTAGCATCTATCAGAGCGTTGGTTGATGATGCACACGCAGAAACAGTAGTATAATTCGGCCCATGGAATCCATATTCTATAGATATATTCCCTGGCGTGATATCAGCTATCATTTTAGGAATAAAGAACGGATTAAACCTAGGAACATCTGTATTTGCCCAGCCTAAAACTTCGGCTTCAAAAGTTCCTAATCCTCCAATTCCAGAACCCCAAACTACACCTACTCTATCCTTATTTACCTCATCTTCTATTATTCTACTATGTGCCACAGCTTCTTTTGCTGCAACAAGTCCCAACTGCGTGTTTCTATCCATTTTCTTCGCCTCTTTCTTATCAAAATGAGCAAGAGGGTCAAAATTTTTGACTTCACAAGCAAATTGAGTTTTAAAATTAGTAGAATCAAAAAGAGTAATAGGTGCAGCACCGCTTACGCCCTTAGTGAGATTTTCCCAATATTCTTGTGCATTACTGCCCAGTGGCGTAATGGCTCCAAAACCTGTAACTACTACTCTCTTTAATTCCATAATTTTTTTTAGTTTTTCAGTAAAACAATTACTACTTAATCACTTCCTCGATGTAAGCGATTGCATGACCTACAGTCTGAATTTTTTCAGCTTGGTCATCTGGGATTTGAATGTTAAATTCTTTTTCAAATTCCATGATCAATTCTACTGTATCCAAAGAATCAGCTCCTAAATCGTTAGTGAAGCTAGCTTCTGGAGTTACTTCTGTTTCTTCAACATCAAGCTTATCAGCAATGATAGCTTTTACTCTAGATGTAATGTCTGACATAACAATATAATTTTTAAATTTATTTTTGTGCAAATATATGAATTTTGAATACAATTCAACTTTTTTATAGGTTAAAATTAAAATTATTTTTTCATTCTCGCAAATCTAATACTCCATTTCTCTCAGTTTTGGTGAGGTAAGTCTCACCGCCACAGCAATAAGCATCGTGATAGATCCGCCTATAACCACGGCATTTACCGCCCCGAAAAGCCTTGCCGCCACTCCACTTTCGAACTGCCCCAGCTCATTACTAGACATCACGAACATGCTATTTACACTCATCACTCTTCCCCTCATATGGTCAGGTGTTTTCAGCTGAACAATAGTCCCTCTAATCACTCCACTGACACCATCCAAAATACCACTCATCAGCAATGCTAAAAATGATAAAATAAAATATTCTGAAATTCCAAAAAGCAAAATGCATGCCCCAAATCCAAAAACACTGAAAAGCAGAAGCTTACCTTGATTTCTTCTCAGAGGAAAGAAAGTCAGTGTAAAAATAGAAATCCCTGCCCCAATGTCTGAAGCTGCGTTCAGAAAACCGTAGCCTACCGCTCCCAGCTGTAAAATATCCTTTGCAAAAACAGGAATAAGAGCCACAGCGCCGCCAAAAAGCACAGCAAACAAATCCAATGTCAAAGCTCCTACAATTTCTTTTGTTTTAAAGATATAATGCAGACCTTCTTTTATACTCTCGTAAACATTGACTTCTTGGTCTTTAAATTCCGAATGCTGTGGTTTTGTTTTAAAATAAAAAAAGAAAGCCACAAATAAGGAAGAAACTATCACTACTAATGTTCCTTTGATTTGCAATAAAGAAACCAAAAATCCACACATTGCATGCCCCATGACTGATGCCGCCAAAAATGTAGTCTGATTGATAGTAATGGCTCTTGGAAGAAGTTCTTTGCTCACGATTTTAGGTATCATAGCAGGGACAATAGGCCCAAGAAAAGATCGTGCAATCCCTGTAAGAAAAACAACGAAATAAATAAAATAAGTGACCTCATCATTAGTAAATTCTAAATTTCCCTGAAACCAAGCAGGAATAAGCAACGATCCGAGAAGAACAACATAAGCAAAATTGCAGATGAGCAAAAGCCTTCTCTTTTCGTTCATATCAATGAAATGCCCAGCATACAAAGCACAACCTACCGCAGGAATCACCTCAGACAGACCAATCAGCCCGATAGAAAACGGATCTCCTGTCAGCTCATAAACCCACCAGCCCAAAAGCGTAGAGGTCATCTTAAAGGCAAGAATGATGAAAAACCGCCCTGTAATAAGGTTTCTAAATTCCTGATTCTTCAATGCTTTTAGGGCATCAAGTGATATTTTTAGGTTCATTATTTATTTTCTTAATGTATATATCAATTCTAAAATTTCCTCTTCTTCCGTATTTGTCTGTAAAACCTTTGCCATATTATCAAAATCTTTTTTCAAGAAATCTATATTTTCTAAACTAAGTTTAGGACAGATATTCGTCAAAATCCAATATTTCCAAATCAAATCATCTGTTTGGAAAACTTTAGAAATTTCACTAATGAACAAATCTTGCCTTGCCACAATAATTTCCACAATTTTAGGAAATATAGGCCAATTAGCATCCTGTGTCCAAGTCAGCAATTCACTTGTAATTTGAGATAAATCAGAGTCATTTAATAATTTTATTTTCTCTAAATTACTATCATCTAATTTGTCTTTGGGCAATAAGGTTTTTATATTTTTCATCATTTGATTATGCCAATTTCTTGAATTTCTCCAAAATATCGGCTATTTTCCTATCATTGGCAAGTCGTGGGATTTTGTTTTGTCCGCCCAGTTTTCCTTCTGCTTTGGCGTATTCTTGAAAAGCATTTTTATTCAAACAACAGATTTTCAATGATTGAAGAATGTTCCCTGAAATCAGATCATCGTAATAAACATTTCGCTCTCTCATCCCCAAATCCAGCGTTTTCCTAAATTCTTCCAAATCCTCTGGCTGTTTCTCAAATTCTATAAACCATTCGTGATAAGGAAGTTCCTTGTTTTTAGGCGTTACCTGCGGCGCAAGGTGAAACTCGGTGATTTGCGCTGGATGCTTTGCCACAGTGGCTTTCATAGCTTCCTCCACCTCAAAAGCAATCACATGTTCTCCAAAAGCAGAGGTAAAATGCTTCGTCCGCCCACTCACCAAAACTCGGTGCGGATTTTTAGAAATAAAACGAACCACATCGCCGATGGAATACGCCCAAAGCCCAGAATTTGTGCTAATAACCAAAGCATAATCTTTATTTAGCTCAATTTCTGACAAGGTCAATCTCCTTGCATTAGGTTTTCCAAACTCTTCTAATGGAACGAATTCATAGAAAATTCCATGATTGGTCAAAAGCAAAAGCCCTTCCTGCGTGTAATCATCTTGAAAAGCGAAAAAACCCTCACTCGCTGGGAAAGTCTGAATAATATCCACCTCGCCACCTAAAAGATGTTCCATTTTTTCTCGGTAAGGTTCATAGTTCACTCCGCCTGTGATGATGAGCTGAAGATTTGGGAAAATTTCCTTTATTTTTTTGCCTTTTTTATTAATCAGTTTTTCAAAATACATGATGAGCCACGGTGGAATACCAGAAACCAAAGTCATGTTCTGATTTTCAGTCTCTTCCACGATTTTATCCACCTTGGTTTCCCAGTCTTCTATGCAGTTGGTTTCGTAGGAAGGCAGTCTGTTTTTTTGAAGGTAATTTGGGATGTGATGCGCCACAATTCCCGAAAGTCTGCCTGTCTTGATGCCATTGATTTCTTCCAGCTCTGGAGAACCTTGCAGGAAAATCATTTTCCCTGCCACAAAATCCGCATTGTCTTTCTGGGCAATGTAGTGGAATATCGCCGATTGTGCAGCTGCTATTTGGTAAGGCATTCCTTCCTTTGAAATGGGAATGTACTTTGCGCCTGATGTCGTCCCAGATGTTTTAGCGAAATATTCTGGCTGGGAAGTCCATAGAATATCTTTTTCTCCGTTTTTTATGTGCTCTATATAGGGCTTTAGATCCTCGTAATCACTGATAGGAACTTTCTCCTGAAAATCCCTTACAGACTGGATTTCTCCAAAATGATGTTCTTTTCCAAAAAGCGTATTTTCGGCTGTTTTTAGTAAAGAAAACAAAAGTTTTTCTTGGTCAGCCGCTGCATTTTGTTTATAAATTTCAGCATTTTGGATATGTTTTTTTGCCCAAAGTAAGGCAATTTTAGTCTTTAAAAAATTTATCATAAGGCAAAAATAAAGATTTTAATGAAAACTACTTTTCACAATGAGAAATTTAATTATATTTGGGAAAAATCTTTAGTTATGATTAACAAAACATTATGCTGCGCAGTGGGTTTAGCTGCCATTTCATTTATGAACGCTCAACACAATTATCCTAAAACAGAGAAAATAAGCCACACCGATGAGTATTTCGGTACGAAGGTGGAAGACCCTTACCGCTGGCTGGAAGATGACATGTCCCAAAACACCAAAAACTGGGTAAAAAGCGAGGTGGATTTTACTAATAATTATTTGGCTAAAATCCCTTTCAGAAAGGACATTTCGAAACAGCTGAAAGACATCTGGAATTATGAAAAAATTTCCGCTCCATTCAAAGAGGGAGATTACACATATTTCTATAAAAACGATGGGCTTCAGGCGCAGTATGTTCTATACAGAAAGGACAAAAACGGGAAAACAGAAGTATTCCTTGACCCTAATAAATTCTCGGCTGACGGGACTACTTCCTTGGCGGGAATTAGTTTTAATAAAAAAGGAAACCTCGTTGCTTACAAAATCTCCGAAGGAGGCAGTGATTGGAATAAAATCATCATCCTAGATGCCATTACCAAAAAGCAAATCGATGAAACCCTTGTAGATGTGAAATTCAGCGGAATTGCATGGCTGGGCGATGAAGGTTTCTACTATTCCAGCTATGACAGACCTGATGGAAGCGTACTCTCTGCAAAGACAGACACGCACAAAATCTATTTCCACAAACTAGGAACTAAACAGTCCGAAGACCAGCTCATCATCGGTGGAGAGAACTTTAAACGAAGATATCTTTCTGCCAGCGTTTCTGATGACCAGAGATTTTTAATCATTTCTGCGGCGAATGCTACGAATGGAAACGAACTTTACATCAAGGATTTAAAGAAAAAAACAGACTTCATTCCTGTACAGACTGGGTATGATTTTAATACAAATGTAATCGACACCAAAGGCGATTTCATCTATGCTATCACGGACAAAAACGCTCCAAACAAAAAGATAGTAAAATTCAATATCAATAATCCTAACAGCTGGACAGAAGTAGTCCCAGAAAAAGAGAATGTGCTGTCTATCTCTACTGGCGGCGGATACCTATTTGCTAAGTATATGAAAGACGCTATTTCTTTCGTGCAGCAGCTGGATTACAACGGGAAACTTATCCGCGATATCAAACTCCCTGGAGCTGGGAAGGCAGATGGTTTCGAAGGGAAAACAGGAGAAAAAGAGCTGTATTTTTCATTTACAAATTACATCACGCCTAGCACGATTTATAAATATAATTTGACTACAGGAAAATACCAAATTCACCAAAAGCCTAAAGTGAAATTTAATCCTGATGACTATGTATCCGAACAAGTATTTTTCACCTCAACAGATGGGACCAAAATACCGATGATGATTAACTACAAAAAAGGATTAAAAAGAGATGGCAAAAACCCTACTATTCTGTATTCTTATGGAGGGTTTAATATCAGCCTTACGCCTTCTTTCTCGCCTGTAAATGCTATCTGGATGGAAAACGGAGGAATCTATGCCGTTCCAAACATCCGTGGTGGTGGTGAATATGGTAAAAAATGGCACGATGCAGGAACCAAAATGCAGAAGAAAAATGTATTCAATGACTTCATCGCGGCGGGAGAATACCTGCAAAAGAACGGATACACTTCGCCTAAATACATGGCTCTTTCTGGGCGTTCTAATGGCGGACTTCTCGTAGGTGCTACGATGACTATGAGACCAGACCTTGCCAAAGTGGCTTTCCCTGGTGTAGGAGTATTGGATATGCTTCGTTATAACAAGTTTACTGCTGGTGCTGGCTGGGCTTATGACTACGGAACAGCTGAGGACAGCAAAGAGATGTTTGAGTATCTAAAATCCTACTCGCCTGTTCATAATGTGAAAAAAGGTAACTGCTACCCTTCTACGATGATTATCACCAGCGACCATGATGACCGTGTGGTTCCTGCGCACTCCTTTAAATTCGGGGCTGAACTACAAGAGAAACAAAGCTGTCCGAATCCTATTCTTATCCGAATAGAGATGAATGCTGGACACGGTGCTGGGCGTTCTACAGACCAAGTTATCAATGAAAATGCTGATTTGCTAAGTTTCGGGTTCTATGAAATGGGTATCCGACAACTGAAATAAAATCAGTTTTCCACTAAATATCCTATCCCGTTCATTCTGAAATGAGCGGGATTTTGTTTAATTTTATATTAGAAAATACGGCTCAGTATTCAAAAACAACCGCTCAGTTTATTTTTTTAGTTTTCATCAGAAATCTGTTATACATTTGAATCATCAAAAGATAAAAACCATGAAAAAGTTTTTCTTCATCTGTCTTTTTATTTCCTTTGGCGTAGCTGTTTTAGGAGTGTTCTGGGTGCAGAATCCCACTTTGGAGAAGTTCTTTTTGGATTTCTGTATTTCTGCCCTTTACATTTATACCATCGGATTCAGCCAGATGCTGCTCAATAATTTCCTGAGCCAAAGATGGGACTGGATATCACAGACCTATGAGCGTGTGACTTTTGGAATTATTTTCACGATTTTGGTAAGTGTGGCAAGTGTGCTTTTGTGCAACTATATCAATTTCATTTTGATACAAAAAATGCCCGTTGAGGTTTTTTGGACAGAAAAAATGTGGTGGATTCATATTTTTAATATCATTATTTCTCTGGGAGTTTCTGCTTTTCTTCACGCGAGAAGTTTCATGATAGAGTGGAAAAAATCTACAATGACGCAGGTGGTGGAGCAGAAAATCATTGCTACTTCGGCCAATGTCCGTTTTGAAAGCCTCAAAAACCAACTTGACCCGCATTTTCTTTTCAATTCGCTGAATGTGCTGAGTTCCCTGATTGAGGAAAATCCACAAAAAGCGCAGGAATTCACAGCATCAATGTCTAAAATCTACCGATACATTTTAGATAAAAAAGACCAAGAATTAGTAAGCGTGGAGGAAGAATTAGACTTTGCAAAGACCTACTGCGAGATGCTCACGGCTCGTTTTGAAGACAGCGTTTCTTTTCATTTTGAAATAGAACCAGAGGTTAGAAAAGCTTTCATCGTGCCGCTTTCGTTACAACTTCTTTTGGAAAACTGCATCAAACATAATTTCGCCACAGCACAAAAACCTCTGCAAATCAGAGTATATTCCGAAAACCAATATTTAATCGTAGAAAACAATCTACGACCACGAAATTCTATTCACCAGCCCTCTGGAATCGGCTTAAACAACATTTTGGCTCGATATAATTTAATTACAAACAAAAAAGTATTTATAGAAAAAACTGAAAATCTTTTCAGTGTAAAAATCCCTATTTTATTAACTTCAAAAATCAAAATTATGCAAACAACTAACGAAAATCCCGCTTATGACAGAGCTTACAAAAGAATGAAAGAAATCAAATCTTTCTACATGCACCTCATCACTTACTTGGTTATGAACACTTTCTTTATCTGTCTTAATCTGTATCACAATCCCGACCATCTTTGGTTCTGGTGGCCGCTTGTAGGCTGGGGCTTCGGGGTGGTGATGAACGGACTGAGCGTATTCTCTCCTTTTGGGAATTCTTGGGAAAAGAGAAAAGTTCGTGAAATCATGGAGAAAGAGGAAAAAGAAATTTAATAACGATTACTTTCCAAACGAATGTCTACTCGTTTAAAACGAATAAGCATTCGTTTTAAATGTATAAGCATAAAAATTATCTTAAAAAAACAAAAACATGAAAGTCATCATTATAGAAGATGAAAGACCAGCGGCGAGACAGCTCCAGAGAATGCTTTCGCAGTTTTCTGATTTAGAAATAGTGGTGGTCATTCACTCGGTGGAGGAAGGCGTAGAATGGTTCAAAACGCATGAGCATCCACAGCTTATTTTTTCTGACATTGTCCTTGGCGATGGGCTTTCTTTTGATATTTTTGAGCAGGTTCCAACTCAAAGTTTCATCATTTACACCACAGCTTTTGACCAATATACGCTGCGGGCTTTTAAACTTAATTCTATTGATTACTTATTGAAACCCATTACTTTAGAAAATTTAACTAAAGCAATTGATAAATTTAAAAATTTCATTCCAAAGGAGCAGTTTTATAACAATCTGAATTTCAAGGAACTTATCCAAAAAGAAAAACCTTCTCTGAAACGAGTTTTGGTTAAAATCGGGTATAATTTAAAGATAATCCCTGTGGAAGAAATTTCCTGCTTCTACACCGAAAACAAGATGGTCTACGCTCAGACTTCTGAAAGGGCTTTCCCGACTGATTTTAATTTAGAAGAGCTGGAAAGCGTTTTGGATTCTTCATCGTTTTTCCGCGCAAATAGGCAGTTTATTATTAATATCAATTACATTAAAAACATCCACACTTCGCCACATTATAAAGTGGAACTCCGCTTCCAGCCAACAGAAGAAATCAGTATCAGCCGAGAGCGAGTGAAGGATTTTAAAAACTGGTTGAATTAAATTACATTAAATCTTATAAATCAAATTTTTACTATTTTAATTTTTTATATGTATTTTTGAGAAAAAATAAATATCTATACCAGAAAACTCAAACTAATTAAAAAAATAAAACCTATGAACAAGAGAACACTTCACGCCTTGGCTTTCCTTGCGTCTTTGCAAGGCTTTTGTCAAGAAAACACGGTAAAAGACAGCATTCCTAATGCCAAACAAATCCAAGAAGTCATCATAAAATCTCAGAAAAGAAAAGTATTTTCTGACCATGTTTCTTATTCTTTTGATGAAAAAGCAATAGAGTCTGCACGGTACGCAAAAGACTTGGTGGTGAGTGTTCCTCAGCTACAATTAGACCCTGTTTCTAATAATGTGAGCAGTATCCGCAGCGGGAAAATCCTCATCCTTATCAATGGGAGAGAATCCACCAATCTGCAGCTTCAAGCGATAAAACCCGAAGCCGTTGTCAGAATTGATTATTACGATATTCCGCCTACAAGATGGGCGAACAAGGCTGAGATGGTGGTTAATGTAATTACAAGAAATCCAGAAAACGGCTACACAGGAGGAGCCAGCGTACAAAATGCCACTCTTACTGGATTTGTGAATGGTTCTGCGTATTTCACCTACACGAGAGGCAAAAATACTTTTGGGCTGGATTACAATCTGGGTTTCAGAGACTATGATAACCGAAACTATCACAGCACTTACGAATATCTTTTGAATGGTCAAAAATATCGTTCTGATGAATTTCAAACGGATCATTTCGGATACACAATCCAAGAAATTTCTACAACATATTCAAATTCAAAGGAAAACAGCTATGCATTTCAAGCTAAATTAAACTTGAATATGAACCATTATTTTTCGAGAGCAAATGGAGAAAGTGAATTTATCCAAGGAGTACTCACTACACAGCACTCGTTAATAAACTCTGATAATGAGAAGTATATTAACCCTGTTTTAGACCTTTACTTTAATAAAAATCTTGGTCAAAAGATGAAATTGTTCTAAATGCAGTTGGTTCTTTTTTCCGAACCCAAAATTCCAAATTGGCTAAAGAATGGGTAAAAAATACTGGCGCCAGTGTTTTTGAAAACGATATGAACCTCAGCAACAGGCAATTTAACTCCGTCATAGAACTTGCTCATATTCATACATTTAAGATAGGTAAATTAAACTCTGGATATAGATTTAGCAATGAGAATATTTCTAATGACCTGACCAACCTTGCAGGACATTCTGAGTATCAGGTAAATTATTTCAAGCAATATTTCTACACCGAATTTTCTGGAAAAATAAAAAAACTGATGTATCGTCTGGGTGCTGGGATTACCAATATTAACAACAAATCCCAATACGAAAGAACAAACGAATGGTCTTTCACTCCCAATCTGATTTTAGGGTATCAATTATCAAAAAACCAAGCTTTACAATTGATAAGCTCTTATAGGCCCAACACTCCTAGTGGCGAGCAGCTGAGCAGCAATATCGTACAACTTGTTCCCAACATAGTAAAGCAGGGAAATCCATACCTAAAACCAGAATACCTATGGAAAAACCAGCTGAAATACTCATTTAACAATAAGTATTTTGACTTTAATATCATTGCCCTCTATAACAATACCCAAAGTGCAATCACGGAGTATTACTCTTTCGACCACTCTGCCAACCGATATGTTCTAAACTACGAAAATGCAGACCAATACCCCAAAGGAGGTGCCCAGTTTGTGGGAGTTATCAAACCATTTGGGAACAATTATCTAAGAATAACCACGCTGCTGGCTCCTATTTGGGAAAAAATTAAAATAAAAGATATAGAAATTAAGAATTCGTACCTGAGCAACAGACTTACACTGGTTTCTCAGTACAAGAATTTCACGCTTCAATATCAGTTTAATGTTCCGGTTTTTGCGTTGGATGGTGCATTTTTATACACTAATGAAAATCAAAACCATCTGTTTTTACAATACAGAAAAAATGGCTGGACTTTCACATCGGGAATGTATTGGATGGGTGTTCCTTCTGAATACAAGTCAAAAAGTTATAGTAAAAGTTTAGTTGAATTTACAAATCATACTAAAATTCAGAACAATAAGAACATGCTCACTTTTGGAGTTGCTTATGATTTCTCCAAAGGAAAAAACAATGAAATCGATAAAAAATTAGAAAACAGCGGAGGAAGCGCTGTTAATTTTTAAATCTCATCAATAAAAAAAGACACCGAAAATGGTGTCTTTTTTATTTTTGTTTTAAACTATATTTTTGATTTTACTCTTCCTATGAGTGAATCTTTATTTTCATTCACTTCCAAAATCACCGTATCTCCTTCCTGCATTTCTTTGCTCACCAGCATTTCAGCAAGGATATCTTCTATATATTTTTGGATAGCTCTTTTCAGTGGTCTCGCTCCGAAATCTTTATCCCAGCCTTTCTCTACGATGAATTCTTTGGCCTCATCTGTCAGCTCCACTTTATAGTTGAGTTTTTCTAAACGAGAATATAGTTTGCCAAGTTCCAAATCTATTATTCTGTGAATATCCTCTTTTTGTAAAGCATTAAAGAAAATAATATCATCTATTCTATTAAGAAACTCTGGTGCAAATGCTCTTTTCAGAGCGTTTTCTATCGTGCTTCTTGCTCTGGCATCAGAAGTGGATTTTTTCGCTGCTGTTCCAAAACCTACTCCATCTCCGAAATCCTTCAAATCTCTTGAACCAATATTAGAAGTTAAGATAATGACTGTATTTCGGAAATCTACTTTTCTACCCAAAGAATCCGTCACGAAACCTTCATCCAAAATTTGCAATAAAATATTGAATACATCTGGGTGTGCTTTTTCTATCTCATCCAAAAGAACCACTGCATAAGGCTTTCTTCTTACGACCTCTGTAAGCTGTCCGCCTTCTTCATAGCCTACATACCCTGGAGGCGCACCCACCAGCCTAGACACCGCGAATTTCTCCATATATTCGCTCATATCTATTCGGATAAGGGCATCATCAGAGTCAAACAGTTCACGAGCCATCACTTTTGCAAGTTCGGTTTTTCCTACTCCTGTGCTTCCCAAGAAAATAAATGTTCCTATTGGTTTTTTAGGGTCTTTCAGACCTGCTCTGTTTCTTTGGATAGCACGGACAACTTTTTTAACGGCTTCTTCCTGCCCGATAACTTTTCCATTGAGCACATTGTCCATTTGTGCCAATTTGTCCAGTTCGTTTTTGCCCACTTTCGTCACAGGAACTCCACTCATCATAGAAACCACTTCGGCTACATTTTCTTCCGTAACGATTTGTTTTCGCTCCTTGATTTCGTTATCCCATTCCTGCTGTGCAAGGTTTAGCTCTATCATCAGGCGCTCTTCCTCTTCTTTGTATTTTCTTGCTTCCAAGTAATCTTGGGCCTTCACGGCTTTTTGTTTAAGTTCCTTAACTTCCTCTATTTGTTGTTCATACGAGGTAATTACCGTAGGAACTTTCATATTTTTGATATAAACACGAGAGCCCGCCTCATCCATCGCATCGAGAGCTTTGTCAGGAAGAAATCTGTCTGTGATATACCTTGTAGTAAGATTCACACAGGCTCTGATCGCCTCATCTGTATAAGTCACATTATGATGCTCTTCGTATTTTTCTTTTACTTGATTTAGTATTTGGATGGTCTCTTCCACGCTGGTAGGCTCTACCATCACTTTTTGGAAACGACGCTCCAGCGCCCCATCTTTCTCTATATACTGGCGGTATTCATCCAAAGTAGTTGCCCCAATGCATTGGATTTCACCTCGCGCCAAAGCAGGTTTGAAAATATTAGAAGCATCCAGACTTCCTGTGGAACTTCCCGCTCCTACGATGGTGTGCAATTCATCTATAAATAAAATGACATCTCTATTTTTTTCCAGCTCGGTCATTATGGCTTTCATTCGCTCCTCAAACTGCCCACGATATTTAGTTCCTGCAACTAAACTCGCCAAATCAAGCGTTACCACTCGTTTGTTATAAAGAACTCTTGAAACTTTTTTCTGATGAATTCTCAGCGCCAAACCTTCTGCGATTGCAGATTTCCCTACTCCTGGCTCACCGATGAGCAGTGGATTGTTTTTCTTTCTTCGGCTGAGAATCTGGGATACTCTTTCGATTTCGTTTTCACGACCAATCACAGGGTCTAATTTCCCTTCTTTAGCCATCGTTGTCAAATCCCTTCCGAAATTATCCAGCGTAGGTGTTTTGCTTTTTCCTGTTCCGATATTTCCTGTTGGTTTATTGGTTTGTGGGAATGCAGCATCCTCAGCATCCTCTTCCTCATCATCAAAAGAAGCTTTTGGCAGCTGCCCGCTGTTTTTGAGCATTGCTCTATATTCAGCTGCTACGCTTTCATAATCAATATCATACGCCTCCAAAATGTGCGTAGTAGGGTCGTCTATTTTATATAAAATGCCTAACAGAAGATGAATAGTATTCACCTCATCAGAACGATACTGCTTACTCTCCAAAGATGCTCTTTTCAAAGAATATTCTGCCAATTTAGTAGGCATAATACTTCTCTCAGGATTTGAGCTAAAATTATTATTGATGCTGATATTTTCTATCTTTCTACGAATTTGAACCAAATCTGCTTTTAGTGCTTCTAAAATATTTCTTGCAGAATTCTCCGTGCCGATGATTCCCAGCAAAAAATGTTCTGTATTCAGAAACTCGCTTTTCAGCCTATTTGCTTCAAGTCTACTATGGCGAAGCACCTTATCCATTCCCTCCGAAAACTTATTTTCCATAATCTTCATAAATTATATTACTAAATTAGTAATTATTCAACAAACAATATCAAATATTTTACCATTTTTTTTGTCTGACTTTATGTCATATTTTTATTTTTAAAGTTGTTTAGAAATTTTCTGCCCCGAAATCTGTTATATTTTTTATTTTTGCAAAAATCGTATGATGAGTATCAAGGAAAAACAACAGGAACTAATAGATGATTTTACCTTTCTCTCGGACTGGGAGCAGAAGTATGAATATATCATAGATTTGGGCAAAGAACTAAAAGGTCTTCCAGAGGAAAAAAAGAAAGAAGATATTTTAATAAAAGGCTGTCAGTCTCAGGTCTGGCTGGATGCCGAACTGCGCGACGGCAAGATTTTTTTCCTTGCTGATTCTGACGGAATTTTACCAAAGGGCATTATTTCTCTTCTAGTGGGAGTGTATAGCGGACATACTGCTGAAGAAATTCTGGCGGCTGATTTTGATTTTATTTCCAAAATCGGACTGCAGGAATTCCTCTCTCCTTCCAGAGCAAATGGACTTGCCTCAATGATAAAACAAATAAAATTCTACGCTGTAGCTTATCAACTAAAACCGTGACCAAAATACTCGCTTACCGTTTTTCCGCATTTGGTGACATCGCCATGCTGGTGCCCGTTCTCAAAGAGTTTCTTGATGAAAATCCTGATACAGAAATCTTGATGGTTTCCAGAAAAAATTTCAAAGATTTATTTGATGGAATTCCAAGACTCAAATTTAAAGGTGTGGATTTAAAGGAATATGAAGGATTTTTTGGACTAAAAAAACTGTCCAATGAAATCTTGTCTGAATTTCAGCCTGATATGGTCGCTGACTTTCATAATGTCCTCAGATCCAATATTCTCAATTTTTTCTTTTGGCTGAAAAGACTTCCTATTCATAAAATAGACAAAGGGCGAAAAGAGAAAAAGCAACTCATCAACACCAAAAACCTCAATAAAACCCAACTCAAAAAAAACACCGAAAGATATGCTGATGTCTTGAGAAAAATGGGATTTTCATTAACGCTTTCGCATCAGCTCAAACCCCTGCAAGGAATAAAAAACGGCATTGGCTTTGCGCCTTTTGCACAGCATTTTGGGAAAATGCTTCCTTTGGAAAAGTCTTTTGAATTAGCGAAGGAAATTGCCAAAGAAAAACCGCTATTCTTCTTCGGTGGCGGAAAAAAGGAAGTAGAAATCCTGAGTGAATGGGAAAAACAAATCCCTAATTCAGAATCCCTCGCAGGGAAACTTTCTTTGAAACAAGAATTAGAAAAAATCTCACAATTAGAACTAATGATTTCTATGGATTCGGCTAATATGCACTTGGCGAGTCTGGTAGGAACTCGCTGTATATCTGTCTGGGGGCAGACACATCCTTATGCTGGTTTTCTCGGCTATGGACAAAGCGAAGAAGATATCGTTCAAGTGAGCGACCTTTCCTGCCGACCGTGTTCTGTTTTTGGGAATAAAGAATGCTATCGCGACGACTGGGCTTGTCTGCATAACATTGACATTAAAAATATATTAAGAAAAATGGAGATTAATAATTAATCTCCATTTTTTATTTGTTATCAAATCCCAAAACTAGAAGAATTTACCTCTGTGTCTCATATTAGGATTATGCATGTGTTTCTGCATGTTTGGCTTTTTCATTTGCTCTTTCATCGTTCTGATGTGCTCTGTAAGCATTCCAGCTGTGTCTAGTTTTTGAGCATCATTCAGCAATCTCTGAGCATCTGTTTTGTTCCCTCTAGAAAGTGCTGCAATCGCCAAATTAAACTTCGCCAAAGCTCTATCATGTTTCATGCTCATTCCATACTCAAGAGCTGTTTTCATCAGTCCTTCTGCTTTCAATGGATTTTCAGCATATGTAAGCCCCAGCATATAGTGATAATATCCATATTGGCTTCTGTGCAGCTGTGTTTTATAGTCTTTAATATTAGAAAGCAGCTTAGCAACTTCATCTATTTTCTGATCTCTCATCTTCCAGAGGGATAAAAGAATATATTCATTCTTAAAAAACAATATAACAGGAACTATTGATAGAACTACGCATACTATCCCCCAGCCTACTTGTCTGTTGAACATCAGGAATATTCCTCCTACTACCATTAGTCCTGCAATCACTAATTTTATGTATTTATTCATAATCTATTTTTGAGTTGCAAATTTAATGATTATTTTAATATTCTCTAAATTTAGTTCAAAAATAGAAAAACATAAAGTCATCAAAATTTCATCTTTTCTTTATTTCTCCTCTTTAAAAATTTTATCATAAAAAACCTATTTTATTTTTTTATAATTAAATTAAAAATTGTATTTTTAGGAAATCTTAAATTTTAGATAAATGTTTGATTTTTTAGAAAATTTAGATGTTCTACATCGTTATTTTTGGTATGTAGCATTGTTCAGCAGTTTGATATTTGTGGTTCAGGCTGTACTCACTTTCATTGGCAGTGACAGCACGGATGGCACAGCGCCTGATTTTGATGGAGATTTTGATGGTGTCGATGCACCTTTTCAGCTTTTCTCGCTGAGAAATCTTACCAATTTCCTACTCGGTTTTGGCTGGGCTGGTGTTGCTTTTTACCCAATGATAGAAAACAAATTTTTACTTACCATTCTTGCAGCTGTTGTGGGAGCTGGTTTTGTATTGATTTTCTTTTTAATTATTAAACAACTACTTAAATTATCTGAAGACAATACTTTTAAAATCAATGATTTAAAAAATAAAACAGGCGAAGTCTATCTCAAAATTCCTGCTCAGAGCCTTGGGAAAGGGAAAGTTCTTATTTCGCTGAAGGGAACCAATCATGAACTCTATGCGATAACTAACTCTGAGACAGATATTTTGTCTGGCGAACTTATAAAAGTAGTGGATATAAAAGATGAAATTTTAATTGTAGAAAAAATTTAAAGTAAAATTATATGAGCCCATTTATTATTATTGTAGCATTAGTTTTTGTGCTTTTTGTAACTCTTGTTTCTCTTATTTCGCGTTACAAGAGATGTCCTTCGGACAAAATTTTGGTAATTTATGGAAAAACTGGCGGAAGTTCTGCGAGATGTATCCATGGTGGCGGTGCATTCGTGTGGCCTGTCATTCAAGACTTTGCATACCTTGATTTAAAGCCGATTTCCATCGAAGCCAATCTTACCAACGCCCTTTCACGCCAGAATATTCGTGTGGATGTGCCGTGCCGATTTACCATCGCTATTTCCACTGAAACAGACACGATGGGAAATGCCGCTGAAAGACTTTTAGGGCTTTCGCCAGAGCAGATTCAGGAGCTTTCTAAAGATATTCTTTTTGGGCAACTTCGTTTGGTGATTGCTACGATGACCATTGAGGAAATCAACTCTGACCGAGATAAATTCCTTGAAAATATTTCTAAAAATGTAGATACAGAACTTAAAAAAATAGGTCTAAAACTCATCAATGTCAATGTAACCGATATCAAAGACGAGTCTGGCTACATCGAAGCTTTAGGGAAAGAAGCTGCTGCGAAAGCGATTAACGAAGCTAAAATCTCCGTTGCTGAACAAGAAAAAATCGGGGAAACAGGTAAAGCTGAGGCCGACAGAGAAAAAGATGTACAAATCGCGGAAACCAACAGAGACAGAGATGTAAAAATTGCAATTACTCAAAAAGACAGAGAAATCAGCATCGCATCCGCTGTGAAAGATGAGTCCATCGGTAAAGCCGAAGCTGAAAAGGAATCAAGAATTGCGACTTCACTTGCAAATTCCCTTGCCGTAAAAGGGGAAAACGAAGCGAAAATAACCATCGCTAATTCCGATGCACAGAGAAGAGAAAAAGAAGCCGAAGCTCTCAAAATAGCAATCACAGCAGAGAAAGTTCAGGCAGCAAAAGCCCTTGAGGAATCTTATTTAGCCGAACAAAAAGCGGAAGCTGCGAGAGCCGAAAGAGAGCGTTCTACACAAAATGCCAACATCGTAGTTCCTGCGGAAATCTCCAGACAAAAAGCCATCATCGACGCAGAAGCGGAAGCTGAAAAAATCAGACTAAAAGCTAAAGGGGAAGCCGATGCTATCTATCTAAAAATGGAAGCTGAAGCGAAAGGTCTCCTTGAAATCCTTACAAAACAGGCAGAAGGTTATGACCAAGTGGTAAAAGCTGCCGGTGGAGATACCAACTCAGCGTTCCAATTACTGCTTATTGAAAAACTTCCTGAATTGGTTAAAACTCAAGTGGAAGCCGTTAAAAATATTAAAATTGATAAGGTTACAGTTTGGGACAGTGGGAACAATCCTGACGGGAACACTTCCACGGCTAATTTCGTTTCAGGAATGATGAAAACCGTGCCGCCTCTGAATGATTTATTCAATATGGCTGGGCTTAATCTTCCTGAATATCTAAAAGGAAAAAGCGAAGTTCCTCATCAAGAGCCAAAGACAAAAAATGAGGAAATCATCATTGAAAATAATGAACCTGAAGAGGAAATTTAAAAATAAAAAAATCCAGTAAAAAAAATATACTGGATTTTTTTATGCAATTTTATTAACATTCTTAAAACTTATAATTAATTGATTTATAATTGTTTGTTGTAATTTATAGTTACTTTTCAACATTGCGTAGAATTTTGAGAGTTTAATCTTTATCTTTGTCCCATGGTACAAAAAGAAACATTATCATCTCTCACGCATGGAAATTTTGCAAAAGAACTGTCTATTTCTCAGGGGAAAGTTCCTCCTAATGCAGTGGAATTTGAAAAACTTGTAATCGGGACTTTTTTGATTGATAAGAAAGGCTTAGACCACTCCATAGACTTGCTAAAACCAGAGGTTTTCTACGATCCAAGACATCAGGAAATTTTCAGAGCGATTCTAAAACTCTATGAAAACAACCATCCTGTGGATATGGTGACCGTAATTCAGGAGCTGAAACGCACCGAAAAACTCAGCCTAGCAGGAGGCGACCACTACATCATAGACCTCACCACAGCTGTGAGCTCTTCGGCACATATAGAATATCATGTGAGAATCATTTTGGAGAAATACATTCTCCGCTCACTTATCAATGTTTCTGCCAATGTTATTGACAATTCTTACAAAGAATCTACCGATGTTTTCGAGCTTTTGGATAAAGCCGAACAAGGTTTCTTTGAAATTACAAACGGAACCATCAAAAAAGGTTTCGATACGGCTAACTCTTTGGTAAAGGAAGCCATCGACAAAATCAAAGCTCTAAAAGACAAAGAAGGACTCTCTGGTATTCCTTCGGGCTTTAGGGATGTTGATAAAGAAACTGGTGGCTGGCAGAATTCTGACCTCATCATCATCGCTGCCCGTCCTGCGATGGGTAAAACGGCTTTCCTGCTTTCCATGGCAAGAAATATTGCCGTTCAGCATCAAATTCCAATGGCGCTTTTCTCATTAGAGATGGCTTCTGTACAGCTCATCACAAGGATGATCGCCTCCGAAACGGGCATTTCATCCGAAAAACTAAGAAAAGGACAAATGAGCGATGAAGAATGGCAAAGGCTGTTTAATAATGTATCTGAGCTGGAAAATGCTCCTCTTTATATAGATGAAACTCCAGCGCTTTCTGTATTTGATTTTAGGGCTAAATGCCGAAGACTCGTAATGCAGCATGGCGTGAAAATCATCATGGTGGATTATCTCCAGCTGATGACCGCAAATAATGGAGGAAAAGGCTCAGGAAACAGAGAGCAGGAAATTGCTACTATTTCGCGTTCCCTAAAAGCCATCGCAAAAGAACTTAATGTCCCTGTAATTGCTCTTTCTCAGTTATCCAGAAGTGTGGAAAGCAGACCTAACAAACGCCCACAGCTTTCGGATTTGAGGGAGTCAGGAGCGATAGAACAGGATGCCGATATCGTTTCTTTCCTCTTCCGTCCTGAATATTACAAAATAGAAAACTGGGAAGATGGAAGTCCATCTGCTGGGCAGGCAGAACTCATCATTGGGAAACACAGGAACGGTGCTGTTACAGATGTAAGACTTTCGTTCCAATCAAGTTTGGCCAAATTCTCGGATTTGGATTTATTTGGAACTAATGAGCAGTCTTCTTATGTTCAGCCAAATCAGAATGCTTTTGAAAACCTCCGAGTAAGCATAGATCCTGCTGCTGCATTTGATTTACCTAAAAACAGCCTTTCTGCTTCATCTATGAACGATGAAGATGATATGCCTTTCTAAAAATATGAAGATAGAAATCTATACCGATGGGGCGTGTAGTGGCAACCCTGGCAAAGGTGGCTATGGTATCATTATGCAAGCACCTGAAAAAAACTATGAGAAATGCTTTTCGGAAGGTTTTCGGCTGACAACCAACAACCGAATGGAACTTCTCGCGGTAATCACTGCTCTGGAAAACCTCAAAGAAGAAGGGCACGATATTCATATCTTTATCGACAGTAAGTATGTAGCCGATGCGGTAAATAAAAACTGGATATTTGGCTGGATAAAAAAAGGCTTTAAAAATGTAAAAAATCCTGACCTGTGGCGAAAATTTATCCCGCTTTTCAGTAAGTACAAACCTACTTTCCACTGGATAAAAGGCCACGCAGGACATCCACAAAATGAAAGAGCTGACCAGCTCGCTGTAGCAGCATCGCAAAAGGAAAATCTACTGATAGATACTTTCTTCGAAAAGGAAGAAGAAAATCTTTTTTCGGAATAAAAAAACACCCAGATTATATTCTGGGAGCTTAATTTTATTTAAACTCTATAACTCCGCCTACTACTTTTTTTACATTTCTTTGTTTCGGGTTGCCGTGGATTTCTATTCTTCCCCCTGCTCTCACGGTGGCATTTACAGCTTTAGAAGCGTAGGCTTCTGCCTTTCCGCCTGCATTTACAGTTACAGAAACATTTTCTCCCTCGTTGTCATCGCCTTTGTATTTTGCGCCAGAATTCATCACGATTTCCTGAATATCTGCATTTCCTGAAAGCTCTACTTCACCGCCTGAATTTCCTCTTACATTCAGCTGGTCGACATCTACTCTCATTTGGATTTTAGAACCTTCATTAGCTGTGAGTTTCAGCAAGTTGGTTTTCAATACATCATGAGAAGTAATTTCAGAACCTTGGCTCGCTTGAATATCGCTAAGGTCATTGTAATAAACCTTTACTTTAACATCATCTCCTTGCAGGAGTTTCATAGTTTGGGTACGGATTTTTAGTTCTCCGTTTTTATTGATTACTTGGATTTTCGAACTGCCATCGCCTATGATTTCCACTTTGTTTTTCTTGGATTCTATAAGCTCTACGGAAATTCTGTCATACACTTTCAGAGAAATAAAGTCGCCGACATTTCTATCATTTTGTGCAAAAGAAAATACCACACTAAAAAGGAATAAAATTCCTGATAATAAATTTTTCATTATGTTTGATTTTTCTATTAGAACGAAAAAAATGAACTTTCATTATGTTTTTAAATAAAAATATCTATTCTACTACAGAATAATCCGTTATTCCAAATCTATTTCCAAACGGATCTTCAAACTCAACAGCATATCCTGTTCTTATTTTGAAAGGTTCTGATAAAAATTTAATTCCGCTTTCTTTCATTTGCTGATATTTATGATTTACATCATCTACTTCAAACCATATTGTCTGTTTCAAATCTTTAAATTTGTTTTTATCTTTTAATATTATTGCCGCTTCTTCACCATCAACACTGAATGCTACCATTCCCATATCCGAAAAATCAAACTTTACTTTTAATCCCAAGTTATTTTCATAATATTTTTTTGCCATTTCCAAGTCATCAACTGGAATAAAAAAGTTATCATATTTTTTCATTGTGTTTATTTTTTAGTTAAAACGAAAAAAAGACTTTCTTCGTGAAAGTCTTTTGTAATATTTTAAGTAAGCATACCGCCATCTACATTGATAACCTGTCCTGTAACATAGGAAGATAAGTCACTCGCCAAGAATAGGCATGTATTGGCTACATCAGTGGTCTGCCCTCCTCTCTTTAACGGGATGGCATCTCTCCAGCCTTGTACCACTTCTGGACTTAGTTTAGCTGTCATTTCTGTTTCTATGAAACCTGGCGCCACGGCGTTGCAACGGATGTTTCTAGAACCAAGCTCCAAAGCAACAGATTTAGAAAATCCGATAACACCAGCTTTAGACGCTGCGTAGTTTGCCTGCCCTGCGTTTCCTTTAACACCTACCACAGATGCCATGTTGATAATAGACCCTGTTCTTGCTTTCATCATAGGTTTGATGGCCGCTTTTGTAAGGTTGAATACAGAATCCAAATTCACTTTCATGATGATGTCCCACTCCTCTTTGCTCATTCTAAGGAGAAGATTGTCTCGGGTAATTCCTGCATTATTCACAAGGATATCTATCTGCCCGAAGTCTGCGATAACATCGTCTATCAGTTTCTGAGCCTCATCAAAATCGGCAGCGTTAGAGTGGTATTCTTTAGCTGTAGTGATTTTATTTAGGTCTGCTTCTACTTGTTTTGCTAAGTCATCTGGACCGATGTGGGAGAATGCTATTTTAGCTCCCTGCTCTGCAAAAACTTCTGCTATTCTTTTTCCGATACCTGTAGCCGCACCTGTGATGAGAGCTACTTTTCCTTCTAATAATTTCATATTCTTATTTATTATTTTTTATTATTTTTTTATCTGAACTGTCCACTTTATTTACATCATGCCTAATTTCTTTCTTAGAAATTTGATATATACTATCAATCTTTTTATTCATTAATTTCTCATTTATTATATAATTGCCCTTATCATTTGATTTTTTTGAGAGAATAACCAACATATAATTACAAAAATGCTTATATAACCAATTAAAAAAAGATACCAATACTGTTTTAATTTTTCCAATCCTTTTGTAGAAACAAGCATTAATAAGACAAAAATAGATATTGAGGTTCCGAAAATTGTAATAAATAATAATGATTCTACAAAAGATTCTATAAACTTAAAAGCCCCTATTGAACCTACTATAAATGAAATAATCGCTGTAAAAACAGTTATAATTTCTATTGATTTTTTTTCATCTGTTTTTATTTTATTTTCTATTTCTTTAATATAAATTTGATTTCTTTTTTGTTTTAAATCATTAAAATCTTTTTCTAATTTATTTATAATTCTTTCATTTTCAAAAATACTTAAAGGAAGTGAAAATGCTGATGGATGATATACTGAAATACCTTGTATATTAATTAAGCAATCTTTCTTGTCAAAATCATATAACCTATTAAACACTCTTTTTGCCCACTCAAATTTATTTCTGCAAACATCTAATATTTTCTGGTAATCATCTATTTTTATATTATCTAAATTATCCTTTTTATTTGCCTGCTCAATAAGATAGGTTAAATACTTATAATGAATAAAAAAGTTATTATTATTAGCCTCTTTATGCTTTTTTGTTATTTTTTTATACTCTCTATTTATTAATTCTTCTTCTACATCAGATTTAACTAAAAGAGAAAATAGATTATTAAAATAATATAGTTCATTCTTTATTCTTATTGATTCATCCAATCTTTGTACATCATCTTGTAGTTTCTTTAATTCATCTATATTCTCATCTATATCCTTATAATATTTTATTTTTAAATATATGTCATAAGAATTTAGATCTCTCTTATCTTTATTTCTTATAATAGATAAATAATCTGATTCTCTTGCTTTTTCTTCAAAATAATGATATTCTATTTTATTTATCCAGTCTTTATAATAAGAATAATAAGGCTCTCCTATTTTAATTTTTTCATCTAAATTTACTATATTATCATTAAATATATACTTCTCTGAATAATTTATATTATCATATTTTTGTAATTTCAACCTATTGTATTTCTTTCGCTTAAGCCATTTATATTCCAAAAATTTAAGCTTAGCTTCAAGAATATTTAAATTTTTAAAAGGCTTTTTGTTATGTCTCTCTTTTACTCTAATATTTAATTTAGAAAGTTTCTCATAATATTCTATGTTATCAACTATGGAATAATCCAAAATAAAAAGATTACAATATTCACATAATTCATAAAGAAGTTCATTATTTGTTTCAATAAAAGTTTGCCTTTGATAAACAAGATGATTTGATACAAAAGTAAAATGATAAATAATGGTAAAAAACTCTGATAGTATTTTTTTTACTTCCTGAAAAATATTATTTGTATTTTCATTGAAAAATTTAAAAAGATCTACATTATCTGCTAATTGATTTTCTATTTTGTTTAAATATTCAGAATATATAGTTTCTATTTCTTCCGGTAATTTTTCATTAAAGCCTATAAAATCACCTTTAATAATAAATATTACAATTTTATTTATCTCCTCTTCAATAAATTTTTGATAATCTATATAAGATACTCCCCAACTCTTATAACTACCAAGATAAAAATAATATTTATATATTTTACGATAAAAAGATTCTATAATATCCATAAATTCAATTCCAAAACAGAAAACTTATATAAAATAAAACTTTTCTTCTTTAATTATTTCTTCTTTTGGAATTTCTCTTTTAGCAGAATTATTAGCTAATGCTTTATTATAATTAGTAATCCAAGAAGAATATTTATGTGTTAAATCTACAAGCTGTGATGCAGAATAAGTTATGATTTTATCATTAATTTGCTTAAGTTTTTCAATACAAATATCTACTATATTCTTATATTCTGCGATTTCATCATTATTTGAAGATAAATTTGATATTTTTAAAGATTCCTTATCTATAATCTCTGGAGTATTCTTAAAAAAATTATACACATCATCTTCTACAGGACCAAATGGCATGGCATAATAATTATTAAAAACCTTCTCAAGAAGGTTATCTTCCTCATCAAGATTCACAGTAGAAAGTAAAAAAAATAACTTTAATGATTTTAACATACTTAAATCATTTGTTTCTTTATTTGATGAACTATTAGTATACCACTTATGTAACTCTAATAATACATATTTAGTCACATTTTCCTTTATTTTATCCATTTTATTAGAAAAATTATTCTCATTTGCAAAGATAAGTTATTTTTTTCTAAATAAATTAATTATCCTTATTCACCACCAAAACCATTTCGCCTTTCAGTGTTTTACTTTTGGAAAATTCTATGAGTTCTTCTATGGTTCCGCGTTTGGTTTCTTCAAATTTTTTGGAAATTTCTCGGCTGAGGCTGATTTTCGTTCCCTCTCCGAAAAACTCCTTTATCTGCTCCAGCGTGGTGTTTATCTTGTGCGGACTTTCGTAGAGGACTATCGTTTTTTTCTCCTCCGCCAGCTGTTTTAGTTTGGTCTGTCTTCCCTTTTTCTGTGGTAGAAAACCCACGAACAAAAACTCATTATTAGGCAGTCCAGAAACCACCAGCGCCGGCACGAAAGCCGTAGCACCAGGCAGACACTGCATTTCCACCTCGTTATCCGCACATGCCTTTGCCAGCAGATATCCAGGGTCAGAAATTCCAGGCGTTCCCGCATCAGTAATGATGGCGATGTTCTGACCATTTTTCAGGTCTTCTATCACTTTAAGTGTCGCTTGATGTTCATTGTGTAAGTGATATGATTTCAATGGTTTAGAAATTTCAAAATGTTTCAATAAAATTCCCGAAGTCCGTGTATCTTCGCAAAGAATATAGTCTACTTCTTTCAAAATTTTTACTGCCCGAAAAGTCATATCTTCCAGATTGCCAATAGGCGTAGGAACAAAATAAAGTATACCACTCATAAATTCTTTTATTAAAATTGTTTAAATTTGGGATTTAATTTTGAATTTTTCACATCAAAATCAAAAGGCTAATTTACAATGTTTTTAGAAAATACAATCAATCACGCCAAACAAAGCGGCTGGATGGAGGTTATCTGCGGTTCTATGTTTTCTGGAAAAACCGAGGAACTCATCAGAAGGCTCCGCCGTGCAGAGATGGCTGGACAGCAGGTAGAAATCTTCAAACCAAAGCTGGACAACCGCTATGCCGATGAAGAGGTGGTCTCTCACAACCAAAATAAAATAAAAAGCACTCCCGTAGAAACTCCCGATGAGATTCTACTCCTTGGGTCTAACTGTGATGTGGTGGGCATAGACGAGGCGCAGTTTTTCGATGAAAGCATTGTAGAAATAGCCAATCAACTGGCGAACAACGGCGTTCGTGTGGTAATTGCTGGGCTGGATATGGACTACATGGGAAGACCTTTCGGGCCGATGCCCAACCTGATGGCTACGGCAGAATATGTAACGAAAGTCCACGCCATCTGCAAGAAAACAGGGAACTTGGCCAATTATTCCATGAGAACCTCAGGGAGTGATGATTTGGTACAATTAGGAGAAACTGACAGCTACGAGGCTGTGAGCAGAAAAGTTTTTACAGAAGAAGTTTTGAATAAAAAATAATGATATACAGCACATTACAAATTTCGCAACTTACAGATTCTAAACTGATTGGGAATCCAGATATTCTCATCAGCAATATCTCTTTTGACAGCCGAAATCTTTATTCTATTTCGGATACGGCGTTTATTGCCATTAACACCAAAAATAATTCTGGCGAAAAATACATTTCTTCCGTAGTAGAAAAAGGTGTGAAAGTCATTATTTCTGAAAACTACTATCCTGAATACGAAGATATTACATGGATTATTACCAAAAATTCCATTGAGTTTTTACAAATTTTAGCTAAAAAACATTTAGAAAATTCACATTTAGAAAACACCATCGGCATTACAGGAAGTAACGGCAAAACCATTGTAAAAGAATGGCTTTATCAGTGTCTTTGGGATGAATTCTCCACTGTGAAATCTCCCAAAAGTTTCAACTCGCAGATTGGGCTTCCTATCTCGCTGCTGCAAATCAATGAGGAACACCAGCTGGGAATCTTTGAAGTCGGAATTTCTAAACCGAGCGAAATGGCAAGATTGGAAAATATTTTCGCCCCGAAAATCGGCGTTTTGACGCACATCGGTTCTGCTCATTCTTCTAATTTTAAAAACGAAGAAGAACTGATAAACGAAAAAATCATTCTTTTCAAAGAAAGTGAAACTATTATTTATAACGGAGATAATGAATTGGTTTATAATTTAATAAATAAACTTTATTCAAGTAAAAATTTAATTAGTTTCGGACTGAATCAAAGAAATGATGTCCGTATTTCTTCCGATTATAAAAATCCTAATGAATGCATCGGAATAAAATATTTTGATGAAGAAATCAGTATTTCTCTCCAAAAACGAGATGAGGCTACACTTTCCAATATTCTGGCGATTGTAGCCGTTTTAAAATCACTGAAAATCTCCAACGAAAAAATCGTGAGTAAAATCCAAGATCTGCATTCAGTGGAGATGCGTTTGGAAAGCGTGAACGGCATTAGAAGTAATCTGATTATCAATGATTCTTTTAATCTGGATTTGGATTCGTTAATCATTGCATATCAGTTCATTAACCAATATCAAAAGCAGAAAAAATCGCTCATTCTTACAGATATTTTGGACACGATAGAAGAGAACGAAATATTGTATAAAAAAGTAGCGGAACTTACCAACGAGCAGGATTTTGAAAATATCATTCTCATCGGTGAACATATCACGAAGTATAAAGATTTGTTTTCAGGGAAAGTCAAAATCTTTGATAATACTCAGGAACTTATAGACAGCCAGTATCTCAATACGATTGAAAATCAGCTGATTTTATTAAAAGGTGCGAGAGTTTTTGAAATTGAAAAAATCAAAAAACTTTTAGAACTACAAAAGCACGATACTACGCTTGAAGTAAATCTTAATGCCATCGTGCATAATATAAACATTCACAAGAATTTACTGAAACCAGAGACAAAAGTCTGTGCGATGGTGAAAGCTTTTTCCTATGGACTGGGCGGCTACGAAATTGCTGAATATCTACAGCATCACCATATTGATTATCTGGGAGTTGCCTATGCAGATGAGGGAGTTGATTTACGGAAAAATGGTGTCACTACGCCTATCCTTGTGATGAATCCTGAGCAGAGCAGCTATGACACCATCATAGATTATCATCTGGAGCCAGAGATATACAGCCTGAGGGTTTTGGATTTATTTGGGAAACAACTCCAAGCGAAAGGAATCCAAGAAATCTACCCTATTCATATCAAGATAGAAACAGGAATGCATCGCCTTGGTTTTAAAGAAGATGAAATAGATGATTTGATTAATTCCTTGAAAAAATACAATGTCAAAATAGCGAGTATTTTCAGCCATTTATCTTGCGCAGATGTTCCCAAAGAAAAGGAATATACACTGCACCAACTGGAAACCTTTGAGCGAGTTTCAAATAAAATCATCCAAAATATCGATTATAAACCTATTAGGCATATTCTCAATACGGCTGGAATTATCAATTTTACTGATTATCAATACGATATGGTAAGAATAGGTATTGGGATGATGGGCATTTCCTGCGTTCCTGAAATAGAAAAACAGCTCCAAAATGTGGCTACATTTAAAACTGTGATTTCTCAGATTTCCAAAGTAGAAAAAGGAGATTCTATAGGATACAGCAGAAAATACATCGCTGAGAAAGATACCAGAATCGCTACCATTCCGATAGGTTATGCAGACGGAATTCCTCGGCTAATAGGAAACAAAAAGGGATTTGTCATCATCAAAGGGCAGAAAGTCCCTATCGTGGGAAATGTGTGTATGGATATGCTGATGGTAGATTTGGGCGAAATTCCTGCGAAGGAAGGTGATGAGGTCATTATCTTCAATTCCTGCAAGACTTTGGAAGAGTTTGCAGAATACTGCCAGACCATTCCTTATGAGGTTCTTACTTCCATTTCACGAAGAGTCAAAAGAATTTATGTAAAAGATTGATTATGAAAAAGTTACTTCAAATATTTATAATAATGTTTTCTTTGACTTTATATAAAGCTCAGGTAAAAGAAAACATAAAAATTCCGAAAAACCCAAAAATAGGGCTGTCTCTGGCAGGTGGCGGCGCGAAAGGTTTTGCCCATGTAGGCGTATTGAAAGTGATAGACTCACTGGGAGTAAAAATAGACTACATCTCTGGAACCAGCATGGGAGCGATAGTTGGAGGGCTTTATGCATCGGGCTACTCGGCAAAGGAAATAGAAAAAATCATCAAAGAAACGGATTTTTATGAAATTCTTGCCAATGAAAAAGACCGAAAAGAAATTCCATTTTTTGATAAAAATAATGACAAATATCTGCTGAATATTCCTTTTGAAAAAGGTAAATTCAATGTCCTGCCAAAAGCCATTTCACAAGGACAAAAAAATCTTTTCCTTTTGAAAGATTTGTTTAACAATGTTTCTAATGTTACAGATTTTTCAAAGCTGAATATTCCTTTCATGTGCGTGGCAACCAATCTGGAAAATGGAAAAGTAAAAATTTTTGAAAAAGGAGATTTGGTGAATTCTATCATGGCGAGTTCCGCCTATCCTTCACTGATAAATCCCGTGAAAATAAATGACAGTCTGTACATAGATGGCGCAATGACAGTAAATTTTCCATCAAAACCACTTAAAGAGAAAGGAATGGATATTGTCATCGGAGTGGATTTGACACTTCCTTTGGCGAATAAAGATGAGCTTAATTCGGCTATAAAGATTTTAGACCAAGTGATAGATTTCACTATACAAAATGAAAATAAAACTCAGTATAAAAATACAGATATAATAATTCATCCTAATCTAAAAGGATATTCTTCCACAAGCTATGGCGACAAAGAAAAAATCCTAAATTTAGGATATGAAGAGGCTAAAAAATACATTGATATACTCAATAAATTACCAAAAAGAGACTCTCTACCGAAAATGATGAGCAAGCCTGTTTATTCTAATATTTATAAAGTAGACAGCCTTATTTTGGTGAATAGCAGGATTTTTAATGAATCTTATGTAAAAGGGAAAATGAACCTTAAAATTCCTTCTCTGCAAACTTATGCTGGAATTAACCAAATGATTGATAAATTATATGCTACCAATAATTATAAACTTATCAATTATGATCTGATACAGGATAAAGGGAAAAACATTCTAAAGCTAGAATTAGAAGAAGATAATGCCCGATTTATGCTAAAATTTGGGCTGCATTATGATGAAGTTTTCAAAACAGGTTTATTAATAAATACAACCATCAAAAGGTTTTTATTCCAAAACTCTATTCTCTCCCTTGATGCCATCGTAGGAGGAAATAAACCGAGATATTATTTTAATTATTTCGTGGATAATGGCTACTTCCCTGGGTTTGGGATTTATTCTTCTGGGATGAGTCTACAACTTAATGATGATAATAGAAATGAAATAGGAAAATGGAAATGGTTTAGAAATGAGATTTATCTTCAGTCTATTTGGAAAGATAGATATGCCATAGGAGGAGGAATGAGCCATGATTATTTTGAGTCCAAAATAGGAACTACCCGCTATGATAATGAAAAAAACTTTATCAATCCTTATGTTTTCATTAAAAGTGATACAAGGAATGACAAGGACTTCTCATCAAGAGGTTTCTACCTTAATATAGAAGGAAAATTATTAGATATTTTTAATAAAAAAATTGAAAAACAGATTTTCCAAACCAAAGCTGACATCCGAATGAGTTTTCCTATTTCCAGCCGTATGACTTATAGGCTCAATCTTTTCGGAGGACTTACTTTCGGAAAAGATGTTCCATACTATTATCATTTCTACCCAGGTGGAATTTTTGAGCAGAATTTAGGGAATTTTGTAAGTTTCCAAGGCTATCAGTTTGGGAATTTTGCTACGGATAATCTCATCGTTGCTGGGAATGATTTTCAGTTTAGAATTAAGAAAAATTATTTCATCACAGGACATGTTAATTTTATCAATACCTTTGATGAGCATAAAATAAATCATATTCTAAAAGTAGGCGATGTTTCTGGTGGAATTACTGCTGGATACAAATCTCCTTTTGGGCAGATAAAACTAAATTACAGCAAAGCTGTGAATAAAGGAAAAGGAATTTTTAGTGTGATTTTAGGACATTGGTTCTAATTTTTAGAAATAAATAAAGCAGAATGATACAGTATTTTTTTGAAAATGTAGAGGAAATTTCCCTTCCTGAAAATTGTTCAGAATGGATTAAAAAACTTATTTTAAATGAAGAGAAAAAAGTAGGAAATATCAATTATATTTTCTGTGATGATGAATACCTGTTAAAAGTAAATCAGGATTTTCTTAATCATGATTACTACACGGACATCATTACTTTTGATTATGTAAAAGGTAAAACCATAAGCGGAGATATTTTTATATCTTTGCCGCGCATTTCGGAAAATGCCTCTACTCTATCCAGTAGTTTTGAAAAGGAATTACTACGGGTTCTGGCTCATGGTGTTCTTCACCTTTGCGGATACAAAGATAAATCCGATGAAGAACAAAAAGAAATGAGAGCGAAAGAAGATTTTTATATCAATTTATTTTAATGTTTCCCGTGAAACATTTTTATTATTTATAAACTTATTTACAATATATGATAAACGAAATATACGATGTAATCGTAGTAGGTGGAGGACATGCAGGCTGTGAAGCAGCGGCAGCAGCAGCCAATCTCGGCTCTAAAACTATGCTGGTTACTATGAACATGCAGACCATCGGACAGATGAGCTGTAACCCTGCGATGGGCGGAATAGCAAAAGGACAAATCGTTCGTGAAATAGATGCGCTTGGCGGGTATTCTGGAATTATAGCAGATAAATCTGCTATCCAGTTTAAGATGCTTAACCTCTCAAAAGGACCTGCTATGTGGTCGCCACGAACTCAAAACGACAGAATGCTTTTTGCAGAAGAATGGAGATTAGCTTTAGAAAATACTCCTAATCTTGATTTTTTTCAAGATATGGTGAAAAATATCATTATAGAAAATGGTAAAGTAGCAGGTGTAATTACCAACATTGGTGTAGAAATCCGTGGAAAAGCAGTAGTTCTTACCAATGGAACTTTCCTAAATGGACTGATACATATCGGAGAAAAACAATTCGGCGGCGGAAGAATGGGCGAGCCAAAAGCCTTTGGAATTACTGAGCAATTAGTAAGCTTAGGTTTTAAAGCAGGAAGAATGAAAACAGGAACGCCTGTAAGAATAGATGGAAGAAGTCTGGATTATTCCAAAATGGAGGAACAAAAAGGCGATGAAAATCCACAAAAATTCTCTTACCTTGATACTCCTAAACTTAAAGAACAAAGAAGCTGCTATATCACTTATACAAACGAAACTGTACATGATATTCTCCGCTCTGGGTTTGATAGAAGCCCAATGTTCAACGGAACTATACAAAGCATAGGACCAAGATATTGCCCAAGTATAGAAGATAAAATCAATCGTTTCGCTGAACGAAACAGACATCAGCTTTTCGTAGAACCAGAAGGCTGGAAAACTGTAGAAATCTATGTAAATGGTTTCAGCTCTTCACTTCCAGAAGATATTCAGGCTGAAGCGCTAAGACATGTACCAGGTTTTGAAAATGCTAAAATATTTCGCCCAGGTTATGCCATAGAGTACGACTACTTCCCTCCTACTCAGCTGAAACATACTTTGGAAACCAAACTGATTGAAAATTTATTTTTCGCTGGACAAATCAATGGAACTACTGGCTATGAAGAAGCAGCAGGACAAGGTCTGATTGCAGGAATCAATGCGCATAATAAAGTTCACAGCAAAGATGAATTTACCCTTAGCAGAGATGAAGCCTATATAGGTGTACTGATAGACGACCTCATCACAAAAGGAACAGAAGAGCCGTACCGTATGTTCACATCAAGGGCAGAATACAGACTACTTCTAAGACAAGATAATGCTGATATTCGTCTGACTGAAAAATCTTACAACATAGGTTTAGCATCAGAAGAAAGACTCAGAAAAGTAGAGGAAAAAATTAAAAAATCTGGAGAGCTGGAAGAATTCCTAAAAGAATTATCATTAAAACCAAACATCATAAATCCTATTCTTGAAGAAAACGAAAGCAATCCTGTAGACCAAGCATACAGAGCATCTCAAATATTAACCCGTCCTAACATTAATTTAGAAAAACTTTCTAAAATAGAAATTATAGGAAATAAAGCAAGAGAATATTCTGAAGAGATACAAGAGCAAGCAGAAATCAATATAAAATACAAAGGCTACATAGAAAAAGAAAAAGAAAATGTAGCAAAACTTCAAAGAATGGAAAATATAAAAATTCCAGATGATTTTGATTTTAGCAAAGTATCCTCACTTTCTTCGGAAGCTTTACAAAAGATGAATAATATTCGTCCAAAAAATATCGCACAGGCTTCTAGAATATCAGGAGTGTCACCAGCGGATATTAATGTTTTATTAATTTATTTAGGAAAATAAATCACAATGTTTCACATGAAACATTGTGGTTGTTTTATAAAAAATTAAAATGAAAATAAAAGACCATTTTCTCTCACAGGAAGAATTTGAAATTATAGAAACAGAAATCCAAGGGATTTATAAAACTTCTCCCCTGCCCGATGATTTAGGTAAATATTATGAAAGTAAAAATTATATTTCGCATCATCAGGATTCGGGAAGTTTGAAAGAAAAAGTGTATAAATTTTTACAGAAGTTTAATCTTAATTATAAAAAAAATATAATCAAGAATGAAATAGGAACTCATCTGAAAATATTAGACTATGGATGCGGCGCAGGAGAGTTCGTAAAATTTATAGAAAACGAATATACCACTTTCGGATTTGAGCCAAATGAAAATGCAAGAAATTTTGCAAAACAAAAATCCAAAAAAACAATTTTCATTTCTAATCCAGAACTCACAGAAATAGAAAACGAAAGTCTAGATGCTATCACCCTATGGCATGTTTTCGAGCATATAGAAGAAAGGGAAAAATACCTGAAAATATTTCATGAAAAATTAAAACCAAATGGACTTCTCATCATCGCCGTTCCGAACCACACTTCCTATGACGGAAAAAAATATAAAGAATTTTGGGCTGCCTATGATGTGCCTAGACACATTTGGCATTTCTCAAAATCAGGAATGGAAAAATTGATGAATAATGAAAATTGGAAAATCAGAAAAATAAAACCTCTCCTGCTCGATTCTTATTATATCTCTATGCTAAGCGAAAAATATAAGAAAAATCCATTTTTTTGGCTTTTTGGAGCAATTCACGGAGCAATTTCTAATTTTAAAGCATTAAAAACGGGCGAATTTTCGAGTTTGATATATATTATCGAAAAAACTTAGAAAATGGATTTTTAATAGGTTTATTAAAGCCAATTTTTTACTCAAAAATAACTTTTTCAATAAAATTTTAAATTAAAAAGAAAATATCATGTTTGAATTTTTTAGCAACATATCAAAAATTAAATTTGTAGGAGAGCTGACCGTGGATGTAGTTTTTCTACGGCTTCTACTGGCTGTCATTTTTGGAGGGCTTGTCGGCATCGAAAGAGAAAGAAAACATAAACCTGCTGGATTCAGAACTTACATCCTAGTGTGTTTTGGTGCGGCAATAGTTTCCATGGTACAAGACCAGCTCAGACTAAACATCTACGGCTTTGAAAAAGATTTCAAAGGTCTTGCAGCAATTATGAAAACAGACTTGGGGCGACTTGGGGCGCAGGTTATCAGTGGAATAGGCTTCCTAGGTGCTGGGAGCATCATCAAAGAAAAAGGCGAAGTAGGCGGACTGACCACCGCGGCTGGAATCTGGGCAACTGGCTGTGTGGGATTAGGAATCGGCTGGGGATTTTATAACATTGCCATCATTGCTATTATTTTTATGCTCATCATCATGATAGCGCTGAAAAAGGTAGAAACTGTTTTCATGAAAAAATCTTCTAATCTGATTTTTGAAATTGAAATTGATGAAAATGCCGCTGTTTCAGAAATAATTTCCGAATGCTATGCTGTTTTTCTACAAAAAGAAATAAACATCAATAAAGTTGATAAAAATCTGAAAAACAATATTATAACATTCAATGCGACCACCGAAGAAAATAATAACAACATCGCCGAAATCGTGATGATTCTTTCCTCTAAAAATAATATAAAATCGGTAAAAGATATGAGTATTTAATATTTTTTTAATTTGTCTATCAAAAAACATAATAAAAATGATTCCTACACAAGAACAAATTGAGCAATTAGTTGCTGACCTTAATACTGCTACACAGCGGGAGATGATTCGTATCAAACTATCTTTATCTGATAGTTTAACACTTACCGATAGTAAATTCGGTGGCATGCCTTATATCCCAAAAGAAGGCTCACTGCCTAAAAGTGCTGAAGGCAAACCACTCTTTATGCTGGCACAAATTAACTGTGAACAACTACCCGAAAACAATATCTATCCTAAAAAAGGTCTATTGCAGTTCTGGATAGCAGATACTGAAGATTATCTATTTGGGCTAGACTTTGACAACCCTTGCAGTAATGACTTTAAGCGAGTACTCTACTACCCTACTATTGGTGAAGCTTTGTCCATTGATGATTTTATAGAGGACTATGTTTTTGATAATGATAATCTGCCTTTTGATGCTGATTTGCAGTTTGCTTTACATTTTACCAAAGAAATTGGAACTTTTTCATTGGACGAAAATTCCGCACAAAAACTTTTTATAGAAAAGTGGAATGAAACCTTTTCAGACAAAATAGAATACCTATATCAGTTACCTGATGAAGCTGATTTTATTCGTGATTTAGATAGCACAGGGCATAAGATTGGTGGTTATCCTTACTTCACCCAAGATGATCCTCGTAAAGACAATGACCCTCATACCTTACTTCTTCTTCAAATAGATTCTGATGAAATAGAAGATGTAGAAATTATATGGGGTGATTGTGGCGTGGCTAACTTCTTTATAAACCCAGAAGATTTGGCGAAATGTCAGTTTGATGATGTAATGTATAATTGGGACTGTACTTAGTCAGTTTTCTTATACTTACAAAATATTTTACTTAAAAATATTCATAAAAAAGCGAACCCTAAATTTTAGAGTTCGCTTCTTTTTTATAATTACAATTATTTATTAATAGCTGATACTCCTGGAAGTTCCAGCCCTTCAAGGCTTTCCAGCATCGCTCCACCACCTGTGGATACATAAGAAACCTTATCTGCGTAGCCAAACTGCTTCACGAATGCTACACTGTCCCCTCCCCCTACGAGAGAAAACGCACCCACCTTAGTAGCCTCTGCTATGCTGTCTCCCAGAGCCTTAGTTCCTTCAGCAAAATTAGACATTTCAAAAACTCCCAAAGGACCATTCCAAAGAATAGTTTTGGAATTCATAATCACATCGTTATTTATTTTTTGTGACTCGCTTCCTACATCCAGCCCCATCCAGGCGTCAGGAATTTCATTTGCTGCCACTTCTTTTCTTTCGACATCATTGTTAAACTCTTTCGCTGCGATAACATCCACAGGAATATATACTTTAACATTCTGATTTTTAGCCTTTTCTAAAATTTCTAAAGCCAAATCCAGCTTGTCATCTTCCACCAAAGAATTTCCTACATTTCCACCCTGCGCTTTAATAAAAGTGAAAGCCATTCCACCACCGATAATCAGATTATCCACCACTGGCAGAATGTTTTCTATAATCGTGATTTTAGTAGAAACTTTAGAACCTCCAAGTATGGCTGTAATAGGCTTTTCGCCAGAATGAAGGACTTTATCTATCGCTTCTAATTCTTTCGCCATTAGCAGCCCGAAAAACTTAGTCTGAGGGAAAAACTCAGCGATAACAGCCGTAGAAGCGTGTGCTCTGTGAGCCGTACCAAAGGCATCATTCACATACGCATCGCCTAATTTGGCTAACTTTTCTGCAAATGCTTTGTCTCCTTTTTCTTCCTCGTTATAGAATCTAAGGTTTTCTAATAAAAGGATTTCTCCGCTTTTCAGCTCAGAAGCGAGTTTTACCGCCTCTTCACCGATGCAGTCCTCTGCGAATTTCACCGATTTACCCAAAATCTTTTCTATTTCAGGGAGAATGTGTTTTAGTGAGTATTTATCATTTTTCTCTCCTTTTGGTCGTCCTAAATGCGTCATCAAGATAACTGAACCGCCATCGGAAAGAATTTTTTCAATAGTAGGTTTCACAGCCGTGATTCTGGTATTATCCGTTACCTTTAGGTTTTCATCCTGAGGAACATTGAAATCTACTCTTACCAAGGCTTTTTTACCAGAAAAATCAAATTGTTTAATTGTTTTCATATGTACATATTTTTATTTGATTACTTTCTGCAAAGTTAAATTATAAATTCGTCCAATAAAAATTTTAGCCGACAAAAAATTCCCCAAGCACCACACTATTACAATATTCATTTTTCTATTTTATTAAAAAAGATATATGATGTATATTGTTATAGAGCTGGGTTTAGTGGATAAATTTTTTATGAAAGTTTAGCACAAATATTTTAGCTGAAATTCATAGATAATTCACATCATAAAGCATTGATTTTAAATTTATAAAAAGGGTTATCAACATTCGTGAATAAGTCTGAAATAAAGACAATGTGACCAAGTGTAATGTGAATAAGCCTATTCAAAAACAAATGTTTTTATTTGAAAATAATTCTTGACTTGTGGGAATTTTTTTCTCATTAGAATTTTATTTCGGATTTCAAAATATTTTTTCTTGGAAGTTTTCCACACGGAATAAAGATAGTTTTTCCTCATTAGCCACAGACATTGTTAATAAAAAAATCAGATTCAGTTTTTGAGGCTGAACCTGATGAAAAGTACCTATTTAGCTTGGTTTTTATTTCGTAGTAATTGTTATAAAAGAATCATCGTTTTTGAATTTAAATCCTTTTTTCCTTACATCATCTACATTAAACTTTATTTCTACCGTGTTGTTATTTACTTTTCTTACCAAATCATGCTTTCCTTCTATTTTCTTTATTTCCGAATTGAAATGGAAAGTTACCCGATAGTCTTTAGTAAATATCATCCAATCTAAATCAGATTCTTGATCTTTATTTTTTTTGATGAGCATATCATTTAATACAGAAGTGTTTATTTTAAGGTTTTTTCCGTCCCATTCATTTCTGGAGAACAAATCAAGAATTGGTAAGGATTTTTCCTCTTTTTTATTGAACATAATGGACAATTCTTTATTAGTCAGTTTATCAGTTTTAAAGGAAATATCTGTAAGATCATCCTTATCATAGCTGCCTTTTACATATATTTTTTTCATTACTGCTATGGTGTCTGGAGCGGTGATTCTTTCTTTTTTATCCTTTTTTAGGTTCATCTCATACAAGCTGGTCCATTCTTTTGGGAGGTCATCTTTATCTTTCTTACCCTTCTTATTTTCATCTTTAAAGATTTTCGCTGCTTCTTTCCCATCGATGTCCATCACTATACTCTGTGTTTTGTCTTCGTGCAGGGTAATATCAGCATTCACATTACACGAAAACAAGGTCATCACTAGACCTATCATCCAAAAATAAATCTTATTTTTCATTGCAATAAATTTTTGTTTAAATTTAATAAAAAAAATTGGAACAAATTCATATAAAATTCATCCCAATTTTTACTTTTTTATTTGTTGTAAAGTTCCTCTACTTTGTCCCAGTTAATAACTTCAAAAAATGCACTGATGTAGTCTGGTCTTCTGTTTTGGTAATTTAGATAATATGCATGTTCCCAGACATCTATCCCTAGAATAGGCGTTCCAGAGCAGCCAGCATTCGGCATCAGCGGGTTGTCCTGATTCGGAGTGGAGCAGATTTCTACTTCGCCGTTTTCTTTCTTACACAGCCAAGCCCATCCAGAACCGAATCTTGTCTTAGCAGCCTCTGAAAAATCAGTTTTGAATTTCTCGAAACCTCCATAGTTTTCTATTGCTTTTTTCACATTTCCCATAGGTTCTTTTGCGCCGTTGGGAGTTAGAATTTCCCAGAAAAGAGAGTGGTTATAGTGTCCTCCTCCATTGTTTCTCAGCGCGGGTGCATCTGCCACCTTGCAGATTTCTTCTATGCTTTTCCCTTCTAGGTTGGTTCCCTCTATGGCTTTATTAAGATTATCTATATACGCCTGATGATGCTTGGTATGGTGGATTTCCATAGTTTTGGCATCTATTATAGGTTCTAGTGCATTGTATGCATAATCTAGTTTAGGTAAGTTAAATGACATAATATTCTATTTAAAAATTCCGCCAAAAGTAAATAAAAATCAAATATTATAATCAATTTTCCCAAGAGATTTTATCAATGATTGAAATATATGCATTAACTTTGAGATAAATTTTAAGTAGAATTTTTTAATTTTATTTGTATAAACAATTAGTCAAATGAAAAAAACAGCAATAGGAATTATGGCAGTGGCGGCTTCTATGATGCACGCCCAGTCCAAAGAGTATTCTCTGAATTTTGATTCAGAAAAATACACCATAAAAACGGCTCAGGTCGCAGGAAAAGAAATTTCTTTCAGAGCTTACGAAGATGTAGTCTATGTCAGCCATCCTGTGGATGTACGATATCAGAGTATGAACATTTATATCCCTGTGGAATACTATGAAGGGAAAAACATCAGAAAGTATAATGCTGATACAGCGCCTATTTTCCTCCCAAATGATGTAGGTAGATATATGTCCTCACAAGCAGGAGAGCCAATAAAAGACCAAAGAACAGGCAAGGACAATGCTATCCTTGTCGCCCTGTCCAAAGGCTATGTAGTGGCATCTCCAGGAGCAAGAGGGCGTAAACTTACTAATGATAAAGCACAATACATTGGCAAAGCTCCTGCTGCGATAGTAGATTTAAAGGCGGCGGTGAGGTATCTTAGATTTAATGATAAAATAATGCCGGGTAATGCCGAAAAAATCATTTCTAACGGAACAAGCGCAGGCGGAGCCCTTTCTGTGCTTTTGGGAGCGAGTGGAAATCAGAAAATTTATCATTCTTACTTGAATGAATTAGGCGCTGCTGCTGTGAGAGATGATATTTTTGCGGTCTCTGCCTATTGCCCAATTACCAATCTTGACAATGCTGATGCAGCCTACGAATGGCAGTATGGACATGTGAAGGATTATAAGGTAATAAATCTTGTCCATCCTGGTTATATTGAGATATTCACAGAAACCTTGACTGAGGAACAAATCGCTGTTCAGCCCAAATTAGCTTCCATGTTTCCCAAATATGTCAATTCCCTAAAACTAAAAGATGAAAACGGAAAAACATTGACGCTTAATGATAAAGGAGAAGGAACATTCAAAGAATATATAAAAAAATATGTGATAAATTCAGCTAATAAAGCCATCTCGGAAGGAAATGATTTGAGTAAATATTCTTGGCTTGAGTTTAAAAATAAAAAAGTAGTAGGGCTGGATTTTAAAACTTATTCCAAAGAATATCTTCGTAGAAGTAAATCCGCTCCTGCGTTTGATGCCTTGGATTTATCCGCTGGAGAGAATAATTTGTTTGGAGATTTAACGGTTGATAATAAACATTTTACAAAATTTTCTTTTGATAATAATACAGCCAAGTTTTTCATAACAGAATATCCTGTCGAAGGTGGAGCCAGAACATATGAATATACAAAAGCCCAAATGGCGGATGCGGATATCGTAAAAATGATGAATCCGATGAATTTCATTAAAAACACCTCCACTCAAAACTGGAGAATAAGACACGGCGCCAAAGATGCGGATACTTCCCTTGCGATTTCTACAATTCTAGCGACTACTCTTAGAAATCATAAAAAAGCTGTAGATTTTGCTATGCCTTGGGACATAGTACACAGAGGCGACTATGATTTGGAAGAACTTTTCGAATGGATAGATAAAATCTCAACAAAATAAAACTCCTAAAAACGAAAAACCTCGGAATTTTCGAGGTTTTTTTATTTGTTCATAGACATTAGGAATTCTTCGTTGTTTAGAGTTGCTTTCATTTGTTTTTCTACAAATTCCATAGCTTCTACGGGATTCATATCAGAAAGATATTTTCTCAGAATCCACATTCTCTGCTGAGTGGTTTCATCATGCAGCAGGTCGTCTCTTCTCGTGCTGGAAGCCACCAAATCCACTGCAGGGAAAACCCTTTTATTAGCGATTTTTCTATCCAGCTGGAGTTCCATATTTCCTGTTCCTTTGAATTCTTCAAAAATCACCTCATCCATTTTAGAACCTGTATCTATCAGAGCTGTAGCGATGATGGTCAAAGAACCGCCACCTTCTATTTTCCTAGCCGCTCCGAAAAATCTTTTTGGTTTGTGAAGCGCATTGGCATCCACTCCACCAGAGAGGATTTTCCCAGAGGCAGGAGTTACCGTATTATAGGCTCTTGCCAGACGAGTGATAGAATCTAGTAAAATCACCACATCATGTCCACATTCTACCATTCTTTGGGCTTTTGACAGAACTAGATTGGCTACTTTTACATGTTTTTCTGCCGCTTCATCAAAGGTAGAAGCGATTACTTCTGCATTCACACTTCGCTGCATATCAGTTACTTCCTCTGGTCTTTCGTCTATCAGAAGAATCATCATATAGGCTTCTGGATGATTTGCCGAGATGGAATTAGCGATGTCTTTCAGGAGCATAGTTTTCCCTGTTTTAGGCTGAGCTACTATCATTGCTCTTTGTCCTTTTCCTATTGGAGCGAATAGATCTACTATTCTGGTAGAAAGGGTGGAATTTTTTCCAGTTAAATTAAATTTCTCTTGTGGAAATAGTGGAGTAAGATATTCAAAAGCTACTCTGTCTTTGATGAAATGCAGGTCTCTGCCATTTACTTCCAATGCTTTTTGGAGCGAAAAATATTTTTCTCCTTCTTTTGGAAGGCGGACGATACCTTTCACGGTATCACCAGTTTTTAAACCATAATTTCTGATTTGGTTGGTAGAGACAAATACATCGTCTGGAGAAGAAATATAATTGAAATCCGAAGAACGGAGGAATCCATAGTTATCAGGAAGAATCTCTAAAACACCCTCTACGATTACAATATTGTCAAAATTAAATTCCTTTTTAGGAGGGTTTTGTTCTTCGTTTTCAGGTTCTTTGTTTTCTGGTTGTTTTGAGTTTTCTTTTTGTTTGTTTTTCTTTTTTAGAGGTTTTTCACCTTCATTGGTTTTCTCTTCCGAAATATTTTCCTCTACTGCCGAAGCTGAAATATTAGCTTCTTTTTCTTTTGTATTTTTAGGAGATTTTTTGGCTTTTGGAGTAGTTTTTTTCTCCTCTTTTGCAGGTTTTTCGGTTTTTACTTCTGTTTCTTCTTTTTTGTCTGAAATATTTTCTTCTGCAGGTTTTTCTACTCTTTTTCTTTTAGTAGTTTTTTTCTCTGGAGTTTGGTTTTCAGTGGTGTTCTCAGGTTTTTCTTCGGTTGCATTATAGTATTCTTTTGCTACTTTGGGATTTGCAGCTTGAAAGTCAAGAATAGCGAAAACCTTATCATTTTCAGTGCTGTTTCTTGCTACTTTAATGCCTAAATCTTTACAAATTTTAGTCAATTCTGTTGTAGATTTTGACTGTAGGCTTTCAATGTTAAACATATAAATTTTTAGTAAATGTAATTAAAATCAATGTAAAATTAAGATGTAAATTAGGAACAAATGATAGAAATCCACTGCTCCTTTAATCGAAAAATATGCTGCAAATCTACACTATTTTTGATAAATACAAAAAAATATTTTATTTTTGCACCATGTTACAAAGAATACAGACTATATTTATCCTTGTTTCGGTGCTTGCAACTGGAGGACTTTTTTTGACATCAAAAGATGTTGAAATTCCAGGATTTTTGGGAGGAGTAGGATTTTTGGGTGTGGTGGAATTTATCTGTATTTTCATGTACAAAAATAGAGGAAGACAAATACTGCTGAATAATATCAGCATTGTTATAAACGCTTTGTTGATAGGGTTATTGGTTTATTGGTTACTAAATTTACCTGGAGGAATGGATTTTCCTGAGAAAGGTATTGAGCCAGTATTTCCGCTGATTTCTATTGTGTTTTTATTTATGGCAAATAAAAATATCCGTAGAGATGAGAGGCTTGTAAAATCTGTAGACAGACTCCGATAGCTATGCAACGATTTATTTTGAGTGAAAAACCAGTCTTTTGGGCTGGTTTTTTTGTATAAGAAAAAAAATTGTAATTTGGTCAGTTGAAATTTATGTTTAATGAATCCTTATAGAAGAATTTTGGCATTTGCCAACCCTCATAAAAAATATATTTTCGGGAGTTTATTTTTTAATATTCTTTATTCCGTTTTCCAGATAGCATCCGCGGGAACTATACTTCCTGTTTTGGGAATGCTTTTTGGAACTATTAATAACAAAAAACCAGCCGTAGAGCCTGTATATAGCGGGAATATGTCAGATTATTTTTCCTATTTGAAGGATTATGCATACTATCTGGTAGAGGTAAATGCGAAAGAGCATGGAGCTTTGACCGTTTTGGCGTGGTTATGTGTTATCACGGCATTTGCGTTTTTTGCAAGAAATATTTTCCGTTACATAGGTTCTTTGATGCTTATTTATTATCGTGTAGGTGTAGCCAAAGACCTTCGTACTTCTATGTATCAAAAGATTTTGACGCTTCCTGTTTCGTTTTTTACAGAACAGAGAAAAGGAGATATGATGTCCAGAATGTCTAATGATGTTGGAGAAGTGGAAGGAAGTATTTTGGGTAGTTTAGTAGAGTTGGTCAATTCTCCTTTTATGCTGATAAGTACGCTGATTACTTTGTTTTATCTAAGTCCAGAGCTTACATTTTTCACTTTATTGGTTTTGCCAGTGATGGGAACTCTGATAGCGCTGATAGGAAAAAGCCTAAAAAAACAAGCCCACGAAGCCCAAACCGAAATGGGAAATATTTTTTCTATCGTGGATGAAACTCTGAAATCTGCGAAGGTTATTAAAATTTTTAATGCAGATAAATTACTAAACAATCGTTTCACAACTTCTATCAATAAGTGGCTAAATGCCGCAGTAGGCGTAGGTAAAAAAAGAGAACTTGCCTCTCCGATGAGTGAGTTTTTGGGTTCTATCACTTTCCTGATAATCACATGGTATGGAGGGAAACAAATCATTGAAAACCAAAGCCTTTCGCCTGAGGAATTTTTGGTGTTTTTAGCAATGTTTTTCCAAATCCTGCCTCCCGCTAAAAGTTTAGCCAATTCCATTTCTACCATACAAAAAGGAGGGCCGGCGCTGGAGCGTGTGATAGAGATTCTAGATGCAGATATCAAGATAGACGAAAAAGAAAATCCTATTCCTATCCAGACATTAGAAAACAGCATAGAGTTTAAGAATGTAGGATTTTATTATAATGAAGATAGAACTATCCTGAAAAACTTTAATTTAACTATTCCAAAAGGAAAAACAGTTGCGCTGGTGGGACAAAGTGGAAGTGGAAAAACTACAATTGCTAATCTTTTAGCCAGATTTTATGATGCCACAGAGGGAGAAATCCTGATAGATGGGAATAATATAAAAGACCTAAAAGTAAGGGATTATAGACAGATGATAGGAATGGTTACTCAGGAGTCTGTATTGTTCAATGATAGTGTTTATAACAATATTCTCATGGGTAAACCAGATGCGGATAGAGAAGAAGTAGAAGCAGCCGCAAAAATTGCTAATGCTCATGATTTCATTCTCAATCTTTCGGATGGGTATGATACCAATATAGGCGATGATGGGAATAAACTCTCTGGCGGACAAAAACAAAGAGTTTCCATCGCCCGCGCCGTGCTGAAAAATCCTCCAATTATGATTCTGGATGAGGCAACTTCAGCGCTGGATACCGAGAGCGAGAGATTCGTGCAGGAAGCATTAGAAAAAATGATGGAGAATCGAACTTCGCTGGTCATTGCTCATCGTCTTTCTACAATCCAAAAAGCTGACTGGATAGTAGTGATGGAGCGAGGAATGATACTAGAACAGGGAACTCACAAAGAACTTATAGACAAAAACGGAGTTTACAAAAAGCTCGTGGAATTACAAGATTTTGAATAAAAAATATTAACAGAAGAAATAATACAAAATGCAGAACATAAAAAAGTTTTTCCTTATTCTTTTTAGTTTTATCATTACGGGTTTTTATGCTCAGATAAAAGACCCAGTAAAATTTAAACTAGAAGTCAATAAATTAGGCGAAAATGAATACGAAGCCATCCTCATAGCAAAACTAGAAAACGGATGGCATATCTACTCTAAAGACATTCCTGAAGATAGTGGTATTCCCACAGAGATGAAACTTCTTGGGAAGAATATAGAACCCATAGGAAAGGTAACCGAGGTAGGGAAAAAAATAGACGAATTTTCCGAGGCGTTTGGTGCTAGAATAGTCTATTATTCTAATACAGTTTCTTTTAAACAAAAATTCAAACTAAAAGATGCTAAAAAATCTACCAAAATTTCAGCAGAAATTACTTATCAAACTTGTGATGATAGAGTCTGTCTTGCTCCCAATACCATTGAGCTTCAGCATCAAATAAAGATAGAGGGAAGTGACATAAAGGACGAAGAAATTTTAGACAAGAAAGAAAATTTCGAAACTCCAAAAGATGCATCCACAGATGAAACACAGGCTTCGCAGACATTGGCTGAAAACCAAAAATTAGACACTAAAAACCTAAAAATACAAGGGCTTGATTATAAAAATCCTCTTGTTCAGTGTGGTACAGAGCAGACTGCGAATACAGATGAGAGCTATTGGACTTATCTATTTTTAGGCTTTGTAGGAGGGATTATTGCTTTGCTTACGCCATGCGTTTTCCCTATGGTGCCTTTGACAGTTTCTTTCTTTACCAAAGGAGCAAAAGACAAAGCGAAGGGCAGAAGAGATGCTGTTCTCTATGGATTCTTCATTCTTTTGATTTTTACTTTGCTTAGTTTGCCATTTCACCTAATAAGCGGCGTTGCAGGAAATATTTTTAATGAAATATCTACCAGTGTATGGCTTAACTTGGCATTTTTTATCGTGTTTGTTTTCTTTGCGGGAAGCTTTTTCGGATACTATGATATAGCTTTACCAAGTTCCATTGCCAATAAATCTTCAAAGGCGGAAGAGGCAGGAGGAATCGTAGGAATATTCTTCATGGCGCTTACCTTGGTGATTGTTTCGTTCTCATGTACGGGGCCTATTCTAGGGTCATTGCTGGGGAGTGCAGTTACAGGTTCTTCTAATGTGCCTATGCTGCTTACTTTTGCTTTGGCAGGTTTTGGTTTTGCTTGGGCGATTGTTTTCGGATTGTTGGCGCTGTTTCCACAGGCATTACAGTCTTTGCCGAAGTCAGGAGGCTGGATGAATACGCTGAAAGTAGTGCTGGGCTTCATAGAACTGGGCTTGGCGCTGAAATTCCTTTCCAAAGCAGATTTGGTAGCGAAAACAGCATTTTTAAAACGAGAATTATTCATCGCCATTTGGGTGGTTCTTACTATTGGTTTAATATTATATTTGTTTGGGCTAATAAGATTTCCTCACGATGATAAAAAACTAAAAATTTCCCTTACGAGAAAATTATTTGGAGCGGCTGGAATAGGCTTTTTGGTGTATTTGGTTCAAGGACTGATACCGAGCGACAGACCGAAACTTTCTATGCTGAGCGGAATTTTGCCGCCGCTCAATGTGAGCTATTTTCATAATGAAAAAGATGGGATTTTGGGAATACACCCTATTCATGATTATTTCGAAGCGGTAGAATTAGCAAAAAAAGAAAATAAACCTATCCTGATAGACTTCACGGGTCACGGCTGCGAAAACTGCCGAAAAATGGAGGAATTCGTTTGGTCACAGCCAGACATTTTACCTATTCTTCAGAACGAGGTGGTTTTGGCTTCTCTTTATATAGATGATAAAGATGAACTTCCACAAGACCAGCAGATGAAAATAGACATGGGAAATGGACAGATGAAGAAGATAAAAACAATAGGCGATAGATGGAGTATGTTTCAGCAGATAAATTTTGAGAACAATTCCCAGCCGCACTATGTTCTGGTAACGCCTGATAATAAGGTGATTAATACGCCTGTCTCTGGATATATGGACAAAGAAGATTTCAAGAAATTCTTAGAATGCGGGCTGAAACATTACAAAAATCATAAAAAATAATTTGTCTCAAACCTTGCTAAAATAATATTTTTGCAAAAAGAAAAATAGAATAGATATGATAAACATAGCAATAGCATCTGACCACGCAGGTCACGAAATGAAAGATTTTCTAAAAAGAAAACTAAAAGCAGATTATAACATGGTGGATTTTGGGACATTTTTTAAGGAAAGTGTAGATTATCCAGATTTTGCTCATCCAGCCGCTACATCTATCGAAAAGGGAGACTGTGTTTTGGGAATTTTGATATGTGGAACAGGAAATGGTATGCAGCTAGCAGCCAATAAACATGAAGGTATCCGAGCTGGACTGGCTTGGAACCCAGAAGTTGCAGCTTTGACAAGACAGCACAATGATGCTAATATGGTAGCAATTCCAGCAAGATTCGTGAGCAATGAAGAGGCTTTGGAAATTGCAAAAGCATTCCTTACCGCAGAATTTGAAAGAGGTAGACACCAGCTGAGAGTGGATAAAATAAAACCATAGGAAAATAACGATTTTTGTTTTTTGTAATTCAATCCCCCTTTTTATAAAAAGATGAAGGGGGATTTTTGGTGAAAAAAGCATAAATAATGTTATATTTGAAGAACAAAATTTTTAAGAAAAACATTTATGAAGAAGAAAAATAAATCACAAAAACAACAATACAAATTGGAGAGTATCGGAAGACTCATTCTCCGATTTATGAATAAGAAAAATTCTAAAATATACAATTACAAACAGATAGCAGACGGCATAGACTACAAAAATCCGCGCCAGAGAGAGCTGGTCATCCAGACTCTGCACAAACTGAGAGCCCAAGATAAAATAAAAGAAGTAGAAAAGGGCAAGTATATGGTGAACCTGCAGATAAAAGAGACACTGACGGGGACGATAGACTTTGCGCTTAATGGAAATGCCTATGTAAGCGTGGAGGGACTGGATGAGGATATCTTCATTCATCAGAAAAATGTAAAAGATGCTTTGCAGGGCGATAAGGTCTTGATTATCACTTATAATTTCAAGGGGCGAAAGCTGGAAGGCTCTGTATTAGAGGTATTGGAGAGAGCCAAAGACTCTTTCGTAGGGACATTTGAGTATGTGAAATATAAGGATTTTGGGTTTGTGATTTGTGATAAAAAGGTCATCAATACCGATATTTTCATTCCAAAATCTAAAATGAACGGAGCCAAAGACGGCGACAAAGTAGTTGTAAAGATGCTCCAATGGGATATCAATTCCAAAAATCCAGAAGGGGAAATCATCAAAGTATTAGGAAAACCAGGTGAACACGAAACGGAAATACATTCCATCCTCGCCGAATATGAGCTTCCCTACCATTTTCCTGAGGAAGTAGAGGATTTTGCGAATAAAATCAGCCGAGAAATCACTCCCGAAGAGCTGAAAAAAAGGAGAGACATGCGGGAGGTGCTTACTTTTACTATAGACCCGAAAGATGCCAAGGATTTTGATGATGCCCTTTCACTGAAAAGATTAGACAGCGGAAACTGGGAAATAGGTGTACACATTGCCGATGTATCCCACTATGTACAGCCAGGAACGCTCCTAGATGAGGAAGCATACAGCCGTGCGACTTCCGTTTATCTCGTGGATAGGGTAGTTCCCATGCTCCCAGAGATTCTCAGTAATGACCTCTGTTCGCTAAAGCCAAATGTGGATAGATATGCTTTCTCAGCAGTGTTTGAGATGAATGACAGGGCAGAGATAGTGAAGCAGTGGTTTGGGCGTACAGTCATCCACTCTGATAGAAGATTCTCCTACGAAGAAGCCCAAGAACGAATAGAAACAGGAAAAGGAGATTTGGCAGAGGAAATACTGGTATTAGACCACTTGGCGAAGATTCTCAGAAAAGAGAGATTAAAGAAAGGAGCTATCGCCTTTGACCGCAGTGAGGTGAGATTTAACCTTGATGAAAATAATAATCCTATCGGGGTTTATTTTAAAATCAGTAAAGATTCTAACCACTTGATAGAAGAGTTTATGCTACTGGCAAACAGAAAAGTTTCCGAGTATGTATCTCTTTCCAGAAAGGGCGAACCGACGCATAATACCTTTATCTATCGTATCCACGATGACCCAGACCCAGCGAAACTGGAAGCACTGAGGGATTTCGTGCAGACACTCGGCTACAAAATGAATATTTCCAATTCTCAAAAAATAGCCGAAAGTATGAACAAACTCCTAAAAGATGTGGCAGGAAAAGGCGAGGAAAACATGGTGGAAACTTTGGCGATGAGAAGTATGAGCAAGGCAGTCTATTCTACCGAGAATATAGGACATTATGGACTTGCATTCCCATATTATTCGCACTTTACTTCGCCTATTCGTCGTTATCCAGACCTTATGGCGCATAGACTGCTCCAGCATTATTTGGATGGTGGAAAATCGCCAAACAGAGAGGAATACGAAGAATACTGCAAACACTGCAGCGATAGGGAAAGACTGGCTGCCAACGCAGAGCGGGATTCTATAAAATATATGCAGGTGAAATTCATGGAAGACAAAGTAGGTCAGGATTTCACGGGGGTAATCTCGGGCGTGGCAGACTATGGTTTTTGGGTAGAAATCCCTGAAAACGGCGCCGAAGGCATGATAAAACTGAGAGACCTGATGGATGATTCCTACTTCCATGATCCGAAGGCGCATTCTATTGTCGGCACCAAGTCAGGCAAGACCTACCGCCTCGGTGATGAGATAAAAATACAAGTAGTAAAAGCTAACCTCATCCAGAAACAATTAGATTTTAAAATAGTAGAATAACAGCAATAAAAAACTCCCTTTTTTAGGGAGTTTTTGTGTTATTTGTTGTATTCTATTGTCCGATAAGAACCGCTTTTTTGAAATTGTCCTGTAGTAGAATTTTTCTCAAGATTTTCCTTTTTGATAGGATAGTTATTGGAGTTTACAGTGTGTTCGTATTTTAATTCATTTACAAATCCGCCAGGGGCAGGAGAAGGAACGCCACTTGAATAGTTGGTATTGGTTACTTCCTCCTTTAGGTAAGAAATAATATCAAAAGGAAGCTCATCATCTAATATAAATCAGAATAAACTAATTTATCAAAACCTACAATATTTTTCACTATATTATTATAGTTAGCATATTGATAAGTACTGAGCATTTTTGTTTCAAAAGTGAGAACATTTGCAGGAGAATATCTTTTATACTCTGTTTTAGTGGTTAAAGGTCTTTTTTGTGCATCCAAAGTATAATTAATAGTGCTGGTTTTTGTCTCATTTAAGGTTCCGTTTGTAAGATATAATTTATTTATTTTTTGTCCAGTTATATTAGAACCATTCAGATTATATGTGAATTCTATTTCTTCACTTTTAGTAGTATTATCATCATAAATTATAAGTTTTTCAGAGATAAGATTACCATTAGAATCATAATTAAACTCATAAAGGTTTCCATCACTTTTAATAGATTTTATTAGGTTTCCATTATAAGTAACATTCCAAATAGTCCCGTCATCAATTATTTTTGCCAACTTATTTCCATTATAAGTCATGGTTGCAATCTTCCCATTAGAAGATGTAAATTTAACAGGAAGAATTCCTATTTCATTGGTTGCAGGCGTCTGAGGTGTTGTAGGGTTTGTGTTGTCATTATCCCTGCTGCACGAAATAATCATCGCTCCCACAAGAGCTGAAAATAAAAGTTTTTTCATTAAAATTAATTGGACAAATATAATGATTTTCATCTAAAAATAAATTCCGTATTTTTGGAGTTTCAATTAAGAATTCGCATCCTAATGATAGAGCTTATTTTTTCTGCTGTCGGTTTGGGTTTTATGCTTAGTTTGGTATTCATTGGGCCTGTTTTCTTCCTTTTGGTGGAGACCAGCCTTTCGCGAGGACCTCGGCATGCATTGGCGCTGGATTTGGGCGTGGTTTTTGCGGATATAGTGTGTATTGTGGCGGCGTATTTCAGCAGTCAGGACATTATCCACATCATAGACCAATACCCGAGTTTTTATAGGATTTCCGCGCTTATTATCTTTGTTTATGGGATTTATATGATAGTTTCCAAAACCAGAATGCACATCGCAGGCGAGGAAAGACTCATCAACCAAAACTATCTGAAAACTTTTCTCAATGGTTTCCTGCTCAATATTCTGAATATCGGTGTGGTGCTTTTCTGGCTGGTAACCGTCATTTTCATTAGAAAAAACTATCCTGACACGGGCAGATTTTTGCTTTATATCTGTTTGGTTATCGGGACATATCTTTTGATAGACTTGGCGAAAATCTATTTGGCGAAACAATTTCACAATAAACTCAACCAGCAGGTAGCCAATAAAATCCGAAAAGGCGTAGGTTTTATTCTGCTGATTCTCAGTGTGTTTATTTTCCTTCAAAGTTTTAAATCCTTTAACCAACTGGACAAAAGATTAGAAGAAAAAGGCATCAAACGAGAAGAAATAAAGTAAAAAGATACTCAATAACAGACACTTATGGCGATCATATTCCCAAAAACCCTTAAAAAAGGCGATAAAATAGCGGTCGTTTCTCCTGCTGGTTCAGTAGAAGAAGGGCAGATTTTATCCACGCTGGAGCTTATAAAATCCAAAGGCTATGAGCCTGTTCTCAGTCCTCATTGTTTGGGCAAATTTTCCTTTGGGTACAGCTATTCTGGAACGGAAAAACAGCGGATTTCTGACCTGAATTGGGCATTGAATAGTGATGAGGTCTCTGCCATCTGGGCTACGCGCGGCGGCTATGGCTGTCAGCATCTTTTGGGACATCTAAAACTAAATCATTTCAAAGAAAACCCCAAATGGTATATCGGCTATTCGGATAATACCGTCATCCAAAGTTTCCTTTTGAAAAAGGGCTTTGCGAGTATCCATGGACAGACACTGAAGACCTCATCTTTTGGAGTTTCAGCCGAAAGTTATGAAGGAATTTTCAATATTTTCAGCGGGAAAAAGCCTAAATATCAGGTTGCTCCACATCCACAGAATAACCACGGAAGTGCAGAGGGAATTTTGGTCGGTGGAAATCTGGCACTGGTCTATGCGCTTTTGGGAAGCTCGTATTCGGTAGATTTCAGGAACAAAATTTTGTTTATAGAAGACATCGGCGAGAATTTTTATTCGCTGGACAGAATGCTCATTTCCCTCGATTTGGCTGGTGTTTTTAGGAAAATAAAGGGCATCATCATCGGAGGGATGATTAACATGGGAAACGAAACAGAAAACCCTGATTATGAGTATAGTTATGATGCTATGGCTTATGAAATCATTGCCGAAAGGCTCAAGAAATATTCTTTCCCAAAGCTGTTCGCTTTTCCTAACGGGCATATTTTTGATAATGTACCGCTGATTTTAGGGTCTGAAATAAAACTAAATATTTTCGAAACAGGAGCAAAAGTAGAATTCTTATAATTCCATAAATGGCTGAACATAATGACTTTGGGAAGGAATCCGAAAATCTGGCTGTAGAGTTTTTGGAAAAGAAAGGCTATAAAATTTTAGTCAAAAACTACCGCTATCTAAAAGCCGAAATAGACATCATCGCAGAGACTGAAAATCAGATTGTTATAATAGAAGTAAAAGCCAGAAGCGCAGATACTTTCCTGAGTCCAGAAGAGGCGGTAAATAAGAAGAAAATCAGGCTGCTCATCTCTGCAGCGAGCCATTTTTTGGAAGAAAATGAAATAGACAAGGAAGCGAGATTTGATATAATCGCCATTCTTCCAAATGAAGAAAATCAGTTCCAAATCAAGCATATAGAAAATGCTTTTGAAATCATAGATATTTGAGGATTTTAAATAAAAAAATTAATTTTGCTGAATGAAAATTCTACACATAGAGACTTCGTCTAAAAACTGCTCTGTTGCCATTTCGTCTGATGAAAAACTGCTTTGTCTTTGTGAGAAAGTATCGCAGGATTATAAACAATCCGAAAATCTCCACACTTATATAGAATGGGCTCTGGAAGGAGCCGAAATAAAATTGAAGGATTTGGATGCAGTTTCGTTAGGAAAAGGGCCTGGTTCTTATACAGGGCTTAGGATAGGAGCAGCCTCGGCAAAGGGCTTTTGTTTTGGGCTTGGTATTCCTTTGGTAACGGTAAATTCTCTGGAAACTATGGTAGAGCCTTTTTTGGGCGATTATGATTTGGTAATTCCACTCATAGATGCCCGTAGAATGGAGGTCTATACGGCTGTTTTTGATGGGAAATCAGGGCAGATGCAGGTAGAGACAAACGCGAAGATTTTGGATGAAGAATCTTTTCAGGAATATGAGGACAAAAAAATACTTTTCGTAGGAGATGGCTCTCTGAAAGCACAGCAGATACTAAAACTTTCGCAGGCGAAATATAACGAAAATATCTATCCATCAGCGAAGTACTTGATAAAAAAAGCCGTAGAAAAATACAAACAAAAAGACTTTGAAGATATTGTGTATTTTGAGCCGTTTTACTTGAAAGACTTTCATCGAGTGAAGAAAAAGTAATTTTCTTATAACATAAAGTTTAGTATAAAATATAAAAAACCAGCATCAGAGAAGTTTTTGATGCTGGTTTTTATGATTAATCTAAATACTGTTTTTCCCAGCTTTGGACTGGTCGTTCTAGTTTTTTAGGTTTTTGTTTCTTTTGTTCCTCTTTCGGAGTTTCTTTTGGTTTTTCTTGCGGTATTTCCTCTATTTTAGCTGAAGTTTCAGATTCATTTATAGAGAAGTCCGTTTCGTTTTCAGTGGTTTCAGGTTCAGGATTTTGTTCTTTGTTTTCTGTTTCCTTGTTTTTCATTTCATCGACCTCTTTTTTCTTAGATGGAACTAAGAAATCTAAAATCTCTTTGGCCTTTTTCCCTTCATTGGTTCTTTCATAGTTTAGGACAATCTGCTGTAGAGAAGAAATCATTTTTTCCTTGCTCTCGCTTCTTCCGATGATGAATGCATTTAGCAGCTCAAATTTAGGAATGAGAGCATCTTTCGGATATTTCTCAATAGCCTGATTTACAATGTTTTTCGCTTCTTTGTATTTTTCTTCATTATACAAAACATAGGCCTCTTGATAGACTTTTTTCACCTCTTCTTCAGATTCTGTGAAATTGGTATTTCTAGGATTTTTCACGAAAATAGCATAAGGTGTATCTGGAAATTCCTGAATGATGATATTTTTAGCTCTTTCCGCCTGATTAGGAGTGTTCTCATGATTCATTGAGAAGATGAGGTATAGAGCCTGTAGTTTTACCTCTTTTTCGGGCTGATTGTCCACCAAATCGTATAATGTTTTGGTAGCGAGTGGTGTATTTTGGAAATAAGTTTCATACATTCTGCCCAGTTCCAGGCTTGCGCTATCTCGCTCCCTTTTCAGCGCTAAAATCGCTTTTTTCTCTTTTGGTATTTTTTCTGTGTAGAAAGCAATTTCGAATCTCCTCGCATCAGCAGGAGTTCTGCCCAGAGCTTCATTTTCTAAATCATCCAGAGAACTGCCCAGTTTATTATCCTCGCCATATCTCCAGTTGTCGCTCAGCGTTCTATTTTGCCATATTTTTCTAAATTCATTACTTCCTTTGGCAACAGTAATTTCGTTAGCAAAATAAAATTTATTTCCTTTTTGGCTGCTGAAATTATCTTCAAATCCTTTGAAATCAGAGCTGTTGTCAAAAGAAAAATATTTTTCTAGTTCCTTATTTTTCTTTTCCTTTCTCTTTGCCAGCTCTATTTTTTCTTCTTTTTCTTTCAATTCATTGATATGTTTCTGAAAGAAGTCATTCAGCTCATTTTCAGACATTTTGGTAAGAGCCAAAATGCTGTCATTTTTCTTAATGAGATAGTAGTTTTTAGAAATGTTTTTGATGTTGGTGGAGAGTTCTTTTATCCTATCTTTTGTAGGAGTGTGTTCTATGACACTCACAGCACTGTCATAATAAGCACCAGCCTTTATATAATCGCTTTTTTTGAAATGCGAATTTCCGATTTCGTAATAGGCCATTCCACGGATATGTGGGTCGGATATTTGCTCTCTGATGGATTTTTGGAAAAACTCATTGGCTTCGTTTTCTTTTCCTGTTTTGGCCGCCAACAGCCCTAGAGCGTAGTAAAATTCATTTTTTCTGGAAGCATAAGTTCCTTTTTTGCTTATGTTTTCCAGATATTTTTTAGCTTCTTCATAGTCTTTGTCATTGTTAAAAGTCTTGGCGATTTCTATTTGTGATTTTACTTCTAGTTCAAAATCATTAGAATATTTATACGCCGTTACGAAGCTTTCTCTGGCTTCCTCCATATTTCCCAATTCTGCCAAAATCTGTCCTCGTAGATAGGCGATTCTGCTTTTCGTTTGTCGGGATTTATTAAGGACAAAAGCCTTTTCTAAATGGTCTATGGCTTCTTTTTTTCTGTTGCTATACAGCAGATTTTCAGCTTTATAGACACTCATAACCGCTTTTTGCTGTTTTGTAAGAGTATAGTTTTTATCTAAATCATAGAAAATTTCTTCTGCACGGATGTTATTTTTCATCTTGGAGTAAATCAGTCCCTCATATATCTTCGCCAGAGGAAGTCTTTTGTCCTTCGGCATTGTCTGATAAACTTGGCTGATGGCTTCTAGAGCAGAGCTTAATTTTCCTTGATAAATACGAGCTTCTATCAGGAGAAGATAAGCATTAAAAATCTCTTTATTCTTCTGCTGTCCACCGAAAACCATAGAGTGTTTTTCTATTGCTTTTAGGGCTTTTTCCTCTGCTTTTTGGAAGTTGCCGATGTTATTTTTTTGGATAGGAGAAGAGATCACATCCCCGAAGAAATTAGCATCAATATCTTCCTCTTCGCTGGTGGGAATCAAAGAATTTTGGCTAAAAACCTCTAAGTATCCTTCTTGGAAATTGTCTCTGTAGCTTTCCTTCTGTGATTTTAGTTCGGCTTTCAGGGCTTCTTTTCCATGGAAAAGAGTATTATAATAAGCTGTAAAATTATGATAAGCTCTATTGACAAACTTGTTCTTTCTTGTGGAACAGCCCACAGCCAAGATAAAAACGGACAATAAGAATATGTTTTTTTTCATAGTTTATTTTAAACTCTATTATTTCGTGTTTTATTGTATAATTATTCAGTTTTAGCCTTTTTTAATAAGGAATACACCACTGCTGTAGGAAGTCCCATGATGGTGTAGAAATTCCCATTTATTTTATCAATTTTTGCCATTCCCAGCCATTCCTGTATTCCGTAGCTTCCTGCTTTGTCCATCGGCTGGAATTTATCAACATAAAAATCTATCTCCTCCTCTGAAATATCCAAAAAACTCACATCCGCCACATCGGTCTGTGTCAGGATTTTATCATGAGTTTTGATACTTACAGCAGTGTATACTTGGTGTGTTTTCCCAGAAAGTGTTTTGAGCATTTCTTTGGCTTCCTCGCTGGATTTTGGTTTTCCTAAAATTTCATTTTCAAAAACCACCACGGTATCAGCAGTTAGAAGAACTTCGGATTTTTCCAAATTTCGGAAAGCCTTGGATTTCAGCTCCGAAAGAAAAGCAGCAACATCACTTGCAGGGAGATTTTCGGGATAAATCTCATCACATTCTATATTAATTACTTCAAAATCAAATCCCAAAGAACCAAGTAAATCCCTGCGGCGCGGCGACTGTGAACCTAAGTATAATTTCATATTTTTTTGATTTATACAGAAGCGGTATCATCCTCCTCTGTCCATTTTCCCTGCACTTTCATCACTTGTTCTATCACATCTCGCACACAGCCTTTTCCGCCGTGGATAGGCGAAATATAATCGGCAATTTTCTTAATTTCTGGAACAGCATTGATGGGACAAGCACTGATAGCTGACAGCCTAAGCATATCATAATCAGGAATATCATCTCCCATTGACAAAACCTCATCGTTTTTCAAATCGTATTTATCTTTGAAATCTTCAAAATTTTGAAGCTTGTAGCTGGATTTTGGGTAATAATCCGTTATCCCTAAATAATTGAGCCTGTGTTTCACCATCGGGTCGCTTCCTCCTGTGATACATGCGATTCTGTAACCAGCTTTTATGGCTTTGGTCACAGCATAGCCGTCCAAAACATTCATCGTGCGGCTCATGCTTCCATCTGGCATCAGAATGATGCTTCCGTCCGTGAAAACGCCATCTACATCAAATACGAAGGCTTTTATATCTTTTAATTTTGATTTATAACTCATACATTTTTTTTATCGATTGGTTCATTATTTTATAAATTTCTCTCTGTTCATCGTTTTCTAAGAGAGTTTCGTGCATTTGTAATATTTTTTGGTCGTTCCTTCTGGCAGGCCCTGTCTGGGCATCTTTCGGGTTGATAGAATGGATTTTATCAACGGTTTCTTCTATCAGCGGAAGAAAATACTCAAAAGGAATGTCTTGGCTGTCAGAAATTTCTTTTGCTCTGGCAAAAAGATGATTGACAAAATTACAAGAAAAAACGGCCGTGAGATGAATGTATTTTCTTTTTTCATCATCTACGAGCATGGTTTTTGAGGAAATTTTTTTGGCTAAATTCATCAAAATTTCCTTGTCGTTTTCATTTTCAGCATCGATGAAAAAAGGAATTTTAGAATAGTCCAGTTTTTTCTCCTTTGAAAAGGTCTGCAAAGGATAGAAACTCGCCTTTCGGTATTCTCCAGCCAGAATTTCCATTTGGGTAGAGCCAGAAGTGTGGGCTACGAGGCTGTTTTTGTCCGTGATGATTTTGGAAACTTCACCGATGGCATCATCTTTTACCGCGATGATGTATAAATCCGCAGGTTCTAAACGCTCCGTAGAATACGAAATCCCAAGCTCGGAGGATATTTTCTCCAAACTCGCCTCATTCCTGCTGAAAAGTTGTTTTACAGGAATTTGGTTTTCCGTAAAAGCTTTCGCCAGATGGTAGGCAACATTCCCTGAACCGATAATAACTATTTGCATTCCACAAAAATAAGAGAAAATTTTGTGAAAAGATTGTTTTTAAGAAATATCTTTGTAAGGTTGAATAAAATAAGTGAAATAATCTGAAAAATGAGAAAAATACTATTGTTTTTTATATGTATGTCTTGTATTAAACCAAATAAAACCGAAAATAACATATATACGGACACAAAAGAGCTTGAAAAATATATAAATCTTCCTGTTGCCATTCAAAAAGCAGAATATGAAATATCCAAAACGAAACTTGAGGAATTCAGCCAAGATTGCAGCCAAATTATTGAGATATATGCAGTAATAAAATTTTCAAACCAAGATTATAAAACAATTATCAAATCTGCTAATAATAAGTATAACTTTCCTTTAATAGTGAAAAAAGAAGATTGTAGAGATTGGTATCCTCCTCATGTGAAGAAATATTTTGTGAAAGACAGCAACGAATTATTCAAAATAAATTCTGCTGTTTATGAAGAAAATAATTTTTTAAAAGAAAATACAAAAGGAAACCTTATATTCTTCCCTATTGAAAACAATACAATCTGCTGCATCGTATCTATTTGTGAAAAATAAATTTTGATTTTATATAATTCTAAAAAAACAATGAAAAATCAGTAATTTATCGTATAAAAAAGTACTCTCAATATGAAAGCACAAGCAAAAAATACTTTGGGATTTATCAATATAGCATTATTACTATTGTTTTTCTTCGGTATCAGCTCTTGTTCAGCTTTGCAAACAGGCAAGGATATAAAAACCCAGCTGTTCCAAGAAAACGGAAATGTTTTTTACATTTCTTCTACTTATGCAAAGAGAGAAATCGTTTGGAGCTATACAAATGACAAAATCATCATTTACAAAACAACCATTAAAGGTAAAATTTTGAAGAAAAGAAGTGAATTTTCCCAGCAAAAAGCTTTCTTGTTTGATAACTCTGCAAATATCGAAGCAAACCAGTGTATAGAACTTGATGGCGACTATCTTGGTTACAAAATACAAACTCCAAATGGACAATTATTTAGTAAAGAACACCTTTTAAATATAGAATGTTTCCTTCAAACTTCCCAAAATATAACCTTTTTTCTTGATTCATTAAAAAATGAGATGATAAAACATAAGATAATGCTCTATAAAATAGAATAATTAAGTAATAAATACCACCTCCACTGACGCAGACTGATGCTTGAAGAATTCATTTTCCTCAAATTCTATCCCAGTATAGCCTCGCAGCACTTCATAGACCAGCTCTTGCAGGACGCCTTCGCCCAGTCCGTGGATGATTTCCAGCCGTTTTATTTTATTCGCTTTGCAGAAGTTCAAAACCTCCATTAGTCGTTCTTTTTGGATGAAAAGCCGTTCCCAAGAGTCATATTCATGAGGATTTTTCACTAATTGATCAAAGTGAAGGTCTATTTTCATCGCATTTTTTTGGTGCTTTTGGGAAATGTTTTTTTTCGTTTCTTCTTTTTTGGTCAAAGGAACTTCATCATAAATCAAATTTCCACGCAGAACAAGCTGAGCCAAAGGATATTCGTGCCGAAAACCATGCGAATCCTCAAAAACCGCCGTTTTATCCTTTACCGAGACCAATGTTCCTTCCAAATCCTCATCAATCACCGAAACTTTATCACCTATTTTCATAATTTTATCTTGTGCCGAGTTCTATTACTTCCAAATCTTTTATTTCCTGTCCATCTATCACGAATCTCATCATCGTTCTTACTTTGTGCCAGCCCACATTTCCACACGCGCCAGGGTTGAGGTGCAGCAGTCCCAAATCTTGGTCAAACATAACTTTCAAAATATGAGAATGTCCAGAGATAAAGAGTTTTGGCGGGCGCTGGAGAAGTTCGGTTTTGATGTTGGGAGCGTATTTTTTGGGATAGCCGCCGATGTGCGTCATCAAAACTTCCACTTCCTCGCAGGTAAATCTCAGTATTTCAGGAAATTGTTTCCATATTCCTGCATCATCTATGTTCCCAAAGACACCTTTCAGAGGCTTTACGGCGCTGAGGCTGTCTATAACTTCCTGATTTCCAAAATCTCCCGCATGCCAGACCTCATCCGCCTGTGAGGCGTATTCCAAAATGCGATTATCCATATAAGAATGCGTGTCCGAGAGAAGTAATATTTTTTTCATTGCTAAATGACCACCAAAACAAGGCAAATGTAATAGAAATTTACGATTTTTGCAGTCTTAAATTGCAAATTATGCGGTATTTTATAGAATTTTCCTACAATGGGACTCATTTTTTTGGTTATCAGATACAGCCAAAGCAGATAACCGTGCAGGAAGTCTTAGAAAAAGCCCTCTCAACTCTATTGAGAGAAGATATAAAAACCACAGGCGCAGGGCGTACCGATACGGGCGTACATGCACGAAAGATATTTGCCCACTTTGATACAGAACAGCCTATCAGCGCGGATTTAGTGAAGAGGCTGAACGCTTTTCTCCCGCCGAGCATCGCCATTAAGAGAATTTTTCAGGTTGAAGAAGAAATGCACGCGAGATTTAGTGCAGTTTATAGAACTTATGAATATCATATTTCATTAGAAAAGGACCCTTTCACAGAGGCTTTTTCATGGCAGATGTGGAGACAAAAACTTGATGTAGAAAAAATGAACGAAGCGTGTAAAATCCTCTTTGAATACGAAGATTTTACCAGTTTTTCTAAACTGCACACGGATGTAAAAACGAATAATTGTAAAATTTATCACGCCCAATGGAACCAAAAAGGCAGCAGCCTTGTTTTTACGATTTCGGCTAATCGTTTTTTGAGAAATATGGTCAGGGCTATCGTGGGAACATTGGTGGAAGTAGGTTTAGGAAAAATAAAACCAGAGAACCTGCATGACATCATCCAAGCCAAATACCGCAATAAAGCAGGCGCTTCCGCTCCCGCACACGGACTCTATCTCATAGATGTGGGATACAAAGAAATGGATAAATAGGGCAGAAATTTTAAAATATTCTTACCTTTGTCACTATGGCATTTAATTCTATTTTAAATAAAATATTCAATCTTTTCATTCTCAGAAGAATGGAAGGAATCAACCAGTTTATCGCGCATCCTATCGAGACTCAGCAGAGAGTTTTGTTTTCTCTGCTTTCCCAAGCGAAAAATACAGAATATGGGAAACTTCATCACTTTGAAGAAATTAAATCTTATGAGGATTTCAATAAGCAGGTTCCTATCGTGTCATACGAGGATTTTGAACCTTTTATCGAGAAGGCGAGGCAGGGAAATCCTGATGTTTTTTGGCCTGGAAAAATAAAACATTTCGCGAAATCATCTGGAACGACCAACGCAAAGAGCAAATTCATCCCAATTTCAGATGAAAGCCTTCAAAACTGCCACTATAAGGCGGGTAAGGACCTTTTGGCGATTTATATTAACAATCATAGAGATAGCAATTTATTTAAATTTAAAAATCTAAGATTAGGCGGAAGTGCCGAGCTTTATGAAAGTTTTGGAACGAAATTCGGCGATTTATCAGCGATTTTGATAGAAAATCTGCCTTTTTGGGTAGAGAGAACCACCACGCCGAGTAGAGAAGTTTCCCTCATGTCCGAATGGGAAACCAAACTAAAAGCCATAGTTTCAGAAGTAAAAAACAAAGATGTAGGAAGCCTCACAGGAGTTCCCAGCTGGATGATGGTGCTTCTGCAAAGAGTTTTGAAAGACACAGGAAAGACATCTATTTCTGAAGTCTGGCCAAATCTGGAAGTGTTTTTCCATGGCGGAATTAGTTTTGTGCCGTATAGAGAACAATATAAACAGCTGATAGGCAAGGATATCCGTTATTATGAAATTTATAATGCTTCGGAAGGATTTTTCGGAATTCAAGACCGATTTGGCAGCGATGAAATGCTCCTCATGCTGGATTATGGAATTTTCTATGAATTTATCCCAATGGATACTTTTGGGACAGAAAACGCAAAAGCCGTTTCGCTGGAAAATGTAGAATTAGGGAAAAATTATGCAGTTGTTATCACCACTAATGGAGGGCTTTGGCGCTATCTGATAGGCGATACAATAAGATTCACAGACCTGAAACCTTTTAGATTTAAAATTTCGGGAAGAACCAAGCATTATATCAATGCATTTGGCGAAGAGCTGATGATAGACAATGTGGAAACAGCCCTTTCTAAGGCTTGCCAAGAAACTAATGCGAAAATCACGGATTACACAGGTGCGCCAGTCTATATGAAAGATGGCGAATCTGGCAGCCACGAATGGATGATAGAGTTTTCCACAGAGCCGAATGATTTTGGGCGTTTTTCTGAAATCTTTGATGAAACACTGAAATCTCTAAACTCTGATTATGAGGCAAAAAGATACAATAACATGACCCTGAAACCGCCGATTATCCATAAAGCGAGAACTAATCTTTTCTACGACTGGATGGCGTCTCGTGGGAAGCTGGGCGGACAGAATAAAGTCCCACGCCTCAGCAATGATAGACAATACATAGAGCCTCTTTTAGAAGAGAATAAATAATAAAAACTCCTTTTTAAAGGAGTTTTTTGTTAATTTTTGAAGGCAATAAAATCCATCTTGTTTAAACTAATTGCATTGATACTTTTAGAAAAATTTAGAATAAAATCTATGGTTTTCTTTTTAGGAACAAGTACAATTTTAGCAAAATTGTAGTTTCTTTTCATTAGAGGAATATTTTTTATTTCTCGAACGAAAAAAACTGTTAATTATTATGATGTTAAAACAATTTTATTTTCTGCAATTATTTTTCTAATGTTCATCAGGGCGTAGCGCATTCTGCCGAGAGTAGTATTGATACTTGTATTTGTCAGCTCGGCTATCTCTTTTGAATGTCAGTTCATCATAGAAACGCATTTTGATGATTTCCTGCTGGTTTTCAGGAAGAAATACGATGATGTTTTTCAAATCCTCATGTATTTGGCTGAGAATCAGCTGTTCCTCAACATTGAAATCAGTTTCTTTAATGGTATCAAAAATAGAAAATTCATCATCCATGTAGGATGTCTCAGACACGGTAATATGTCTAGATTTTGCACGGAAATGGTCTATGATAAGATTAGAAGCAATTCTTTTAGCCCAGAGGATGAATTTGTCCTCCTCTGTGTATTTTCCTTCTTTTAGTTTGATAATGATTTTTATAAAAGTATCTTGGAAAAAATCATTTGCTAGATCTTCATCTTTCACTTTATAAAAAATGAAAGAAAATAAGTCCTGCTGGTGTTTCTGAATTAACTTTTCTAAAGCCTGTTCATCACCTTTTTGATATTGTGATATGAGGCAACTATCAGATATTTTCATAACTCTACATTTTTTATAGAGAAGACGAATCCTCTCCCATTATATCAATTATTGAAAATGTAGAATTTTACCTCATGTATTTTAGAATTTTGAATAAACTATATCACAAAGTAAATAAAAATACACCAGAAAAGCAAATTTTTTAATAGAAAATTATCCTTTAGGTTTGCTTGAGTTCTTGAAAAGTTCTGTTGGCATGTTGAAAGTAACTCCTAAACGAAATCCCTTCAGTTCTTTTCCGTGAAGCGCTTGGTTCGGATAAGAAAAAGCATACCCGCCAGTAATATCAAATAAACCAAATAAACTAATTCCCAAATAAGGAGCAAAATATTTGGTGGTAGCTTCCACTCCAGCCATGTAATAATAGGCGTGAGCGACATAGACTTCTTTTCTAGGATTGAATAAAATATCTCCATGGACTTTTGGCATTATTGCAAATTTACCATTTGTAGCTCCCATCAGAGCAGATGCTCCAACACGAAATGCCACATTATCAGTATCCTTTTGGGTAAATAAAATTTTCCCGCCTACTTCTCCAAAACTTTGGTTTTGGTAAGCATATCCCACGCTAATCATTGTAAATGAAGTATTCTGAGCATGAATAAGTGAAGAACTGAATAAAAAAGCAAGGAGCAGACTCCATTTGCTTTTTAGTATGGATTTAGTAGCTTTCATTTTCGTTAGGGAAGTTTTGTTCTTTCACATCTTTTACAAATTGTCCCACAGCTGAGGTGATTTCAGAATAGAGGTCAAGATATTTTCTTAAAAATTTAGGTTTGAAACCTTCATTCATTCCCACCATATCTTGATAAACTAAAACCTGCCCATCGCAGTGAACACCCGCTCCGATACCAATAGTAGGAATGGAAATGCTCTCTGTAACTTGTTTAGCTAACTGACTAGGGATTTTTTCTAAAACTAAAGAAAAACAACCTAAACTTTCTAATAATTTAGCATCCTCGATGAGTTTTTGGGCTTCGGCATCTTCTTTAGCTCTGAGTTTATAGCTTCCGAACTGATTGATACTCTGTGGAGTAAGCCCAAGGTGACCCATCACAGGAATCCCCGCATTCACGATTTTTTTGATAGAATCTGCGACTTCACTTCCGCCTTCTAGTTTGATGGCGCTCGCTCCTGTTTCTTTCATGATTCGGATAGCGGAATCCAAAGCCTTGTCTGGATTACATTGGTAAGAACCAAAAGGTAAATCTACCACCACCAAAGCTCTTTTTATTCCTCTCACCACACTTTGTGCATGATAAATCATGTGGTCAAGGGTAATAGGCAGGGTGGTGTCATATCCAGCCATTACATTGGCAGCAGAATCACCCACCAAAATAGTGTCTATCCCGCCAGCATCCAGCATTCTGGCAGTTGTAAAGTCATAAGCTGTGAGCATGGATATTTTCTCGCCATCCTGTTTCATTTTTCGGATGGTTTCTGTGGTTATCTTTTTTATTTCAGAATGTATAGACATAGTTTTTATTTTTTAAATGTAAAGACAAAAATACATAAAAAAATAGGCATTAGCCTATTCTATGAAAATTTTAATTGTAATCTACATGACCCAGTTTTCTCAATCTGTTATGGTCTAGTATTTTTATATTTCTTCCCTCCACCTCTATCAGCTGGTCGGTTTTAAACTCAGAGATAAGTCTGATGGCGCTTTCTGTAGCGGTTCCTATAAGGTTAGATATTTCTTCTCTTGTCAAAGAAATTTTTATAAAACCTTCAGGATCAGTTCCTAACTTAAGTTCTAATAAAAGAAGTATCTCAGCTAGTCTTTCTCGTACTGTTTTCTGTGCAAGGAGTGTGATCGTATTAGAATACTCTCCTAATTCACAAGAAATTTTCTGAAGCATGGCATAAGACAACTTTGGATTAAACATAAGTAGCTTATGGAAAATTTCTCCAGAAACGAAAGTCACCTGCACAGGAGACATCGCTTCAGCAGAAGCACCAAATTCCTCTTCTGAAAGCAATGAACGATAACCGATGAGGTCACCTTCCTTCGCGAAGCGTAGAATCTGCTGTTTCTTATTAAACCCCATTTTATAGAGTTTTATCGCGCCTTTTTGTATGAAAAAAACGCCCTTTGGCATCTCACCTTCAGCGAAAACTAACTTGCCTTTTGGAATAGAGATAACTTTCTTTTCATCTAAATATCTCTGGAAATCCTCTTCTGAAAGACATTCCTCAAAAGACTTTTCACAGAAAATATTCTGAAAATTATGTTCGATCTCAATGTGATGTTCTATCAGCATAATTATATGATATTTGTCAGCAAATATAACATTTTTTTTTTAACAGCTAAATTTATTTAATTATAGTTTAAAAAAGACCTCCCTAATAGTAAATAAATGACTAAAATAAAGGAGTTCTGTTTAATTGAAATTTAAAATTACAATCTTTGTTTCAGTTGAGGTATTATCTGGTCTTTCCATTCGTAGAAGTCTCCAGCAAGAATATGTTCTCTGGCGGTTCTTACCAAATCTAAATAAAATGCCAAGTTGTGAATGGAAGCAATCTGTTTTGCTAAATATTCTTTCGCTACGAAAAGATGCCTTACATAGGCCTTGCTGTATTCTCTATCCACGAAACTTGTCCCAAATTCATCTAGTGGCGAAAAATCGTCTTTCCATTTTTGGTTTTTCATGTTCATCACACCATTCCAAGTGAAAAGCATAGCGTTTCTGGCGTTTCGTGTCGGCATTACGCAGTCCATCATATCAATTCCCAGCCCGATGCTTTCCAAGATATTCCAAGGCGTTCCAACACCCATTAGATATCGTGGTTTTTCTTTTGGTAAAATGTCTGTAACGATGTCTGTGATTTCGTACATTATTTCTTCTGGTTCTCCCACAGAAAGCCCTCCGATGGCATTTCCTGCAGCTCCTGCTTCTGAGATGACTTCGGCAGAGATTTTTCTAAGGTCATGATAAACAGAACCTTGAACGATTGGGAATAAATTCTGCTGATGTCCGTAGATTTCTTTATTTGCTGATGTCCAGTCAATACATCTTTTTAGCCAGCGGTGCGTAAGCTCCATGGATTCCTTGGCTTGGTTGTATTCGCATGGGTAAGGAGTACACTCATCAAAAGCCATGAAAATATCTGCTCCTATTTGTCGCTGGATTTCCATTGACTTTTCAGGAGAAATAAAATGATAACTTCCGTCTATATGAGATTTGAATTTTACGCCTTCTTCGGTCATTTTTCTGCTTGCAGCCAGAGAAAACACCTGATAACCGCCGCTGTCGGTAAGAATAGGTCTGTCCCAGTTCATAAACTGATGCAGTCCACCTGCCTTCTGCATAATCTCCATTCCTGGGCGGAGATAAAGATGGTAGGTGTTTCCTAAGATGATTTGTGCTTTTATATCTTCTTTCAGTTCGCGCTGGTGAACGGTTTTTACGCTTGCCACAGTTCCCACAGGCATGAAAATAGGAGTTTGTATTTCTCCGTGGTCTGTGGTGATTTTCCCTGCACGGGCTTTTCCAGTGGTAGTTTTTTCAACTTCAAAAAAATTCTTCATAGAGGAATATTTTATTGTTCAGGTTTATCTTCGAATTTATTTTTCTTTAAATATTCTTTCATTTTCGGGTCTTTCTCCAAAATTATTTTTTTTGCATTGTCATATATTTCATTCAGACTTTTGGAGTCGTTAACATAATAATTATAACTATCCTTAAAATCACGAGCCGAGATATTATGCTTTTTCAAAACAAAAAGATTGGCATCTTCCAAGTCCATTTTGGGCTGAATTACATAGGCCTGCTCATAGATGGCAAAATCTGCTATAACTTCTGATAGTTTTTCCTTACTGATGAGGTTTTTGGGTTTTTCGGCTGAATTATCACAAGAAAATAACGCCAGAAAAAGAACCGTTACAAAGATTTTTTTCATAGTTATAAAGTTCCGAATAATGATTTTAATTTTAATTTAATAACACCAAATATGGCTTCGGTGATGATGCCACCGTTCATCTTCGATTCTCCCTGCGTTCTGTCTGTAAAGATGATAGGAACTTCTACTAATTTTAGTCCTTTTTTGAATGCACGATATTTCATCTCAACCTGAAATCCATAGCCTTTTAATCTGATTTTTTCTAAACCGATATTTTCCAGCGCTTTTCTCGAAAAACAAACAAAACCAGCCGTGGTGTCATGGATAGGAATTCCTAAAATGAATCTCACATATTTCGATGCGAAATAAGACAGCAGCACTCTGCTCATGGGCCAGTTGACCACATTCACGCCCTTGCAGTATCTGGAACCGATGGACATATCGGCATTTTGGCAGGCTTCCAATAATTTTGGTAAGTCATTGGGATTGTGTGAGAAATCGGCATCCATCTCAAAAATATAATCATAATTGTGACGAAGCGCCCAGCCAAAGCCGTGCAGATAAGCCTTTCCTAAACCATTTTTAGCTTTTCTAACGCTCAAATGGAGATGTGCAGGGGACTCATTTTGAAGGGTTTTTACAATCTCTGCAGTGCCGTCAGGAGAGGAATCATCTACGACTAAAATATGAAAATCTTGTCCCAAAGAAAATATAGCCGAAATAATATCTCGGATATTTTCTTTCTCGTTGTAAGTAGGGATAATAACTAACTTTTTCATTCAGAATAAGGTGCAAATATAATCTTTTTTAAATCTTCAGGTTTAAAAATAATATAAAACCTTATTTTTGTTGAAAATTTTTTTGAGTGGTTAGAATTGTTGAAAACCATGATTGGGTTATTTTTACCCTTCTTGGGCTAGGAGTAGTATATTTGATTTTGTTTAACTGGGTACAGAAAGAGGTTTCTTTCAGGGAATATCTTTTGCAGTCTTATGGAGAGGCTCAGAATAATCTGCTCAGCTGGATATTTGTCAGTTGTGTGTTTATTGTCAGCCAAGCTCTTTTGTTGGCTCAGCATATTCCTATTGTTCCTCGTTATGTATCGGATAATGATATTTCGGGCTGGGTTCCGAATAAGATAGGATTTATGATAATAATTCTGAGTGTTTATTATTTACTAAAAACACTCATTACCTTATTGTTTTATAGAGCGGTTACCCGACCTAAAAAATGGATGGTTCTGGGATTCATTGCTCAGCGGTTTTATTTTGTAGAATCACTTTTAATAATGCTGGCTGTCATTGTCCACTACTATTTAGGCGTTGATAAGCAGCAGGCTTACCTTATATATATAGTTACAGAAATGGTCTTTTTTGTTGTAAAAAACATATGTTATTTTCTCCACAAAGAAAAGCCTTTGCCAGAGGAGTGGTATTATAAAATTTTGTATATTTGCACGCTCCAAATTTTGCCTATGCTGGCGGTTTGGAAGTTTGTATTTTTATGAACCTATAAGGATAAATGATGAAAGTAAGGTCAATATTGGTATCACAACCGGCACCAAGTGCAGAATCTTCTCCATATTTGGAGCTTTTAAAAAGGGAAAAAATAAAGGTGGATTTCCGTTCCTTTATACAAGTAGCGGGAGTAGATGCAAGGGAGTTCAGACAGCAGAAAATAGATATTTCACAGTATACAGGGATAATATTCACAAGTAGAGGGGCTATTGACCATTATTTTAGATTGGCAGAAGAGCTTCGTTTCCAAGTGCCAGACAGCATGAGATACATCTGTCAATCTGAAGCTGTTGCGAACTATTTGCAAAAACATATTGTTTACAGAAAGCGAAAAATAAGTTTTGGAGAGAAAACAGTGGCGGATATGCTGCCTTTGTTCAAAAAATTTCCAGATGAAAAATACCTCCTGCCGTGTTCTGATGTGATGGGAGATGATATTCCTAAGGTTTTGGACAGCTCTGGAATAAACTGGACAAAAGCTGTGATGTACAAAACTGTAAGCAGTGACTTGTCTGATGTAAAACTTAAGGACTATGACATGCTCGTGTTTTTCAGTCCGCAGGGAATAAAATCTTTATTCAAGAATTTTGAAGATTTTAAACAAGGAGACAAAAAAATAGGCGTTTTTGGAGAGGGAACCAGACAAGCTGCGGAAGAAGCAGGATTGCGTGTGGATGTAATGGCGCCTACAAAGGAAACTCCTTCTATGGCTATGGCAATAGAAAAATATATTACAAATAGTAAATAAAATAATTTTTCATTGTTTTAAAATAAATTAGTTACTAACATCTCTCTTGGGTTAAGGGAGGTGTTATTTTTAAAAAAAGCCAAAATGAAACAACCACAAGCTAAAAAGATAGAAAAAAAACTTAGTATACATGGCGATCAGAGAATAGACAACTATTACTGGCTCAACGAGAGGGAAAATCCAGAGGTCATCGCCTATTTAGAGGAGGAAAATGCCTATTGTAATTTCATCATGAAGGATACAGAACAGCTCCAAGAGGAACTCTTCCAAGAGATGAAAGCTCGCTACAAAGAAGATGATGAGAGTCTGCCCTATTTCTTTAATCAATATTGGTATATCACCCGCTATCACAAGGGTGGAGAATATCCTGTTTTTTACAGAAAGCATCAGACTTTAGAGAACGAAGAAGAGCTTTTGCTCGATGTAAATATTTTAGCTCAAAACCATGATTTCTACGATGTAGGCGGAATTTCTGTTTCGCTCGACAATACGCTTCTTGCCTATTCAGAAGACATTACAGGAAGGCGAATTTATACCATTCGTATAAAGGATTTGAAGCAAGAAAAAAACTTCTTGGAAGCGATAAAAAACACCACAGGGAAAATAGTCTGGGCGAATGACAATGAGTATTTTTTCTACATCAGAAAAGATGAAAGCCTTCGTGCGTTTCAGGTTTTTCGGCATAAGGTAGGAACACCACAGGAAGAAGATGTTTTGATTTTCCATGAAAAAGATGAAGCCTTTGATGTAGGTGTTTTCAAAACCAAATCTTTGGAGTATATTTTTATCGTAAGTTCTTCTACGATTTCGGATGAGCATAGATTTATCCCAGCTGATAATGTTTTTGCGGAATGGAAACTTTTCCAAAAAAGGGAAGAAAATTTGGAATATGCTGTAGAACATTATCAAAATGATTTTTATGTTTTGACCAATGAAGGAAAAGCCACCAATTTCAAACTGATGAAAACGCCACTTTCGCAGACGGAAAAAGAACATTGGCAGGAGCTGATTCCGCACAGAAAAGAGGTGCTTTTGGAAGGTTTTGAGATATTCAAAAACTATTTGGTTCTCGAAGAAAGAGAAAGAGGACTTCTTCAGATTAAAATCATTGAAAACCAATCAGGTAAATCTTGGTATTTGCCTTTTAATGACCCTACTTATACCGCTTATATCGGATTAAATTTAGAGTTTGAAACCGAAACTTTGCGCTATGGCTATGTTTCCATGACTACACCTAATTCTACCTATGAGTACAATATGAAAGTCCAAACCACCAAACTACTAAAACAGCAAGAAGTTTTGGGCGGAAAGTTTCACTGTGAAAACTATATTTCTGAAAGAATATGGGCGCCTTCGCGAGATGGGAAATCCAGCATTCCGATTTCTTTGGTCTATCATAAAGACACGAAAAAATCAGCTGAAACTCCGCTCCTGCTCTATGGCTATGGCAGCTATGGGCATACTGTGGATGCTGCGTTTTCTAGTGTGAGGCTTTCTCTTTTGGATAGAGGCTTTGTCTATGCGATTGCTCATATCCGAGGAGGAGAATATTTAGGGAGAGAATGGTATGAAGACGGAAAAATGCTTCACAAGAAAAATACTTTTTATGATTTCATAGATGCAGCAAGATTTTTGGTGAAAGAAAATTATACCTCGCCAGAGCATCTCTACGCCATGGGCGGAAGTGCAGGAGGGCTTCTGATGGGAGCTGTGATGAATGAAGCTCCAGAGCTGTTCTGTGGCATCGTGGCGCAGGTGCCGTTTGTGGATGTGGTTACCACCATGCTGGACGAGACCATTCCGCTCACCACTGGGGAATACGATGAATGGGGAAATCCAAACGAAAAGGAATATTATGACTATATGAAATCTTATTCTCCTTATGACAATGTGGAAGCCAAGGATTATCCTAATATTCTCATCACCACGGGACTGCATGACAGCCAAGTGCAGTACTGGGAACCTGCCAAATGGACAGCCAAACTGAGAGAGCTGAAAACAGATAATAATCTTCTGCTTTTCAAAACGGATATGACCTCTGGGCACGGCGGTGCTTCGGGGCGTTTCGAGAGCTTGAAGGAAGATGCTTTGGAATACGCGTTTTTGCTTAAATTAGAAAAGAAAGTTTGATTTTTCTTTGATAATTAGGTTTTTAATTTCTTGAGTGCCACAGCAACTACATGAAAGAAAAAATGTATCTTTACATTAAAATTATAAAGAATGCAGAGGATTAAAAACATACTTTTTTTCTCTATTTTAGTGAGTCTTTTGTATTCATGCAAAGTTTCAGAAATGGTAAAAATTGATAATATCACCACTCTGAATGGTAGATATTATACTAAATCAAGCCCTCACAAAGAGAAACAAAGGGAATATCAAAACCATATGCTGAGGTTATTGAATGTGATAGAGGACATCCGCCCGTCTTATTATGTAGATATTGAATTTGAGAATAATGAAAATCTAAAAATTTCTTATCCCATTTATAGAAATGACACGGTTTTGATAGAAACCAGACATCTTCAGGGTAAAAAAAGGAGAAAATACTGGGAGGTTTATTTTGAGAATGAAAGTGTAAATATCCCGCTTATTTATGGGCGAGTCATAAAGGATAGGGTAAGAATAGGAAAGAACACTAAAAACCAGCTTTTAATAGAAAAATTCAATAATAATGAAGGTTGGGTACTCTTTTTAGGAGATGGTTATGAACTAAAATCTAAAAATGTTTTTTATCATTATGAAGATTATCCTAAAATGAAACCTTTTGTGGAGAATGGACTTTGGGGAGTTGTGAATAATGGAGAAACCATCGTGCGGTCTAAGTATGAGATAACAGAAGTCTTTGAGCAAAAATACATTAAGGCAAAAATTAACGGGAAATGGTCTCTTTTAGACAAAGAGGGAAAAGTGATTATTCCACCAAAATATGATGATATTTCAGATATTGATAAAGAAACAGAATCTGTGTTTTATGTCGTAAAAGATGAAAAAGCAGGGCTGGTCAATATGAAAGGCGAAGAGATTACTCCCATAAGCTATGATGCGATAAGTGAAGGTGAAAAAGGAGTTTTTATACTGACACAGGGGAATTTCCGTGGAGCTCTTTTTAAGCAAAAAATATTGGTACCTCCTATTTATGAAAGTATCAATGGTTACGCAACAAAAATAGGACTATATAAAAACATGAAGCCAGACAGAATGTATTATGATGCGCAGAGAGATGGCAAAAAATATGTCCTAGATGACCAAGGGAATGAATACGAACTAGAAGAAACTGAAATTCAAAATATAGGCAAGGCATTAATATATGGCTGGTCTGGACCAAGATATTCCATTAAGCAGGAAACTAAAAGAAAAGTTTCGCTAGATGAATGGAAAAAATAATTGTAGAAAGAAAAAATCATGAATGAAGCAGAAATTTGGAAGCAAATAGAGGAATTTTTTGTGAAAAATTTTGATACAGAAAAAAATCCTCCGGTAGAGATATTATTGTTTTTAATAGGAATACGGGAGCTGGGAAGCGGCTGGCAGGAATACTCAAAAGATGATAAAATCAATCTGATACACATTGCTGTGTGTAGGCTGCTGGAGCCTTTTGGTTATTATAAATTTGAGGGTTATGATGAAGACGGATGGCCTAAATATAAAATCCTAGAAAATCTACCAGAACTAAGGGCAAATGAGCAGCAGATACTCATGAAGAAAGCTATAATACAATATTTCATAGATGAAGATTTGTTAGAAAAAAAATAAATTTTATGAAAAATATTTTGTTAAATATTTCGTTTTTAACATATTATTTTTAATATTTGTGGTATAAAAATTGTTTATACATAATAAAGTAGATATTTTAACAAGATATTGTAAATGAATAATCGTTTTATTCTAATATTGTCCTTTGCGATGACTATATCATTAGTCATCTTTATTTCGCTACAGTTGTATTGGGTTAGAGGTTATTATCGAGCTTTGGAGCAGGATTTTTCTAATAAAGTGCACAGCGTACTAGAAACTACAACTAAAAAAATAGAAGGAATAGAGATAGAGCAGTATCTGAATGTGGAATATCCTAATTTTGGGAAGACGGTGGTTTCTGTCAAGGAACAGCCTGCTACAGAGACTTATATCCAGCAGGTGACAGATTCTGCTACAAAAAAACAAATACTCTTTTCTAAAAAAATCATAGAAAGCCAAAACATTCCAATATCCCAAAGCGGAGATAGTTTGGAATTGATGAAAATGTATACGGATGAAGGACAGATCAATATCAGAAAAGACCCTGCAATCCCAGAAAAGCTAACCACTGAAATCAACCAAACGGTAAGAAATAACACCTATCAGCTCAAAGAATTTGCAAAACTAAATGCCAGCAATCTTCCTGTGGAGAGAAGAGTAAGTCTAAAAGTTCTAGACTCTGTGCTGACCAGAGAGCTTAATATGATGGGAATTAGTGGGGATTTTGGATTTGCTATTTTGGATAAAAATAATGAAAGAACATCCATAGCAAATGACATTTTCAAAGAAAAAGAAGAAGGAAAGGCGCAGTATTCTTATCCTCTTTTTACGGATAATAAGGATAGAACGATATATACTTTGTCTTTAATTTTTCCACATAAAGACTATTCTTTAGCAAGAAATAATATTCCGATGCTTCTGGGAATGGCGTTATCGCTTTTTACGATTTTGGGGATTTATATCATTTCGGTTAATTATATGATGAGACAAAAGAAAATAGCCGATATCAAGACGGATTTTATCAATAACATGTCTCATGAGTTTAAGACACCTTTGGCAACCATTTCAGTCGCTACGGATTCATTGAATAATGATAAAATAGCCACCAATCCAGAGAAAGTGAAATATTACTCACAGCTTATAAAACAGGAAAACATTCGAATGAAAAAACAGGTGGAAAGCGTTCTGAATATGTCCAAACTGGAGCGAAAAGAGATGCAGCTGTTCCTGAAACAGACTAATGTGAGAGAAATGATACAGAAACTTGCAGAGTCTTTTAGACTAATTGTTGAGGAACGAGGCGGGACTCTTACAGAGGACTTTACAGCGGAGAAATTCACATTAAAAATAGATGAATTTCACCTATCCAATGCACTTGTAAATCTTCTGGATAACGCTAATAAATATTCTCCTGAAAAGCCAGAAATTAACATAAAAACCCGAAACGAAGGGAATAAATATGTAATAGAAATTTCCGACAAAGGAATGGGTATGGAGGCTTTTAATAAGAAAAAAATCTTTGAAAAGTTCTTCCGTGAAGAAACAGGAAATGTACATAATGTGAAGGGACAGGGCTTAGGTTTATCCTATGTGAAACGCATCATAGAACTTCATGGAGGACAGATTTTAGTAGAATCTACAAAAGGGCAAGGAAGCACATTTATAGTGAAGCTGCCAATGAGCTAAATAATTAACATTAAAAACAAGAAATATGAATAATAGAATTTTGTTGGTTGAAGATGATCAAAGTTTTGGAGCGGTTCTAAAAGACTATCTTATGATGAACAATTATGAGGTAACGCTTGCAACTGATGGAGAACAGGGACTAAAAGAATTCATGGAAAATGAATTTGATATTGGTATTTTTGATGTCATGATGCCTAAAAAGGATGGATTTTCACTTGCAGAGGATGTTAAGCGCATCAATAAAAATATGCCTATCATATTTCTGACAGCCAAGAACTTACGAGAAGACATTCTAAAAGGCTACCAGATAGGTGCGGATGACTACATTACCAAACCATTTGATACTGAACTTCTTTTGTATAAAATAAAAGCTATTTTGCAAAGAAGTGCTGTGGTTGAAGAAGATGAGCAGGAGCATTTTAAAATCAGTAATATAGAGTTTGATTCAGTTTTGAGACAGCTCAAAGTCCATGATGCTGAGTATAAGTTGTCTCCAAAGGAAAATGAACTTCTCAAAATGCTTTGTATGCATAGAAATGATTTCATGCCGAGAGACCTTGCGCTTAGAAAAATTTGGAAAAAAGAGAATTATTTCACGGCGCGAAGTATGGATGTGTATATAGCGAAGCTAAGAAAACTACTTAAAGACGATGAAGGTTTGGAAATCATCAATGTTCATGGAGAAGGTTTTAGGCTTTTGGTAAAAAATTAACACCAAATTTTTATAAATAAAAACTCCCTTGCAAATCAACAAGGGAGTTTTTGTATAGAATTATATATTAAAAATGTTATTTGGCTTCCACACAGAAAACTCTGTATTGTGTAGAGATGGCACCTTTGAATTTAGCTTTCACCTTTTTCAAGTCCGCTGCAGCTGACTCTTTTGACAAGTAACTTCCCGCCAACACCTTGTAATTAGGTCTTAGAGAGGCGTCTATTTCTACTTTTATCGATGGAAAAGCTTGTCTAAATTCTGTTCTTAGATTATTGGCTTCTTCAGTGCTTTTTACCACGCCTACTTGGATTTTATAACCTAAGATTCTTGGATTTTTCTTACATATTTCTGCTTGAGAAAGTGGTTTGGAACTGGTATCATCATTTGTTCGGAGAGACTTTTTTTTGCATTCATTTTCCATAGATGCTATGACATCATCTATTCTTTTATCCATTGTGATGGTAAATTCATTTCCGTTTACGCTGTCTCTTTTAGTTACAATCTGTGCATTTACTTTAGCAAAACCAGTAGGTAATAATACCAACAAAACTACTTTTAATATATTTTTCATTATCTATAATTTTCAGCAAAAGTATAAATATAGTTTTTATTATTCAATATATTTCAATAATTTATTACTTTTGCATACATAATTTTTATGATATGAGAGGTTTATATTCTTACTTTCTTGTGATATTATTGGTTTTCACAAGTTGTAAAAAAGACACAGTAGATGGCTCATCCATGAAGACTTTTCAGGCTAGTATCAATGAAATGTCTACATCACTGAGTACATTGGAACAAACTAAATTTAATGAAGCCTTGTACATCCTGAAAACCTTTGGTGTAGAAGGAAATACCGATATTCAAAAATTAGAAGCATTAGCAAAACTAATAAATGGCAAAAAAGTTCCCGAAATCTTTGCTATGGCAGATGGAGTGGCACAAAAAAATAATGTGGAATGGTCTAGCACTTCTCCGCCAGATTTGGGAAATATGAATATTTTCCAAAATATCACAGCGACAGAAGTAGATCCTAATGACATTAAAGCATCAGCTCTAAATATCCTCATAACGCCTATAGATGGGAGCGGAGCTTCAGGAGCAAGGGCATTGAGGGTCACGCCTAGACTAGTAGACGAGGCAGGAGCTCCTATTGAGTTTTCTAATGCAGGATTAGAAACGATAATGGAAGTCTATAGCAATGGTGAAAAACTACTCACGGCTAAAAACCTGATGAGCAGTAATGAATTTAAAGGATTTTATCTAAAAGTAGATGTTTTGCCGGCAGATAAAATCGTTGATTCTAAAATAGATATAAAAGTCAGCGTAAAAACTACTAAGAAAACACACCAGCTTCTGAAAGCAGGAGTTTTAGTAAATAAAGAAAGTCTAAAACCAGAAAAAGAAGAAACTTCCGAAGAAGAGAAAAAGGAAAAAGAAGAATCCAAAAACTCTACAGATTCAGAAACAGGAGAAAATACTGAAAATAAAGACCCAAATTCATCTTCAACTACATCATCAGCTCCAAAAGTAAAACCTGAAGCAGTAGTAGATAAATTCTTGAATAGAATTGGAAATCAGAGTTTTAGATCGGCTTATGAATTGGTGGACAACCCGAACTGGGGTTCTTATGATAAGTTCTCTAATCCTAATACAGGTTTTGGGGCAGTGAAGTCCGTTGAGGTTAAAAATATTTCCGTGAAATCATCTTCCGATAAGGCAGCGACTGTAAATGCTGTTTATCAAATCGTAGACAAAGAAGGAAAAAGCATAATGCTCAATGTTTCCTATGGACTGAAACAAGTAGATGACAGCTGGAAAATATCAAGTTATAAAGTAAATTCATCAGAAAAAAAATAAAACCATGGCAAACCAAGAACTAATCACAAAATTAGAAAATACAATAACTAACATTCCTGACTTCCCGAAGGAAGGAATACAGTTCAAAGACATTACACCCATTTTCCTTAATCCTAAATTATACGAGGAGGCTGTTGATGAAATGGTAAAATTCAGCAAAGGCAAAGTGGATGTCGTTTGTGGAATAGAGAGTCGTGGCTATATTTTCGGTATCGCTATCGCTGTGAAACTCGGTGTTCCATTTGTTTTGATAAGAAAAAAAGGAAAGCTTCCTCCGCCATTCATCGCAGAAAAATATGATTTGGAATATGGCACTTCCGAAATAGAAATGAAAACCGACCAAATCCAGCAGGGGCAGAGGGTTCTAGTTCATGACGACCTTCTGGCGACAGGTGGAACGGCGGCGGCAGCGGCAAGATTGGTGCAGAGACAAGGAGGGAAGGTTGCGCAGTTTAGTTTTTTAATAGAGTTGAAAGACTTGAAAGGAAGAGAAAAACTTGAACAGATAGAGGGTGCAGAGGTGTTTAAAATTTTAGAATATTGATTAAAATTTGCAAATTAGTCTGAAAATCTTAAATTTGCGAATTAAACTTAGTAGAAACTATGTCAAATAAAAAGGAAATAGAAGGAAAAGAAACGGTTGAAATTTTTCAGGAATTAGACCAAAATGTGGTTCGTTCAGAAAAATTCATTGAGAGAAATGCTAAAAAAATAGGCTTGGCTTTTGGAGTTGTTGTTTTGGGAGTTTTGGGATATTTTGGTTATCAGCATTTTGTGGTAGAGCCAAAGAATGAGGAAGCCACGAAGGCTTACCTTGCCGCTCAGAAAAATCTTGTGGAAGGAAAAGAAGATTTGGCTTTGGGAGGGAAAACCGCAAATCCAGGATTTAAAGAAACTGCAGAAAATTTTTCTGAAACTAACGCGGGGAAACTTTCAGCCTATAATGCAGGATTGATAGAGTTTAATAAAGGGAATTACCAAAAAGCGTACGACTTATTAGACCAGTTTTCTTCTAAAAATAAAACATTGGTAGCGCTGAAGCACGGAGCAATGGGAGATTGTATGGTGAATTTGAATAAAAATGATGATGCGCTTTCTCAGTTTGAAAAAGCTATTTCTGCTTCGGATGATGAATATACATCATATTATTTCACCAGAAAAGCTGGAATGCTGGCACTTTCATTAAAGAAAAATGATGTTGCTAAAAAATATTTCACGACGATAGAAGAAAAATATCAGGACTATGATGGTGGTGCTTCTGATGCGTACATAGAAATGGTAAAATATTTTTAAATAAAAAAGGAATAAAATGGCGACAGTAAACCTTTCGGATTATAAGCCGCTCCAAATAACAGATGCCGATGATTTTACCATCGGCATTGTGGTTTCTGAGTGGAATGATTTTGTGACTTTTAATCTCCGAGATGGGGCAAAAGAAGTTCTGAAAAAAGAAGGTATGAAACCAGAAAATATTAGAATTTACTATGTTCCTGGTGCGTTTGAGCTGAGTTTCGCAGCGATGCAGCTCTGCAAGAGCGGTCGGTTTGATGCTGTGATAGCCATCGGCTGTGTTATTCGCGGGGAGACATCGCATTTTGATTATGTTTGTTCAGGGGTGACGCAGGGAATTAAGGACTGTAACACGCAAACAGATGTTCCTGCTATTTTTTGTGTTTTGACAGATGATAATAAGGAGCAGTCCATCGCGAGAAGCGGCGGAAATCTTGGGAACAAAGGTGTCGAAGCAGGAGTGACAGCTTTGAAAATGATAGATTTTAAAAGAAAATTAAGCAACTCATAAAAAACATTTCATGAAACTGAGACCATTTGTTTATTTAGGAATAATTTATATCATCATCTCTTTTCTATTAAGATGCGTTTTTATCTTTCATCCGATAACCACTACGGAATTTGGTGTTTTGGATGTTGTTAAAATGTTTTCTTTGGGATTGCTTTCGGATATTTTTGTCTTCATTATAGCAAGTGCGATATTGTACATCTATCTGCTTTTCTTATCAAATCAAAAGTATGAAAGACCATGGGGGCATATTATTTTAACTGTTTTTGTAGGTTTATTTCTTTATATATGGCTGGTTCCCAACAGTATAGCGAGACAATACGGAGGCGTAGTTCCAGAGATTGTTTTATCATTTTTAGGATTAAAAACATTTCTCTTTGGGATGATGTTTTTCTTTCCGAAAAGAAGGGTTCAGTTTAGAAATATATTGTATTTCATCACGATTTTCCTTTATGTTTTAGGCATTGTTTTCAATGCAGTAAGTGAATATTTCTTCTACAATGAATTTGGAGTGAGATATAATTTTATCGCGGTAGATTATCTTATTTATACCAATGAAGTTATTGGGAATATTCTAGAAAGTTATCCTGTGCTTCCTTTGTTTTCAGGGGTTTTCATCGTTTCGCTGGCGCTTACGATTTGGGTTTATCTCAAAACGAAACAAGGGCTTTTGGACTTGCCGAATATCTTTATCAAAGGGCTTTCGCTCGTGGTTTATGGAATTTTGGCGGCTGCGAGTGTATTTGCTTTATCTAAAATAAAACTAAATTCTTCAAATATATTCCAAAACGAAATTTCTGCAAATGGACTGGTCAAATTTTATGATGCGTTCAATAATAAAGTTTTGGATTTTGATGTCTTTTATCCTACGATGGATACGCAAAAGGCGCTAAATGAAGAACTTAGCCGACTGCATACGGACAGGCTGCCGAGGATGATAAAATCAGACAGCGCAGAAATCACGAAAAATGTGGTGCTTATTTCCGTTGAAAGTCTTTCTGCGGAATTCATGGCGATGTATGGGAACAAGGATAATGTCACGCCGTTTTTGGATAGTTTGTCACAGCACAGCCTTGTTTTTACTAATTTGTATGCCACGGGGAATAGAACGGTTCGTGGTTTGGAGGCACTTACGCTTTGTATTCCACCGACAGCTGGGGAAAGTATCGTAAAAAGAAAAGATAACAAAAACAAGTTCACTACGGGAAGTGTCTTTAAATCAAAAGGTTATAATGTCAAGTATCTTTATGGAGGATACAGCTATTTTGATAATATGAAAGACTTTTTCGGTGGAAATGGCTATGAAATCGTTGATAGGGATAATTTCAAACCAGAAGAAATTGTTTTTGCAAATATTTGGGGTGTGAGTGATGAAGATATGGCGAAAAAAGCCATAGAAACGATGAATGAAGATGCCAAGAAGGGCAAACCGTTTTTCCATCATTGGATGACGGTGAGTAACCACCGCCCATTTACCTATCCAGAAGGCAGGATAGATATCCCAGGAACGGCCAAATCCCGAGATGGAGGTGTGAAATACACAGACTATTCCATCAAAAAATTCTTCCAAATGGCAGAAAAACAGCCTTGGTATAAGAATACTGTTTTTGTGATTGTTTCAGACCACTGTGCATCGAGTGCTGGTAAAACAGAGCTTCCTATGGATAAGTATAGGATTCCAGGGATGATTTTCTCGCCAGAGTTCATCAAACCGCAGAAGTTCAATACACTAATGTCACAGATAGATGTGATGCCTACGCTTTTCGGATTGCTGAATTTCACTTATCAAAGTAAATTCATAGGGCAGGATGTGTTTTCAGAAAACTATGTTCCGAGGGCTTACATAGCGACTTATCAGGATTTAGGATATGTGAAAGATGATAAACTGACCATCATTTCGCCAATTAAAAACATTAAACAATATCAGCTGAAAGAAGCGCCAAACAAAGAGCAAAAGTCAGGAATAAATATTTTCTATGAAGAACATCTGCTAAAAGACAAAGAAGTAGATAAAAATATAACCAATCAAACGATATCAACATATCAAGCGACTTCTTATTGGTTGAAAATGAACCAGTTGAATATTAAGTAGGTTTTTAATGTACTAGTTTACAATATGATAAAAATTCAAAATGTAAATTGGTTATCAAAAACAGCTCAAGAAGCAGAAGTTTGTTTGTCTGATGGAGATTTTCAGATAGTATGTTTTTCACAAGCCATTTTATCATGAAGTAAAACTTCCTTTATATGCTATAAATACAAATAATATAGTGTGTTCTTCTGAGAGAAAATACTCAGTTGAGAAAAAAGGAGAAAGTTTTGAATATAAATTCTCAGGAAAAATTATTGATAAAGAACATATAAAAATAGGTGGGTTTATTATTCAATTGGATGCTCCCTTGCCTAAAGACATAGAAGAAGGGTATATATCATTTGAATGTGAGCGGGTAGATATTTGGTGAAAGAAAACAGATTAATTAATGCGGTTGAGGTATAGGTTAGGATTGTTCAGATAAAAACAGCTAACTTTTTCTTATTATAAATCATTGAGTTATATAATTAGGTGTAAAAAAGTCGGGCAATTATTTGCGTGATAATGTAGGAATTTCTATTTTTGCAGTCTGAATCATT
>CAUQBR010000002.1:0-171024 GCA_963516475.1 uncultured Flavobacteriaceae bacterium
TGCTCCCCACGACTACTTGATTTTTACTGCAATTTATCAACAGTAAAGCCAAAAATACTAGTGCGATTACTCTTTTCATGATGTTATTATTTAAAATTATTGCTTAAAACTAAAAAACCAAGAGGTTTTCCATCTTTCCGAGAGGGTTTTAGTCTCATTTATTTTTTAGACAAATGGTAGTAAGCCAGCATTTTGTAGTATAATTTCGCTGCCAAGAATGCCGTAGGTTTTGGATTAGCAGAATCCATCAGCTCCACGATATCAAATGCTACTACATTACATTTTTCAAAAACTTTCTTTAATAATTTCAAAGTAGGATACCAAGCCAATCCCCCTGGTTCTGGCGTTCCCGTAGATGGCGCAATAGATGGATCAAAAGCATCCAAATCTATCGTAATATACACATTACCAGAAACTTTACTAAGGACATCTTCTATCCAGTTTGGATTTTCAGCAATCTCATGCGCCCAGAAACACTGTCCTTTTGGGACATACTGCATTTCTTCCACATCACACGAACGGATTCCTACCTGAACCAAATTATGCTTTTGATTAGCCTCAAAAACAGCACAAGCATGATTAGAAGTAGAACCATGAAACTCTGGTCTTAGGTCTGTATGAGCATCCAGCTGAAGCACCGTAAGGTTTTCGTACTTCTCTCCCACTGCACGGATAGAACCGATGGACACAGAATGTTCCCCACCAAAAAGCGTAAAAAGCTTGTCTTCATACTGGAGTATTTCTTTTGTTTTTTGATAAACCGCCTCTGTCATGGCTTCTGGCGAAGAGTCCTCTGTAACTTCCCCAGCCAAATAAACTCCCTCCAAATATGGCTCTGTAGCAGTCTCTATATCATAGAGTTCCATATTTTCTGATGCATCTAAGAAAAGTTCAGGGCCTTTATCCGCTCCCTTTCCCCAAGTAGAAGTTCCATCATAGGGAACTGTTACAAGCATTACTTTTGAATTTTCTAATGTTGCATTTTCTTCTGGTATTCCTGCGTATGTTTTCATTTTTTATGTATTTAAATTCTATTTTTAACTAATTTTCAATCACTTATCTCAAATCACAAATCTCCTTCACAAGAGCGGGATATTTCTCAAATAATTTTTTACCCCCAGCGATTTCTCCCTTTATTTCTACTATATTATCATAATTAATATGCGGATATTTTTCATAGACAATGTCCCTTATCTCGCATTCATCTTCGTTTTCATGGTTTTCAGAATAGGCATCATCACTCACATAGAGCAGTTCCTCTGCCCAAGTGTCCCCAATGTCAAAATGATATTTTCCACTGATGAAAGCATTGATATCTTTGGTTATATCCTCAAAAAATTCTTTCCCTTTCAGCAGAAGCCAGCATCGGAAATAGATAAATCCATCGGCAGAAACATAAGGCTCTTCCTCAAAGCTATAAACACCATCTTTTTTCTCAAAATCACAATTCAAAATGATGTAAAGCTCTGCTATTTGGGCGGTATATAGTTCCATCAGTTTTTCTTGCATAGTTTTTTCAAAAGATACCAAACGCTCTTTTCCATGCTTCGCTAGATAACTTGTCAGCTTTTCCAGATGCTCTTCTACATCGTAGGCATCCCACTTTTTCTTGTTGTATTTATAGCTTTTTTCGATGGCTTCCCAAAACAAAAATTCAGCTTTTTCCTCCTCGCTCATTTCTATTTTAGCAGGAATTTCTTCGTTTGGAGAAACTTCTACATAGCCTTTTTTCATTTTTTGAGCGATGAGTTTTTCGCTTTCCTTTTGGCATTCCTCTTCACTCGCGAATTTCTTTGTCATTTCTCGCCCAGCAGTTCCTATTTTTCCATAATGAACGATTTGCTCCTCCCCTTCATATTCTATATTCCAAAACTTATCGGACAAATCATTTTGATTGATAAAAAACCTTTTCATCACTCGTTTTTTTTGAATATTAAATTAAATTTTTATTCGCTCAATATCTGCGCCTATGGCTTTTAGTCGGTCTTCTATATCTTCGTAGCCTCGGTCTATCTGCTCTATATTGTGAATTATACTTTTTCCCTCAGCAGAAAGAGCCGCTATCAGAAGGGCATTTCCTGCTCTGATGTCTGGCGAAATCAATGTAGTTCCTCTCAACGGCGTTTCGTGGTTAAGTCCGATTACTGTGGCTCTATGCGGGTCACAAAGGATGATTTGAGCTCCCATATCGATTAGTTTATCTACGAAAAACAAACGGCTTTCGAACATTTTCTGATGAACAAGAACACTTCCTTTCGCCTGAGTAGCCACAACTAAAATAATTGAAAGCAAATCTGGCGTAAAACCTGGCCAAGGAGCATCAGAAACGGTTAAAATAGACCCATCGATGAACTTTTGTATTTTATAATTTTCCTGTGATGGGATGTAGATATCATCTCCTTTTCGCTCTAATTTTATTCCTAATTTTCGGAATGTATCAGGAATGATGCCGAGCTGTTCCCAGTTCACATTCTTGATGGTAATTTCTGACTTTGTCATCGCTGCCAGCCCAATCCAAGAGCCGATTTCCACCATATCTGGAAGGAGAACATGCTCCGTTCCTCCTAGGCTTTCCACACCTTCTATGGTCAGCAGGTTAGAGCCTATTCCTGTTATTTTCGCTCCCATTCTATTGAGCATCTTGCAGAGCTGCTGGAGATATGGCTCACAGGCTGCATTGTAAATTTGGGTCGTTCCTTTAGCCAAAACGGCCGCCATGATGATATTAGCAGTCCCCGTTACCGAAGCCTCCTCCAAGAGAATAAATTTTCCGTTTAATTCCTTGGCTGTAAGGGTGTAAAAACTTTCTTCTTCATTAAAATTAAATTCCGCTCCCAGCTCCACAAACCCCTGAAAATGAGTATCCAGCCTTCTTCTTCCTATTTTGTCTCCTCCTGGTGTAGGCATATACGCCTCACCAAAGCGCGCAAGCATCGGCCCTAAAAGCATCACAGAGCCCCTAAGTTTTGCGCCATCTTTTCTAAATTCCTTTGATTTAATGTAGTCAAAATGGATATTATCAGCCTGAAAAGTAAAATCGCCTTTTCCGTTTTTATTTACTTTTACCCCAAAATCTTGCAGGATTTCTATCAAACGATTAACATCCTTGATGTCTGGTATATTACTGATTCTCACAGGCTCAGAAGTCAAAAGCACGGCGCAAAGTATTTGCAGTGCTTCGTTTTTAGCTCCTTGTGGCGTAATTTCTCCGCTTAGTTTTTTTCCTCCTCTTATCTGAAATGCTTCTGTCATCTTTTTCTATTTTTTTGGGAATGATGGTTTCTTTTTTTATGATTATTTCTCTTATTTCTGTTGGAATGATAGATTTTACTTTTATCCAAAGTTTCTATTCCTGTCAAGTCTAATTTATCCTGAGAAAGTTCCTTCAAATGCCTGAAAATCACTTCGTCCTGCACATGCTCTTTGTTATAGACATTATAGGATTTTTTCATATTATTGGCAATTACATGTATCAGAGCCTCTTTCTCCTCGCCTTCTTCCAGCTCTATAGCTCTATCTATGAGCTGCAAAATGCTCTTTCCGTAGAATTTATATTCATTGTCAAAAGAAGGATAATCCATCCCATTAGGCTTTTGGTCAAGTTCCTCCTTCGTTGGGAAAGGATACGGCGCATCTACATCCAAATCATAATCTGCTAAAATATACAGATGATCCCAGAGTTTATGCTTATAATTTTCCTCATCGCGGAGATGAGGATTTCTTTGTCCCATAAATTCTACTATGGTTTTCGCCACTTCGTTTCGTTCTTCCTTAGAAGGTAGTGATTTACAGTACTCTACCATCTGCTGGATATTTCTGCCATATTCTGGCATGAGTAACTTTGTGCGGTTTGTGTTATACTCCATTATTTTTATTGATAATATTTTGAATAAGCCTAAACGACCTATTTCATTGAAAACTAATTAACTAAGTCTAATCCTCCGAAATTCCCTGAACTCATCATCAGGTAAGCGCCTTGGGTCTTGTCCAGCGTGTTCCAATATTCGTGGAGACTTTCAGCATTGGTAAAGACTTTCAGGTCTGGATTACCGAATTTTTCTTTAATCATTTCAGGCGAAATCGGTTCCATTCTCTTGATTTTCAGGGCTTCTTCCAAATAGAAAATCACTCCTGTATCCAGCCCGTCCATCGCTCCTTTATATTGTTCTAAAAATATGGGATTCAGCGAACTATAAGTATGAAGCTCTAAAAATCCGTAAGTTTTTTCCTGCTTAAACTGCTCCTTGAAAGCCGCCACAGTGGCTTTTACTTTGGATGGAGCGTGTGCAAAATCTTTATACAAAATTCCGCCATCTTTTCTTTCCACTTTTTCTAATCGTTTGGAAGCACCTTTAAAACCCATTATCGCCTCATAAAACTCCTCTTCCATGATGCCCAGCTGCTGGCAGATAAGTTTTGCGCCTTCCATGTTGAGCAAGTTATGTTTCCCAAAAACAGAGAGCGGAATTTCGCCCATGCCTGTTTTTAGATAAACTTTTCCCTCACGAATGCTGTATTCAGGAGTTTTGTAAGGCAGTTTTCGGAAATATTTCTGGCTGTTTTCTACGATTTTTACCACTTCTTCATCCTCTTCATTATACACTAAAACTCCGCCAGAAGTGATGCTTTCAGTGAATTTTCTGAACTGTTCTAAATAATCATCAAAAGTCTTAAAAACATTGATATGATCCCATGCAATGCCGCTGATTAGCGCTATATTTGGGTGATAATGCAGGAATTTAGGTTGTCTGTCATCAGCGGAAGAAAGATACTCATCGCCTTCCAAAATCATAAAGTCTGTATCCTCGGTGATTTTCACCATGCAGTCAAACCCTTCCAACTGGGCGCCCACCATATAGTCTATTTCCTTGTTATGAAAATTCAGCACATGCAGAATCATAGAAGTGATGGTTGTTTTCCCATGTGAACCAGCAATGACCACTCTGGTTTTTTCCTTGCTCTGCTGATAGAGAAATTCTGGATACGAATAGATTTTTAATTCCAATTCCTTGGCTCTTGCCAGTTCTGGATTGTCCGCATGAGCGTGCATTCCTAAAATTACAGCATCTATATCCGCTGTGATTTTCTCTGGAAACCAGCCAAACTCCTTTGGAAGAATGCCCTTCTGCTCCAATCGTGTTTTTGAGGGTTCAAAGATGGCATCATCAGAGCCTGTAACCTCAAAACCTTTATTTTTCAGTGCGATAGCAAGATTGTGCATGGCACTCCCTCCTATAGCGATAAAATGAACTTTCATATTTTTCTCTTATGCTTGTGGTTTTTCTTCTTGTTTTTCTGTCTCCTCTTGTTTTTTTCGTTCCAGCTCTTGGTCGTATTCGTGGAGGACATTGTGCTTTGGTGTCTGCTCTATGGCATTCATGATTTTATCCAAAATCTCTTCAGCGCTTTCGTTGTCGTAATCTATGTCAAGCGGTTTTTTAAACTCCATTGTCGGCTGCACGCCCGTCACTTTCAGTCTTAATCCTTTTTTGTCAAAAGCCCTACGGAAACCATTGATTTTCACAGGAATTACTATCGCTCTCTGCTGAAGGACAAGTTTCGCAGTTCCCTTTCTCCCAGGAGCAAAAGCAGCCGTAGTTCCCTGCGGGAAAGATACCACCCAGCCGTTGTCCAGCGCTTTTAGGATGTTTTCTACTTCGGACATATCTACTTTTCTATTGACATTCTGCCCGTTGGCACGCCAAGTTCTTTTCACAGTAACAGCTCCCACCAGCTTAAAAATCCTTGTCAGAAGCCCTTTGTTCATGGTTTCTTCCGCTGCCACATAGTAGAAATCTACTTTGGGATTGAGAATGTAAATAGGATTCGCAATCGTATTGATAAAGCCGTTATTCACCGCACAAAAGACATGATACATCGCTGCCACATCCGCAAAATAAGTCTGGTGATTAGAAACGAAAAGCACATTGGTCTTCGGTAAATCCACCAAATGCTCCGTTCCTGTGATTTTCAGTTTATTAAAACCATTGAACCTTCGGTAAGAAACCAGCCCAAAGATAAACACCACCAATCTTTTCAAAATATACCAGTTGCCAAAGGCATCTGTAAATATGTTTTTCTTTCCCATTTTTTGATTTTAAAAACGAAATATAAAGCCCCAAATTTAAGGATTTTTCCCTTGCCGAGACTAATTCAGCATTATTTTTTCAGCATATTTCTCTGCAAAAAGCTTTTTGTCCTCCTGCATTTTTTCCAAAGTCGCAGGCAGGCGGTAACCAAAAAGGAACTTTCTCTCCTCATCCAGAAAGAGAATTTCCTTTTCCTCGCCATCTATCATTTGGGCAAAAATATCCCACATAGACTGGTCTTTCAGCTTTAATAATTCAAAAAACTCCTTGGCTTGTATATGTATAGTTTTCATAAATTTCAAAATATTTAGAACTTACAAAAATATAAAAAAGAGAGGATATTTGTAATGTTTAATATTTTTTATTACTTTCGTAATATCCTAAAATTTCCCAAAGATGAGCACCGATGAACAACAAGAACGAATAGAAATCCTCAAAAGATACGATGACCTAATCCACCACACCTACCGAAAGCTGAATGAGGAACAGCTGGAACTCATCAAAAAGGCTTTTGATGTGGCTTGGGATGCCCACAAAGACCAGCGCCGAAAGACTGGAGAACCCTACATCTTTCATCCCATAGCGGTGGCAAAAATCGTGGCTGAGGAAATAGGTCTAGGTGCTACCAGCATTGCGGCAGCGCTGCTTCATGATGTGATAGAAGACAGCGACTACACCTATGAAGACATAGAAAAACTCTTCGGAAAGAAAATCGCTGATGTAGTGAACGGACTCACCAAAATTTCCGTGATGAATAACCAAAACATCTCTGTACAGTCCGAAAACTACCGAAAACTCCTGCTAACTCTATCGGATGATTTTAGGGTAATTCTCATCAAAATAGCTGACCGTCTTCACAACATGAGAACGCTGGACAGCATGCGCCCAGACAAACAGAAAAAAATAGCCTCTGAGACCGTGTATATCTATGCTCCTATGGCTCACAGGCTGGGACTTTACAACATAAAATCTGAATTAGAGGATTTGTCCCTAAAATACAACATGCCCGAAATCTACAACGAGATTTCTGAAAAACTCATCGTAGCTAAAGAACACCGTGAAAGCTATGTACAGGAGTTTATAGAGCATGTTTCTGAAAAACTGAAAGAAGAAAAACTCAATTTCAAGATTAAAGGAAGGGCAAAATCCATCAGCTCTATTTATAGAAAAATGCTGAAACAAAACATTCCTTTTGAGGAAGTTTATGATAACTACGCCATCCGTGTCATCTACAAATCGGACTTTAAGAACGAGAAATTCCTCGCTTGGAAAATTTATTCCATCATTACCGACCTCTATCACAGTAATCCTGCACGAATGCGAGACTGGATTACCCAGCCGAGAAGTACAGGCTACGAAAGTCTTCATTTGACTATCCTAGGGCCTGATAACAAGTGGGTGGAAGTGCAAATCCGAAGTGAGCGAATGGATGAAATCGCAGAAAAAGGAGTTGCTGCCCATTACAAATACAAAGAAGGTTTCAGCCAAAACTCTGATGACAAAAACTTTGAACAATGGGTGGTTCAGATTCGGGAAGTTTTGGACAACCAGCAATCGCTCTCCACCACGGAGCTTTTGGATAGCATTAAGCTAAATCTCTACTCCAAAGAAGTTTTTATTTTTACACCAAAAGGAGATGTCAAAATCCTTCCAAAAGGTGCAACAGCACTGGATTTTGCTTTCATGGTGCATTCTGAACTGGGAATGAAGTGCAGCGGTGCCAAAATCAACGGCAAACTGCAGCCGATAAGTTATGTCCTAAAAAACGGCGACCAGATAGACATCATCTCCTCTCCCAACCAAAAACCGAAAAAAGATTGGCTGGATTTTGTGGTAACTTCAAAGGCTCGCTCTAAAATAAAGGCTGTTTTAAACTCAGAAAAAAACCAAAAAGTAGCCGAAGGAAAAGAAATTTTCCAAAGGAAACTAAGACACGCTAAAATCAACTTTACAGAAGAGGAGCTCAACAATATTCAGAAATATTTTAATCTAAAAACCTCACAGGATTTATTCCTGAAATTCTACGAAGGAACTCTGGACACTTCCAATTTAAAGGAATATTTGGACAGCAAAAAAAGTTTCTTTGGAAGCCTTTTGCAGCGGTTCCGAAAGGATAAAACAGAGTTTGTGGAAACACCAAAATCTGATTTGGACCTGATTGTTTTTGGGCGAAATGAAGAAAAATTATCCTATTCTTTCGCAAAATGCTGTACGGTAATTCCTGGAGATAAGATTTTCGGATTTTTAACTATAAATGATGGCATTAAAGTGCATAATGAAAACTGTCCCAATGCGATAAACCTCCGCGCAAACTACGACTATCGTGTGATGCTGGCGAAATGGGTGAACTCCGAAAGATTCATTAACAACATCAAAATAGAACTCCAAGGAATGGACAGAATGGGAATAATAAATGATGTAGCATCCATTATCTCTAATAATATGCACATCGACATGAAAGGAATCTCTATCAACTCCATTGATGGAATTTTCATCGGAACCATCTCATTAGAAGTTAAAAACAAAAACCAGCTGGATGATTTATTGAAACAACTGGCACAGATAGAAGGCATTAAAAAAGTAAAAAGATTATAAAAAAACGCCCTAAAAAAGGGCGTTTATGTTTTTATTTCTTTGCTCCATAAGGCATTTTCTTACTTGCATTTCTCAGAAGGTTTTCTACGATATCGCTATGACTGCTTCTCCACCCACCTGAATATTTATTGCTGTAATTCCAAAATATTTTATCAGTATTTCTGTCATAAATATTCATATCCGCGGTGATTTCATTCGTTGTTCCCTCATAATCAAGCAAAACAGATGCCGCCACTGCCACTCCCTGCGGCATAGGTTTAGTCAGTACATAATTAGAACTTACAAGAGCATCTACCCCAAGAATAGCGCATATCTCACTCTTTGTCAATTCTTTTTCAGGATATCCTGCTCTTTTTAGTTTTGTGTTCGTAGTTTCTATATCTTGTATTTCTTGGCTCACATTATTCTGAGAAAATCTCTTCAAAAACCAAGCGTACATTTCCTTCTGAAAATTAGCCGATTCCTGCTCCTTAGACTGGTCAAAACGCCCTGTATATTTACCTTCGAGCATAGAAACTTTAGGCGGCAAAATCGCCACTTTCTTCTGATTAGATGTTACTGCCAGCATGTCATTAGAATTATAAACTTTTGCTCCACTACACGACATAAAAAGTAACAACAAAACTCCCAATATGGAAGCACCTTTAATAAATGTTCTCATAACTAAAAATATTATTATCTCTTGCAAATTTACCTTTATTTAAGAATTTTTCAAAAAAAATAATCATGATTTTTGTTATATTTGTAAATCTTAAAGTTCAATTTTAAAAATAATTAAAAATGCGTATAACAAAATTTTTTAAAGAATTTTTCTCAAACAGCCAGTCCTCAGGGGTTTTATTGGTTTTATGTGTTACCATTTCTCTGATGATAGCCAACTCTTCGGCAGCGACTGGTTTTCAGGCTGTTTTAGATAAAATGATAGGCCCATATTCTGTAAGCATGTGGATAAATGACGGTCTGATGGCGGTTTTCTTCCTTTTGGTAGGACTTGAAATAAAACGAGAACTTCTCAAAGGCGAACTTTCTAACTTCAAAAACGCCTCACTTCCTATTTTCGCGGCGATTGGCGGAATGATAGTTCCTGCGGTTATTTTTACTATTTTCAATCATGGCACGGAATACAGCAATGGCTGGGCTATTCCTATGGCTACGGATATCGCCTTTTCACTGGCTATTGTTTCTATGTTGGGAAAAAGCGTCCCTTCTGCGATAAAAGTATTTTTGGCTGCTTTGGCGATTGTGGATGACTTAGGAGCAATTGTGGTGATTGCGATTTTCTACACGGACGAAATTCATTGGAATTACCTCGCTTACAGCGGTTTAGTCATCGTTTTACTTGCGGCATTAAATTATTTTAAAGTTAAAAAACATATTTTTTATCTAATTCCAGGGGCGTTTTTATGGTATTTCATGCATCATTCTGGTATTCATGCTACCATTGCGGGGGTTATTTTAGCATTTACTATTCCTGCTAATTCCGAGAACGAAACAGCAGAGGCTTCTCCGTTAGAGAAATTAGAACATTCTTTACATATCCCTGTGAGCTATGCTATCATGCCGATTTTCGCGCTTGCAAATACCAACATTACTTTCAAATCAGGTATGGTGGATGGGCTGTTTTCAAACTTTGGATATGGAATAGTATTGGGTCTTATTTTAGGAAAACTTGTTGGAATTAACCTATTCTCTTTCATCGCTATAAAACTGAAAATCAGTAGCCTTCCTGACCGAAGCCGATGGATTCACATGGCTGGAGCTGGACTATTGGCAGGGATAGGTTTTACGATGTCTATTTTCATCGCACTGCTTTCTTTTAAAGACAGCCAAGAACTGCAGGATTCGGCTAAATTTGCTATCCTCACAGCATCTATATTGGCGGGTAGTTTAGGATATTTACTTCTAAAAAACACAGCTAAAAACGATAATTCTATTTAATTTTAAAAAGAAATAAAAAGAGCAACTAAAAATTTTTAGTTGCTCTTTTTTTATTTATAATATTTAAACTATATCTGAAAATCTATTTTTTCGTCTTGGACACTGCTATTTTTCTGCTTGTTGGAATCATGTATTCGTTTTATAGCTAAATTCAGTTCATTTCCGAACATTATCAGCACCACATTCACATCCACCCAAATCATCAATAAAATCATAGAACCTACCGAGCCATAAAGGACATTATACCTTGCTATCTCACTAACATAAAACGCAAAAACATAAGTAACCACCATAAACAAAACCGTGGTAAGAATAGCCCCTGGGATAGATTGTTTAAACCTTGTAATTTCGACAGAACCAACCCAATATAAAAGCGACAGCGCCAGACAATAAACCAAAGGAAAGGAAAAGTATCCGATAATTATCGTTAAATTAGAAAAAAACCAATTACTCGGATATTCAGGCATCAGTAATTTAAAAACGACTTCGGCGTAATAAATTCCCAAAAGACACATCACGATAGCCACTGTAAAACTTGCCGTAATTAAAAAAGCCAGCAAATACTCCCTAATCATCCCTCTCTGCGTATCCGTATCATGGTTAAAGCCATTGATAAGGGCATAAGTCCCATTCGTAGCAAAAATAAGCACCAAAGCAATGGTAAACATACTCATCTGTGCAATATTCGGCATGATGTTTTGTTCAATATACCCTGTCACATCTTCCAGCATATGGTCTGGCAGGATACGAGGCATCAGTTCATTAAAAATATAATGATAAAGTTCCTCATAATGAGGTAAATATGGTAAAACCGAAAGAATAAACAAAATGAGCGGAAAAAGACTTAAAAAAAAGCCCCAAGAAACGCTAGATGCTCGTCTGATAATCTGTTTTTGAAATATCCCTCCTACATAAATTTCTAAAAGCCCCCAAAGAGAAATATCCAGCACTGGCAAATGGATTCCATCTAAAAAACCATGGATTTTCTGAAATATTTTGAACTTTTTTATCTCCATTTTAGTTACATTTGCAGACCGCAAATATACAGAAACCATATGAAATTCAATCTCATTTGTATAGGAAAAACCGATGACCGCGAGATTACAAACCTTATTTCCAATTATTTACCATGCATTCCGAAACATTGGAATTTTGAAATTATAGAAATTCCTGATGTGAAAAACGCAAAAAACCTATCCGCAGATTTATTGAAAAAAGAGGAAGCAAAATTGTTTCTAAACCAAATTGACAATGTGGATTTGGTCATTCTTTTAGATGAAAAAGGGAAAGAATTTACCAGCCGACAGTTTTCAGAAAAAATAGATTTTTGGCTCGGTTCATCAGTCAAAAAAGTGAATTTCCTTATCGGTGGCGCCTATGGTTTTTCTGATGAAATATACCAAAGAGCCGATGAGAAAATTTCTCTCTCAAAAATGACTTTCACACACCAGATGATTCGGTTGTTTTTTGTTGAGCAAATCTATCGTGCTTCTACTATTTTACAGGGAAAACCTTATCATAATGATTAATTGATTTTATAAATTCCAATAACTCCATTTCGTTTTCACTACCATAGGATTTTCCCTGCTCAATTTAGTATAAAATTCTTTGAAATTTTCATTCCAAATAGTGTATAATTATGGGGCAAATCTAAACAAAGTTTCCACCCCCTCTATTCTTATAATTATTTGCCATATTCTAATTTTATTGATGTTTATGGCTGTCTTTTTAAGTTCAGCTATTTGGGTAAAAGAAACTTTTACCACCTTTCTATTTTTAGCAGTAATATATAAATTATTATCATCAAAATAAAAACTTTCATCACTAATAAATCTACCCTCCAACCCAAAAAGAAAAGGTCTCGATGAGATTTTTTTCAGTTGAGTTATGTCTATATCTTCCTGCAAATCATTAAACAGCATTTCATTATTCTTCTTCCAATCTCCACTATAATAATTAAAAAGTTCCCAAATCATGTAAATAAAAAACATATACTCAAAAACAGCATATAGAAAACATTATTTCCCAGCCTGGATAGAATAAATATTCCTAAAATATACACACACTAAAAATACTACAGCTATTCTTCTTATCATTTCTATTATTTGAAATAAAAAAGAGAGGTTTGAAACCTCTCTTCTTACTTTATTTTGATGCTATATGTGATTCTTTACCTGAGTCATTAGTCAATTCAAATGTAACTCTTCTCACTAATCTTCTAGCTCCTGCAGATTTAGCTTTAGTTTTCTTATCTATTCCCTTACCTTGAGATGCTAGTCTTGATGTATCTACTCCCATCTCAACTAATAACTGTTTAACTGCATCTGCTCTCTTCTTAGATAGTTTCTCATTGTATCCTGCATTACCTACTTGGTCTGTGTAACCTATTATATTAAGTTTAGCGTCTGGATTTTGCTTCAAATAGTTTGCTACGAAACCTACTGCCCACAATGAACCATCCTGAGGCTCAGAAGAATCAAATCCAAAGTAAGCATTAACATATCCTTTTTCTATAAGCTCTTTAGCTGGGTCTACACTTTCTACAATAATATTATTATTATTGTTATTTGTATTTTGGTTATTGTTTGATGCTATATTACTATTGCTTACATCTCCATTTTCATCATCATCATCAAAATCATTTCCATCATCAGATTTTACATTATTATTAGCGAGTTTAGGATCTTTATCAGTTTCTATACGCTGACCATTTGCTGTTATATCACTTCCTCCTCTTGTTATACGGTTATCTACTGTTTTCTCATTCTGAGCAACCTTTTTATCTTTATCTTTTTCTTCTCTCTTTACACCATACCAATCTGCATGAACTTGTTTTTTACCTAAAGCAATCTGAAGCCCTGCAGTAGCAGTGAAATTAAGTCCTTGGAAATTAACATTTCTCATTGGAGTTACATTAGGATCTCTTGTTAAACTTTCTCCATTAAATGTATATTGTTGTGTCAAATACCAATTGAATGTACCACTCAAAAGCAATGTTATTCTATCACTAAGACGAACTTGAGGTGTGATACCAAATATAATAATTCCTAAATTATCAACACCTTTAAAGCTTTTTGATGTCATATGCCCATATCCTACCCCAAAGTGAGCCAATAGTCCGAAGTTTTTAGTAAAGTCTTCAAAAGACAATGCACGCCCTAAATTAGCCACACCCTGTACATTCACATTCCATATTCTAGTAGCAAATTTAGGAGAATTTCCTGCATGCTGAAGCTGGTCAAATCCTCCTCCTAAACGAAGACCAAACTTATTATTGAACATGTAACGAACACCTCCATTTGTAGTCCAAACATTCGGAACTGAAGCAAAATACCCTTCAGAAAAACCTGAAGAAGATAATATACTCACACCTCCACTTGCATCAATAGACCACTTGTTGTAATCTTGAGCATTAACTCCCAAAGATAGCAAGATAGTCATAACAAAAGCTAAGAATTGTCTTTTCATAATCTATATTTTAATTTATAGTAAATCTAATTGTTTTATCTAAAGAAAATAACCCACTTTATGACACTGTGAGTATAATTCATTGAGCAAATATACAAAAAAAATACATATCTACCTAATAATCACCTAAAAAAATTATATTTTATGTATAAATTTACATATGTTTTATGTTTTTTACATATGTGAATAATCAACAAAAACCCTCTATTTATGGTAGCTTCATGACTTTTCTTGATTAAAATAAAAAAAATTATTTTTTTGAAAATATTTGTCCTAAAATAATGCTCGTTGCCATAGAAACATTAAGACTCTCAGTATGTTGAAGTTTTCCAAATCTTGGAATTGTAATATTTTGAGAAACAAGTTTTTTAATCTCTGGACGGATGCCATTCCCTTCATTGCCCAAAATAAGATAAAAACGCTCTGGAAATTCTATATTGTAAAGACTCTGTCCTACCATATCTGTCCCAAAAACAGGTCGGTCAGAATTTTGTAGAAGCGCCGCTATATCCTTATATATAATATTCACCCTCGTGAAAGATCCCATGGTCGCTTGGATCACTTTTGGGTTATAAAAATCGACACAATCCTGACTACAAACAATCTGCTCTATCCCAAACCAATCAGCTAAACGAATAATAGTTCCCAAGTTACCTGGGTCCTGCACATTATCTAAAACCAACTGAATAGGTGTTTCTATGGAAGTATTTTCTTTCAACTCACAGACTGCAACAGAATTTTTAGGGTTTTGTAATAGACTAATTTTTCTTAATTCTCGTTCTGTAATTAGATTGGTTTTAAATGACTGAAAATCAGGATTAGATATATCTGTACTAAAAATCTCCTTGACTTTATAAGAAGAATTTTTTAGTTCTCGGATAATTTTATCTCCTTCAACCAAGAATAAATTGTATTTTTGTCTAAATTTTTTTTTATCTAGAGATTGTAAAATTTTAATAGTATGAGCCGTAAGCATAGTCGTAAATATTTTCAAAAATATCATATATTTTTATCTCTCACAATAATTATGGCATTATTTTATGCCTGTACCACCAATAAAGTCCCTAAAGGACAGTACCTTTTAACAAAAAATAATTTTAAATTTACTGATGGCTCTGTCTATTCTAGTGGAGTATCCGACTATGTATCCCAAAAACCCAATGGAAAAACTCTCTTTGTCTTTCCTATGAGTTTATGGTTCTATAATATGGCAAATCGTAAGTATGATACCATATTAAATAAATATATGAACTACCCATCTCACCTTAGAAATAGTAAACTAAGAGACACACTTTCTATCAGAGCTGGGCATCCAGAATATGTGGGCAGAAGTATGCTTTTGAGTAGAATGCTTCATAACATAGGAAAAGCTCCTGTCATTCTTGATGAAAACAAAACCAGACTAAGTGCTAATGGTATCAAAAAATACCTGATATACAGAGGATACTGGGATACGGAAGTGGAATACAGCATCAAGAAAGATTCTTCTGCTAAAAAAGCTCAAAATATCTTTACAATCACTCACAAAGACCCTACTTATATAAGTGAGTACAACTATAATATTCCCTACCCTGATATAAGGGCTATTTATGAGCAAAATTATGACAAAAGTTTTGTAAAGAAAGGAAATATCCTAAACCAAGCAGATTTAGAAAATGAAATAAAAAGAATCAACGAGCTGATGAGAGCTGAAGGATATTATAACTTTAATAGTAATAATGAAGAAATATTCTTTACTGCCGATACTCTAAAGAGCAGAAAACAGGTTCCTTTGACATTAGAAATAAGAAAAGACACTATCGGTGGGCGATACAAAAGACACACAATAGGAAAAATAGAAATTTATATAAAAGACAAGCCTTCTGATTCTACAATTATAGAGAAAAAAATAGGCGATGTTACCATCAGAAGAATGGACCGCTACTTCAAGTCAAGACCTCTTTGGAGAGCTGTCACTGTAGATAGTGGTGAAGCCTATAATCAAAAAAGAATAGACCTTACCAGAAGAAACCTTCTTGCTCTTGATAATTTTAGTATCGTAAATGCTAATCCTTTGACAAGAAGGTCAAAAGAAGCTCCTAATGATAGTATCTTAGACCTTCGCTATACCCTTATTCCTTTACAAAGATATAACCTAAAACTGGCTACAGACCTGCATTATTCACAAATCCTCAACTTTGGAATTTCGCCAAGTTTGGAATTTACGAGCAGAAATATATTCCGTGGAGGAGAAAACCTGAATCTAAGCCTTTCGGGAATTATCGGTACTACTGGAAATGAAAAAGGTAAGTTTTTCAATGCCTATGAAACTTCAGCCGAAATTTCACTAAAATTCCCGAGGTTCATTTCGCCTTTCAGTATGGATAAAATCATACCACGCCGATTCTCGCCATCATCCTCCATCACTTTTGGGGCATCTGTGCAGAATAATATTGGTCTGGGGAGAATCAACTTCAATGGTGGGATAAACTATTTCTTGAATGTAAATGATGTGGTTTCGCACCGTTTCACCCTGCTAAACTCTCTACTGAGTATCACCAGAAACAAGGATAACTACTATGATTTGTTCCCTAATGACAAGGTTGTTCGTGATTATATTTTTAGGCTTTATCAAAGTGTAAATCCTACTTTGGTTTCGCAGTTTTATAATGGAAATGTAACTTCTGATGCTGTTTCTCAAGCCATTTTAGGCGACAACACCTTTACAACGAGCCTAAATTTTGCCGACCAATATCAGATGACTTTATTCGAACAATCACTTCTTAACAAGGAGAGACAAACTCAGGATGTTATCATTTTTGGGCTAAATTACAACTTCCTCTACAATGAATTGGGTAAAAAATATTTCAAACACCCATTCTATTTTAATGCTAAATTTGAACTATCAGGAAACACGCTGAGCTTGCTGGATAATATATTCAAATTTGAAAGAAGAGACGAAAGTATAATACATAACGACACCCAAAGAAGTGTTTTTGGAACGGTATATTCTCAGTTTGCAAAATTGGATTTAGACATCAGAAAATATTTCAACTTTAATGATGGTAGACAAACCCTTATTTTGAGACAATTTATAGGAATAGGGCTACCATATGGAAACTCCAGAAACATGCCTTTTGCCCGAGCTTACTACAATGGTGGTTCCAATGATATCAGAGCTTGGAAAGCTTATGGCGGACTGGGACCTTCTGATTCTCAGCTAAATGAAAACATCAGAACCTACATGATGGGGAACATGAAACTAACCACCAACATAGAATATCGTTTCATGATGAATAATATGTTCCATGGAGCCCTATTCACGGATTTAGGAAACACTTGGTCTATAGGCGAAGAAAAAAATGACAATGCATTCAAAATCAATAAATTCTACAAGCAAATGGGAATTGGTAGCGGCTTTGGAATTAGAATGAATATCGCTTATGTCACTTTCAGGCTGGATTTTGCTTACAAAGTCTACGACCCGAACAAACCTGAAGGACAAAAATGGGTAGCTTCTAAAATCAAATTGCTAGACCCTACTGTAAACTTCGCGATAGGTTATCCTTTCTAAACTTACTAAAAAAGGTTCAAGACAAAATATCTTGAACCTTTTTTATTTATCTAACTTTTAAGAAATTAAAATAGCTATAACCTTCTTGCTGATTTTATCTTTTTTATACTTTTCTGATACAAACTGTCATCTTTCATTTTTTCATCTAAAAACTTATTTATTTCATTTAAGTAATTAATAACTTTTCTATTTGTATTAGTTTCGGCATAACCCTCATAAATCGAGATTCTATGATTTTTACCAAACATTATGTATGCACTATTTTTACTCGAAAATATTTCAGCTTCTTTCCATATGTCCATTTATATCATCAATATCATATTTGATATATAAACTATTTAAATAATCTATTTCCTTTTTTGACAAATTTATTTTTATTGTCGCCATATGTGGAAATTCAGAATACTCTAGACACTCTGGACACTCAAAATAATCATTAAATATATTAAAATGATTCACTATCAATTTCTTATTTTCAAAATCAATTAAATATCCTTCTCCGTACATAACTGATAGTTTGTCATTAGGAGATAATACTATCTTTTTTCTGAACAAGAAAAAATCATAAAAAACAAAGACAAAATCAAAAGTTTTTTCATAATCCAATTTATATAACTTGTAACAAATATATGAAAATATTAAACCAACTTGGGTTCATTTTATAAAATGCTATTGCCTAAATAATCGATAATATTTTTTATCTTTGCAGATGGTAAAAACAAGGCATATCTGCCTTTTGAATAAAATATAAATTTATGAAATGTGGAATTGTGGGCTTGCCCAATGTAGGAAAATCTACCCTTTTTAATTGTTTGAGTAACGCTAAAGCACAGTCAGCAAACTATCCTTTCTGTACCATAGAACCCAATGTAGGAACGGTTTCTGTGCCAGACCCTAGACTGTTCGAATTAGAAAAAATAGTAAAACCAGAGCGTGTCCTTCCTACCGTAGTAGAGATTGTAGACATTGCAGGGCTGGTAAAAGGAGCGAGCAAGGGAGAAGGTCTTGGAAATCAGTTTCTTGCAAACATCCGTGAGTGTGATGCTATCATCCATATGCTTAGATGTTTTGAAAACGGAAACATCGTCCATGTGGAAGGCTCTGTAGACCCGCTGAGAGACAAAGAAATCATAGATATAGAACTACAGCTCAAGGACTTAGAAGTTCTTGGAAAGGCTATAGAAAAAGCTAAAAAACAAATAAAATCTGGTAAAAAAGAAGATGTCCAGACTTATGAAACTCTCGTAAAACTAAACGAGTTCATAGAAAGCGGAAAAAATGCAAGAGAATTCCCTGCGGATGATTTTGCTAAATCAATCATCGATGAAATTCATCTTTTGACTAAAAAACCTGTTCTCTATGTATGCAATGTAGATGAGGACTCTATCCGAAACGGAAACCCTTGGATTGCTAAAATAGAAGAGATGGCAGCTAAAGAAGGTTCTGATACTCTGGTGATTGCAGCACAGATAGAAGCTGATATCAACGAGCTGGAAACCTATGAAGAACGCCAAATTTTCTTGGAAGAACTAGGGCTAAAAGAACCAGGTGTCAATCGTCTTATCCGCCAAGCTTATCATTTGCTAAAACTTCAGACCTATTTCACTGCTGGTGTGAAAGAAGTCCGAGCATGGACTATAGGCATCGGCTGGACTGCGCCACAGGCGGCTGGAGTGATTCACTCAGATTTTGAAAAAGGATTTATCCGCGCAGAAGTGATGAAATATGAAGATTTTATACACTATGGTTCTGAACTAAAAGTAAAAGAAGCAGGAAAACTCTCCGTAGAGGGTAAAGAATACATCGTACAAGATGGAGACATTATGCATTTTAGATTTAATGTTTAAACATTTGAATTTTTCTCATATTATTTTTAATTAAAAAGGTCAGTTGCACATTAGCAACTGACCTTTTTTGTTATAAAATTCCTCTTGCTTTGATTTCCAAATATTTGTTTATTACCTCTATATTTAGATTTTCTGGAAGCGTATAAACCGTGAATATTCCGTATTTTCTCAGCTCTTGGATAATTAGTTTTTTCTCAAACTCCAGCTTTTCAGCGATAATCTCATCATAGACTTCTTGAATATTTTCTGGCTTTTTATTCATTAAATCATTCAGTTCAGAATTTTTAAAAAATATAACTACCAAAAGGTGATTTCTCGCGATACCACGCAGGTATTTCATTTGTCTATTAACGGCATCCAGCGTTTCAAAATTAGTGAAAAGCAGCACCAAACTCCTTTGGCTGATGGTGGTTTTCACATCTTGATAAAGTCGGCTGAAATCACTTTCATAAAAATTGGTTTTGATGTTATAAAGTGCCTCTGATATTTTTTTCAGCTGACCAGACTTTTGCTCCGCCTGAACCTTATTCTCTGTCTTTTGGGAAAAAGTCATCATCCCCGCTCGGTCGCTCTTCTTCAAAATGATATGCGAAAGCGCCATCACTGCATTTATGGAATAATCCAAGAGACTCAGCCCCTGGAAAGGCATCTGCATCGTCCTTCCTTTATCTATCAGCATATAGATTCTTTGGGATCTTTCATCTTGGTACTGATTGACCATCAGCTTGTTAGCCTTAGAAGTAGCCTTCCAGTTGATACTCCTTATATCGTCTCCCTGCACATAATCCCGTATCTGCTCAAACTCCATCGTATGCCCCAGTTTTCTGATTTTTTTAATCCCTCCAAGCAAAAACTCGTTCTGAAGAGCCATCAGCTCATATTTACGAAGATGAACAAAAGAAGGATAACTCGGTAAAGAGGTTTCTTTCTGAAAAACAAATTTTCTAGAAACAAGACCAATAGGACTTTTAGCAAAAATATTCAGCCCTCCAAAGACATACTCTCCCCTTTCTTTCGGGATTAAAATATATTCAAAAAAGGAACTTCCCTGTGGCAAAATGGTCTTTTTTATCAAAAAATCCCTTTTTTGGAACTGGAATGGAATTTCATCTATAATTTTCAAATCCACCCGAAATGGATAATTATTCTTAATGTCTATTTTCACGGAGTTCTCATCACCATTAGACAATTTTTCAGGCAAAATTCTTTGGGAATAGATTGCGTCTTTTTGGTTAAATAAAAGCAGTGAATCCACGATAAAAAGCATCGCTAAAAGACACAAAAGCCCATGAGCAAACCATGTAAGTTTTGGAAAGAAAAACGCCAAAACATAGCACAGCCCTACCCCTGTCAGAATATGAAAAAATCTATGATTGATATAAAAACGCTTCCACATATCTTTTCTTGCCGATTATTTATTTTGCATTTTTGATGCCCATTTTTCAATTCCATAAATCAAAATAAACCCCGCAAAAGCTAGCCCCACAGCCAATAAAATCTGAGGTTCTCCAGCAAAATCCGAAGGGTGCACGCTCTTTTCCAGCAAAATAATTTCCTTCCCATGAGCATCTATTTCCTTATCCAAAACCTCTTTCCATGGCCATACTTTATTCAAAGAACCGATGATAAAGCCCGTAAGCCCTGCCATCGTAGTGTTTTTCTTATGTTCAAAAAGCCATTTCAGAGCCTTGGAAAAACTCAAAATTCCTGTCACTGCTCCCAGCCCTACAATGGACAATACTTTCAAATCAAAAGTATCCAGCGCATTCAGTACCGTATGATAAGCCCCTAAAAGCACCAAAATAAACGCCCCCGAAATCCCTGGTAAAATCATCGCACAAATAGCCAAAGCTCCTGCAAAGAACAAGAAAATATACCCGTTATTATTTACCAGTGGAGGAATAACCGTGATGTAATACGCTGTAAATGCAGCTATTACAATAGCAATAACTGCTGGAGCATCCCATTTCTTGATATCTTTCCACAGAAAAAGAACACTCGCCATCATCAGCCCAAAAAAGAAAGACCAAACCGCTATTGGATGTGTTTCCAGAAGGTATTTGATGCCTTTCGCTAGGGACAAAATACTAATTCCTATCCCTAAAAATAAAGCCACAAAAAAATTGCCATTGATGTATTCCCATGTTGATTTTACCCCTTCTTTTCTTAAAATTTTTACTACTATAAAATTGATTTTATTGATAGAATCTATAAGCTCTTGGTAAATCCCTGATATGAAAGCAATAGTCCCCCCAGAAACCCCAGGCACCACATCAGCAGCTCCCATAGCCACACCGCGAAGTGTAATGAATAGATAATCCTTCAAAGTCCTTTTCATAAAATTCTTATATGCTACAAAAATACATTATTTTGGTGTAAATCTGCGAAAGAATATTCCGTTTTTTACTCATCAAAACCTTCAAAAACAAAAAAGCCTGACAAAATTTGTCAAGCTTTTCGGGTTTTTATTTATAAAGTTCTAGTGTTTCTGTCAGTAACTTTATTTGCTGGTTGATGCTCTCGCTTTTTGGATTTGCTCTTAGTAATTCTGTTTTCTTAGCAAGTCCATTCTCAAGCATCTGCACTATCATCATTTTCACATTTGGATTATCTGGAATTTCAGATTTTACTTGTTTCAAAATCTTTGCAACTCCAGCCGTAGCCTTTGTGTTATCAGATTCCATTATCCAGTTGAACCCTTTTTCAGCCGTAGCTCCTGCTTTTTCATCTTGAAATTTCAGGAATGGATAAAATGCCACCACTCTTCCTATGTAAGGCATCTGCGACACGATTTTGTTATCCACGATTGTAGGCAACAGCTGTGTAATGGTTTCTTCTGATGCTTTGGATAAATCCACCTTGTCCGCAAGGGCTTTTACTCTCTCTGAATCTGTCACAGAAATCGCAGATAGAGAGGCTGCTTTCACTGCGTTTGACACAGAGCTGATTCCCTTTTCGTAGATTGGCAGGTATTTTTTGTTTTTAGTCGTAGCCAATGCTTTGATTGCTGCCGCCTGAACCAATGTTTTAGGGTCTTTCTGAGCTAATTTTTCTACTTCTGAAAGAGCCAGTTTCGCCTGTTCTGGCTTAGATAAATCTAATCCTCCAAGCGCCTGAATTCTCAATCTGAAAAACGGATCTTTCAATGCAGATACCAATGTTTTCACAGAAGTGATGTTATTATTTTTCTTTGCATTTTCAGCGGCATTCTTCAATGCTAAATGTTTGCTCTTAAACTCCTTAGTTTTAGCATATTGCAGAGTGTATTGTTCAGGAGTTTTAGTATCATTGATTTCTCCCAATAGAAGCCCGTCTGCATCTACATTGATAAGGTCTGGATTTTTCGTTGTGCTGAATGTAAAATCATTCTTCGCTTTAGCATCTACCCACACTTTTTCTCTTCTTACTTTTCCGTTTTCGTGGATATCTATGGTAAGCGGAAACTCAAAATATTGGTCTTGAGTTTGGTTAATCGTTACCACAGTTTGTTTTTTCACTGGTTCGTAAGAATATTTTACATCTAATTTAGGGTTTCCGCTGTTAAAATACCACTGATTAAAGAACCAGTTAAGGTCTTTTCCAGAAACTTTTTCTAAAGATAGTCTCAGCTGGTGAGCCTCTCCTGTTCCGTATTCATAGGTTTTCAAATAATCAGAAAGCCCTTCAAAGAATGCTTCATCACCAAGATAATTTCTCAACATGTGAAGAATTCCGCCTCCTTTGTTATAAGATACGCTGTCAAACATATCCTCACGGCTCTTATAATCAAATCTCACCAAATGTTTGTTATAATTCAGCGGATTATGAATATATGCCGAAATATCATTCATTAAATGATAATCTGCTGCATCTTTTCCGTATTTGTATTCATTCCAAAGGTATTCAGAATAATTCGCAAAAGACTCATTTACAGTAAGGTTAGACCAGCTTTCAGCAGTTACCAAATCTCCAAACCAGTGGTGGAACAGCTCGTGAGCAATCACAGGTTCCCAAGTGTTCTCATCTACAAGGTCGCCTTCCTTTAAGTTCGCATATTCTCCGTGGATTACAGCGGTTGTATTCTCCATCGCACCACTTACATAGTCTCTCCCTACCAGCTGTGCGTATTTTTGCCAAGGATATTCATATTTTAGTTTTTTAGAGAAGAAATCCAGCATTTCTGGTGTCATCCCGAATATCTGTCTTGCATAAGGCTCATATTCCTTTTCTACATAGTAATCTACTGCGATGTTTTTCCATTTATCCTTTACTATCGCATACTCTCCCACTCCCATAAAGAATAGGTATGGAGCGTGTTTTTTATCCATCACCCAGTAGTCAGTTCTCAGTCCTCCATTTTCTTTGGTAGAAGATTTCAAAATACCATTAGAAAGAGTAACGAATTTATCTGGAACCGTCATATAGAGCTCCTGCGTAGTCTTTTGGTTTGGTTTGTCTATCGTAGGGAACCACACAGAGTTAGACTCTGTTTCACCTTGTGTCCATATCTGAGTTGGCTTGTCTGGGTCTTTTCCTTGAGCATTGATGAAATAAAGCCCTTTAGCAGAGTTAATTGCTGCACTTCCTTTTCCTTTATGCTCGTTCGGGCGTGCCGTATATTTGATATAAACAGTGTAGTCCTGCCCTTTTTGATATTGTTTATCAAGATTTATTCTCAACAAATCATCTGAATAAGTATATTTCAAAGGTTTTTTAGAACCATTTTTATCCAAAGCTATTTCGTGGATAAGCATTGCTTTGGCATTAAGCACCAAAGAATCTGATGCATAGAAATGCGGCGATGCAGTAAGCCACTCCTCACCATGCATTTGCTCTTTTTCAAAGTCAAATTTCACCTTTAATTTGGTGTGTTTCAGTTCTGTAGTCTTGTTGTGAGTTGCTCTATATGGAGCATTTCTACCAGAAGTTTCGGTCTGTGCAAGGGCAAAATTACTTCCTAAAATTGCTCCAAGCATCATCGCTGAGAATAAAATCTTTTTCATTGTTAAAATTTCTATTTTTTGTTATCTTTTTAGTTATAATATTCTATGGTTCTCTCGCTTATCATAAGTGGTTTATTCTCTGATATCGTTATTTTTTCTATCCAGTTTTTATTATCATCATATTTATAGCGATATTTCAGAACAGTGTCATCGGATTTCTTTTTGACCATATCATTGTATCTGTTATACCTGTATCGCGCTTGGTCTATTTTTTCTCCTTTTTCGTTAAATACGATATCTCTGACTTTGTTTCCCTTTTTATCATACTCAAAAACAAATCTTCTGTACCGCGGTTCTACATTGATATTATTGTATATATGCTCTATTCTGTATCCTTTATCGTTATATTTGTAGTATGATTTGGTAAGTACATTTCCGTTTTCATCAGAATAGGTAGTTTCTATTATATTTCCCTTGTCATCATACTTATCCTCAAATCCGTTAGGATTTTTATAAATTTTTATTCTTTCGCGAAGTATATCATTTTTCGGCAGGCGGATAACCTCCGTTACATTATCATTTGCATCATAATATATGACTTCTTCGCCCTCGCCAGAGGAGTTGTATGTCGTTTTTCTATTTTCAAAATTAGAGATAATCTCTCCTTTTATGATGTTATTTTTATTGTCCTTGGCTGTCAGGAACATGGTTACCTTTGTAGATTTTACTTTCTGTTTTAGGTTATCTCTGTCCCAGTCTGTTTTTACCTGCCCAAAAGCATATCCAGCAGTCAGTAGCAAAGCTGATATTAGTATTTTGTTCATTTGTTTATGTGTTTCTATTTTAGTTTAATTATTTCTATTTTAAATCGCCACAGGAGCTTTTATCCCTGGGTGTGGGTCATAGTTTTCTAGTGTAAAATCATTAAAATCAAAATCAAAAATATTTTTGATTTCTGGATTAAGTTTCATCGTCGGTAAAGATTTTGGCTCTCGGGAAAGCTGTTTTTCCACCTGCTCAAAATGATTATTATAAATATGCACATCACCAAAAGTATGCACATACTCACCAACTTCCAAATCACAAACTTGAGCTACCATCATCAGCAGAAGAGCATAGCTGGCAATGTTAAACGGCACGCCTAGAAACACATCTGCACTCCTCTGATAGAGCTGTAATGACAGCTTTTCATCTGCTACATAAAACTGAAACATCGCATGACAAGGAGCCAGTGCCATTTTTGGCAACTCTGCTACATTCCACGCAGATACGATGAGCCTTCGGCTATCAGGATTTTTCTTGATTTGGTCTATCACTTCGCTGATTTGGTCTATCACCTTCCCATCTGCTCCGTACCAACTTCTCCACTGGGCGCCATACACAGGCCCAAGATTTCCCTCTGCATCTGCCCATTCATCCCAAATCGTGACACCATTTTCCTGAAGATACTTCACATTCGTATCTCCTTTTAAAAACCAAAGAAGCTCGTAGATAATGGATTTAAGGTGAACTTTCTTAGTGGTTACCAGCGGAAATCCTTTGCTCAAATCATATCTCAGCTGATACCCAAACACACTCCGCGTTCCCGTACCCGTTCTATCCGTTTTATCTGTTCCGTTTTCTTTTATATATCGTAATAAATCTAAATAATTTTGCATTTATTCTTTCAAAATGTCCACAAATATAACTAAATTTCATAGAAAGGCAAGGATTTTTTTTAAATTTGCAAAATGGCAAAACGAAAGAGAAAAAAATCTAAATCTAAGATTAAAAAAAATAAAAACCGCTCATATCTGTTTATTTCCCTTGGGCTGTTTTTTTTATTGGCTGTCGGGCTTGTTGCATTACTGAAAAAAAATCAGATAATGTACTATTATACAATGTATTTCGGCGAAAAACAAGCACCAAAACTGACCAACTCACCTTTTGAAACGCAGAGAATCAATAAAATTATAAAAAACTATTCAGACAAAACATTTGGACTTGACATATCGCATTACCAAGAGCGGGAGCACATCAACTGGGAAAAACTGACTATCTCAAATGGCGCTATTCCCTTAGAATTCATTATATTACGAGCCACTATGGGCAGCGATGGAAAGGACAAACACTTTGCCCACTACTGGGAAAAAGCTAAAAACCACGGGCTTACCCGCGGCGCCTATCATTTCTATCGTCCAGATGAAGACCCTGTCACTCAGGCAGATTCATATATTAGGAGCGTAAATCTCTCTTCTGGCGATATGAGACCTGTTTTAGATGTAGAAAAACTACCAAAAACCAAATCCAAAGAACAATTCATAAAAGACCTTCATATTTGGATAGATATAATAGAAAAACACTATGGCAAAAAACCTATTCTCTACACATACTACCATTTTTATAAAGACTATCTGAAAGGACAATTTGATGAATTTCCTCTCTGGATGGCAAACTACAATGATGTTCCCCAGCCCTCCGATACCGACCCTTGGAAAATATGGCAATTTACAGAAAACGGAATATCAGACGGCATAGAAACCAAAATAGACCTTAATGTCTATAATGGAAATATCTGGGAAATGAGAGAACTTTTAATAGATTAAACATTTTATTTAAGTCTGGTTTCTTTATAATTTAATTTTATCTAAAAATAAAAAATCCTGCCCAAAAGCAGGATTCTTATTTATTAGTGTTTTTTATGAGGCGGTTCATAAACAAGTCTGATGAAACCACTATATCTCTCATATTGTCTGTTAGTAGGAACTCCAACCACCAAACCTAGAATAGTGTTATCATTTAGAGCTACTCTAATCTGCGGTCTAAGCACCATATTAAATCTCTCTTTAGTAATGCTCTTATTCACCTCCAAACCAACAAAGTTTCTAGAATTTGGAATTAGATAATGGATACTCGAGTTAATCTGCCAGTCTGTATCCACATGATTGCTTCCAAAATGATGCGTGAAAACAGGCCCTGCATACACCATTGTACTGATGCTGTGAGTTTTCCCCCATCCCTTTGCTACTACAAAGAACGGATTATAAACATTCCCTGTGAAAAATTTCCCATTTCCATAGTTTCTGAAAGAGTTCAACTCTATTTCATTAAGGTAACCTATCGCCATGGAAGTGTAGGCTTTTTTATTTACCAAAAAAGTATACTGGATAGAGGTTTTGATACCCGCAACTCCTGTCCCTGGTGATTTATGTGGAAGTTTTTCCGCAGAAGTATAAACATTAAAAGGCACTTCTACTTCCAAACCAAGTCTATCAGCCACCGCCCACTCATATTCTACTAATGGAGAAAGCTCATAGTAACCATTGTTTTCTGTAACCCCCATAGCTACATTCCATTCTCTTTCGCCTTTTCTCGCTCCGAGGTCTCTCATCAGGTCTATATACAAAGGCTCTGCATGGTGTAGTTTCAGCGGTTTTCCTTCCTCATCATCATGAGCTGCCACAGCTGCTTCTTCCACTTTTACACTATCTACAGCCTGCTCTTGAGCTGTAGCAAATCCTGAAAAAACTACCAAAGAGATTATTCCAAAAATTCTCTTAATCATAATTCTATTCAATTTTTAACTAATTTCTATACAATTATACAAATATTTTTTTAATTCCTAATTTTCAGTAATATTTTCTCGTATTTATCTAAAATTATTTCCTTTGAAAATCGGCTTTTGATGGAATTAATGATAATATTTTTCTCACTTTTCTCAGTGGAAAGGATTTCTTTTATCTTCTCTGCAAACTGCTGATGCTCATTGATATCCGAAATCTCCCCATTGATTCCCTCTTCTACTATCTCCCTGATACCCCCTGGGCAGTCATTCGCCAGGGCATACACACCACAGGCTCCCGCTTCCAAAAGGACATTTGGGAAGCCTTCATAGCGCGAAGAAAGTATAAACAAATCCGAAAATTTCAGATATTGATAAGGGTTTTTCTGTTGTCCGTGGAAAATTACATTTTCCAGCTGCATATCCTGTTTCATTTGGTGGAGGAGTTCCCTGTCCGCCCCATCGCCCAAAATATGGAGTTTTATTTTTTCATCTTTCAAGAAAGAGAAAACTTTCAGTAGATTGTCAAAACCCTTTCGTGAGGAAAGATTTCCTATCGCCAGAACATTTTTAAACTCCGTATCAAACCCTTCTGGTTTTTCCGAAACCAACAGTTTTTCATTGATAAAATCAAAATCAACAGGATTATTGATTTTAAATATTTTCTCTTTTTTAATCTTGAAATTCTCAATTAAATCATTCGTCATATCATCACTTTGGGTAATGATTTGATGAAAATTATTATAAAATCGGTAAAAAAATCGGATTTCTTTTCGTGTAACATGCTTTGAAACCACATTGGTCTCGCGCGAAATGAATTTGGTTTTCTTAAAAAATGGAATAAACGGAGAAACGAACGCCGAAATCTCGCCCCAGCCACAGAAAACAATATCTGGCTTTCGCTGTCTTATCGTTTTCAAAATAGGCAACAAAGAAGAACGAATACTTTTGGTATTCGCTTCTATAATTTCTACATCTTCCTTCAAGAAATCCAGATACTCGCCCACCTTTTCAAATAGAAAAAGACTCGGCTGAAATTTTTCTCTCGGCAGATGATTGCATATTGTGGTAATTATCCGCTCTGCCCCGCCCATTTTCAGGTTGGGCAGAATGAACATTACCGAAATTTTTTGACTCATAATCTACAATGCCGAAAAATCTGGCGATTGGTTGTTAAGTACATGATTCATAATAACTTTCCCCGCTTCTTGCTTAAAGAAAAAGAACCAAGTTATTTTATCATCTATCATGTATCTTAGGTATTTTTTCTCTGCTACATGCACTTTTTCTGGCGTATCTACGGCTTTATCCAGATTATTTTCTATAAATTCATAGACCTCGCCTACCATTTCTTCGGCTCTGTCTATTCTATTGAGAATACCTTCTCTGAACAAAATGTTCAACTGGCTGTCCAAACTATGAACAAACTTTCTGCTGTATACTATTTCTAATCTCTCCACCATCCTTGTATTTTTTTAATTGACTGCTTCTTAGCATCTTCCAAAGAAAATGCTTCATCGAACTCTGCTAAAAATCCCTCACTTGCTCCCTCGAATTTTAAATAATCTTCACTCAGAACAATCTCCCCAAAGCCTCTACTTCCTGACTTTACCACAGTAGAACATACCGTAGGCTCAGCAAAAGGAACTCCGAAAATCTCATTCTTGAAATTGATAAGATTCTTTATCACCTGCTCATCATTAAGGTTGATAATCCACCTTAGCAGCTCCATTTTTTCTTCTAATATTTTTGAATCCATTTATAAATTTTTAAAAATTTCTAATTTAATTTGCCACATCACTGATGAATTTTATTCTAAGCATTCGGATTTCTTCATCAGTCAAATCATCCGAAAACTCGGCACAAAGCACCTTCATACTGTCACTTTCTGACTCTTTCATGAAATCCATAAACTCCTCCACCAGATCTTCATCTATATTTTCCTCGATATAATAATCTATATTCAGTTTAGTTCCCTGATAAACAATACTTTCCATTTCAGAAAGAAGCTCATCCATCGTCAAGTTTTTAGCTTGGGCGATATCCTCCAAATCCATCTTTTTATCGGTATTTTGGATGATGAAAACTTTATGGTTAGATTTATTGACAAGCTGTTTCAGAACCATATCCTGCATACGCTCTATATTGTTCTCTTCCACATACTTAGCAATAAACTCCGCAAATTCCTTTCCGTATTTTTTAGCTTTCCCTTCGCCTACTCCATAGATTTTTGTAATTTCCTCTATAGTAATAGGATACTGCACTGTCATATCCTCCAAACTAGGGTCCATAAAGACTGTATAAGGCGGAATTCCGTGTTTTTTAGCAACAGATTTTCTCAGCTCTTTCAGCTGGTTATACAGATTTTCATCCAAACCTCCACCACTCTGCACCTGAACCTGCTCCGAAGCAGCTTGGCTAAGGTCATACTTCCTGTCTTCGGCTATCATGAACGGATTTTTCTCTTTTCCAGCCAAGAAATCAAGTCCTTTTTGAGACAATTTTAAAACACCATAAGTCTCAATATCTTTATTGATGTAGTTCTGCACCAAAGCTTGTCTGATGATGGATTTCCAGAAATTATCCGTCTGCTCTTTTCCTTTACCAAAGAAAGATGAATTTTCTAATTTATAAGATTTCGTAACTGGAGTTTCTCGCCCTAAAAGCACAGAAATCAAATCATTTATCTTAAATTTCTCTTCCAGTTCTTTTATCAGTTCCAAAACTACTTTCAGTTCTTTGGAAACATCTTTCAGAGTCGGAGGATTTACAGAATTATCGCACATTTTGGCTCCAGCGCCATTTACAGGGTCAAACTGTTCTCCAAAATAATACAGCAAATACTGTCTTCTGTTCATAGAAGTTTCTGCATAGCCCACCACTTCATTCAAAAGCTGAAGACCGATTTCTCTCTCCGAAACAGGTTTTTGAGCCAGAAACTTCTCTAATTTGTCTATATCTTTCGGGTCGTAAAAAGCCAAACAATAGCCCTCACCGCCATCTCTTCCTGCTCTTCCTGTTTCCTGATAGTAGCTTTCCAAAGATTTTGGAATATCATAATGAATCACAAAACGAACATCCGGCTTGTCTATTCCCATCCCAAAGGCTATGGTAGCAACAATCACATCCACTTCCTCCATCAGAAACTTGTCCTGATTTGCCACTCGGGATTTTGCGTCTAATCCTGCATGATACGGCAGAGCATTGATTCCATTTACCTGCAAAAGCTGGGCAAATTCCTCTACTTTCTTTCTGCTGAGACAATATACTATCCCTGCTTTGCCTTTATTTTGGTTAATGAACTTCACTATTTCCTTATCTACATTCACTTTTGGACGAACTTCGTAGAATAGATTTGGCCTGTTAAAACTTTCCTTAAAGACCACAGCATCAGTCATTCCCAATGTTTTTTGAATATCATCCTGAACTTTAGGCGTTGCGGTAGCCGTCAGGGCAATCACAGGAACATTTGCGATTTGGTCTATAATGGTTTTTAGATTACGATATTCAGGGCGGAAATCATGTCCCCATTCCGAGATACAGTGCGCTTCATCTATAGCCACAAAGGAAATTTTCACTTCCTTCAAAAAGTCTAAATATTCTTCTTTTATCAAACTTTCAGGCGCTACATAGAGCAGTTTGGTTTTCCCAGATTTTATATCATCCATTACAGTTTTGGTCTGGGTTTTATTGAGAGAAGAATTCAGTACATGAGCCACTCCTTCTTCGGAAAACAGCCCATTCACCGCATCTACCTGATTTTTCATCAAGGCTATAAGTGGAGAAACCACTATTGCAGTTCCCTCGCTCATCAGAGCCGGAAGCTGGTAGCAAAGAGACTTACCACCACCTGTCGGCATCAAAACGAAAACATCTCTACCCTCCAAGAGCGTAGAAATAATTTCCTCCTGATGTCCTTTAAAATTAGAAAAACCAAAATATTTTTTTAGAGAATCTGATATTTTCCCATTTTTCATACTTACTTATTTGTTTTTAGTTTTTATTCAAAAATCAATTTTGTGAGGTGTCTTTTATCAAAGATAAGAAATAAATTTGATTTGCAAAAAATGTTAAACAATTTTTATTCTTAGTTCTTGACCACTAAAAAGTTATTTTTATGCCTTAAATCTACTCTTTTTCTTCCTCTTCTTTTCTATAAATCAAGCAGTCATGAGGAAATTTTTCAATTTTAAGAGGACACTTTTTTAAATCTATTGTATATTCTCCTTTTTTGAAATAAACTCGTTTAACTCCCATAATAAGATGGTGTGGTATGGGTTCTATGTAAATTTTCATGGTATCTTTTTTATAAACTAAGATATTCATCCCTTGTGATAGTCCATGATTTTCTCTTTCCTTTTTATCAGAAAAGTATTTTATACCATTTTCAATTTTTTGTAGATAGATTTCTTTATTTTCCCTATAGAATTTATCCACACTTAGACCTTCCCAAAGAGGCTGAGCATTTACATAACTATAACTGTATAAAAAAATAATTGATACCAATTTCACACCTATTACACCTATTTTTTCATTGGATAAATATTTGCTAATAAAGTTTTTATTCTTCATCTTTTCTATAAATTAAACAATCATTAGGGAAACTTTTTATATGATAATCACTATCAAATCTACAATTTTTAAAGTTTATTGAAAATTTTCCTTTCTGAAAATGTAGATTTTGAATAAAAATTTGTTTTCTTTCTTCTAAATTTATGTAAATATCCATAGTATCTTTTTTATAAACAAAAACATTTCTGCTCTTATTTGTTATTGCCATAGGTATCGTTTTTTTCATAGACGAAGACAAAAAATAAATAGTTTCCATATTATTTGTCCTTATCTTTTTCACAGAAAGAGGTTTCTTTGAAACAGAAATACTATCAACAATAATTATTGTAGGCAAGGGCTGTGCATTTAAATGGAGAAACACGAATGACAAGAAAACAATTAAATATCTCATAGTTATTGTATCATATGTTTTGTTCCCATGATTATTTTTAGAAAAAAAATTATTATTTTTGAACGGAAATGTAAAAGTAATAAAATTTTACCAAATTGAGCTCAATAGATTTAATCCAAATAGCAAAAAATACCATCTCTGCAGAAATGGAAGAGCTGGAAGCCTTGAAAAATCGTATCGATGAAAACTTTAATAAGGCTGTAAATACCATTCATAAAGCCAAAGGAAAACTAATTGTAGTAGGCATCGGGAAGAGCGCCCACATCGGAAATAAGATAGTGGCAACGCTGAATTCCACGGGGACGCCGTCACAATTCCTGCACGCCGCCGAGGCTATTCATGGAGATTTAGGAGTTATTCAGAAAGATGATGTGGTGCTGTGCATTTCCAATTCAGGTAATTCGCCCGAAATTGTAAATCTTCTGCCGTTTTTAAAGAAATATTCTTCGGCGCTCATTGGGATGACAGGAAACATGAAAAGCAAACTTGCCGAGTTTTCGGAAATTACCTTAAACACACATGTTTCCAAAGAAGCCTGCCCTAATCAGCTGGCTCCAACCACTTCCACTACGGTTCAGCTGGCTCTGGGCGATGCTTTGGCGGTGTGTCTGATGGAACTTAACCAATTCAAAAAAGAAGATTTTGCTAAATTCCACCCTGGTGGGGCTTTGGGCAAACAAACCGCGAAAGTAGAGCAGTTTCTCTCTCAAAACAAACCAAAAGTGGACATCAATGCAACTATAAAAGAAGTCATTATCTCCATCAGCAGCTCTAAACACGGCATCACCGTAATCACCGAAAACGAAGAAATAAAAGGTGTAATCACCGATGGCGACCTGCGAAGAATGCTCTCCGAAAGAGACTCTATTTCAGGGATTTTTGCAAAAGATATCATGAGCAAAAACCCTAAAACCATAGAGAAAAGTGCCCTCGCAAAAGAAGCCATGCAGATACTGAAACAGAACAACATAGGGCAGCTGGTCGTGACAGACCACGGACAATACTTCGGAATCATAGACCTACACCGCCTTTTGGATGAGGGCATAAACTAAAAAAAACAGAATGAGCGACCAAAAAGAAATGTCTTTTTTAGACCATCTGGGAGAACTGCGCGGACACCTTATAAGGTCTGTAATAGCCATAATCATCGCTGCAGTTTCCATCGGAATCAATACCAATTGGGTAGTAGATAACATCCTCTTCTACCCTACCAAACCTGATTTTCCTACTTTTAGATACATCAATTATTTCACCCAAGAATATTTGGGCGAAGAAAGCATTTCGCTTCCTGAGACATTTCCTATACAAGTGCGAAAACTGTACGAGCAGTTTAATGTAATGATGTCTATTTCTATTTTTGGAGGAATTCTTTTGGCATTTCCTTATATTATTTGGGAGCTGTGGAGATTTATCAGCCCTGCTCTTCTGCCGAACGAGAGAAAATATTCGCTTATCATCATCCATGGGACTTGGATTTTGTTTTTCTTTGGAGCGCTGTGTGGGTATTTCATCATTTTGCCATTCGCTATCAATTTTGGATATTTCTTTAGAATTTCGGATGAAATAAGGCTGAGCTATGACCTGTCCGATTATCTTTCCATATTCCTGCAAGTAGTTTTTGGAATGGCAATTATCTTCCTGTTTCCGATGATAGTTTATGTTTTGACTTCACTGGGAATTCTTACTCCTCAATTGATGAAAACCTACCGAAGACACGCCATTGTCATCATTATGATTATCGCGGCTATCATCACACCTGCCGATGTGGTCAGTATGTTTATCGCGGCTATTCCGCTATTGTTACTCTATGAAATGAGTGTCGCAATGGCTCAAATCATCCACAAAAGACTATTAAAAGAACGAGATTTAGATTAAATCAAAAAAGGTCAGAATTTTCATTCTGACCTTTTAATTTTATAATTTTTTTATTTCTTTTTCTCCAAAACTTCATCTACCATTCCCATTTCTTTCGCTTCAGTGGAAGTCATCCAGTAGTCTCTGTCTGATGCTTTTTCCACCCATTCATAAGACTGCCCAGAATGCTCGGAAATAATGTCATAAAGTTCTTTTTTCAATTTGAGCATTTCTCTTAAATTGATTTCCATATCGCTCGCAACTCCCTGTGCGCCGCCACTCGGCTGGTGAATCATCACTCTGGAATGCTTCAGTGCAGAACGCTTTCCTTTTTCACCTGCAACCAAAAGCACCGCTCCCATAGAAGCCGCCATACCTGTACAAATCGTAGCTACATCAGGTTTGATAATCTGCATCGTGTCATAAATTCCCAATCCCGCATAAACACTTCCACCAGGCGAATTGATATAAATCTGAATATCCTTGCTCGGGTCAGCACTTTCCAAAAACAACAGCTGTGCCGTCACGATATTCGCCACTTGGTCATCGATTCCTGTTCCCAAAAAGATGATTCTATCCATCATCAGTCTTGAGAAAACATCCATCTGCGCTACATTCAGCCTTCTTTCTTCAGTAATGTATGGTGTAAGGTTGGTAGGATTGAACATTCCCATGTATTGGTCCGTTACCAGCCCATTATTTCCTAAATGTTTTACAGAAAAATCTCTAAATTCTTTCTTTATGTCCATATATAAATCTTTTTAAGGTTAATTATTTACAAAATAAACAAATTTTTTATCAAATTTGGTCGGAATAAACTCTATAAATTCATATTCTGCAATTTCATTTTTATAAAATGGGTCTTCTTTCATTATATCGATTACCATTTCTTTATCTTTTTCATTTACAAGAATAATCCCTCCCGTTCTTGGATTTTTTCTTCCAGAACAGATGAATTTTCCGAGCAAATAATATTTATCCAGAAAATCCACATGTTCTTTTAAATATTTTTCTACTTCACTGATTTCCTTTTTGTAGTTTAATGATACTATAAACATAGCTTTATCTCCTTTTTCTCAAAAATTATTCCAATTCCCAAAGGTAACCAATCTGTCACAAAATCCGAAAAAGTTTTTGGTCTATTTTGATTTTTAATTGATTTAGTCTGACGATTTGTTCATAAATTTCGGTTTTTTCTTCCATTTCATCCAATTTTTTGTTCAAATCTTCTATCAGCTTCATCACATATTCTCTTTTGTGGCGAAGGATAACATCCTTCACGACTTTACCCAAAACTTCTTCTTCAATTGGGAAATAAATATTAAACTTCTTCCAGTCGCTGGTTTCGTAGTTTTCCACCAGAGCATCGGCTATTTTCCCTGAAATATCTTCGTCCATCAGCCCAAAAAAGAAATTCCCTGAGCGGATTTCGTTCTGCTCCAAGCCCTGCCGAACTTCATCTATAATTTTTCTATTGGTTTCCGTAAGGATTTCGCAGTCATCTTCCTGAAAATGATGGATAATTTCCTCTATCACAGTGGTCTGATAGGAATTATTTTCAGAGTCTCTTCGGGTCAAAATCCTGTCGCCGTATTTCAGCATCAGCTCCACTAATTTTTCTTCCAAAACCAATAATCCCGCCGTTTTATCAGAATCCACAAAAGGCTTTTCTTCCGTTTTTGGGACAATTTCCAGTTTTGGTTTTGGCTGCGGCTGCCCTTTCAAAATCTGTTTTTGAACCTGAAGTTCATCAAAAAGATTTCTTTCCGTGAGCCCAAACTGAGTCGCTATCTGTTTGAGGTAAATTTCCTGTTTCAGCCCATTATCCACATGCGCCACAGATTTCACAATATCTCTGATGGCTTCGGCATTTTTTATTGGGTCATTTTCAGCTTCTTTAAGGAGAATTTCGGCTTTAAAATCGATGAAATCTTTTGAATTTTCTTTAATGAAATTTTTAACAAACTCCATCGAATTTTCCCTCGCAAAGCTGTCTGGGTCGTGTCCCTCTGGAAATAGCAAAATACGGATATTCATACTTTCCGCAAGGAGCATGTCTATACTTCGGAAACTCGCCTTTATTCCCGCTGCATCGCCATCGAAAAGAATGGTAACATTCTCGGTCAGCCTTTTTATCAGCTTTATCTGCTCCGTGGTCAGGGAAGTTCCAGAGCTCGCCACCACATTTTCTATTCCCGACTGATGCAGGGCGACCACATCCATGTAGCCCTCCACCAAGAGACACATATTTTCGCGCGAAACCGCTTGTTTAGACTGGAACAAGCCATACAGCACATTGGATTTATGATAAATCTCCGTTTCAGGAGAGTTTAGGTATTTTGCGGTTTTTGTATTTGATTTTAAAATCCTGCCGCCAAATCCCAGCACACGCCCTGAAAACCCATGGATAGGGAAAATCACCCTTTCACGGAAACGGTCTATTCCCTCCGTAGATTTTTCCGAAAAGATGGAAAGTCCAGATTTCTCTAAAATTTCTTTGGAATAACCCTTTCCTATGGCATGTTGTGTAAAGGCATTTTTGAGCTCTGGAGAATATCCGAGCTGAAATTTCTTGATGGTTTCTGGTTTCAGTTCGCGCTCTTTGAAATAAGAAAGCCCTATATTTCGCCCTTCTTCGGTTTCATAAAGTTGGTTCTGAAAAAAATCATTCGCTACTTCGTGGATTTTGTATAGTAAATCCTTGTCGGTCTGCGCCTTTTTTTCTTCTTCGGTGAGGTCTTTTTTCAGCTCCTCTATTTCTATTCCGTACTTTTTAGCAGCGTAGCGGAGGGCTTCTGGATAGGAAAACCCTTCGATTTCCATCAAAAAAGAAATCGCCGTTCCGCCTTTTCCAGAAGAAAAATCTTTCCAAATCTGTTTACTCGGAGAAACTATAAAACTCGGCGTTTTCTCATCTACAAAAGGGCTGAGACCTTTATAGTTAGAGCCTGCTCTTTTCAGCTGGACATATTCACCGACGATTTCCTCCACACGAATGGCAGAAAAAATCTTGTCTATGGTTTCTTTTGTAATCATGGGCGTAAAATTATGAATTTTATTTAAAACCTAAATCTTTTATAATTGTGTATAAGTGTTTATAAAATAAAATTTTATTGTTCGTATTTTTTTTGCATTTTTGCATATCATTTTTAACTCAAAATTTATACCTGCAAAAAATGAAAATAAAATATTCTGAGCTAATAGACCAGACCTTATATTTCCCACAGGAAGAGTTCAACTACGACAGCGAAAGCCTGCACTTTCACGGAATCAATCTGATGAATGTGGTGGAGCAGTTCGGGACGCCGCTGAAAATAAGTTACCTTCCAAAAATTTCACAAAACATACAAAGAGCAAAAAAATGGTTCGCAGAAGCCATCGATAAAAACGACTACAAAAACGGCTACAGATACTGCTACTGCACGAAATCCAGCCATTTTTCTTTCGTTTTAGAAGAAGCTCTAAAAAATGATATCAGCGTGGAGACTTCCTCTGCATTTGACATTGATATTGTGAAAAAACTTTTTGAAAAAGGGAAAGTAAGTAGAGATATAGAGGTTATTTGTAATGGTTTTAAAACAGATGATTATCTTGAAAAAATTTCAAACCTAATCAATGATGGTTTTGAAAATGTGATGCCGATAATTGACAATTATCGTGAGCTGGACAAACTGACAGAAAGTATTGACAGGACTTTCAATATCGGTATTCGTATCGCATCTGAGGAAGAACCGAAATTTGAATTTTATACATCAAGACTGGGGATTGGATACAAGGATATTATCCCTTATTACAGCCAAAAAATCGCAGAACACCCAAATGCAAGGCTGAAAATGCTCCATTTCTTCATCAATACAGGAATAAAAGACACAGCATATTACTGGAACGAATTGTTCAAATGTCTTCGTGTTTATGCTCGTTTAAAGAAAATTGCACCAGAGGTAGATTCCCTAAACATAGGTGGAGGGCTGCCTATAAAAACCTCTCTTAATTTTGATTATGATTATGAGTATATGATTAACGAAATTGTATCTCAAATCAAGAAATTCTGCGAAGAAGAAGGCGTAGATGAACCTAATATTTATACTGAGTTTGGGTCTTTTACAGTTGGAGAAAGCGGCGCTAATCTCTACAAAATCATCAGCCAGAAACGCCAAAACGACAGAGAAAAATGGGATATGATAGACAGCAGTTTTATGACTACATTGCCTGACACTTGGGCTATTTCCCGCCATTTCATCATGCTTCCACTGAACAGATGGGAAGATTCATATGAAAGGGTTTTCTTGGGTGGATTGACCTGTGATTCAGATGATTACTACAATTCTGAACAACACACCAATGCCATCTATCTGCCTGTATTTAGTGATACTAAACCTCTTTATATTGGATTTTTCAATACGGGAGCTTACCAAGAAACCATCAGTGGTTTCGGAGGAGTCCACCATTGTTTAATTCCACAGCCAAAACATATTCTCATCAACCGAAATGATGACGGAGAGCTTGAATATGAGGTATTTAGCGAAGAGCAAAGACCTGAAGATGTCCTAAAATTATTAGGTTACTAAAAACACAAAAAACCTCCAAAATTTGGAGGTTTTTCTTTTTATATTCAAAAGATTTAATCTAATTCTATCAAAGTAATCTCTGGATAAATCCCAACTCTTCCATGAAAACCAATAACCCCGAAACCTCTGTTTACATAGAGATATTTTCCCATGCTTTCGTATAAATCTATCCATTTTTTATAGCGATACTGCACTGGCGACCATTTCACATTTTTCAAATCAAGACCAAACTGCATTCCGTGCGTATGCCCAGACAGAGTAAGCTGAATATCAAAGGGATGAGTCTTTACCACTGCATCAAAATGCGTAGGGTCATGCGACATCAGTATTTTCACGGCATCCGTGGGAACGCCTTTTACAGCTTTATCCAAGTCACCAAACTGAGGGAAAGGGGGCTCTCCCCAGTTTTCCACTCCTAAAAGATAGATTTTTTCGCCATTTCTTTCAAAAACTCTATGCTCATTTCGGAGCATTTCAAAACCTGCTTGTTTTTGATAATCAATTAGTTTTGGGACATTTTGTTTTTGCTCCTCGTTCGTATTCCATTGTCCATAAAATCCATAATCATGATTTCCCAAAACGGAAAACTTCCCGTCTTTAGCCTTAATTTGAGAAAATAAAGATATAAAAGGTTTAAACTCATCAGCATAACTATTCACCATATCTCCTGTAAATAACACTAAATCAGGTTTTTGCTCATTGATTATATCTATAGCGTGCTGCAGCTTAGAAGGGTCAGAAAAACTCCCACTGTGAACATCAGAAATTTGGACAATTCTATAACCTTTGAAACTTTTAGGAAGATTTTTAAATTTTAATTTTACTTTTCTTAAAATATGGCGATATTTCCCAAAAATAATGCCATCTATCACAGCAAGAGAAAGCAGTATAGTACCACCCAAAGCCATCAATCCAAGGAACTTTCTCCTCTCTGGATAGTGGCTTCCTTTGGCAGAAAAAGTCTGAACCAAATACTTCCCAAACCGAAGAATATCATCCACCAAAAGAAAAAGAACCATGACCAGTTTTGGAACGATAAATATCATCACAATATTCATCATAAAAGGAACTTTGGAAGAATCTGGCTTGATAACAGCCAAATAGAATATAACCGCATAAATCAGGGCATTAACCGCCACATATCCTCCTCTGATAAAAGGGTTTTGAGTCAAATTCTTAACTCCCTGATAAACATACACTTCTAAGATTACAAAAATCCCGAAGAGAAGTAAAAATTGTTTCTGCATAGGTTGAAAAAAAATTATATGTATTTATTCAAAAGAACACACCAACATAGATTTATGCTGATGTGGTTTTTATAGTTTTTGTATGAAAAAAGTATTAACTATTAAGGCATTTTATAAACGAATGCATTGATATTCATCCCTGCACCCACAGAACACATCACTATATAGTCTCCTTTTTTCATGCTGTGCCCTTGCATTTTACCTTTAGTAATGAGGTCATACATCGTAGGAATACTCGCCACAGAAGTATTTCCCATTTCTTGGATAATCATAGGAGTGATGTTATGGTCATATTCATTTTTGCCATAGAGTTTATAGAGTCTTGGGATAATTGCATAGTCCATTTTAGCATTAGCCTGGTGGATTAGAATTTTTTCTACATCATCTATGCCAATTCCCGCAGCATCGATAGTTTCTTTAATCGCAGGTGGAACATTTGTCAAAACATATTCATAAATTTTTCTTCCTGCCATTCTGATGTATTTTTTCTTTGGATCATGGTTTCTGTTCAGAGAACAATCCATATCCAAATAAGTAATTTCTTCCTGATTATCACAAATAGTCGCCGAAGAAATCATTCCCACAGTTTCATCATCTGTTGCTTTTACAACCACAGCACCTGCGCCATCCGCAAAAATCATTCTATTTCTGTCATATGGATCTAACGCTCGGCTCGGTGTTTCAGAACCTACCAGTAGAATAGTTTTGGCTTTTCCTACCTTTATGAGAGAATCTGCCAAAATCATAGATTCTACCCAGCCAGGACAACCAAAAATCATATCATAATTTACACATTTTCTGCTCTTTATGCCAAGTTTATGCTTTATTCTTGCCGACATAGAAGGCATAAAACTACTTATTCCATCTACATTGATTTCTCCGAAATTACTCGCACAGATAATATAATCTAGGGTTTCGCGGTCTATTCCTGCATCTTGGATAGCTATTTCAGAGGCTTTTGTAGCAATGTCTGAATTGTTTTCATCATCATTCACATACCTACGGCGTTCAATTTCAGTAATTTCTACAAATTTTTTGACAATTTCCTCATTAGGTTTGTCTATAATTTTTCCATTTTCATCATAGAAAACAGCATCTAAGAAATAATTTCCATCAATTACTCTTTCTGGAATATAAGATCCTGAACCTATGATTATAGTATTTGGCATAATTGTGATTTTTTTGTTTATTGTAAAATTCCTAAAGGATAGAACTACTACCCTACTCATATAAATAAGGATTTATAAATTTTATAGCATAAAAATTACAAAAAATAAATAGCCTTACTTAAAATTGTTAGCAAATATACAATAATAAATTAAATAATTATTGATTTCTCAGAGAGAAAAAATACATTTGATATAATATATTTTTTATTAGAGAGTTAATTTCATTTATATACTCTATTTTTTCATCAAAAATTCATCTCTCAATAAAATTACAAAAAGCCTCCCCAAAAAGGAAGGCTCTTCAAATTATCTTGCTATATTTACTGCTCTAGTTTCGCGGATTACCGTTACTTTTACTTGCCCTGGGTAAGTTAGTTCGTTTTGTATTTTCTCTGAAATATCATACGAAAGCTGATGAGCTCTCTCATCATTCACTTTACTACTCTCTACCATTACTCTGAGTTCTCTACCCGCTTGTATCGCAAACGCATTAGAAACTCCATCAAAGCTTAATGCTGCCGCTTCTAAATCTTTCAATCTCTGGATATATGATTCTAAAACTTGTCTTCTTGCTCCAGGTCTTGCTCCTGATATTGCATCGGCTACCTGAACGATTGGAGATAATAAAGAAGTCATTTCTATCTCATCGTGGTGTGCACCGATAGCATTGACAACCTCTGGGTTTTCACCAAATTTCTCTGCCCACTGCATTCCTAAAAGCGCGTGTGGCAACTCAGATTCTTCCTCTGGAACTTTTCCTATATCGTGCAATAGACCTGCTCTTTTAGCTAATTTTACATTTAATCCCAGCTCCGCAGCCATAGTAGCAGCTATATTTGCCACCTCTCTAGAATGCTGTAACAGGTTTTGCCCATAGGAAGAACGATATTTCATTCTACCCACTATTTTCACAAGCTCTGGATGAAGTCCGTGGATACCCAAATCTATTATTGTTCTCTTACCTACTTCTATGATTTCCTCTTCTATCTGTTTGCGGGTTTTTTCTACGACCTCTTCTATCCTTGCAGGGTGAATTCTACCATCGGTAACGAGTCTATGAAGCGAAAGGCGTGCAATCTCCCTTCTTACAGGGTCAAAACACGAAAGCAAAATAGCTTCTGGCGTATCATCCACTATAATTTCCACGCCTGTAGCAGATTCCAAAGCACGGATATTTCGCCCTTCTCTACCGATAATTCTCCCTTTAACCTCATCTGATTCTATATTAAATACTGAAACTGAATTCTCAATCGCCTGCTCCGTCCCAATTCTCTGAATGGTCTGAATAACGATTTTTCTCGCTTCGTTTTTCGCATTCATCTGAGCCTCTTCCATTATGTTCTGAACATAAGCTTGGGCTCTGGTTTTCGCTTCTGCTTTTAGGGATTCTACCAATTCTTTTTTAGCTTCGTCGGCAGAATAGTTAGAAATTTTTTCCAGCATTTCTACTTTTTGAGAAATGGCTTCATTGAGTTCGGCTTGTTTTTTATCAACGATTTCTGATTTTCTTTGATATTCAGTTTGTTGTTTCTCTAAATCTTTTTCAAGTCTAGAAACTTTACTGAGTTCATCATTTAGTTTACTTTCTTTATCCTTTGCTCTTTTCTCTATTTCCTGCATTTTTTTCTCACGAGCTTGGATATTGGCATCATGCTCTGTTTTTAGTTCTAAAAACTTTTCTTTTGCCTGAACTATTCTCTCTTTCTTTATAGATTCCGCCTGTACATTGGCATTTTGAATAATATTCTCTGCGTTTTGTTTAGCATCTTTTATAATGAAATTAGCTTTGGAATTTGTGGCTTTCCTTGAATAAAGAATACCTCCCAAAGCTCCCACTACAAGACCTATTATGATATAAATTATCTCCATTATTTATTAACTATTTGATTATTTTCTTTCCAATATTTTTACAAAAAACCCACAATAATCCATTTGTGATGTTAGAGTAAACTCCCTATCAACACGATTTGAGCTTATTTCTACTCTCTGTAATCCGACAAGATGACGGCACGCCATTGAGCAGACCTTTACTCGGTAATTGTTTAGCGTTGAGTTTACCTAAATAAAGTTAGAATTATTGCAGGCTTCATTTATTATTCTTTGTTATCCTCTTCCAGTTCCTCCAAAAAAATTATTACTTCTTTCAGCTTTTCATCAGCTTCTTTCAGCTCTCTATCTTTTTTCTGTAAATTAAACTCTGCACTTATCATAAGCCTAAGAGCAGTCATTGCAAGAGCATCCTGTTTGTCTTTGGTAGCATAGTTATCCTCCATCTCCTTTATCGTTATCTCTATATTTTTCCCTATCCTACGCACCACTTCCTCCTGCTCTGGAGTAATATACATTGCATAATATCGTCCTGCGATATTTATTCTTATTTCCTGCTGCGCCATTACATTCCAGTATTTCTAAGATAAGCTATACATGCATCAATTTCCTTAATCAGTCTATTGATATGATTTTTCATCAATCTATTATGGTCTGGATTACCAGAAATTGCTGAAATCAATTTTATTTTTTTTTGTTCCTCCTTCAACTCCTGATTTTCTCTCTGCTCCTCTTCATATTTTCCTTTCAGCAAATCATATTTTTTCTGCAAATCCTCATATTCTTTTGATAATTCTTTATAATCCTTATTGATTTTTAGAATTTTATCCCTTAATACAGAAAAATTTTTATCTAAATCTACTGACATCTCCAGAAGTTTGTTCTAACCTTAATACGCAAAAGTACAATTTTTTTTGGATTTTTACTAAATTTTAAATTAAAAAACCATAAACTTTCGTCTATGGCTCTCTTTTTATTCAAATTTTAGGACAAACATCAGTGCATTTGTTTTTAATGAAGACATCGTTCCTGCCCAATAGTTAGGCGTTGTAGAATTGTCCTGCACCAGTTCATTATTTATCAAGAATGTTCCTCGTATGGCAGGAGTAAGTTTAAATTTAGAAAAATAAAACTGTATTCCTACCTCCGCAGACCAAGCAAAATTATGCGTTCTGGTTCTAAAAGTCCCTTGCAGATTATCATTCACACTTTTCTCATTAGATTGTAAATTCATCAGCCAGTTAACTCCTCCCGCAGCGTAAGGACGAGAGTTAAACCATCTATTCCCATGAAGTTCCAGCATCACAGGAACATCTACATAGGTGGATTTCACCTTTCTCAAAGTGTATAAATCTCTATCAGCAGGATTCACTGCTAAAACTGCTGCATTTTTAAAAGTTAGCTCCCTCTCCACGAACTGAATCCCTGGTTCCAGCCTAATATCCAGATAATCATTGAGTTTCATTCTTCCTATAAGTCCAGCCCCAAATCCCACAGAATTTCTGACTATCACAGGGCTGTTCTGCTCTGAAAATCCGTTCGCCAGCTTCACTTTATAGTCAAAACTATTGGCATTCAGATAAAAACCATAGCTGTATTCATCCACATCTATCCACTCCAGCCTGTCTGGTCTGTCCCTGATATTAAAGAGCGACTGCGCGTCTGACATTGAAAAAAGTCCAAACAATGATAATATTCCAAACAATTTTTTCATCTTATTTTTTTGCTTTATAAATTGTTACAATTCCTAAACTTAATTTTTTGTACTCCACTTTTGAAAACCCCAAATCTAATAAAATATTTTTCATTCTCTCCCCACAGGGAAAATTCTGCACAGAGTCTGGCAGATAGGCATACGCCTCCTTTTCACCAGAAATCATCTTTGCTAAAAATGGAAGCACTTTCCTAAAATAAAAATTATACAAAGGCGACAAAACGCCCTCCATTCTTGAAAATTCTAAAATATAGACATTTCCGTTTTCCTTGACCACCCGCTTCAACTCACTTAGACCTTTTTCTAAGTTTTCAAAATTCCTTACACCAAATCCAACGCTCACAGCATCAAATTTATTACTTTCAAAAGGTAAATTTTCTGCATTTGCTTTCTGAATTGTTATCTCATGCTCAGCTCCCAGCTGTTTGATTTTCTTATTAGCCAAATTGAGCATTTCTTGGGACAAATCCACAGCGGTTATTTTCACTCTGAATTTTTTCCAAAGCGCTATTGCCAGCTCGCCTGTTCCTGTAGCAACATCCAGAATTTGTTTCGGGTCATCGCTCTGCATCCAATTCACTAAGCTTTTCCGCCACCAAAGGTCTATTCTCAGCGAAAACAAGCGATTAAAGAAATCATATTTTGGAGCTATTCTATCGAACATATTCTCCACTCTCAAAGTTTTATTTGAGGCAGAATTATCTACTTTTGTATTTAAGTTCGATTGATTTTCAGACATTTAAAAACAATATACTTTTCAAAATATATTCAGCAGCAAAGATATCACAAAAAAAAATCAAATTATCATTAAATAAATATTCTTTGTTGTTTTTCTTCTATTTTTCATTTGAATTTTATTTGAACTTTTTTCTTATTTTATCTCTATTTTAAAAGTAGTATTCTAATAACAAATTAACAATAAAAACTACCCAATAAAAAAGGTAAGATATTATAAATCAATATCTTACCTATGCAGAAAGGAAGGAACCAGAACCTAATATACTTACCTTTCTTTTATTTTTCCTTAAAACACCTTATATAAAGGTTTTTATTCTGTTTTACAGAAAATTAAAAGTAAATAAAAACAATATAAAACAAAATATTCCGTCCCCTAATATGTCCCCTAATAATTTTAATATTATATTTGCTAAAAAATAACTTGATTATGCCTAATGCAAAATTTGTATTAAAAGAACCATCCGCTAAAGAGGAAACTTTAATTTATCTTTTCTATAATTATGCTAACCAACGCTTGAAATACTCAACAGGAGAAAAAATCAACCCTAAATTTTGGAATTCAACAAAACAGAGAGTAAAAGAAACCTCACAATTTCCAGAATATCCAGAATTTAACCAGAGACAGAGACTAAACAACATAGAAACAGCAATTAACAATAGTTATAGGAGATTATTAAATAATAAAGAAATTATTACCATAGATACTTTAAAAAAAGAATTAAAAAAAGAATTAGGAGAAGAAAAATTAACTTCAAAACCTAACGACCTTATTAAGTTCATTGAAGAGGAGATAAAACTAATGGAGTTGGATAAAAAAGACGCATCATTACAAGTATATAGAGCCTTATTAAATCATCTTAAAAACTTTTCGGAATTAAAGAGATATAAACTAACTTTTGACACTATCAATTTAGACTTTTACGACCTATTCAAAAACTACTTGTTTAATAAAAAACTCCTTAATAATACTGTAGGGAAACACATTAAAAACCTAAAAACTTTTCTCAATATAGCAACAGAAAAAGGCATTAATGAAAATTTAGTGTATAAAAGCAAACATTTTAAAGCAATAGAGGAAGATGTTGAACATATCTATCTTACGGATGAAGAATTAGAATTATTAAGGGTTTGTGATTTACAACACAAACCATATTTAGACAGAGTGCGAGATTTATTTTTAATCGGTTGTCATACAGGATTAAGATTTTCGGATTTCACTCAGCTTAAAGAAGAAAATTTATTTCAAAAAGGAAATCGATTTGAATTCAAGGTAATCACTCAAAAGACCAATGAGAAGGTAGTAATTCCTGTAAAATTGGTAGTGAAAAACATTTTAGACAAATATAATGGTATTATTCCAAGAGCCATTTCTAATCAAAAAATGAATACATATTTGAAAGAACTCGGAGAAATTGCTGGGATTGATAAAAAGACTATTATTAAGAGAACTAGTGGAAAAAAAATTATAGAAACTATTCTCCCCAAATATAAACTTATTTCTACCCACACAGCAAGAAGAAGTTTTGCAACTAATGCTTTTCTAAATAATGTTCCTACTATTAGTATAATGAAAATTACGGGACACAGAACCGAAAAAGCCTTTATGAAATATATCAAAGTTTCACAAGAAAGAAACGCAGAACAATTAAGTAATCATCCATTTTTTCAATAAAATTATTATGAAACAGAACATAGATATTGAAGATTTAATTTTATCTCAAAGTAATATTCCAGAAACATTAGAATGTTTTAAAGAACAAAATACCAACAAACAAATTATAGATATTGAGGTTTTTCAGACTATACCTCATATAGAAAAATTGTATCTTTCTAATCCTCAATACAGTGAGGAAATCTATAATTGGTTTGAACATCAAATTAAAGATATAAAAATCTATATAAGCAAAAGTGAATTGGACAATCAGCAAGAAAGATTAGAGGCTTTGAAAATATTTGATAATATTATTAAAGGAATTTTTCAAAAACCTATTTTAATACAATCTCCTACAAAGTTAAAAATAAATACCAATAAAAATGTATTTTATGATTTGATTAGACAACTTAAAAAAGAAGTTTCCATTGAAAAAGGAAAATGTATTTTAACTCAAACTGATGAGGAAATTGCTAAATTTATTAAAGATAACATAGAGGGCTTTGAAAATCTTAGTCTCAATACAATAATAAAAGAAATTTCCAGAGACCAAATTATCAAAGGGAAAAGATTAGAAGTTAAAGTTATAGATTTTTAATTTCAATCATCGTAATTTTTCTTCTTTTTCTTACACTAAATCTTACACCCGTAAAAATACAAGAAAAAACCACAATATTTTTGCTCCAATATTAAAAAAACGAAATAATGGAGCAATTATTTTTATGCCCTATTTCCAAAGAGGAGTTTTATAAAGAAATTGGAAATATTGTAGATGAAAAATTTAGAAATTTAATTGGGAAAGCCTATAACCAAAATCCTACTTCTGAAGACAAATATTTAACGAGACAAGAAGCTTGCCAAATATTAAGAATTTCTCTACCTACATTAGGTAGTTATACCAAGAAAGGGATTATTAAAAAATACCGCATAGGTCGTAGAGTCCTATTTAAGAAAACGGAAATTAACAGCCTGTTTGAGGAGGTAAATTCAAGCAAATACAAGAAGAAAAACTCTTCTATATAGTAAGTCTAACTTATATACAATTTTTGATATGTTAGGATTTACTATTGATAGTATTACACTATTTGTCAGTCATAATGATTTTGGAGTATCAGAGTTGGAGTATTTAAGTAAAAAATTAAAGGATTTAAGGTCTCTTAAAAGAAATAAAGAGAAAGGCTGGAAAGTAGGATATTACAAAAACTTTCAAGTAAAATATCATTTAGATTATGGTATTTATATCAGTGGGAGTATATCCAATTATGCTGCCTCTTATAATAATATACTTTCTTATTCTCAATTTCCTCATGCCATAGAAAAATTAGGCAAAGAATTGGGGCTATCTCTTCATACAGCGAGGCTTTATAGAGTGGATTTAGCTCTCAATATAGAGGTAGATAATCCAATACAACAATATTCGCACTATTTATTCTCGGATTTGCCCCACTTTGAAAGATTAGAGCAGAGTGATGGCGTGAGATTCGAGACTGATAAAATCAGAATAGCAATTTACAATAAATCCAAAGAGGTATGGAAAAGAAGAAATATCAAGATAGCAAAAGATATTTTGAGAATAGAATTTAGAGTAATGAAAGGTCTTCCAGAGGTTTTAGATATAAAAAATTTAAGAATAGAACATTTATTTCAACCGGAAGTTTATGGTATTTTGTTAGATAAATTTTCAGAATATTATTATAAAATCAAGAAATCCAATGTTGTAAAATCTTTGGAGGAATTGAACAATATCACACCTAAACAATTTGGTGAATATAGCTGGGTGTTAAATATGACCGAAGCACAAGCCTATCGTATGATTGAACAACTGAGTAAAGAAGGAAAATTCAAATCTTCACAAGACAAAAGCAGATGTAGAAAGATGGTGAGAGAGATTTTTTCTAATCTTAGTTTAGTAAAACCTCATCATTTAGTTGAAGAGTTGGATAGAAAAGTAGAGAATTATCTCCTAACAGAAAAAAACTTAAAAAGTATAGAATAAATTTTGTTATACCCTAAAATTTTAGTATCTTTAAGATATGAAAGATATTGATTTAGAGATAATTACTGCAAGTTTTGAACAGTTTAGAAATGGAAATTATATAGGTTATACACCTATCAGTTGTGTAGGAAAATTCTACTCCAAAGACAAAAGTATTTCGGTAGAAACTGAGCAATTAAGAGGTTTAAGTATTTTTAGAATGTTTGAAAATCAGAGAGCAAAAGATTTTAAAGCTTGTTATATGCTTTACCAGAAAAGATTAGAGAAAAAAGGAGCAGAAAAAATCTTACAGGAAATTACAGAGTTCTGTCAAAAGAATAACACTCAAAAAGCCGTTATTTTAGGTTATGGAAAGGAGGATGAGTTTTGTTATCGGCATATTTTGCTGAATTTTTTGCTTGAAAATTTGCCTCAAAATTTTTCCATTCAAAAGGAAAAAGGAATTGATTATCAGAAACAGAAAGAATATTGGGAAAAGGATATTTATCAATCCAGAGGACATTTTGGATTGAGTAATGAGGAAGTAGGTGACACACTGGAAAAAATGCAGTGGCGATTTGCGAAAACAATGCAGGAAAATCCGCATTTTTATACACTACGCTGTGATTTTTCAGAGGAAAACGAGGGTGAAAATATGTTTTTGAAGTTAGTTCATCATATCAGATATTTTGGAGAACTGGAGGAATTTGAAGGGGTGATTTATAGAGTTTGGACTTATAAATCATTGTCTTACTGGACAATGCCCTGCGATTTTCTAAATGAAGATTGTGACCTCATCAACAAAAGATACAATGATAAATCAGAGGAAGCTATACAAATTAGACACTTTTTGGAAAAAACTAAAGTTTGACAAAAAAATGAAAAGAATGGCTGAAGCACAAATTTTTGATTTAGAGCAATTACACCGAGATTTTTTAACAGAGGAAATATTACACCAATCCTCGCTAAGTTTTAAACAAATCCATATGCTTACAGCTCTAAAACATAGCTTCGGTATTGTGAGACCAGCCTCCAAAATGGCAAAAATTGGGAGATCTACACATTATCATTGGCTCAAAACCTGCGAAAAATATAAAGAAAGTTATGGGAATATTTTAGAGTTTCTGGGTGATTTGTCAGAGGCAAGTTTGCTCAATCTGATTGCAATGGGAAACGCCTCCTCTACGATTTTCTACCTTTCTACAAAAGGAAGACACAGAGGCTATGCAATCCCTAAAAAACATTACAAGGCATAAACGAGCGTTTAAGAAACATTACAAATCAATATTTGAAGTTTAAACTTCTCATTAAATTTAATAGAAATGAACAGATACATTGCTTATTACCGAGTTTCTACCCAAAAGCAGGGAAATTCTGGATTAGGATTGGAAGCTCAAAAAACAATGGTAAAGCACCACCTAAAAACCGATGATATTTTACTGGAAGAATATGAGGAAGTAGAAAGTGGCAAAAACAACAACCGCCCACAGCTCCAAAAAGCTATAGAACATTGCAAAAATATGGGTGCGATATTACTTATCGCCAAACTGGATAGACTCAGCCGTAACGCTGGGTTTATCTTTTTATTGAAGGATAGCCAAGTGAATTTCAAGTGTTGTGATATGCCAGAGGCGAACTCCTTAACCATCGGAATAATGGCGGTTTTAGCACAAGAAGAAAGAGAATTGATAAGCAAAAGAACGATAGCTGCATTGGAGGAATTAAGAAATAAAGGCAAAAAGTTAGGCAATCCGAAAAACCTCACCTATGAAGCTCAAAAACAAGGAGCTGAAGCAATGAAAAACAAAGCTCTTAACAACGAAAATAACCGCAAGGCTACAGCTCTGATTGTTTCCCTCCGAGAGACTGGAAAATCTTATGCTAAAATCGCACAACAACTCAATGATAATGGTTTCAAAACCAGCAGAGGTTATAATTTTTCTGCCTCTCAAGTATTGATACTTTATGATAGATATGTTAATTCTTTGGCAAAGTGAATTTTGGATAATTGATTGATAATTTGTATATTTGTCATCAAACAATTACAAAAAAAGAAATTAATAAGATAAAAGTAAGTGTAGATAACATATAGACATAAAATTGCATTTAGGCAGTTCATTTCTAAACTCAAAATACTGGTAATATTTTTAAACTCTGAAATGATGACCTGTGAAATGCACCCGTTTGGGTGTGTTTTACTTCGTATTCAGAGTTGGTTATACCAGTGACCAGAGTTTAGGGCGATGTAATCACACCCTTTCTTATTGGTATAACCCAAATATTTATATATGTTACACTTTAATTTTAGAAAACCATCCAAAATTTTTGATTGGATTTGTTTCAAGTTTACCTTATTTTGGAAATATCTCATAGGGAATATTCATCACAATAAATATACTATGATTAAAAAGAATAGTATATTTATTCTTAGTAGTTTTATTAGTCTATTTTTAGGGACTGTGATTTATATTCTATTCAGAACATCAAATCTAAAAGTTTTCTCTTGGTTCAAATATTTTGGTATAGATTTTTTGAACTCATCCTTGAGAAAAGAATCTATAAAATGGGCAGAAAATATACCTCATTGGATATTGTTTTCTTTACCAGATGGGTTATGGAGTTTTTCCTATATCAGCCTAATTTTGGGAATCTGGAGAGGAAATATTTCACAGAGTAATATTTTTTGGATAATTCTAATTCCGATAGTTTCTATCAGTTTAGAAATAGCACAATATTTTGGATTTATTCAAGGGACTTTTGATATAATTGATGTATTCTTCTATTTTATAGGAAGTATTTTACCTTTTTTAATTTTTAGGAAAACAATAATTTTTAATTTTATAAATCAAAGAAAATGAATAAAAAAATCAAACAAATAGCGTCTATATCAGCATTTGCATTCTTTACATTTATCGCAATTGGCAGTGGAAAGGATAAAAAATCAACCACAGAAGTAGCTGCTGTGAATTCAGAAGAAAAAGCAACATTTAAGAAAGTTGGAGAAACATTACCAACAGAATATTTTGATGTCACGGTAAGTAATGTGAGTATAAAAAATAGTGTAAATACAGGTAATCAATTTTCTAATTTACCAGCGGAACAAGGGTCAAGATACCTTATCCTTGATGTGAGTTTCAAAAACACCAGTGAGGAGAGTCGTATGTTGATGGATGGTGTAGTAATTATCAATTACAATGGAAAAGATTATAATTTTGACAAATCTGAAACTGTAATGGCAGATGGCTGGGGACTCTTACTTGACCAAATCAATCCACTTACTACTAAAACAACAAAGTTAGTGTATAAAATTCCAGCTGAAATTACAGGGAATGCATACTATAAACCTGCCCGTTCAGGAAGCAATGACATCATAGATTTAGGCATTATAGAGTAAAATTATGAAGAATAAAGTAGAGAAAACCCAAAGGAGTCTTTTTGGCAAGATTGTAAAATATACTTTCATTGGATTTAATATTTTGATGTTAGTATGGTTTATAGGCGGTATGGCAAGTGCCTCAAAGGGTATAGAGAACGCTACCACAGAGGCGGAACAAGCAGGTGCTACAATAGGGACAGGTTTGGGAGCAATATTTATTATTTTCATCTGGGTAGTAGGAGCAGTTATTCTTGGGATAATGACACTTCTTACCAGAGCAAAAAGAAAATAATTTTATAATTTCAAAAGTGAGCATTTCTGCTCACTTTTTTGTTAAATTAAAAACTAGGCTATTCTTTATATAAAATTTTAACAAATTTAATATCTTTGCAGTATGGAAAGTATCCAAAATTTAAGAATATTATCACAAATATTTTCTCCTAGTATGTTTGAAAAAATAATTAGGGGACAGGATACATTATCTTTTATAAAGAAAATAAATAAACATTTTCAGTCTCAAAAAATCAACCATACTAATCTCGAAATAATTAAAGTAGTATATAAAGCCTTACAGAAAGATTATCGATGTGAGTATATATACAAAAATAATTTATTACTTGATATTATAAAAAGATATCGTCTTGATAATACTTTAACGCTTAATGAGTTGAAAATAGGTTCCTCAAAAGCAGATTTGGTTATGCTTAATGGAATTATAAAAATATTTGAAATAAAAACTGAATTAGACGGATTTAGTAAATTATCAAAACAAATTTCTGATTATCAAAAATTTGCAGACGAGGTGTATGTCGTTACAGATGAAAAGTATGCACAAAAAATTAAAATAGAATACGCTAATACAAATGTAGGCATTATTGTATTCAATAAAAACAATAAACTTATAGATGAAAAAAAAGCATCTAATAATGATGAAAATCTTGATTTTAAAACTATATTCAAGATTTTAAGGAAACAAGAATATTTAGATTTAGTAGAATCTGAATTCGGTTTTATTCCAGATGTTCCTAATACTAAAATATTTAGAGTTTGTTATGATATGCTATCTCAAAAAATGTCTGTAAAACAATTTCAAGAAAAAGTTTTACTGATATTAAAAAAGAGAAAATTACATAGTCCTAATCTTTTAATATCAAAGAAAACTCCAAAAGAATTAAGATATATATGTAATTCTTTAAATCTCAAAGAGAAAGAATACGAATATTTATATAGTTTTTTAGCCCAAAATAATAGTTTATGTATCAACCATATATAAGAGGAAAGCAATTTGAATTGATAGGAATTAGAGAACTTATTCCTGATATTCTTACAAATAATAAGGATAAAATATCTCCTATAATTGAACCTGTGAAAGATTCTTCTACTTTAAAAACTACAATCAAAATTTTAGCAAATAATGGTATTAATTTCACACTCATTATAAACCCTCAGGTTGGGACATTTACGGATACAAATAGAATATTGACTATACTAAATGAGAATACAGATAATTATACTAACTTTCAAATAGGAATTATTTTTCATAACAAAATTAATCATGAAACTCTTATTAGCTTTTTAAAAAACCATCATTTAACAAAAATCCCTTTAAGTATTATTCATAATACAATATTTGACAATATTAACAATGTTATAAATTTATATTTAAGAGAAGGATTTTCTATCAAATATAATGTAGTTAATCTTTCTTTAGCAAGCAGAAGATATTTTAGAAATTTTGAAAAAAATACTTGGATTGAATTAAATGATTATTTCAATGCTCAATCCAAAAATTCCGATTATTTAAAAATAGAAGAAAGTAATTTTTCTGAGGAGCATCTATATTATCAAGATGAAGGCTTTATTGGGTTTTCTGATTATCTTTCCATAGGAGAAGAATATTCAGAAAGTGGTTTTTTACCTTTTGCCGTAGCAATTCACTTATCTTATAAAGACACATCAAATAGAATAAAAATAAGACATTTTGTTTCAGACTCTAATGATGATAATTCAGATACTGGAGGAAAATTTGCAGAAGCATTAAAAAAACTAATAGATTGGTGTAATGAAACTCAATATGATTCTATTGCTATTCCTAAATTTAAAGATTATTATGAAAAAGGGCATTTTCCTGGATTAGGGACACTAAAAAAATTATCATTGATGAACCATATTGATTTAGTTTCAAGACTGATTTAGAATGAATTGTTGTATAAATTGCTTTGAGAGCAGTTATCTCAAAAGTATTATTGTAAATAGTAATAGTATTCAAGGAGATTGTGATTATTGTAAATCACAAAATGTAGATATTTATAAGGCTTCTGAATTAAACCTTTTTTTCAGAAATATCATTGATTTATATAAAGAGGATACCCATAATGGTAAATCAATAGAAAAACAAATAATCTCTGATTTTCCTAAAAAAACATTTACAGAAACTCTTATTTCTTCTGGTAATATAAAATCTCTTTTACAAGAAATTATGAAAGATGATTTAGGTGAGTATAACAACATTTTAAACAACCCTGTTTCCTTAAAAATAGATTTATTAGGTGTAGAGGAGACTATAATCAAACCTTTATCCCTTTCTTGGGATAATTTTTCTGATGAAATAAAAAAGAAAAATAGGTTTCATTTTGTAAGTGCATTGGATTTAGAAAAACTAAAATCTTTATTTAAGCATTTTGAGAAAGAAATCACCAAAGGTAAAAAATTTTACAGAGCAAGGATTAACGGAAGTAAGAGTGTCTATAAAAAAGAAGATATGGGAAATCCACCCGCTCATTTGGCTAAAAGTGGAAGAGCAAATCCAGAAGGTATATCTTATTTATATTTGGCAGGGGATTTAGAAACAACACTTTATGAAGTAAGGGCTTCTTTATTCGATTATGTCTCTGTGGGAACATTTAAATTAGACGATAACATAAAAGTAGTGAATTTAAGTGAAGAGACCTATGATATATTTAGACAAGCAGAATCAGAAACATTAGATGAATTAATCATTCATAAATCTTTCATTCGTAAATTAGAAGAGGAATTATCTAAACCTAGAAGAAGAAGTGATAGTGAGTTAGATTATCTCCCCACTCAATATCTATCAGAACTAATAAAATCAATGGGATGTGATGGTATTGAATTTAAAAGTTCCCTTAATAAAGAAGGATTGAATCTTGTTATATTTAATCCAGAAAAATTTAGATGCATAGAGGTAAAATTGTATGATATAGAAAATATAAAATTAAGTCATACAGAAACTACACCTTAATAAATTTTCATTAGAAATATTTTCGTCCCAAATTTTTTATATATTTGGGACGAAATTTTGTTATGAGACCAAAAATAGAAGAACATATTGCCGAAAAAATCAGTTCCTTTGAGGAGGGAATGATATTTTTTATTGATGATTTTTTGGATTTTGGTAGTTCAGAAAGCGTTAAAAAAGCTCTTTATCGGTTGGAAACCAAAGACAAAATAAAACGCCTTTCTCACGGAATTTACTACAAGCCAAAATTTAGCAAAATTGTCGGAGAGCTACTCCCATCTGTGGAGGAAGTAGCCCAAGCTATCGCTCGGAGGGATAAAGCAAGGATTATACCTACAGGTGTTTATGCAGAGAATATTCTTGGATTGACTACCCAAGTGCCGATGAAATTAGTCTTTCTTACCGATGGAGCTTCACGAGTAGTCAAAATTGATAATAAAACTATTCAATTCAAAACCTCTGTGCCGAAAAATCTTTCTACCAAAGGCAAAATTTCTACTTTGGTAATCCAAGCCTTGAAAAATATTAAAAAGGAAAATATGAATGAAGCGATTATCCAACAAATTGAAAAACATTTAAAAAACGAGAACAAAGAAAATATTTTGCATGATGCCAAACTTGCCCCAGAATGGATACGAAAAATAATGTTAAAATCTATTGAAAATGAATAATTGGTTTTCTTTTACTGATAACGAGAAATACGAAGTTATTCGTTATACCGCCGATAAAATGGGCTTTTCTGATGTAGTAATTGAGAAAGACTGGTGGGTTTGTATGGTGCTTCGGGCTGTTTTTCAATCCAAATATCGTGAGCATATTGTGTTCAAGGGTGGGACATCACTCAGCAAGGCTTATAACATTATTGAACGATTTTCAGAAGATGTAGATTTGATTATTGACCGATATTTTCTTGGCTTTGAAGATGCAACTTCTAAGACTCAAATCAAAAAATTAAGAAAAAATGCTGGAACATTCGTTATCAATGATTTCCGAAAAGAATTGATTTTGCAATTACAAAATTTAGGAATTTCGGATAAAACTTTCAGTATTGAATACAATGAAAATGTAGACGACACGAGCGACCCCAATCAGCTGGAATTGTATTATCATTCAGTAGTTCCAAGTCAAAATCATATTCAGAAGAAAATCGTTATTGAAATGGGAGCAAGAGCTTTATCTGAACCCTCAGAAATACGAAAAATAAACTCTTATATTGACCAAAATTTTAAAGATAGAGATTTTGCTTTTACTGATTTTGAGGTAAATGTAATCGTTCCGACTAAAACTTTTTTGGAGAAAATTTTTCTACTGCACGAAGAATTTACAAAACCCACCGAAAAAATCCGTTTTGATAAACTCAGTAGGCATTTATACGATTTGGAAAAGATAACGCACACAGCATACGCAGAAAATGCTCTAAACGATAATGAGCTGTTCCAAACCATTGTAGATTTTAGAAAATTAATGAATAATGTAAAGGGAATTTCTTTTGAAAACCATGAGAAAGGTAAAATTAATATCATTCCTCCTGATGAGGTCTTACATAAATGGGAAAATGATTACAAACTAATGCAACAGAACATGATTGTAGGAGACAGTTTATCATTTTCAGAATTGATAGAGAAAATTAAAGTCTTGCAAAATAAGATAAATGGGAATACATAAGGTGTTCCCATTTTTTATTGATACAGAATAAAAGTAATATTATTTAAAATTTATAAGCTATCAAAAAATATTGTGGGGAAAAAGCGGGGAAAATCTATAAATAAAAACCAACAACAAATTGATTTTTATTTATTAGTAATTGGAATTGTGGAAACAGTTAATATTAGACAAAAGAAATAGATGGCTTTACATTATGATTGTTTTATTTATCTTAAAGCGTCCCCCTTACTGTCCCCTAAAATAAAAAATCCCATATAACTTACTGGATTATAAGGGATTGTAGTTTTACATAGCAGAAAGGAAGGGATTCGAACCCTCGATACGGTTACCCGTATACCACCTTTCCAGGGTGGCCTCTTCAACCACTCGAGCACCTTTCTATTAATTTTGCAAATGTATAAAATAATTTTTAATTACAAGACATCTCCCCTCTCAAATTTTTAGAAAACTGCTGGGAAAAACTTCCTGTATATTTAGAATTGTCTATCAGATGCATCGCCTTTGTCAAAGCACTTTCTATGGTAATATCTCCACCGCTGATGGCATTGATTTTAGAAAAAACATTGCTGTTTTCATACTTTCCTAAACTCACTCCGCCCGATGGACATTGGCTTATCACCACGATATCTATATTCTTGCTGCGTATTTTCTGCAAAACTTCCAGTGTTTTGGCATCTCCGAAAATCGTTCCCGAACCGAAAACTTGGATAATCAAAACCTTTACAGCATCTATTTTTAGTAAATATTCCAAATCCATCCCTGGGAAAATCCTGCACAAATGCACGCTGGTACTCAGATGATAGTCCACAGAAAATTTTTCATCCTGCTGAGGGCGGAAGAGATAACTTTCTTTAATGTTTAAAAAAACGCCAGACTTGCCCAAAATAGGATAATTAGGACTTTGGAAGGCATCAAAGTTTTCCGAACTGTATTTTATACTTCTATTTCCGCGCAGGAGCTGATGCTCAAAATACAAAGCCACTTCCTGAATAACTGCCTCACTTTCTTTATACAAACTCGCATAGTAAAGGCTTGTCAGCAGGTTTTCTTTGGCATCTGTGCGCAGATCTCCTATTGGCAACTGAGAACCTGTCAAAATCACGGGTTTGCGCAGTCCTTTCAGCATAAAACTCAGCGCCGAAGAGGTGTAAGCCATCGTATCTGTGCCGTGCAGAATAAGAAATCCATCGTATTTTTCGTAATTCACCTCTATCACTTCTGCTATCGCTCTCCATTTTTCAGGGCCGATGTCCGAGCTGTCCAATGGCAGTGAAAACGAATGAATGTAAGTATCGCAGTCCAGCAGTTTGATTTCAGGCAGTTTATCAAAAATCAAATCAAAATCAAAGGGTTTGAGACTTCCCGTGTTGTAGTCTTTTTCCATCCCGATGGTGCCGCCTGTGTAGATAATCAGAACTTTTCTTTTCATGGGTTAAATTTAGTCAAAAATAACAGAATTTAAATTCAAAACAAATTCCTCCAAATTCTTTTTCCACATTTTAGGATTATTTTTAGAAAAATACAGCGATACAGAGGGCTTTTCGGACAAGAAACAAGCATAACTCTTTTCCATTGGTAAAACTTTCAAATCATCCATTCCTTCAAAACCCAGAGTAACCGATTTATTCGGCTCATACAGATGATTGATTACCCAGTATCCCGATATATCCAGTTCATTTCCTTCCAGCTCCTCTAAAACTTCCCAATTATGCTCGTTTAGTTTCTTTCTTAAATCTTCTATATGACTGTTTTTCATCTTTTTAGCAAACTCATTATCTCTTTGGATTTATTCTTATCGTGGTATTCTTCTGTGGCATAGTGTTTTGCATCATACCCAAAGTCATTTTTCACACTTATTTCAGCGCCATTTTCTAAAAGAATTTCAATGATATCAAGATTCCCATGAATACAGGCGTTTTGGATAGGAGTAAAATTCAGTTCTCCCTGCTTATTTACATTTGCTCCATTTTTTATCAGCAAAATAACATCTTCCTTAGACTGAGAATTAACCGCCAAGTTTAACAGCGTTTCCCCCATCGTGCCTAAATCATGGACGGAAGTAATGGGACTACAATCCAAAAAACTAGGAAAATTCTGATATTTCGAAAAAAGTTTTGTCAAAAATTCATCCATTTGCTCCAAACAGCTTTGATTTCATAAGTTTTTAGCCTAATTTAAAAGCAGACCATTTATATTTTCTGGCTTTCTCGCCCACTCCACATTATACACAAAATCAGCATCTTCCAGAGTTTTCACTTCTTCCAAAGACTGGGCTTTTGCTTTTATTTTTAATATTTCTCCTACGGAAATTTTTGTTGAAAGTTTTTTGAGTAAAGTCTCTACATCCTCGAAACAAAGACTCCATATTGTCTGCCCTGCAAATGGCTGTTCCAGCCAGATGATTTTCTGCTCCGATATATCCAAAACCCCGAAAACAAGACCTTTTTGCAAAGGTTGAGAAATGCGTATCTGATGAATCACGCACGATGGGTCATAGGCTACTCCACTTCGTTCAGAGACTTTCATTTTATGTTTTGAATCCATCCAGCCCACTACCAAATTAGGTGTGATACTCCCAAAACTATATGCATTACAAGTGAACACCACATATCTCCCGCCTGCTTTTTGTAAAGCACTGATATCCACATCTATATATTCTGCCGTACCGATTTTATTAGGAATAGAGCGAATGTCTCCACTGTGTTTACAGCCTAATAGACTAAGATTAGAATAGTTACACACTTCTCGCTCATTCTTATAAATGATACTGCATGACAAATCCATATCCATATGCTGGGCTGGAAGATCTTTCCCCCACTGCATAAAAAGCCTTATTTTATTGCCTTCCAACGGAAAAGTTTCTCCCATCAAAGCAGGAGCAAAATCCTGCAAATTTTGGCTTCTATCTCCTATGGGAAGCGGAATTTCGTAGAGTTTTGGGTCAATGTATATTTTTTTAAATCCTGCTTCGGACTGAGAAAATCTTCTCTCTATCTCTTTTAAAGCAAAATCCTTTATACAAGATTGAAAATCAGCCAATTCCTCATCCGAATACAAACTCAAAAATTTATTCGCAGGAATGCTTTTTCTCGTTCCCATTGCTGTTTTTACACTGCGCTGCGCTTCCCTGTCAAAATAAATTTCCACAAAAGAATTCAGAATAAGTAAAAACTTCATAGGAACTTCCGAAGAAACCTTCTCAAAGGCCTGTAAAGTTTCTTCTGCGCCGAACCAAAGCATATTAGAAAACAGTGACCTCGCAAACAAACTCGGTTTCTGCTGTAAAAGCGCAAAAGTCCTTTCTGCATCGGTTTTTGAGCGGAAATAATCTACTTTCCCCTGCCAGACTTCATAAGCTTGATTATAAAAAACATCAAGAACGGCTTTCAACTTATCAAAGCCTTTCTTTCCGCTGTATTCAGCCAAACGAAGCGCACGGATGAAACGAACCCACATCTGGCGGTTAGGGTGCATCTGTTCAGCTATTTTTTCCACCGAAAGAGGCAGTTGGTTCAGCCAAACAGCCACCATTTTGGCTTCTTTTCGGGAATATTTCAGTTTTAATTGTTCTTTACCGACAATTTTTGCAAAAACACTCAAATCATTCTGTCTTTGGATATGTTTGTGATTTTGCTCTATGTTTTTAACGATTATTTTGGGTTTGATGATTTGTAAAAAACCTGTTTTCTTGTACCATAAATACCGTAAAATATCGGTCGGACTACGGAAATACCCGCCTGCTTCCTGCTCTCTTTCCTGCGAAATAAGCTCATCGACTACAAGAATCAGCGTTTCTTTAATTCCTACAATCACCTCATTTTCAGGATTATAGTGTTTTAAAAGTAATTTAAGAGTATCTGTCTGCGTGGCATCCAGCGGAACTTTAGAAGTGAGCAGACTCTCCAAAAGAGCCTTCATCTCTTTTTCTGTCCAAAGGTCAATGACTTTGAGCTTACTTCCTTGATTTTCAAGCTTTAATTTATCAAAAATAAAAGGCGTTCCGCAGAATGGACAGCCGTTATAACGGTTCATAGGAAAAGTCCCATCGGGAATGATATGCCCACAGTCCAGCTTTACAGCAGCATACCCATAATCATAATAAACTTGGTCGTAATAGTGTCTTATGGTTTCTTTATTAGGAAGTTCTCCTATTTCTTCATTAAACCAAGCCGTTATCCAGTGGTCATAGACGGTTTCTCCTGTGGGAATTTCCCAATTTTTCACCAAAGGAGTCCAGTTTAGTTTTGTTCCTAAAATTTCCTCAAAATGAGATTTTATCCCTTCTTTAAAGGCTGAAGTGGTGTGATTGATGGCGTGTAATAATGGCTCTGTGACCACAAATCCATGCTTACGAAGCGTATCAATGAGGCGAAGCGTTTCGCCTGTCAGTTTAGTAAAACTGGTGTTTGCATTAGGAATATAGACTGCGTTCTGGCGAAGCGCTATTTTTTGTAAATCACTGATAATATGAGCATTATTAACATCCATTTTCTTACATTTATTTTAAATTTTCCCAAACTAAAAAAAATAAAAGCAAGGTAATTGCATAAGTAAATCAACCTAAAATGAAAAGAAGTAACTCATGCTTGACCTTGCTTATTCTTTATGAAAAATCCCACTACGAAGATAGTAATTTTTTCTATTTGTGAAGAATATTTTCTCTACTATTATTTTCTAATGAAATTATAAAACTGGTCACACAATTCAAGGTTATTTTTTATTATTCTTTTCGCTCATATTTTAGATAAATTTTTAATATTCAACAAAATACATTCATTTTTATTTAAAGTATAACGGAAAATATCTAAAAAATCTATATTTATGCTAATAAATTTCATCATTGTTAATCAACCAAATGTTTCAGGTAGCCTTGAGTAGATATTGGGTTTATCAACCCAACCTACTTTAACTAAGCATCTTTCAATAAATCTTGTGGCTTTAATACAGTTTCTCCTGAAATATGTTTTTTTAATAGTTTTACAAGCTGGGTGTAGGTTTTTTTGTAAAAATCATTTTTTGTTTTTTGTAAAAATTTTTCATATTTTCCGATAATGAAGGAAATTTGTTCGTTGTTGAACGAATTAATTTCTTTATTGAGCATAATAGAAAATTCCCAAAATGACTCATTAGCAGGAGGTAGATCTAAAAGAGAGACTGCATAATCAAACCAATCAGGCTCTTTTTTCAACAGTTCAAGATAAAGGCGTGTTGAATTCCAAACTACAAGACGGCGAATTTTTTTACTCTTATGGTTCCTGAACTTACTTAAATAATTAAAACATAAAAGTTTGCACTTTTCTTGGGTGGATAAAAAACCAAACCAGCCTAATGCGTGCAAGCAGTACCATAGGATTTTCTCATCCTCCGCATATTTGTCGCTAAACGCCATGGCTAATTTTAAGCAGTCCATATTCTCCGTGAATTCAGACGGCATCCGATGATAGCAGGCTATCTTGTTCATTGTTGAGGCAGTATCAAGTGGAGTGGAGTCTGTCTCTTTATCGTTTAAAAAGGCGGTCAGATAGTCTAACAACTTCTGGAATTGCTTGGGTTTTCCTAATTCTCTGCTGATATATTTCATGATATTGTCTTTGGTTTAGTTACAATTTTGTTTGGAATATTTTTCATATTTTCTTCTTTTACAAATGCCCACCGTTGCTAAAGTTGCTATTCAAAAGGATTATATTGACCAAGATTTTTTCCCCAATCTAAATCAATGAATCTATCTTTAAACATTTCATATACAGATTGGGAATTAATTCTATATGCAGAATAATTCTGTATTTCCTCTAATTTAGATATATCTGTGAAAGAAATGAACACTGGAGTATTCTTATTAATTCCAATGGTTTCCATTTTTGATTTTACATTAATAAGCGATGATATACATGTATCAAACATGGCTTTTCTATACTTATTAAAATCATTTTTATCTATATCTTCACAGTGGCTTAATTTTTTATTAAATTCTTTTAACTCACTATTTTCTAGATTGTAGCTTAAATTCTCCCATTCATTTGGAGACCATTTATAATATAAAAAATCATCATTATTTGTTACGCTATTTTTAGATATTAATTTATCTAAATCTTCTAAATCTGACAATGTTAAAAAAAGTTACTCATTTCATCATTGCATACAAGAGAGATGGCGTAAGGTTCGTTCCTATTTGAAACCATTTTACTTAAATCATTAAAAATAGCATCGCTCAATATATTGGCTATATTTTCCATAATAATTTCCTTAACCAAAAACTTTTTTCATTTCTTTTACAAATGCCTACTATTACTACAAATAGTTAGAATAATTTTTAGGAATTTCTATTTTCAAAAAATCTAAAAAATTTTCTGCATATAAATCATGTTCTCCTGTAGATAAATCAAAGCAATAAACTTCTTCACTCACTCTATTATCTATGATTTTAAAATAAAAAAATCCTATATCATTAGCTTCTAGGAAGAAAAGTTTGTCATGATTATTTTTATCATAATTAATATTCCAGCTATAAGTATAGAAAATATCCTGATCTGCTTCATCCCTATACTCAGGAGGAAATACTGTTTTGATTAGTTCTCCCCATAATATTATAGAATCGTAATTTTTAATAAACCATCGATAGTATTCTGGCAGTTTCAGATTAAATTCTGACTCTCCAGCTTCAATCCAGCTTTCATCGATTGAAGTATTCCGATTACATATTGAATTTGGTAACTTATCGAGCATTTCAGTTATCTGCTCAACTAATTTAGTATCCATAAAATCTCTAGTTTTTAATCACATGTTTTTACATTGGAATTCGGTTATGGCTGCTTGTTCAGCTTGTCAATTTCTACTATTCTAGCCAAAGTCTATTCCATGCTTTTTCAAGGCATCCAAATAAACATTTGCACCCTTATCACGATTAACATAAAGAAGTCGTAACAAAGCAGAAATAAAGTCATCTTGTTTATCATCTTCCTGCTCTTCAAGCAGAATTTTTTCATAGATTTTTTTAAATTCACTTGAATTTAGTTCGAAAAATATGAGGTTTTGCGCTATGTGAGATAATACCATTTCATCTAACCCATTGTTTAGCAACATTTTATTAAGAAAAAACTCTTTTATTTCATTAGATTTTTGTCCATGTGTCGCTATAAATTTAATTATTTCTACTTGAAGAAATTCATCTTCTTCATTATCAAATTCATTTAATAGGAATTTAATGAATCCATTACTTGGATTATTATCATAATCAGACAAAAAATCCATCTTTTTATCTTCATTTTCGCATTTTTTATACGAGATAATATCTTTTTCTAACATAACTCATTACATTTTTAGCATTACCGATAACATATTGTGGTTTTTCCAATAGCTTTATTTCCAATTTATGAATTAAACCACATTTCCTTGTTTTCCTATTTATACTCCAAAACCTAACTTCCCAGCTCATTATAAACTTTCATTAAGTCCCTGATAATCTGCTCAACAGATGGCCTTTTGAGCGGATGTCAGATTCTAGAATCCGACCTACTCCATACAAGACTAAACTCACTGTAATAATTACAGTATATCAAAGTAAGAACTATCTTCTAAATGTGAAAGATAATATTCAAAAGAATTGCAGAGATATTTTGAATTGCCTTCGAAGTTTTCTTCCAATGTTGATTTCTTGCAATAAGTATCAAAAACATAATAAACTATACTGTCATCTTTTTTGTTTAAGCATATATAATTACCTCCCCAATCTATCGCAAACGGAATGAGATGAGATGGCAGCGTTTGTTCTGCCCAACCACATATGGCTCTTCCTTCTAGTGTAAATTCTGGGTCATTTTTAAATGGTGTTGCATAGCGTATTGGAATAAATCTGCTAATTTCAATATCAAGATATTCACATTCGTTATCTACAAATACAGTCTTATTGGGTATACCACCATTCCATTTGAAGTAAAACTCTTTAAACGATTGTGGGAATACATAACCTAACTTGCTCTCAATTTCTGAAAAATCGGAATCACTCAACTTTTTATCATTTTTTTTCATTGAAAAATTGATTAAATCTAATATTTTCATTTTCTTGTTTAGTATTTTTTTTTGAATTGTTTAGTGAGAAGCGATCGTAATATGGCAAATTTACATCCACTCATACGAAAATGCCAATTCCAAAACCTAACTTCTCAGCTCGTTGTAAACTCTCATCAAGTCCCTGAAAATCTGCTCATCAGGAAAAAAGAATACTACTACTCGTTCTCACACATTTCTTTGAGCTTTTTTTCCAAATACCTAATATCAGGTGGATTTTTAGAAGATGATTTTAAACCAAACCAATGCCTAACTACATATCTAAATTTTAACCCTTCTAGAGTTAAATCACTTTCAAAAACAGGATCATGTAAAATTTTTCCATTATCCGTTAATTTTGTCAAAGATAAATCATTGTCATCATAAAATTTATATAAGGCAAAATATGATCTGGAAATAATATCACCAAGTTCTTTATTTTTATCTTTGTCTTCTATGGTATGTACTCTATACATTTCCTTATAATTGAATATTTCTATATTTTTTTTCATAGCAATTCCCTTTTAATCAATATGTTTAACTTTTGATAGACCAACTCTTATTGTATTGAACTTTTTTCCTTTTATTTAATTCCCTTTTTTGCCTATTTTCTTTTGCCTATCTATTTTTCTTATTTTTCCTATTTTCAAAAATTTTCACTCCAAAACCTAACTTCCCAGCTCGTTGTAAACTCTCATCAAGTCCCTGAAAATCTGCTCATCAGTGAATTTCTGAACAAAAGCAAGTCCTTTTTCTGCTCGGAATCTGCATTCCTCGGGATTATCCCATAACTGTTTGATTTTAACCCGAATATCCTCCACATCCAGCGGATTGACATACAGAGAATGCTCTCCCCCAGCCTCTGGAAGACAGCTCGTATTGCTTGTAATAACAGGCGTTTCCGAAAACAAAGCCTCTATCACAGGAATACCAAAACCCTCAAATAAACTTGGATAAATGAAAATCTCCGCCAAACGATAAATTCCCGCCAGCTCCTGCATAGAAACATTCTCCAAAAACAAGGCCTTTACTTTATTTTTTCCAAGTTCCTGCTCTATTTTTTGGAAATATTTTGTTTTCTTTCCTACCACAACCAGCGGAATATCAGTCTCTTGCAGAGTCTTCACCACCGAAAGCAGGTTTTTCCGCTCCTCTATGGTTCCCACATTTAGGAGAAATCTGTCTGGAAGACCGAATTTTTGTTTTATTTCTTTCAGCTGTTCTTCGGAATATTTTTCCTTAAAAGCCTGATGACAGCCCTGATAAACCACCCTGATTTTTTCTTCTGGAATTTTCAGAAATTCGATAATGTCCCTTTTGGTCTGCTCTGATATTGCAATGACTAAATCTGCCATCTCTGCCGCTTTTTTAAACTTCCAAAAATGGATTTTCCTGTCAAAAAACGAATACAATTCTGGATAGCGCACAAAAATCAAATCATGTATGGTCACGATTTTTTTTATCGGTTTTTCATTCCATTTTAGAGGAAGTTCTCCCGAAAGTCCATGGAAAATATTCGCTCCCAAATTTTGCGCATCTACGCCCATTTTAAGCTGTCTTGCAAGCATTCCCTTTGATACGGAAGCATAGGAAACATTAGGAAGGGACAATATCTCCTTCCCTCTTTGGCTTTGTTTTTCGGCTAAAAGGACAAACTCATCTTCTGGCGAATATTCCGCTAAAATCCTTACCAAATCACGAGAATAATTCCCAAGTCCAGAAGTATTGTGAAAAAACCTTTTGGCATCAAATGCTATTTTCATTATTTTTTGCTTTCGTTTTGTATTAAATCTCTATAAAGACCTGTTTTCCAACCTTTTTCATTGATAAATTTCAATAATTCATCAAAGCGCTGTATCATTTCTTTTCCTGAATTTCGCATCACATAAGCTGGAAAATTAAATTCCTTTTGGTGCAAATCGGTAAATTCCCACGGATGAAAATACAAGGCAGCGTATTTCGTTGATTTTACGCACTTTGCTAATAAAAATTTATAAATCCATAATGGAAAATTATGAAACGATAGCCAAAAAAGTGGAATTCTAAACCAGCTCACAGCCGTTGGTATCTGCCACAAGCCGTTTTCATTGAAAAATCGTTTAGAAACATGGAGTTTATTGTATCTCCCAGGTAAAAGAGTGGGATTTACAGAAGAATTGTACTCAAAACCAGCTTTTTTCACTTCCTCAGAATCCACTTCGCGCAATCTGGGCATTCGTAAACCTTTTATCTCTACATTAAACTGATTTTCAAGCGCTTCTTTGGACATTTTTAGATGCTCGTTCTCAAAATCAGAATGATAATAAGTATGAGAAGCCAGCTCGTGTCCCTCTGAAATGAGCCTTTCTATAAGGTCAGGAACCTGCTGTGCAAAAACAACCGTTGAGAAAAAAGTCGCCTTTGCATTATGCTTTTTCAAAACATCCAAAATGGAAATCAATCCTTGCCGAGAAATCGCTATTTGCCTTTGGAAATCAATATCATAGCCATATTCCTTCGGCATATCAAATTCTTCTATATCAAAACTTAGGTAAATCATTTTTGTAATTATTAGTTCCCTCTGTAAGTAGAATAGCCATACGGAGATAATGTAATCGGGATATGGTAATGCTGAGTATCCTTTATCTCAAAAACTACTTCTATAAAAGGGTAAAAAGTTTTTTGTTTCAATCGTTCAAAATAAGGGACAATATGAAAAGTAAGTTTATAGACTCCGTTATTATTTTTTCCAGATTCTTCTTTCAAAAATTCCTTAATTCTCCCATTATTATCCGTGTATTTTTCATCTATCACTATCCAATTTTGATTTTTATCTTGTTTGGATAGGCTTATTTTTACATTTGGAGCGGGTTTTCCTTGTGAAATATCCAAAATATGACTTGACAATTGATATTTTTCTTGCGCCTGAATAAATGAGCTGAAAAACATTAGCGACATTAAAATTATATTTCTCATTTTTATGTATTTTTATTTATAAAATAATACTCTGAATAAATTTTTAATTTCTTTTGATAATGTAGCATTAGAAAAATTGGTAAATTCAATATTTTCATTAGGAGTTACTACAATTTCCTTTATTTTTAATTTTCTCTTAACAACCTTTAATAAAAACTCAAAGTCCATAATAAAAGAATTACTTTTTGTTTCTATTAAAATGGGCGCTACACTATATTTCATTCCTTTAAGACCTGCCTGCGAATCTCTTATTTTTCCTTTTGATAATACATAGGAAAATAATTTCACAAATTGTGAAATTATTTTCCGTTTAAACGGAAGTTTTTTATTATAAGATGAATCTCGAATAGAAATTACCACATCTGTTTCATCATTTTGTAAGGCCTCATAAAGATTATAAAGAGCCTTTATACCAAAAGGAAAATCAATATCATAGAATGCCACAATATCAGCATTGGAATGTTTTACACCTTCTTTTATAGCTCCTCCTTTTCCTTTGTTTTGTGGTAAATCTACAAAAAGAAAATTATCACCAAATAAGACTTTATATCTCTCAATATGAGGAACATAGTTTTTATTAGAAGAACCATCATTTACCAAGATAATTCTAAAATTCTCAATTATTTTATCTATAATCAAATGAGAAAGATTATTTTCAAATATCTGTAAAATATGTTCTTTTGCGTCATAAAAAGGAACGATGATATCTATTTTCTTCATTTTCTTCAAAATTTAAAAAACACATTTCCCAAATGATACTCAACCAAATAAGCGCTGGCGGAACAGCCCGTAAAGAATACCGAATAATATATGGTTCTTTCAGCGGTTTGAATATATCCGTCGGAGAAAGTGACGCTAAAATAGCTAAGGATAATAAAATGATTTTCAAGGTTTTATTTTTATTTGGAGTAGAAACAAACCAAATTCCTATCCCTACATAAGCGATGATATAAGTGCTATTTTCTGTCCCTGTGCTGAACAAACAGAGAAATATACTCACCGATGCTAATAGTAACAATCTGAATCTTAAATTTTTATATTGATTTATTCGCAAATAAGGCAGCGCAAATAAAACTAGTCCTATAGCAATCACCACCAAATTATTATTATAAATTCCCGTTCGCTGTAAAAATCCTAAAAGGGAAAGATTTTGTAAATTATAATGGGAAGTATCTAGATTTGAGCCATTTTTCTCCGAAAGAGAAATATACCATTCGTGATATTGAGAAATCACATAATCCGTTGAAGAATAAAGCATTGGCAAGCAAACCAACAGCCCAAGCCATAGCAGTCCAGACCACACAAAACGCCATTTATCTTTAGCAAAAAAGAAAAATGCCAGACCTACAATTCCATAAAGTTTCGTTAAAAGCCCAATAACGATAAACAGCGTAGCCCAGTGGCTTTTCCCTTTTTCAATGAAAACAAATGCTCCTAAAAGTAGCGCTATAATGCTGATATTGAATTGTTGCATCGCTGCTGCAGTATATAAATCATGAGCGGAAATGAATAAAACGCCTATAATTGCCCATTTCGGGAGAGGTAGTTGGCGAATAGCCCAATACAAAAACGCTGAATTTGCCAAAATCCATAGCGAACAGCCGAGCCAATTAGGCAAAACAGCAAAAGGCGCTATAATTCCACTGAAAAATATTCCATAATGATTCATATCAAAATATTCCTCTGGATATGGAACATAAAGCGGAAGTTGCTGTATCGTATGCCAGAAAACTCCTTTAAATATCAGGTAATTATTATGCTTTTCTGGTCGGAAAGCCGTCTGGAGAACAGCCACCAATGACAACCCAAACCACAAAGCAGTAATAAAACGATAATTCTGAAAGAGCTTTTTTATCATTAAATTCATAAAATTTAGCTAAACGGAGCGAAGATACAAATAAACGAGGATATTTTGCTTGTTGAGAAAATTTTAACCTTATTTTCCAAGATTGAAATACTCTATAAATTTCTCATTAAACCTTACTACCGCTTCTTGGTTTAAGTGGTTACTATCATAAAAATCAAGAGTATCATTCAGCTTTATTTCTCCTTGAAAATTTTTATAATTTCCAAATGTAGAGAGCAGACTATCTACCTCCTTATTATTAATTTTAGAGTTATACAGTTTTTCTGATATAGGGGCTTGCACAATGAGATAGGAAATATTTTTAGATTTTAGATAATCTATATTTTCTCTAAGTGCTGCGATTTGTTTAGGGTTAATATTCCATTTTCCCACAGGTTCTTCTTTGAGTGGATTTTTTTTAAATTTACTTTCTACATATCCTCCCCCTTTTATATAGGTACTTTCATCCTGAACTTGTGCTTCTACAAAATTTTTATTCAGTCCTAAAATCTGCCTAAAATATCCATATAGAAGGGTATTGTATGTTTGAAATTTATTAACCTCAAGAGCCATTTTAAAGGCATTTATATCAATTTTATTATTGCTCAATAAATCTAAAGAAGATTCTACTCCATCTGCTGAAATAGTCCCTGCATAAACCTCTATTACGACCATTTTAGGGTTTATTTTATCCAAATATTGTTTAAGTAAAACTTTGGAATTGATGGGAGTTTGTGAACTCGAACCAAGATTAAAGGCTTTAATCCCATGTTTCTGAAAAACACGGGTATCAAACCCACGATACGAATGTGATGACCCAATAAAAAGAATATCAAGATTTTTTATTTTTTCGGCATCTTTTACTCTTGAAAAGAGGTGTCCGTAACAACCAACACAACTTCTCACATTCTTCGCCATAAAAGGAGGCATTATATACGACCAAACAGGCAACACGAGAATATAAAATATCACGGCAAAAAGAGAGAACAACACAAAGTTAATCAAAAATCGTCTCATATCCTAAAACTGAAAGTAAATAAATGGCGTTTCTTCAAGCTGCATAAAGAGCCCTATTAATAATATTATAAATGCGTAAAATGACCATCTAAAAAATGTCATTAATTTAGATTTTTCATGTTCATTTGGAAGGAAAAGCTTTTCAATTCCATAATTATTCTCCCTTCCCAACCATTCTATAAAAAGTAAAAATGCTATCAATATCAAAGTTGCCAAAGCTGCCTTATTCATATTAGGAACACTAAATAATGATTTAGAAAAAATTCCTGAAATATAATTAAAAGCATGCTCCAAATTTTCTGCTCTGAAAAATATCCAAGCAAATGCAACTAATAAAAAAGTTATAATAATATTTAATACATCTTTAAATGATGGTAACAACCTGCCCTTTGCAACAATATCCATATTATTCCTATTAGTTTTAAAGATAATCGCAGGCATTATAAACAATGCATTCAGCCCTCCCCATACTATGAAGGTCCAATTGGCACCATGCCAAAATCCACTAACCAAAAATATGATAAATGTATTACGAATTCTCATATAATTACCTCCTCTACTACCACCTAGCGGAATATAAAGATAATCCCTAAACCATGTATTAAGAGAAATGTGCCATCTTCTCCAAAATTCTGCAACATCCCTAGAAAAATATGGAAAATGAAAGTTTTTCATCAAATCAAACCCAAACAATCTAGAGGTTCCTATGGCAATATCTGAATAACCAGAAAAATCCCCATAAATCTGAAAAGAAAAAAACACAGCTCCTAAAAACAATTCACTACCTGATGAAGTTTCATAATTAGCAAAAATTTCATTAGCATAAACAGCACAATTATCTGCTATTACCATTTTCTTAAAAAAACCCCATAAAATCTGCCTCATGCCATCTACTGCCTTATCATAATCAAATATTCTTTTTTTATAAAATTGTGGTAAAAGGTGTGTTGCTCGCTCAATAGGTCCCGCCACCAACTGAGGAAAGAAACTCACAAACGCAGAAAAAGCAATAAAATCCTTGGTAGCTTCTAAATTTCTTCTATAAACATCTATTGTATAACTCAATGTTTGAAATGTATAAAAACTAATTCCTACTGGCAGTAATATATTCATAGTGTGTATATTAGGTCTCATTCCAAGAAAAGTAAATGCTGTAATAAAATTTTCTACAAAAAAATTATAGTATTTAAAAAAACCTAAAAAACCTAAATTAGTAACAACACTAACCGCCAAAAGAAGTTTTCTTTTTCTCTCATTTTCCTCCTTAGACATCCAGTAAGATACTGCAAAATCTTGCATAGTACTAAATACTATTAAAAAAAGAAAACGCCAATCCCACCAGCCATAAAAAATATAACTAACAAATACAATAAACAAATTCTGCCATCTTAGGTTTTTCTGAAAAACAAACCAATAAAGCAAAAAAACTATAGGTAAAAATATTGCAAATTCTATAGAGTTAAAAAGCATAATGACAAATTTAAAGTATTTCTTTCCATTTTTCTAAAATCTTTCCTTTTTTCCATTTTTGTGATTCTTCATAGGAAGATTTATTTAAATTATTATATATATCCTCATCCATTATTAGATATTCCAGCCTTTCTCTGAACATCTTCTTGTCTCCCAATGGTATCAGAAAACCATTATTTTCATTAATAATATCCGAAGGTCCGTAGTTGCAATCATAAGCAACAAGGACATTAGAACAGAACATAGCTTCTACTAGTACAGTAGGCAGACCTTCCTTTAAAGAAGTGGATACGAAGATTTTAGATTTATCTAATAGTTTTGAAATTTCATCTATGTTTTTTGAGCCTAAAAAAGATACATTTGCATCAAGCCCCTTGTCTTTTACATATTTTTCTAAATTATTTCTTTCCACTCCATCGCCTATAATCTGTAAAATCCAGTCTTTTGGAAGATTAGATTGTTCAAAAATTTCCAATAATTCTCCTACATTTTTGCCTTTATCCAGCCTCCCTACAAAGGAAATAATATTCTCTTTGCTTTCCGATGGTATAAAATTTTTACTTTCAAATGGCTCTCCTATAATATTAGGAATAAAGAAAGTTTTACTAAAATGCTTATAATACTGGACAGAAGGAGTATTGATACATACTATACCTTTTAGGTTTTTATAAAATTTTCTTAGTTTTTTATTATAAAGCCATCCACCCACATTGTAATCTGTGTGTTCCCAAGCTATTGTTTTAGCTGCTATATTTTTAAATGTACCCAAAAAAGAAGAAATTTTATACCAGCAGGATATAATAGTATCATAATTCTGATGGTTTTTCAGAAGCCAATTTTTGAGCAACAGATAAACCCCTATATGAGAAATATACGAATTGATATTCTGTATTTTAGGAATGAATTTAAGATATTTTACATTAAATTCACAAATCCCCCATGCCCAGTGCAAAAACATATCTGCTGTATGGATTTTAATATTCTTATTTAATGCATAAAAAGTGTCTGTTTTACTAGTCAGTAATAGAATTTCAACTTCATATCCCTGTTCCACAAGTTCATTGGCAAGATTAGTCATCACTCTAGCAACTCCCCCAGGGTTAAAAAGTTTATAATATATGAGTAAAATTTTCTTTTTTTTCATTTTTCACTTCTCATTTTAACTTATGATAAACAAAACTCATAGGAAAAATGAATATTCCCAATATTTTAATAAATATATTCTTAGGAGAAGATATAATTTCTGATATAGAACTTCTATTTTTTAACGAATAATATTGATAACCTATCAAGTTCCTAAGTAAAACTTTCGGATAACCAAAAAGCATTGATTGATATGAGTTTAAAAAAGATAGATATCCCTCTTTCAGCCCAAAAACATTTTTACCTGTCCAACGAGTATTAGACACTGAAGCTGCATCGTTTTCATCCTTATGATAAACTCTCACTATCCTATTGATAAATCTCGTTTTTACTCCTTTCGCATCATATTCATTAAATATCACAGACTGAGGAATATATCCTTTCCCTTTATATTTAGAATAATCCTTATTTTCAATCCATTTTTTATAAGTTTTTGATATAAAAATCCCGAATTTATCCCCTCTTACCCCATATTTATATCGCATATCAAAAATACTTCCATCAAAACCACCATTAGGGTATGCATCTCCTACTATCTTCCCTTCTTCATCTACTGAAAGTGCCATCAATCCTATATAATCATCCTGATTTTCAATTTTTTCAACCTCATTAAACAAAATTTCAAGTGAGTTTTCTGGATAAGAATCATCCGAATCTACAACCATATGATACTTAGATTCTACTTTTCTTATTCCATCCAAAACAGTCAAAAATTTATGCTGATTTTTCTGCTTATAATATTCAATGGGAAAAATATTTTCTTCCTGAAACCTTTTTACCAAATCTCCTGTATTATCTGTAGAACCATCATCCATTATTATCCACTTAAAATCTCTAAAAGTTTGAGATTTCAGAGATTCATAAACTCTTGACAAGGTATGTGCTCTATTATATGTAGGTGTAATTATTGTTACTTTTTCCATGCTAAAAATTAGTTTTTTAGGACATTTTCAAAAACTTCAGTAACCTGTTGGTAGATTTTCTTTTCATCAAATTTCTCATCAGCATTTTTTGTTCCCTGTGTTATTTTTTCTACCAGATTTTTATCTGTCAAAAATTGTTTCATAGCTTCATAGATCTCATCTTCATTATAATTTACCAAAACACCATCCACCCCATCTTCTATCATCTCTGGAATTCCTCCTACATTTGTGGATATAATAGGTTTTTCTAGCCCCATAACCTCTCCTATAGTCAATGGATAACTTTCTGATTGTGATGGCATAACAAAGTAATCTGATGCTTTGATATAAGGCCAAGGATTTTTCTGACTATCCAAAAGTATAAAGGTCTCCTCTACTCCTAATTCCTTACGCTGTTTTTTCAAATTTTCCATTTCATTTCCTCCGCCAATCACAGCTATAGAATGCTTTAACCCATTATCTAACAGTCTTTTATGTACTCTCATCAGAGCGCTATAACCTTTTCTACTATGTAGTCTCCCCATCGAAGAAAAAACAGGTTTTATAGGGTAATCCACCTCAAAAGCATCTGCTTTACTTCTAGATTCTGATAGTTTTATGACATTATATATCACTGAACTTTTAGGATAACTCACTCCATAGATATCCTCTATCACCTGCCGTGTTTGTTTAGCTCCAAAAATCATCCAGTCAAACTTTTTCATAAGGTTTATTCGTTTCATAACACGGCTCTTGTTATTATCATAACTTACATCCGTATGAAACCAGCCTATTTTTTTTGATTTTTTATTGGGAGAATTCAGCACCATTTCAAACTCAGCGTAGCCAGGGGAAACCTCTATATCATAGTTTTCTTTTACCTTTAAAGCATACAATAAAGATGGAAACTGCTTATAAATTTCCAATCTTATTCGCCTCATCACAAGCTGAATTTTCTGGATAAAAGGATTTTTAGACATCTGTTCTCTTCCTTTTTCCACCACGATGAGTTTTATATCCTTGGGAATTTCAGAAACCAGCTCACCTTGATAAAGATTGAGCATCAGAGTCAAATCAAATTTTTCCTTAGGAAGATTTCTCAATAAATCCAGCACGACCCTAGGAACGCCGCCCATCTCGATGGAACGCAAACGAAAAAGAACTTTTATTTTTTTATTTGTATCACTCATTATTTTTCTCTCAAAACAATATGAAATTCAAGGAAATGATTACAAACTATCCTCCCTAATCTCACCGCACAAATTTAATAAATTTCTGGATAGTTCGCTTCTTTCTTTAAAACCTTTATTTCATGAGCTTTGGGAATAATTATACTTTAAACTTTTTCACTTTCATTACAAATCAGACAAAAATCATTCATCTATTTCCAAATATGTAATGTTATTTTCATCTTTTTAACTCTAATTTAAAAACCATAATCAGTTGCCATATTTCCTTTGAAAATAGGTTTTTCTTCAGTAGGAATTAGGTTCAAGCCAAAAGTTTTACCTAAAACATCATCTATATAACTTACAATTATGAGATGATACCAACCATTAGACACCGCAAATGACAAACTTTTGTTTTCAGTGAGCAATGTAATATCGGATAAATAACCTATTCCTATTACCTTTATTTCTCCAGAAATCACCTGTAAAACCCATCCTTGAGAAATCACTTTATAATTAACAGGAAGTTTTTCAAGGATTTTAAAAGCATAATCATCAGCTGTTACTCGTATGATAGGAACAACTATTCCTTCTTGAGTAATGCTATCACCATGCTGTGTTTCCGTAAAATATGCAAGCACATTTTTATCATTAAGATGATGACAATACAAGTATTCCTGCATCAGCTGAGGCTCATAAATAGCAAAACCTTCTAATTCTGCAAAAATCTTCTCAGTATTCATTGATTTACTTGATTTTAAAGAAAATATATGATTAAAACCTTTATTCAGTATCTTTTATCCAATCATAAAAACCACTTTCTCGCAATTTAGCTTCATACTGTTGAATAGCCTGTTCATCGTACTTTTCTCTTTGGATAAACTTTTCTTTTTCAAAATAAACATCCATTGGGTTCAGTCCATAAAGCTGAGCGATGAGTGATGCTAAGTTCATATTAGAGTAATACTCATGAAGCACATAAATCATCAGCCTAAAATCTGTTTCCTCTATCTTCAGGAAAGCCTTTTTGATAAACTGAATGGATTTGTAATGCCGAAATTTATCAGGATCTACTATTTCATTCAGCCAGTTGGTATACCACATTTCAAAAGTGAGTTTTTCTCCTTTTTCATTAAACTCAGGCCATATTCCGCCATAATCCTGACGGCTATCCAGCCATATATAGCCTTTTTCCTTACCATTTACCACCAAAAGATAGGAGGCTCCATGCCCTATATGGCATATTTGCAAGCAACCGCTGATGCGCTTTGTATCCATATAGGCTTCCACCTGCTCTGGCGTAGGCCGCTCACCACCATCCCAATCGATACTATTCAGCCATTCCTCTTCATTCCAAGCTTCAGTGTAAGGGAAAGGCGTAGAGAGGTCAATAGTGCGGTTTTTCCACATCAGATCTTCCGTTGCTTCTTTAAGGGAACGCAGTCCGTAATCGGGACCCACACAACCATTAGCGATTTGGGTAATGAAGGTGCGGTAATCAGCAGGGAGAGTGATATGATTTTCTTTCTCTATTTGGACTACTTTTTCTTCTTTCAGCACAGGATTTATATACACTTCTCTGTGTTTTTTTAGCTGAGGAAATTCCAAAAGTATCTGCAATTTCTTTTTGATTTCTTCTATCTGCATAAGGGATTTTTAGATTATCTGTAATACATCAACTTATTATTATTCAATATCTCTCTTGCAACGATTGTATTTTTACTATTATAATAGTTTCAATCCATTGGTTACAATATTTTTATTATTTTTAAATAGTAGCTATTTGTGAAAAATCATTCTCTAAATCAAAGATATTTATTTTTTCAGAACTATATAAATACTTCAAACCTTGTCTTCCTAAAACTACAAAATTATAAAAAACTACTGCATACAATTTGAAGGCATCTATTTAATTCTTTGTTACTTATATTTTTCAATAATTGACTTAATCCCTTCTATATGGCTCTGTTCTGGTTTTCCTTGTGGATGCTCTGTCCGCAAAAAATAGACTTCATTTATAAGATATATTTCCATGGTATAATTATTCCCCCATTCCACTTTATCAATAGGAGAACATGTTTTTTTATCATCAAGATAAGATAAAAAATCTTTTGCCCAACTATCTCCAGTAAGTAAAATAACAAACTTTGGAGAGAGTATTTTAATCTCGCTTTTTAGTATCTTTTGGCAAGCAGAAAGCTGTGCATCATATAAACTATCAGAAGGATTTCCAGCTTCTGAGGGTGCTATTTTACATAAATTACTCCAAGCAATTCCATTAAACCACTCTCCTTCTGTATAATCCTGTGAAACCTTAGATATTAGTCTCCAAAAAGGAGATTGTCGCCAATTATAATTATTATTAGTAGTGGATGTTGCTAACCAACTCATTTGATTAGGTCTTGCAAATCCTAACGAATCTCCTTCTCCATCAAACAGGACATCCACACTTTTAGTAGCATCTGTGCCATAACCATTTGTAGCTCTCCCTACGAAAAGCAAGCCACTAAACAGAGTTGTGGGAAAATTCTTTCCCCATTGTACACAGAAAGGACTTGTTATCGACTTATCTTCCTCTGACAATTGCTCAAGAAGTTCTGTATAAAGAGGCTTCAATGCCTTATACAACGATTGTTTCATACTAAATTTGTTCTTTCATTTCCATAAATCTATTATTTTAAATCTAAAAATCTATTTTACACATAATTTTCACTTCCATTCACTGTAAATTTGATACATAAAATACAGCCCTATTCCCATAAAAAACAACCCTCCTAAAAATCCTATAAAACGAGCTGTATCCCTCCCCATATAGCGGCTTATCTGCCCCATAGTCCAGTTGTTTTGATAATGTTCATCAGGTTCATACAGCCAGTCCCAATCCTTTACTGCTCCCAAAACCAAACAAACCCCAAAGACAAAAGACATAAGCGAAAGCACTCCCCCAAACGCTAAAGGATTTTCTTTTATCCAATTTTTCAGCTCTTCCATGTTCGTTCTCCCTATTTTTAGCAAAAAAGCGCCCTAATTAGAGCGCTTTAAATATATTATACAGAAACATTATTTTCTCTAAGAGCATCATTCAGAGAGGTTTTCTTATCTGTAGATTCCTTTCTCTTACCGATAATTAGAGCACATGGCACCTGATATTCTCCAGCTGGGAATTTCTTAGTGTAGCTCCCTGGTATCACTACCGAACGAGCTGGAACTCTGCCTTTTAGCTCCACAGGTTCATTTCCTGTCACATCTATAATTTTAGTAGATGCTGTAAGAACTACATTTGCTCCCAAAACTGCTTCTTTTTCCACACGAACACCCTCTACTACTATACATCTAGACCCCACAAAAACATCATCTTCTATAATCACAGGAGCAGCCTGTAACGGTTCTAAAACCCCACCAATACCTACTCCACCGCTTAGATGCACATTTTTACCTATTTGCGCACAACTACCTACTGTAGCCCATGTATCCACCATAGTTCCGCTGTCTACATACGCTCCAATATTCACATAAGAAGGCATCAAAATAGCCCCCGAAGCGATAAATGCACCCTCTCTTGCCACTGCATGAGGAACAACACGAACCCCCTTCTCTGCATAGTTTTTCTTTAATGGAATTTTATCATGAAACTCAAAAGGTCCTACCTCTATGGTTTTCATCTGCTGGATAGGGAAATACATAACCACTGCTTTTTTCACCCATTCATTCACCTGCCACCCATCAGAAACAGGCTCTGCTACTCTTATTTTCCCTAAATCTAGTTCACGGATTACAGAGCGAACAGCCTTCTGATAATCAGCTTGTTTTAACAATTCTCTATTTTCCCAAGCTTCTTCTATTTTTTGTTGTAAACTCATTTTTTTTATTACTAATTAAAATTTATAAATTCAAAAAATCACATTTTAAAGAACCCTTCTCGCGAAAAGAAACGCCTTATCCCAATAAGCCTCTTCCAATGAAGAAATAATCACACCTTTACTCGTAGAAGCATGGATAAATTTAATTTCCCCATCATCTGTTATCGTATGAACTATCCCCACATGAGAAACCCTCTTTCCACCAGCAGTAGCAAAGAATAGTAAATCTCCATGTTTCACATTTTCTATATTGATTCCCACTCCTTCTTTCGCTTGGTCAGCAGAGCGTCTGGTAAGTTTAATATCATTTTCCGCAAAAACAGTATTCACAAATCCAGAACAATCAAATCCAGAATAAGTCATCCCTCCCGCTCTATACGGAGCCCCAAGGTATTTCTCTGCATCAGAAAGGATGTTTGCTGCTTTGGCATTAGGTCCCTCCTTTGAAGATTTTTTATTTTTTGATTTTGATGGCTTTTCATTATTTGTATTATATGAATAAGAATTGTTATTAGAAATATTTTTATTTCCATAAACTCTAGCTGGCTGAGATGCTCCACATGACCACAAAGAAAATGTAACCACAACTAATAATACGGTTTTTTTCATCGAATAAAATTTTTGCTAAACGCCAAAGATAGTAAAAAATCAGGGAATTCACAAAAGAAAACAATACTTTTTGCAGAAAAAATGTTTTTAGGTGTAACCTTTATGATAATCCTGTCGTATATGTAATTAGTAAATTACAAAATACTATTTATCAAATGAGACAACTAAAAATCACCAAACAGGTAACCAACAGAGAGACCGCATCTTTGGATAAATATTTACAGGAAATCGGTAAAGTAGAACTTATCACTGCCGATGAAGAGGTTATTTTAGCCCAAAAAATCAGGTCTGGAGACAAGGTTGCTTTAGAAAAACTAATCAAAGCCAACCTTCGTTTCGTGGTTTCTGTTTCTAAACAATATCAAAACCAAGGACTTTCTCTTCCAGATTTAATAAACGAAGGAAATTTAGGACTAATGAAAGCCGCTAAAAGATACGATGAAACCAGAGGGTTTAAATTCATTTCTTACGCTGTATGGTGGATTAGACAATCTATTCTTCAAGCCTTGGCTGAGCAGTCTAGAATCGTAAGACTTCCTTTAAATAAAATAGGCTCTATCAATAAAATCAACAAAGCCTATGCGGAACTGGAACAAATCAACGAAAGACCGCCATCCCCAGAGGAGCTAGCCGAAGTATTGGACATGAGCGAGGAGGACATCAAGGAATCTATGAAAAACTCTGGAAGACACCTATCTATGGACGCTCCGCTAGTAGAAGGAGAAGATTCTAACCTTTATGATGTATTGCGCTCTGGTGAATCTCCAAGTCCTGATAAAGAACTGATGCTGGAATCTCTACAAATAGAAATAGAGAGAGCTTTGCAGACCCTTACGCCGAGAGAAGCTGATTTGGTAAGGCTTTATTTTGGGTTAAATGGCAAACATCCTATGACTTTGGAGGAAATAGGTGAAACCTTTGATTTAACGAGAGAAAGAGTTCGACAAATCAAAGAAAAAGCCATTAAAAGACTAAAACACAACAGCAGAAGTAAAATTTTAAAATCCTATTTAGGGAAATAACAGAAAAAAGCAGTGGAGATTTCACTGCTTTTTTATTTTTAATAAATTGATTTAAAATGAATTACATAAAATTTCATTTTTTTTAAAAATAATTTTTCTTAGCATATGATTTATATTATATTTGCATCTTAAATTTTAAATAAAAACAGAAGAACAAAAGAATTTATGATTTACAAAGTACGAGTTATTTTAGATGCAAAGGAGCAGATTTTTAGGGACATTGAGATTAGAGAAAAACAAACTCTTTGGAATCTGCATTTAGGAATTAAGAGTGCTTTCAGCCTTCAGGGTGAGGAGCTTTCTTCTTTTTACTATTCTGATGACAGCTGGTCTGAGGGGGCAGCAGTTCCTTTAGAAGACATGTCTGATGATGGAGATGGAGACACGATGTCTGATGTGTACATGAGTGAGGCATTTCCAGAAATTGGAAGTAAAATGCATTTTAAATACGGGCTTTTAGACCTTTGGGAATTTTTTTGTGAACTTTTGGAAATTACAGATGAAAAAAACTCTGTGAATTATCCTATTACAGTATTCCGTTTTGGGAATGTTCCTCTGAAAGCTCCAAGTAAAAACAGTAGCTCTGCCACTACTAAAAAACAACAACCATCAAATATCATGATGGATGATTTTGATTTATTAGAAGAAGAAGATTTCAGCTCTGAATTTGAAGATGGCTATGATGAGGAAGACGATTTCTCTAATGATTACTATGATGAGGGAGTAGATGAAGATGAGGACTACAAATAGTTAAAAACCAGCATATTATGAAAAAATATTTTTTGCTTATTTTATTCGCTGTCTTTGCTATATCTTGTTCCAAAAAAGATTTAGTTTTTACAGGAAAAATCAATAATCCTGCACCACTGAGCAGAATGGAACTTATAGATGTTTCATCCGTTGCCACGCTTCCTATTGCGAATATTGGCATAGATGAAAAAGGAAATTTTTCAGATACTATCAGTGTAAAAAAAGACGGAATCTACGCTTTAGTATACCAAGGAAAAGTAAATTTCTTATATCTAAAAAATGGTGAAAACCTCAATCTGGAAGGCAATGGCTCTACATTCCCTGAAGACCTGAAAATCAGTGGAAAAGGACAAGGAAACAATGAATTCTTGATTGAAAGTCAAAAATTCATCACTTCATACTTTTCTAAATTAAACCAAGCTGTTTTAGCAAAAAACGAAAATGATTTCATCAAAGAAATAGAAAAATACTCTACTGATATCAATAAGAAATTAGATGAAATTGCTAAATCTAAAAATGCTGACAAGGATGTAATAGAATGGAAAAAGAACGACCTGATGGTGAATCTTCTGATGATAAGTTCTCAATATGAAATGATGCACGGACAGATGACTCAAAACCCTGATTTTAAAGTATCTGCGAATTTCAAAGAAAGTCAGAAAAAATTTGAAAAAGAAGCTTTAATCAAAGAATTTCCTGCTTATAGACAGTATCTTTTAGGAAAGCTGGAGCCTGATTTCAGAAAATTTGCTACTCCTTATCTTAACGATACTAAAACTACTCAAACAGAGGTTTTCTTGAAGTTTTTAGAAACTAGAAAGGAATTTTCACAAGAGCAAAAAGACTACTTGGCTGCATATATCGCTACTCAATTTGACCTTCATCCTCAAAATGATAAAATAGAACAAGTTCTAAAGGCGCTCACTGAAAAGGTAAAATCAGAAAACATTAAAAAAGACTTAGAAAGAGTTCATTCAGCAATTGTAGGACCAAAAGTAGGTTCTGCATTACCAGAAGTAAATTTTACAAAACAGGATGGAAAAGCTTATAAAATAAGCGAACTTAAAGGAAAACCTACTTTGCTAATTTTCTACAGCTCTTTTGCTCCAAATATTGTGCAATCTGCTGCTGCATTAAAAGAAATTACTGAATTTTATAAAGCAAAACTAAATGTAGCCTATGTCAATATGGATGATGATGTGAAGCAGTTCCAAAAGACTTCTAAATCATTATTAAACGGCTTTACAGGAGTTAATCTTTATGCTAAAGGAGGGCTAAAATCTGAGGCGGCACAACAACTCCATATCTATGGATTTAAGCTTCCTAGTTTCATGATTTTAGATAAAGATGGAAAGGTTGCAAGTAAGACTATTCTTGGGCTTTCTAATATCCAGCTGACAGAACTTATTGACATTCTAAATAAACAAACAGGAATGTCCGCTCCTGTTCCTGATGCTTCTGAAACAGAAGAAGAACACGATGGACACGGACACTAATAAAAAAGTTTAAAGAATAAATAGAGTCCATTTATTTGGATTCTATTTATTTTTATAAATCATTTATATTACATGATAAATTTATACTTATTTAAAAAAGTTACACTAAACGGACTTAAGTATTTTTTTTATTTCATCTGTTTATTCTTCATCAATCGTTTTATATTTTTTTCAGTTTATGGAAAATGGTCTCAGCTTGGAGAGTATCTTTCCGATATTTTCTATGCTTTTTTCATTGTAGGCCCTCGTTTTGATATATCTGCCATATGTTACGCTTTTCTGCCTTTGGCTGTTTTTTGGCTATTTTCACTGTTCGTTCCTAAAAAATTTACTACAAATTTTGGGAAAATATATCTCACTTTCAGCTGTTTTTATCTAGCTTTTGTTTTAGTTGTTTATGTTTCTCTTTTCATCATAGATTTTTTTTATTATCAGTTTTTCCAATCACATATTAATATCTTATTCTTTGGAATATTTAATGATGATACGAAAGCTGTCCTAAAATCCGTATGGACAGACTATCCTGTATTTAAAATATTTATTATTTACACTCTATGCATCGTTAGTTTTCTATTTTTACACAAGAAAATTAAGAAAAACTTTAGTGTAAATACTTATCCTGCATCAAAGAAAACTTTATTTCTCTTAGCAGTTTTCCCTCTATTCATCGCAGGAATGAGAGGAAGTTTAGGCGAATTTACACTCCGCAGGGAACATACTAATATAGGCACAAATGAGTTTATCAATGCTCTTTGCTACAATCCTATTTATGCCCTAAAATTTGCAAAATCAGAATTAAACGACAACCTTATCACTCCTGACATTACTCAAGAATTAAAGGTTAGTGGATTTAGTTCATTTGAGCAGGTAAAAGAAGTTTATCGCGAAAATATTATCGATGATTTTGACAAAAACTTGTATTCCACAACGGCTCATAATGAGTTTTTAGAGAAAAATAAGCCCAACATCGTATTTATCCTTATGGAAAGTATGAGCAATCATTATTTTGAACTCCATTCCAAAGAGCTCAATCTTTTGGGTGATTTGAATGAAATTCTGCCCGAATTATACTATTTCAAAAATGGTTTATCATCTTTCAACGGCACCATATATTCATTAGAAAACCTTTTGGTAAACACTCCGAAAGGCATCATCTCGCAGTCGCCTTATTTTGACACCTCATTCAGTTCATCCATTTCAAAGCCTTTCAAAGAAAAAGGCTACGAGACTTATTTTATAACAGGCGCACACCTTTCATGGAGAAATACAGACAAATTCATAAAAAACCAAGGTTTTGATATTATCAAAGGAAGTTCTCACATCAAACAAAAATTCCCTAATGCTGAAGATTTTGCTTGGGGAACTCACGATGGCTATTTATTTGATTATATAAAAGACCAGCTTCAGCAATCTCCTTCAAAGCCCAAAATGGTCTTTTCTCTCACTGTGAGCAACCATACTCCATATGAAATTCCTACTCATTACAAACCATACCCTATTAAAATAGATGCCATAAAAAACCTTCTTCGAGTGGATGAAAAAATGGCTTATGCCAATTTTTATTCCCACCAATATTCAGCTTCTCAACTGGCTAAATTTATAAAAGATATCAAAAATTCTCCTTTGGGAGAAAATACCATTATCGTAGCGACAGGCGACCATAATATCCGACAGGTATTCGAATACGATGATAAAAACTCTTTCCTGAAACGCAGTGTTCCAATACTTTTCTACATTCCAGAAAAATATAAACCTGCCTTTTTCGATTCCTCTGTGATGGCCTCCCACAAGGACATCTTCCCTACTATATTTAATTTGAGTTTATCCAACCAAAAATATATCTATTCGGGAGATAATTTGTTTAAAAAATCACCAAACTACCGCTTTGCAATCAATGAATATAATTTCATAGCCGATTCCATAGGGGTGATTTCTTACGAAAACGGAAGTCCTGCTTATTACACTTGGAAAGATAAAAATAAAAGAAAATTGAGCTTAGATAATATTCAAAATCCACATGCTCAATTTATGTTAAACAAAATGAGGGCATTTTCCACTCTGCAAACCATCCATATTTATATGGACATAGAAAAAAATAAATCTAAGTAAATTCGATTCCTATAAAAATACCGAATGAAAAAAAATAAAAATCTAATTTTAGAAAACATCAAACTAACTTCTGCTGGTGCAAAAGGAGTTTCTGTTGGAAAAACTGAAGATGGCAAAACTGTGCTTGTCTCTGGAGCAATCCCTGGTGACACTGTGAATGCTCGTGTAAAAAAGGCAAAAAGCAAATATTACGAAGCAGAAATGGTAGAAATTTTAGAGCCATCTCCGTTTCGGATAGAGCCAGAGTGCATTCATTTCGGTGTGTGTGGAGGATGTAAATGGCAAAATATGAGCTATGAAAAACAGCTGGAATTCAAACAAAATGAGGTTCTTAACAATATTAAAAGAATAGGCGGCATCGAAGATTTTGAATGCATCCCTATCCTCGGAGGCGAGGAACATTATTTCTACCGAAATAAAATGGAATTTTCGTTTTCCAACGCTCGCTGGCTGACTTCCGAAGAGATAAAATCCGACACAGAAATAGACAACAAAAACGCTCTTGGTTTCCATATTCCTGGGCAGTGGAGCAAGATTTTAGACCTAAAAGAGTGCTACCTGCAAGAAGCACCATCCAACGAAATCCGTCTGGCAATCAGAGATTATGCGATAAAAAACAACCTTGATTTTTTTGATTTAAGGAATCAAGAAGGATTTCTACGAACGCTGATGCTTCGCCAAAATTCCAAAGGAGAATGGATGATTCTCATTCAGTTTTTCCGAGAAGAAAAGGAAAACAGAGAAAATTTATTAAACTTTATTTTGGATAAGTTCCCTCAAATCAAGACTTTACTCTACGCTATCAACTCCAAAGGAAACGACAGCGTGTATGATTTGGATATCCAGACTTACTTTGGTGAAGGATTTATCTTTGAAGAAATGGATGGATTAAAATTTAAAATTGGTCCAAAATCTTTCTTCCAAACCAATTACAAACAAGCCCTAAATCTTTATAGAAAAACTCTGGAATTTGCTGATATTCAGGAAAATCATGTAGTATATGACCTTTACACAGGGACAGGGACAATAGCCCAATATATGGCTAGACACGCCAAAGAAGTGATTGGGATAGAGGCCGTTCAGGAAGCGATAGATGCCGCGATAGAAAACGCTGAGCTTAACGGACTAGATAACTGTACTTTCTACTGCGGAGATATGAAAGAAGTCTTCACAGAAGAGTTTCTGGCACAGCATCCAAAGGCAGATGTCCTAATTACCGACCCTCCACGAGATGGTATGCACCCAAAAGTAATAGAGCAGATTCTAAAACTTTCGCCAGAAAGAATCGTTTATGTAAGCTGTAATTCAGCGACGCAGGCGAGAGATTTAGCTCTAATGAAGGAGCACTACAATGTAGTAAAAATCCTTCCTGTGGATATGTTCCCACAGACGCACCATGTGGAAAACATTGCTCTTTTGATAAAGAAATAATTTTTTCATAAAATAAAAATGCAGCTCTTAGGGCTGCATTTTTTTATTTCATATCATACATGACTAGCGCGGTCACGAGCTTGGGTTCTATGTAAGTACATTTTGGAGGCATTTTCAGGTTTTTATCTGCAATTTCTACTAAATCAGAAAAACTCACAGGATGCACCCCGAATGCTACTTTATATCCCTCATTATCAACCTTTTCTTTTAGTTTTGTGATTCCTTCCACGCAAGAACTTCCTCGTAGGTAATCTACTCGTTTGGTGGTTTTCAAATCATCTATTCCTAAAATCGGACTCAGTATATATTTATCCAGCAGATAATGGTCTATAATCCCCAAACACTCTTCACAGCAGCATTCTTCCTTTAGTGTAAGTTTATAAAACTGTCCATCTAAATAAAGACTTATAAAGTGTTTCTGCTCTGGATAATACGGGTTTTCCCCTTTATTTTCAATGATAAATTTATCCTCCAGCTGATGCAAAAACTGCTCCATCGTCAGACCATTCAAATCCTTTACAACCTTATTAAAATCATTAATTTTAATTGATTGGTCAGAAACTATGAAACTATAAACAAAGTTATACGGCTCATCTCCTGTGTGATTAGGGTTTTTATCCTTTCTACGCTCAGAATAGAGCGCTGTAGAACCCATCCTATGATGTCCGTCAGCAATGTAGAAAGCATCTACTTTTGCTAAGATTTGTTCATATTTTTTCAAGGTTTCTTCATCTTGAATTTTCCAAACACGATGTTTAGTCCCCTTGCTGTCTGCATATTCCAAAACAGGATTTTTCCTTTCTTCCTCACTCATAAGAGCCTCTAATTCAGCATTTGAAGAATAGGTCAAAAGCACTGGTTCCGCTTGGAGATTCACACCTTCCAGATACTTAGAAAGTTTTTCTTTTCTGTGTGTGAGTGTTTCTTCGTGCTTTTTAATCTTTCCTGAATTATAATCTTCTACAGAAACCAATCCTAAAAGCCCTCTGAAAACACTGCCATCAGGCAATACTTGACAATACAAATAATATCCTGATACCTCCTCCTGATGCAGGTTGTGATTTCTCAGCAACTCCTCATAATTAGCCCTCACTCTACCCAAATTCTGCTCCAAATTTTGAGGTTCACCAGACAAATACGGTTCCACCATTCTCACATAAGAAAATTCTCTCTCGGCTTTCTTTGCGATTTCTTCATGAGTATAATTACTCAATGGGCGTGTAGGAAAACTTTTTATATATTCCCCATAGGGCGTTATCCCACGAAATGGCTTGAATACGGGCATAAATCTTGTTTTTTTATGCTTTAATAATGATTTTTTTAAATGGATCTCATCACATCTACCAATACCTGTACGCTTTCTATCGGTAAGGCATTGTACATACTTGCTCTGTATCCTCCCAAGTTTCTATGTCCATTTAGACCATTGATTCCTGCTTCTTTCCAAGCTTTGTCAAACGCTTCTTTTTTAGATTCATCTAAAATTTTGAAAGAAACATTCATATTAGAACGGTCTTCTGGACGGCAGAAGCTTTCAAATAATGGGTTTCTGTCTATTTCATCATAAAGAAGTTTTGCTTTCGCATTATTTCTCTGCTCTGCTGCTGCTATTCCACCATTTTTTTCAAGGTGCTGTAATGTAAGCAGACAAGCATAAATAGGGAATACAGGAGGTGTATTAAACATCGCATCTTTGCTGATGTGAACCTGATAATCTAAATAAGATGGGATATCTCTCCCCGTTTTTCCTAAAATATCCTTTTTCACTACTACCAAAGTAGCGCCGGCAGGTCCCATATTCTTCTGAGCACCAGCATAGATAAGGTCAAACTGAGAGAAATCTATCTCTCTACTGAAAATATCCGAAGACATATCACACACTAGAGAAGTTCCCACTTTTGGGAAAGATTTCATCTGTGTACCGAAGATAGTATTGTTAGAAGTACAGTGGAAATAGTCATACTCTGCACCCACAGTATAGTCTTTTGGGATGAAAGAATAATTTTCTTCTTTAGAAGAACCTACAATATCCACTTGTCCAAGTCGTTTAGCTTCTTTAATTGCACCTGCTGCCCAAGTTCCTGTATCTGTGTAAGCTGCCTTCCCTCCTACTTTCATCAAGTTAAAAGGAACCATTACAAACTGTAAAGATGCTCCTCCTCCTAGATAAAGTACATCATAATCATCTCCTAATTTCATTAGTCTTTTTACGATGGCTCTAGCCTCATCCATTACTTCGATGAAATCTTTACTTCTGTGAGAAATCTCAAGTAATGACAATCCGATACCATTAAAATCCAAAATAGCTTCTGCTGATTTTTGGAAAACTTCTTGTGGCAAAATACACGGTCCTGCGCTGAAATTGTGCTTTTTCATTGTTTTAATTTTTATATACGACTTTTAAATTTTTATTAAACTAAACTTGGGTTTAAAGGTAATTATTTTTCTGCATTCTTCCAAAAAGAATCAGGAAAATTATTCTCCATGCATGAACGCTTTCTTCGCGAGAAGTTGCTCCTCTGTCTCCACATGGTCTTCATCTGGCACACAACAGTCCACAGGGCACACTGCGGCGCACTGTGGCTCATTATGAAAACCTATACATTCCGTACATTTATCCGTTACTATGAAATATGTATCATCGCTCACTGGCGGCTGTGCCTCATCAGCATCCAAAGTAAGTCCCGAGGGAAAAGTTATCATTCCTGATAATATAGTCCCATCTGAAGCCCTCCAATCCACTGCACTTTCATAAATGGCATTGTTGGGACATTCAGGCTCACATGCTCCACAGTTGATACATTCGTCCGTTATTTTGATAGCCATTAGTATTATATTTTTTAATTTTGCACAAAGTTAAAAACTTTATTTATATAAAAACAATATTTATGAAAAATGATAAAATAGTTTTCTCTTTATCGCAGCTGGGCGATTTTTTAAATCAATTTCTCTCTGCTAAACCAGAGAATTTCAATGAAGAAGAAAGCAAATTCGCTTCCTTGATAAAAAAATCCGAAATAGAAAATCCTTGGTTCACAGAAGAAAGCGTAAGATTTTGTCTAAAAAGCTGGGCGAAAAACCTTACCGAAGAGAAAATATTTGCTTGGGCTGGTCAATATCATTTTTCTTCCACACCGAAAAAAATCGGACTGATTCTCGCTGGAAATATCCCTTTGGTGGGCTTTCATGATGTCATTTGCGTTTTGCTAAGCGGAAACATTCCATTGATAAAACTCTCCTCCAAGGACAAGCCGATTTTACCTTTTTTACTAAACAAATGGAACGAACTCAGCGGTGGGATTTTGGAGTTTCATTTTGTAGAAAAATTAGAGAATTATGATGCTGTCATCGCTACAGGAAGCAATAATACTGCCCGATATCTGGAATATTATTTCAAAGATGTGCCGAACATTATTAGGAAAAATAGAACTTCCATCGGAGTTTTAAAAGGCGATGAAACTAATGAGGAAATCCAGGCTCTCGCGGAGGATATCTTCCGATATTTTGGGCTGGGCTGCCGAAATGTTACCCGACTTTTCATCCCTTCTGAAATGCCTTTGGACAGGTTGTTTGAGAATTTTATCAACTTCAAGGAAATCATCAATCACAACCAATACGCCAATAATTACGACTACAACAGAGCCATTTACCTGCTGAACCAAGAGCAGTTTTGGGACAATAATTTCGTAATGCTAAAAGGAGATGAAAAACTTTTCAGTCCGCTGTCTGTCATCAATTTCAGCCGATATGAAACAATAAACGATGTCCAAAATTTCCTTTCGGAAAACAAGGAAAACATTCAGTGCGTTGTAGCAAATTCTGCACTTAAAATCCCTGCGGCTATTGGCTTTGGAGAAGCGCAGCATCCTGAATTAGACACTTATGCAGATAATGTGGATACAATGGCATTTTTAAGTAATTTGTAAAATTGCTTTTCCAAAAAAATATTTATATTTGTAGAATTAAATTTAAAAACAAAAATTTTTATGGAATTTACAAATCAACTAGTAGCAATGTCCACTGAGGAGCAAAAGGCTTCTTTTTATAGAAAAACTTATATGCATGTGGCATTGGCTATTTTGGCTTTCATCTTTGTAGAAACTGCTTTACTAATGGTAGTTCCTGCTGAACTTATCATGGGAATGGTTTCTCAGAAGTATGTATGGTTACTAATCATCGGTGGGTTTTGGCTGGCTTCTATGTTGGCCGAAAAATGGACTATGGCGAGCAGCCGTTCTATGCAGTATGCTGGATTAGGTTTTTACGTGCTTTTGGAAGCAATTATCTTCCTTCCTATGATGTACATCGCCCTTGTTTATACTGGTAGTGGCAAGGTTATTTTGCAGGCAGGATTGATTACTTTCATGCTATTTTTAGGGCTTACAGGTGTGGCTCTTACTTCTAAAAGAGATTTTTCTTTCTTAAGAAGCGTCTTAATTATCGGAGGGTTTATTTCTCTTGGGTTAATTGTTGCAGGAATGCTTTTCGGGTTCAATCTTGGACTTTGGTTCTCTGTAGGAATGGTTTTCCTAGCAGGAGCAAGTATTCTCTACCAAACTAACCAGCTCAAAAATGTCTATACAACAGAACAATATGTAGGAGCTTCATTACAGCTATTCTCTTCTGTAATGCTTCTATTCTGGTATGTTTTAAGAATTTTAATGAGCAGAAAAGACTAACAAAATATTTCTGAAACACGGGAGTCGGGAGGCTAAATCTTGATTCTCGTGTTTTCGTTTTTTTATTTTTTATTTAACCAATTTATTCTAAAATATTATGTCATACGGACTTTTAAAAGGAAAAAAAGGAATCATCTTCGGAGCTTTGGATGAAAACTCTATCGCTTGGAAAGTAGCAGAAAGATGCCACGAAGAAGGTGCTGAATTTGTACTTACTAACGCTCCTATCGCTATGAGAATGGGAGAAATCAATAATCTAGCAGAAAAAACAGGTGCGGATATCGTTCCTGCTGATGCGACATCTATGGAAGATTTAGAAAAATTATTTGACCATGCTATCGCAAAATTCGGGAAAATAGACTTCATTCTACACTCTATCGGGATGTCTGTGAATGTAAGAAAAGGAAAACACTACACAGAGCTCAACTACGACTGGCTGGAGAAAGGCTGGGATGTGTCTGCGGTATCTTTCCACAAGGTGATGAAACTCGCTTGGGAAAAAGACTGCATGAATGAGTGGGGCAGTATCCTTGCGCTTACTTACATCGCGGCTCAGAGAACTTTCCCTGATTATAACGATATGGCGGATAACAAGTCTTACCTTGAAAGCATCGCGAGAACCTTCGGATATTTCTGGGGCGAAAGAAAAGTGCGTGTCAATACCATTTCCCAGTCGCCTACAATGACTACGGCAGGACAAGGGGTGAAAGGTTTTGATGGGTTCATCAAATTTGCAGAAGATATGTCTCCACTAGGAAACGCTACTGCTGCGGAATGTGCAGACTACTGTATCTCCCTTTTCTCTGACCTTACAAGAAAAGTAACAATGCAGAACCTCTTCCATGATGGTGGATTCAGCAACACTGGAGTTTCCACAAAAGTAATGGAAAGATACCAAGGATAAAAACAAAATTTTAACGAAAACACTCTCTGCAAAAGGGAGTGTTTTTTTGTGCAAAATTGACAAATATTTCTTAACTTTACCCTGTCTTAAAAAGACCTCTATTCATAGGCGTTTAGGAAAGCCTGAAAAAAGCCCAGTATCTTTTACCAAAAAGTTCAGTATCTTTTGCTCAAAAGCTCAGTATCTTTTTATGAATTGGTCAGTATCTTTTTTTAGAAATATTTAGAAAGTTTTTTTAGACAAATAAAACCAAATTATTTTTTAACCTTAAAATTTAAAATTATGCCAGTAAAAATCAAAGCGGTACAGAAGATAAATCCGCAAAAAAGAAATGAACCAGCAAAATGGTATCCACAAGCAATAGGCGATGGCGAAACTACCCTTAATGATTTAGCCGCTTATGCTTCCAGCGTTTCTACCGTGTCAAAAGGTGATATTTTAGCAGTCTTAGAAACAGTTTTTGATAAAGCTGGGAAGGACTTGTCCGATGGAAAGATTGTCCGCATCGGGGAGCATTTCACACTTCAAGTAAGCATCACAGGAACTCCGTCTGATAAAGAATCCGAAGTGAACGGGAGCAAAGTAAAATCTTCTCATATCCTTTTCCGCCCAGGGAAAGCACTAAGCGATATGCTGAAAGTGCTGACTTTCAAGAAATAATCGTATAAATTCAAATAATAATAGAGCTGATGAAAGCTGTTCAGATAGACAATTATTCTAAAATAATAGATTCTGTTAAAATAAGGGAAGTAAGCATTCCTGAAATAAAACCTGATGAAGTCCTTGTAAGAGTAAAATCAGTTGGGATAAATCCTGTTGATAATATGATAACCAGAGGGGAAGTCAAACTCATTACGCCCTACTCTTTTCCTCTTACGATAGGGAACGAACTTGCTGGGGTTATAGAAAAAACAGGAGAAAAAGTTATAGAATTTAAAGAAGGAGACCGAGTGTTTTCCAGACTTCCAACGAACAAAATAGGAGCTTTTGCCGAGTATATTGCTATAAATAAAAAAGATTTGGCAAAAATCCCTGAATATCTTTCTTTCAATGAAGCAGCAGCAATACCGCTGACAGCCCTTACAGCTTATCAGGCTCTTGATATTCTTCAACTAAAATCAGGCGAAACGCTCTTTATCTCAGGTGGTTCTGGAGGTTTCGGCGCTATGGCTGTTCCTTTAGCAAAAGCAAGAGGGATAAAAGTAATCACCAATGGAAGCTTGGAAAATAAAGAGAGGGTTTTAGCATTAGGAGCAGAGCAATTTTTAGATTACAAAACCGAGGATTATGCCCAGCTCCTGCACGATGTAGATGGAGTAATAGACACCATAGGCGGAAAGGATACAGAGAAACAGTTTTCTATCCTGAAACAGGGCGGTAAATCGGTTTCTCTAAAAGGAATGCCGAACGGAAGATTTGCTAAAAAGATGGGACTTCCTCTATGGAAACAATGGGTTTTTGGATTTGCAGGGCGCTCATTTGACAACATGGCAAAAAAGAGAAACCAAGAATATCACTTTATCTTTGTGCAGTCCAGCGGCGAGCAGCTCTCAGAGATTGCAAAAGTATTAGAAGAAAACCAAATAAGACCTTCTATTGACAGCATCTATTCTTTTGAGGATATCGCCAAAGCCTTGGTAAAAGTAGATAAAGGCAGTTCCAAAGGAAAAACAATTGTAGAAATCAGCAAGTAACTAAAATTAGAATTATTAATATTTATCATTCAATACAATGGAAAAAATAAAATTAAACAAAGAATGGAGAGAAAAACTCCTTCAGCGCTTTTTGACTTATGTAAAGATATATTCCACCAGTGACCCTGAATGTGAGGAAACGCCGAGTTCTCCGCAGCAGTGGGACATCGCGAAATATCTTTTTGAGGAAATGAAAGCCATCGGTCTGGAAGATGTCTCTATCGATGAAAACGCCTATGTATACGGATTTATCCCATCCAATATAGAGAAAAAAGTACCTACCGTGGGATTTATCGCCCATTTTGACACTTCGCCTGATTTCAATGGTAAAGATGTAAATCCACAAATTTGGGAAAATTACGATGGAGGCGACCTGCTTCTTAACCCAAAAACAGGCTTCACCCTCTCTCCTAACAAGTTTGAAAATCTGAAACAATACAAGGGGCAAACCCTAATCACTACGGACGGAACGAGCCTTCTCGGAGCTGATGATAAGGCGGGAGTGGCAGAAATCATGACCGCCGCAGAATACCTTATCCAGCATCCTGAGATAAAACACGGACGAATAGCTGTGGGATTCAACCCTGATGAAGAAATCGGAAAAGGAGCACACAAGTTCAATGTAGAAAAATTCGGTGCTGAATGGGCTTACACCATGGATGGAAGTGATGTGGGCGAGATAGAATATGAGAACTTTAATGCAGCTGGAGCGGTTGTAAAAATCCACGGACTGAGCGTACACCCTGGTTACGCTTACGGAAAAATGGTAAATGCAGGGCTCCTCGCTGCTGAGTTTATCCAGTCGCTCCCAGCTAACGAAACTCCTTCTACTACAAGAGGTTTTGAAGGTTTTTATCATCTATTAGACCTAAAAGCAGATGTTTCCGAAGCAAAACTACAATACATCATCCGTGACCACGATGAGCAGAAATTTGAAAACCGCAAGAAATTCATCGCTGAAAAAGTAGCGGAATTCAACCAAAAATATGGCGAAAATGTCTTTGAAATAGAGATAAAAGAGCAATATCTCAACATGAAAAAACAATTCGAAGGCAAAATGCACATCATAGAAGTGGCAGAAAGAGCCATGAAAAACCTTGGAATCACTCCAGAAGTGAAGGCTATCCGAGGCGGAACCGATGGCGCACAGCTGTCTTACATGGGACTTCCTTGCCCGAATATCTTCGCAGGAGGGCTTAACTTCCACGGGCCTTATGAATATGTTCCATTAGAATCTATGGAAAAAGCCACAGAAGTCATCATAGAAATCGCACGAGAAGTAGAAAAATTATAAAAATAAATCGCCTTTTTAGGCGATTTATTTTTTTGTATTGGTAAATTTTATTTCGCTTCATCATACGGAAGCCTGTTAACAATAGACCTTCCGAGAGAGACCTCATCTGCGTATTCCAGCTCATCCCCTACCGAAATTCCCCTTGCGATGCTGGAAAATTTTACATTAAAATGCTTGAATTTCTTATAAATATAATAAGCCGTAGTATCGCCCTCCATCGTTGCACTCAGCGCAAAAATCACTTCTTTTAGGCTTTCTCCATTGAGTTTTTTTTCAATGCTGGAAATGTTCAGCTGGTGCGGGCCTATGCCTTCCATGGGAGAAATTTTTCCTCCTAAAACCAAATATTTACCATTATATTTAGAAGTATTTTCTATCGCGAGAACATCCCTTACATCTTCTACGATGCAGAGCGTTTCGGCGTTTCGCTTTTCATCAGCACAGATTTCACAAATATCAAAATCCGAGAAATTATGACACTCTTGGCAGTATTTTATATTCGTTACCAGACTTTCCAAAGCCTGCGAAAGTGCCATTCCCTGAGATTTGGGCTGTCTGAGAAGATGCAGCGCAAGCCGAAGAGCCGATTTTTTGCCTATCCCTGGCAGTCCAGAAATCTCCTCCACTGCTCTGGATAATACTTTACTTGGGTATTCCATTCGGCAAAAATAAGAAATTCTCCCTAAAATTTACTTCTGGTAATAAATCTTATTCACTTCATCCGCTTTGATGAAAGTTCCTAGCTTCTGCTCCTTTATCCTTTCTGTGAAGAGTCTTCCCATAAGGTGGTCATACTCATGCTGGAAAATCACCGCGGTGAAACCTTCTACCAGTTCTCGTTTTTTCTCTCCGTCCAAAGTTTCGTAAGCCAAATCTATCACAAGGCTGCGATAGACTTCTCCCCTTTCGTTTGGAATGGAAAGACAACCTTCCGCACCAAGTCTAAGCGCCGAAGACATCCATTTGATTTCTGGATTTACAAAAAACTCAAAAGGTTTTCCTTCCTTGTCAAATCTCTGTACCCAGATTGCCTTTATATTCAATCCTACCTGCGGCGCTGCGATGCCCACTCCCTGTTCGTCTTTCACTGTAACAAGCATTCTCTCGGCCAACAGTCTCAAATTTGGGTCTTTGGCATCCACTGGTCGGGAAACATCTTTTAATATTTTCAAATCTTTGGGATTGGTAACCTGCAAAACCCTCATCGGTTCAGTGCTTTTTCCTGATTTAATGAGGACAACATCCTCTTTTCCGATTTTTTTCTGGGCCTCTACACTCGTTCCGAACAGAACCAAACTTAATAAAAGAATTCTTATCATTTCTATCTTTTTTTGATGATTATTAAGGACAAATTTAATAATTTTTGGAAATAATAAGTCTCCTTATATTCAAAATATCTTCTTATCTTTGGGGAAAAATTTTTATTCCTTTTTTACTCAAAGTAAATTATGAAAAACCTAAACTATCCTTTAGATTTTAAATTTAAAATTACCACTTTAGCTAGTGATTTTAACATTACCGACCGAGACGGAAAACACATCGCCTATGTAAGACAGAAAATGTTTAAACTAAAAGAAGATGTAGTGGTCTTCCGTGATGAAGAAAAAAGTGCAGAACTTTTTAGAATAAAGGCCGATAGATGGCTGGATTTCAATGCCAGCTACAGCATCACAGGAGCTGATGGCACTAATTATGGAAAACTTACCCGAAAAGGTATGCGCTCTATATGGAAATCTACCTACGAAGTCTATGATGAAAACAACCAGCATAAATACACCATAAGAGAAGATAATGCGTGGGTTAAATTTTGGGATGGCCTTGTAGGAGAACTACCTATAATAGGCTGGTTTACAGGATATTTCCTAAACCCTACCTATAGTCTAGAAAATTCTTCAGGAAAAACTCTTTTTACACTGAAGAAAATGCCTTCACTGCTGGGTAGAAGATTTCAACTGGATAAATTAACAGAAAGCGATGAAGATGAAACACTTATCGTTCTTTCCTACCTTATGATGGTACTTTTAGAAAGAATGAGAGGATAAATATTAACTTTAAATAAAAATTTTATGAGTTTATCAAACATAGAACCGCAGATTATTTGGAAAAACTTTTCTAAACTAAATGCAGTTCCAAGACCTTCCAAAAAAGAAGCGAGAGTAATAGAGTTTATCAAGAATTTTGGAGAAAGCCTAAACCTTGATACTCAAGTGGATGAAACAGGAAATGTCATCATCCGAAAACCTGCAACAGCAGGAATGGAAAACAGCAAAACCATCGTTCTGCAGTCCCACCTTGATATGGTTTGTCAAAAAAACAATGATGTGGATTTTGACTTTGAAAATCAAGGAATTCAAATGTTCGTAGATGGCGACTGGGTGAAGGCAAAAGGGACGACACTCGGAGCAGACAACGGGCTTGGTGTGGCGGCTGCTATGAGTATTTTGGAGAGCAATGATATCGCTCATCCTGCATTGGAAGCGCTTTTCACGATAGATGAAGAAACTGGAATGACAGGAGCTTTTAACCTAAAACCCAATGTACTAAAAGGCGAAATCCTCTTAAACCTAGACACAGAAGAAGATGATGAAATAGATATAGGCTGTGCTGGTGGTGTGGATGTAACAGCTACACAAACCTACAAAACTGCTCCTACAAAAGGAAATTTAATAAAAATAGAAATCAAAGGACTGCAAGGCGGGCACTCTGGAATGGACATCCATAAAGGTTTCGGGAATGCAAATGTACTCCTTGGAAGGCTGCTCTATAACAGTCTTGAAAGTCAAGAAATAAAGCTGATTTCCATCGATGGCGGCGGACTTAGAAACGCGATTCCAAGAGAAGCTACAGCTGTTTTTTCAGTGAAAAATACTGATGAATTCATTGCAGAAGCCAATGAATTAAAAGCTGAAATTTTACAGGAATTTGCTACTATTGAAAAAGATTTGGTTATCAATATTGAAAAAACTGAAAGCTCTGAAAATGGTATTTCAAAAGAAAATTCAGCCCAAATCATCCGCGTGCTGAAATCCGCTCACAACGGCGTATACAGAATGTCTCCTGATGTGGCTGACCTAGTGGAAGCATCCAACAACATCGCCAGAGTGGAACTAAAAGATGGTGGTTTAAAAATTCTAAACCTTACCCGTTCATCTGTGGAGTCTTCTAAATTTAATGTGGCTAACCAACTAAAAGCAGTTTTTGAACTGGGCGGGCTGAATGTAGAGTTTAGCGGCTCCTACCCTGGCTGGAAGCCAAACCCAAATTCAGAAATTCTCCGAATAATGGAAAATCTCTACACGGATAAATTTGGTTCAAAGCCTAATGTAGTGGCGTGTCATGCGGGATTAGAATGCGGAATCATCGGCGCTCATTATCCTAAAATGGAAATGGTAAGTTTCGGGCCTACTATTAAGGGGGCACACTCACCTGATGAAAGAGCAAGTATTTCTTCTACACAGAAATTCTGGGATTTCTTGAAAGATATTCTAAAAAACATTCCAAATAAATAACCGAAAAACGCCGAGCAAAATTACTCGGCGTTTTATAATTTTAGTTCAATAAATTTATTTTTGTTTAGTCACTACGAATAGATTTTCTTTGGACAAACCTAACAATTCGTGCTCCACATCTACTGGAATATCATAGTAGTCATTCGGTTTTAAAATAATCTCTTGGTCGTTTATAATGAACTTAATCTCTCCTTTCAAAACAACCAAAGAAGCAGGCGTAGAAGTTTTATGTTTTTTAAAAACTCCATTTTTTCCTAATGATACCGCAACTTGTTTTATTTTTTCCGTATCTCTAAGTACATTAAAATGAGGCTTGTCAGAACTATAATTTACGGAATTATCCAAAGCTATCTTAGTCAAAGATTTTACATTCTCCCAAGTTTTTCCGTTATACACATTCTTTATTCCCTTGTCTTTTAGAAGTTTTTCGGCTTTTGCAGCTCTTATTCCCGCTTTACAAAATACCACTATATTTTTCTTGCCCTGTAGTTTAGAAAGATTATTTTCTAATTCTGAAATAGGAATATTTATAGAATTTCTCACATTTCCTTGGGCAAATTCTTCTGGAGTTCTTACATCTACTAAAATAGTTTCTTTTTGATTAACAATTTCTGACAAAGACTGCGCTGCCAATTCAGCAGTGGAAATCAAAAGAAATCCTATAGCAAACAAAATTTTCTTCATAGCTTATATATTTTAAAGTCAGCGAATATACAAATTTTATTTATTCCAAATTAGATTTTTATTCATAAAATCATATTTAACTGAAAATCAATAATTTTCATTCAAAAACAAATTTAATATCTTTGGGCATTATTTTTTTCATTCATCTATGAATATAAAAGAACTAAAAAATGCTGTAATATTATTTGCTGGAGACTCTGGAGATGGGATACAGCTCACGGGAGCGCAGTTTAGCCAGACTGTGGCTTTTTTCGGAAACGACCTTAATACTTTGCCCGATTTCCCTGCCGAAATCCGTGCTCCTTCGGGAACTATAGCGGGAGTGTCTGGGTTTCAGATTCATTTTGGAAGTAAGGAAATCAATTCTCCTGGTGATGCTTGTGATGTTCTAGTCGCAATGAACGCTGCTGCCCTAAAGAAAAACCTTAGTAAAGTCAAAGAAACTGGAATCATCATATGCAATTCTGCTGGTTTTGATAGAAAAAATCTAAACTTAGCTGGTTACGAGGCTTCTCCGTTAGAGGCTTTATCAGGTGATTTTACGGTTTATGAAATTGACATTACCAAAAACACCATGGAAGCCCTGAAAGAAACTTCTCTTTCTCAAAAAGAAAAAGACAGGTCTAAAAATATGTTTGCCCTAGGGTTCATCTATTGGCTGTTTTCCAAAGATATAGAACAAACCAAACAACATATTGAGGAATATTTCTCAAAAAAACCAGAAATCCGAGATGCCAACCTCAGCGTTCTAAAAGCTGGATATCAGTATGGTGAAATTGCAGAAATTTTCACAGAACGGTATTCCGTAGAAAAAGCTGAAATGCAGGAAGGAACTTACAGAAGTATTTCAGGGAATGAAGCTGTGGTTTTAGGGATTTTATCAGCTGCACAAAAAGCTGGTTTGGAGGTTTTCTACGGCGGATATCCCATCACTCCTGCATCAGACATTCTGCATCATTTAGCTAAATATAAACCACTGGGAATCAAGACCTTTCAGGCGGAAGACGAAATCGCTGCCATGACTTCTATCATTGGGGCTTCCTTTGCTGGGGATTTAGGAGTGACTGCCACTTCTGGCCCTGGGATGGCACTGAAAACAGAAGGGCTGGGATTAGGCTTTATGCTGGAACTACCTATGGTCATCATAAATGTACAACGAGGAGGGCCTTCTACTGGGCTTCCTACAAAGACTGAACAGGCCGACCTGCTCCAAGCCGTGCATGGAAGAAACGGTGAAGCACCCATTCCTGTAATCGCGCCACAGTCACCTTCTGACTGTTTTGAGGCTGCTTTTGAGGCTGCGAAAATCGCTTTGGAATACACCACTCCTGTCATTCTTCTTTCCGATGGATATTTGGGGAACGGAACCGAGCCTTGGCTGATTCCGAATTTTGAAAATTTACCAAAAATACAGTCGCCTTTCATCAAGGAACCTGATGAAAACGAATATCTACCGTATCTAAGGGAAGCAAATCTTTCAAGAAAAATAGCCGTTCCTGGCACCAAAGGAAAAGAACACATCGTAGGAGGATTAGAAAAACAGGAAAACACAGGGAATGTAAGCTATGATGCTGAAAATCACCAAAAAATGGTAAAATTAAGAGCTGAGAAATTTAATAATATTAAACATTCTTATGCTCCACTTACACTAGACCAAGGTAAGGAAAACGCTGATATTCTGATACTTTCATGGGGATCTTCGTATGGAAGCATCCGCGATGCGGTGAAAAACCTGCTTCAGGACAATGTTTCTGTTGCTCATCTTCAATTAAGAAATTTGGCGCCGTTTCCACAGGATTTAGGGGAAAAACTAAGCAAGTTTAAAAAAATCATTATTCCTGAAATCAACAACGGACAACTCATCCACCTTATACAAGATGAATATCAGATAAAATGCATCCCTTTTAACAAGATAAAAGGAACGCCTTTCCTCTCTTCGGAAATAGAAGAATTTGTAAAAGAGGAAAGTACGAAATAAGAAAAAAAGAGTTTGGCAAAATATTTGTCTATCAATTAGGAATATTAAATAAAAAACTATGAATAAGATTTTTGCAATGTTTATGCTTTGGGTTTCGGCTATGGTTTCAGCACAGCTGAATCACATTAACAATGGGGAGAAAATATCATACAGGATACACTACGGATTCATCAATGCGGGAACAGCAGAACTTACCACCAGCCAAGTAAATTACAAAGGCAGAGACCATCTTCGTGTGATAGGAACAGGGAAAAGCACAGGGATTGTCAATACTTTTTTCAAGGTAAATGATGTCTATGAAAGCTATATAGATCTAGCGACTGGACTACCCAGCTTCTATGTGAGAAACATCTCCGAAGGCAGCTACAGAAGACACTATGAAACTACTTTTAACCACGATAACAAGACTTTGGTTCTGTATGACAAACTCAAAAAAAACTCACGAAATTTCAACACTTTTGAGGGAATACAAGATATGCTTTCCGCTTTTTATTATCTAAGAAATATGGACAGTAGCAAACTAAAAGTAGGAAACCAAGTGAAACTGACTGTCTGGATAGATGACGAAACTTACCCTTTCATGCTGAAAATAGTAGGTGTAGAAAAAAAGAAAACTAAATTTGGGAAAATAGAATGCCTCAAAATAGTTCCATCCGTACAGAGCGGAAGAATATTTAAAGAAAAAGAAGGAGTAACCATGTGGGTAACCAATGACCAAAACCATATCCCTGTAGAGATGGAGGCAAAACTCCTCGTAGGCTCACTAAAAGCCAGCATCAGTGGATATTCTAACCTAAAATACAATTTGGATTTTAAAAAATAAAATAAATCGTGCTTTTCGGCACGATTTATTGTTTTTAGTTCATTTTTATGGTATAAGAAATTCCTACATGGAACCATCTTTTAGGAAGCGGAACCAGCGCTATTTCTTCGTACTGGGTATTAGTCACATTATTGATTAACCCATAAATGTCCAATCCATTTCTCTTGAAAGAAATTTTATAATCCAGCAGATGATAACTTAGAAAATCCAATCTTTGGTTATATCTATAAATCAACTGATTAGAAAAATATTTCAAAAATCTAGCTTCTACTTTACCCACCAGCTGGTGTTTTAGGTTTTCTAGTGCATATTTAGAGAATGCATAGCCTTCGGTTTCTCTCTTATTATCAATATAAGTATATCCCGCAGAATAACTGAACCAATCCACAGGTCTGTGGCTAAACTCCACTTCTACCCCTTTCAGATTCATGCCTCCTATATTTTTTGATGCCCATTTTTCAGCGGATGTATTTCTTACCCAGTCTATGGCATCGCTAGAATTTCTCATAAAACCGCTCACTTTCGCTGTGATTTTAGGATTTTGGTAACGATAGCCCACCTCTGAAGAAATCGCACTTTCTGGCTTTAAATCAGCATCACCTATATTTCCTGCATCAGAATAATATAGTTCAGTAAAAGTAGGAATTCTATTGACTTTCGCTACATTGGCGTAGATTTTATTATTTTCATTAAAATTAAATCCTACATCTACACCTGGGTAGAAGAAATTCCCTACTGTGTCATAATTTGCCCAAGAAATACCAGGGACAATCTGCAATTTTTCACTGAAAAAAGAGAAATGATGTTCAAAGAAAACCTGAGTCAAAAAGCGGTTTCTATGCCCCAAGTTATTACTCGCTAAAAATTCTTTTCTAAGCTCTACCCCAAGTCCCGTAGTCCCTATTACAGAGTGATAGTTGGCATTTAGCTGCCCTCCTACATTATTCCCAATGTGCATATTTCTGTATGCGGCAGGATTATATCTTCTCCATAGATACATATCCTGTCCTCTACGCCAGTAGGCATTGGCATTCAGCCCCCAGTTCCCCAGCTTCTGTCTGTATGCCATACTTACGATGGACGCCTGTGTTTCTTCGTACTGGTCGGCAGAAGAACCATAGAAGCTATTTGAACCGAATTTCTTTTCGCTGAAACCAGCCTGAATTCCCACTTTTCCGTTTTTAATATCAAGTTGATTTTGATAAAAAACATTTCTAATCTGATAGTCTGTATTATAGCGGTATCCTGTGGAATAGGCCGTATTTGCTTGTAAAGACTGAGAAAACTTCTCTCCGCCCAAATTGATATTTGCACCCAAAGAATACGCTTCAAAATCGCCACCTTCGGTAGTTATTTTTACTGTTTTTTCTTTGTGTGTTTTAGTAATGATGTTGATAACTCCTGCGTAGGCATTATTCCCAAAACGCCTTGCAGCAGGACCTTTTACGATTTCTATCTGCTCTACATTAGAGAGGTCTATGGGAATATTGAAACTATTATGCCCTGTCTGGCTGTCATTCATACGAATACCATTCACCAAAATCAAAACTTGGTCATAAGACCCTCCACGAATAGAGATATCGGACAAAACTCCATTTCCGCCTCTTTTTCTGATATCCACTCCTGTGTACTGCTGTAGGAGTTCATCTATACTCTTGGCAGGCGACTGCTCTATTTCTTTATGCTGGATAACTACTATGTTTTCATTGACCTTCTGGTAGGGAGTTTCAAAGAATTTTCCCTGAATAAGCACCTCATCTATCTGTTTTTCTTGAGCAGAAAAAGTAGCTAATGTTCCTAAAAACATTATGCTAAACAACTTTTTATTCATTTTTATTATATTTTTTAAGGGAGCAAATATAATACTTTTTCAATAAATGTTGCTACTCATGACTTTTTTCATACAATTTATCCCTCTGAAAAACTCTTTTTATCCTTTTATATTTTATATATTTGCTTGGTTTTAAAAAAGTTAAACAAGCCATGTTTTTCACTCAAAAATATGTGTATAATACATCTGTTGTGCAGGGTTTCGCACAGCATATTTTATGTTTAGATGAATTTGCTTTTTCCCATGTATGTGCTGACATTATCTTTCTCAATAAATAAACCAACTATTTTCTGTAGCTGGTTTCTAATTCCTAACAAAAATTTAAAATTATTTATATATGAAAAAACTATACTTAGATGATTTACGAGTAACTCCAGAAGGCTTTGACAGAGTGTATAATTATGCAGATTTTGTAGAATATATTACACAAAACGGCCTGCCTGATTTTATTTCTTTTGACCATGACTTAGGCGAAGATGAGTCTGGATATGACTGCGCCAAATATCTGGTGGAATACTGCATAGAGCACAATCTATCACTTCCTAAATTCTCCGTTCACAGCCAAAATCCTGTAGGCAAAGAAAATATAGAAAGATTACTAAATAATTTTTCTGCTAGTTTCTAAAATAAAAGGCGATATCCGAAAAGCCTAAAAAAGAGTAGGAATAAAACGATTAAAAATTTTAATAAAATGAGGAAATATCTTGTATTTCTACTATTATCATGTTTTACTATAAGCTGTACCCAGCAAGAAAATATAAATGACCTAATAAAAAAAGCTGAGCAGGGAGATGTAGAGGCGCAATATAATTTGGGATATTATTATCATAGTGGAGAAGGCGTAGAACAATCCGAAAAAAAAGCTCTCTATTGGTGGCAAAAAGCGGCAAAACAAGGACATGCTAATTCACAATATAATTTGGGCGTTAATTACGAGAAGGGATATGGCGTAGAGCAATCCTATAAAAAAGCCATCTATTGGTGGCAAAAAGCAGCGGAGCAAGGACATGCAGTGGCGCAATATAATTTGGGCGTTACTTACGAGAAAGGATACGGCGTAGAGCAATCCTATGAAAAAGCTATCCATTGGTACACCAAAGCTGCGGAACAAGGGTTTGTCAGGGCACAAAATAATTTAGGTGCTAGTTATTATAATGGATATGGCGTGGAACAATCCTATCCCGACGCAGTATATTGGTTTACTAAAGCAGCAGAGCAAGGGTTTACAGAGTCTCAATATAATTTGGGAATAGCTTATGAAAAAGGATATGGTATAGAACAATCCTATGAAAAAGCTGTTTATTGGTACACCAAAGCTGCGGAACAAGGAAATGCAAATGCTCAAAATAATTTAGGAGTTGCCTACCATAATGGAAATGGCGTGGAACAGGACAAAAACAAAGCTATCTACTGGTTTAGAAAGGCTTGTGAAAACTCTAATGACGATGCCTGCAAAAATTTAAACAGAATAAAGTAGTGTTTTGGTTTACTACTTGGTAATTTTTTCAAATAGAAAAAGAATGCTTTTTTAGATTTAAGAAAACATGATAAAAATCATTGTTTTTTTAAGTTCTTCAAAAAATCTTTTGGCATGCTTATTGATTTACTAAAAATGTTTTTAATTTAAATTTTATTTTACCATTATGAAAAAAATGATTTTGCCTGTTTTATTAACAGGGCTTTTCGCAGTGAGCTGTTCAAAAAAAGAAGAAGCTAAAACTGAAACTCCACAAGCTGTAGAAGCTGACAGCACTCAACCAGCTCAACCAGAGGAAGCTGCTAAAGCAGAAGCTCCTAAGAAGCATGTAGGTGAGTTCTCTGGAAAACTTCCATCTGCTGACGGTCCTGGTATCGAAATGAAATTAACTCTAAACGAAGATGGTTCTTTCCTTTTGGATGAAACTTATTTAGAGAAAAAAGATGGTCAGTTCAACGCTAAAGGTTCTTACGAAGTAAGCGCTGATGGTGCTTTCGTTACTCTTAAAGAAGAAGGAAACGATAAACCAAGAGTTTTCTTAGTAGAAGAAGATGCTGCTTACCTTGTTGAAAAAGTAGGTGATGCTAAAAAGCCTGAATACAAATTGGCTAAAAAATAAGCTAACACTGTCTTAAACAAAAAAAAGAAAAGTCGGAGAAAAACTCCGACTTTTCACTTTTAATATTTTCTGATTTATTAGCTCAAACCGCTGATATGTCCCTCTCCGTCTATGGTCATTCCCTCTGCCATAGGAACTTCTGGAAGTCCTGGCATACGCATAATATCACCCAAAATAGGAATCACAAAACCAGCTCCAGCTGCGAACTCAAAACCTCTCACTGTGACATCAAATCCAGTAGGTCTTCCTATTTTTTTCTCATCATCACTCAGTGATTTCTGCGTTTTTGCTATACATACAGGCAGTTTATCAAAGCCCAAATCCTTTATAATTTTAAGGTCAGCTTTTGCTTTCGGTGAATAGACCACACCTTCCGCTCCATATATTTTTTTTGCTACAGCCTCTATTTTAGCCTCTATGCTTTCTTCTAATGGGTATAAAAATTTGAAATCAGACTTCTTTTCCGTTGCTTCCACTACTGTTTTCGCCAAATCTCTCATTCCCTCTCCACCGTGCATAAATTCATCCGCCAAAACAGCATGAACTCCCAGTTTAGCGCATTCATCTTTCAAAAACTTGATTTCTTCCTCCGAATCCGTAGCAAAATGATTAATCGCTACCACAGGCTGAAATCCGTAATTCTGAGCGTTTTCTATATGTTTACAAAGATTTCCGAAACCTTTTTTCAGGTATTCTAAATTCGGGCTTCCGTACTCATCTTTTTTCGCTCCACCATGGTATCTCAGCGCCCTGATAGTCGCCACTATCACATACGCATCAGGTTTCAATCCTGCATATCTGCATTTAATATCAATGAACTTTTCTGCTCCCAAATCTCCACCAAAACCAGCTTCCATAACGACATAACCACCGAGAGAAAGCCCCATTTTAGTAGCGATAATAGTATTTGTCCCCTGTGCAATATTCGCAAAAGGGCCACCGTGAAGAATAGCAGGATTTCCCTCCAAAGTCTGAACCAAATTAGGTTTAATGGCATCTTTCAGCAGGATTGCCATTGCGTTTTCTGCCTTTAAATCTCTTGCAAAAACAGGCTTTTTATCGTAAGTATAGCCCACAAAGATATTTCCTAAACGCTGTTTCAGGTCTTCAAAATCTTGGCTCAGACAGAGAATTGCCATCACTTCGGATGCAGGCGTGATATTGAACCCCTCTTCCCTTACTACGCCGTTTTTATCGCCCATTCCTATGACAATCTGGCGCAGAGCTCGGTCATTCATATCCATCACTCGCTTCCAGACGATGGTTTTTGGGTCTATATTTAGATTGTGTTTTTTACTTTGTAAGTTATTGTCTATCAATGCAGAAAGAAGGTTATTTGCCTTTTCCACAGCCGAAAAATCTCCTGTAAAATGCAGGTTAATATCCGCCATTGGGATAACTTGGGCATATCCTCCCCCAGCGGCACCGCCTTTGCTCCCGAAAACAGGCCCTAAACTAGGCTCACGAAGCACCAAAACTGCTTTTTTACCGATTTTATTCAGTCCATCACAAAGCCCCACCGAAACAGTGGTCTTCCCCTCTCCTGCCGGCGTGGGATTGATAGCTGTCACCAAAATCAATTTTGATTTTTTAATTTTTTCTTCATCGATGTATTTTAGAGGGATTTTGGCTTTGTGTCTGCCATAGTATTCTAAATCTTCCTCCTCAATAGCAATTTTGTCTGCGATTTCTCTAATGGGTCTGATGTCCGCACTTTGTGCAATCTGTATGTCTGTTTTCACAATAGTTTTGTTTTCCACAAATCTATAAAAATTTGATTTAAAATTAAAAAAAAATTATAGCGAATTAAAATATTAAAATCCCTAAATTTGTAGGCTGTCTATTTTGAAGAATTTTTGTATTTTCGCCAAATATTTTTGAATTCACTATGTCTTTACAAATTACTAATCTAACTAAAAAATTCGGTGAACAAACAGCACTGAATAATATCAACCTCAGCATTGAAAAGAACGAAATCGTGGGACTTCTTGGGCCAAACGGAGCAGGAAAATCCACGCTGATGAAATCCATCACAGGTGTAGTGAAAATAGATGAGGGCGAGATTTTGTTCAACAACAAAGATATCACTCAATATCCGATAGAAAGCAAGAAAAACATCGGTTTTCTGCCAGAAAACAATCCGCTTTACCAAGAAATGTTCGTAAAGGAATATCTGAATTTCGTGGCTGATATCCACAAGATACCAAGCGAAAGAATAGATGAAGTCATCGAGCTGGTGGGCATCACTCCCGAAAAATCCAAGAAGATTTCCCAGCTCTCCAAAGGGTATAAACAGAGAGTGGGACTGGCGCAGGCGATTCTCCACCAGCCAGATTTACTTATCTTGGACGAGCCTACGAACGGACTAGACCCTAACCAAATCATAGAAATCCGAAATGTGATAAAAGAAATCGGTAAGGAGAAAACCATCATCCTTTCCACGCACATCATGCAGGAAGTAGAGGCGCTCTGCTCTCGTGTCATCCTCATCCACAAGGGAAACATTCTGCAAGATACCTCTATAGAGGAGTTCAAAGGGCGATACAGCAATCTGGAAGAGGCATTCCAGAGCTATACTAATGGATAAAATTTTTTCATTTTTTATTGTAAAATAGTCTGTCAGTTTTAGGGACAGGCTATTTTTGTTTCTAAAATATCCATCTTCTCTAATTTCATAGAGTTCAAAAAATTTCGTAAATTTCCATTGTTTTTCTTGTTTTATAAAAATAATTAAAATCATGGGACATTCACACGAAGGACACTGCCACCACCATAGCGTAAGCAGTCTGGAAAATATCAACAGGGCGTTTTACATCGGTATCGGTCTGAATTTGCTCTACACCGTGATAGAATTTGCGGTCGGTTTTAAAATCAATTCTTTGGCCTTAATCTCCGATGCAAGCCACAATCTGAGCGATGTTGCCAGTTTAGGAATTTCGCTCGTAGGTATCATTCTTGCCCAGAAAGCCAGCACACACAGCCTGACTTACGGCTACAAAAAAGCCTCAATATTGGCTTCGCTCATCAATGCTATTCTGCTGGTTTTTATTGTCTTTAAAATCATTATAGAAGCTGTGGAACGGCTAAATACACCGCCACAAATGGAGAGCAGCGGCATCATCATCACTGCTGCAATAGGCGTGGTTATCAATGCTGTTTCAGCGTTTCTTTTTTATAAAGGACAAAAACACGATATCAACATCAAAGGGGCTTTTCTGCACCTGATGGTAGATGCTTTGGTTTCGGTAGGCGTGATTATCTCTGGGGTGATTATCTATTTCACAGGCTGGAATCTGGCGGATGTGGTTATAAGTTTCATCATCGCTGTGGTGATTTTGATTTCTACTTGGGGACTTTTGACGGAAAGCATCAAACTCAGCCTAAACGGCGTGCCAGAGGGCATTAATCCCAATGAAATCCAAAAACTGATAGAGGAAATCCCTGCCATAGAACAGACCCACCACCTCCATATATGGGCGATGAGCAGCTCTGAAAACGCCCTAACCGTCCATCTGGTGGTAAATGAAGGAATAAGTTTCCAAGAAATGGAGCAAATAAAAAAGGAACTCCGCCACAAGCTGGAACATCACAACATCCAGCATTCTACCTTTGAGATAGAAAGCTCTGGCTGTAAATGCGACCAAGAGTTTTGTAAATAACAAAAAAACAGCCGTTCCATGTGAGCGGCTGTTTTTTATTTATATTTTTAATTCTACGCATCTATATTAGCATAGACTGCGTTCTTTTCTATAAATTCTCTTCTTGGTGGAACTTCATCTCCCATCAGCATAGAGAAAATTCTATCTGCTTCTCCTGCGTTTTCTATAGTCACCTGTTTTAGGATTCTATTTTCTGGGTTAAGTGTAGTTTCCCATAGCTGTTCTGCATTCATCTCCCCGAGACCTTTGTATCGCTGGATTTCCACGCCTCTGCCATCCGCAGAAAGTTCTTTGGTAAGCTCCTCTCTTTCTTTGTCATTCCATGCGTAGAGTTTTTTATTTCCTCGCTTCAGAAGATACAGCGGCGGTGATGCGATGTATACATACCCATTCTCTATAAGTTCCTTCATGTAACGGAAGAAGAATGTAAGAATAAGCGTAGAAATATGCGAACCATCTATATCTGCATCGGTCATAATCACTATCTTATGGTATCTTAGTTTAGACAAGTTCAGTGCTTTACTGTCCTCCTCTGTCCCTACAGAAACCCCAAGTGCCGTATAAATATTTTTAATCTCATCGTTATCATAAACCTTGTGAAGCATAGATTTTTCCACATTCAAAATCTTACCTCTCAGCGGTAAAATCGCTTGGAAATTTCTATCTCTTCCTCCTTTGGCTGTTCCTCCCGCAGAGTCTCCCTCTACTAGGAAAATTTCACTTATAGATGGGTCTTTAGATGAACAATCGGCTAATTTCCCTGGCAAACCAGAGCCTCCCAATGGCGATTTTCTCTGCACCATTTCACGAGCTTTCTTCGCTGCCTGACGAGCTTTCGCCGCCAAAACTACTTTTTGGACAATCTGCTTGGCTTCATTTGGATTTTCTTCAAGGAAGTTAGAGAGCATCTCTCCCACTATCTTATCCACTGCACCAGAAACTTCAGAGTTCCCAAGTTTAGTCTTAGTCTGCCCCTCAAACTGAGGTTCCATTACTTTCACGGAAATCACAGCTGTAAGCCCCTCACGAAAGTCATCTCCTGTAACTTCCACTTTTTCTTTTTGTGGAATACCTAGCTCGTCTGCATATTTTTTGAGCGTTCTAGTCAAAGCTCTTCTAAAACCAGCCAAATGAGTTCCTCCCTCGTGCGTGTTAATATTATTTACATAAGAATGTAGATTCTCATTGAACGAAGTATTATATCTCATCGCTACTTCCACAGGGATATCATCTCGCTCTCCTTCCATGAAGATAACATCCATGATCCCCTCTCTGTTCCCATCAATGAACTCTACAAATTCCTTCAGTCCTCCTTCAGAATAAAAAGTTTCGCTTTTAAATTCCCCATTTTCCTCTTTTACTCTTTCATCTGTAAGAGTGATGGTAATTCCTTTATTAAGAAAAGCCAACTCACGGAGACGAGCCGCCAAAGTATCATAATTATAAACTAATTCATTAAAAATAGATTCATCTGGCTGGAAAAACACCTCTGTTCCAGTAATCTCTGAAGCACCGATTTCCTGAACATTCCCAAGAGCTTTACCTTGTGAATATTTCTGCTGGTAGATTTTACCATCTCTCTGAACAGTAGCTATCAACGATGTAGAAAGCGCATTCACACACGAAACCCCTACACCATGAAGCCCCCCAGAAACCTTGTAAGAATCTTTATCAAACTTACCTCCTGCCCCTATTTTGGTCATTACTACTTCTAGAGCAGATTTTTGTTCTTTTTCGTGGAAATCCACTGGAATACCACGCCCATTATCTTTTACAGAAATACCATTTCCTTCATGAATAGTCACCGAAATAGTATCACAATATCCTGCTAAAGCCTCGTCTATAGAATTATCCACCACCTCATAAACCAAGTGATGAAGCCCTCTAACCCCCACATCTCCAATGTACATTGACGGTCTGAGACGCACATGCTCTATACCCTCCAATGCCTGAATACTACTCGCTGTATACTGTTTTTCGCTCATGTATTTTCAAAAATTTAGTGAATTACAAAGATACATATTTTTTTGATAAAAATCAGTGTTTTTTGAACGAGAAATAAATTTTATATTTGGGAAATTTTATAAAAAATGAAAAAAAGCAACAATCTCTTGCTTCAAATACTGATTGCTATTATTTTAGGAATAATTTTTGGAAAATTTGTAAATCAAGAATTTTTAAAAATTTTTCTTACTTTCAATGGGCTGTTTAGTCAGTTTCTTGGGTTCTGTATCCCTTTAATTATTATAGGACTAATAGTCCCATCAATAGGAAAACTGGGCGGAACAGCCAGTAAAATAGTGCTTGTAACGGCTGGATTGGCTTATTTATCTACACTTTTAGCAGGTTTTGTTTCTTATGGCGTGAGTATCAACACCTTCCCAAGTCTTTTAGAAGGGCAGTCGCTTAGTGATGTTTCAGAAGTCACTGAAATCAAGCCTTATTTTTCGCTGAGCATTCCTCCTATGTTTGATGTGATGACGGCGCTGGTTTTGGCTTTTATGGTAGGAATAGGAATTTCTAAAATCCACAATTCTACATTGTTACAGGTTTTTGAAGAGTTTGAAATCATCATCTCTAATGTCATTGCTCGTGTGCTTATTCCACTACTTCCACTATATATTTTTGGTATCTTTTTAGGGATGGCTCATACAGGTGAAGTTTTCACGATTGTTTCTATCTTCATTAAAATTATCGCCATTATTTTTGGGCTTCATATTTTGTTTTTGATATTTTTATTTACTATCGCTGGAATTATCGGAAGAAAAAATCCTTTCACCATGCTGGTAAATATGATACCTGCCTATATCACGGCTCTGGGAACGCAGTCTTCAGCGGCGACTATTCCTGTTTCCTTACAGCAGACTATCAAAAACGGCGTTTCGGAAAAGGTGGCTAAACTGGTTATTCCTCTTTGTGCGACGATACATTTATCGGGAAGTGCTTTGAAAATAGTTGCCTGCACCATTGCTCTGATGGTAGTACAGCAGATGCCGATTGATTTCTTGGATTACACAGGATTTATTTTTATGCTTGGCATTGCTATGGTGGCTGCACCTGGTGTTCCTGGTGGTGCTATTATGGCGGCTATTGGGATTATCGGTTCTATGCTGGGATTTGATGAAAAAAGCCAAGCGCTGATGATTTCCCTATACATCGCTATGGACAGCTTCGGAACGGCTGGAAATGTCACTGGAGACTGCGCAATAGCCGTAATTACAGATACTATTTTGGGTGAAAAACAGAAAACCAACGACTAAATGAAAGAAAAGTTTTTACAAACTCTTTGGGAAAACAAGGTTTTTAATCCGCTCTTGTTCAAAGATACGGACGGAAACCCTATCGAAATCCTAGATTTTGGAAAACTAAATAGCAATGCTGGTCCTGATTTTCATTCGGTAAAAATAAAAACACAAGGCATCACATTCTTCGGAAATGCTGAATTTCATGTAAAATCTTCCGACTGGCTTCTGCACAAACATTCGGAACAGAAAGATTATCAGTCCGTTATCCTTCATATCGTTTTTGAACACGACCAAGAAATTTTGGAACTGAAAGAAAAAAACATTCCTACACTGGAACTGAAAAACTATATTGAAAACTCTGATTTTCAACACTATAATTTTGTTAAAGAAAAGGATTTTATCCCTTGCGAAGATATTTTCAGCATCAAAAAAATCCCAAATTATTTTTCCGAAGAAATCGTTTTGCAAAAATTAGAGGAAAAAGACAAAGAGATCAGACAGCAGTTACTGGCTACAAAGAACGATTATGAAGCAGTTCTATTCCAGAGAATAGCCTACTCTTTTGGGCTGAAAGTAAATTCGGAAACTTTCCTACAAATTGCACAAAACATTGATTTTAAAACCATTAAAAAAGTTTCTCAAAATCCTTTTCGGCTGGAAAGCCTCTTATTTGGAAAAGCAGATTTGCTAAATAATATGGAAAAAGACAGCCAAAAATGGCTGAAAGAATTTGAGTTTTTAAGGGCGAAATTTGGGATAAATGACATCGTTTTTCCTGCTAAATTTATGCGGATGATGCCCGTTTCATTCCCTACCATAAGGCTTTCGCAGCTGGCTCAGCTGTATTTTCGGCATCAGAATTTATTTTCAAAAATCATCAATGCAAAAAGCGTGGAAGAGTTAAAAGTGTTATTCAAAGACATAAAAACCTCTGAATATTGGGAAAATCACTATGTTTTCGGAAAGGAAAGCGAAGCCAAAACCAAAAAACTTTCAGATGATTTTATAGAAATTATTTTACTGAATGCCATCCTTCCTGTGATTTATTCCTATCACAAGGAAAAAACTGATAATCAGAAAATTATATTTGATTTTTACCGAAATCTAAAACCAGAGAAAAACTCCATTATCAAACAATGGAAAAATTTAGGCGCGAAGATAAAATCTGCCTTAGATTCCCAAGCGTTCTTATATTTATACAAAAACTGGTGTAGCCAAAAAAGATGCTTAGAATGCTGTCAAACACAATTTTAATTTAATTTTAAACCTAATGATTTTTACTCTAAACGACATACAAATACAACCCGCAAAAGGAGAAGAACACAGACATATTTTCTCCTCGTACTGCGCTTCCTTCCCAGCTGATGAGCGAAGAGATGAGGAGCAGTTTTACAAGCTTTTAGAAAATCACCACAGCAAGATATTGTCCATTTTCAAAGGAGAAAACCTCGCTGGATACCTCATTGTATGGGAGTTTTCAGAGTTTACATTTATAGAGCATTTTGAGATTTTTGAGGCTCTTCGTGGCGCTAATTTAGGCTCCACCATTCTATCTATTTTGACTGAAAACCTCGGAAATATCGTGCTAGAAACCGAACCCAAAGAACTAAGCAACATAGCTGAGCGAAGAGTAGGTTTTTACAAAAAAAATGGTTTCTCTGTTTTGGACGAGAGCTATATCCAGCCGAGCTACAGCCAAGATAAAAACCCACTGAACCTTTGGCTGATGGGAACTTTTGAGCCCGATAATCTGACTCAGACCATTGCAGAAATTCATAAAATCGTATATCAAAATTAAGTCTAACCCAATAAAATAATCACTCATGAACCTCAAATCTAAAATCGGAAATTACACCTTCGAAAATCCACTGATGAACGCCTCTGGATGCTGGTGCGAATCGGAAGAAAAACTAAATGAACTTCACCTCTCTGACTGCGGAAGTTTCGTAACCAAAAGTGCCACAGCGAAATACCGCGAAGGAAATCCATCGCCGCGATATGTGGAAGTTCCACTAGGAACTATCAACTCCATGGGACTGCCTAATGAAGGACTGGACTACTATCTCGATTATGCCCTAAAATTCCAAGAAAAGCACAAACAAACCATCTTCCTCTCCGTGGCAGGAATGTCTTTTGAGGAAAATATAGAGATGCTGAAAAAAGTAAATTCATCTGATTTTAAAGGCATCATAGAGCTTAACCTCTCTTGCCCTAATGTTCCTGGAAAACCTCAAACAGGCTATGATTTTGAGGCTACAGAGCGAATTTTACAAGAAGTTTTTACTTTCATCGACAAACCTTTGGGCGTAAAACTTCCGCCTTATTTTGATATGGCTCATTTTGACAAAATTGCAGAAGTTCTGAATAAATTTCCGCTCCACTATGTGAATTGTATCAACTCCATCGGAAACGGACTCTATATCGACACTGAAAAAGAAGAAGTCGTTATCAGACCAAAGGATGGATTTGGCGGAATCGGCGGTGAATACATCAAACCTACCGCTCTGGCTAATGTCCGCGCGATGTACACCAGACTAAATAAAAATATCCAAGTCATTGGCTGCGGCGGTGTTCTTACAGGGCAAGATGTCTTTGAGCATATTCTCTGTGGAGCAAGTATGGTTCAGGTAGGCTCTCAGCTGATGAAAGAAAATCCATCTATATTTGGGCGACTTCTATCTGAATTAAAAGAAATTATGTCCCAAAAAGGCTACCAGTCCATAGATGATTTCAAAGGTAAATTAAAATCCTTGTAGTTCATCTGCATGGTTTTTAGTATTTTTGAAAAAAATTTAAATCTTTTCAATGACAAAATTAAGCGTAAATATCAATAAAATAGCGACCCTCCGAAATTCCAGAGGAGGGCTGCTTCCCAGCGTAACGGAAGCCGCAATGAAAATTCAGGAATTCGGTGCAGATGGCATCACCATCCACCCAAGACCAGACCAGCGCCACATCACAAAACAAGATGTCTATGACCTAAAACCGCTGGTGCATACGGAATTTAATATCGAAGGCAATCCGCACCGACCATTCATAGACATGGTTTTAGAAATCAAGCCTACGCAGGTGACTTTGGTTCCTGATGCGGACAATGCCATCACTTCCAATGCTGGCTGGGATACCAAAACTCATCTGTATTTCTTGACAGACATCATATCAGAGTTCAAACGAGCTGGAATTAGGACTTCTATTTTCCTTGACCCTAAACCTGAACTTTGTGATTATGCCGCTAAAACAGGAACTGACCGCATAGAACTATACACGGAGGCCTATGCTTCTGGATACAAAGCCAATAAAGAAGCGGCTATCAAACCTTATTTAGAAACGGCTATCCGTGCAAGTGAGCTGGGACTGGGCATCAATGCTGGGCATGATTTAAGCCTTGAAAATCTACGATATTTTGCAGAAACTATCCCAAATCTCTTGGAGGTGTCCATAGGGCATGCACTCATCAGCGAGGCTCTCTACATGGGCATGGAAAACACGGTTCAGGCTTACCAAAAAAGATTATAAATCGACAAATAATTTTTTCTTACATGAGAAAGAAAAGAGAATTTCACTCTTCAGAATTGGTAAAAAGTTTGGCCAAAATCTATGGTTTTGATGAGATTTTGGTTTCATTTAAAATAAAAGACTTTCTCCGAGAATACTTGGACGAAAGTCTTTTTAATGAAATAGAACAAGTTCGGCTAAACAAAGGCGTTCTCAGCCTGAAAATAAAATCTCCTTTACTAAAAAACGATTTCCTGATGCGAAAATCATTCTATGTCAATAAAATCTCTTCTGAACTGGGAATAGAAATTACCCAAATCATCATTCTATAACTACTCTTGCAGGCGGATATGGTTCATCTGCTTCATTATCCAGCTGTGCTTTCTTTTCAGCGCTGGCGTTGGATTTTTTGGGTCGTATTTTTTTGGATTTGGAAGAACCGCCGCTATCCACGCCGCCTCGCTTTTGGTAAGATTTTTAGCTGATTTCTTAAAATAATACCGCGAAGCTGCCTCCACACCGAAGACTCCCTGCCCCATTTCTATCGAGTTGAGATACCTTTCCATGATGATTTTCTTATTCCAAACCTTTTCAATCACGAAAGTAAAAACCGTTTCCAAGCCTTTTCTAAACCAGCTTCTATTATTCCAAAGGAAAATATTTTTGGCTGTCTGCTGGGAAATCGTACTTCCGCCTTGTATTCGTTTTCCTTTTTCATTATTCTCCATAGCTCTCTCAATAGCTTTAAAATCAAAACCATCGTGTTTATAATAGTTTTGATCTTCTGATGCTATGACGGCTATTTTCACATAATCCCCCATTTCATCATAGGAAACATACTCGCGGTCTAATTTCTGATATTGAAACAAACCGCCGAGCTGCGTCCATGTGATGATGGGATTAAAAAACCTACCCAAAACCACCGCTAAAAGGTAAAATATTAAAATAAAATAAATTATTTTCTTCAAATATTTCAGCATCAAAAACCTATTTTTTTATTTTCTTTTGTAGTGTCTTTTAATGATTTTTCATCCATATTCGTAAGTTCCGCCAGAGAGCGAGGCTCATCTACAGTAATGTCCTTGCCTATTGATTTCAGGTAAGCATTGGATTTTTCCACGGTCAGCTCTCGGAATTTATATTCTGCTATCAGCCTTCCTTTTCTCAGCAGGGCAGAATCGATTTTGGATATATCCGAATTAAATGTACAAATCAATTGACATTCAAGCACATCCGAAAGCATTCCGTCTGCTATGTTCAGAATCGAAGAAACCACATCTGTATTGCTGTTGAGCGTTGTTCTCTCTGCAATGTAGTTTTCACAATCTTCCAGCACCAAAACCGAATTCTGATTATCCACCAAAACACCAATAAAACTAGGGTCTGTGAGCGAAGAAATCATCGTAGTCGGTATGAAAATGAATTTTTTATTCGGAATCTGGCTCGTCAGCCATTTGATGTAGTTGGTCTTTCCAGAACCTGCAATCCCGTGAAGCAGCACGATTCCCTTGTTTTCATTGGTTATCGTATGTTTCACTCTAGTATGCACCTCCATAAAATCATCATTGTACATCAAATCCAAGTCTATTCTGTGAGGTTTTATTGTATGAGTTTTCAAATCAAAACCTGAATTATCTCTTAGCAAAATAGATACTTTAGCTTCTTTAGAAACATATTTTTCAAAATATTCACTGAAAAGTTTTATTAGATTTGCCTTAGAATTAGGAGAATCATTTTTATAATAAACATACTCCACACGATAGAGCCCTTCCTCAAAAACTTCCGTATCATAGTCATCAGACAAGTCTCTGGTTAACAGTATAAAAACCTCTAATTCGGGATGAAAATAGCACTCCTCGCTCTCATAAAGCTCGTTGGTTTTTGATGAATAATCCATCGTATGGAAATCCTCACATTTCTGGAACTGAGAGAGTTTTTCTTTATGTATAACCAGTTCATCACCACCGATATACAGATTTGCCATAAGATTATTCAATAAAACTCTATAAGGCGACGAAAATGTAGATGTTTCCATCTTATCATAAAGCTTTATTGACGAGGTTTCACCATCATACCCCATTAAATAAAATGATTTGTAAAATTCTGATTCTTTTATTCTCATCTTTTTAAATTTAATTTATACTTTAATATTTTGTTTATTTTTTCTCTTTATACCAAGAGGAATATTTTACATAATTTTTGCTTATTCGCTGTATTTCAGACTCCATAAGGTCTTGCGAAACATCTTTTATCTTTTTTGCGGGAACGCCTGCCCATAGCTCACCTTCCCTGATGTGTGTCCCTTGCGTAACCACCGAACCAGCCGCCACCACAGCATGAGACTCTATCAGACAGCCATCCATGACAATAGCCCCCATGCCGATAAGCACATTATTCTTTATTTCGCACCCATGAACCACCGCATTATGCCCGATAGAAACATTATTCCCTATAATGGTCGCGTGTTTTTCGTAGGTGCAGTGCACAGTTACATTATCTTGAATATTCACCCTGTTACCGAGCCTGATGCTGTTCACATCTCCCCTCAACACGGCATTATACCAAATACTGCACTCCTCTCCCATGACCACATCTCCGATAATCACAGCTGTTTCCGCTAAAAATGTATCCTCGCCCACGATAGGAGTTTTTCCTAAAACTTCTCTAATCAAAGCCATTTTCTATAATTTTTCTGCTGTAACTATCACAGGCATAGAGTTTTCTGGATTAAAATCAACTTTATTAAATCCGCCATAAAACTGAATATTTTTAAACCCTACATTCTCCAAAACCCCTTTAAGTTCTTGATAATCAACATTTATCAAAACCTCTTCGTTTTCAACTTTTTTATCTAAAATAGTTTTGAAAATAATGTTTCCATCTTCATTCAAATAATAAGAACGCTCAAAAGTAACTCCTTCATTATCAATAAGTGGCAAATTTCCTAAAAAATTTCCTTCTTTATTTTTAGATGTAAATTTCCAAAAATTCACCATTTGGATGATTAGCTTTCCGCCTTGTTCCAGCTGGGCATAGGCTTTCTGCAAAAAATCTGAAATCTCTTTCTTGTTTTCCAAATGAGGAAGCGTATTTCCTATGTTGATAATGGTCGTAAATTTCGGAAGCCTGTCAATATCAAGCATACTCATATTAACGACTTCTACGCCTTTCTCTTTTGCTTTATCAATTAGTTTTTCGTTGATATCAATGGCTGTAACATCGTAGTTTTCTCTAAGTAAATACTGGGACAAATTCCCTGTTCCTGCGCCCACATCCAAAATCTTTTTGCCTTTTATTTCCTCTGCGAAAAAAGTCTTGTGCAGTGGAGACAATGAAAAAATCAAATCATATTTCTCTGAAATATCATCATAAAATTTTTTCATACTTTTTTGATTCTGCGTAATATCGCTCATATTCAGTGTTTTAATTATTTCACATTTTTCCTTTTCATGAAAATAGAAGTCACTATCACGATGACTACCATAATGCCAAGCATCCAATAAAAGCCGTATTCATGGTCTATTCCGAACATTTCCTGAAAATTCATTCCGTAAAGACTCGCCAAAAAGGTTATCGGCAAGAAATACGCTGAATACACAGCTAAAATTTTCATGGACTCGTTATTTCTCTGGTCAGACAGTGCCAAAAATAAGCTTATAAGACTGGTAGACTGCGAGTTAAGGTATTCAAAGCCACTCATCACCTCCGTATAAGTATCCTTCAAATCATTGAATTCTATTTTTTCTATCGGAAGTTTGTCATAAAAATTAACCCACTCATTAGAAATGGACAAAAGTTTCAGATTAAGGCTTGCTCGTCTTTTCAAACGATATAGGCGCTTGATTTCGTTAGAGTTAGAATCCGTTTTAGTAAAAATATCATTCTCTATTTTTTCCATTTTCTCCAAAAGATTGATATTTTCTTTTCTATAAGATTTCAAAATGCCAGAACCTAGTTCCAAAGCTATCCTATAGGGATTAGCTGCCTGAAAAGTCCCATTTTTCAGTTCTTCGGAGAGTTTTTTAATCCGCTCATTATCAACCCTATGAATGGTTAAAACAAGATTTTCTTTAATGAAAATCCCAACTTTAGTACTGATATCATTGATAGAATTCAAAAACTTATTGCCAGGCTCAGAACTTGCCCTCGCAAGAATAAATTTGATTTCGCCCAAATCCTCCGCTTTGGGAAGATGATTGGTATTGATACAATCTTTTAGGTGTAATATATTGATTTTGTATTGTTTAGATATTTCTGAAATATTTTCATATTTCATATCTTGAATATCAATCCATTCAAAAACATCATTTTTGTATAGTGACTTAACTATCATAATATCAAATTTTTACCATTTCTGTAATCTCCACATCATAACCGCTTACTATTGGTTTCTGATCTGTATTTTGAGATAAAATTTTTATTTTATGAATTCCTAACTCCTTGATAATCTGAATTCCTATTCCATAATCTTTAAAATTCTGAGCGTTTTTGACCTCTTTATTTTCTTGATTATTAATGAACTGCTGAAGTTTTCGCAGTGTATTCTCCGTAGTGGAAACATTATTGATAAAAACTATCACTCCTCTGCCCTCTTCGTTTATTTTTGCCGTTATTTTCTCCAATAAAGACTTCTCTCCATTAGCCAAAATACTCAGCACATCGAAGTAAGACCCAGAAGACTGCACCCGCACGAGAACCTCATCATTTACCGACCAGCTTCCTTTGGATAAAGCAAAATGCACCTGCTCCGTGTATTTTTCCTTAAAGGCATAAAACCTGAAATCTCCATAAAAAGTCTTCACTTCTCTTTCTTCGATTTTATCTATCAAATCTCCATTTTTCAGGCGGTATTCTATCAAATCCTCTATGGAAACTATTTTTAGGTTTTGCTTTCGGGCAAGTTCTGCCAGCTGTGGAAGCCTCGCCATCGTTCCATCTTCGTTCATGATTTCGCAGATTACTCCGCCCTCTTTCAATCCAGCCAATCTGGTCAAATCTATCGCTGCCTCGGTGTGTCCAGCGCGTTTCAGCACTCCACCTTCTTTGGCTCTGAGAGGGAAAATATGCCCAGGGCGCATGAAATCAGTAGGTTTGCTCTTTTCGTCCATCAGAGCTAAAATAGTTCTTGCCCTATCATTCGCTGAAATCCCTGTAGATACGCCATCTCCCAGCAAATCCACTGACACCGTAAAGGCTGTTTCTTTTGGGTCGGTACTGCGAGAAACCATAGCTTCCAAGCCCAATTCATCACACCTGCTTTCGGGAAGCGGCGTACAGATAAGCCCACGCCCATGGATGGTCATAAAATTGATAATCTCTGGTGTGGTCAGCTCCGCTGCAGAGAGGAAATCGCCCTCGTTTTCACGGTTTTCATCATCTACTACGATGATGATTTTACCGTTTTTAAGGTCTTCTATGGCTTCTGAAATTGTATTTAATGTGAAATTTTTCATGTCAATTTTATTTCTACAAAGATAATTATTAACATCAGATTTTCTAAAGTTTTTTAATATCTATCTCCGTATATATTCTTTGCTTTTAGTGTATATTTTTTAACAAAGTCCGTTTTACTCTCTGTGTAGGCATCTCTATTATGCTCAAATTTTTTCCAAAGGAGAAGTTTCATTTTTTCATATTCTTTTGCTACATCTTGATTTTCAATAATATAATCCCGAAAATAAAGTTCATCATTATCACCTCTCAATCTTATATGCAAATGAAATACTTTTTCTGCGAAACCATTTATGGTGTATCCTTTGTTATACACCATTCTATCTTTATCATGGGACATGCAGAGATACTGGTTTTTGTCCAAAATATCAGAAATATTTTTCAGACTATTTTTATCATCGCATTCTATAAGGATGTCAATAATTGGTTTTGCCCAAATGGAAGGAACCGCTGTGCTTCCTATATGGCTAATAGTAACTCTCTCATTTATAATAGTTTCCAAATATTGTTTTTCTTCCTGAAACCATTTTTCCCATAGAGTATTGTGTGGGACTAATTCGATTGGGAACAGCTGCCACAGCTCTTCAAGCGGCATTTTTAATAATTCTCTATTGTTCAAAAAATTTAATCTAAATATTGACACAAATATAATCAAAATAACCTTATCTTTGGGCTGATGAATCTATATGAACTTTTTATAAAACCTTACGAGGAATATACTTTTTTTCAAATTTTCTTGGAAATTGTAGCTGCTTTCTTCGGTCTGCTGAGTGTTTTTTTCTCCGTGAAAAGGAATATCTGGGTCTATCCCACAGGTATCATCAGCACTACCATTTATGTTTATATTCTCTTTAATTTTGGGCTTCTGGGTGATATGCTTATCAATGTTTATTACAGCATTATGAGCATCTACGGCTGGATTTCTTGGAACAAAAACACAGAGAACCAAATCATCAGCGTAGATTTTGCCAAGAAAAAAGACTGGCTGGTGGGACTAAATCTGTTTGCGGTGAGTTTTGTGGCGGTCTGTGGAGTTTATTATTTCAAACCTTTTATAGACAATCATTTTTCTATGAATGGCGTAAACCTTGGTTTTCAGCAACTTGACTGGGCAAACTGGCTGGATATTTTCACAACTTCTCTGTTTCTCATCGGAATGTGGTTCATGGCAAAACGAAAGATAGAAAACTGGCTTTTCTGGATTGTAGGCGATTTAATCTGCGTTCCGATGATGCTCTACAAGGGACTGGGAATCACCTCCTTGCAGTATCTTATTTTTACGATAATGGCGGTAATAGGCTATTTAGAATGGCTGAAACAGGTGAGGAAATAATTTTTAAAATTATATTGTCTCATTACATTTATTTTTTCATTATATTTGCTCCCAAAATTCATTGGGGCTGACCGGTTTCGACAGCAAGACCAATGGGTAAATAAGCATGCAGAGAACCGTAGCGCGATCTCTTTAATCCCTTGCTACAAATTTTAACTGGCAACGAAGAGTATGCTCTTGCTGCTTAATCTGAAGTATAGTAAGATTAGCGTTTTTCCCGAAGTATAGTAAGGAAACAAGATGTCTCACGGAAGCTCCGTTCTGCGGCGTCCGATTCTGGGGCATAGGAAATGCGGAAATAAGCCTTTGGGAGCTTTGACCAAAGGACGAAAAAATTTAGAAGATAAGCATAAAGTTGGGTGTTTGTTCTCTGCTTTATGTCGAAAAATAATAACAAAATAAGCATGTAGAAAGTTTATTTGTTGCTTGTTTGGACGAGGGTTCGAATCCCTCCAGCTCCACAATAACATCTGTAAATCAATACATTACAGAAACAAGGGACTAAATCAGGGACCTTATGAAAATTGTAAAGTCCCTGATTTTATAAAATAAATAAAGTAAAATATCCCAATCTAATTATAAAAAATAATATAAGGTGTCCCATTTACTTGTGAAAAATAAAATAGGGTATCTCAACTCACCTGTAAAAAATAACACAAGGTTTTCTCCTACCTGTGAAAAATAAGACAGAGCTTCCCCTATTTACCTGTAAAAAATAATGCAAGGTTTTCTCCTACCTGTGAAAAATAAGACAGAGCTTCCCCTATTTACCTGTAAAAAATAATGCAAGGTTTTCTCCTACCTGCAAAAAATAAGACAGAGCCTCCCCCATTTACCTGTAAAAAATAACACAAGGTTTTCTCCTACCTGTAAAAAATAACGCAGGGTATCTAACACTACTTGTAAAAAATAATGCAGGGTATCTAACACTACTTGTAAAAAATAATGCAGGGTATCCAACACTACCTGTAAAAAATAACGCAGGGTTAATTTTATTAATATCTTGATTATCAAGTTTTTAATATATTTTCAATAAAAAAAATCCTTTTATACTATATATATGAGTATATATATTGTGTGAATATATTATGAGTATATGAAGAGGAATAAAAATTTCTTTTTCTGCAATTCTTTTTTTTAAATAAAAAAATCCTTTTTTTAGAGCTTAAAATCTATTTTACAAAAAATAGACATTGAAAATCAAAGTTTTAAGTTGTTCTAATAAAATTCCTTTACCAAAAAATAAAATATCTGAGAGCTAACCGAAATGAGAGGTGCAAGATGTGTCTTTGTATATACAACTTTTTCAAGTTTTAGACAAAGACCATCTTGCCTTTTTTGATAAAAAAGGATTAGAAAAATTTCGGAACTCATTTTTCTTTTCAAAGGATTTTAAATTTATCTGATTTGAGATGAAGAGATTTTTTAGTTTTTTTTCAGCAGATGGTACAAAATAGTTCAAAATAGTTCAAAATAGTTCAACCCTCCCTTAAATCCTTGTTTGTCATAAAATTAAGTTGAAACTTTGCCAAAAGACAAACCTCAAAATGCAGAAAGAAAACATAATTTTTAGGATAGAAAAATCTAAAAAAGAAGAATGGAAAAGATACTGCAAAGAAAAGGGAATAACATTAACAAGTCTCATCATCAACTCTGTGGAAGGCAGGGCTTGGGATAATGAGCGAAAAAAAGCATTAGAGTTCGTTGAAAAACAGGGAAACCTATTTGCCAAAGTGGAGAATAATATCAATCAACAGGCAAAGTTCATTAATTCTCAAAAATTTATGACAAAGGAGCAGATGCTTCAGTTTGGGAATGATTTGACAGAAGTGATAAAATTGAAACAAGAGCAAAATCTGATTTTTAAGAAAATCTACCATTTTATAGCAAATGATAGTAAAGATTTTAAGTTCAGCGAGTAGTGATTTTCATGGAGTGAAATACAATGACAAGAAAAGGGAAAGTGGAGCTGGGGAACTCATGCTGATGCAAAACTTTCCAGATGGAATTGATGAAAAAAGCAAACAGGAAGAAATGAGAAATTATTTCAAATCTATTTCCAAAAGTGATAAGGTAAAAAAGCCTCAATTTCATGCTACTATTTCTACCAAGTTTCAAAATCATTCCAAAGAAGAGCTGACAGAGATTGGAAAACATTTTATGAAAGAAATGGGATATGAAAATCAGCCTTATATTATTGTTTTTCATAACGACACGGAGAATAATCATATTCATTTAGTTTCTACAAGAGTCGATAAAACGACAGGAAAGAAAATGGATGATAGTTTTGAAAAACTAAAATCTCAAAGAGCTTTACAAAAAGTTTTAGCTGAGTTACAAGGGGTAGATTTGGATAAAGAGTTAGAAAAGCTTTTAAAATACAAATACAGTACAGCAAAACAGTTGGAACTTTTACTGGAAAAGAGTGGGTTTAAATTTATCAAAAATAGAGAAAATGATACTGCTTTTGATATTTTGAAAAATGGAGTAAAACAGAAAACTATTTTTGATAATCAGATTGTTTTTAATTCTAAATCAGATTCCAAAAGAGCAAATCAAATCAAAGCTTTTTTGAATAAATACAAAGAAGTTTACTCAAACAAGGTTTTTAAGATAATAGATAACCGAGAAGCAGAGGGAATAGAAGATGACCAGACCAAGCGAAATGCTATTCCTAAAATAGAGTTTGAAAGTGAACTGCAACACAAAATGAGAGAGATGTTTGGGATTGATATTGTTTTTCATCACAAAGATGGACAACAGCCTTTTGGATATTCTTTGATAGACCATAAAACACAGAAAGTATTCAAAGGAAGTGAAATAATGAAAATGAATGAAATTTTTGATTTCACAAAGGAAAAATTAGATAAACGAATTTTTGAGCAAATTAAAGATTATAATGTTTTTAATGCTCAATATAAAAAAGAGTTATTGAATTATTTTCATCATCACTCCAAAAACGATGAAGCAAAGGGGATTAAGGAATTTATGATTTTCGAGAATAAAAACCGAAAAGATATGGAGGAATATAAAAAAGTCCGAGAAGAAACTTTCCAAGTGATAAGACACTCTAAACCAAACACAGACATTTCCATATTTGAAGGAGAAGATGGTAAGCATTATATCACTCATAAACAATATCATCATATACACGAATTGGAAAGCCTTGTCGGACAAACTCCGTATCAAAATTTTATAAACCCACAGACCGAACAGGTTTCTACTAAAAATATTCAAGATAATAAACTATCTAAAGTGATAAATGAATTCTTGTTTGAAATAATGAAAAGTTCAGGGAAAGGTATTGACCCTGCTGAAGAAGAAAGAAAACGAAAACGAAAAAAACGAAGATAAGATGATAATAACTTTTGGAACACAAAAAGGAGGTGCAGGAAAAACTACTCTTGCTATAGCCTTTGCAAATTATCTTGCTCTGCAAGACAAAAAAATAAATGTTTTTGATTTTGATTTTCAAAAATCATTTTATCATAAATGGGAGGAAGATGAAGCATTGGACATTCCAAAATTGTATGAAGTAAAATCAATCGGTGAGAATGATAAACCAATAGATTTTGAAGCTATCATGGATATGAAAGAAAGCGAGGAAATCTATTTGTTTGACCTTGCAGGAACACTTGATGATAAATATACTTCTCTGCTGATAATGAGTGATTACATTGTAATTCCTTTTGAATATTCAGATGTTTCTGCAAAATCTACTTTGGTATTTATAGAACTTTTATCAATGATAGAGAGTGAAGCACAGATGATATTTATCCGCTCCAAATATGATAAGGGATATAATTATCTCAATCAAGAAGGAATGGATGAGGAGATTTCAAAGTATGGAAAGATTTTAGAAAAACCTGTGTATAAAAGAAACTGCTTACAAAATATCAATACAAGAAAACTTACTTATGAGCAGAGACATTCTGTAAAACCAAGTTTTGATGAACTAATAAATTATATCAATGCCACAATATAAACTGCCATTTTCTATTCATCTGGAAAGAAAATATAACGACATCAATATAGATGATTTTATAAAAGATTGGGAGCAAGAAAAAAGCAACCGACAAGAGCGAACTGTCGCAATAGATAATGAGCTTCATATTGAGCTGGGGAAATTTAACACATTTAGTATAGATATGAATGAAGTTATTGATTTGGGAATGAGGTATGCACTTGGCAAAAGAGAGTTTAGGAGATTGATAGCACAAGTAATAGAACTTAAAAATAAAAAAGAAGACTAATGAAATTTATACCTATCATTTTAGGATTGTATTTCCTGTATTATGTGGGAATGGTTATTTATGATTTATTCTTAAAAAAAGAAAAAGTTGTAGAGGCAGAAAACAGCGAACAGAACTATTCTATTTCTGATTTTGCACAACAGAACAAGGAAACACCTGTGGTTGTAGGAATAGAAGATGTAGAAAACATAAGGACACCTAAATCCTATGAGGAAATTCAAGAACCTTTTCTTTCTGCAACTGATGAAAATCAAGACATAGAAAAACTAAAAAACAAATATGAAGATGAAAATAAATTAGAGGAGGAAGAGATGGAAATTGCAGAAGAACAAACTGAAAATAAAAATCCATCAATTGCAGATAAACCTATATCTAATTTAAAAATAAAAGATATACTAAACCATATTAATACAAAAGTAAAAATGGTTGCCAATTATGATGGACAAAAAGTTTATCACATTCATTCTTAGTAAATCCGAAACCAAATAATTTTTTAACATTTTTAAATTTTTTCAATTATGACTGGAAAATTCCAAAGATTGAAGGGGCTAAAATTAGCGAACTTCAAAGGTGTGAAAAGGGAAAGGTTTTTAATCTTAGCATTACTGCTACTTTCTACAACTCCTGCTTTTGCACAAGCGGGAGGTGGTGGTGCAGGTGCTTTTACCACAGCTGGTAATGAGATTAAGAAGTACTGGACACCTCTAAAAACTTTTATTCAGTTTGTTGGTGGTATCGTTGGGCTTATTGGAGGTCTTAGAATCTACAATAAGTGGCAGAACGGAGACCAAGATGTGAATAAAGAAATCCTTGGTTGGGGTGGAGCTTGTTTATTTTTAACTATCGTGCCTACATTCGTAGGGTCTTTCTTCGGATTGAGTTAAAATGGGCTTCTACTTATACAAGGGGTTGAAAAAACCCCTTGTTTTATTCGGATTAAAGGATAAATACATTTACTATGCTATGGGCTGTGTAGCCTTAGGTCTTGTTTTATCAGGAGTTTTAGGCTCTTTTATGGGGATTTGGGGAACGCTTTTAGGTCTTGGTATTGGAGCATTAGGATTTTGGGGAATGTTTAAAATACAAGACTCCAAAGGGCTTTACAATAAAACTAAAAACAATGATGAACTGCATATTTTTCCTAAAAGATTCAACATAAAGAAATTCAAATCTAAAAATAAAAATGAAAAATAAAATTTTTGATATTCCTTTCATAGGTTATGATTATGGCAAAGAACATAATTGGAATTTTGATGTTTTAATCGGTAAATACGGAAATCCTGTCATTGGGATTAAGATAAAGAATGCGGTAGAACAATATTCTGCTGACCCTAATTCCTATACTGATTTTCATACAATACTCAATCAAGTAATTTCTATTATTGGCGAAAACCATATTATTCAAAAATTAGATATTTTTAGAAAACAAAGATACTCTGCAGAAAAATCTACTCAATTTCTACAACAAAAGTACTCTGAACATTTTGAGGGAAGAATTTATAAAACGATTGATACCCTGCTTTTATTTACTGATGTTGTGGACAACTCAAAGAAAAAAAACAACTACAATTTTTCAGATAAAAGATATAAAGAACTACGAGACAAATGCCAAAAAGTGCATATGCTTCTCTCTCAATTCCATTGCGAACCACAATTTTTATTTGAAAAAGACTGGGAATATTATATTGGAGGGGTTTTATCAATGAATTTATCCGATATTCCTACCTTTGATAACATTAAATCTACCAATACTAATTTAAGATTTGGAAATAGATATGGAAAGGTTATTAGTTTTGTAGATGTGGAAAATATTGAGCTTCCGAGCCAGATAGAGCCTTATTCTATTTTAGGTGGAAATGGTACAGCATCGGAAACAGCCGTTGATAATTTTTCTTTTATTAATGAATTGGAAGACTACCATATGGTTATCTATAATCAAATTATTTCTATTCCAGAACAAGCACCAAAACAAAGAGAACTTGACAAGAAAAAGAAAAAACATGAGGGGGTAGCAAAATCTGCACCTTCAAATATGATAGTGGCAGAAGAAATAGAAACTCTGCTTCACAATATTGCCGTAGATGGACAGCTGATTGTAGATGCTCATTTTTCCATTGTTTTTGCGACTGAAACACAGGAAGAAATGGAGAGAACCCAGTCTATGATAGAAAGTAAATTATTTACCAAAGGAATTATCGTTTCAAAAAATGCTTATAACCAACTGGAATTGTTTAGGTGTGCGATACCTGGCAATGCAGTTGAGTTAAAAGGGTATGATTTATTTACCACTACAAGTGAAGCTTCGCTTTGTTTTTTTTTTAAGGAGAGTTTCCCCATAAGTGAAGAATCCAATATTTATTTAAGATTTACTGACAGACAAGGAGTTCCCTTAAAAGTAGACTTATCTGATTTACCTATGAAAACTGGAAGGATGAATAACAGAAATAAATTTGTTCTCGGACCTTCAGGGTCTGGTAAATCATTCTTGATGAACAATATCGTTGAGCAGTATTTACTTTATAATTATGATGTTGTGATTGTAGATACAGGAGATTCCTATTCTGGAACTTGTAGCTATAAAGGTGGGAAATATATCAAATATACCGAAGAAAAACCTATTACCATGAATCCTTTTGTGATGAACGAAAAGGAATTTAATATTGAGAAAATAGAATTTTTGACCAATCTGATTTTTATGATTTGGCAGGGGGCAGATGCTACAATGAGCAAAGAGCAAAAATCTATTTTAGACAATACTCTGATGTCTTACTATCATCAATTTTTTAATAGAGGCAGAGCATGGTATGAACAGGTATCTGATGAAGAGCTTTTACTCCATTTGGAAAAATATAATATTAGCAGAGAGGATATTTTAGAGGATTTTGAAGAAGAACTGGAAAGCAATAAAACCTATTATGAGATATTAGGGGTTTCGTTTGATGCTCCTACTGATGAGATTAAAAGAAAAGGAAGAAAATTAATCAACTTTTACCACCCTGATAAAAATATAAATAATCCTGATTATAACAAGGAGATGTTTCATAGGGTGTATGAAGCTTATGAAACTTTGACAGATGAAGAAAGAAGAAAGGAATATAATGAAACAAAATTAGCTGTTATAACTCTACAAGAAGTTCTCAAAAATCCTAAAACCACAGAGGAATGGAATGAGGCATTTAGATTTGCTTTGATAAAAAGAATAAAAGAGTTAGATGAAAAATTAGAAGTTTCGGAATTGTCTTTCAATAGTTTCTATGAATACTGCGATAGATTTTTGCCTATCTATTTGAAAAATAAAAAATACAACATTACAGAAAAAGAATTCAACTTGAGGACTTTTCTCTTTGTCTTAAAAGATTTCTATAAAGGGGGAAGATACGGAACAACACTCAACGAAAGTGCAGACAGCACCTTGTTTGATGAGCCGTTTATTGTCTTTGAGATTGATAATGTTAAAGACAACCCTACTCTATTTCCTATTGTTACACTTATCATTATGGATACTTTTATCCAAAAGATGAGATTGAGAAACGATAGAAGAAAAGCTTTGATTATAGAAGAGGCATGGAAAGCTATCGCCTCTAAACTAATGGGAGGATACATTCTTTATTTATACAAAACTGTGCGTAAGTTCTGGGGGGAAACTATTGTAGTAACTCAAGAACTCAATGATATTATTGGTAATGCAGTAGTTAAGGATTCTATTATTTCTAATTCAGATACTTTCATTTTGCTTGACCAATCCAAATTCAAAGATAATTTTGGAGCAATTGCTGATATTCTTTCGCTAAATCAAGTGGAACAAAATAAAATTTGGACAATCAATAACCTAAACAATAAATATGGTAGAAGCCGATTTAAAGAGTTTTATTTAAAACGAGGGGGAAGAGGCGAAGTCTATGGTAATGAAGTTTCTTTGGAGCAATATCTAACCTATACTACTGAGAAACCTGAAAAATCAGCCGTAGAACATTATGCAAAAGCAGTTGGAAATTATGATTTGGCATTAGAACGCATCGTGGCTGATTTAAAGAAAATAGCACCTCTGGATAATTTAGTCCCTCTTGTCAATCTATACAAAAAGCCAATTGATGAAAAAGTTTTAAAATATTACAATCACATTAAGCGAAAACACAAAGGAGAAAATCCAATTAAAATTATCCAAGAAAAAGTAGCTCAAATCAATGAAAAATTGGAAGAAAAACATTTTGACAGGAAACAATTAGAATTAGAAAAAGAAAAAACTTTTGAGAACCTTGTAAATAGCATATAAATATGAAAAAATATTATTTGAGTTTAGTGTTTTTGGGAGGGGTTTTATCAGCTCAAAACACTTATGTAGATGTAGTAACTACTGCTGCCTTAAAGCTGTATTCAGACAATCTAAAAGACAAACAAAACGAAACCATAACACAACAAAATAAACTCCAAAAAGCACAGGCTTGGGTTGGAACTCAAATGGTAGTAGTTAATAATATTCAAGAAAAAATCTTAAAGGGATTGAGTGAAGTTTCAGGAACTCTCCAAAACGGCTTACAAGTCAAAGAAATTTATGAAGACCTAAAAGATTGTGCTATGTATTCCTCAGAGATTGGAAAATTTGTAAAACAAAATCCTGAATATGCTGTTTTCGGAGCAAAAACTACGGAATATACATACAGACAAATTCTCAAAATGTCCACCGAAGTGAGTGAGCTTCTAAAATCAGGGGAACTAAATCTTGCAACCGCTGGGGATAGATATAAGTTGATTTATGATATTTCTACAAAAGTAAAGATGTTAAAAGTCTGGCTGGCGACCATTAGTTTAGATTTAGAAAGGGCTAAAAGACTGGGATTTTGGAGAGCTATTAACCCTTTTCAAGGCTATATCAATACAGATAAAGATATTGTCAGAAATATAATGGATAGATATAAACATAATTTTTAAAACCGAATCATTATGAGAAAATTTCTTTTTTCAGCAGTATTTCTTGCAGGTTATTTAGTATTAACATCATCAGGAGGAAAACCAAAACCACCTTGGGAAGAAGAAAATGTGTCTTTCCCTATGATGAATCAAGAAATTCGCCATTCTATGCAGGAGAATGAGAGACAACAAGAAATGAAAAAAAAGCAGAATATCAATTTAGGTGCAGAAGTAGTCAATAAAAAACAATGGTCAAAATTTAAAGATACAACAAAGAAAATTCAAGACAGGTTAAGAATTATTGATTTTGCATTACAGGCTATTCCTGCTGGAATAGTAATTTCACAAGAGGCAAAAGAAATCAAAGAAAATCAAATAAAGATTATCCAAGAAATAAGAACTGCACCTTATACCTTGATTGTTGCTCTGCCGAAGCAGGTAGAATTTGTAGATGAGCTTCAAATGGTGGTAAGACTCATTACAGGAATTGTTGTTTCCTATGGAGCAATCAATCAAATGGAAAAAGCTGAAAGAAAAATCTTAATAGATTATGCACTCTCAGAAGTGGAAAGACTTAATAGCCAATCTTTTTACATGCTTATGATGATTAGAAATGCAAAAGAAAAATTTGAGAGAAATAAAGCTATGCTCAGTTATTATGTAAATGCAGACAGGCAAATTGTAGAAGAGATTATTGATAATATAAAAACTTTCTGATATGAAAAGGATTATATTTTTCTGTTTGATTTTAAATGTAATATCTGCAAGAGGTCAGACAGTAGTTGTAAATGATAAGCTGATTGCTCAACTTACTAAAAATCAAGCGGTGAGACTTACAAGTAATGAAGGTTTTCTTAAGTCCTATGAGAAACAAAAACAACTCTATGATGATATAAACAAGAAAATAACACAAGTAGTTGCTATACAGGAGTTTATATATGATAAATTAAGTAAAGTAAACCAAACGATAAAACAAGGGAAACAGCTTAAATATCTCTACAAATATCTTGGGGAAGTAGGTGAAAACAGTGGGAAAATGTTAAAACTCACAGCAAAATACCCACAATATGCTATACTTCTCACAGACCATTACTATCGTATCGTGCAAGAAATCCTAATGATACAGAAGGAACTCAAAGAGGAAATATTAAGAGAAGATAGTGATTTACTTATAGACCCATATGATAGAGAAGTTTTAATCAGCAGGATATTTGACAGAGTTAGAATATTACACGCCAATGTGATGTATATCAATTTGATGTTAGAAAGAGGAAAAGATACACCATATATTTATCAAATTCCACATCTTGGATGGTATGTCAATATGGATAAATCTATTGTAGAAGACATTATGAGAAAATATCAATATCTTAAATATTAAAGTATATGAAATATCAAAAACTAATTTATGCTGTTTTTCTTTTCTGCATCAGTATAAATGCTCAAAATAGACTAAATGATAATACCATTGTATCTCAACACAAAAGAATGGTTTTTGAGAGATGGGGAGATTGGCGACCTTATGGAAAATGGTTTTTGGGTGTCCAGACTAACTTTGCTTATGCTACAGTCTGGGGAATGTGGTCACCAAAAAGGAATCAAGATTACAAAAATGGGCAGGATATACGCCCTTTGAAACCCACAGGTCTTGAAGTCCAAAGATTGTTAGAGCTGGAAGTTCAAAAACAAGAAGCTGAAAAAATAAAAGCAGAGTCAGACAGCATTTATAAAAGAAATGTACAGGATTTTGCTCATTGGACTTCCGCAACTGTAGATGCAGACCCATTATGGGTTTTATATTATAAAAGAATGCTGAATCCTCTTAAATCTTTCCCTGAACAACCACAGAATTTCAGAGAGTGGGGTTTTGATAACCAAGAAATTTACGAAACTCTGAAATTTTCAGGAGGAATAGATAGATTACAGGAAATTTTGGATTTACTGAAAGATAAATACCATAAATCAAGAACAATGGATATGCCCAGAGGAAAAAGATTCTTGATGTATCATGAAACTCTTATGGGGTGGAGAAAATTCAAAGCTGAACTATTCTCTTATAATACAAAAGGAGAATTGTATTTAGATTATAAAAATGCTCTTGATAAATTCAGAAAAGGAAGAAAAAAATACATTACAAGAACCGATGTAGAAATCGTACAAGAAATCATGAACCAATATAAAGACCAATACTAATGAAAACAAAATATCTTATATTTTTAGTTTGCCTTATATTATGCCTACTGCCAATAGTGACATTAGGACAAACAACACCCAGTGCAGATGATTCCAATAAACTTTTACAATTTTTAAAAGGAGATGGAGCTTTTGAACAATGGTTTTTTAAATCATTCAATAGATTGGACACAAGCATTAGTGCTGAAGCAAGTAAAGTATCCTTTTTAGGGAGACTTATAGGAGGAATAGGAGCTACATTTTATTTATCTTATATGGGATGGCAGATGCAGGCAGGAGACCGAGAATGGGAAATAACCCCAATGTTAAAACCATTCTTTATAGGACTGATTTTATTACATTGGACAAGTTTTTATTCTTTTGTTCAAAGTCCATTCAGAGTAGTTTCTACACCTTCACAAACTATGTTTGAGAAAATAGAAAGAGAGGCTAACACACTCCGTGTTAAACGATTTCAAAAGCAAAATCAACTTTTGGATTATATGATTAAAAAAGAAGCCGAAGAAAAAGCAAAACAAAAGGAATTGGATAATTTGAAAGAGAAAGGTTTTATTGATAAGATAACTGATAGTATTAAAGAAGGTTGGGATAAAATACAAACTCCTGTAGAAGAATGGTTTATAAGAATGGATTTTAAATTCCAAAGATGGGGAGCAGACCTTTTAGAAGCTATTGGATTATCTATTCTCAGAGTCTGCACTTATCTTATTTTCTTTATTCAAAAAATTTGGAGTTATATTCTAATTGTTCTTGGACCGATAGCCATTGGCATGGCTCTTATTCCAGGCTTTGAAAGTTCACTTACAAGTTGGGTTTCAAAGTTTATCAATATCAACCTGTATACATTTGTCGCATTTACCATTATCAACATTGGACAACAGCTTATCATTTCTGCTTACACTATGGAAATAGACCGATATGAATTAATGATAAATAGTGCAGGTAATGTTGATTCTGCGACCATAGCTGCTTTTATCAATGGAAATGGAATGTTACATGTTACACTATTTACTGTGGTAGCTTACATCGTTACAGGAATTGGTGTTCTGATGACCCCAACTATTGCAGACAGCATTGTTTCAGCTGGCGGAGCAGGTGTAATGACTAAAATGAAACAAAGTGCAGGAAAGTATGTAGCTGGAGCGCAGGCTCTTTATAAGTTAGGAAAAGGAGAAGATAAAGATAAAAAATAGTAAATCACAATTCTAAACCATATAAATTATGTTAGTAAAAAGTATAGAACAAAAAATAAAGATAAACAAAGCAGTTTCTATTTTTGCCATTTTAGCATCGATAGTAATCGTTATTGCAGGATTGTTTTTCTCATATAAAATTGTAGAAGATTCCAGAAAATCTATTTACATCTTGGATAATGGAGTTCCGATTTTGGTAAAACAGACTGATGAACTTCTAAACCGCCCAGTAGAATACAAATCACAAGTGGAACTTTTTCATAGGTTGTTTTTTACTCTTGCACCTGATGATGAATACATTAAGCAAAATGTAGAAAAGTCTCTCTACCTTATTGATGATACAGGAAAAAAAGAATACACCAACTTAAAGGAAAAGGGATTTTATAATCAACTTGTTTCATCAAGTTCTATGATTACTGTAAATGCAGATTCTATCCGTTTAGATGTTGCTAATAAGAGATTTGTATTCTTTGGAAGACAAGTAATCAACAGAAGGTCTGCAATTATTATTAGGAAATTAATAACAGAAGGTAATTTTGATGATGTATTAAGGACTCCCAATAATCCACATGGAGTTATGCTGAAAAATTGGAAAATTATAGACAATTCTGAAATATCAAGTGAATCAAAATACAATGGATTTTAAGCTATGAAAGAGAGAATAGACAGCCTTTTATCTTGGGCTAATGAACAAAACCGACCTAAAAAAATTCTGTTTTGCTTTTTAGTATTCTTGGTTCTATCTGGAATTTTTGCCGTAGTAAGAGAAATTTATTTTCCTCCAAAGGTCACTCTTACAAGTATTCCTAATTTTTACACCCAAAGTGATAAAGAAAAAGAAAAATTTCATCTGAAAGAAGCACGATTGGAAAAAGTAATGAAAGAACTTCATTCCTTTCAAGAAAAAGAAAAAATGAAAAGTCTTACAAAAAATGACAGCATGAGAATAGAGTATTTATATAACGAATATAAAAAACTGAAAAATGAACCTTAAAAAAATAAATTTTAAACAGCAGAAATACATTATTCCACTTATTACTCTTCCTTTTATTTTATTTGGAGCTTATCAGGTAGAAAGTCTAATGGCAGATGAAGAAGTTGCTGAACCACAGCAGGAGCTTAATCTTTCATTAGGGGAAACAAGAGATAGTATTTTAACCAAAAACGATGCTTATGATGAGTTTTTTGCCAATGGTGACAATAGAACAATGCTTGATGGATTAGAGACCGAAGAGGACAGTCTTTTGAACTATTCTGATAACCTGAATTATAAACAAAAAAGATACATTGATTCCCTTGAAGATGCAAGGAAAAAAAACATGGCACAAGGAGGATTGGCTGGAAGAACATCTTACTATGAACCGAGAGATACGAGGGCAAGAGATGAAAGAGATTTTCAGCGTTCAGCAGAAATTATCCGTATGCTGAATGAGGGAGCAAGTGGTACAGGAAATGGTTATAATTCTTCGGCTTCAGCTTCAAATAATTATTCTTCTCCTCAACAAAAAGAAGAAGATGACCCAGTAAAGACATTGCGAAAGCAGATGTTGTTTATGGATTCATTAGAAAAGTCTAAAGACCCAGAGTATCAGGCACAAGTAAAGGCTAAAGAAAAATTAAAACATGATAAAGCTAAAATGAAAGCCTTTCTTAATAGCACACTAAAAGTTTCAAAAAATGGACTGAATAAAAGTTTCAATTCTATTACCAAAGAAAGTGAAAGTAATTTTGTGAAAGCCGTAATAGATGAAAACTCAAAGGGTTACCTTGGTAGTAGAATTCGTTTCCGACTACTGGAAGATATCTATGTAGGAAAACATAAAATAAATAAAGGGACTATGATTTATGGGCAGATATCAGGATTTTCTATGCAGAGAGTTAATCTCAATGTGATTTCTATTCTTAATAATGGGGAAATCCTGCCTATCAACCTCTCTGTTTATGATGTAGATGGAATGAAAGGACTCTATGTTCCTGAAAGTGCATTTAGAGATATGATGAGAGAACTTGGACAAAATTCAGTGCAGGGAACATCGTTGGATAATGCCAACCAAGGGTTTTTCACAAGCTTTTTATCCAAAGCTTTCTCTTCTGCATCACAAACAATAGCAAACCTTATCAGAAAGAATAAGGCAAAATTAAAATATAACTCTTATATCTATTTAATTAACGAAAAAGAATTTGAAAAATATGAAGACAATTAGTATTAAAGCAATTTTATTTGGGTGTGTTTTTTCTGCTTCTTCTCTTTTTGCTCAAACTGAAAAGAAAGAACAAACAGTTCATGACCTTCCTGAACTTAATATGACCGAAGGAGTAAATATACATTTTATATCCCCTGAACCCATTCAGTTTGTAGATTTATCTACCGATGAACTTATAGGAGATTTACCTTCTGAAAATATCGCAAGAATCAAGATTACCAATAAACAGGAACAAGATTCTGTAAAAGTGATAAAACAGAAACGAAATAGTTTTTATAGTGGAGAACAGATAGGGATTATTACTATTGTAGGGCAGTCTTTCATGGCTCAGTATAAAGCCGTTTTTAGAAACCCTTTGGTATTTAATTCTCAAACCAATATCCAAATCCAGCCAGAAGATATGCAACCTTTGGAGTTTCCTAAAATGAGTTTTTCAAACCTTGAATTAAGAAATTTTTCATTAGATATTATTCAGCGAGATACTCAAAGACCTTTGAGAAAAGTAAATTCTCTAAAACTTACCATTGAGCTTAATAATGTTTATGTGATGGGGGATTACATATTTCTTGATGTTAATTTTAAAAATAAATCCAATCTTAATTATGATGTGGAAGGAATTAAATTTTCACTCGATGATAAAAAAATATATAAAGCCACCAATAACCAAAATATAGAAATGAAACCAATTTATCAATTCTATCATAATAAAGTCTTTAAAAAGAATTTTAGAAATATTTATGTCTTTAAGAAATTTACTTACCCTAATAGTAAAGTTATGAAAATAAGACTATTGGAAGAACAACTATCAGGAAGAACCATTGAAATGGTCGTAAAATATTCAGATATACTAAATGCTGATACTTTTTAATTAGTCATTCATTGAAAATTAAAATCAATTAAAATGCAAGAACAACAGCACCAAATAAAAATCTATGGATTTATCCAGAAAATGGTCTATACAGTAGTTGTAATGGATTGCCTAACGCTATTTTTTCAAGATGCAAAGATTTTTGTGCTTTCTGATTTATTGCGAAATTTTGGCAAAATGGGAATATTCTTTCCTCCTATCAATGCAAAAATTTCTACCATTATTCTCATTACACTCGTTGCCATAGGAACAAAAGCCAAAAAGAAAAGAGACCTAAATGTTACCAAAGAGATTATTTTGCCTATCATCTTGGGATTACTGATGATTATCGGTTCATTAGCTTTTGTTAAGGAAGCCAGTATTCATACTTTGCCAAAAATAAATCCTTATCAAGTAGGATATGCATTACTCTCTTTGGTCGGTGCTGTTATTACCCAAATGGGAGCTGACAGTATTTCAAAATATATGCAACAAAAAATGGGGCAAGACCGTTGGAATGTAGAGGAGGAATCTTTTGCCCAAAACCAAGAACTTGTAGAAACCCCCACTTCTGTAAATATTCCATATTTATTCCGACACAACCGAAAGACCAATAAAGGCTGGATAAATATCAATCCTTTTCGTGGGACTATGGTGCTGGGGACACCTGGGTCTGGTAAGTCATTCGGTATCATTAATCCTGCCATTCGGCAGATGATGAGTAAGGGTTTTTGTCTCTGCATCTATGATTTTAAATTTCCTGACCTTGCCCAAATTGCTTATTATCAATATCTTTTAAAAAAACAAAAAGACAAAGATTATAAACACGACTTTTTCGTTATCAATTTGAATGATGTAGAAAAATCAAAAAGGGTAAATCCATTTAAAAAAGAATACATTCAGACTCTTGCAGAAGCCCAAGAAATGGCTGAATCAATGGTTTCTGCATTACAAAAAGGAGGTTCAAGTGGTGGCGGTGGTTCAGAGCAGTTCTTTACCCAATCAGCAATCAACTTCCTCTCATCCTGTATTTATTACTTTGCAACTTATGAAAATGGGCGTTTTTCAACACTTCCACACCTTCTGTCTTTTATGAATAGAAGCTATGAAGAAATTTTTACTACTTTATTTCAACATGAGGAATTGACCTCATTACTATCGCCCTTTAAATCTGCTTATGATAATAAAGCCTTTGACCAGCTCGAAGGACAAGTCGGAACACTCAAAATATTTCTCTCTCGTCTTGCTACCAAAGAGAGTTTTTGGGTATTTTCTGGAGATGAAATTCAGTTGAAGATTTCAGATAAAGAAAACCCTTCAACTATCATTTTGGCATCTGACCCAGCCACACAGGATATTAATTCAGCTCTTTATTCTTCTGTTTTAAATAGAACATTAAAACTTATTAACTCCAAAGGAAATTACCCAAGTGGCGTGATTGCGGATGAGTTTCCAACTATTTACATTCACAAAATTGATAATGTAATTGCCACTGCACGAAGTAACAAAGTTGCCGTAGTTCTTGGTCTGCAAGAAATTCCACAGCTTCGGCAGTTCTATAAAAAAGAAGTAGCAGACACTATTTCTGCAATTATTGGGAATATTCTCTCTGGTTCAGCTCGTGATAAAAACACTTTGGACTGGCTTGAAAAAATGTTTGGTAAAATAAAACAAAAAACTTACTCTCAATCCATTTCTAATCAAGGAACTACCACTTCTATCAATGAAAAAATGGATAATATGATTCCTGCTGGAAAAATCGCAGCACTCCGTACAGGAGAAATGGTAGGAATGATAGCAGGAAGTGAAGAAAATAATTCTGAAGAATACAAATCATCAGCAATAAGTGGGAAAATCAATTTAGATATGAAAGCCATTAAAGAAGAGGAAGAAAACTATGTAAAAATGCCTACTTATTATTCTTTCATTGATAAAACTGGAAAAGACCGAAAAGAAGAAACACTAATGGCAAACTACCGTAGAATAACCAAAGAGGTAGAACTTATTATCAAAGAAAATATGAATCCTTAGCCTATATTCTTGATTGTTTTTATACTTTATTTCCGAAAAATCCTCCGACTATAACTCAGTCAGAGGATTTTTTATAAAGTTTGTTTTTTAATTCTTCTGTAGTGATACAAATATCATAGCCTTTTTCTATTAAACCATTGATAAGAACTTTGTCTCCTGTCCAAATCTTATGCCCTGTGTGAAAATGTAGAGCTAAAAAAGGGGTGTCATCAGGGTCTATTTCTTTCATTATATCATATGCCCTATGGAAAACATCATTATCAATATCATCAGCAGAGTAAAATTTTACATTTTTAGTGATATTTTTCAAAATACTGTTAATTTCTGTTTTATTCCGTTTGGTGCTTCTTATGATTTCTTTCAAATGCTCTATAATTTCTTCATAAATATAATCAGGAGCAATGAACTGGACATTTTTCTCATAAGACAAAATCCCAGCAATAGTTCCATTGGGAGAGTAAAAGCAACTTATGAAAATATTACTATCCGCAATAACTATCATATCTCTATTCCTTTTTTAGCAAACCATTTTTTTGTTCCGTTTCTATTGATGGATTTAGAAATTTGCATTATTTCTTTTTCTTGAGTTTTAGATATTTTATTATCTTCAATAACAGCCTCTGACTGCTCTATAATCTTAAATTTCAAGCTTTTAAGAGCGATTTTTGCATCTTCCAACGAAATCCCCTTTGGTGGTTCTATGGTTAATATTCTTGACTTCATAATCCAAAGTATTTCTTACAAATTTAGAAAAATAATTTTACAATGGTACAAAATAGTTCAAAATAGTTCAAAATAGTTCAACCCTCCCTTAAATCCTTGTAATTCTGATAAGTAATGGTCACTTTTGTAGAAAAAGATAGGAAATGAATTACTTTATTAGATTATTCTTTTTTCTCTTAACAACAACCTGTTTTGGGCAGTTTAACACACTCACTTATACCTATCAAGAAAAGGAAAATAAAGAGTTTTTAAATGAATCTTTTCCTTCTGCAACACAAAATGAAACAACACAAAAACAAGTTACAAAACCAAAGAAAAAAAGACTTTTCACAACAAAAGCAGACCTAAAAAAAGAATTGGACTCTCTAAAAACTCTAATTATTGATTTAGGCAAAAAAGAAAATGATAAAAAACTTAATTTCAAAAAAATAGAAGACTCTTTAATTCAAAATTTTCAAAACAAAATTGCAAAAAAAGAATCTGAAACAAACCATAAGAACATTAAAAAATACAATTTTATTTCCGAGAATACAATTAAGAAAATAGCAATGCCTTTGGATAAAATGCTGATTACTTCGCCCTTTGGTGTTCGTTATCATCCAATTTTTGGAGGACAGAAAATGCACAACGGAATAGACTTAGGAGCAAATTATGAAAATGTATACACGGTCTTAGATGGCGTAGTTTCAGAAGCTGGTTGGGATAAAAATGGAGGCGGAAATTACATAAAAGTAAGACATTCCAACCGATTTGAAACCTCTTATTTACACCTTTCACAAATATATTACAGAACAGGAGAAGTAGTCAAAGCAGGGTATATTATTGGGAAAAGTGGAAATTCTGGAAACTCTACTGGACCGCATCTACATTTTGCAGTAAAAGAATATGGGAAATTTATCAATCCTACTCAATTTTTAAATGATATAATAAAAGCAAATAATTTAATCTCAGCATATTATGAATTATGATAACCTACCAACAGATGATTTAAAAGAATTTGGAATTATTGGAGCGGATAATACTTTTTCTAAAAAGCTTTCAAATGATGATATTCAGAAATTTTTAAAAGGAGAAAGCCTCGTGGCTGATAATGGAAAAGACAGGGTTGTGTTTCAGTTAAAAGATGAAAACACACGCCTTGAAGTCAATGTTTTTCAAAGAGATAGAGCTATTTCGGATATTCTTAATGAAGCCGAAAAAGGCATTTCTTATTCCTCTATTGAAAAGAAAAATAGTGCCAATGATATTTTAGGGTTTGAAAAAAAGGCATTCTTGTATGATGAAAAACTAAATCAAATTGTAGAGTTTGATTTGGTAAAAAACAGTAAAGAACTTACGCAGATTATTGCAGAAAGAAAAAATATAGAGGAAACCAACCGATACAAAAATGAGTTGCAAAAACTTAAAGATTTTCTGCTGGATAAAATGGACAATTTCCCAGAAATCGCTAAAGAAATCAGCAATGATATAAATATCGTATCTAAAACGATTAATACAATTGATGATGCTACACCAAACCGAGAACAAGCTCAAAAACAGGAAAAATCAGATATTCAGCTGGGAGTAAATGACCCTGACAGGTATCAAGATGCAAACCAAGAGATAGAGGAACAACAGGAACAAGAGCGAAAAAGAGGATTTAGAAGGTAATATTAGCTAATAAATACAATTCACAAAAAACAACAAAATATGGAACAAACTATGAGACCACAAAACGAAAATGTTTTTGCAGAAGTAAAAGAGTATTTGATAGATAAGGTTAATGGAAAAATTAATAATGAATTTGATTTATTAGAAAAATTACATCTTGGCAAATACAATAATATAGTTGAACATCTAAAAAATGAAAGGATATTTGATAATGATATATCCGAAATAGAGGATTTTAAAAATAGAAAAAACATAGTAGGGCTTACTAATGAGCAAGTCCAAGAAAAAATCCAAAATCTGAAAGGAGAAATTAATGGAGAACAAACAGCTGATAATTCCGAAACTATTAGACAGATAAGAGCGGATATTGAACACTATGAAACTCAATTAAGCAATCGTGAAAAGGGAATACCTGAAACTATTTTGAAAGCTAAATTTGAGGATATACCTCCATATAAAATTGGCGAAAAAATAACAGATTTCATTGATAGAAAAGTAGAAGATTGGGGATTAAAAAATGATTTTGAAAAACTAAAGTCTTTACAAATTGATAATATTTTTGAGAAGAATATAAATCTTGATGAGTTTAAAGAGAATCTGGTAAATAGAATAAAAAGCCAAAATCCTGAGGTTAAGGAAACTCCACAAGAAAAAATTTATAACCAAATAGTGGAGGCATCAAAGAATTCTAATGAAGGATACAGCCCTTTGGAAACCTACCAAAATTTGAAAAACACAGCTGAGAAGATGGGGTTATCAGTAACTCTAAAAGAAGAGGCACATCCCAAATTAGATGATAACGAAAAAGCAAATGTATATTTAGCTTATTATAAAAATCAAGAGAAACTGCCTATAGAAACAGGTATAACCCTTGAAGATGGAAAAGCAAAAACATTCTTAGAGAGAATAAATCCACAAACTAATGAAATGACTTTTGAAGCAGATGCAAGTAAAAGTTATACTGCGGAAAAACAATGGCAGGCAGATGCTCTAAAATCAGCTGTTCAAAAATACTATCAAAATATTGCTTTTGACCTAACAGAAAAAATGCTGGAAGATATGGATAGACATACTTATGAGAGGTATAAAAAAGATTCTGCAAGTGTGATTCAAGAATATATAGATAGTGGATTTTTTGATAAAGAAAAACAAAATATAAAAATGGAAACTCAACAAGAGAATGTACAGAATTTTATAGGAAAAATGGTTTTTTCTGACCATGGAAAAACTCAAACGGAACTTGATAAAGAAAGACATCAAGAATATAAAAATTTGACACCAGAGGAAAAGAACATGGTGAAAGAGATGGGGGTTCGAGAGGCGATAAATCTTATAGAGGAAGTAGGAGAAAAAACAATTTCTCAAGAGGGGATAAAAAAGACACAAGAACACTTCGAAAGAATTATCAATGAAGCTGAAAAAGAACAGACAACGAAACAGAGTTCTTCGCAGAGTCAAAACATCGAAATAGAGCAGAAATTATCACTAAAAGATAAATATATCACACCTCTTACCAAAGAATATAAAGACTTTGTAAAAGAGATGGAAAATTCCTCTCCAGAAGCTTTTTACATGGATGGAGAAAGAAGTTTTACTGAAAAAGAAAAGAAGTTTATGCAAATCTATGATGAGAAACAAGGAATAAAAAGCCCTCAAATCTTTTTGAGTGAAGCCGAAAAAGAACAGACAACGAAACAAAGCCCTTCGCAGAATGAGAATATATACAATGATAAACAAAAACAGGAAGAAAAAATAAAATCTCCAATAGAATCTGTTCAATTAGATTATCTCAAAAACCAGTTAAAATATCTTGGTTTTGGGGAAAGTAATAAACTACATCAAGATTTAGAAAAAGGAGTAAATTCCAATGAAAAAACTTTTAAGATTCATACCCAGTCGGACAGAGCAATGCAGGGAAATGAAGTAAATTTCACTTTAAATTTTAATAAATCTGAAAAAGGCGGAGTATTTTTAAATTCATTTAATGCAACTTTAAAAAATGAAATTGGAGAGGAACGAACTCACAATTTTGGCGTAAATCATTTTACAGCAAAAGAGGCAGTTAATCTGCTGGAAGGACGCTCTGTAAAGACTGAATTCAAGGAAAATGAACCAGTTTTTGTAAAGCTCAATTTTGCAGAAGAAAAAAATGAATATGGTAATTTTAAATTCCAGACATATAATCAACAGGCTTACGGAGTAGATACAGCTAAAATTGTAGAAAAATCAGGGCTTATTTTTGATAAACCTGAACACAAAGATAACACAGTCAAGTCCCTTGAAAAAGGAAATATTGTAAAAGTGAAATTTAACTTGGACAATAAAATCACAGAAGGAAATGCCGTACTGAACCCTCAATATAAAACCCTTAATCTTTACGATAAAGAAATGAATAGGCTCAACACCAATAAACCTATTCAAGGATTAGATACTCAGCAACAAGAAAAGAATGATATAAGACAACAAAACATTTCAAGAAGTTTATAATCCCAAAGGCTACCAAAAAAGTAGCCTTTTATTAAATAACATCAATATGAAAAAGCCAATCATTTTAACTTTTTTATCACTCACTTTGCTAAATTCTTGTAATAAAGAAATCAAATCTCAAAAAGGAGCAATAGATGTAATTTCTAATATCTATGTAGACGCTTCTAAAGATTTGGATAACACTCAAAGTTTTCTTATTTCAAGACTTAATTATTCTAATGATACGATTATCGAATTAGTTCCAGACCCTAACAATTCTGTTATTACCAAAGAGATAAATTTTATAAAAGATACCGTATTTTATTCATTAGGAGAACCAGCGAAAATAAAAACAATTTCGGAAGTGGTAACTGCCCAAAAGCCACGCTCAGTGTATTCTATGAAAGACATAGGAGCTGTTTTTACCAAAGACAAAATTCCTAATTATGAACACCGAAGAACACTCAAAGACACTATATTATTTAAGAAAAAATACAAGCGATTTGAAATCAATTCGCCTAAGAATTTCAGCCGATATTATGTCTATGAAACCGATACTATTTTGCCTTATTCTCTTTATCGCCATGCAGAGATAGATTATAAAGGCAGAATAGAGCGTATAGACACTTACAACAAGGAACAAGATATTTTTGTTACACTTCAATTACTGCCAAGAAAAAACTGGGATGAAGAAGCAAAAGATATTTTAAAATTCAATGATTTTATTAACAAAAAATCTAAAAAATAATCCCAATGAACCAGCGAAAATCTTACTCGGCGGATGAAATTAATAAAATCACTGAAAGTGTCAGTGTTTTAGATTATTTCCAATATTTAGAAAAGCAGGGAAAAGTCCAGTTTGACAGAAAGTCAGGACATGATTACTATTTTAGAACTGATGAGAATAAATTTTCAGTGAATGAAAATGGGTATTATGATTTCAAAACAGGACAAGGTGGAAAAATCATAAAAGCTGTGATGAATTTTGAAAATAAATCTTGGCGTGAAACGATGGATTTCTTAAAAGATTTTTCTAATGTATATATTTCAGAAGATTTTGCAGAACAGAAAAGATTAAAAGATACCCAAGCTAATGAAAAAAGTAATATTTCTGTTACCAAAATAACCCCACCAAACAATGATAAGCTTATTGAATATTTTAATAATAGAGGTATTGATAAGGATATTTTAGAGAAATACACGAAACAGATTCATTATAAGGTAGAAGATAAAAGCTACTTTGGTCTTGGAATAGAGAATCAATCAAACGGCTACGAAATCCGTAACCCATTGATGAAATCTAAACTGGGTAAAAATGATATTGCCATTGTCAATAGAGAGAATGGGAAAAATGTTGTGGTTTTTGAGGGAATGACCGATATGCTTTCTTTTCTGCAACTACAGAAGCTTAACAACAGAGAGAATAAATCTACACTGGTAGTTCTAAATTCAGTGGTTAATGTAGATAAATTCATAGAAGAATTTAAGGACTACAAAGGGAAAATCACTTTACTTTTAGATGGAGATAAAGCAGGGACAGATGCCTCTACAACAATATTAAGCTCAATGCCAAATCATAATATAGAAGATTTGAGATGGAAATATAGTATTGGGATTACAGGAACAGGAATCAAAGACTTAAATGATTATTTACAAAATAGAGAGGAAATACAATCAAAAAAGCGTAATTTAGTAGAAAATAAATTTATAAAAAATGAAACAAATCAAGAACAATCCACAGGAATATCCGATTCTCAGTCAGTGGAACGAGGAAAAACTGAATCAGACAATAGAAACCTTGACAAAACAAGCCAATCCGAGCATAGAAACACCGACAGAGAGTCAGAAACTTTGGACAGCCACAATGTTGGAAATGGATTTAGCTCATCAGAGTCAGAGCATTTGGGAAGAGGAAGACAACAGCCAAATGACAGCCACCGAGATACACAACCGCAGAGTGATAGAATTGAAGAAATTACACAACGAGGGGAATATAGCGGAATTGGACAAAATCTGGACAAGCAAAACAGAGGAGGACAGCCCAGCAATCAAGAGAATGGCGTGGGAGATGTCAATGGACTTGGAAGACCTGCCATATTAGACCTTGTTCAAAATTTAAAAGGTCAAAAAATATCCAATGAACAAATTACTGAATTAGTAAATAATCTTACCGAAGTAGCCGAAGATAAAACTATTTCTCTAAAACAAGATATTGAAATTACAGAGGACATCAAAGACCTCGTTTCTGCTTATAAAAGTGGCGGTATTGCCAAAGCAGGGCGAGGTATTTTAGATGAATATTATACCGATGAAAAATTGGTAAATGCTGTTAGAAACCTTATTAAAGATAATTTTGATGGACAAAAAGAAATCAGTGTCTTAGAACCAAGTGTCGGCACAGGAAATTTCCTTTCAGCAGTTAAAGATTTAGATGTAAAAACAAACATCAATTCTTTTGAAATCAATGAAACTACTGCAAAAATCACAAAAATTCTTAATCCAAATATTGAGGTAAACCTCCGTTCATTTGAAACCGAATTTATAACAGAAAACGGACAAAAAAAAGATTTTTCTCCTAATTATGATTTAGTTATCGGAAACCCTCCTTATGGTCAGCATCGTGGACTTTACAAAGGTCTGGGCGAAGAACCTAAAATTGCTCGTTATGAAGATTATTTTATCAAACGCTCTCTTGATGTTCTTAAAGAAGGCGGAACTCTTGCTATGGTTGTGCCAAGTTCATGGCTTAACCGACAAAATGAGCTTCAAAATGCAGAATTAAAAGAAGCTTACCGTTTGCCCAATGGAGTTTTCAAAGCTACTGATATAGGAACGGATATTATTATTTTAACCAAAAATTCTAATGCAGAAAAAAGAGATATTTCCAATTATTTTATTGAAAATCCAGCTAAAATTTTAGGAGATTTAGACCAAAAGACTAACCGTTTCGGCAAAATAGAAGACTATGTGAAAGGTAATTTAGATGATGCTTTACATCTGCTTCAACGCCATACAGACCAGCGAGAAAAAACACCTCAAAAAACAGAAGAAACACAATTAAGCTTATGGGATACAGAACCTATTGTAGAGGAAATTGTAGAGGAAAAAGCTGAAAAAGAACAGGCTAAACCTCAAGAAAATCAGACTAAAGAATTACAGCAAAATATTGAGCAGACCTTAATTAAATTGCACAATATCAAATTCAAAAGTCCTGTCATTGTTAATGAAATTGAAAAATACAATGAAATTTATCGTGAAACAGAAAATACACCACAAAACTTTGATAATGAGAGAATAAAAGATATTTCTGATAAGTTAGAGCGATTGAATAAAAATATAAAATCAGAGGAACAGGAATATAAAATTCAATCCATACCAGAGATTAAGAAAGGAGTATTAAAATATCAATTTAACAAACAAGATGAAATAGTAGATACTGGTCTGCAAAACAGTCCAAATCTTACTAAAAACGAATTAGATGCATTTCAAAACACCAAATATGATGGGGAAATCCAAATCCATGAAAGCCGACTTGAAAAATACGCTAATCTTTATAAAGGCTCAAAAATTCATGATTTCTACTATGCAGAAGGCGATATTTATGAAAAATTAGAGCAGTTAGAAAACGAAAAAACTGAACTCTCTCAATCTCAATATGAGAAACAGAAAGCTCTTTTAGAAAAAGTTTTGCCTTCTAAAAAATCATTAGAAGAAATTATCATTTCGCCAAATCATGAATTTGTACATAATTTTTTGTTAGGTAAAGAAGAGAGAGAGGTCACACAGCAAACAGGCTGGAACTATGGAACAATAAACCCAAGACCTATTTATACCACTGAAAAACAGATGGTAGATGTTACTTTGGCAATGAAATTCAAAGAATTTATCCGAAATCTTCCTGATGAAGCCTTTGGTAATTCTTCATCATGGGAAGTGCGTGGGTTCGTAGATAATGAACAGGTTACAGGAAGTGATAAAGACCGAAATGCTCTTATCCGTGAGAGGCGTAAGGAAACAGCTAATGACCTATTTAGTAAATTCTTAAAAGAGGAACTATCTGATGCTGAAAAAGAAAAATTTGTCAATGAATTTAACCGAAAATACAACAATATCCATATTCCTGATTACAAGGAATTTCCTTTGTTTTCACAAATTCATAAGAATTTCAAAGGCAAACCACTGGAACTTACCGAAGTTCAAAAAGCAGGTATAGGAAGGCTCACAACTAAGGGGGTGGGGCTTTTGGCTCACGAGGTAGGTTTTGGGAAAACACTCTCTGGAGTACTATCTATGCATGAGGCAATGGAGAGAGACAACGCCAGACGACCTCTTATTGTCGTGCCAAATGACAGTATTTTAAAACAATGGGTGGAAACTATTTTTGAAACTATCCCTAATGCTAAAGTGAATGTTTTAGGGAATTTGGGGAAAGATTACGATTTATCCAAATTTGATAATAAAGATGGAGAAATTACACTTGTAACCTATGAAGGTTTTAATAATATTGGATTTTCCAAAGAAACTACCGAAAGATTAGCACGAAATTTTTCATATATTTCTCAAAATGAGACCAAAGCTCTAAAATTTTCAGAGCGAGATATTCAAAAAGAACTTCAAAAACAAGAGGAAATTCAAGGAAAAATGAAAAGAGGGAAAATCTATGATTGGGAAGATTTTGGATTTGACCATCTTACTTTTGATGAAGTTCATAATGCAAATCATATTGTAGGGAAAGTTAAGATAGAGGACAGGAGATTTGCTTCTGATTTTAGAAATCAAAACCAAGCCACTTCGCTTTTAGGCATCAATACTTGGATGGCTTCACAATACATTCAAGAGCAGAATTATGGGCGAAATGTTACCCTTCTTTCTGCAACTCCTTTCACTAATAAACCGTTGGAATATTATTCTGTACTGTCGCTCATTGCCAATGAAAGATTAGAAAAATCAGGGTATTTTAATGTCAATAATTTCTTTGAAACCTTTATGGAGGCAGACAATGATATGGAAATTGATGCAAAAGGCGATATAAAATACAAAACCAATGTAAGAAGATTTAAGAATAATGCTTTGTTTCAGCAACTTTTGAGCGAGTTTATTGACATTAAAGGAGAAGAAGATAATCCAGAACTCAAACGCCCCAATCGTATCAACAAAGAGTATAAAATTGAACAAAATCAATTAACCGAAGATATGTATTTTAGGCTTGATCTACTTTTAGATGAAAAGAAAGAAGGGGCTATTTTAACTCATATTCTTAATGCTCGTAAAATAGCTATTTCTCCCTATTTGTATGATGAATATGATGGCGAAAAGCCAACAACGAAAGAATTTATTGAAAATTCGCCAAAATTAAAAACCACTATGGAACTGATTGCTCAAAATAAAAAAGACCAACCAGATGCAGGGCAGATTATCTATTCTGAATTAGGGGTTTCAGAGTTTCCAAAACTTAAAGAGTATTTGGTTTCAGAAGTGGGATATAAAGATAATGAAGTAGCGATGATTACAGGGGCTGTTAGTAAAAACCAACGACTAAATATTCAAGAAAAATTCAACAAAGGGGATATTAAAGTTATTATCGGCTCAGAGGCTATCCAAGAAGGAATGAATTTACAGGAAAAAACTTCTGATATGTATTTATTATCTCTTCCGTATAACTTTACTTCACTTCGCCAAATTGAGGGTAGAGCTTGGAGGCAGGGAAACCAGTGGGAAAATGTAAGAATTAATTTTATGCTGACCAATGATAGTGTAGATGTTTTTATGCTTCAAAAACTCCAAGCTAAACAGTCTCGTTATATGGAGGCTATGAAAAAGGGAGCAAATGTAATAGATGTGTCTGATGTAGATACTCAAGAACTGAAAACAGCTCTTATTACCGACCCAACTACAAGGGCGGAAATTGAAATTTCTATCCTTAAAAAACGCTACGAAAACGAGAAGACTCGCTATGAAGCTGATTTGGGGTTTGTATCAAGGAAGTTTGAAGATTATGTAAAAAGTAAAGAATATCAGCAGGTAAAAAATTTGAAATTAGATTTAGAAAAATACACTCAATGGCAAAATTCAGGTAATGGAAATTGGGAAAACCAAATAAAATGGACAAAAGAAAAATTGGAGATTTCTGAACCTGCTTTAGCTCAATTAGAAAATAAGCTTAAAGAAAAAGGAATAAATATAAATGATTTCCAAATGAGGAAAGAGCAGACAAATATGAAAATAGCTGAAATAAGCGACAAAATTGAAAACGAACTGCCTCTATTAAGAGAAAAAATGATTAACCAATATAGAGCTGAAAAAAAAGAAAAACTCAAAAATTACAATCCGATTGATTTTGTAAAAGAAAGAGAAGAAGAGAACAGGGAGTTTTTCAAGTTAAGACCCAAAGAAGAAAAGGTTGCTGAAAAAGAAGAAATCATGCAAGAGCCTACTAAATCAAGAATGCGGAGGTAGAAATTTTAAAATTTATTTATTGTTTATCTTTATTTATTTCCTTTGGTAAAGCCGTGTTTTATGGTTTTCCCGCCACAGTAGAAACACCTGCCCACACATCTGGAACACGAGGAATGAAACTCAGTCATATACATCATTATTTTTGTGCAAAAATAATATAGATAGGCTATTGCCCATCTATATTATGGTTTTTATATTATTATGTTAGTTCTGTTTATCAGATAGTTATATATTATTTATAATTAAAACAACATATCTGGAACATTACCACATTACCTGAATATAGATAATAACAATAATATGGAAATTAATATAAGACTTGCATATGATTGAAATAATCTAAGATAATTCATAGGATTACTATTATCTTTTTTTATTTGCTTTCTTTTATCTCTTAAATATAATATGTTTAATATTAACATCAATATATAAGCTATAATGTATTCTTTTCCTATCATAATTATTCTTTTTCTACTGCTTTTTTAGATGTTTCTCTAATTATTTCTGTTTTGACTTTGTTCATTTCGTTTAATTTCTTTTGTGCTTGAGAAGTCATTCCCTTTGTTGGGGTTGGACCTGGAATTAGAGCATCTATTGTTTTGTCTATGATATAAGCAGTACCTATATTATATATTGCTTTTCCAGTTTTGTTATCAGAAAAATCTTGTGTAATAAGTTCTACACCTACTTCCATAGCATTGCCAACAGTAGAGGAAAATCCACCTGCGGTTGATAATGCAAGACCTGGAGTCGCTCCAACTCCAGCTACAGGAGCACCTGCGGCAGCCATTCCTAATCCTGCTATAGTTGCTTGATCTCCTGTTTCTTGAAAGTTCTTGGCTAAGGATAATATTTCTTTTTTATTATTTTTTACCCAAGTTTGTGCTTGTTTTGCGGTGTTAATAATTGCTTGTTTTGTATCATTATAGGTTTTACTTACTTTATACTGAACATATGTTCCAATTCCTTGGAGTTGCCCTTGAATATAACTTCCAACACCTGTTGGGTCAAAATAACTTTGCTTCCCATTTGGATCTACAAAAACAATAGGATTCTGGTAGGTATATGTATAAGTATTTAGGTTCATGGGGTTGAATACCCCTCTATTATGTTGTCCATCTATGTAATGCTCATGTTCTTTGATAGGATTATAGCCACTAAGAGGATCAGTATTCAGCCATAGACTGGTTTTACTATCCAAGTAACGAGCTCCATAGTAGTAAAGCCCCGTCTCCGTATCTAACTCCTTCCCATTGAATAGATATAGCTTTAAAGATCTTCTTATCTACATGTTAACTTTGTTTATCAGATAGTTATATATTATTTATAATAAAAACAACACTTCTGGAACATTACCCTAATTTTTTATTTTTCCAGAAAGGTCAAATTTTATTGAAAAAGTATTTTCTTTTATATAAATCCTTTTTATAAGTTCTTTTCCGTTTTTCATATTTTTTAATACATCTTTCCCTTTTTGAGCATAGGCAAAATACTCATCTGAAGCGAAATATAATGGGATTAAATCATTATTGATAAATACAGAGCGATTACTATATTGTACGAAGATAGGGTGTTTTCCCCTACATACATATATAATATAATCGTCACTCTCTTTATATAAAACCATATAAGGGTTTTTATAATTGGGGTTTTGTAATTCTCTCTCTATTATTTCACTAACAGAAGTAGGTAAAAAATAAATAATATCACTACTATATTTTTGGGTATTACAATTATATAAAAATACTAAGCATATTAGTACTATAAAATGTTTTATTCTCATATACTTATTTTTGTTTATTAATAAAATGTTTTAAAGCTTCTTGTCCTATATTATGTTTATTTGTTGTTCCTATATTATTTGTTTGGGTACCATCAGGTAAAACTCTATGTATAGCATTACCATTAGGAGTATTTCCTGTGTAGGAGTCCACAGCAAAAATAGGGATATTAAAACTGTTCGAGGTTTTTTTATCCTTTAAAGATGTACCTGGTATATTTGTTTTTCTTGTATCTTGACTTAAATTATGGGTATGAACTTGTGCAGCAGGTATTATACTTGTTCCCTCAAAAACCATTCGGCTTCCTCTTGTTACAATACCAACATTTGTTATCCCATCTATTCCATCAGGTCCTCTTACTGATGTTATTTCTCCAAGAGGTATATCATTTCTAGTCACACTTAAGCCAATAAAAACTTGTCTTTCTTTTGTTTGGTCGGCAATAGTTTCATTATTTGCATTATTAATATCGGAATTAATTTGTGTGGAATTAATAGTTACTATGGAACTTCTACTTTGTAATTCACTTGTTGCTTGTTCAGAGGTTGTTCCCTTATATTGTTCTTTTATGTCGTTCCAGTCACTTCTATATATTACTCTTATATTATTTGTTTTTGCACCATCACTTCCTAACAATTTTCCAGTTGTTGCATCAATGTAATCGTCTTCTGGCTTCATCCCTGTAGGGTCTATCAGATTTATCGGGTTATTATTCGTATATGCATATGGTGTCATGGTTTTCTCTGCCAGCGGGTCTACATTCAAGAATATACTTGTCTTAGGGTCGTAGTATCTCGCTCCATAGTAATACAATCCAGTTTCTGTATCCAGCTCCTTCCCATTAAACAAATACGGCATGGTCTTGCTCGTGCTGTGTTCCTCAAACAACACTTCTCCAAACGCTATGTATTCTGTGTGCTGTGTTATCCGTCCTTCTCTATCGGTGATGTAAGACGAAGACCCCAAGTGGTCTGGGTGGTAAAAATACAAATTCTTTTCTCTTATTCCATTCGGAACGAAGCCATATCCTGCTTTTTATATTTTTCTTAAAGATCTGCTATTCTTTGAGGATTTGATAATTTACCTTCTGCTTTCTCTTTGGTGATATGATGATACCTCATTTATTTTTATTGTGAATTTTTAATAATATATTTAGGATATTCCCTATTTGTATAATTCCCATAAATATTTCTTGTCCTCTCTAATTAAAAGCATATTATGTCCATCTATAGCAATTATACCATCTTTCAGCGTAAATAAATATTGAGGTAAACCACTTATTCTGAAGCCTATTGGATTTAATTTTAATAAATAGATTATTTCTTTTGATTCCTTATCTATTAAATTAGTTTTACACCAATTTAATAGATATTTATCTCCATTAATTAGTATTACTGAGTTTATATCTTTTTCTTTATCAAAAAAAATAAACCATTTTTTATTTTTTTTAAAATACCATTTATCATTTCTTATTTTAAAAATAGTTGTTGTAGTATTATTTAATGTATCTCTGCTAAATAACCCTTCTTCCTTAAATATTAAATCATCTAAAAATATTCTTTTGTATTCAAAAAAAACCTTATACTTATTCTCTTGTTCAGGAGTGCTTTCAAATCGTATATTAATAAACTTCTGTGATAAACATACTGAACTAATACATAGGAACACTACTAATAATATATCTTTCATTTTTCTTCATTTTTTCTTTCTTTCCAAATAATTTTACTAACTCTCTCATTATAAGATTTTAATTCTTCCTCATATGTATTACCATTGGCTTTAGAAAGTTTTTGTATATAATCTTTAAATTGTTTCGATTCTTTACTTCCTTCCCATACCAAATCATTTAATTGCAGATCAGTATAACCTAAATTATTATCTTGATTATATTCTTTCAGAGCATTTAAATATGTATCATGATATTCCATAAAAGTATCATGATTATGTTCCTCTTTCTTGAAAGTTGTGGCTATTTTTGCATGTAACGCCTCATGTATTAAAGTTCCTGCCATAGCAATTTCACTTTTTTCAAAATTGTTAGCTGTCAAAGCGGACTTTCCATAGTAAGATTTTGATTCTACTGCATCAATAGATTTTCCTATAATTTTTTTCCCCTGTGTTTGGATACTTATTGTTCGAGTACTATATGTTGTAGCATTAGATCCTACTGATACATTTTTATCACGATAATCTAAATAAAAATTAAAGGATTTTGAATTAGAATACTTTGATAAAATATTTTTATATACAGTATTAGTTTTCATTAAATTTTTATATATAGAAGCATATGAAGATTTTAGAAACTCTTTTGATGGAATAACATCTCTCCCATCAGGATCTATAAATTTAATTGGGTTATTCAGTGTATAGGTATATGGTGATGTTTCTGGATACTTTTCTGCCAGCGGGTCAGTATTGAGCCAAAGGCTGGTTTTCATGTCCAGATATCTCGCACCAAAATATGTTAGATTGGTTTCTTGGTCTAACTCCTTCCCATTAAACAGATATGGCTTTAAAAATCTTCTTCTCTATATGTTAGCTTTGTTTATCAGATAGTTATATATTATTTATAATTAAAACAACACATCTGGAACATTACCGAAATTCATATTGGATAAAATATATTTATCATAACATATTTTTTGCTTGAATGGTCTTGTCCTACAATCTCGTTCAAAAAAAATAGTGTCACCCTTTATGTAACCTTGTTTTCTAATATAGTTTCCAGAATTTGAACAGGAAAAATATTCTGTTTTAATTTTATTTCGTTCCATCCTCCAATAACCAATTGCAGGAGCATTATTCCATGTTTTATTGATTATATCCTCGATTTTTAATGTCAGACCATCTTTTGAGTGCACATATATAATTCTTCCATCGGGATAGAAACCATAACCCATAGCATTAGTTTTATCATCAGCTATATAGATTTTATTAAATGCTAATAAGTCCGAGTCTTTAAAAGGGATTTTTGTTAATTTAAAATTAGGGGTTTTAGGACGGCATTGCCCATTAATCATTCTACCTCCATGCACAAAACAAGATGTACAAAATAATATCAAACCTATTAATAATATACTTTTCATTGTCCGATAGTTGTATTTACATTCCCTTGATTATTATAAATATATGTTCCATCATTTGAAAATTTCTTATAATTCAATCCAAAGATAATCATTTTTTCGTCCCGTCCCAGCAAACTTTCCGTCCCGATGGAAAAATTTTTCCATCGGGACGGAAAGTTTGCTCCGTAGGGGCATGAGAAATTCTTTGTGATTATGTGAGGTCTATTTATTATTGAACCATCTTATTTTGTCACTCTTTAGAGTTAAAAATGGACGATTTGAACCCGAAAACGGAAAATTACACGAAGTGTAGTAAATAAATTCGTGCTTTCAGCACTCCATTTTTTGCCCCTCTTTTTTAGTTCTGCGGAGCAGACAGGACAGAAAAAAAGCTCTGCAAATTTGCAGAACTTTCTTTATTTAAAATCATTTTTTAGGAGTTAAGACTTTGGAATGTTTACCTTGTAACTTAATATATCAATAACTAATTTCGCTATATCTATATATTTTGATTCCAAAAACTCTAATTTAACAACCCTCTCCATATCTGTTGTTAGTCCTTCTCTTGAACCAAGATAAATATTAGGTTCTATTGTTATTTCTTGGCTTTCAACATAAATATTACAGCTTGTAGAGTTTTTATATAAGTTGTCATACGATTTTTCTTTTATCTGTTTTAATAGTGATTGTTTGTTGTTATTTCGGATTATGTCTTCCTCTGATTCTGAAATAGAACGACTATGATTTAATCCTTCCAATATTACTTTTGCGAGCTCTCCTGCCGTAATATCTAAAGGAAGTAGAAAAATAGGCTCACCCAAAAGATACGTCCAAGACTCTGTCCTATACATAGTAATAATTTTATAGTACTTATCGGTTTTATATACTTGAATAGATTTCTTTATTAAATCAGCCTCTTCATTGCCTTTATTGTCTTCCTCAAACAAATGAGCATTTGTGGCAAATAATTTTAATTTTTTCATAAAAAATTTCATACGTTAATTTACTCTATCTATTTTACTACCCTAACATTTACCTTAACCCCCTTTTCTGCCGCGTACTTAACAGCATTATTTATCTGTTGAATTTGGGACGAAGAAGCTCCCCGAGGTATCCCTACCTCTAAAACCCTTTTAGTAATGTCTGACCCTCGTACAACATCATCTCCCCACGTTGCTCCATTAAAACCAGCTAAATCATCAATATAACCTGTTAACTTATTAAACACAGCATTATTTTTAAGGTAAGATTTTGCTCCTAAATCTAATGTTTTAACACTCGTGGCTACTCCTTTATAAAAAGCATCTATTACAGGGAAATTTTTTACTTTAAATGTCCCCTTTAATCCTAACATAGATTCATAAACAAAACCTCTTTCCAAAGGGGCTATTTTCCATAAAGATCCTCCTGCATTTTTCAACAAACTGCTTGCAACAACTCCTAATCCTTTAAATGCTAAGTGCCCTGCAACTGTCCATTGTAATTCATCATAAAATGATTCATGAGCACTATCATATTCTTTGTGTTCTACAAAATTTCCTCCAAAAGCATTTCCTATTTTTGCAAATAAATTAGTTGTATTCTTATGATATAATGTTCCTCTAATTCGAGTTAGTTCATGGTATGCACTAATAGGTCTTACATTTCCTATATATGTTCCCCAAGAAGGATCACCTTCCATATAAAATCCATTTCTTCCCATGAAATACGCTTGTTTTCCTGTTGGATCCACATAAATCACAGGATTATTATAAGTATATCCATAGGTATTATGGTTCATTGGATTAAACACCCCATTATTATGCTGACCGTCTATGTAATGTTCAGTTTCTTGTATAGGATTATAACCACTGAGCGGGTCAGTATTGAGCCAGAGGCTGGTTTTCATATCCAGATACCTTGCCCCAAAATAAGTCAAATTGGTCTCTGTATCCAGCTCCTTCCCATTAAACAAATACGGCATAGTTTTGCTCGTGCTGTGCTCCTCAAAGAGCACCTCTCCAAACGCTATATACTCCGTATGCTGGGTTATTCTTCCCTCTCTATCCGTAATGTAACTGCTTGACCCCAAGTGGTCTGGATGGTAAAAATACAAATTCTTTTCTCTTATTCCATTCGGAACGAAGCCATACCCTGCTTTCACAGTCTGTGGCGTAATCGGGTCTCCGTACTGTACAGGAGGACCTGGGACATCTCCCGGCTCATTGAACTTCGGTGGTCTCGGCCAGCCTTCGGGCGGTTCTTGGTCTTGGCGGATATTCTGCCATCCAAGGCTCGGGTAAGGCTGTCCTGTCCATTCAGGGCTGGCGTAGATGCCGTGCTGTGTCGGTGGACCTGGGGGAACCTTTAGTCCACGAATATAATTGTCCCTTGCCTCCTGCATTTGGGCGTTTTGGCGGATGTAGTCTATTCCTCCCGCCATGATGCCCGTGTTCTTATGCACAAAAGTCCCTTCGCCCAGCTTACTCACTATCCTTGCCGAACCCTCAAAATAATGCTTGGTAAATTTCCCTTTCTGCACCACGAAATAAGGGTTTACATAGGCGGTATAGTCGTCCATGTGGGTGATGACTGCCGATGTCAGCCCGTTGGTCACCACCGTACTGCTCTCCCCGCTGCTTTTCACTGCTCTTTCGCCCGTGTGGTCGTAAGTGTAGAGATGCAGTTTTCCATTATCATTAATGCCTCTCAGCCTGTTTTCCTCGTCCCAAACCATAGCGCGGAAGCTCTTGGATTCCTCGTAGTAGACAGGGTTACCGTTGCCGTCATACTGGTAAGTTCGGGCTTTAGGTTTACCCATCTCCATGATTTCACTCGGGGCGTGAGGGTGAGCAGGGTTGTTGTAGCTGTAGTCCAGCGTATAGCCCTTCTGCACCCCTCCGGAGAGGTGGTTTAGCTCTTTCTTTGTGATGGAGTTAAGATTATTATAACTCATTTTCAGCTCATAGCTGGCACTGGTAAGCTCTCCGGTGTAGTTTCCTTTGGCACGGGTCAGCCGATTGAGATTATCATACTGATATTCATAGCTGGAAGCCCCGCCCAGTGCATTGCGGATAATTGGAAGCTGGTTCTCCACCTTGAGGATGTTCCCTACCAAATCATACGCATAACGGTTGTTCTGGATAAGGAAACTTCCCCCGCCTCCTGCTGGAGTAAGACTTTCGGCCTTGAGATGTTCAAGGCGTCTCATCACAGGGTCGTAGTGGTAGTGGGTCTCGGTATCATTTCCGTAGAGACGGTATACTTTCTGCTCAAACTCATCATAGCCCTGCTGTTTCAGGTAGGTGTAGGCATGCTCCTCACTTGGTGCTGTGCCTTCGGGAGCTTTATAGCCTTTCAGGCTCGTTAAGTTCCCCGCTATATTATACCCAAAGTCCAGTCTTTCTCCATCAGGATAAACCAGCTTTTGGATACGGTTCCAACTGTCGTATTCATACTGGGTTACATAGGTCTGCACTTCTACGGGCTTTATACGCAGACTTCGGATTTCCTTAGTCACCTCGCCCATATCTCCATAGAAGTATTCAGTTCCTCCACTCGCATCTTCTACCAGCCAGAGTCTTCCTCTTCTTCCTGCCTGCTCACTTTGTGCTCCATAGTGGTAGCGGACACTGTTTTCAGGGTATTTCGGGTATTTTATCTCCTGCAGGCGGTTGTAGTCATAGTGATAAGTGATGTAGCCATCAGGCATTTCTCCGCGTATCTGGCTGGTTTGTCTCTTGATGAGATTTCCTGCCTTGTCATAGACTAAAATAGTCGTTCCTGCATCAGGATGTACTAATTTGGTTCTTCTTCCTAAGAGGTCATACTCGCTCAGGGTCTGGTGTCCCTGTGCATCGGTTACCTTGGTAAGCTCTCCTATGGCACTGTATTCAAAATGGGTCTCTGTGCCGTCAGGCTGCGCTTGGGTCAGCACTCTTCCCTGCGCATCGGTATAGGTATGGCTTTGTCTATTGAGCGCATCAGTCTGTGTGGTGTGCAGGGTATTTTCCCCCTTGTGGTGGGTGATTTTATATGCCGTTTTCACACTGGAACCATCAGGCAGAATCTGCTCTACCGGTCGGTCTTTCTCATCATAGAGGGTTTTGGTCGGCGGGATGCTGCTGCTTGGTGCGGGTACCAGCTGGCTCTGCACCGATGCAGTGAATGGATAATAGGTCTCTACTACCCTTCCTAAGGCATCATAGATTTGTTTTCCAGAGATGATGTGTTTTTCTTCATCAGCAAGTCCTCTTCCTTTGAAGATACTCGCAGTCTTTTTCACCTGCACCGCTCTTCCCAGCCCGTCAGCATAGGTATAGGTTTCTATATCTCGGTTATGTTCAGGGTCGTAGTTTCTGGTCAGTGCATAAGGCAGCTGTCCAGCAGGACGGGGCTGATTAAGGTTTGGATATTCATAGCGGATGGTGTAGGGTTTTCCAGCTTTGGCTTCTTTTGGTCCTAAGATACTGATGGTTCTTCCCTTAGCATCCAGCGTATAGAGCATACTCTCCCCGTTTCGGTCAGTAGTTTTTACTGGTGCTCCAAAGCGGTAGTCATACTCCATGGTATTTTCATACCCAAAATGATCTTTAATCTTGGTAATATGGCTGTGGGTTTCAGGGTTGTACTGATAGCTGAGCTGTGAGCGTTGTCCTTTCTCATTCTCTGCACCAGTTACCTGTACCAGGTTGCCATATTCATCATAAGAAAGCAGTGTCTCTGTATAGATTCCTACTCCAGAGAACTGGCGTATTTTGATGACTTCTGCAGTCTGTGGGTGGATATCTGCTTCCCGTTTTCTTACCTCTCCATTAGCATCTTTTACGATAATACTTTGGGCAATACCCCCGAAGTAAGGGGTTGCACTTTCATAATAGCGGATATCAGCTTCTATCTTATCAGAAGGTTTTCCTGCTCCATGGTCTATGTACTTGACAATATTTCCTACTCGGTCATAGTGTTTCTCCGTTTTCTTTTCTAGGTAATCGCTCTGCTCATATACTCGTTCTCTCTCCTCTTTTGGCGCGATAAATACAGATTTTGTATCCATCTGCGGAAGAGAAAGTTGGTTTGACAGGATTACCGCCCCGCTTTGTGCATCTGCGATGTGGTAGGTCACACTGCTTTCGCTGAGTTTCGCTCCATTTTTATCAAAGGTTGTACTTTTCTTAAGCTGAGATTTTCTAAAAAAGTCTTCATTATAATATTCCTGAACGCTGGTTCTCAGCACTGTACCATCTTGTGGATTGATCTGCATCTGCTTTACCTCGCCATAACCATAGAAACTGCGCTCTCTTCGGTCATAGTAAGGTTTGTTGTATTCAAATCTTGAGATAGCGTAATCTTCTCCATCACCAGTATAGCCATCAAATACCTTTACTTCTTTGAGTACCCACTGGCTGTTAGGGTTTTCATAAGTTGGCATTTTACGCTCATAATCTATTTCAAACCAGCTTCCTGTTGCTGTTTCTACCCTCTTCAGCATATTGGTTCTGCGGATATTAGAATAGGCTACTCTCAGGTCATTTTCATCTTCAGAGAGTACATAATCTAAGTTGCCATCACCATCTACATCAAGGAAAGTAGCCTCTACACGGTTAGTATTGGTTCCATAGGAGCCTCCTCCTTTAAAACTGAGACGGATAAATAGTATAGGTGGCGGGTCAATAGAAATATTCACACCCCCTCCATGACTTATGGAGACATTTCTTCCTACAGGTCTTCCAGCTGTTCTAGGAATGAAAAGAGGAGTGGTATCCCATCGGTTTCCAAGATTAGGATAAACAAGAGTTCCATGGTCTTGGTAGATTACTTTATCTGCCAGTCCATCACCGGTCATATCCAGCAGCTGGGTTTTCATATCAGTGATAGATTTTCCGTAGCTGTATCCTCCAGTAAAGGATCCTGATTGTCTTGAAAAACCAAGACTTGGACCTCCACTGGTATCTGTACTTTCTCCTTTATTGAGTTCTCCAAAATTCCAAGGTTCTGGACTCCAGAAGCCATATCCCGTATTGTAGGAAACATAACTACTCGTTACTCTGTCTGCCAGCCCGTCTCCATTAATATCGGTATAGGTATGCTCTGCATGGTCTTCTCCAGAAGAGATGCCTCCACTGAGCCCCAGCGTTGCTTTTGCCTTATCAGCATCTTGTGCTCCTTGGGTAGCAGTATTTTGCTGTTGTTGGGTAGATTTCTCTGTATTTTTAGATGCAGACGATTTAGCTAAAGGATGGGCATAGGTTCCATTGATAGAACCTCCTTGGTTAGAGGTTTTAGAATGAGTGAAGTCTCCTATTTCTGCAGCTTGAGCTGAGATGCCTCCTCTCGGGGTGGTATACTGCACAAAGCCTCCACGAACAAAATCTGGGAAACGGTCACCATTAAAATCCGCCATGGTCTCTTTGATGTAGGTATCTCCAGAACCTCTGGAACCACCAATTCCTACACTTCCCCCTCCGAAATTTGCTCCTATAGAGAAGACCTCACTACGCCCTTCATTAACCATGTTTAAGGCTCTGCCGCTTCCTCCTGAAAGCACAGGAAGTGAAGTGTCTAAATACTGAATAATATCATTTTCCCCTAATCTGGAAGGAGAAAATTCCTCTCTGCTGATATAAATATCATCTTCCAATCCTGTAAATCTTGAAATAGGAGTATTTCCTTTTGTTCTAATGAAATAATGATTAGAAGCCTCCATTTCTGGACGGGCAATACTTCCATCATGCTGACTAGGATCTACATTAGGAGGGTTAGAGCTGTCATAATTTCCATAGTTCTCTACCAGCAGACTTTGGTCTATGGTGCTGGAAGCTTTAGTTCCATTAAGCACAAAACTTCCCCATCCTCTGAAGGTTTTACCAAATTTTACTTCACTATGAGGTTCCTCAAAAGGAATATAAACCCCATAATCTCTATGTTGCTGAATGGAGGTAGCAATATGATGACGATGAGTAGGAGTATATCGAGGGTCTGTCTTCGCTAGTCTTATAGAATCCTTAATTTGAGCTTTAATTTCAAAATGATGGTCATCAAGGAATTCTTTCATTTTTTTATTGGAAACATTGGCTTCTATAAAAACTTCTTTTCCTAATACCACAGAATCAGATACTATATCAGAAGGTTTTGGATTCAGACTCAGTATCCCATTCACCACCTTGTAGCGTTTACGCGCTACTACTTTTCCTTCCTGCTTTGCTGTTAGAAGGATATCTCCACTGGTTGGTGGGGTTCCTGGAGCAGGAGTAGGTGTTGGTGAAGTAGGAGGAGTAGCAGAATATAGATGAATCCTTAGCTTTCCTTTTTGTGAAGGCATCATATAGCGTGGAGTATAGAAGTTATCAAGCTTCTCATAAATTTTAAAGTCAGCATTAATAGGATGGCTGACATTTCTCCCCTCTCCGTCTACATATTCTATACTAGGTCTAAAGTCTATATTTCTCCAGTTAATTTCTGTTTCACTTTCTATTTCTACTTTCAGTGCTTCAGCCTGCTGGAAACTGCCCAGCGGAATTAAAGACAAATCATAGGTCGCAGTAGCTTCACTGAAATACTGCTCATGAACAAGAGTTTTACTGCCATGAGTAAGGTCTATCTTATAAAATTTTAATTTAATACCATCTGTAGTAGCCCCTTTTACAAAGTTACCTCTTAATGTAGGACGAGTATCGCTTGGAAAAGCATACATCTGCTCAGAAGAAAAGAGAATATCCTCTATGGTATATTTCTTTAAATCAAGGCTGTTTTCATCCTGTGCTGCAGCAAGAGAAGTATAAGTAATCTCTGGTTTCCAAAAAGTTTTATCATAGTTTCCATCTTCCTTAGAGCTTACTCTGAAGTAAAGCACATCTCCTTTCTGTACATTGAGTTCTTCAGTTTTGGATTTCAAGGCATAATCATCAGCAGTAATATCTTCCTGCCAAACAAGATTTCCTTTATGCTGAAAATAAAGCTTTACCCCATCTGCTTTTGGAGTGCCATCATTTTTTGTATACTCAGCTCTTTTAGGGGATAAATCTTCTATCAATTTGTAGGTATGGGAAATGGAAATTCTTCCTGCCACTGGAGCTTTCCAGGTTCTTACCACATCATGAAGCGGATTGCTTCTTTCCAATTCCTCTCGGGTAATTCCTGTGGTTCCTGAGATACTAAGGGTTCCTGTGTTGAGAATAGGAGAAGGTGTACCTGTACTACTTGGTGAGAATGTTGGTATTCCATTTACCAGACGGTTATAGTATATCGTCCCTCTATTGGCAAAATCTACCAGTCCATCTCCATTGAAGTCCATGAAATAACTCTCAGTGATATTCTTAGATACCTGTTTGTTATAACCAATAGGAAAACCTACTTTATTGTTAAGATTAACCATTAAATCTACCCCGTAATTATAAGAGTTAGATTTTGTTCTTCCTAAACTAGAGAGATTAATAGGAATTTTGGGACCAAAACCTTCTGTTCCTAAAGCGGTAAGGTTTTTTCTATAGTAAACGCTGCTACCATCAATATAAATTTTATCAGGAAGGTTATCTCCATCTATATCCTGAAAGAGAACTTTAGAATGAGTGCTTCCCCAGTTGCTTCCTCCACCGCCTCCTAAGGTACTGTTATTAAATCTGCCTATTCCTGTAATTCCTACTCCCACTCGGAAGTTTACCCCTCCACTCTCGGAGTTGGAAGTTCCCACCAGTGTAGGTTTACCAGAAAAACCATCTATTCCTAGAATAGTATAGGCAATATTATCAGATGGAACTTGCCAAGTTTTAAAAGCTCCAAAAGGAATATAATTGCCATTACTGTCATGGACATCATCATAATAATCCATTTTGTTAGTATAGAAAAGCTGTCCTTCGGCATCATAACTGCGGATTTCTTTCAGTAATGTTTTTTTGAAGGCGCCCTCTCTGTAGACCAGCTCATAAGAGCGAACCATTTGTCCAGAGTACTTTATTTCTATTTTTCGAAGAAGCCTTTCGTGCTGTTGTTTAAAACCAAGCCTTGCAGAAATTTGAACATCATTTCTTAGGTTTTCTCCTAAGTCTTTGTCTGTAATAAAATGTACAGAGTAAGCCCCTTTGGTGTTGTTTTTTCCAGTATAATAAATACTTTTAGGGTAGAGAACCCCTCCATCTTTTACATATTCATAGTGGATACTGTTTCCTTTCAGGTCTTTCTGAGAGGAAATCGCCCAGTGTCCTATATTACCCTGAGGATCTGCAAGCACAGAAGAAGCAGCTATACTGTTTTCATCTCCCCCATAGTAAAAAGTAACCCCACTTTTAGATTTTACCATCCAATGATAATTATTAGGATGGTTTCCTTTTCTAATGATTTGGTTAAAGCCCCCTTCCCTTCTTGGGTAAAAACGCTTGTTTGTAGTTCTGTTTTCCCACTCATTTCTGTGGGTATTAGGCAGAAGTTCTTCTCCTGATAAAATATAGGATTCCGTCTCATATTGAGCATCATAACGAGGTGCTCCCCAACGGGTATCAATACTTAGAGAAGGAAGGGTTAAATTCCATCCTGTTCCCAGCCAGCTTTGACCGCCATCACTGCTGTATTGTATACTCAGCCCTGGCTGCATACCCGCTCTTCCAGCTGGAAGATCTATAGAAAAAGAGGTTGAAGCCGAGCCGTCAGGACTTGCTGAAGGTGGAGAAACTGACTGTACTCCAACAAAAGGGCTTGCAGCTTTGAGTCCACTGATGCTGGTAGGAGTAAAACCTGAAGTATCGGGACTTTCAGGAAGTTTGATAATTCCTGCAATAAAGTCTGAAGATTCCTTAGTTTTCCCGCTGACACTCTCTGCTAAATGAGATTTTACTTCTGATTGTGGAAGTTTCTGCCATAGCTTTTTAGCTCTGTCATAGAAGAAAATGGAAATGTCTTTTTCAGTGTATCCTTCTGGGATTTTAGTTTTGTCATAAGCAATTTCAATAGAAATTTCCTTTTCAAATAAAATTCCCCCAGGCCGCATACGATAACCCTCCGCATTTTTTGTTAGATTAATTATGTTGCTTCCTAGAGCAGGAAAATTTCTTTTATTTAGGGCAGAAACAGATACCCTTAATGCCTTAGAGACACTTCCTTCTGGAAATTCAGCCCAAAATCCCTTCTGACTGATGACCGCTGCAGAGGAAGGAGTAAGAAGCTTTCCAGATAAATTAGGATGTTCTTCTGTAGTATCAGGTTTATTTTTGTTTTCTATTTCTTTAGTGCTGAAAAAGTCTAAATGCCTTGAAACATAGGTTACTGCTCCCAAGCTGGCACTTATCCCTAAAAATAAAAATATATTATAGAAGTATTTTTTTCTCATGTTGATACAATTAATGAACAATAAGTTTTAAGCTGTTTTCCCCCAATAGTGTCTTAATATGGATGATATATACCCCTGAAACACCAATATTTCCATGATATTCATACTGAGATAGATTATAGAAATTCTGTGACTGCATGAGCCTTCCCTCCATGGTATAAATACTGACCTGTCCGCTGGTGGTTTTAGGGAACGCTGCCTGAAGCGTGAATTTTCCTCCTGGAGCAGGATTAGGATAGAGCAGAATCTGGGAATCCGCAATTTCATTTTCTACATAAGTCTTGAATTTAGAAACAGATTTACAGCCATGCTCGTTTTTAATTCTAAGCTCATAGTCACCTGCCTGGCTGAGGAGATAATTTTTGTTTTCTGAAACTAGACGACCGTTCTGATACCACTGATAAGCATAGCTCCCTTTAGGCAAGCTTTCTTCTGGAGACAGCAGCAGTGGTTTTTTAGCGATGATATATTCTGAATTGAGATTTGGTAGTGGAGCATCTCCGTCAGAGAGATAAAAGCTATCCTTGTAAGTCCTTCCATAGGCATCAGAAATATTATATAAATACTTTCCTGAAGAAAGGCGCAGAGCCTTTTGATTAAGTTCTGAAGAACTTAAGTCCATACTTTGCTGATAGGAAGGAGTTTCTTCTCTATGAAGGGTTATATGATAAGGAGCCTGTCCTCCCACAATATTAAATCTAACTTTTCCAGAGAGGCTTTCCCTGCATTTAGAGGCTTCTATATCTAGATGAGAAAACATCTCTGGTGCCATCCAGATACTATAAGCAGTCTGTCCATTGGCGGAATCTTCCCAATTATTAAAAATAAATGGCTTTTGAGAGGAAACTTTTCCTAATTTATGATACTTTGTTGAAGTAGGATGAAATAATCTCTCCTTAGAAGAATCTGTGACCAGCCAATAGTAATCATTTTTCTCACTAGACTTTGCTTCTTCATCACTTGAAAGAGGAGGCAAGACTCTAGGGTCAGCCTTCCAATGCAGTTCCACATCAGGATGTTTATGATAATCCATTAACCAAACTCTGGAGAGTCCTCTGGGCTGACCTTCTTTTTGTTTTTTTAGTTCTAATTCTTTACCATTATCACTCCAGAAAACAAAATAACCATCTGGAATTTCCTTGCCATTTTTTGTAGTGAGCCCTACGGTAATCATCTGCTCATCGTTAGAATTTCTGCTGGCCATCTGGGAGATTTCTCCCTCTTTATCTTTTCCTACAGCAGTAATATTTTGATTAAATTCCTTATGTTCAGTATAATCCCATATTTTCTCTCCCCTACTGTTATAGTAATTTTTATATTCTGTCTGGCTGAGAGAAACACCATATTTAATGGATAAATAAGATGCTACCTGCTGCATTTCCATAGGGGAAAGCACTCGGTCATAAAGTAAAATTTCTCCAATATATCCAGAAAATTCTTCAAGTGGCAGATGAGCTATTTTACCTGCTAAATGAAGTTCGTACTGAGAAGATTTATTTGGGGTATTATTTTCCTTAGACTCTAGATTTTTATAATGCTGGTAATAATGAATTTTTATCTTGTCTCTATTTCCCTGCGGATAGCTGCTGTACAGAGTTTTTTCCATATCAGCAAAACGACGGTTGGTAGCTACTAGTTTATACTGAGCAGCAGATGTATTTAAAAGAGACCATAAAGGGTATTCTCCCTCGTTTTTTTCTCCTTTATAAACTACAAAAAGTGAGTAATGTTCTGCTGCAGATTTTTCTAAAGGCAGAGAAATTGTTTTTCCTTCTTTGATGTAAAAAACAGGATTTCCATTGATGCTAAGCCCTTCTGCTTTATCAAAATGAATTTCCTGTCCTTTTATTTTTTCTTTTACCTGTGTTTTTCCTTTTTCCTTTTCAGTTTTTATCCAGTAGATCGGAGTGGGAACTCCTGAAGGATATTTTTCTTGTGCATAAACCTTATAAAAGGAAAGTAAAACTCCTAGTGAAAAATAAAGTTTCCTCATATTTTTCGTATATTTTAAAAGTTATTGTATCCGTCAAAAGTAAAGCGGTAACCGATATTGAGAAAAAAAGCATTGACCATGTTATTCTGCTCTCGGTAGCGGTGTCCATTTTGCTGAGTTTCCAAAGCGTCTGACAATCCCAAATGATAACGGATGCCTATATTCAGTTTATTATCAAACTCATAACCGATACCCATACCTAAATGGAAATAGTCTTTCCCTTCCAATGACTGTTTTAAAACATTCTGTACCACAGCATCAGGCTCAAAATAAACACCCGACTTTCTGGACATCTCTGCTCCGTTGGAACGGTATTCCAAAACATCTTTATCTAAATTAAAGTTAAAATAAGGACCTGCTCCTGCATAAAAACCTTCTGTAAAGTAAAACTTTACCATAAACCCTGCATTGAGGCTATGATAAGGAAATTTAAGGGTATAGTTTAGTCCGTTGGTGTCGGTATATTCAAGTTGTCCAGGCTGGTAGGAATAGTAGAGTTCAGGTTGAAAAC
>CAUQBR010000003.1:0-154291 GCA_963516475.1 uncultured Flavobacteriaceae bacterium
CTGAAGAGTTACAAATCACGGCTGTAGATGAACAGGGCATCATCATGGCATTACAGCATAGAAAATACGATGTCCATGCAGTGCAGTTTCACCCAGAAAGTGTATTGACACCTTGTGGGGAGAAGATTTTGGAGAATTTTTTAAAGGATTAAAAATTTTTTAAGCCATCATTATAAGGCTTAGGGCCATAATAGCCATACCAAAAATCAAACCATAAATGGAAAGATGATGTTCTCCAAATGCATGGGTAGCAGGTAATAGCTCATCAAGAGATATAAAAACCATAATTCCAGCTACTATGGCAAATATCTGTCCCATCAAAACAGGAGTAATAAATGGCATTAAAACAAGATATGCAGCAATAGCTCCGATAGGTTCTGCTAGACCAGAGAACAAGGACATCAGAAATGCTTTTTTCTTGTTTTTAGTTACTTGGTAGATGGGGACAGCTACTGCTATGCCTTCAGGGATGTTATGGATGGCTACAGCAGTTGCAATGGCTATACCTAATGTGGGATTTTCAACTCCTGCAATGAGGGTGGCTATGCCCTCAGGAAAGTTATGAATAGCGATAGCAAATGATGTTAAGATCCCCATTCGCATTAGCTTAGAACCTTTTTTTATCGGTTTTTCCATATTTTCTAAGTGTTGAATTTCATGAGGATTTTCAAATGAGGGAATTAAACGGTCTATAATGCCAATGAATAAAATTCCGCCAAAGAAACATAACCACATGGTTAGCAGCCCTTTTGTATTTCCCATCTCTTCGGTAAGGATTTCTCTGGACTGAACTAAAAACTCTGCAAAGGATACCAAAATCATCACTCCAGCGGAAAGCCCCAAGGAAAAAGATAATAATTTTTTGTTTGTCTGCTGAGTGAAAAAGACAATCAGCCCCCCAATTCCAGTGGATAATCCTGCAAATAAAGTCAATAAAAATGCGATAAAAATATGCTGTTCCAAAATACTAATTATTTATATCACAAATCTAAAAAATAAAGGCAAGAATAACTAACACTAAGGTAAATATTTTAAAAATTCCCAAAATTTTCTGTTTTTCAGGTAGTTGAGAGAATTTTCGTTGCGGTAGGCCTCTTGTTCAAAACTGATTTTTTCATATGCCATTTCTCCATTTCCTAGTTTGATATACCAATATAAGAACTCGACAAGATACCAAAGGTAAAATAGAATAATGCCCATTTCCAGCTGCTGCCGAAGGTGTATTTTTTCGTGGTTGATAAGGGTGTGGTTATTTTTCAGCCTTTTATCTTTTAAAATAATAAAGGGAAAAATAGCAATTCCTAAAATTTTTGTATTTTTGAGCAAAGTTTGGCACACTATTATCATTCTACAAAAATAAAATAAATTTTGTATAACACTAAAAAAATAAAGATATGAGCAGAATAAAGTATTTATTTCTATCAGTAGGGATGGGGATTCTGATAGCATCCTGCAGCCCGTTCAGAGTAGTTTCAGATTATGACCCGAAGGCTAACTTTTCTGAGTACAAGACTTATTCTGTAAACTTGGAAGAGCTGAAACTGAATGATATAGACCAAAGCAGAGTGACGGATGAATTACAGAAACAGCTGGCAGAGAAGGGATTATCCCAAAGTAATGAAGCGGCAGATTTGGTGATTCAGGTCAAGGCAAATCACAAGTTGGTAAGAGATACCTATGTGACGCCTAATGTGTATTTGGGAGGCTGGGGCAGCTGGCTCGGCTGGGGAATGGGTATAGGAAGAACTTATACTAATGAATACAACCAAGGAGGACTAGTTTTTAACTTTATGGATGCAAAGACAGGGAAGCTCGTTTGGCAGGGAAAAGGAAACGGAATCAATGTAGATTCGCCGAAGTCAAAACAAAAGCAAATTCCAGAAATCATTGCTGAAATATTGAAAAATTATCCACCTAAGAAATAAAACAATCGTTTTAAAACAAGAGAGGCTGTCCTATGGGATGGTCTTTTTTATTGATAAAACTCATCTTTCTATTCTGGTGGAAAATGTGTACATTCGCAAGAAAAAATTATGCGAAAAATTTTATTTACATTCTTGATTTTCTGCGGTGTTTTCACTGCTTTTTCACAATCGCGAGATTTATTTGCTTTAGCCAAAGGAAATTATCTGGGACTCAATGCACTATTTGACCAAGATGAAAATCTCTACGGATATGTGGCAATCTACGGCTATGGCAAGTCTGGTGATAAAACGAAAAAATTTGAATATGTCTTTTTGGATAAAAACCTAAATCCAGTTGCCAACAAAGAGTTTGAAGGAGATATCACAGCGGCAAACTATTTCGGAGCGATTGATTTTAGAGGGAATATGGTTCTTTATCCAAGAGCTGATTATGATGCAGTAAAAGGAAGGGACTTCTTCTATCCGCGCACAATGGAGGTTAATCTAAAGGATAACACCATAAAACAAAAAGTATATTACGAATATGAGAATAATGCTTTTAAAGAAGTAACAGAGCCAGAAAATGTACGAAACCAAAGAAAAGAAGAAAGAAAAGAGCGAAGAGAAAAAGGATTTCTTTATGTATCTAGTGTTTATGAAATAAAAGAAGGCGGTTTCATCGTTATGGAATATGATGACTACGAAACTTACGGCAAAAATCATAGCTTAAAAAGATACGATGACAATAAAAAACTGCTTTGGGAATACAAGTATAATACGGATGGAACTGAAAGAAAGTATGAAGCCATCAGAATCATTGAAAAAGATGATAAATACATCTACACCATTCTAAAAGTAAAGAACAAGAAGGAATTTTCTTATTTCTTCCAAGTGCTGGACATAAAGACAGGAAGTATAAAAGCCAAAACACCGATTACAGGCTTGAATGAACAGACTATGGATGAAATTATGGCTCTATATTCCAGTGGAAGATTGGTGGATAATGATAAAACATTTGATGATAAAATAATCATCTCCGGAAGGTTTTATGAAAAGGAAAAAGCGCTATTGTCTGTGGGATTGACAAGACTTGTTTTAGATAAACGAAACTTTGGAGTGGATGTTAAAAATATCTATTTCATAGACTTTAAGCCATTTATACAAAAAATCAATAAATTTAGCCATGTCGGAATGGGATATTATCTTTTGGAAAGAGATTTCTTCTTCCTAAAAGACGGCAGTGTAGGGATTTTGTTTGAAAAATGGAGACCCGCACAGCAGTATGTAGCACCAGCAACAAAAGATATGGTGTATGCCTTTACAGATAAGGATTTTAAACTAAAAGAAGTGAGAGTTTTTGAAAAGGATAAAACCAAATGGAGCATAAATGCTGATTATCTTTTCTCTCAATATCTAAACGGCGGCAAAGATGTGGCGTTTTTCTTCAGAGACTTTAAAAAAGATAAAGAAACGAACGAAAAGAACTGGAATTTGTACATCAATACGCTTATCGATGGTAAATTCAATCAAGAAAATGTAAAAATCTCCGAGAAAGACAACTATTTTGTAGTGCCATACATCGGAAAAGAGGGTTATATTCTCCTCCGTGAATACAATGAGAAAGAAAAATTCAATAAAATTCGTTTGGAAAGATTAAATTTTTAACAAAAAAGGGGCTTCTAAGAAGCTCCTTTTTTATTATAGTAGTCTGCGATATTCTTGATTTCTGCTAAATTTAGATTCCACATAAAACTCAAAAACTGCTGATAGCTTTCGCTCTGTTCTTTGGGTTCTATTCTGTCTAGATAGCGGTTTAGGTTGTAATTTTTTCGTGCAGTGTAGATTTTTTCAAACAATTTCCCAAGCCATTCGTGATAGTAGTTTTCCTCTTCTTTGTCCTGTAAAAACTGCATAGCGGCGTAGATTCCTCGTCCGTATTGTTCGGAGTGCCATAGGTTGGGCAGGACTTCCATTCGGGCTGTATTTTTGAGTTTGGCAAATTCTTCATCTCCTTTCTTTGCTTCTTTTTTGTTTTTAAGTTCAGCGAATTGTTTTGTGATAAATTCCATCCTTTGGGCTAATTCAGGGTGCGTGGAGAGGGAATCTTTGTTTAATTTTACTTTGTAATGGTCATAATTATAGTTCCCAAAATCTTCCTTTGTCATCCAGCTGTCTTTGAAAGGCTGGCTGGGCAGGTTGTAGAGTTTTTTGTAAGTTTCTATTTTTAGTTCTCGCGGCGAAATCGTGTCATATTTGCTGAGGTTGCTCAGAGTGTTGTAGAATTCGGTGTTTTCGTAGTCAGAATTTCGGAAAAGGACATATCCCAGCGAGTCGGCTTCTACTTCTCTTTTTCGTTTGATTCCGCGCTTTTTATAGAGATTATCTTTTACGATATCAAAGGCTTTTTTGGATTTATTTACCGATACTTTTTTCAGATTTTCCATTATGGAGCGGCTGTCTTTGTCCTCATTGATTTCATTGACCAAAGATTTCAGCGTGTGGTCTAGTAAGTAATGGGCAAGTTCGTGGCTGAGGACGCTCGCTACTTGCGCTTCATTGTCCAGCACATTAAAAAGTCCCATATTCACCACGAAAGTCCCATCGGCAAAACAGTAGGCATTTGGCTTGTTGTTTTTAGCAACCAAAATGTTCAGATTGTCTGGGATTTGTGGATTTTTCTTTTTTAGGTTTAATAGGATTTTTTCCAGCTTAATTTTAAAATTAGAATTAAAGGAATAGTCCTTGTCTTTAATCTCTTTCTCAAAATCTTTGTAAAACTCTCGGTAGAATTTTTCCAGTTCTTTTCCAGTTTTTCCTGTGTATCTGGATTTTAGGGATTTTATCAGAGCTTCGTTTTTGGTTTTCAGCTGGTTTAGAAATTCTTTTCTCTGCGCATAGTCTGCCGTGTCTATCGGTTTATATTGTGCGAAAGTGTGCATAAACACAAAGAAAAAAACAAAATGTAGTAGTCTAAATCTCATTTTATTATATTTTGATGGACACAAATTTACATCTTTTTTAGTAAGAAAAGAGAAAGAAAGTCTTTCTTAAAATTAACTTTAAAAAATATAGTTTCAAAATAATTTACCTCTCTTTTTTCTTTTCAATAGCAATAATATACAAAATACTGTAGTAGAATACATTAGCCTATATAATTCATTCCAAATATATAATTCATTCCAAACAGGAATATTTAATAGGTAAATAAAAATGGTGTAAGTATATAAAAATGAAACGGATAGAATAAACAATATTACATAATAAGAATTCTTATATTTCAAATATAAAATAGAATTTATAATAAAAGGTATCCCCCAAAATATAGCTATGCTAATAAAAGTTCCTATAATATATTTAAAACATTCCCATTTCCCGTTTTCCCATTCCCTTATAAATGGTGGAGTTTGTTCAATATCAATATAATAATAAATACCTATTATATCGCAGAGAAGCCAAACAAATCCAGCAATGAAAACCTGAATGATAAATAGAATTAAATTATTTTTTAGAAAATGTAGTAGTTTAAATTTCATTTCATTATATTTTAATGGATACAAATTTACATCTTTTTTAGTAAGAAATAAAACCTTGAAAATTCTTTAAAACTTAAAATCATCAATGAATTTTCTCATCTGAAATCCTATCCATACGCCGAGGGAATTAAGCGCCAAGTCATCAATATCAAAAACTCCAAGCCTCGTAAGATATTGTAAGGCTTCCACGATGATTAAAGCTGATAAAAAATCCACAATAAGTTTTTTAAAACTAAAATATTTTGCATTCAGCCAGCCTAAAAACCCAAAAGGAATGAACATGATGATATTTCCAAAAAGATTGATAATGATGCTTTCCCAAGAAGTGGTGTTTTGAACAAAAAGAATCGTGGAAACGAGTGGTAAAAGCCTTACAATATTCGCTTCGTGCTGTTCTCTCCCAAATCCGAGGAACATCAGATACAGCAGAAAAATAGTGTAAGGAAGGACGAAAATGCGATAAATTTTCTTAAAAACCATACAAAGACTGAGATTTTAGCAAAAATAAGTATTTTTGCCCTTGAAATTATAAAGTATGAAAAATCTTTTTTGTGTGGTTTTGTCGGGCGTATTGCTGTCGGTTTCGTGGCCTACTTATGGCATTCCTTTTTTTATTTTTGTGGCGTTTGTTCCTTTGTTATTCGTGGAAGAAAACATTTCTCAATCGGATATAAAAAGAAAAGGCTGGGCAGTTTTTGGCTGTTCGTACCTTACTTTTATCATTTGGAATGTTATAACTACAGGTTGGCTTTATAATTCACAAAATCCAGACGGAAGCCCTGCCCTTATGGCGGTGGTTTTCCCTGTTTTGGTCAATTCCCTGCTGATGTCCACAGCTTTTCAGCTTTTTCATTGGTATAAAAAAGGCAAAAAACTCCCTTTGGGACTGGCTTTTTTCGTGTTTGTATGGATGAGTTTTGAATATTTCCATATGGCGTGGGAATTTACATGGCCTTGGCTGAACCTCGGAAATTCCTTTGCAGACTATCCTCAGCTGATACAGTGGTATGATACTTTGGGCGCTACGGGCGGAAGTTTCTGGATTTTGACGCTCAATGCCTTGATTTTTTATATTGTTAAAATATGGTTGGCTGAGAAAAGATTTTTGGTTAAAACTTCTGCTGCAGTTTTGGGGCTGATTGCTTTGCCGATGGTGATTTCTTTATTTAAATATCATCAGTTTGATGAAAAACCAATCGGAAAAGTCCGTGTTATGATGCTTCAGCCGAATTTAGACCCTTATCACGAAAAATACCAAAAAGACAGCCTTCAGATAGTGCAGGAGCTTTTTTCTTTGGCCGAAAACTCCTCTAAAATAGATTTTTACCTCTCGCCTGAGACTTCTTTCCCTGGTTATGGCGGACTTTCCGAGAAAGGACTTCATAACAGCCAGTCTATCCACATGGTGGAGAATTTCCTGAAAAACCATCCGAAGTCAGTTTTTATGGGCGGAGTTTCTACTCATAAGATTTATAATAATGATGAAGAAAAGCCAGAAAGTGCTACTTTTTATGATAGGCAGGGCTTCTGGGCAGATAGTTTTAATTCGGCATTACAGATTGTTCCAGAGGAAGAAATTCAGATTTATCACAAAGGAAAACTCGTACCAGGAGTGGAAATTTTCCCTTATATGAATGTCCTTAAACCTATTTTGGGCGATGCTATGCTGAATTTTGGCGGGACGATTGCTTCACTGGGAACAGACAAGGAACGAAAGGTTTTTGCTAATGCTTACAACAAAGGTAAAATCGCGCCCATCATCTGCTATGAAAGTATTTATGGCGAATTTGTGACCGACTATGTGAAAAACGGTGCAAACTTCCTTGGTGTCATCACCAATGACTCTTGGTGGGGTGCATCACAGGGGCATCAGCAGCTTTTGGCGTATGCCAGACTTCGCGCTATAGAAAATAGAAGGGAAGTCGCTCGTTCGGCTAATGGCGGTATTTCTGCGCATATCAACGCCCGTGGTGATATCCTCGCGCATACGCTTTACAATGAGAAAAATGCGCTGACAGCCGATGTTCAGCTGTATGAAAAAGAAACTATTTATAGTAGAATAGGTGACCTGCTGTCTAAAATTTCTATTGTGATGATGTTCAGCATGTTTATAATTTCAGTTTTTAGAAAAATTAAAAAATAATAGTGGTAAAAACTTGCGAGTTCGAAAAAAAAGCTGTTATTTTGCAAAATTATAAAGTAGAAATAATTATTAGAGCATATAGATATGTCAAGAATTTGTCAAATTACAGGGAAGCGTGCAATGGTAGGAAACCATGTGTCTCACGCTAACAACAAGACGAAAAGAAGGTTCGAAATTAACCTTCTTGAGAAGAAGTTTTACCTTCCAGAGCAGGATAGACACATCACATTGAGAGTGTCTGCTCACGGATTGAGAGTTATTAACAAGATTGGGATCGAAGAAGCTTTAGAAAGAGCTGTTAGAAATGGATTTATTAAATAATTAAGAAAATGGCAAAGAAAGGAAACAGAGTTCAAGTTATTCTTGAGTGCACAGAACATAAAGAGAGCGGTATGCCTGGAATGAGCAGATATATCACTACGAAAAACAAGAAGAACACTACTGAGAGATTGGAGCTTAAGAAATACAATCCAGTTCTAAAGAAATATACAGTTCATAAGGAGATTAAATAACTATAAAGATTATTAGCGATGGCAAAAAAAGTAGTAGCGTCCCTAAAAGATGGTTCATCTAAAAAGATGACAAAAGTAGTGAAAATGGTAAAATCTCCTAAAACTGGAGCTTACATTTTTGAAGAAAAAGTAATGAATGCAGATGAAGTAGATGCTTATTTGAAAAAATAAACATCATTTCTGCAAAGGAAATATAAAACTACCCAAAATTTTCTGGGTAGTTTTTGTTTTTATTAAACCTAAAAATACTTACATTTGGGGAAATAATTTTGAATTTAAAAAATAGAAGATGAGTTGGTTTAAAAATATTTTTAAGAAAGAAGAAAAAGAAACTCTGGACAAAGGTTTGGAAAAGTCCAGACAAGGATTTTTTGATAAAATCACCAAAGCTGTTATAGGAAAATCCAAGGTGGATGATGAGGTTTTGGATGATTTGGAGGAAATCCTCATCGCGTCGGATGTAGGAGCTGCTACGACTATTAAAATTATTCAAAGAATAGAGGAGAGGGCAGCCAGAGACAAATATGTAAATACGGCTGAACTTGATAAAATCCTAAGGGAAGAAATCTCTGCTCTTCTGCTGGAAAATCCACATTCTAAGACAGGAAATATCGATGAAACCAAGAAACCATATGTCATCATGGTAGTCGGTGTGAATGGTGTAGGGAAGACAACTACGATAGGAAAATTAGCCCATCAGTTCAAAACCCAAGGGAAAAAAGTGGTGCTGGGTGCGGCGGATACATTCCGTGCGGCGGCAGTAGACCAGCTTGTGATCTGGAGTGAGAGAGTAGGCGTTCCTATTGTAAAACAGGGAATGGGTAGCGACCCTGCTTCTGTGGCGTTTGATACATTGCAGTCGGCTGTTGCGCAGGATGCAGATGTAGTCATTATAGACACGGCAGGAAGGCTTCATAATAAAATCAATCTGATGAACGAGCTTTCTAAAATCAAACGAGTGATGCAGAAAATCGTTCCAGATGCTCCGCACGAGGTGCTTTTGGTTTTGGATGGTTCTACAGGGCAGAATGCTTTTGAACAGGCGAAACAGTTTACAGCAGCGACAGAAGTAAATGCACTTGCTGTGACTAAACTTGATGGAACAGCGAAAGGCGGTGTGGTTATCGGGATTTCAGACCAATTCCAAATTCCTGTGAAATACATCGGCGTGGGCGAAGGAATGGAGGATTTACAGTTGTTCAACGGAGAAGAATTTGTGGATTCCTTTTTTAAGAGAGAGAGATAATGTCCAGGGCTTTGCTTTTTATCAATGGTGAGCCTCCCAAAACACTGCCTTCGTTGGCTGATTATCAGCTGATAGCGTGTACGGATGGGGCTTTTCATTATTTAAAGGAGAAAAATTTCCCATTGGAGAAACTGACCTTTATTTCAGGGGATTTTGATTCTCACATGGGAGCAGATGAGGCTATTTATCAGGGGAAATTTGTCCATACACCAGACCAAAATAAAACAGATTTTCATAAAGCGCTGGAAATCATCGTAGAAAAAGGAATAAAAAAAGTGGATGTTTATGGAGCAAGCGGGCGCGAGCAAGACCACTTTTTGGGGAATATTCATACGGCTTATTTGTTTAGGGAAAAGTTGGAAATTAGTTTTTTTGATGATTATTCCACTTATTTTTTTATTCCAAATGATTTTACCATTCGGAAAGTAAAAGGCAAAATGGTTTCGCTGCTTCCTTTTCCGACGACTGAAAATATCTTTACCCAAGGGCTTCACTGGGAGCTGAGGGGAGATAGCCTTTCACTGATGGAGAGAATAGGCACGAGAAACAGGGCAGATACCGATGAAATATCCATAAAATACAATAAAGGCAGTTTACTTTTGTTTATAGGAAATTAAAAATTATGAGAAATATTATTGTTTTTATTTTGTTGTTTTTATCCGCTCAGTTCGCAGCTCAGCCTGGGGGAGGCGGCGGATTGCGTGTGCTGAATGTATATGATGAGCACAAACGGCCTATTGATGTTGAACAATTAAAAATAAAGCTACTAAAACTGGACAGTGTAGCGAATATCGTTGCCGAGTATGATGTGCCCTCTGAGGATGATTTTTATGTAGGAAGAGAAGGGAAAAAAATGATAGCTTTACCAGCTTCCAATATTTTTTCAAAGACTCAAGGGCTTGTTATTACCTATAAGAATAAAGATTATCGCATTGATTTTGAAAATGTTATAGGTATGAATGGCGGCGGTTATGTAGCAAAAATAGATTCTTTGGTACTGTTCAAACCTTATATACTGAGCAAACGCTCTTATGACCACCCAAGCCACAATCGGGATGAGTTTAAAAAATACTACTTATTAGACGATATAGCCAGAAAGTATATGCCTTGGGGAGTTACACCCGAAACCTATAAACGGCTCTCAGCTATTGACCTGATGTATGACTCTCCTGAGTATGCCTACAATCGTAAACCTAAACCTTGGATGGAGAGTTTCAAGCAACTTTATGCTGATTACAGAGATAGCAATACGCACAGCAAAGAAGAATACGCTGATTATCTGAAAAGAATAGATGAAATGATATCCAAATATGGGGATTTAGAACCTTTTGTGGTACTCAAAATGCACTTTTTGCATGAAGGAGCTCATTATAAAGAGTTTATATCCTACTATGAAAAGAAACCAGCAGAATATAGTGATTTTTCTAAAGAAGCCATGCGAGCTTATTGTTACATAAAAGAATATGATAAAGCTATCGCTTTAGCTAAACAGAGGGCATCAGAAGAAAAAGAAAAATTCAAAAAATATGCCATGGAATATGACTATATTTTGTATAGTTTTTATTGGCTTTTTATAAAATCATACTATAAAAATGAATCTATAAAAAACGAGTTACAATCCTTTGTCAGCAGAATTGAATGGGTCAAAAATGGTAATACAGGACACCGTTCAGCGATTTTGAAAAGATTTGAAGGACTAAAACGCTACGACCGCTATAGAGGAAAGAAAAAGCTCACAGACAAAGAGAAAGCCTTGAAAGAATGTGTGGAAGCCAATCTGTTGGAGGCATTTAAAGAAAGCTGTACTTGGTGTGATTATTTTGAGGATTGTTTTTAAGGATTAATACAAACATAAATATTGTTGAATGTTGTATTATCATAAAAGCCTTTAGAAATATGATTATCCATGAGTATCTTTGCAAAGTGGAAAAGAAGAAATGAATCACCTATAATCTTTAGTAAAAAATGAGAATTATAATTGTAATTTTTCTGTTAGTATCTGTGCGACTCTGGGGACAGCCTGGGGGAGGAGGCGGATTGCGTGTGCTGAATGTATATGATGAACACAAACGACCTGTTGATGTTGAACAATTAAAAGTAAAGCTTTTAAAACTGAACAGAGTGGCGAATATCGTTGCTGAGGATGATTTTTATGTAGGAAGAAATGAGGAAAAAATGATAGTTATACCTCCTTCCGATTATTTTTCAAAGACTCAAGGGCTTGTTATTACCTATAAGAATAAAACTTATCGCATTGATTTTGAAAATGTTAGAGGTATGAATGGCGCTGGCCGTGTAGAAGAAATAGATTCTTTGGTACTGTTCAAACCTTATATACTGAGTAAACGCTTTTATGACTACCAAAGTCTCGGCATGGAAGAGTTTAATAAATACTACATATTACGCGAAATAGCTGATAAGTATCTGGATTGGGGAGTTACACCTGAAACCTATAAACGGCTCTCGGCTATCGACCTGATGTATGACTCTCCTGAGTATGCCAACAATCGTAAGCCCAAGCCTTGGATGAAGAGTTTCAAGCAACTTAATGTTGATTACAGAGATAGCAATACGCACAGCAAGGAGGAATATACTGATTATCTGAAAAGAATAGATGAAATGATATCCAAATATGGGGATTTAGAACCTTTTGTGGTACTCAAAATGCGCTTTTTGTACGAAGGAGCTCATTATAAGGAGTTTATATCCTACTATGAAAAGAAACCTGCTGGATATAGGGATTTTTCTGGAAGAGCCATACAAGCCTATTGCTACCTAAAAGAATATGATAAAGCCATTGCTTTGGCTAAAGAGAGGGCGTCAGAGGAAAAAAGAAAATCCGAAGAATATTTCCGGAAGTTTGTCTATATATCATATAATTTTGATTGGCTTTTTATAAAATCATACTATAAAAATGAATCTATAAAAAACGAGTTAGAATCCTTTGTCAGTGGAATTGATTTGGACAAAGATGACAGAAACTATTTAACAATTTTGAAAAGATTTGAAGAACTGAAACGCTACGACAGCTATAGAGAAAAGAAAAAACTCACTGACAAAGAGAAAGAACAGAAAAAATGCATGGAAGCCAATCTGCTGAAGGTATTTAAAAAAGGTTGCATTTTGTGTGATGATTTTGAGGATTGTCTTAAGGATTAATATAAATATGGTATCTTTGCAGAATAGAAAAATTAAAAAGAATTTATGTCAAATATTTTAGCCATAGTAGGGCGACCTAATGTAGGGAAATCCACATTGTTTAACCGTCTTTTGGAGCGCAGGGAAGCGATAGTAGATAGCACTGCGGGGGTTACCAGAGACCGCCATTACGGAAAAAGCGACTGGAACGGCGTGGAATTTACCGTGATAGACACGGGAGGATATGATGTGGGAAGTGATGATATCTTCGAGGAAGAAATCAGAAAACAAGTGCAGCTGGCAGTGGATGAGGCTACTTCTATCGTTTTCATGGTCAATGTAGAAGAGGGGCTTACCGATACCGACCAAGAAATTTATCAGCTTCTTAGAAAAGCGAATAAACCGCTGTATGTGGTTGTAAATAAAGTAGATTCATCAAAGGAGCTTCTTCCTGCTACAGAATTTTATCAACTCGGAATAGAAAAATATTATACGCTTTCTTCTGCTACAGGAAGCGGAACGGGCGAGCTGCTGGATGATATCGTTAGGGATTTTCCTACTACGGAATATGTAGATGTATTTGAAGGGCTTCCAAGAATAACCATCGCTGGGCGACCTAATGTAGGGAAATCCACACTGACCAACGCTCTACTAGGCGATGAAAGAAACATCGTAACGGATATCGCAGGAACTACGCGAGACAGCATAGAGACGGTTTATAATAAATTCGGGCACGAGTTTATTTTGGTGGATACGGCAGGAATGCGTAAAAAATCCAAAGTAAGTGAGGATTTGGAGTTTTATTCTGTGATGCGTTCCATCAGAGCGATAGAAAATTCTGATGTGGTTATCCTGATGATAGATGCTACCAAAGGCTGGGAAAGCCAAGATATGAACATCTTTGGGATAGCGCAAAAAAACAGAAAAGGAATCGTAATTTTGGTTAATAAATGGGATTTGGTGGAAAAAGAAACCAATACCATGAAGCAGTTTGAAAACCAAATTCGTGAGAAAATAGCTTTGTTCAGCGATGTACCTATTTTATTTATTTCAGCATTGACAAAACAAAGAATCTTGAAAGCTGTGGAAACGGCTGTGGAAGTCTATGAAAATCGTAAAAAACGAATTAAAACAAGTAAACTGAACGAAATCATGCTTCCTATCATAGAAAACACGCCGCCGCCAGCTCTGAAAGGGAAATACATTAAAATAAAATACTGCACACAGCTGCCTACGGTGACGCCGCAGTTTGCGTTTTTCTGTAACCTGCCGCAGTATGTGAAAGAACCTTATAAAAGGTTTATAGAAAACCAACTGCGTAAGAATTTTGATTTTACTGGAGTGCCTATTGAGGTTTATTTCAGACAAAAATAGTTTTCGTCCTCTTCCTTTTGTATAAGGAGGGGGATATTTTTAATAATATAGGAAAAATTAAACAATTATGATACATATACTTTCTAACGAGGTTTCGCTGGTTAATTCTTGGATAAATGAACTGAGAAATGTAGAAGTTCAGACCGATAGAATGAAATTCCGTAGAAATATGGAAAGAATAGGCGAAATCGCAGCCTTTAAAATTAGTAAAAAATTAGATTACAAAGAGGTGGAAATCACCACGCCTTTGGATAAAATCAAGGTGAAAGAAATCGCTGTTCAGCCTGTGATTACTACGATTTTGAGAGCGGGAGTTCCACTGTTTCAAGGAGTTTTGAACTATTTTGACAAGGCGGACTGCGGTTTTGTGGCAGCGTATAGAAAACACGATATGAACGACTATTTTTCCATTAAACAAGATTATCTTACTTGTCCTAATATAGAGGGAAGACCGCTCATCGTGGCAGATCCTATGCTGGCTACAGGTGCCAGTCTGATAGAAGCCCTGAAAGACCTGCTTACTCACGGAAAGCCTTCGCAGATACACATCGTGGCGGCTATTGCCAGCAGACAAGGAGCAGAAGCCATCAGAACGGCTTATCCAGAAGCGCATATTTGGATAGGGGCGATAGATGAGGAGCTGACTTCCAAGGGCTACATTACGCCAGGGCTGGGCGATGCAGGAGACCTTAGTTTTGGAGAAAAATTACAAAATTAAAAATGAGAGAGGCTGTTTATCAGTCTCTTTTTTTGTTTTAAAATTTAGGAATAGATAGAAATAAAAACCACACCAGTACCGAAGTACCGATGTGGTAAAAACTATAATTGATAAAAAGATGTCTAATTGTACCCAGCGCTGCTTAGGTCATCATTGTTTTGATCTTGCATCTCTGGTTTTCTCTGTGGTTTGCTTTCTGTGGCATTTCCACTTTTGAATCTGTAAGAGAACGAAAGCAAGAACTGTCTTGGCATCATCTGCATTTCGTTATATCTCGTGAAAGTATCTGAGTCTGTGTAAGTTCTTCTCTTTCTGGAGTTGAAAACATCTTGAACACTGAAACTGATGGTTCCTGTATTATTCCAGATATTCTTGCTGATACCGATGTTTAGAGCATAGGTATTCTTTTTCTCTGTATTATAATCTCTGTGTCCGCTGCGGAAATCTCCCTGAAGCTGTAAATTCGTAGTTTTATTGATTTTAAACGCTGAGGTAAGTTTTGCTTTTAGATTGTTTCCTTCGTTTATAATTGTAGAGTTATTATAAGTCATCTCACTCTTGTATCGGTAAATATTGACATTACCATACACTCTAAACCAGCTTGTAGGACTTACGCTGTAGCTAAGGTCTAGCCCGTATTTATCCTCTGTTCCTAAATTGAAAGGTCTGGAAAGGATGTACTCTGTCGGCTGTCCTGTGATAGGATGGATATAGGTCTGCTCCTCTGTGATGGAACTGATTTCATCAGTGGTTCTTTGGTAATAGAGTGTAGGGTTGATATTCCATTTTGCTCTGGAATAATTGTAACTGAACTCAAATGAATTAACAAAAGATGGATTGAGGTCAGAATTTCCCATAAATCTATTTGGGTCGCCACTGATTCTCATCACAGGAATGATTTCCCAAGATTTAGGTCTTTTTATTCTTCTCGAATAATTTAGTGAGAACTGGCTCTTTTCCGTGATATCATAGCTTAAGAATATAGAAGGGAAAAACTCGTTGTATTTTTTGCTTTTTGTAGAAAGTCCAGTAAGGTTGTTATTCGCTTCGATATCAATATTGATATTTTCGTTTCTTACACCAAGCTGATACCCAAATTTTCCGATTTTACTCTTGAACTGAGTATAGAACGCCAAAAGCTGTTCTGTGTAGTTATTCTTCCCAGTAACATCATCAAATGTGATGAAACTTCCTCCTGAAAGCCCTTGGTAAGAGTTATTGATATCATTATTATTATAGTCATATCTTGCTCCAGCCTCTATTTTAGAGTTTTCGCCAATAGGAAGCTCGTAGTCTAATTTTCCTATCCAAGTTTTTCTAGAAAAATCAGCCACATTTAGGTATTGATAAAGGGTATGAGAGGTGTTTCTATTATCAAAGATATTACCTTCCGAGTTGTTGCTTGTATTTTGGAAGCTACCGCTCAGCTCCAGCATATGCCCTTTGTTATTGAATTTATGCTCTAATCCTGCATCTACTTGTATGCTGTTATTTTCATCAAGTCCATCATTTTTTCTGTATGTGATTCCTGTGAGAGAAGAGGTGTTCTGCTGAAGGCTGAAACCATCCATCAGCATTCTATTAGCAGAGAATGAAGCATTTACCGAAGTTTTATCTGAAATGCTGTAAGTAAAACCTGTGTTGAAATTGTAGTTTTTCATTTCAGGTTTATTTTCGCTGCTGGTAGTCAGGCTTTCTCCTGTATTTTTATAGAAAATATCAGAATAACTGTTGGATTTATTTTTCATATATCCGCCGCCGCCATTCACGAACCAAGTCCATTTTCCATAGTTCCAAGAAAGATTGGTGCTTAGTCTTGTAGCTGGATTATAGCCAAGGCTTCCGTTCACTGACCCATTAAAGCCCAGCGAAGAAGTTTTTTTCAGAATGATATTGAGGATACCTGCAGTTCCCTCAGCTTCGAATTTTGAAGAAGGGTTAGAAATGATTTCTATTCTGTCAATTTGGTCGGCAGGGATACTTTTCAGCGCTGCGCTGATATCATCAGTAATTCCCAGCACAGAAGAAGGCTTCCCATTGATAAGGAATTTCACATTAGAATTTCCTCTCATAGACACAGAGCCGTCAGTCTCCACGCTTACCGAAGGGACATTGTTCAGTACATCATGTAGAGTTCCTCCTTTTGAGGAGATATCCTGTCCTACATTGTAGGTTTTTTTGTCTAGTTCTACTTTATAAGGTGCAGAACTTTTCGCAGTGATGACTACTTCAGCGATTTGTTTTTCGCTACTGCTTGATTTTGAGTTATTTGCAGTTTTACTAGTTTCTGGTTCTAGGATAATGTTCCCAATATTAGTAGCGCCTTGGATTTCTATTTCGTAGGTTTTTCTTTTGAAATTAACTGCATCGATTACCACTTGATAAGTCCCATTCGCCAAATTCAGTGCAAAACTACCGCTGTCATCGGACATTGAGGCATCACTCAGCGCAACATTAGTTTTATTATTAAATTCTATGGAAGCATAAGGCACGACAGCGCCATTTTGGTCAGTGATTTTTCCTTTAATGCTTTGTTTTTCTTGGGCGTTCATCATTATTACCGCTCCCAAAAAGAAGGTCAAACCGATGGTTTTCTTCCCAAAAATCCTTGTTATTTCAATATGTGACATAAAAAACTTTTTAGTGCTAATATTCTTTTAGATGATAAAAATCATAAAAGGTTAAAAATAAAAACAAATTTTTTTTAAAATCTCTATATTTACAGCCACAAAATCAAAAACCATGGTATTGAGTAGAATCTGGAGTATGTTTATCATCATCGCTATTGCGGTGGCAAGTTTCAAATATCTTTTTTCAGACAATTATAAAGCCATTTATAATGATATGGTAGTGGGCAAAGGAGGCGATACGGTGGTTATCGCAACCAAGCCATTGGCTGATATTCCGCTTGAAATTTCCGAAAAACTAAAACAAGAAAAATTAGTAATAAAAGATAAAATCCATTATCAAAATCAAGATACAGGCAAAGTAAGAATATACAGAGTTCAGGAGGCGAGCGGGGTGATAGGCACAGCGCAGACAGCAGTGGAGATTAGTTTGGGGCTTATAGGGATTATGACTTTGTTTATGGGCTTTATGAACATTGCCGAGAGAGCAGGCGGAATCAATCTTTTGAGCCGAATTATCCAGCCGTTTTTCTCTAAACTTTTTCCAGAAGTTCCCAAAGGGCATCCTTCTTTTGGGCTTATGATGCTGAATTTCAGTGCTAATCTCTTGGGATTGGATAATGCAGCCACTCCATTTGGACTAAAAGCCATGGACAGTCTGCAAAGCCTAAATCCAGATAAGGAAAAGGCGACCAATGCCCAGATTATGTTTCTTTGTCTTCATGCCAGCGGGCTTACGCTGATTCCTGTAAGTATCATAGCGACGAGGTCTTCTCTCAATTCTGCAACGCCTACCGATATCTTTTTGCCTACGATGATTGCTACTTTTTGTGCAACGATGGCAGCGATGATAATAGTATCTATTAGACAGAAAATCAATCTGTTCCAGCCAGTTTTATTAGCGTATATTGGTGGGATTTCTGCCATTGTAGGAGCGATGGTTTTCTTCTTGGTAAAACTTAACAAAGAAGAGCTGGATGGTGTGAGCAAGCTGATTTCTAATGGACTGATTTTGTTGATTTTCCTGCTCATCGTGCTGGGAGGTGTTTATAAAAAGATTAATATTTTTGATGCCTTTATAGATGGCGCAAAGGAGGGTTTTAATACCTGTGTGAAAATTATCCCTTATTTGGTGGGAATGCTGGTGGCTATTTCTCTTTTGAGAACCAGTGGAGTTTTTGATTTGATTATCAATGGAATGAAATGGCTGGTGGAAAGCCTAAGTATGGACACTCGTTTTGTAGATGGGCTTCCTACAGCACTGATAAAACCTCTAAGCGGCTCGGGAGCGAGGGGAATGATGATAGACACGATGACTACTTTCGGAGTGGATAGTTTCCCTGCTCGGTTGTCAGCAATTTTGCAGGGGAGTTCGGATACTACATTTTATGTCATCGCAGTTTATTTCGGGGCTGTGGGTGTGAAAAACACACGATATACGATTTCTTCTATGCTATTATCTGATTTAGTGGGAATTACGACATCTATCATCATGGCATATTGGTTCTTTGGATAAAATGAAAAATGATGAAAAGGAAGATGAAATTCATAGTTAAAAAAATCGTATTTATATTTGGTGTTTTTTCGGTGTTTATGTTTGGTCAAGGTTCAAAAATAGACCAAATTATTACCAATGCCGAAATGCAGCGGGGAAGGCATCAGTTTGATAAAGCATTTCAGTCCATAAAAACAGCAGAAAAACAGGCTAAACAGAAATCTACGAAGGAGCTGCCTAAAGTCTATTCGGAAATGGTAAAGTATCAGTTTTCGGTTTCTAATTCGGATTCAGCGAAGATTTATACAGAAAAAGCCATGGCAGAAGCGCAGAGCATCAATCACCCTGAAGCCCTTGCCTATGGATATTACACCAAAGCGTATTATTATAACTATTTGGAAGTAAGGGATTTGGCTGTGGAGTTTTCTCAGAAATCATTGGATTTGGCTCAGAAACATAATTTAGACCTGCTAAAACCTCGTATATACTACATTCTCTATGGGGCTCATGCAAGTCTTGACCATACAGCTCAGGCTTATAAATACGCCATAGATGCTGTAAAATCGGCTAAAAAAGCTAAAAACTACAACCTGCTGTCCAATGCCTATTCGGCTATGTCTACATCTATGGGGCTTCTGTATAAAGAAAATCCAAAGCCAGAGTATATGGATAGTATACTGATTTATCTCAAAAAATCAGCGGAAGTTTATCATAAACATCCTAATTTTGTGAGTCCAGAGACTTATGCGATTACCAATATCAACATTGCGGACTACTACTATCAGACCAAAGGAAGCGCGGACAGCATAAGAAAATACACAGAAATTGCCAAGCAGACTTCCCTGAACCGAGATGCAAGTTCATCAGTGAAAGCCAATGCAGATGGGCTTTTGGCGCAGCTTGCGATTCGTCAAGGGGATTTTAACAAGGCTGAAAAACTACTGGTGGATGCCTATTCTGATATGGAGAAGCAGTCCTCACCAGATTACCATACTTTGGCTTCTATTTCGGAGGCTCTTTCTCAGTTTTATCAAAATAATAATAACTTTGAAAAAGCATTATTTTTCAAAAAACAAAAAGAACAATACAACGATAAAATATACGACCAAAACCAGCAGGAACAAACCCACAAGCTGGAAGCTCAATACGAAAACAAGCGTATAAAATCCGAAATAGAAATCGTAAAAGAGAGAGAAAAAAACAGGAGAATCCAAAATTATCTCTACATCAGTTTGGCTATTATGGCTGTGTTTTTGCTGATTTTGGTGCGTAGAAACTATACTAATAGAATGAAACTGCAGGCGGAAAAAGAACTTCGCCTCCAAAAGGAAAAGCAGGAAGCTCAGGCTCAGACTTTGCATAAAGAAAAACAGCGCCGTCTGCTCTCTATCCAAAAAATAAGAGTGGAAAGAGAGTCTAAACTCCGTATTCTATTGGAACAAGAAGAGCAAGCCCGCCTAAAAGAACAGCAGGAATTACTTCGGCTAAAAAACGACCAAATGCACAAGGAAGCCTTGGCAAATGCCCTCCAAATAGAGCGGAAAAATCAGCTTTTGGATGAAATCAGAGAGAGTATAAAAGCTAAAGAAACCGATGTAAATATAGACACCATACTAAAACAAGAGAAGCGAATGGAGGAAGCGCTGGATCAGTCTGTGAAGGAGTTTCAGGAAATCCATCCAGAGTTTTTCAGTAAACTGAACACCTTGTCGGATAACAAGCTTACGCCTCTTGACCTTAGATATTGTGCGTATATTCATTTGAAATTGTCTACCAAAGAACTCGCAACCATCTTTAATGTAGAGCCAAAAAGTATCCGAATGACTAAATACAGAATCAAACAAAAACTGAATTTGGATAAGGAACAAGACTTGGAAGATTTTTTACAAAATATTGTTTAATTGCTGAAAATCAAAGTATTACAAAATAAGTAGACACTTTGTAGACGCTCTTTTTTTGGCAGGAGTATCATAATGTCATAATTTTACACTACAAAAATAAAGTTATGGCAGATACAAATTCAAAACTTCCGTTTTTAGAGATTATAGAATGGGTGGAACCAGACCCAAATTTACTAATGTGGAAAGTTCCAGACCAAGATAAAGAAATAAAAAACGGAGCAAAACTTATCGTGCGCGAGAGCCAGACTGCACTTTTCCTAAACGAAGGTGTGGCAGCGGATGTCTTCCCAGCAGGAACGCATGAATTATCTACTAAAAACATTCCGATTCTTTCCAAGCTTAAAGGCTGGAAATATGGCTTTGAGAGTCCATTCAAGGCTGATGTATATTATTTCTCGACCAAGCAGTTTGTAAATCTGAAATGGGGAACGCCGGCGCCTGTTCTTATGCGAGACCCCCAGTTTGGGCAGGTTCGGGTAAGGGCTTTTGGCTCGTATAATGTGCGCATCACAGATGTAGCGAAGTTTTTCAAAGAATATGCAGGAACTTATCCGCTGCTTACGGTCTTTGAGCTTGAAAACCAGTTGAGGGATTTCATCGCACCGAAGTTCGGTGAGGTGCTTTCTAATGCAGGGCTTTCGGTTCTTGATTTGGCTGGAAATATGACTGCTTTGAGCGAAAAAATCCGTCCGCTTATAGAGCCTTATTTTGCTGATTTTGGGGTGGAAGTTACCCAGTTTATGGTGAGTTCTGTGACTCTCCCAGAGGAGGTTACGGAGTTCTATGACAAGGTGACTAATATGAATATGATAGGCGATATGGAGCGTTTCCAGAAATTTAATACAGCGATCGCGATAGGGAATGACCGCAGTAATATAAGTTCAGGAATACAGGAAGGCATGGCGATGGGGGCTATGATAAGCGCAATGCAGCAGCAAACACAGCAAAACCAGCCACAAAATTCGGTTCAGGATGATGCGACAGCCAAACTTCAAAAATTAAAAACACTTTTTGAGAGTGGGCTTATAGATGAAACCGAATATAAGGAAAAGAAAGCAGAAATATTATCAAATCTTTGATAATCAAGCATTAAAATAATAAACCAATGGAGGACGAAAATAAATCTTCTGGAAATACAATGTCTTTTCTGGAACGAATGAAACAAAGGTCTCAGGCTCAGAAAAAATATGGGGATGATTTTTTCCAGCCGAAAGACACCGCTGAAATTGATACGCAGGACTGCCCAAACTGTGGCGCAGGACGAGCCAAACGAGATGGTGTAACTCACTGTGCCTATTGTGGTTATGAATTTATACAAACGGCCTTGGATGATGGTATCTACATCACAAAAGAGGATAATTCTCGGAAATCCAATAAATAAAAATAGTGAAACTATTTCTTAGGGGCTTTTGAAATTTCAAAAGTCCCTTGTTTATTATAAAACAAAGAAGTTTCTTAAAACCAAATTAAAAATTCCGTAAATTGCACACAAAAATAAAAGAATAAGAAATGAAAAGAATTTTATTAGCCGTGATGCTTGGTACAAGTGTATTAGGCTTTGCACAGAGTAAGAAACAAAGAAAAATAGCGCAAAAGTATATTATAGACAAAATTAGAGATTATAATTCTAGAGATTTAGTTCCATACTCCAAAGACGGTAAAAAATGGGCACTAATGGATGTGAAATCCAGAAAAATCCTTACAGATTATGTATTGAGTAGCCCTAGAACTTTTGATCCTACATTATATAGTTATGTAGACATAAATGAACGACAAGAATACATATGAATTTCTTTAGATTATAGAGTAGAACGAGAACCAGTTGCAATTGATCCTCCCGCAGCAGTACAGACAGTTGATCCTAATAATCCTGTTTTTCAAGTAGAGGAAAAGAGGAAGATAAAAGTTGATAAGACAAAATATAAGTATGCATTTGAACCAATACTCCACAAAGAGGAGTATTATGCTGTAGCTTCTAAAAAAGATAATAGTAGGGCTCTCATTAATGAAAAAGGAGAGGAGCAGGAAGGATTTCATTTTAGAGTGATGGAAGATACTTATTATAAAGATAAAGAGAGTGGAGAAACTATTTTCTATGTAGAAGGTTTCGATGGGAAAAAAGGTTTGGTGACTATATCGGGGAAAAAGAAACTTTATGGAGAATTACTACAAGAAGTATATATAGTGGGGTTTTAGGATATAGTGTTCAAAAGGATAATGAAAATATCAAAAAAATTAAAAAATCAGGTGTGTTGGATATAACTACACAGGAATGGCTGATAAAACCGCAGGAGAAGTATAAAATATACGATATAATCTATACTTCATCAGAAAAATTAAAAAAATATGATGAAACAGACAGAAACAAAGCCACTGTATATTTCTTAGCAACCGACCAAAGCGGTCAGCATTTTGTTTTGGATATAAAAGGAAAACCTATTTTACCGAAGGAATAAGTATGATTTTTGTTAGAAAAACGAAAAAATATTTTATTCGTTTCTGAAAAAACCTTAACTTAGTTGAGTGATTTTTTTAAGGAAACAGATTAAAATAAAATATTATGAAAAAACTATTTTTTACATTCGGTTTATTCGTGGTTTCGCTTGTTTTTGGGCAGATGGAAACCGTGAAATTTGATAGAAAATTAGTCTACGAACAGGATGCTGCCAATGGTAAAGAAGCTAGAAGGATTCTGGATGAATTGGGCACTTTGGAGTATTATCATTCCTCTTCATATGGTATGCTGAGAATTAAACCTAAAATGGAAGATTATCCATATGCTATCGGTAGTTACTATGTGTTTTTTGGTAAAAAATCTCCTTTCTGGACGACGATAGATCCAGTGGACAGAACCATAGCAATGAGTCCTCTAAGTATAGAAGATGTAAACATTAAGGTTGATTTCACTAAAACTAATAACAAAGGAAAAGTAGGAGGAGTTTCTTGTAACTACTACGATGGAGTTTTGAGTGAAGAAGAAAAAATTATTATGGAGGTCTGTGTGGATGAAACCAGCAGTTTTGACAATTTTAGTAAAGTATTCAGCGGAAATACCAAAAAAGGTCTGATACTTTCTATGTCTATTAAAGAAAAGGGAGATAAGGTTACCTTTAATTTAGCTAAAAATGAACCTTTGAATTTATCTATGACTTTGGATAACCAGCAGATAGAAAAAGGTTTTGTTGAAATAGAGAAAAAAGCAGCAGCAATAGCAGAAGCAGGAGGAGAAGAAGAACATAATTGTTCAGGGATTGATGTGGCAGAAGAAGGCTATGCTGTTGATCCTTTGCTGGATCCATATATTAGTAATACATTTAGAAATGCTGATGTAGATGATTATATCTTTTATCAGATTGCGGTTTTTGGTAAGAGTCAAGAAGATTATGTATCAGGAGAGGGCAGAGAAAAATATATAGCACTTCTGAAATTAAATTATAAATCAATCCTAAAAAACCATTTGAAAACCAAATATATAAGTAGGGAAGAGTATAAAAAAATGGTAAAATTCTTTGAAGAATATATAAAGGAAATTAAAGCATTTGACCCTAAAAAAGCGCCAAAGAGAGAGGATGCAGTTGAGGTAAGAGATGATGTAGCGGAACCATTAAAAGATACAGAATTTCCTAAATACAACTCAGCCTACAAGACCATGCATATGGAGAAAAAACCGAATTTGGCTCTTGATGGTGCTTTGAAATCAGAAAACTTAAAACAAGCCATTCCGCAGTTCTGCAGCGATATCTATGGACAGGTTTCTGTTTTTGAAAATGAGGAATTACAGAAACAGCTGCTGCATTTCATGGGTCAGACATGTGATTTATACCTTTATCCAAAGGTGGATAATGTCTACTATGACGGCACACTAGATGCTCTGCGAAGAAGTATCTTGGAGATAGAAAAACTCCGCCCTTCACTATCCAAAAAAGATTTGAAAAATCTGCGCACACTTATAGAAAATTTGGATTAGCATATAATGATGAAAAGCCTTTTTTAGACAAATGTTGTTTGAAAAGGGCTTTTTTCGGTTTTAAATCGTTTGGAATTAAGGGAAATAAAAATTAACTTAGCAACTCAAAAAAATTAATAAAAATGGACTTAAAAAAATCAATGCTCTACGAAGGAAAAGCTAAACAAATATTCGCCACAGAAAAGCCTGATGAGGTGGTTGTGAGATTTAAAGATGATGCCACGGCGTTCAATGCCCAAAAAAAAGGACAAGTGGACAAGAAAGGGCAGATGAATAACGCCATTACTACGCTTATCTTTGAATACCTGAATGAAAAGGGAATTCCTACTCATTTCATCAAGCAGATAGATGACCGCGAACAGCTGGTTAAAAAGGTGAGTATTATTCCTTTGGAGGTGATTGTGAGAAACTATGTGGCGGGAAGTATGGCTCAGCGTTTGGGCGTGGAAGAAGGCACAAAATCACCGATTACCATTTTTGATATTTGCTACAAGGATGATGCGCTGGGAGACCCGCTGATAAACGATTATCATGTAATATTTTTGGAAGCGGCGACGAGAGAGGAACTTGACAAAATGTATGCATTGACAGCTAGAATTAATGAAATACTGATAGATTTATTTGATAAAATGAACATCATTTTGGTTGATTTTAAAATAGAACTCGGTAAAACACCAAATGGAGAAATCATCTTGGCGGACGAGATTTCGCCAGACACCTGCCGCCTTTGGGATAAAGATACCATGAAAAAGCTAGATAAAGACCGTTTCCGAAGAGATTTAGGCGAGGTGACCGAAGCATACGAAGAAATCTACAACCGCCTGAAAAAGGTACTGAATAAATAAAGAAATCCCTCCAAAAGAGGGATTTTTAATTTTTCTGAAAGTGGCTTGGATAAGAGATTGTGAATAAGTGAATTAGTGGAAATGTAAATTAAATTTTTTCTAAACTCAAAAAATCCTTAAATTTGGGCAGATTTTTAGATAATCTTTTTAAATGATGAAAAAAAGTATTTTTAAGGGCGTTTTGGCATTAGTATTATTGGCTTCTTGCAGCAAAGATAAGATGATTTTAGATAGTATGAATGAGTACAATCTGGCTATGGAGACCAAAGGATACCACTTCGGAGATATGATTACTTTCCCAAAGGAAGTTACTGATAATGCGGAGAGTATAAGCATAAGTTTTGGGGACAAGGAAACTGCGGTTTTGAAGATAGACCCTGCGTTTTTTACCTTGGGGGACAATGCTGTGACTATCAATGTAAGAACTAAATCAGGGGAAAATCTATCCATAGATGCAGTTATCAATGTACTCTCAAAAACTCCTGAAAAAGAGCTGACTTATGAGGTGGTGGCAGAATATCCACATAATGCAGAAAACTTCGTTCAGGGTTTTCAGTTGGAGGGAAATACCATTTATGGAAGTAATGGGCAGACAGGAGAATCTAAGGTAATAAAATATACACTGGGCTCTACGACCAATACAGCAGAAACCAAGCTGGATGATGAGTATTTTGGAGAGGGAAGCACCATAGTGGGGGATAAAATATATCAGCTTACTTGGCAGCATAGAAAGGGTTTTGTTTATGATAAAAATACCCTTAAAAAACTATCGGAATTTAATTACCCTAGCAGACTGACTGAGGGCTGGGGGCTGACTTATGATGGGAAAAATCTCATTCTTTCTGATGGGACAAAGAATATCTATTTCATATCTCCAGACAATCTTCAGAAAATAGTGAAAACTATTTCCGTAGCAGGGCCATCAGAAATTTATGAAAAAATCAATGAACTGGAATATCATGATGGATTTATCTATGCAAACATCTGGCAGCGACCATACATCCTAAAAATAAACCCAGAAAATGGAGAAGTAGTCGGAAAAATAGATTTGACAGAAATCAATAAAAAACACTCTACTGATGCTGATGATGTGCTGAACGGAATAGCGTTTAAGGGAGATAATATGCTGATTACAGGGAAAAACTGGGATAAGATTTACGAAATAAAAGTAAAATAGCAGAATGTAGTTTAGTGTTTATTATAAAATTCATTTTTTTAAGAAAGAAAATATGCATATAGCAGTTACAGGAAATATAGGTGCAGGAAAAACTACACTTACGACCATGCTTGCCAAGCATTACGGCTGGAGCGCCCAGTTTGAGGATGTGGATCACAATCCCTATTTGGATGATTTCTATCAAGATATGTCAAAATGGTCTTTCGCTCTGCAGATTTACTTTTTGGGAAGTAGATTTAGACAAGTGAAAGAGATTAGAGAGAGTGGGAAAAATATCATTCAGGACAGAACAATTTATGAAGATGCCTACATTTTCGCGGAAAATCTTAACGAGATGAACCTGCTTTCGGAGAGGGATTATCAGAATTATTCTTCTCTTTTTGAGCTGATGAAAGGGTTTGTTTCAGCGCCAGATTTATTGATTTATCTTAGAGCGAATATTTCGACGCTTACACGCCAGATAGCAAAACGAGGCAGGGACTATGAGACAGGAATAAGCATAGACTATCTCATGAGGCTTAATAATAAATATGAAAACTGGATAGGAAATTATAAAGAAGGAAAACTCTTGATTATAGATGTGAATGATTTGGATTTTGTAGAAAGAGAAGAGGATTTCGGATATATTTTGGATAGAATAGATGCCGAATTAAACGGTCTTTTTTAACATAAAAAAACTCTCAATTTTGAGAGTTTTTTGTTTTTAAATGATTTTTGCTTCTTTTAAAATCAGTTCAATATTTTTAAAAGTATTTGGGAGAACCTTAGAGAGGATTTCATCTTTGGATTTCCATTCCACTTTTGTGATGCCTTCTTCTGTCTGTGGTGTAAGTTCTTTGTTATCAGTGTTTTTCATCAGATACCAAAAAGTAGCTTTTAGAATCTGAGCATTGCTGCCTCTTTCCCTGTAAGTGTGATAAGTGGCTCCTACGAAATTCTGTAATTTCAGATTTTCTATTCCTGTTTCTTCTTCTACTTCCCTTACAGCCGCGTGTTCAAGGGATTCGTCAGGTTCTAGTTTTCCTTTTGGTAAATCCCATTTTCCCAGTCTGTAGATGAAGAGAACTTTGTTTTCATCGTTTTTCACAATGCCGCCCGCTGCTTCTATATTGGTGAAAGAATCGTGAAAATCATCCCAAATTTTATCAGGGTCTTCACCGTAGAGGTTTACAGATTGACACGAGGAGTTTTCCAAGATATCCAGAGCCGTTTCTATGGACGCAAAATCCTCGTAAGCGATATTTTTTTCATCATCATTAGGAAGATTATTGATGGATAATTTTTTTTCATTGATAAAAACTTTATACATTTGCTGAATCTTTGAAGTTAATATTGCAAAAATATAAAAAATGAAATTAGAAGGAAGAAAAGTGATGGTAAATAAATCTACAAAAGATTTATTTGAAATGCTCAAAAAACCTGAAGATTATAAACATCTGATGCCAGAGAGTTTGGTTTCTTTTGAAACAACAGAAAATGGCTTTAAGTTCGGTCTAAAAGGAATGCCTGAAATCGCACTGAAAATCTCAGAAATGGTGGAGGACAAGAAGGTGGTGCTTACATCAGGAAATCCTTTCTTGGATTTCGCTTTGACAGGGCAGATGGATGCAGTTTCCGAAAATAAATCAGAAGTTCAAATATTATTCGAAGGGCAGTTTAATCCATTTATTAAAATGATGGTAGAGAAGCCGTTACAAAGCTTTATCGATAACCTTACTGATAAAATTGAAGGATTATAATGGATGAATTCTCAGGAAGGAAGTAAATATATAGCTCAGCATTTACCTGTTTTTCTAAACATGGTAGACAAAAAAATCCTCATCGTCGGCGGTGGGGAATTGGCGTTTGAGCAGGTGCTTTATATCCTTGAAAATGCTCCCAATTCTGAAATTTTGGTGGTTGGGGAACAGATAGATGATAGAATAGAGGAGCTTAGAGAGGTCTGTGCTAATCTATCTATCGCCCAAAAAACTTTTGAAAAAACGGATTTAGAAAATCAAGAATTGGTTTTCATTACTCTGAAAGATACTTTACAAACCAAACAAATCATAAAAGAAGCTAAAGATAGAGGAATCCTCATAAATGCGCCTCTTTATCCAGAGTTTAATGATTTTTACATTCAAGTAGATGATGTTCAGTCTGCTGATATTCAGGACTATACAGGAAGTTATTGGAAGAAGATCGCTTTTACAAGCATTGCTGCTTTTTTTATTCTGATACTCGGGAATATTTTAAATTTATTTATTTCTTATGATGAATTTTCAACAGGAATAAAATGGCTACTAGGAGAAATAGATGGACTGTTTTATTGGATGATTCTCATAGGTTTTGTGGCTCAGCTTATAGATGGGCTTCTGGGGATGGGCTATGGGCTTACTTCTACGGCAGCATTGCTCAGTGCGGGCGTTCCGCTTCCTGCCATTAGTGGTAGTATCCATACGGCAGAGATGTTTTCGAGTGGGGCATCTGGGCTAAGTCATTATAAATTCGGAAATGTGAACAAAAAACTCCTGAAATTCCTAATTATCCCAGGGGTGATAGGTGCAGTTTCAGGTGCGGTTTTATTGTCCATGTTTAGTTTAGAATATACCCATATCATCAAGCCGATACTTGCATTTTACACTTTTTTACTTGGGGTGAGAATTTTGGTAAGAGTTTTTGGAAAGAAAAAAGAAACCAAAAAACTGAAAAATGTAGGCTGGCTGGCGTTTTTTGGCGGTTTTCTGGACTCTTTTGCGGGTGGAGGCTGGGGGCCTTTGGTAACGACAACACTGATTTCAAAAGGAAAAACACCGAGATTTGTGATTGGAACGGTCAGTTTATCAGAGTTTTTTATTACATTTGCTAGTGGGCTTACATTTTTTGCTTTTTTAGGGCTGAGCCATTGGCAGGTTATTTTGGGGCTGGTTCTTGGTGGGATGCTGGCGGCGCCTTTGGCAGCAAAACTAGCAGGAAAACTCCCTACAAAAGCCATGTTTATAGGAGTGGGAGTGCTGGTCATTTTGTGGTCACTTAATATATTAGTTAAATCATTTATATAAAAAATTATAATTTATGAAAAGAAGCTTTATTTTATTAGCAGCGCATTTATTTGTATGCTCATACGCACAACAGATACAAGATACGATAAAGGTAAAAATCCCATATATAGGTCAAAATGGAGGTGCATACTCTTTGGGGTGGAGCCTAGATGAGTCGAAAGAGAATATTTATTTGTATACATTTAGTCATGTTAATGGTTATCAAGTGATTTCTTCCGAAGAAGAAATAAAAGAAGGGCAAAAGAAATATGAGGATAAGTCTTGGTGGGGTAAATTTTTAGAGAATGCGACGAGAGGGAATAATTATAAATTCGCAATTAACCCAATAGTAGCAGAAACAAAGATTAATATTTCTGATAAAAAGAGGCGTCATGAGATACAGATGTTTCATAATATAGACAATGTTCCTGAAGGGAAAAATGTTTATTTTATTGGGGGAAGTTCAGGGATGGTAGATTTAGGAGGGTCATCATTCCGAGCAGGAAGTATGATAAAAGACCACCAAAAAGATATCAATAAAGCTCTTCGCTATACTCCTAAAATTCCTAATGAAGTTCTTAATTTCCTAGTAGTGCAGTATAGAGGAGATGGAATATTAGGGCTTAAAAACCTTAGACCTTTTGTAGAGCGTAGAAAAGCAGAGTTTTTATATGATACTACTAAAGGGTTTCATACCAAGACCGAAAAAATTGTAGAAATAGATCTTCAGGATTATATAGATTTTAAAGAATATTCTTATGTAGAAGACTCTTATAACATAAATAAAGAGTCGGTAGTAGCATGGTTCGTTAATAAAAAAGGTGAATATCTTTATCTTTTCTACAATGGAAAAACGAAAGAAAAACCAGAGTTGAGAAAATATGATTTTGAAAACAAAAGAGAGATAAAGGTAAAAAACCAAGTAATCTATAATGAAGACTACAAGGCATATGGTTTCCTATCTGTGTTTGGATATGATAAAAAACAAGATAAGGATAAAAAACAATACGCTAAAGAGGAGTTTGATATCGTAATTACAGATTTACAGGGTAAGGAGATCAGTAGAAAAACTATAAAATGGGGGAACGGCGAGACTTATAAAGATATTCTGACTCCTATGAAGGTTTTCTATAAAGATGGAAAACTGAAGATAATGAATAACCATATCCAAACTTTCTTTAAGAGATATTATGAGTTCTTGGAGTATGATATGAATACCGGAGAGATAAAGAGCTATGGTTTACAGGATAAAGATGAATTAACACAGGATAAAGCTCACTCATTTGTTAAAAACTATTTATACGAAACATCTGCGGATTATAAAATGGGGAAGAATAAAGTTTTTATAAAAACTGAGAAAGAATCTTCAGATTCTAAAGCTGTGAATTCGCCTAAAATAGATGTAGGGTTCAATGTGCTGGTGGTTGATGAAAATTATAAACCATTAGGATATAGTATTTTTAGAGATGTTTTACCACAAATAAACGGAAAGGAAAAAATATCGTATCAGTTGGTTTTAGATAGAGAAAATGAACTAGTAGTTTTGGCTAACCAAGGTTCTTCATATTATTTGATAAAAGTAGATGAATCAGGAAAAGTATCTGCACAGAGAATAAAAACTTCTTTTGAAACTACCTCAGAAAATAAGGTGTATTTTGGGTATTCTGATTTAAATCCAGCCCTTGTAGATGTGGAGCGCAGAAAAATATATATTATAAATCAATACTATAGCCAGCCAGGTTATCAAGAAAGGATTTTGAAGGAAGTGGGAATCAGTGTAATAGGATTTTAAGTTATGAGAGTACCTCTTTTTTATGCTAAAATTCTCCTTTTTGGGGAGTATGGGATTATCGAGAATTCTCAGGGATTGACCCTGCCGTACAGCTTTTATAAAGGCTGTTTCAAGTTTTCTGTTCTAGAATCAGAGTTTGAAAAAAAATCCAATGAATCTCTGAAAAAATATTGGGAATATTTAGCAAAATTAGAACTTCCAGAGCAGTTTAGATTAGATTTGCCAGCTTTAAAGAAGGATATTGAAAATGGATTGTTTTTCGATTCCAATATTCCGCAGGGATATGGCGTGGGGAGTTCTGGGGCTTTGGTAGCGGCTATTTTTGACCGATATTCCGTAGTTCAGCATAAACCTGAAGAAATCGGGAAAAATGAATTGAAGGAACTGAAAAAAGTTTTCGGAGAGCTGGAAAGTTTCTTCCATGGCAAAAGTTCGGGGATAGACCCACTAATCTGCTATATGAACCTGCCTATTTTGATAGAAAATAAAGAGAATGTGGGTAGAGTGGAAATTCCACAGGAAAACGAAGGGAAAGGAGCGATTTTTCTTATCGATTCTGGCGTAGTGGGAGAAACAGGGCCGATGGTTCAGATTTTCTTTGAAAAATTAAAAAACGAAGGATTTAGAAAAACCCTGAAAGAGGAGTTTATCAAGTATAATAATGCCTGCATTCAGTCCTTTTTGAACAAGGAAATGACGCCATTTTTTAAGAACATGAAAGCCCTTTCCAAATGGGCGTATGAGCATTTCCGACCGATGATTCCAGATAGCGTTTTCAACGCATGGAAAAAGGGTCTGGATACCAATGCTTACTATCTCAAACTCTGTGGTAGTGGGGGCGGAGGCTATATTTTAGGCTTTACTAAGGATTACGAAAAAGCTGAAAAAATGCTGAAAGGCTTTCATAAAGAGGTGATTTACAGATTTTAAACAATTTCTGAATGAAAAACCTTTTTCTTCATAGGGCGATGCAGTTTGTCAGTCTGCTTTTGGGAGTGAGGATTTTTAGGCTGGTTTTTCTTACTTTTTCGCTTTATGTTTTTACTTTTTTTATAATTAAAACCGTTGATTTTACAGATGTTAAAATTCATGGAATTATCTTTTGTTCCCTGATGAGCATTGCAGCTGGCGGACTGATAAATCAGTTTTATGATGAGGAAAAGGATAAAATCATCAAACCCTTTCGTGCTAGGTTGCAGGCTTTTCTGAAGAAAAAATATTTCCTTTATTTTTATCTTATTTTGAATATTTTATCGCTGGGGATTTCGCTGTATCTCTCTTGGCGAATATTTTTGTATTTTATTGTTTATCAGTTTTTTATTTGGTTTTACAGCCATAAGCTGAGCAAGATTTTACTGATAAATAATTTCACCTATGTGCTGCTCTCTGTTTATCCGTTTTTTGGGATATTGGTTTATTATCAGTACTTTACGATAGGAATTTTTCTTTTGTCGGCGTTTTTGTTCTTGCTCCTGCTGAGTATGGATATTATAAAGGATTTGCTTAGTCGGGAAGCCGATGAGGCTCTTGGTTATCAGACTTTTCCGATAGTTTATGGCGTTGGAAAAACATCTAAACTTGTGCAGGTGCTACTTTTATCGGCAGGTTTTCTTGCATTGTTTATATTGACAAATCAGGATTTGGGTCTGCATTCGTATTATTTTGGCGCTACGATTGTTTTCCTCGCTTTTGTTTTACTTTTATTAAGAAACCAAAGTAAGAAAAACTATTTTGCAGTATCCATTTTACTGAAAATCTGGATTTTTGTAGGAGTTATTTCTATGCTGGTAAGTGCAGTTTTTGTTTAAAACATTTTGAGTTTTCGTAGATTTTTTATCAAATCTTTGATAGCACCTTTTGTTCCCACTTTTATAGAGTTTTCGGCTTTTCCTATGAGTCTGGCGTTGCCTTTGTAGGTGTCATATTGGTTCTCCATTATCAGGTTTCCGTCGCTGTCATAGAGTTTTAGGCTTACCAATACTTGATTAGAAAACACATATTTACCGATACCTACTTTGAAGTATTTGACTTTTGGGACGATTATCGCTTCGGCATTATTATTTTTTCCAACTTCCTTAATGTACTCAGTATCAACATTGTCATAGTCCATAGAACTGTCCATTTGAACAGTTTTTATGTTGCTGCTGTAAAGACTCATTTGGTCAGTTACAGCACTAAAAAAAGCTTGGTTTGTTGGAGGTTTTATTTCTTCTATTTCAGGAAAAACAGCAGGCTGGAAGTAGATTATTTTCTTTATTTTACCTAATTTATAATCAGGTTTGTAGCCTAATAATTTACTCCCAAAACTAGAACAGCCAGCCAAAACAAGCCCAGCTGCGATGCCCAATAGTATAACTTTTTTCCGATTCATATTCCGCACAAAGATACTTTAATTTATTTACTAAAAATTAGCATAAAAAATTTTTTATTCTAAAAATAATTTTTACATTTGCAGCCTCATACATAATAATCATTTAAATAATATTGGAATGTATCTAACAAAAGAAGTAAAAGCAGAACTTTTCGCAAAACATGGAAAATCTGCACAGGACACAGGAAGTGCTGAGGGGCAAATCGCTCTTTTCACATTTAGAATTAATCATTTATCTCAACACTTGAAATCTAACCACAAAGATTATGCTACTGAGAGATCACTAGTAAAATTGGTAGGTAAGAGAAAAAGACTTCTGGATTATCTTAAAAAGAAAGATATCAACAGATATAGAGCTATCATTGCAGAGCTTGGAATTAGAAAATAATAATTCAGATAACATAAAAAAGCAACTCAGTATTTTGGGTTGCTTTTTTAATTTTTTAATAAAATGGTAAATTTTCCCTCAAAAAAACTTACCTTTGCACACGAAAATTAATAGAGTATTAACAATATGCCTGCCGAAAGAAGTGGCGCAGGTGTCCGAAAGTAGAAATTTCGGAGTAAAAATTAAAATTTATGAGTAATAAACCTCAAGCAATTACAGAAACTATCGTACTGAAAGACGGTAGAGAAGTTACCATAGAAACTGGTAAATTAGCAAAACAGGCAGATGGTGCAGTAGTGGTAAAAATGGGTGGAACTATGCTTTTAGCAACTGTGGTAGCTGCAAAAGATGCAAATCCAGGGGTGGATTTCCTACCTTTGACAGTAGATTATAGAGAAAAATTTTCCGCAGCAGGGCGCGTTCCAGGGAACTTTTTCAGAAGAGAGTCTAAGCCTTCTGATGATGAAGTATTGACAATGAGACTAGTGGACAGAGTAATGCGTCCACTTTTCCCAGAGGATTTCCACGCGGAAGTGCAGGTAATGATTTCATTAATTTCCTACGATGGAAAAGTGATGCCAGATTCTTTGGCAGGGCTAGCAGCTTCAGCAGCGGTGGCTATTACAGATATACCTTTTAATGGACCTTTCTCAGAGGTTAGAGTGATTAAAAAAGATGGAGTTTTGAGCATTAACCCAAGCTGGGAAACTCTACAAAGTGGAGTGGAGCTGGACATTATGGTAGGGGCTTCTAAAGACTCAATCGTAATGGTAGAAGGGGAAATGGACGAAATCACTGAGCAGGAAATGATAGAAGCTATTTCTTTTGCGCATGAAGAAATTAAAATCCAGATAGAAGCTCAGGAGAGATTGGCGGCAAGAATAGAAAAAGCTCAAACGAAGAGAGAATACAGCCACGAAACTCATGATGAAGAGCTGAGAAAGGAAATTTGGGATTATGCTTACCAAAGATATTACGATATAGCAAAAGACCCATCTGCAAAGCACGAGAGAAGTGATAAATTCAGTGCAGTAGTGGATGAGTTTTTAGAAAAATATACAGAAGAAGAATTGGAAGAAAAAGAGGTTTTAGCAAAAACTTACTTCCATGATGTGCAGAAAGAGGCAGTTCGTCAGTTGATTTTAAATGAAAATATCCGTCTTGATGGTAGAAATAATCAGCAGATAAGACCTATCTGGTGTGAGGTGGATTACCTTCCAGCGGCTCATGGTTCTTCTATCTTTACAAGGGGAGAAACTCAGTCTTTGACTACGGTAACGCTTGGTTCTTTATTGGATGCGAACAGAATAGATTCTGTGATTTCTCAGCATGATGAGAGATTTTTCCTTCACTATAATTTCCCTCCGTTCTCTACAGGGGAAGCTAGACCATTGAGAGGAACTTCCAGAAGAGAGATTGGACATGGGAATTTGGCTCAGAGAGCTTTAAAAGTGATGATTCCAGAGGAAACTCCATATACTATCAGAGTAGTTTCTGATATTTTAGAATCTAATGGTTCTTCTTCTATGGCGACTGTTTGTGCTGGTACAATGGCCTTGATGGATGCTGGTATTCAGATGAAAAAGCCTGTTTCAGGAATTGCAATGGGATTAATTACGGATAAAGAATCTGGAAAATGGACAGTGCTTTCTGATATTTTAGGAGATGAAGACCATCTTGGAGATATGGACTTTAAGGTAACTGGAACTGCCGAGGGAATCACGGCTTGCCAGATGGATATCAAAATCCAAGGACTTACCATGGATATTATGGAAAAAGCCCTAATGCAGGCAAGAGATGGTAGAATGCATATTTTAGGCGAAATGCTGAAAACTATAGATAAGCCAAATGCAGATGTGAAACCACACGCGCCAAAACTTGTGATGATGGAGATTCCGAAAGATTTCATCGGTGCGGTAATCGGGCCTGGTGGTAAGATTATTCAGCAGATGCAGAAAGATACAGATACTGTAATCACGATAGAGGAGAGAGGAGAAATAGGACATATAGAAATTTCTGGAACAGATAGAGAAAAAATAAATGCGGCGGTGGCTCAGATTAACGAGATTACTTTCGTGCCTGTGATTGGCGAAGTTTATAAAGGTAAAGTCGTTAAAGTAATGGAGTTCGGAGCATTTATCCAGTTGGCTAAAGGAACAGAAGGTCTTCTTCATATCTCTGAAATAGCATGGGAAAGAACTGAAAAAGTACCATATAAAGAAGGTGATGAAGTAGAAGTGAAATTCATGGGCTATGATGACAGAAAGAAAATGAGACTTTCCAGAAAAGTTCTTTTACCAAAACCTCCAAAACCAGAAAAGAAAGAGGATAAAACAAACGATAAATAGATTTAAAACTAAAAACAAAAAACTCTCACTCTGATGAGAGTTTTTTATTAAATAATATATTTGATTATGGATTTACGAGACCAGCTGAAAAATCTTTTTCCAGACCATGTAGAGCAGGACTTCCAGATGCCTGAAGAACAACACGAACAGCGAGAACCACTTATCTGCAAATACGAAAAGAAAGGGCGAAACGGAAAGCCTGTTACTCTGATAGAAGGCTTCGAAGGCAGTGAGGAAGAACTGAAAAACATTTCCAAGAAAATAAAAACTACTTTGGGAATTGGTGGTTCGGAGAAGGATGGCGTGATTATCATCCAAGGAGATAACCGCGATAAAATCATGAAAATCCTCTCTGATATGGGCTACAAAACCAAGAGAGTAGGAGGATAGAATAATATATCATATGATACTTAGTTTTTTTTTTTTACATTTGTAGTATTATAAAGTAAAATATAAGATTATGGCTTATAAAGTAATTGAAGTAGCTAATTGGCTTATTAATAAAGCTAATAATGAAACTAATGGAGACAATATGACAAATTTAAAACTACAAAAGATGTTATATTATCTACAAGGGTATTATTTGGCTGTTTTTAATAAACCTTTATTTGAAGAAGATATTGAAGCATGGATATATGGACCTGTTGTTCCTAATGTTTATCACATTTTTAGTCATTTTGGCAAAGATGCCTTGGTTAGTACAGAAGGGGAAATAGCAAAATTTACAGAAGATGAGGTTGAGTTGTTAAATGAAGTTTTTGATGTATATAATGATTTTTCAGCTGTTGGCTTAATGCATCGTACACATAATGAACCTACATGGAAAAATACTCCAACAGGAAGGGGAAATGTTATTGACAAACAAAAACTTTCAGATTATTTTAAAACACAAATAAATTGGGATGAGTAAAAAAAATAAATTAAAAAAAATCCCAATAAGTAATAAGATTGAAAGAAAGAAATTTCAATATCCTTTATTTTGTTTTAAACATTTACAGACTTCCATATCATACAATAGATGCAGTAATATTAAGTTTTTTGTAGATTTTTTGGAAAGGTTACAAAAACTTAGTGAGTTAGGTTGGGAAGAAATTCGTAAATCTCATAGGCATGGATTTGGTATGGAGAAAATACCCATATCTAATGTAAAACCACAATGTCCAAGTTTTATAACACCAGATGTAAAAGAGTTAGATGTATTTCGAGCAACAGGTAGTAATAGGGTGTTTATTGGAATACAACACGAGGATATATTTCATATTATATTTATAGAATCTGATTTTGGAGATGTTTATAATCACAGTTAAGAAGTTTAAATTTAAAATAAAAAAAGAAAATTATTATGGTAAATAAATTAGCAGCCTCAGAATTGGTTTTAAATCCAGATGGAAGTGTATATCATTTAAACCTTCAGCCAGAAGATATCGCAGAAAAAATTCTTTTGGTGGGTGACCCAGACCGTGTTTCGAAGGTATCACAATACTTTGATAAAGTAGAAATTAAGAAAAATAAAAGAGAATTTTACACGCATACAGGAACGCTCAGAGGAGAGCGAATTACGGTAATATCTACGGGTATCGGTACGGAAAACATTGATATCGTGATGAATGAGCTGGATGCTTTGGTGAATATTGATTTGAAAAATAAAGAATTTAAATCTGAGCACAAATCTTTGCAACTATTCCGTATGGGAACTTGTGGAAGTGTAAATCCCGATGTAGAGGTGGATAACATGCTGGTTACACAGAATGTGGTAGGTCTGGATGGACTTCTTCATTTTTACAAAGATTATCAGTTTGAGAATGAATTTAGCAAAAATTTCTTGGCGAAATTCCCATACGAAAAGATAAAACCGATGCTTTATTTCTCGGAATGGGCAGAGAGCCAGTATGAATATTTCAAAGATGCAAAATATGTAGGTAACACGGCTACTTTCCCAGGGTTTTATGCGCCGCAGGGAAGACAGCTGAGACTGAGAGCTGTAGATGACCAGTTTTTGGAAGTTCTTAATGATTTAGGAGTTACTAACTTTGAGATGGAAACTTCGGCGATCTATGGAATGTCTAAATTATTGGGACACAAGGCAATTACTATTAATAATGTGATTGCAAATAGAAGAAGAGGAGAGTTCGCAGCAGACCACCATAAATCTGAAAAAATGATGATAGAATGGGTGCTGGAGAGAATAATTAAATAATAAAAAAATAAAAACCAGAAAAATCAAAGTATGAAATATGGAATTGAGACGGCAAGTTTCTATGTGCCGTCGCTCTATTTGAATATCAATGAGTTAGCTGAAAATAGAGAAATAGATTCGGCTAAGTTAGAAAAAGGTCTTGGGCTTCACAAGATGGCTCTTCCTGATGTGCACGAAGATACGGCAACTTTCGCGGCGGAGGCACTTCTGAAGCTCATAAAAGACTATAATATCCAGCCCAAAGATATTGCAAAGATTTATTTGGGAACGGAAAGTGCCTTGGATGCTGCAAAGCCTACTGCTACCTATGCGGTGCAAATGGTAGAGCAGGTGCTGGGCGAGAGATGTTTCGGGAATTGTGATGTGGTGGATATGACTTTTGCCTGTATTGGCGGGGTGGATGCATTGCAGACTTGTTTGGATTTTGTGAAAGTTAATCCCGATAAAAAAGCTGTGGTAATCGCTTCCGATTATGCAAAATATGAACTGAAATCAACTGGCGAATATACGCAGGGCGCTGGCGCAGTGGCTTTATTGATTTCAGCGAAACCAAATTTGCTGGAAATAGAAGGAAAATGGGGAGTGGCTACGGAGAGCGTTTTTGATTTCTTCAAACCAAGAAGAGAAATTGCTAAATCTGACCTTAAAAACGCACCAGAAACAGCACCAGACAAAATGGAAATTTTCTCTGATGAACCTATTTTTGATGGGCAGTATTCTAATCAATGCTACCAAAATAGAATTAGGGAAGCCTATGAACATTACAAAGTTCAAAATTCTTTGGTAAAACCCTATGAAAACTGGCGTTATCTGATTTTTCACCTGCCATATGCATTCCATGGGAAGAGGGTTTTCACAGAGTTGTACAGCATAGAAAACAACCTGCCCTACACGACCGACGAAGAGAAAAAAGCCCTTGCCAAGTCTGAAGAATATTTGGATTTTATAAAACAAAAAATAGAGCCGTCACAGAGAGCGAGTTCCGAGATAGGAAACCTCTATACAGCTTCTGTTTTTATGGCGTTGCTGTCTGCACTGCAGGTGTCTTTTGACAGGGAAGAGGAGCTTTCAGGGAAGGAATTAGGCTTTTTGGCTTATGGAAGTGGTTCTAAATCTAAGGTTTTTTCAGGGAAAATAAATGAAAACTGGAAATCCGTTGTGGAAAAATGGCAGCTTTTTGAAACCCTTGGAAATAGAAAAATAGTGGATTTTTCAACTTATGAAAAACTCCATAGAAAACAGCTGAAAACTTCCGTAAATCCTAATTATAAAGGCTTTGGGTTAGTGGAGATTGAGAGAGAAAATCCACTTTCTTATGGAGCGAGAAAGTACCAATTCAAGGGATGAATTTAGATGAAATTATATATTGTTTTTCTGATAGGATTTTTCTTTTTTTCTTGTAAGAAGAAAGAAATAGAATTTATTCCATCAAAGGTTATAGACAATGTTTATTTTGTGGAAAACTTACCAGCGAATGATTCTGTTTTGAAAGGAAAAATAGAGGGCTTTATAAACAACAATAGAAAAAATAAAGGAGGTATTTATTTTTATCGATACACTTCGAATACAAGGTATTTTTTAAATCATAAGGAGGAAAGTACCAATATGCTGGATGATTATCCAGAAGATGAATTGGCGTCTTTTATCATTACTAGATGTGAAACAGACACCACTAAACTGGTAGGAAATTTTATTTTTTATGGCTTGAGAGGAGCAGAAAAAAATATTTTTAAAGTCAAAAGAGATACTATAATTTATGAATGTAAATAAAGGGTATTGCTTGAAAAACAAAAACTTATGATTAAAAAATCCTTCGTATTTATCATTATGCTTTTGGTTATTTCTTGTAAAGAGAAAGAAATAGAATTTTATCAATCTGAAACAATGAATTTGGTTTTGGTCAAAAATCTACCCAAAAACGATTCTTTGCTGAAAGAAGAACTAAAAAAATATCTAATAAGCCAAAAAATAGAGCATACAGAAATTTATGAATATTCATGGGATACAGAATATTTCTTGACCCATGAGGAAGATGATGGAGGACCTACAAGCTCTCATTTTTTAGATTTACACCAAGAAGAAAGGGGAATTGCATATTTTTATAAGGAAAAATGTAAGAGTGATTCTCTTAAAACCATAGGAGTGATAAGATATTATGATAAGTATGGGGATTTTTACCACCCAGATACTATTATAGGCAAGTGTAAATAAAAAATAATTGCCTCAAACAAAAAAAATAATTACTTTTGTCAAATGGAAAATTTCATTGTATCAGCGAGAAAATATCGTCCGCAGGAGTTTGATTCCGTTGTGGGGCAGTCTCATATTACGGATACATTGGAACATGCCATAGAGAATAATCAGCTTGCACAGGCTCTGCTTTTCTGTGGGCCTCGTGGGGTGGGAAAAACCACTTGTGCAAGGATTTTAGCGAGAAAAATCAATGAAAAATCAGGAGCAACTGATGAAGAAGGTTTCGCGTTTAATATTTACGAATTAGATGCCGCGTCTAATAACTCGGTGGATGATATTCGGCATTTGATAGACCAAGTGCGTTTTGCACCGCAGGTAGGGCAGTATAAGGTGTACATCATAGATGAGGTGCATATGCTCTCTCAGGCAGCTTTCAATGCTTTTCTGAAAACACTAGAAGAACCACCAGCCCACGCTATTTTCATTTTAGCAACTACGGAAAAACATAAGATTATCCCAACGATTCTTTCTCGTTGTCAAATCTATGATTTCAAGAGAATTACGATAGAGGATATCCAAAATCATTTAAAGAAAATAGCCGAAAAAGAAGGGATAGCTTATGAAGATGATGCCCTGTTTCTCATCGCCCAAAAGGCAGATGGCGCCTTGCGTGATGCATTGTCTATTTTTGACAGGCTGACTACTTTTTCGCAGAAGAATATAACCCTTGCAAACGCTGCTGAAATTCTCAATATATTGGATTATGACCAATATCTGAAAGTGGCTGATTTAGCGAAAGAAAACGATATTCCTGCTATTTTAGCGAAATTCGATGAGATTGTTAAAAAAGGCTTTGACCCACATATCTTTATCGCTGGGCTCGGCAGTCATTTCAGAGATTTGATGCTGGCGCAGAACCCTTCCACTTTGGCTTTAATAGAAATAGGCGAAAATACCAAAGCAAAATACGCTGAACAGAGCCAAAAATGGACAGCACAACAGCTCATCAATGCGATAGAAATCTGCAATCATGCGGATATCAACTATAAAAACTCCAAAAATCCACGCCTTACGGTGGAGATTGCCCTCATGCAGCTTGCCAGCCTTACCACTGTGGATATGGATAAAAAAAAAAGTTCTTAATACTAGTTCCGCCGTTTCGTGATGTAGAAAAACTACAAGAAACTGCTCCTAAAAAATCCGAAGCGCCAGCGCCGAAAATTCTTTCAACAGAGGAAATCACAAAATTAGAAGTAAAAAAAGCTGTCCAGCCAATAGGCAGAAATATAAAGGTATCTTCAGAATTTTCCATTAGAAAACATATGGAAAAGAAGGAGAAAGAAGACGACCTAAATCTCTTTTCTGAAACGGAAGAAAACCTTCCTGACCATCATTTCACGGAAACTGACCTGCAAACAGAATGGCGTAATTTCCTAAAAGACCTCTCGGTGAGTGATATAGTGGCGTATAATGCGATAAGCTCCTTCCAGCTTCGTAAAACAGATGAAAACCAGATAGAAGTTTTGTACTCTTCGGATAGTGCAAAGCATGAATTTGAGAGAGTTCAGGCGGATTTTTTCAATCATTTTAAACACAAAGTAAATAATTTCAAAATAGAAATCCTATACAAAGCAGACATCAGCCTGAAAAGGGAAGTGGTTACAAAGCGAAAAGTTTTTGATAAATTTGCTGAAATTAACCCAATTTTGAGGGATTTGGAAGATTTGATGAAATTTGATTTTTCTTAAAAAACTAAAAAATATTTTCTTGAAAAAAGGACTAATTATAAAATCAACAGGGAGCTGGTACCAAGTGCAAGAAATTGCAACAAACACCATCTACGAGGCGAGAATAAGAGGGAAATTTAAACTCCTGAAAACTAGGCTTACCAATCCGCTGGCGGTGGGAGATTTTGTAGAATTTGAACTGGAAAGTTCTGATGTCGCGTGGATTACGAAGATAGAACCAAGGAAAAATTATCTCATTCGAAAATCGGTCAATCTTTCCAAGGAAGCCCACATTATCGCTTCTAATATAGACACGGCGTGTTTTATTTTTACATTAAAATTCCCTGAAACTTCGCTCGGCTTTTTGGATCGTTTTTTGGTGTGCTGTGAGGCGTATAACATCCAGCCTTTGATTTTATTTAATAAAATAGATACGCTTAATGCCGAAGAATTGGAACTTTTGGAAGACCTCCAGCAGCTTTACCAAAATATAGGCTACGAAACCCTGAAAATTTCTTCTGTTTCAGGGGAAAACATAGAAACCTTGAAAAACCTTTTGAAAGACAAAGTTTCAGTGTTTTTTGGTCATTCAGGAAGCGGAAAATCTACTTTGGTGAATACGCTGGAACCAACACTTGATTTGAAAACAGGCGAAATATCGGAGGCGCACCTCAAAGGAAAACATACGACTACTTTTGCGCAGATGCATTTTTGGGGTTTTGGCGGAAGTGTTATTGACACGCCAGGGGTGCGTGAGTTTGCGATGGTGGATATAGAAAAAGAGGAAATTCAGCATTTTTTTCCAGAGATATTTGAGGAAGGGAAAAATTGTAAATTTCATAACTGTCTGCATATCAATGAACCAAAATGCTCTGTTATAGCTCAATTAGAGGGAGGAAAAATTTTGGAATCGAGATATTTGACTTATTTAAAATTGATGGAAGAAGCAGAAGAAAATAACTAATTATAAATTAAAATTTAAAAAAATGAGATACACAGAAGAGCAATACAAAGCAAAATTTGAAGAGACTGATTCAGTAGGCTGGGATGCTATAGATGAGGTATTGTTGAAGGTTTATCCTGAGCAGGAACCTCGCCATTATGGACCTGTTTTAAAATTTATGCTCGGAGGGGAAGACCCGCTTGATGGTATTAGTATTTATGATAATGAGGAGCAGGCTTTTCATCGGCATATAGTGTCATACGGGATGAGCGACTTATATTACTCGCCTGAAAGTGCTGAAAATGAATTTAGTGGATGGGGCTTTGAGTTTACTTTTCGTGTAGTTCCTTTTGAAGCGGATAAGGATTCGGATGGAGCTAAAAATGAGCCATTTTGGGCAATGAATGTGATGCAGAATTTGGCTCGCTATGTATTTGAAAGCAAAAAATGGTTTGAAGCCTATCATTTTATTCCAGCTAATGGACCTATTCGTTTAGAATGTGATACTAAATTGGTAGGGATGGTCTTTGCACCAGACCCACAGCTTGGCACGATAGAAACACCTCATGGCGAGGTTGCCTTTTTGCAGATGGTGGGCATTACTCAGGAGGAATTGGACTGGCTTTGGGAAGACCCAAAAACCAGCAGGGTAGAGGAGCTTGTCAATAAGATGAAACAGGACAATCCGATGCTCATCACAGATTTAAAAAGGGAAAAATCATATGTTTGATTTAATTTGTCAGACTAATAATTTTTTGCTATCTTGGGGCGTTATCTATAAAGTTTTTTAATTTTGCACGATAAATAAATGTTTATGAAGGTAGAAGAATTATCCAATATATTACCACAATTACCCATAGAAGAGGCTTTGGCTTTGTTGGTTGAAAAATTCCCTAAAAAAGTAGTTTTTTCTACGAGTTTTGGGATGGAAGACCAGATAATCACAGATTATATTTTTAAGAATAATCTTCCGATAGATATTTTCACGATAGATACAGGGCGAATGTTCTACGAAACCTATGACACTTGGGTAAATACCAATGAAAAATACAATGTGCTCATTCCAGCTTATTATGCTGATAATCACAGGATAGAGGAGTATGTGAGAAAGCATGGAGTTAATGGATTTTACAAATCTGTAGAGCTGAGAAAAGAGCATGATTACATAAAAAAAGTGGAGCCACTGAAAAGAGCTTTAGAAGGATATGAAGTCTGGATTACGGGAATCAGAGCGGAGCAGTCTCCACACAGACAGCAGATGCCGATGGTGGAATGGGATGAAGGGAATAAAATCATCAAGTTTCATCCTCTATTGCATTGGAAAACGGGAGAACTTTTACCCTTTTTGAAAGAACACCAAATCCCTTACAATCCGCTCCATGAGCAGGGCTATGTAAGTATAGGTGACCAGCCGATGACACGCCCAATAAAAGAAGGAGAAGATATCCGTGCAGGACGCTGGTGGTGGGAGAATGAAGAGAAAAAAGAGTGCGGACTGCACTGGAATGAAGATAAAGAGTAAATCCTAATGAGCGAAATAGTCATCAAATGTGCAGAATGCGGAATCATTTTAACCCCTTGTTTAAAGGAGTTGCCAAAGGATTTTGTTTGTAGTTTGGAAGATGAGGCAGATTATTTGCCGCGAGGATTTTATAAAAAGAATGATGGTGTGGACTGGAATGTGGACATAGGACAAATCATTATCAATAAGAATGATTTGGTTAATTCCATTTATCATACTAAAAATAGTCTGAGTGGCTGTTGTGGATTGGATGGTTCTAAGGTTAATAGAATGTGTGCGAATGGGCATGAAATAGCCACAGAATATTCGGATTGCTGGATGCCTTGAGCTGTTGTTTTTGAGACTGAGAGAATAGAAATAGAATATAAATAAATCATTGTAAAGATTAAAATGAATAAAGATAGGATTTTAGATTATCTCGACCAGTTGGAATCTGAGTCGATCCATATATTTCGTGAAGTGGCAGGGCAGTTTGAGAAACCTGCATTGTTGTTTAGTGGAGGTAAGGACTCTATAGTCTTGGTACACTTGGCATTGAAGGCGTTTCGTCCGTGTAAATTTCCGTTTCCGCTGGTGCATATTGATACAGGGCATAATTTCCCTGAAGCACTTGAATTTCGTGATAATTTAGTAAAGAAATTAGGTGAAAAACTCATCGTTAGAAAAGTAGAAGATACGATAAAAAAGAAAGGACTTACCGAGCCAAAAGGAAAATTTGCTAGCCGAAATACATTGCAGAGTTATACGCTTTTGGATACGATAGAAGAATTTGAGTTTGATGCTTGTATCGGAGGAGCGCGCCGTGATGAGGAAAAAGCCCGTGCAAAGGAAAGAATTTTCTCTGTTCGAGATGATTTTGGAGGCTGGGACCCAAAACTTCAGCGCCCAGAATTATGGCATACTTATAACGGAAAAATCCACAAAGGAGAAAATGTGCGTGTTTTCCCTATTAGCAACTGGACAGAGCTGGATGTTTGGAACTACATTCGCCGAGAAAAAATAGAACTTCCTTCAGTTTATTTCTCTCACGAAAGAGAAGTGATAGACCACCAAGGACAGCTGATAGCAGTTTCTCCATACATCCAAATTGATGAAAATGATGTGATTTTGAAGAAGAAAGTTCGCTATCGTACCGTGGGAGATATGACTTGTACTGCGGCGGTGGAGTCTGAGGCTTATATCATAGATGATATCATCAACGAAATTACAGCAACTCGTACCAGCGAGAGAGGAGAAACGCGTATCGATGATAAAATATCAGAAGCGGCAATGGAGGACAGAAAGAAAAACGGGTATTTTTAATTTTTTTGGATTTAATAAAAATGGATATATTAAGATTTTTAACGGCAGGAAGTGTAGATGATGGAAAGAGTACCCTCATCGGAAGACTTCTCTACGACAGCAAAAATATACTAGTAGACCAGCTGGAAGCCATCGAAAGAAGCACCAAAAATCGTGAGGATGGAGAGGTGGATTTAGCTCTTTTGACTGATGGACTTCGTGCAGAAAGAGAGCAGGGAATAACCATCGATGTAGCGTATAAATATTTCTCTACACCGAAGAGAAAATTCATCATCGCTGATGCGCCAGGGCATATCCAGTACACTCGAAACATGGTGACAGGAGCGTCTAATGCAGATTTAATTATCATCTTGGTGGATGCTAGAAACGGCGTGATAGAGCAGACAAAAAGACACTCTATCATTGCTTCACTCTTGAATATTCCACATGTAGTGGTGGCGATAAATAAAATGGACTTGGTGAATTATTCCGAAGAAAAGTTCAACGAGATAGTGAAAGAATACGAAAAAGTAGCCAATTCATTGGCTTTAAAGGATGTTAAATTTATTCCTATCAGTGCGAAGGATGGTGACAATGTGGTAGATAAATCCGAAAAAATGCCTTGGTATAAAGGCTCTGCATTACTGAATCTTTTGGAAACGGTAGAGCTTCAGACTTCCCTAAATCATGTGAATGGAAGGTTCCCAGTGCAGCTGGTTCTTCGTCCACAGGTGGATGAACTTCATGATTACAGAGGCTATGCAGGGAAAGTGGAAAGCGGAGTTTTCGCGGTGAATGACAAGGTAAAAATCTATCCTTCTAACATAGAAACTACCATAAAAACCATAGAAGTCGGCGGTAAGGAAGTTCAGGAATGTTTCGCTCCACAAAGTGCCGTGTTTCATCTGGCGGATGATATAGACATTAGCCGAGGAGATTTGATAGCGAAGGAAGATAGTTTGCTGAAAACTGGTCAAGACATCGAGGCACTTGTGTGCTGGATGGATGAAAAACCTTTGACTATCGGGACTAAATACCTGCTTCAGTATAACAGCAAAACCGTAATCGCTATGGTGAAGGAAATCCGATACCGACTGGATGTAAACACCCTTGAAAAGGAGATGAACCCAGCCAATGCAGGGCTAAACGAGGTGGTGGAAGTTCTACTAAAAACCTCTGCGCCGCTGAGCTATGACAGCTATCAAAGCATCCGTGAAAATGGAAGTGCTATCTTGATAGACCAGACTAGTTTTGTGACGGTGGGAGCAGTTTTGTTTAAATAAAATAGTTCAAAACCAAATAAAATAAATCCTCTTCATACGAAGAGGATTTATTTTTAATTTTTATGAAAAGCCTATTTGTCGGGCATTTTTTTTGGGTTGATTTCTCCTGAGTTGTTGTAGAAAGTATATTCTGTAAAATCATCTTTGGCAACCATTCCGTTCGCTGCCACAAAGACATTCCCTTCTTTATCAGAAATGAAAACAGAATCCTTGGTGTACATCTGTTTATTTTTCTTGTCCCAATAGATGGATTTCATCACGAAAGTCTGTCCCTCGCTATTGGTCACTTTCACTCCGCCTTTGGCTTCATAATATTCTTTTTTTTCTATGAATTTGGCATAATTGGCTTTCAGAGTTCCAGGAATATCAGGATTTTTTTTGTCATAAAATTCAAGATAAATCCCTTTTTTTGCTTCTATATATGGTGTGTCTATGAACTCATATTCCTCTAAAATAGGCGCTTTGAATCTGATTTTCACGAAACCAGAATCTTTCTGTAGAATGTTTGAGTTATAAATAACTCTGGAAGGGAAATTTTTATTCTTGTCTCTATTGACCTCCGTAAGGTCTTCTTCACAAGAATGCAAAACAAAAAATATAGCTACGGAAAAAACAGCAACTATATTTTTTTTGTATTTATTTATTTGAAATTTCATAAAAAGAAAAAACTAGTCAAAGTATTGTTTTTCAAACCATTTGTTGGCAAAGTTTATACCAATGGTGAAATTTAAGAAATTTTCTCTGATTAAATTGTTTTTAACCGTTCCTCTCTGTCCTAATTCAATACCTAAATCCAAGGTGCTAAGCCTGTTGATATTGCTTTTTTGGAAAGGGAAAGACGCTCCAAATGAAAGCCCGTATTGGTTGATATTCGTGCCTTGTATATTTAGATGACCTTTTTCATAGAAAGCCCCATAACGGTAGGTGACTCTTGAAAAATAATTTCTAAAATTATTGTAATTAGGAAGATACCAGCCCCCTACAGATACTCTGTAAGCATTGTCATAGCTGTAAGACAGATAGCGTAGAGACTCTGTATTTTTTCCACTTTTGTAATCAAATTGCCCAGAAACGAACCATTTAGTATCATGCCCAAATCCTACACCGAGAGATAATTTCTGAGGAATAGTGTTGTTTGTATTTTTGGATTCTTGTGCTACAATGTCTTCGTTAGACTTAGTAGCCCCATTTAGATAATAGGTGCTGTTTGTGTAAGTTGATTTAAAATCTGAAGTATTTCCAAAAGTATAAGAAGCCCCGAAAGTCAGCTTTTTATTATTTTTAAGTTTTTTCTGATAAACAGAACCTAATGTGAAATTAAAACTTGTAACACTAGATTCGTTTTCTATATTGCTTATCAAAGTAGTGTTTTCATAGGCTGTTTCTTGTATATCAGAAATTCTCCCAAAATATAGATTATTGGACAATCCTACTGAAAAACTAGGTGTAATGGAATACCCAACTCCAAACTGAACAAGATTGATACCGCCCTCACCATGGAAATTCTGAACGCCAGCAGTTCCATCTGGCAGAGATGTACTCTGTGTGATGCTGTAATCTTTTGAACTATATGGCTGATATCCTATCCCTAATTTTACCTTTTTAGAAAGAGGAAAAGCTAAGGAAATTCCTGAAAGATAGGAGGAATGTTTACCATATTTATTCCCATTATATCCAGATTTGAAATATTGGTTTTCGTTAGTCCCATGAAATCTTAGGGAAGTGATTTCCAAATTTTGGTTTGCTGCAGGGTTTTGAAAATTAAATTGATTATTAAAATCCCAAACATAAGCCGCAGAAATCCCACCCATAGACCGAGTTTCCACAGAGTTATCATATTTGATATCTCCTATTCCGTAAGCTGCATAAGGAGAGTTACCTATATTCTGAGCTGCTGCGTGTGAACCTAATGCTGCCACAAAAATTGAAACGACAATTTTCTTCATTCTTTATTTTTAAAATATTGCAAATATCTTAATTAATAATGAAACTCAAAAATTTATTTAATGTTAAAATATGTTATTTCTGTTAAAATAGAAAAATTTTCTCCAAAAATACTATCTTTGGGCTATGAATTGGACTCAAATAATAGGACAAAAAAAACTGATAGAAATTCTCCAAGATTCCATCAATAAAGACAGAGTGGCTCACGCTCAGTTATTTGTAGGAGAGGAAGGCTATGGCGGGCTTCCTTTGGTTTTAGCCTATGTGCAGGAGCTTTTTAAAAGAGAAAATGAACATTCTGCTCCAAAGGTGGAAACGCTTAACCATGTTGATTTGCACTTTAGTTTCCCTGTTTTTACTAAAAATAATAACTCGCTGAGTAGAAACTTTTTTCAGGAATGGCGGGAGATGATTTTGGCTAATCCTTATGCATCTATTCATGATTGGGGAGAGATTTTGGATGCAAATAAACAATTACTTATCTCTGTGGATGAGGTGGAAGAGTGGGGAAAAATTTTTAGTCTAAAAAGCTATGAAGGAGGAACGAAAATCCTTATCGTATGGGGAATAGATAAAATGAATCCTTCAGCGGCAAATAAATTTTTGAAGTTTTTGGAAGAACCGCCAGAAAAAACAAAAATTTTCCTATTAACCAATAGTGTAGAAAATATTTTACAAACCATTTTGTCCCGTTGCCAGATAATAGAAGTTCCTAGAATAGAGGATGAAGATATCCAAAATGCACTGCTCAGCTGTTATGAAATCTCTGAAGAACGGGCAAGAGAAATAGCATATCAGTCACAGGGAAATTTTAATATTGCTAAAAAAATAGCTGAAAAAGGCGGAGTAGATGATGATTTTGAGGAGTTATTCATCACTTGGGTGAGAAATGCTTTTCAAGCGAAGAAAAAGCCAGTTGTTTTGCGAGAAATTATTCGTTGGGCAGGAGGAATATCCGAGTGGAATAGAGATAAACAAAAGGATTTTTTGAATTATTGTTTAGAGATGTTTCGTCTGGCTTTGATTCAAAATTATGGAGCAGAAGAGTTGGTTTATAAGAAACTGACTAAAAATAATTTTAATTGGGATGCCTTTTCTACATACATTCAAGGAGCAAATATAGAACTTATTTTAGATGAAATCAATTTGGCAGATTTACATATTCAAAGAAATGCCAATCCTAAAATTGTTTGGACAGATTTAGGAATAAAACTGATAAGATACATTCATAAAGGATATTAAAAAAAACCTCTTTTAAAAAAGAGGTTTTTTATTTTATAAAAGTCAGAAACTAAGCTTCTTCTTTTTTAGCAGGAGCTGCAGGAGCATCAGATACTACATCAAATTCGTATTCATGCTCTACATCTCTGTGAAGTCTGATTTTAGCAGAGAATTTTCCTAATCTCTTGATAGAGTTACCAGGGATTCTGATATATTTTTTATCAACATTTACTCCAGCGTTTGCAAGAGCCTCAGCTAGGTTGATATTGTTGATAGAACCGAATAATCTATCTCCAGCACCTACTTTAGCAGCGATAGAAACAGTAGTTTTTTTCAATTGTTCTACGATGCTTTTAGCAGCAGCGATTAGTTTAGCTTCTTCTTCTTTTCTTGCTTCTAATGTAGCAGCAAGTTCTGCTCTGTTTTTAGGTGTAGCCAAAACTGCTAATCCTTGTGGAATAAGGAAGTTTCTAGCATAACCTGGTTTTACTGATACTGTATCGAATTCAAGTCCTAAATTCTCTACATCTTTTTTTAGAATGATTTCCATTTTGTTGTTGTCCGTTTTTGCGTTAGAATTATTTTAATAAATCAGCAACATAAGGCATTAATGCAAGGTGTCTTGCTCTCTTAATAGCTGCAGAAACTTTTCTTTGGTATTTTAAAGAAGTTCCTGTATATCTTCTTGGTAAAATTTTACCTTGTTCGTTTACGAATTGTAGAAGGAAGTTAGTATCCTTGTAATCTACATATTTGATTCCGTATTTTCTAAATCTACAGTATTTTTTATCAGATTTAGTATTGATATCCAGCGGAGTAAGGAATTTTACTTCAGATTCTCCTCCTGCTGCGGCTTGTTGTGCCATTTCATCTATTGCCATTTGAATAAATTTTTAAAGGGTTAATAAATTAAGCTTTTTGAGATTTTAGTTTAGCTCTTCTTGTAACAGCGTATTCTACTGCGTGTTTGTCAAGTTTAGTAGTAAGGTAACGGATTACTCTTTCATCTCTCTTGAAAGCTAATTCTAGGTCAGCCACTACTGCTCCTTCTCCTTTGAACTCTATCAAAGTGTAGAATCCATTTTTCTTTAATTGGATAGGGTAAGCTAATTTTCTAAGTCCCCAATTTTCTTTTGCTACAATTTCGCAATTGTGCTCCTTTAAAAGGTCTTCAAATTTTCTCACTGCTTCCTCCACCTGAGAATCAGATAGAACGGGAGTTAAAATGAAAACAGTTTCATAATGATTCATAATGTTGAAATATTTATTTAATTAGTTTGCAAAAGTATTGCTTTTTTTTGAACTGTGCAAATTCATTGTTAAATTTAATGATAAATAATTGTAAATAGATACATTATTAAATTCACAAATTACATCATCAAAGTATTTATTTTAAGTAAAAAAAACAAGCCAGCCTTCAAAAGAGGGCTGGCTGTTGGTTAATGGATGATTATTTAAAATCTTTATCCGTTGCTTTATTGATTTCGTAGGATTTTACATCAGAGTTCATTTCTATACCACCCATATTTTGGCTGATTTTGAAAGGAAGCTTCACTCCAGAAACCTCCTTATAATCGGAGTAGTAAGTAGGAACTATGACTTCTTGTCCTTGCATTTTCTGTGTTTGGGATTCACCTACTTTTAGCCCAGTTTTTACGCTGTAGAAGTAAGTTTTATTTCCCTTTTTTATGGCATAAACTTCTTCTCCGTTCACATTTTCAATGCCTCTTAATGTCGTATTTTTAGCATTGAAGGCTAGTTCTGGGAAGATTTCTTTATTTGCAGCCAACTCTTCTTTTAGTTCTGCTGGTAGAGGCTGTTTTTGTCCTTGTGCCATGATGTAGCCGTCCTTTCCATCAAAAACGATTTTCTGCATACTCTGTCCCATCATTCTCATCTCTACAGATGTTTTTCCTCCTTTTGCAGCTAAAGTAATGGTTTCTATGGTCATTCCTTGTACTGTTGCAGAAGAATTCATCTGTAATGAATTGATTTTCTCTACATTTGCTTTTCCTCCGATAGCAGCGATGTATTTTTGTCCGATGGACTCAGCGGTAATACCCGCAGCTATTTTCTTTGTTTCTGGTTTGGAAGCAGGATTCGCAAATTTGTCAAAGTATTTCACAGGATAGCCTAACTTTTCTAAACCTTCTGCGATTTCAGCACCTTTTCCAGCTACGAAAATTCTACTTTGGTTAGGAAGGATATTGGCTTTTGCAGCAGCAGAAACATCAGCAGTAGTTACTTTATCTATGGATTTCAAATAATTAGCATAGAAATCAGCAGGAAGGCTGTAAAGTCTTTCATTAAGAGCAAACCTAGCGATAGTTTCAGGTTTTTCTAATGACATGATGAACTCTCCCTTTAGTTTTGCTTTTGCGTTGGCTAATTCCTCTGGTTTTATTTGAGAAATACCTTTTAGTTCGTTCATGAATTCTACTACGGCTTTGTCCGTTACTTCGTTTCTTACGCTTGCATTAGCAGTGAAGCTTGGGCTGTATTTGCTTGTAGAAAGACGAGAATAAGCTCCATAAGTGTAGCCGTTTTTCTCACGAAGATTCATGAATAATCTAGCTTCACCACCGCCACCAAGGATGTAGTTAGCAATCACTCCACTGAAATATTGCGGGTCTTTCATTTGGAGAGTAGAGATGTTTCCTACACGGATAACGGACTGCACGGCTGTAGGCACATCTACGATGTTGATTTCCGTAGCAGGTAGATTTTTAGCAGGTTCTACTGCGGCGAATTTAGTTCCAGATTTTTTCCATTTTCCGAATTCTTTTTCTACTAATTTTTTGATTTCGGAAGTTTTTACATCACCTACAATCACCAAATAAGCGTTGTCTGGTGCATAGTATTTTTTATAAAAATCCTGAACATCTTTCAGCTGGATTCTGTTGATGCTTTCTTCAGTTACAAATTCGCCAAGAGCCGTGTTTTTACCATAAGTAAGCGCATTGTCAACTCGTCTAGCGATTTCACTAGCATCTTTTTCTTTTGTTTTTAATCCCTCAATGGTTCTTTCTTTGGATTTGTTCACTTCCTCCGCAGAGAATTTTGGATTAACAACAGCATCTGCCATTAGGTTGATAACCTGTGTGGAGTATTTAGAAAGGGTATTAGCTCCTGCTCCTTCTGAAGAAAAACTAAGATATGCTCCTAAGAAATCAATCTTTTTGTTGAATTCTTCTTTGCTTAGTTTGGTGGTTCCCATGCCAAGCTGGTCAGCCATAATTTCTCCAACTCCTACAATATTTCCTTCATAAACAGGAGGTCTGTCTATAGTTAGTTGGATATTTACTCTTGGTAGTTTGTTGTTTTCTACTACCAGTACAGTAAGTCCGTTTTTAAGTTTAAAAGAGTTGGGTTTTGCAATGTTGATAGCAGGTGTAGGACCTGGTTTAGGCATTGCATTGATGTCAATATTTTGTGCATAGACCATTCCAGAAAATAGGAAAGCGGCCGCGATATATTTAATGTTCTTCATTGGTCAATTATTTTTTAGGTAAGTAGTTGATGATAGCTCTTTGGTTGCTGTTTAGGTATTTTTTAGCAGCATTTCTCAAATCTTCTCTCGTAATAGAGCGATAGATGTTGATTTCTTCGTTAATCAAGTTGGTGTTTCCTTTTAGTAAATAACTGTCTGCTAGTGTGTTAGCAATACCTTCTACAGAAGAGTTAGCATTTACGAAATCGTTTTCCACTTGGTTTTGAAGTTTTTGATAATCTTCCTCTGAGATTAAATCTGTCTGAAGTTTTTTGATTTCAACATCGATGTCTTTTTTCAAAACATCTTTTGAAGTATTTCCCATAGGAATAGCGAAGAAAGCAAAGATACTATGGTCTACCAGTCCAAGGTTGAACGCCTCTACAGCCAATGCTTTTTTCTCATTATCTACTAATTTTTTATAAAGAACAGAAGATTTACCTTTGCTTAGGTAGCTTCCCAGCATGCTCAGAATGTAGGCATCTCTCTCCTTTGCGGCAGGTGTTCTGTAAGCGAAGATATAAGCAGGAATCTGGATGTTAGCATCATATATAGTTTCCTCAAACTCTTGTGTAATAGGAGTTTCTTTAGGGAAATTACGAGTAATAGGCGTTCCTTTTGGGATGTTGCCGAAATATTCGTTAATCCATTTTTTAGTCTGCTCTGGTTTGATGTCTCCAGCAACTACCAATGTAGCGTTGTTAGGAATGTAATATTTCTTAAAGAAAGCATTAAATTCTTCTAATTTTGCTGAATTTAAATCCTCCATAGAACCGATAACAGTTCCTTTATAAGGGTGTTTTTTGAATAAAGTAGTAAGAATAGCGTTAAAAAGCCCACCATAAGGCTGGTTGTCCATTCTTAGTCTTTTTTCTTCTTTTACTACTTCTCTCTGAGTATCTACTCCAATCTGATTGATGACAGGGTGTCTTAGTCTTTCAGCTTCCATCCAAAGCCCAAGCTGTTCGTTGTTAGAAGGGAAAGTTTCATAGTAATAAGTGCGGTCAGGGTCTGTGTTAGCGTTGTTAGAACCTCCATTAGCAGATACTATTTTGAACCATTCGCCTCGTTTGATGTTTTTAGTTCCTTCAAACAAAAGGTGCTCAAAAAAGTGTGCGAAACCAGTTCTCCCAGCGGCTTCATCCTTTGCACCCACATGGTACATTACCGAAGTGGTCACCACAGGAGCAGAATTGTCTTGGTGTAAAATCACATGTAACCCGTTTGGCAAATCATATTCTTCAAACTTGATTTGCTGCGCATTAAACAGCATTGCGAAAGAAGCTGCCATTGCGATTGATAGAAATCTTTTTCTCATAAAAATTTAAATTTTACTCTATTAGTATAAAAAATCACGAAATGTTACAAAATTAACAAAATTTTTTAATGAAAAGTGTTTTTCTTTCATAATCCAAAAAATAATTAGAAGAAAGAAAAGAAAAATAGTTTAAATTTGTGGGCTTAATTTGTTCAAAAATATGGATTACCTAAAAGGATTAAATAATGCTCAATATGAAGCTGTGACCTCTCTGCAAGGGCCTCTGATGGTGCTTGCTGGAGCAGGGTCTGGGAAAACTCGTGTTCTTACGATGCGTATAGCACATCTGATAACCAATGGAGCGGATCCTTTTAATATTCTGGCGCTTACTTTTACCAATAAGGCTGCCCGAGAGATGAAAGAGCGTATCGCAAAGGTGGTAGGAAATAGCGATGCTAAAAGCCTTTGGATGGGTACTTTTCACTCTGTTTTCGCGCGGATTTTGAGGAGTGAAGCTCATTATCTTGGTTTTCCGTCTAATTTTACTATTTATGACACCCAAGACTCTCTCAATGTGTTGAAAAAAGTCTTGAAAGAGATGAATATAGATTCAGATTTGTACAAACCAAAGAAAGTGCAGGGCAGAATTTCTCAGTATAAAAATAATCTGATTACAGTAAAAGCCTATTATAACAATCCAGAGCTGATGGAAGCCGATGAACGGGCTAATATGAAGCTGATGGGGCAGATTTATCAGAAATATGTAGAAACCTGTTTTAAGAACGGGGCGATGGATTTTGATGATTTGTTATTGAAAACCAATGAATTACTTACGAGATTTCCAGAAGTTTTAGCGAAATATCAGGATAGATTTCGGTATATTCTGGTGGATGAGTATCAGGATACGAACCATTCTCAGTATCTGATAGTGAAGGCTTTAGCTTCTAAATTTGAGAATATATGCGTGGTGGGGGATGATGCGCAGTCTATCTACTCTTTCCGTGGGGCGAATATTCAAAATATTTTGAATTTTAAAAAGGATTATCCCGATGCGAAAATCGTTTCATTGGAGCAGAATTACCGTTCTACACAGAATATCGTAAATGCAGCTAATGATTTGATTTCCAAAAATATAAATCAGTTTGAGAAAAATGTATTCAGTGATAATGAAATCGGAGAAAAGATAAAAGTCTACCGCTCTCTATCTGATGCAGATGAGGCGAATTTTGTGGCGGGAAATATTTGGGAACAGCATAATTTTAATCAGAAAAAATTTAATGATTTTGCTATTCTGTATCGTACAAATTCCCAGACCAGAGCCTTCGAAGATGCGCTGAGGAGAAAAAATATTCCTTACCGAGTGTATGGCGGGCTGTCTTTTTACCAAAGAAAAGAAATAAAGGATTTGCTGGCGTATCTCAGACTTTTGGTCAATGAAAATGATTCGGAAGCCTTGCTTAGAATTATCAATTATCCGATGCGTGGGATAGGAGAGACGACACAGAATAAACTCATTGTTTATGCCGATTCGATAGGACAATCTATTGCTAATGTGCTGGATGCTCTGCCGTTTCACGCACCGAATTTAGAGTTAAATAATTCAGCTCTAACCAAACTGAACGATTTCTGGCAGATGATAAAGGCTTTCCAAGTGATGCTGAAAACAGAAAATGTCTATCAAGTAGCGATGGAAGTGGCTAAAAAGAGTGGCTTGATAAAATCTTTGAAAGAAGACCAGACACCAGAAGGCATCTCACGGGTGGAAAATATTCAGGAATTGATGAACTCCATGCAGGGTTTTATAGATGAACAGCAGCAGCTGGAAGATGGCGACCCGAGTTTGTCTAATTTCCTAGAAAATATAGCCTTATCTGCTGATACACAGGAGAATGATGAGGAAGGTGATAAAGTCTCACTGATGACAATCCACTTATCCAAAGGGCTGGAATTTCCTATTGTCTACATCGTAGGGCTGGAAGAAGGGCTGTTCCCTAGTTTCATGAGTTCCAACTCTCGTGAGGAGCTGGAAGAGGAGCGCAGGCTGTTCTATGTGGCCCTTACAAGAGCCGAAAAACAGGCGTTTTTCTCTTATGCTGTTTCGCGTTTTCAGTGGGGGAAAATCACGGATTCGGAGCCGAGTCGTTTTCTCAGCGAGGTGGATACAGATTATTTAGATTTTATCAATCCTATGGTAGAAAACAGGGGAATCAATCGTTCAGGGCTGTCATCTAGTATTTTTGATGATACGCCGAGCATGCCGAGGGCTTTCCAAAAGAAAGAACCGAAGAAAAAACTTTCTACCGATGAACAAAAATTACCAGAACAGCCTGTTAAAAGGAATTTGACGCCTGTTTCATCTGCGAAAATAAATACTCCTGACAGCAGCCAGTCCCAAGATATAGAAGTAGGGGACAGAGTAAGGCATAATCGTTTCGGAGTGGGAGAAGTGCTATTTTTGGATGGAACAGACCCTAATAATGTGAAAGCAAAAATAAAATTTGCCACAGAAGGCGAAAAAAACTTGATTTTGAAATTTGCTAAATTGGAAAAAATAAACTAGAAAAATGCTTAAAAAAGCCAATAAAATAGCAGTTCTGACCTCTGGTGGAGATGCTCCAGGGATGAATGCAGCCATCAGAGCTGTGGTGCGTACATGTTCCTATCATGATGTGGAAGTTTTGGGGATTTATCGCGGTTTTCAAGGAATGATAGAGGATGATTTTGTAGAGCTAAATGCCCGCAGTGTCCGTAATATTATAAACAAAGGCGGAACTTTCCTGAAATCAGCCCGTTCGGAAGGTTTTAGAACAAGAGAAGGCAGAGAAAGTGCTTATAAGAACTTGACAAAGAATGGGGTAGAGGCCTTGGTGGTGATTGGAGGCGATGGAACCTTTACAGGTGCGCTGTCTTTTAGTCAAGAATTTGGTTTTCCTGTGATGGGAATTCCTGGAACGATAGATAATGATATCTATGGGACTACACATACTATCGGCTACGATACGGCGTTAAATACCGTAGTGGATGCCATTGACAAAATAAGGGATACCGCGAGTTCTCACAACAGAATGTTTTTCGTGGAAGTGATGGGGCGAGATTCAGGTTTTATTGCGCTAAATTCAGGAATTGGAGGAGGAGCAGAGCGGATTATAATTCCAGAAAAAAATATTCCAGCGGAAGTTTTACTCGAAGATATTGACAGAGGAAAACGAAGAGGAAAAACTTCCAACATTATAGTGGTGGCAGAGGGAAATACAGCAGGAAAGGCGGTATTTGAGCTTAAAGAATATGTAGAGCAGAAACGCCCTGAATATGATATTAGGGTTTCTGTGCTGGGACACATGCAGCGAGGCGGGACTCCTACCTGCTATGACCGAGTTTTGGCAACGAGAATGGGTGTAAAAGCGGTGGAATCCCTGCTGGAAGGGAAGTCACAGTATATGGTGGGAATTAACAATGATAGAATGGAACTTATCCCACTAGAAAAAGCCGTGAAAGAGAATGATGAGAGTAAAATAGATAAAGACCTTATCAGAATCACGGATATTATGAGTATGTAGAAATTAAGATAAAGAATGAACTGGGAGTTTGGGAGTTACCGATATTTTGGGCTGCTGTTGGTTTTACTGATGGCAGCGTATCTGCTTTGGGATTTTTCAAAATGGAGAAAAAAGAAACGAGAATTTTTTGCGGAAAGTAGGTTTCAGAAACATATTTTTGGTGAAAAATCTAGATTTTCAGGAGTTTTAACATTGTTTTATATCCTGTCTTTTTTGCTCTTGATTTTGTCTTTTGTGGATATTGTAAAGAATGAAAAAACAGAAATGAGCGTGGAGAAAGCCTCATCGGATGTGATATTTTTGGTGGATGTTTCTAACTCTATGAATTCCAATGATGTAGAGCCTTCAAGGCTGGAACAAGCCAAATTGATTTTAAATAAAACCTTAAACCAGCTTGGTGAAGAGCGAGTGGGAATAGTGGTTTTTGCTGGCGAAGCGCGAACGATGATGCCTCTGACTACGGATTATTCCTCGGTGGATATTTATTTGGAAAACCTTAGTTCAGATTTGATAAAAAGGCAGGGAACGGATTTTCTTTTAGCAATGGAAGAAACCGAAAAGAAGCTGAAAAAAGGCACATCAGGATTGAAAAAAGTTATTTTAATCAGCGATGGGGAAGACAATGAAGGGAACCACGATGCAGCAGTGAATTTAGCTCAAAAAAATAATATTGCAGTGACCAGCGTGGGAATAGGCACGGAGGAAGGAGGAACGATACCAGAGCTTCAGTTTAATATTTATCAGGATTATAAAAAAGATGAGGACGGGAATATGGTCATTACAAAAAGAGAAACGCAGGCTCTCAAAACCATTTCCGAGAAAACGGGAGGGGTGTATATAGATGGAAATAGCGTAGAAAGAGCAGCAAATGAGATTATAAAAGACATAAAATCAAGTCAAAAAGATGGCGGTAAAGCGAGTAAAATAAGCATTCTGAATAAGGAGCATTATTATCAGTGGTTTTTGGCTGGGGCACTGGTTTTACTTTTTCTGATATATTTTTTGAATCCCAAAAGAGATTTGAATATATAATGTAAATACCTAATTTTTAGCAATTTTTAACACAAAACGGCTTCTTTTTTAACAAAAGAAAGTTTACTTTTGCCTAATAAATATATGGCAAGAGTTTTATTAGTTCTATATAGTTTGGTTTTTGTGATGCAGGTCTCTGCACAGGTGAGCAGTGATGTTCATACACATAGAGGGAACCAGAGTTTTGATAAAGGAGACTTTGATGATGCATCGTATCATTATCTGAAAACCCTGCAGGGTAAGTCAGAAGACTTCAGGGCGCAGTATAATCTGGGAAATACTCTATACAAAAAAAACCAATATTCTGATGCCGTTTCTACCTACCAAAAAGCATTAAAAAACGCAAAAACCAAAGAGCAAAAAACAGCAACTCTATACAATTTGGGTAATGCTTATTTCAAAAATAAACAGCAAAAAGAGGCCGTAGATTCTTATAAACAGGCCCTAAAACTAGACCCAAATAATCAAACCATTTTAAAAAATCTGCAAATCGCTCTGCAGAAAAAGGATTCCAAGCAACAACAGCAGGAACAAGACCAGCAACAATCTCAACAACAGCAACAAAATAACGAGCAAAATAAAGGGGAAAAAGAAAATCCTATGGATATGTATGCTCCAGAAAATGATAAATTTAAAAAGGAGCAGCAGGAGAACCAGCAGCAAGAGGATAATTCTAATAAAAAAGAAGAACCCAATCAGCCAAAAGAACTGGAAAAAGAACTATTACAATACATAGAAGAACGCGAACGGCACACAGCTAAAAGAGCTCTGGGAAAGCAGGGATATGCCCAGCCACAGAGCAATCGTAAAGATTGGTAATGAGACTGAGAGTTTACATATTATTATTTATTCTGCCCATATTTGGATATGGACAAGTAACTCTTTTGTCCGAAACAGATACCAAAGAATACCAAGTAAGAGAACCGTTTAATTTGAGTATTGGACTTGAAATTATCGGGGAAAACTACCAGCAGCAGTCACCTGTGAGACTTCCTGATTTATCAAAATTTGAAATCCTTGGAAATGCTACAGAATCCGTAGCAGCTATAGACCCAGAAACAGGAAATGTGGTAAGGCAAGTTCTTTATCATCTTATTTTACAGCCTAAACATGCAGGAAAAACTAGGATAGGAAGCGCATTGGTACAGGTAAACGGAAAGACATACAAGTCTGAGCCATTTGAAATTTTGGTGAGAGATGGGAAACGAAAAAATGATACATGGGGAAGAAGTGTTTCTATGATTATGGAGGTTTTAGATAAGGATGTTTATCAAAATCAGCCAGTTAATGTGGTTTTAAAATTAAAAGCAAATCCTCATAATTATCAAGATTTTAGAAAAGTAAATCATATAAAACTTCCTCAAAATACCAAAAAAATCCATACTGTAAATCTAAAGAGAGAAGATATAGAGATAGATAAAAGTGATGAAATGGCAATGCAGGTCATAGGCTCATTTGTAGTCATTCCAGAGAGGGAAGGGAACTTCTTCGTATCTCCTGCAACTGCGCAGTTTAATGAAGAAAAAATATTATCTAACCCTCTTAGAATTCATGTGAAAAAACTTCCTGAAGGCGCACCAAGCAGTTTCAAGAATGCTGTAGGAAAGTTTGATTTAAAAGTAGAAATTCCAAAAGAAGAAGTGGAGGTTAATCAGCCTATGGATGTCTTCGTAAGACTGAAAGGAAAAGGAAATCTTGCAGAGATAGAGCTTCCAAAAATTGTAGAATCAAATGATTATACAGTCCTTAAACCGACTCAAAAAATAGACATTAAAGAATCTGAGTTCTCTGGCGAGAAAACAGACCACTATGTGATTATCCCTAAAAAAGAAGGGGAAATTACCATTCATTATGAAAATTTTGCTTATTTCGATATTGATGAAAAACAATACCAGACGATAGATTCAGACAATATAAAAATATTATCATTGTCCAAAGATGATATGAATGATCCAAAATCCACTCTAAATAAAGTGATGGATGATACAGGGCATATCCTAAAAAAAGTAAATCTCCTGCCAGTTTCAGAGGAGGAAGATGAAGCGGAAACCTTTGATTTTGGGAAATTTTCAGGAATAGGACTTCTTGTGTTTGGATCTCTTTTAGCGATTTATTTCTTTACATTTAGAAAAAAGAAACCTAAACAATGGAACAATGTACAATCAGACAATAAAATAACGACCATAACCGAAACCGAAGAATTATTAAAGGAAAATATTTCTATTGGGAAAGAGTATTATTTCGGGGCAATAAAAAATGCTGTGGACAAGGGGAATTCTGCAAGTTTCTTTGAAAACTATCAGGAACTTCATGAAGAAGCTGAAAATCAAATAAAAAGGCTGAAAAACCAAACCATTTTAGAGTTTTTAGAAGAAACAGAAAACGCTGATTTTGTGCAGGATTTTGAGAGATTTAGAACAAAAATTCAAGAAGCAAAATATGCTCCTATTCATGGGGATTTATATGAATTCTATAATGATATCGTCAAATTTTACACTAAAATTATGGAATAGTTAAAAAATATTCATATTTTTGAGTAAATTTTAAAAACTAATCTATGCTGGAAGCTATCTCATTTGACGAAATTATCACATGTTTTTTGGTTTTATTTGCCATTATTGACATCATTGGTTCTATTCCTATTTTTGTGAGTTTAAGGAAAAAATTTGGAAAAATAGAATCTGAAAAAGCAACCATTGTAGCAACGGGGATTATGCTATCTTTTTTATTTTTAGGAGATAAATTACTGAAAATCATCGGTTTAGACATTAATTCGTTTGCTATTGCGGGGGCATTTGTTGTTTTCATCATCGCTTTGGAAATGATATTGGGGATAGATATTCATAAAAACGAAGAAATGAAGGCAGCTTCTATCATTCCTATTGCGTTTCCTTTGGTGGCGGGAGCAGGTTCTCTTACAGCAACACTTTCGCTTCGTGCAAATAATCATGTTATCAATATTGTCATTGCTATTTTGCTTAATATGCTATTTGTTTACATTATTTTAAAATCATCTGACTTTTTGTCCAAAAAAATAAACGAAGGGACACTTATGGTTCTCAAAAAAGCATTTGGTATAATTTTGTTGGCTATTTCCATTAAAATGTTTATGGCGAATTTAGTTCAGTTGATAAACACTTTTTCTAACCAAATAAATTAGAAGAAATGGAACAAACCAATAGAGTAGAAGAATTTTATAAAAATCTGAGAATCAATTTAGAAGAACATCATAATTTTCCAGAAAATTATCTCTACAAATTCATTCTCATCAACGACAGCGAGAGACTTGCTGAGATTTACAGAATATTTGACGGCTTAGAATACAGCATCACGACTAATGAAAGCAGCAATGCTAAATACATAAGTTGTAGTATTTCTTGCTTTGTTTTAGATGCAGACCATGTAATTCGACTTTACAAAGAAGTGGCCAAAATAGACGGCGTTATCATGCTGTAAATCCTCATAAAACCCATTGTTTAGAACTAAGTTATTTATTATCTTTGTTTAAAAATAAAAAATAATGGAAAATCTAAACAATGAAAATCAGGAAAATCAAGAACAGAAAAACGATGAGATAAAAATATCCAAAAGGTCTCTATATATCGCTTTTTCTATCATAGGAGCGTTGATTTTGGGAGTGAGTGGCTATTTTGTTTTCTTTGGTAAAAACAAGGATGCAGAAAAAGTCGTTTCTCAGAATGATTCAGCCCTAGTGAATAAAGATTCAGCAAAAGTAGCTAAAAAAGACTCATTATCAGGTGAGTATGATGAGGAATATGACCCTTATACTTTGTATAAAGTAATCAGTAATACTCTTACCCTGCCAAATGGTCAAAAGCTGAATTTTGGTGATGAGGTGTATTTGGATGAGGAAAAATCCTCTTCTGGAAACAGCATTATCTATCTGAAAAATCCGCATAAAGTGCCTAGCACCAAGCAGTATCCTATTTCGGTGGATGATGAGGTTTTGATAGATTCTTATAGTTTTACAGAGTTCAAAAATAGTTTTTCGCTTCCTCCATTTTCCTCACTTCCTTCAGGGGTGAAAAAAGTGATTTTGGAGGCTGATGGCTATCATGATGGTAGAACTTATAATGTTACTCAGAATGCAGACCGTGCCAAATCTACGCTTAGCACAGGGGATTTTGATGGGGATGGTGTGAAGGATTATGCTGTAATTTTGGATGATAATGAGGGGCAAGTGAGTAGATTGGTTATCATTAGTATAAACAAAGTAACTAAAAAACCTTATGTGAGTTTTGCGGAGAATTATAATGACAAGTTGAAACTAAAATCCTTTTCTAAAGGAGCGTCTATCTATATGAATAGCTCTTCTTTCATAAAAGCTCCTCGTGATGGGGTTCTTATCAGTAATGAAGTAGGAGGTTTGGTTGTAATCTATGATACTAATGCTCAGAAATATAAAACCTATGAGCAGCAGCCAATAGCCACAGCAGATTCAGACTATGTAGAAGAATAATTTTTACAGATTTAATATTTGAAATAAAAAACTAACCTCCAAAAAATGGAAGTTAGTTTTTTTATTGTGTTTTATGTTTTTAATTAGAATTGTAAGTAAATAGGCATTACTTGTTCCGCAGATTTGAAATATCCATAAAGAATCAAAAACAAGAAGAAAACCAAAATATAGACTACCATAGGAATGGTTTTGGTTCTTGTGATTACTTTATCAGCCAGATTATCAGGGATTAAGTGAAGAGCCATCGCTGCTAAAATCATCCATACCACGCCTTTGTAATTGTCATAAAAAGGACCAAATACGCTGATATCAAAGTTGTTAAAGATTTGATAAATCATCGTTTTAGCGATTTCTAAATCTTCAGCTTTGAAGAAAATCCAAGCAAAACAAACAAAATGGAAAGTCAAAATACCAGATATGATTTTGTAAATACGGCTTTGGTTAAGGGATGATAAACTTTTGTCAGTCAGCAGCATCCATATTTTATGAATACCAAGTCCCACGCCGTGGATAGCTCCCCAGATGATGAAATTCCAGCTGGCTCCGTGCCAAAATCCTCCCAAAAGCATGGTAGTCAATAGGTTGAAGTTAGCCGCTATTCCGCTAGTTTTTCTTGTGATTACTGCAGGAATTATAAAAATCAATAATAAAACTGCAGAAACCACTGCTGCCCAAAGATTGGATAAGTGGAACAATTCTACTCCCATGATGAAAGAGCCCACAAGGAATCCGCCCACAAAAATGAAAGAAGCCACCGAGAAATTTCTGTTTCCTCCTAATGGAATGTAAAGATAGTCCTTCAGCCATGTAGATAGAGAAATATGCCATCTTCTCCAGAACTCAGTGATGTTTAGACTCTGATATGGCGACATGAAATTAGGAGGTATTTTAAACCCTAGCCAAAGAGCAATACCTATTGCAATCTCGCTATAACCACTAAAATCACAATATATCACCATCGCATAGCCATAGACTGCCATCAGGTTTTCTACACCTGTGTGCAGGGCAGGATTATCAAACATATAATCCACCATGTTTAGGGTGATGTAGTCTGATATCACGAGTTTTTTAATTAATCCTGAAATAATCAGGAAAAAACCTTTTGCGAAGTCGCGTTCCGAAATCACATACGGTTCATTAATCTGTGGAACGAAATCATGCGCACGAACGATAGGTCCCATCATCAGTTTTGGGAAAAATGCCAAGAACAAAAGATAATCAGAAAATTTATTCGCTGGCTTGAATTCTCCACGATAAACATCTACCGTATAGCTGAGATTTTCAAAAGTATAAAACGAAATCCCTATCGGAAGAATGAGGTTCAAAGGATTGAATTTGGTATCAAATAGAGAATTAGAAATCTCGATGAAGAAATCTGTGTATTTAAAATAGAAAAGCATTCCGAGGTTAAATAAAATGCTCAGAACCAGCAGAAATTTTTTTCTGCTTTGTTTTTTTTCTCTATAAATAGCATTCGATAAAAAGAAATCCACCACTGCTGAAACCAGCACTAAGCCGACAAACCAGCCACTCGCCTTATAGAAAAAATAAAGCGAAAAAAGGCAGAATACATATCTACGGGCTTTGTGATGATTCCTCAGAGCAAAGAATAATAAAATAAATAGTGTGAAAAAATACACAAAAAAACCATTGTTAAACAGCAACGGGTTTTTACTATCATATAGAAACTGCTGTAGGAAAGCGTTCCAGTCAAATGTTGCAAAAAATTCTTGTAATGGTTTCATTTATTTTCGTTTGTATTTTTTGTAGTCTTGGATGATTGCATTGTATATTTTTTCGGCTAAAACCTCTGCACCTTTTCCATTGGGATGGATGTAATCTTTATTTGCCAATGGCGGACTTTGTGTAGCCCATCTTACGATAGAGTTTTCTCCGCCCATGGATTCGAATTGGTTATAAAACGCCATTTTGTTATCAAAAGCAAGTTTCGCTTGGGTTTGTATCAGATTAGGAATACCGATGGCTGTTTTGTATTCACCACCATATCTAAAAGCCCTGTCTGCGGTACTTACCAGCAAGAAATCAGTTTTAGGAAAGGCTTTTCGCATTTTGCTCAGTATAGGCTGCATCATTTTTTCATAATGAGAATAGTTGGTATCTTTTGGTCTAAATAAAAGATTTACACCATATTGAAATACAATCAAATCATAAGGATTGGCTTCTTGGATTGATTCCAAAAAATCCTCATTTATTTTGCTCAATTCCACACCTGTGATTCCTCGGAATGAAAAATTATCCAAAATCACACCGTTTTCAGATTCAAAACCAACTCCGAATATTGGTAATGAAGATGTTTTAGATCTGATTTTTAGGGTGTTATCGGTATTATTAGCTAATATTTTTCTATTAACCAAATGATTTCCTTGTAATGTGTGTTCCATTCCATCTATCTCTATTTCAGCACCTTCTGTTTTTCCATAGAGAATATATTTTTGAATAGGTAAAGTGCCGTCTGTGAGGGTTCTATCTTGGTAAGTTCCACTTCCTGCACCTCTGAAAGTATGCCCAGAGATGTACATATTTTGTGCTTTAGGAGTCATGAAATTGGTGCTTTCCCAGCCTGTTCCAGAAATTCTAGCGGTCTGGCGGAACTGCGCTACATTAGAATGCATCGGCAGAAAACCAACTCCCTGCCCACCAAATTCCTGCTGTAGAAGTTTTCTCAGCGTTTGGGTAATGAGGTCGCCCTCTATCATACTGTCTCCAAAGTAAGCGATACGGATTTTGCCTTTTCCTGTATTTTTTAGTTCAGTTAATTTTTGAGCTAAAATAGGCAAAGCAACCACGCTGTCTCCTTTGTGAAAATTAGTGATAAATTCAGGTTTTTTATACAGTTCAAAATCCTCTTGTGCAGCTTCTTTAGCAGGTTTTTCTGCTGTTTTTCCTGCGATAGCAGATTCTCCACTTGCATTTTGCTCTTCTTCTGATTTTTTAAAAATATCAGAAACCAAATTTATTTTATCAAAAGCTTCAAACTTCCATCCATATACATATGATAGGATAGATGCTGACAGATAGACCAAAAAACAGGAGGTAACCAAGATTACCACCCTGTGAATTCTATTATTATTCAAAATAATTTTTTTTATTACAACGAAGCGCAAATTTATTTATTTTGCATAAACCGAACAAATTTTAAACAAAAAAAGCTGTCTGAATTTTCAGACAGCTTGTGTTTTTAAGATAAATTAAATTTTTCGATAATCATTTTGACTCTTTTTTTCCATTCTACAGGCTGGGTAGAATATCCCGCTGCAGCTATGGCTTTCACCCATTGAGCTGTATCTTTGATACCTTTTAAATCTGAGTAGTATTTTTTTCTTGAGAGAATCTGACAGAAAGCCTCATAGCTTTCTCTTGTGGAATCAAAACTTTTGTATTTTGATTTTGTTACTGTATTCTTACCTACAATTCCGAAATGGTTGTTGTAAGTTTTAGCTCCTTTACTTGTTCCGCCGCCTGTCTCTACAAAGGCTACAGCTAGGATAACTCCACTTGGTATTCCGTATTTTTCGGATAACTCTTCTGCTAGCTGCTCATTAGTTGTGATGTAGTTGTGTTTTTTTTGCTGAGCGTTTGCTGAAACAGAAAATAATGTTAAAACCAAACTCATGATTACTACTTTCAAATAATTAATTTCGTTTTTCATATCATTTAAATTTGGTTGCAAAATTACGCATAAAAATAGAAATGCCTAATTTTTAACAATTTATAACACTGAAAACGGCATATTGTCTTTTATTTAGTTAAAAAAATGTTAAAATCGTTTATTTTTTTGGATAATAAATAAAACAAACCAAACAAAAAGACAAGGCAGCAACCAAGCCAAGCCATAAGAAGCAAGAGGAAGATAGTCATGAATAGGCTGAAAGCCTTCAATACCAATGGTTATCATAAAATCTGGTATTGCAAATATCCCAGCGACTAATGTAACTCCTCTGAAAATAGAAACCGAAGTCCAGCCCTCTGGTACGAAATTAAGCAAAATAAGAGCCATGATGACAGGATAAATTAGCACAAGTACAGGAACAGCAACGGTTACAATGTTTTCTACGCCTGTCTGCCCTACAAAAACTCCTAAAATACAAGAGAAAACGACAACCAGTTTGTAGACCAATTCAGAATTTCCGAAAATATTTTTCATAAAATCTGCTGCTCCTGTAATGATACCGACAGCAGTAGTGAAACAAGCAATGCTGACACTTACGCTCAGTAAAGTTTTCCCGATATTGCCCAAAATATGCCGGCTTACCTTAGAAAGAACTTCTGAACGGGAAATATCCTCTGATGGGAAATGAACTTTTAGCACCGCTCCTGTATAGATAAACCCTGAATAAATGAGAAATAACGCTAGACCGCTTATCAATCCTGCATAGATGGTAAGCCTTCTTTTTTGTGAAAAGTCTAGTGAATCATCCATATTTAGGGAGGTGATGATTACTGCGCCAATGATGATGGAAGCCATTCCGTCAAAGGTCTGGTAGCCCTCTAAAAGCCCTAATGAAAAGGGTTTTTCTAAATTTGATTTTGGGATTTCATTATCAACGAAAAATACTGCTCCTAAAATTATAGTCAAAATGATTATCAATAGGATAGGAGTGAGATATTCGCCCAAAATGTCCAGTATCTTGCCTCGGTTGAAACAAAGATACATCACCAGCGAAAAATAAATAACTCCAAACCATAGAGAAGAAATCTCGATGTTGTCCTTTACGGAAAGTTCGTAAGCTACTGATGCTGTGCGCGGTATAGGAAAAGAAAGACAAATGCCATAAATCAAAATTCCTATAACTAACGCAAATAATGGATGCACCTTTTTCCCAAAATCTATTACAGTTCCCTGTATTTTTGCTTGTGCAATAATACCCATAAGAGGAATCAAAACACCAGAAATACCAAATGCAATCGCTACGACATCCCAAGAATCGGCAGCCTTGATGCCCAAAAGTGGCGGCAAAATGAAATTACCTCCACCAAATATCATAGAAAACATAGCGAAAGAGGTAATTAGGATTTTTTGAATTGACAACTTCTTCTTCATTTTTCTTCTTATTTTTAAAGCAAGTGACAAAAATAGTATTTATTTATTAAATATTATCTTGTTTTATGAAAATTTTGTTAAAAATGTTTTTTTTGAGCAAAAATAAAATAGATAGGCTATTGCCCATCTATATTATGGTTTTTATATTATTATGTTAGTTCTGTTTATCAGAGAGTTATATATTATTTATAATTAAAACGACACATCTGGAACATTACCAATGATAATTGACAAATATTTCATTATTCTTTGTTTTTTACTTTAGAAGAGCAGGCGGGTCGTATTCTCTGTCTGTCAGTATTTTATCTGTTATTGTGTCCAATATGGTCTCTCTCACGAGATATTCTTTTTCTTTTCCATCATTGAAAAATACCAATATTGAAGAAATCTTTTGTTGTTTTGTGTAAAATATTGCTGCACCTCTTCTCAGTCGGGATTGTCTAGACTTTATAAAGTCAGACTCTCCCATCATTTGTTTCTCGCCACTTTCATAGTATTCAATATCATAATAATGGTTAGGTTCTTTTTGTAATGTAGAAACACTTTTTATAGAACCTGTCGGGTAAAACTCGGTTGCTTTTTTGGCTATCCCATTTTTATTATAAAGTATTTCCCAAATTAGTATATCTCCATCATATGTTTTAGAACTTACCAAAGTATCATTTTTGAATTTTTTTTCTACTTTGTAGCCATCAATATTATCAATTTCTATTCTATCGCTATCTTTTTTACAAGAGATAATGATAAATAAAACAATTAAGTAAGCTATATTTTTCATAATAATGATAAATAATTATTTAGGCGGAAACATCAGATGCTTTCCTGTGCCATCTTTCTCTTGTTTTGAAATACGAGGAGGGAAAATATAGTAATCCTCCAAAACACTATTGTTTATAGTGTCTATTATTGTTTCCCTTGTCACAAATTCATTTTTTCCATCATTTGAAATCATAACTGCCCAATAAATATTATTTTTTTTAGTATAGTAGACCCAGCCATCCTTACGAAGGGCGCGTAGTATATGCTTATTTATTGAAAGATCAACAACTCCTTCACTTGCGACAGCTCCATTTTCATAATATGTTTTTACATAATAACTTCCATTTTTTTCTATTAATGAATAGGTTAGCATGATTTTTTTATTCGGATAATACTCTATTCCCTTACTTATGACATTCCCTTTTTTGTAAAAAAATTCAGAATATAGGATTTCATCTTTGAAATTTCTAGAATTAATTAGTTTACCATCTTTATATTCTAATTTTGCAGTGTAGTTATCCAATTTGATTTCCTCTACATAATCTTTTTTCTCACAAGAAACTAAAACTAAACTTAATACTAAAATTATAATTCTATTCATAATATATTTAATCTTTTGCGCAAATAATCACATGATTATCAAATAAATAAATGCAATGAGCGATTTAGGACAAAAATACACAAAAATATCAGAAGTTTTCAAGCTAAGAATGATAAATAAAGCGATAGCAGTTTTATATATTATAAATAGTTAATATTTTGATTTCTAGTTAAATACAAACTTTTACGAGCTAAAAAGAAGCAAAATTATATTTTCTGCCGTATCTTCCTTACCTTTGTATTTTATTTATAAATGCAATGGCGGAGCGAGAAATAAACATCAAAAAAGAAATTTTTGTAAAAAATGCACATCTCAATAACTTGAAACATATAGATGTCTGCATCCCGAAAAACAAACTGGTGGTCATCACAGGAGTTTCTGGTTCAGGGAAATCTTCTTTGGCTTTTGATACCATCTATGCCGAGGGACAGCGCCGATATGTGGAGAGTCTAAGCTCCTATGCAAGGCAGTTTTTGGGTAAATTAGAAAAACCCAAAGTAGATGATATCAAAGGACTTGCGCCCTCCATTGCCATTCAGCAAAAAGTCATTTCCTCCAATCCTCGCTCCACAGTGGGCACTTCCACAGAGATTTACGACTATCTGAAACTGCTTTTCGCGAGGATAGGCCGCACTTTTTCGCCTGTTTCGGGGCAGGAGATAAGGAAAGACAGCGTTTCTGATGTGATAGATTTTATCCAGAAAAACGAAGGGAAAACCTACACGCTTCGCTCACCGCTGCATTATGAAACGGATACCTTTAAAAATACACTCAGCACCCTGAAACTTTCAGGATTTACCCGCTTAGAAATCAATGGAAATACAGCGAGTATAGAGGATTTGGAAGCGTTTAATTTCGTTCCTGAAAAAGGGATGGACATTCATCTCATCATAGACCGATTTTTGTATGAAGATGATGAAAGTTTTCTCCAAAGGCTGGCAGATTCTATCCAGATTGCATTCTACGAAGGGCGAGGCTATTGTTCCCTGAAAGATACTGAAAACGAAAAGGTTACCAATTTTTCTAATAAATTCGAATTAGATGGAATAGAGTTTTTAGAACCGAATATTCATTTTTTTAGTTTTAATAATCCATACGGAGCCTGTCCTTCCTGTGAGGGCTATGGCAAGGTTATCGGCATCGATGAAGATCTAGTAATTCCGAATAAAAATTTATCCATTTTTGAGGATGCAGTTGCCTGCTGGAAAGGAGATACCATGAAAGAATGGAAAACGATGTTTATAAAAAAAGCAAAAGATTTTCCTATTCATAAGCCTTATTTTCAGCTGGATAAAGAGCAAAAAAAACTCCTTTGGCAGGGAAATGGCGATGCAGATTTTCCTTGTATCAATCATTTTTTCAAAATGCTGGAGGACAATCTCTATAAAATCCAATACCGAGTGATGCTTTCCCGCTATCGTGGGAAAACCACCTGTCCAGTCTGTGAAGGGCTGAGGCTGAGAGAGGAGGCGTCTTGGGTAAAAATAGATGGACATAGCATTCAGACTTTGGTGGATTTGCCACTGGATGAGCTTTTGCCACTAGTCAAAAACCTTAAACTAACTCTACATGAGCAGGAAATTGCAAAGAGACTTCTCTACGAAATCACTACGCGATTAGAGTTTTTGCTGAAAGTGGGACTCGGATATTTGACCTTGAATAGAACTTCTAATACGCTTTCTGGCGGTGAAAGCCAGAGGATTAACCTTTCTACCAGCCTCGGAAGCTCGCTGGTCGGTTCCATCTACATACTAGATGAGCCAAGTATTGGTCTGCATTCTCGTGATACAGAAAATTTGATAGAAGTCCTTAAAAACCTTCGTGATTTAGGGAATACAGTGATTGTTGTAGAACACGATGAGGATATTATGAGGGCGGCGGATTTCATCATAGATATCGGTCCTGAGGCAGGTTTCCTAGGAGGAGAGCTGGTTTTTGCGGGAAATTTCGAGGAGTTAAAAAAATCCGATACGCTTACAGCCCAGTATCTTACAGGAAAATTAGAAATAAAAATTCCTGAAAAGTGCAGAAAATCAAAGGAATTTATCAAAATCAAAGGCGCTAGGCAAAATAACTTGAAAAACATAGATTTGGATATTCCGCTGGAGAGTTTTGTGGTAATATCGGGCGTTTCTGGAAGTGGGAAATCTACCCTTATGAAGGAGGTTTTGGCGAATGAAATACAGATTCAGCTCGGAATGGGTGGTAAAAAAGGCGATTATGACAGTGTGGAGTTTCCTTCTACTTTGGTTAAAAACATAGAACTCATAGACCAAAATTCAATTGGAAAATCCTCTCGTTCCAATCCTGTTACTTATCTCAAAGCCTATGATGATATTCGTGATTTGTTCGCAAAACAAAAGGCTGCTGCCATACAAGGGCTAAAACCAAAGCATTTCTCGTTCAATGTAGATGGTGGAAGATGTGATGAGTGCAAGGGAGAAGGAGTAGTTACCGTGTCCATGCAGTTTATGGCAGATATAGAACTGGTATGTGAGCATTGTAAGGGAAGCCGCTTTAAGTCAGAGGTTTTAGAAGTGAAATACCATGAAAAAAACATTTCTGAAATTCTTCATCTCACAGTAGATGATGCTGTCCAGTTTTTTACCGAAAGCGGCGACAAAAAAATAGTTACCAAACTAAAACCCTTGCAAGATGTAGGATTGGGATACCTTCAGCTGGGACAAAGTTCATCCACGCTGTCAGGTGGAGAAGCGCAGAGGATAAAACTGGCTTCCTTCTTGGTAAAAGGTGTAACCACGGAGAAAACTTTATTCATATTTGATGAGCCGTCCACAGGGCTTCATTTTCATGATATTAGCAAGCTTATGGTTTCCTTGCAGTCGCTCATCGATCTTGGGCATTCTGTCATTGTGATAGAACATCAGCCTGATATCATAAAATGTGCAGACTGGATAATAGATGTAGGGCCAGAGGCAGGGAAACACGGCGGCAAGGTTGTTTTTGCTGGAACGCCAGAGGAATTAGCGAAAAACAAGAAATCTCAAACCGCAAGATTTATTAAGGAAAAATTATAAAAGTGAATTTAGTCTAATATTTTCACGGCTTTTTTGTCTTCTCCAATCGCTACCAAGCTGAATTCTCCAAGGACACACAGCTCTCGGCGCTCGGCGTACATTTCTTCGGAGAAGACCTCCACGCTTACTTTTAGGCTGGTGTTTCCTATGGATTTTACTTTACCGATGAACTCCACCAGTGAACTTTCTGGCACAGGATTTCGGAATTCTGTATGATCGCACGCCTTTATTACAAAGGCTTTTCGCGCAAATCTCGTTGCAGTGATGAATGCCGTTTCTACCATCTGCTCCATGATAGCACCGCCGAACATGGTTTCGTGGTGATTGGCTATTTTAGGGAAAACCACTTTGAAAATTCTGGTTTCTGCATTCTGTATTTTTTCTTCTAAATTCATTTTTTAATGGGAGTTTTTATAGTTTTTAGGTTTAAAATTAAACAAAAATATCATTAAAATGAGAAGAAAACACCGCCTGTAAGCACTGTGTAGTGTTTTCGGATAGGGACAATCGGTTTTGTGTGGATGATGTTTTGATAAGAAAGCCATATCCCGAAGTGTTTCGTTACGGAATGTTTTACATCTATACTATACGCGATGCGCGGGTTTTTTATGTTGCTGTCAGGCTTGAAATGCGTGTATCCGCTGGTAATTATATTCCATTTTTCACCAAAATTAAACTTAAAACTCGCAAATATCTGCCCTTTTATGCTCCTTTGCTGTTCCATCTTGTCCATATCCTGTGGGTCAGGATTCGGAACGCCGTTGTAGTTCCATTTTTCGTATTCGTAGAAGAGACCTATTCCTGTGGAAAGTGTTACTTTGCTCGTATGAAAAATTCTGTAGCGAGACTGTAGACCTCCTGCTGCGCGTATTTTCAGTCCTCGGCTGGGCGCCCAGACTGCTTCCGCGAAAGGATAGAGTTCTATGGCAGGTCTCACCAAATAGCGGTATTCGGTGTGGATGTAGCCGTTGCTCACATTTAGTTTGTCGCCATAAGTAGAGAATTCCATCTGATTGATAATCGTGATATACTTCTTTTTGTTGAGCAAGAAATTGATATTTGCGTTATTTTTAAAGTTAAAAAAATTTTCTTTCTCCGTTTTAAAATTTAGTTCTGGCGCGATGGTTCCCTGCACTGTCCGTGTAGAATCTATCGTATTTGCAATGCTTTCCGTGAAGATAATCTGCGAAAACAAAGGCATAGAGACCAAGATTAACAATAATAAAAGCAGTCTTTTCATTATAAAATAAATTTTTTCAGCGCGAATATAATATTTTTCTTAGTATTCCTTCTTCTCGAGAGAGTATTCGCCGTAGGAATGCGACAAAGGATTGAAATCATATGGATCTATTTCCTCCATTAGCAGGGGTCTCATGTCTTTCACTTTCTTTTTAGAAGTTTCTTTCTTTCCGTTTTCATCTGTATAAGTGAAATGGTGCATTTTGGTGGAGAAATTGGTGCTGGTGATTGATTCCTCGTGAGTTGCCCTGTGGAGGGAAGAGCTTTCGTGTCCTATCAGTTCAAATCGGTTGTTCTGGTAGCGGAAAACATAGGTGTCATTGCTAATCCACCAGCTGCCTGCGCTGTAGAAGAAGTAAAATTTGAACCAAATCGTGCCGTTTTTTTTGATTTCCATATCAAAAAAAGGCTCATCTAATGAAGAGTTTTGGTCTCCATTGATGATAAAATTATTGTTTTGAAGAGCCAAATGGTATCCGCCGCCCTTTTTCCCAAAGGTGATGCCCAGAATTCTGTAGGAATATTCTTTATTCATGAAATCATCAGGGATTTTGTATTTTTCTTTGCTCTCCAGTATGAAAACATAATCCGTGATGCCGTCCTTGTTGATGTCGCCATTTACACTGCCCATCAGTTCCCAGCCTTTTGGGATAAATTGGTCTAAATTGGTGACTTCTTTTTTCAGTTTAGGATAATCTTCAAGACAGTCTTCAAAGCAATCTTGAGCCGAAATTAGCCCTGAAACAAATAAAACTAGCGGTAATAATAATTTTTTTCTCATGATTTTAATATTTTAAATTTATTGTTTCATTTCCTTTGCCAAGAATTTTCCTGTTATGGATTTCTTGTTTTTGATGATTTCTTCGGGTGTTCCTTCGGCTACGATTTTTCCGCCGTTTTTTCCGCCTTCTGGACCGATGTCTATGATATGGTCGGCCAGTTTTATCACATCCAGATTGTGCTCTATGATGATGAACGAGTTTCCTAAATCCACCAGCCTGTTGATGGCGTCCATTAGTATTTTTACATCCTCAAAATGAAGCCCTGTGGTAGGCTCATCCAAGATGTAGAGCGTGTTTCCTGTCTGTTTTTTGGAGAGTTCTGTGGCGAGTTTTATTCTCTGCGCTTCTCCACCCGAGAGCGTGGTAGACTGCTGTCCCAGCGAAATGTATCCTAGCCCGACTTCCTGTAAGGTTTTCACTTTGTTGTAGATTTTTGGGATAGGCTGGAAGAATTCCACCGCCTCATCTATGGTCATTTCCAAGACATCAGAAATAGACTTGCCTTTGTATCTTACTTCCAGAGTTTCCCTGTTAAAGCGCTTTCCATTGCAGGTTTCGCAATGGACATACACATCAGGGAGGAAATTCATTTCTATGACTTTCAGTCCGCCGCCTTGGCAGGTTTCGCATCTTCCTCCTTTTACATTAAAGGAAAATCTTCCTGGTTTGTAGCCTCGTATTTTCGCTTCTGGAAGCTCGGAAAAGAGCGTTCTGATATCTCCGAAAACACCTGTATAAGTGGCAGGGTTGGAGCGTGGCGTTCTTCCGATAGGTGCCTGGTCTACATCTACTATTTTGTCAATGTTTTCCAGCCCTTCTATGGATTTGTAGGGTAGAGGTTCCTGCGCAGCGCGGTAGAAATGTTTATTAAGAATAGGGTAGAGCGTCCCATTGATAAGGGAGGATTTTCCGCTTCCAGAGATACCCGTAACGACCACTAATTTACCCAAAGGAATTTCCAGATTTACATTTTTTAGGTTGTTTCCTGTGGCTCCTTTCAGCAGCAGCGAATTTCCGTTGCCATGTCTTCGCTCTTTTGGGATTTCTATTTTTCTTTTTCCTGTGATGTAGTCAGCGGTAATGGTATCAGCTTTTAATAAATCCTTTGGTTTTCCCTGCCAAAGAACTTCACCGCCGTGTTTTCCTGCTCTAGGGCCGATGTCTAAAACTTCGTCCGCTTCTAAAATCATATCTTTATCATGTTCCACCACTAAAACCGAATTTCCGATATCGCGGAGGTTTTTTAGCGAATTGATGAGTCTTTCATTGTCTCGCTGATGAAGTCCGATGCTCGGTTCATCCAATATATAAAGCACATTTACCAGCTGGGAACCTATCTGTGTAGCCAGACGGATTCGCTGGGACTCGCCGCCAGAAAGGGTTTTAGAACTTCTGCTGAGGCTGAGGTATTCCAAACCGACATCCAGTAGAAACCGCAGTCTGGATTTGATTTCTTTTAGGATTTCGTAGGCGATGATTTTATTTTTATCGGAGAAAGTATTTTCTACATCATTCAGCCAGTCCATCAGGTCAGAAAGGCTCAATGCTGCCACTTCGGCGATGTTTTTACCATCGATTTTAAAACTTAGGCTCGATGCCTGAAGCCTTGTGCCGTTGCACTCTGGGCAGATTTGTTCCACCGTGAAATCTCGTTCTATCTGTGTGGCTCCGTAGTTTTCTTTGTCTTCGATGATTTGTTCCAAATGGGAAATCAGTCCGTCAAATTCTATTTTTATCTTTTTGCTGATTCCAGCGTGTTTCAGTTCGCGGGTTTCTTGCAGGTGAATACCGTTGTAGATGTAGTCCAGCGCCTCTGGAGAGATTTTCTCAAAAGGCGTGTCCAGACTCTGTCCATAAAGCTCTAAAATACTGCTAATTTGAGCCAAAACCCATTTGCTGAATTTATAAGTTTCCAAAGGTCTTAAAGCGCCTGCGGAGATGGATAGTTTTGGGTTTTCTACGAAGAAATCCGTGTTGATTTTTTTAATCATCCCAAGTCCCTTGCAGTGCGGACAGCTTCCCTTCGGAGAATTGAAAGAAAAAGTATTGGGTTCTGGCTGCGCGAGGGAAAGCCCTGTGTCTTCATCCATCAGGTTTTTAGAGAAATATTCTATCTCATCTGAACCGAATTTCTGTATTCCGATGATACCTTCACCCATGTCTAAAGCCGTGCGGAGGGATTTCTCCATGCGGGATTCGGTGGCGCTTTCGCCGATAATCCAGCGGTCTATAACGATGTCTATATCGTGGTTTTTGTATCGGTCAAGTTTTAAATCATATTCAATGTCTTGCAGCTGTCCATCAATCCGAGCTTGACTATAGCCTTTCTTTGCCATCTGCACGAAAAGTTCGTGATAATGACCCTTTCTTGCACGGATTACAGGAGCGGTGAGCAGGACTTTTTCATCTTTATAGTTGGATTTTATCGCTTCTAAAATCTGCTCTTCTGTGTAGCTGACCAGCTTTCTGCCAGTGGTGAGCGAGTAAGCATCTGAAACCCGCGCAAAGAGCAGCCGCAGGAAGTCGTAAAGCTCTGTAACGGTGCCTACTGTGGAGCGTGGATTTTTGTTGGTAGTTTTCTGTTCGATGGCGATGACAGGGGAGAGCCCTTCTATTTTGTCCACATCAGGGCGCTCCAGACCACCCAAAAACTGGCGGGCATAGGCGGAAAAAGTCTCGATGTAGCGGCGCTGTCCTTCGGCGAAGATGGTATCAAACGCGAGGGAAGATTTTCCGCTGCCAGAAAGCCCAGTGATGACTACCAGCTGGTTTCGGGGGATTTTGACATCGATGTTTTTCAGGTTGTGTTCGCGTGCTCCGTAGATTTCTATATATTCGTTTTGCTCCTTTTTCGGCTTTGACATTCTTATTAGATTTAATAATCCTACAAATTTACAACAAAATTATGCTACTCTGTGATGAAAATTTAATTATCTTTGGGAACAATAGTCGGTGGAAATTAGAAAGAAAATAAAAATAAGATATGCAAAAGGTAAAAAGTAGTAAAGTAAGTGCGTTTATAAAAGTTCTTCTTTTATTTGTGGTTTTGTATGGATGTTCGGCGCAGAGTAAAAGAAATTCAGAAAATAATTTAGCCTTTGAATTGTGTGCAATGTATGGTCTTGACCAAGGGATTCGTAATTATGATATTAAGTTTAATAGGAGTGAAATCATGCCTAAAATAGATTCGGCTAATTTTTATCGCCTTATTACTATTATCAAAGAAAATGGATATCCTAACCCTAAAAATGTCGGGAAAAGAAATTTGAAAGACCAAGAGTGTGTTCAGGCAGCGGCTGTTGCTATTCTTCTTCATAATCCACACCGAGTGGTTAAAGAAGATGAGGTTAGGAATCTTCTTCTTCAAGAAGTAGAAAAAGGAAATATGAAAAGAGAGTTTTTGGCTGCAATTCTTGATAAATATTATTGGTCTAAAAAAGGAAATAATAGAAGGGTTTATTATGGGACTCAATTTGGGAAACCTTGTATAAAAGACAGAGCAAAAAGTGATTCATTGAGAAAGGCTATTTCACTGCCTCCTTTGAAAACAGAAGATTTTAAAAACTGTGAAGAATGATGAAAAATAGCAGGGTTCGGCTATGTATGTCATCGGTTTTTGCGATAATATTATATATTGTCTTGCAGGAGCTGGTTTTGAGTTTTTTAAATAGCTATTTCCCAGCGAAAAGGGATATTGCTTTTGGGATAGCGGTATATTATAATAAATTTGTTTTCAGCATTGTTTTGGTTTTATCGGCTTTTATTTGGTTGATGGTTGGTAATAAGGCGATTAGGATGCTGTTTCTGTCCTTAATATTTCTGATATATTTTATGTTTTGGTGGTATCCATCAATATTAGTGTATCCTTATAGAATATCGTTATTATTAGGATGTTCAATGTTTTTTTATATTGGTTTTCATCTGTATATTTGGTATTCATTGAAAAATGAAAAGTAATATAAAAATCCCTAAAATCGTTTATAAATTTAAGATAAATTTTAAAGAAAGTAATCCAAATAAATGGGAAGAGATAAATAGATAAAAAAATCCATCACATTTTGTGATGGATTTTATATGGCTTTCTTACCAGATTTTGATTCTGTTTTCTGGTTTTTTATAGAGTTTGTCTCCTTCTTTTACATTAAATGCCTTGTAGAAAGCATCTACATTGGTAAGTGGAGCAAAAGCTCTGTAGAACCCTGGTGAGTGCGGGTCTGTTTTCACTTGGTTGATGAGGTACTGTTCTGTAGATTTAGTTCTCCAGATAGTAGCCCAGCTTAGGAAAAATCTTTGCTCTTGGGTATAGCCGCTGATGACACCTGGATTTTTTCTTTCTTTCAAGTACATTTGAAGGGCATCGTATGCGATAGCAACACCACCTAAATCCGCGATGTTTTCACCGCTGGTAAATACACCATTCACGAAACTTCCTTTTACTGGCTCGTATTTGCTGTACTGCTCTGCAAGTTGTTTTACTTTGATATCAAAATTCTTACGGTCTTGCTCTGTCCACCAGTTGTTGAGGTTTCCATCTCCATCAAAACGAGCACCTCCATCATCGAATCCGTGAGAAATCTCGTGTCCGATAACCGCTCCTATTCCTCCGAAATTCACCGCTGGGTCAGCTTTGAAATCAAAGAAAGGCGCTTGTAGAATAGCCGCTGGGAATACGATTTCGTTGTTCGTAGGGCTGTAATAGGCGTTTACCGTTTGAGGCGGCATTCCCCATTTTTCTTTATCTACAGGTTTTCCTACTTTTTCTAGGCTTTTCTCGTAGCTCCATTCAGCTACATTTTTTAAGTTAGAATAAAGCGAAGCTCCGTTTTTAGGCGATTCTACTACGAGTTTAGAGTAATCTTCCCATTTGTTTGGGTAGGCTACTTTTACAGAGAATTTGTGTAACTTGTCTAGCGCCTTAGTTTTTGTTTCGCTGGACATCCATTCTAGTTCGCTGATGTGCTTGTGGTAAGCCTTTTTCAGGTAACCTATCAGGATTTCCATTTCTTGTTTAGCCTCAGGAGAGAAATATTTTTGTACATACAATTTTCCGAAAGCCTCACCAAGAACACTGTTGATTAGACTGAGAGCTCTCTTGTCCATAGCTCTTTGCTCTTTTTGTCCTTGTAGATATTTGCTGTAAAAATCAAAGTTGATTTTATCCAATCTCTGGTCAAGGCTTGTAGCACTTCCAGAAAGAAGGCGAAGTTTTAGGTAATCTTTGATTAGAGCGATATTATTACTATTGATAAATTTATCAAGGTTTTCATAATATTTCAGCTCGGATAGAATCACGCGGTCTGTATTTACGCCTGCTTCTTTCAGGTAGTTAGCCAAGTTTACATTTTTTACAATCTTAGAAAGTTCAGCCGTAGTTTTTGGGTTGTATCGCTTGTTAGCATCTCTTCCTTCCTCGTTAGTTAGGATAGTTTTAGCTAAACTCTTTTCAAAATCTACAATTTTCTGCGCTGTAGCATCTGCGTTTTTGTAACCTAAAATCTGCAATAGAGAAGCTACATATTTCTTGTATTCAGCGATAGTTTTTGTATTCGCTTCATTTTCTTTTTGGTAATAATCTTTTCCTAAACCTAAACGAGGGCCACCAAGATAAACAGCGTTCATTTTAGAGTTTTTCAGGTCTGTATAAACGCTCCATCCGTATAGCGGATTGTCGCCAGTTCTTACCGCTCCTATAAGGTAGTTTTGAAGGTCTTTCAGGTTTCTGATAGAGTTTATCTCTTCTAAATCCTTTTCGATAGGTTTGATGCCGTCTGCGTTACGCTTGTCCATATCCATGTATGTAGCATACAAATCCTGAATCTGCTGTCCTTCAGTTCCTTTTTGGTAGTTTTCGGAAAGGATGTTTTTTAGGATTTTTAGTGAATTTTCATCCGTTTTTTCTCTCAATTCTTGGAAAGAACCCCAAGTAGATTTGTCAGCAGGGATTACAGCAGTTTTCATCCATCCGCCGTTTACATAGTTGTAAAAATCATCCTGTGGACGCACAGAAGTATCCATCAAATCAAGAGCAATCCCATGGTCATGCTGCTGGGCATGAGCGTGGTTTTCTTCTTTTTTTACCTCCATTATTTTTTGTTCTGTTGCATTTTTCTGCGTGGAGCAGGAAGTAAGGAAATAAGCCCCTGCTAAAAGCGAAATGCCTAATGATGTAATTTTCATAATATAAAATTTAAGTTAAATTATTATTTAGTTATAAAATATGTCTTTCTGCTCTGTAAGAACTTCTTGTAAGAGGCGAACTCTCTACATGTCTGAATCCCATATTTTCCGCGAAAATTCTATACTCTTCGAACTCTTCCAATGGGATAAATCTTTTCACAGGCAGGTGTTTTTTACTTGGCTGTAGATACTGCCCTATGGTGATTACATCCACATTAGCATTTTTGATATCTTCTATGGTCTGGAAAACTTCATCTCTTTCCTCGCCCAGCCCCAGCATTATTCCTGTTTTTGTTCTTCGCTGTCCAGAGTCTTTCAGGTATTTGAGGACATCTAGGCTTCTTTCATATTTTGCCTGAATTCTTACCTCTCGTGTCAGTCTTTTTACGGTTTCCATATTGTGAGAAATGACTTCTGGCGCTACTTCTATCATTCTGTCAAGATGTCTTGTAATTCCTTGGAAATCAGGAATAAGGGTTTCCAGTGTGGTTTCGGGAGAAATTCTTCTCACAGCATTCACCGTTTCTGCCCAGAGGATAGAGCCCATATCCTTCAAATCATCCCTGTCTACGGAGGTGATGACAGCATGTTTTATTTTCATTAGTTTGATGGAGCGGGCTATTTTTTCTGGTTCTTCCCAGTTTACATCCAGTGGTTTCCCAGTCTTTACTCCACAAAAACCACATGAACGAGTGCATATATTCCCTAAAATCATAAAGGTAGCTGTTCCTTCGCCCCAGCAGTCTCCCATATTTGGGCAGGAACCGCTTTGGCAGATGGTGTTTAGCTTATATTTATCAACCAATGAGCGGAGTTCTCGGTAGTTTTTTCCCGTTGGGAGTTTTACCCTTATCCACTTGGGTTTATTAGTTATGGTGTTTGTTTCGGAAACCTCTTTGTTCATAGTTTTTCTTATTCGTTTTTTAATAATTCGGCTAATATTTTTTTTGCTCTCATTATCCTCACTTTCGTATTTGCAACCGAGATATTTAGAGTTTCTGCAATTTCTTTTATGCTTTTTTCTTCGAAGAATCTTAGTTCTATGATTTTCCTGTATTGCGTATCCATGGAAGCTATTGTGCTGACGATATGCTGTTGCTGCTGTTTGGAAATCAATAATTCCTCTGGAGATTTTTCAAATTCGTTTTTAACATCTTTAAAATCATCTGTAAAGACTTCCTCTCTTGATTTTTTCCGCCAATAGTCTATTACTGAATTTTGTGCGATGGTCAAAATCCAAGTCTTAAACTGAAAATTTTCATCATAAAGGTTCAGTTTAGTTAATATCTTCGCGAAAACAGCCACCGTAAGCTCATCTGCGATGGTTCTGTCCTGCACTTTTTTCAATACAAAACTGAAAACATCATCCCAAAAATAGTTAATTAGCTTGGTCTGTGCTTTTTGGCTCCCACTTTGGATTTGAGTAATGGTATCAACTAATTCTTTATCCTTCAAAAAAAAACATATTTGAGACAAATATAATAAAAAGATTGCATTTTTAATGATTTTTGGCTTGTATTGTAATAAAAATGATAATTTTCAATTTTAATTCATAATATAATTGTTGATAAACAGTATTTTATAAATTTTTTGAAATAAAAATGCGAATTTTGTTTTGCTGTTCTACGATTTTTATTTATATTTGCAAACCAATTGTTAAGGATAATATCCTTTGGCCCTATAACTCAGTTGGTTAGAGTAGCTGACTCATAATCAGCAAGTCCTTGGTTCGAGCCCAAGTGGGGCCACACTTTATAAAACACTTTCAAAGAAAATTTGAGAGTGTTTTTTGTTTTTGATATTTTATTGAATATAAAGCAATTTGTTTTATAAATAATTCCTTAATTTAGGGGTGTGAAAAACATACAATCTTTGTTATTGATACTTCTTATCTTCCTTGCTGTTGGTGGAGTGAATGCTGTTTTGGGGCTTTTAGTTTTTTCTTATGCACTAATTTCTGAGTTTGGGTTTGTAATTTTATATAGTCTTTCTATCCCTATTTTGGGAATGCTTTTTAGTAAAATCAGATTTTCAAGTGTTATCTATAAAATATGTGGATTGAGTTTAATAGTTGGTTTTTTAGGGTTGTTGGGAGTAGTGTTTTACTCAATTTTTGTTGAAAAAATAGATGAGAAAATTCTTTATCTATTTATGGGTATGACTGCAGTAGGAATGATCATTACTTTTCCTAATTTTCAAGGAAGAAAGAATTAAATAAAAGTTAGATTTTCAGTCTGTTTTATTCTTTGGTAAATTAAAAATTTATTATTTTTTACTAAAAAACCCATAAAACATTTAAAATAAACATTTTATGGGTTTATGGTGAACGCGGAAGGAGTCGAACCCTCAACCTCCAGAGCCGTAATCTGGCGCTCTATCCAATTGAGCTACGCGTCCTGAATTTTATTTTTGCAAATATAATACTTTTTTGCTTTCTTTGAACTATGAAATGGAAAAAAATATTATACATTACCAGTTTTTTTGTGGTGTTGTCGTGTAAGAAATCTGATAACCAATCAATTAAATCTTGGGAAGTGATTTCTGAAAATGTTCAATATAGCGAGCAAAATGACAAATTTTTATTGAAATCTAGAAAATTTGAGTATTCTTTTGAAAAAAATGAACTGCCTTTTTCCAAAGTGGTTTTGCTCAATAATAGTCTTTTAGGATATTTTTTAGAACTTGGGCAGGAAGAAAAAATAGTAGGAATTTCGGGAGTGCAGTATGTTTATTCCAATGAAATTCAACAACTTGTAGAAAAAAATAAAATTCAGAATGTAGGTTCTGACCAAAAGTATGATATTGAAAAAATTCTTGAACTAAAACCGGATGTGATTTTTACGAATTACATAGAAACTTTCGAAAATACATATAAAATCCTGCAGAATAATGGGATAAAAATCATTTTTTTAGATGAATATTTGGAGGAAACGGCACTAGATAAAGCAGCTTATTTAAAGTTGTTTGGGAAGCTTTTAGGAGAGGAAAAACGAGCAGAGGAAATCTATGCTAAAATCAAAAATGATTATGAAAGCATAAAACAAAAAGCACAGAAGTCGCCCAATAAACCGAAAGTTTTGGCTAATGAAATGTATGGAAATCATTGGTATATCGCTGGTGGAAAAACTTTTTCGGCTAATTATCTGAAAGATGCAGGAGCGGACTATATTTTCAAGGAAAATCAAGATAAAAAATCAGTGCCGATTAGTTTTGAAGAAGTTTTTGTGAAGTCTAAAAATGCTGAATTTTGGGTAAATGTGGGCAATTATAGAACGAAAAAAGAACTATTGGCTATGAATGCTATTTATGGAAAACTGGATGTCTATCAGAAAGGGAAAATTTTTGGGATGAATAAAAGAAGGAGAGGAATGGCTAATGATATTTTTGAGAGTGGAGCTATTCGTGCAGATTTGGTTTTAAGGGATTATGTGAAGATTTTTCACCCAGAAATTTTGCCCAAAGATACCTTGGTCTACATGCAGGAAATAAAATAATCATCATCAGCGTTTGAAATATAATAAAATTTTAAGATGAAAAATAGTTTTTGCTTTTTATTAGTATTGTTTTTTCAGAGTTTTTTTTCTCAAGATATTTCTAAAAAACTAGACCAAGCGACCAAAAGTCTCTTGAATGAACCAGAGATGTATTCAGCAAATCTTTCTTTCTATGTAGCCGATGAGCAGGGGAATTTTATTTATGAATATCAAGGGAACAAGGGGCTTTCCACAGCGAGTACACAGAAGGTTTTCACGACGATGGTGGCTTTGGAGATGCTAGGGAAAGATTTCCGATACACCACCAAAGTGTCTTATACAGGAAATATAGAGGAAGGCAGGTTGTCAGGGGATTTGATAGTAAGTTCCAATGGTGACCCTACACTCGGCAGCTGGCGATATACAGGATACAAACCTGAAGATTTTCAAAATAAAGTAATACAAGCCATTAAATCATTGGGAATCTATAAGATAGGAGGGAATTTGATAATAGATGACAGCTATTTTGATATTCAGACTATCCCTGGAGGCTGGCCTTGGAATGATATAGGAAATTACTACGGAGCAGGAGTTTGGGGAGTGAACTGGCGTGAAAATCAGTTTGATATGCATATAAGTGGAGGTGCTAATGCAGGGGCTTCCACATCTTTTAAGAAAATTGTAAATCTTCCAGAGCAGGTAAAATGGGTAAACGAAACTCATTCGGCAGGGAAGGAAACAGGGGACAGAAGTATCATCTACATAGCGCCGTATTCGGAGGTAGCCTATATCAATGGGACTCTTCCTAGTGGAAAGACAACTGTAGTCTCGGGTTCTGTCCCAAATCCACCCATGCAGCTTGGTTTAGAAATGTATAATTGGCTGTCAAACAATGATATAGAGCTTAAAGGAAAAGTGACTTCTGCTTCACAACTTTTGATAGAAGGGAAGGAATATGCTCCTTTACAAGGGAAAGAAATTTTGGTACATTATTCTCCTACGATGGACAAAATAATCTATTGGTTTATGAGAAAAAGCGTGAATTTGTATGGAGAAACTCTCGTAAAAACTTTTGGAAAGGTTAAAAATGATAATTCTTCCTTTTCAAATGGCGTGAAAATTCTAAAAGATTTTTGGAAAAGTAAAGGAATCCAAGCGCCGATGATAAATTTCGCTGATGGAAGCGGGCTTTCGCCACAGAACTATGCCTCTGCAAGAGCGGAAGTTCAGGCTCTGATTTGGGGTAAAAAACAAAGTTGGTTCCCTATATTTGAAGAATCCATGCCTCTGTATAACGGTATGAAAATGAAGAGCGGAACGATAAAAGATGCCAAAGCCTATGCAGGATACCACACATCGAAAGAGGGCAAAAAGTATGTCTTTGCGGTGATAGTGAATAACTACTATGGAAGTAATGTAAATGCGAAATTGTTTAAACTTTTAGATATATTAAAATAAAAATGAGGTATCTCACTTCATCATTTGTCCGTTGGCTTATATTTTTGTTTCTCACTCTTGCGGTGGTGGTTTTGGCAGTTTCTTCTACTATACTGATAGACAGACTGAAAAAACAAGAAATTCAGAGGATAGAGGTCATCGCGACGGCTATGAAATTCATGCAAGATGAACATATCAACGACCCTGAAACACTAGAGCTGATTTTGGCTGTTTTAAAGGATAATAACTCTATTCCCATCATTCTGACAGATGAAAACTATGAGCCTATTTTGGCCGAGGGAACTTATAGAAATATTCCAGATGAAATAGTAGAAGACCCTAAAAAACTCAATGCTTTGATTCGAAAAATGGGAAGAACCTACAAGCCTTTCCTTATCACAATGCCCAATGGCAAGAATCAGTATGTATTTTACTCAAACTCCCTGTTTCTGGATAGACTGGACTATTATCCTATAATTTTAGCAGGTTTGATAGGCGGGTATTTATTGGTTTGTTTTTGGTTTTTTAGAACGATAAAACGAACAGATGAAAACTATCTCTGGGCAGGGCTGGCAAAGGAAACTGCGCATCAGATAGGTACGCCTCTTTCTTCCATGATTGGCTGGGTGGAAATCTTAAAAATAGAAAATACTGATAACGAGGGAGTTTTAGAGATAGAAAAAGATGTAAAACGACTGATGGTAATTTCTGAAAGATTTTCTAAAATAGGGTCTGTCCCAGAGCTGAACGACCTCAATTTATCAGAAACAATTCAAACGAATTTTGATTATTTAAAAACAAGAATTTCGAGCCAAGTGGATTTTGTGCTGTATCTTCCAGAGCGGGAAGTTCTCATTCCACACAGCAGGATTTTGATGAGCTGGGTGATAGAAAATTTAGTAAAAAACGCCGTGGATGCTATGAAGGGCAAAGGGAGATTGGTAATTTCGCTCGTGGAGAAAGATAACCAAATCTATATAGAATTTAAGGATAATGGCTGTGGTATGACAAATTCCCAAATCAGAAAAGTCTTTAACCCAGGGTTTTCGACCAAGAAAAGAGGCTGGGGGCTAGGGCTTTCTCTGGCGAAGAGGGTAATTAATGAATATCATGGCGGAGACCTGCGTATAGTTTCTTCCGAGGTCGGGAAAGGAACGACATTTAGAATCAATTTATTAAATAATAAATAAAATAAAATGAAATCAAATTTGAGTACAGAATTTTTTTTGGCTTTTGAGCGCTATTTTATTGAAAATGATGAGGATGTTTCATTAGATAAAATATCATCAGGGTTTACAGATGTAGTATTAGGAATAGAGTTTCTTCCACAGAATATGACTGAAGATATAGATAAGAAGAAAAAACTACTAAAAAAATATGGTTTTTCTTCATCTACGGCTCTGGCAGAGGATTTTAGGAAGCGGGTTCTCAACATTGATGAGCCTATTCCAGAAGATTTTGAAAAAGATGGTGTAGGTTATGTTTATACATTCATTTCAGGGTATGATACATTCTATAATCGTATGTATGTATTTGGAATACATTGTTTTGGAGATTGTTTTGAGGTTACTTATTTCGATTTAGATAATGATGCAGAAGCTGGGGATTATTATAAGGGTCTTGAATTTTATTCACAGGCGAAAGGATACCGATGGCTGGATCCAGAGAGCGATTACTATGAAGATGTTTTGGCGTGGGAAGCGCTGAATAAATTGGCAACGGATATTTATTTTCATTTGGAAGATAAATTAGATGTAAAACTAGATATAGAGCCTATTCCAACGGAAGAAAAAGTAGTACCAACGCAGGAGCATTTGGCGAAATTTTTGGCTTTTTGCGGAGTGGAGCAAGAGGTAATTGATGAAAACAAAGAAAGATTATTAAAGGTTTTAAAAGAATACACAACTGATGAATACGAGGGCATATCGGAAGCTATGGCTGAAATGATGAAATATTCTCATAAAATCCAAAGGGCAGAACCTGTGATAGAAATTATAAGAGAATATGGTGTCTGCCGTTCTTCTGACTGGAAATTTTATGCAGAAGAATTAGAAGAATATATTTTGGATTTAGCTGATTTTTCTGACTGGAAATGGGAATATCCCACAGATACTTATAGTGCTGATTTGTTCCCTTATATGAGGAAACAACTTTATTCTTATAGTTTTTGGTTGTGTCATTTGGATGAAGGTGCAGATGCATATCTGTTCCTGCTATTTCCAGAAGAAGACATGCCAGAAATTATGAAACTAACAAAAATACTAGGAATACCGCTGAAAGCGTATTTTAAATAAAGAAAATAAAAATAAATAATTAAAACTTCGGGAATTGGATTTTTATCTTTTCCCGAATTCTTTTTCCCATTCTTCTGCCGCTTCTGACAGGGTCTGGTAGAAATCTTCCCCGTATTTTCGGATGAGTGGTTTTTTCAGGAATTGATAGACTTTTACGCCCAATTCTTTTCCCAAAGTGCAGGCATCGGAGCAGATATCCCATTCGTGGTAGTTAATCGCAGAAAAATTAGAATATTCTGTGATACGAATAGGGTAGAGGTGGCAGGAAATAGGCTTTTGCCAGTCGATAACGCCATCTTCATAAGCTTTTTCTATGGCGCATTTGGTGTAGCCTTTTTCATCAAAAATCACATAGGCGCACTCTGCATTATTCACCAAAGGAGTAACCAAATCTCCTTCAAAATCAAGCGTATAGGTGCCTTGCTCCTCGATGGCTTGGATTCCTTCTGGACGGAGATAAGGCTTTATTTTAGGATAAATTTCATCTAATATTTTGGTTTCATCTTCATCGAGAGGAGCTCCTGCATCACCTTCCACACAGCAGATTCCCTTGCATTTAGCAAGATTACACACGAATTCTTCGGAAAATAAATCTTCAGAAATTAGTTTATCATCTATTTGAATCATATTAAATTACAAAATTAGGGTTAAATTTGTCCAAAAGACAAGAAATTATAATAATCCAAAGTCCCAATTCCTGAAGCCATGGGTATTTTATAAACCTTAAAAATCGGCTCAGGATAATGCTGATAGGGAATATAACGAGCAGCAGATATTCTCTGTGAGAGCCCATGTAAAAGACCAAAATCAGGATTTGAACCAATAAGAATGACAACAAGAAAGCGTATTTAAACTTACTAGTCGGGCTTTTTTTATTCAAATTTATAAAATGATCTCCCACCGCCAAAATACACATTACTAAAATGGGAATTAAGGAATAAAAAGAAGAAAAATCTGTAATCATTTCATTGGAAATCAGTGGTATATAGTCTTCTTTAAATATATCTATTTCAAGCAGATACATCAGACACAAATATCCAGAAATTACCATAAAACATCCCAAAATAAGCTGGAAAATATTTAGAAATATTTTGTCTGATTTGGTGATGATATGAATAATTACGAAAATAAAAAGTGTCCAAGTCGTTGGTAAGAAAATATAACTAACAGCCAGAATGCAACCAACCAAAAGGAAAGAATCACTTCTGATTTTATCATTTTCATTGGTGAAGAAAAATAATAAAATAGAACTTGTAAATAATGCCATAGAAATTCCTACATCCAGATTTCCATTATAAAATGAAAAAATAAAAATAGAGTACAGAAACAGCGGCAGGTGGGTTTTCCTATTTAGCGAAATTTTATTAAACAGAATATAGCCCAGAGCTAGTCCTACAAAGACTATAATGGTAGAGAAAATGTTAGAAAATTTAACTTCTAAATCGTTTGAAATTAGAATAAAAAGCAATAAAGCTCCTATGTAAGTAGGAACCGAAAATAAATTGGTTTTCTTTGATAACAAACGAAACATTTTCCTATTTTTTACTTTCTAAATCAGCTACATATTCCTTGATAAGCTGGTCATTACTCCTTGGACAGATAAGCATAGCCTCCTCTGTATCTATCACTATATAGTCCGTAAGCCCATCAATCACAGCGGTTTTTTCACGGTTTTTGAGTCTGATGATATTTCCTTTTGCGTTATAAACATTGCAGTTGTTAGAGATGGTGTTGTTGTTCTCATCTCGCTCAGCATTTTCAAACACAGAAGTCCAAGTTCCCAAATCAGACCAGCCCAAGTCAGCAGGAATCACATAGACATTATCAGCCTTTTCTAAAATTCCGTTGTCTATTGATATTTTTTCTACATTAGGATAAATTTCCTCTATGTATGGAGCTTCTTTTTTGGTGTTATATACCTCTGTTTTAAACTGTTCTGCCATTTTTGGAAGATAGTTTTCAAAGGCTTTTTGGATAGATTTTACATTCCAGATGAAAATTCCTGCATTCCAAAGATATTCTTTCGTTGCTAAGAATTTTTCTGCCGTTTCTAAATTAGGCTTTTCAGTGAAAGTTTTTACTTTGCATATTTCAGCAGATTTTTCTTCTGAAAACTGAATGTAGCCATAGCCTGTGTCAGGGCGTGTAGGCTGTATCCCGAGCGTGATGAGATAGTCGTTCTGGCTCGCCTTTTCAAAAGCAAATTCTATCTTTTCACAAAAAGTTTTTTCTTTTAAAATCAAATGATCTGCGGGCAGTACAACGATGTTAGCATTTGGGTTTATTTTTGCTATTTTATTGGTTATGTAGATGTTACACGCTGCAGTATTTCTCATCATAGGTTCTCCGATGATGTTTTTCTTGTCAAGTTCAGGAATTTGAGCAGCCGTAAGTTCCAAATATTCCTTATTGGTTACCACAAAAATATTTTCCACAGGGACAATCTGCTTTATCCGCTCAAAGGTCTGCTGTATCATGGTCTTTCCTGTTCCCAAGATATCATGGAACTGTTTAGGAAATTTAGCCGTACTCATAGGCCAAAAACGGCTTCCGATGCCGCCCGCCATTATGACACAATAGTTATTATTTAGATTCATTTTCTTTCGTTAGTCATTATTTTGTCCGCTCCACTCTCGCACAGGATTTGAATAAATACATTCTCCCTGTACTGAGATTTTTGCAAAGGTAACGCTTTTTCTTCTTTTCTTCTATCTGGTAAATGTCTGTTTGATAAATAAATTTTTCTCCAATGGGCAAATCCTCCACATAGGCTTTATTATCAGAGTGTTCACTGTCAAAATATTTTACCAGCTCTGGACTGGACATGAAGTTGGCTTTCGGATTTTTAGAAAAATTTAAAATCAAAGGTCTCAGCTCTTCAGAATAAATTGAAATACTCTCCAAAAGCATTTTCTGAAAGGTCATCTTCCATTCTTTTCCATGTGGAAGAATATTTTTCTTCTCATGAAAAGCCACTAAATGCGCAATTTCATGCGTAAAGACAAAGAAAAAAAGCTCTGGTTCCAGCGTTCCATTGATGGTTATTTGGTGGGAATTATTAGGCATTGATTTATAATCTCCTAATTTGCTGTGCCTGTTTTTTGTGACTTTGATATGACACAGATGCCCTTCCAGCCATTTTTTTAGGTAGGGCATGCTGTTTGGAGGCAAAAATCTTTCTAATAACTCGGTAGACATCTCAAAATCAGTTAAATAAATCTCCTATAACTCCATCTTCTGGAATATCCGTTTCTTCCTGCTGTACAGGTTCTTCTTCCTCTTCTTTCGGTTCTGGAATTGTGATATTTATGGATTTTATTTTTTCTTTCACAAACTGATTTCCCATTGCTTTTATTCCTTTTATAGAGATAAAGTCATCAATATCAATGGTTTCAGGCTCTTTTTCCTTTCCGTTTTTATCTTTTGCAAAGATAATTTCCGCTGTGCAGCCATCACTGGTTCCCACAAATTCTATGAAGGATTTAGGATGCTCACTCGGCATAAAGTTCTGAATATTAGCCGTGTTTTCTAATAAAAATCGTTTGATGAAATAAATATCCTTTTCGCCATCATAATAGATGCACGAAACAGCCTGTTCTGGATGCCATTTTTCCAAAATCAGATAATCATCATCAAAACGATTCATCAGGTCAAATGAAATCAGTTTTGCTTCTCCTTTGGTATTGATAGTCAGTATTTTATCATCTCCTTTAAAGCTGCCGAGCAGAACTCCTCTGCCCTCTACATTCAGCCTTCTTACACTTTCATCAAACCAAATTTTTCTCGGAGCCAGCGTGGAGATGCCTTCTTCTTTTAGTTCTATTTTTTTAACGGCATATTTCGTTACGAGATTTCCTTTGGAATCACGCCCCTTTATAGCTAAATCAGAGAAATCTATATCGATTCTGTTTTTTCTGATTCTGGCACTAGGTTTTAGTAAAACACTGATGATTTCTGCCTCTCCATTTGGATTTGCAGAAAAATACAGCACTTCTGAGCCTTTTACATCCGAAGCAAGTTTGTATTCATTATTTCGGATAACTCCCGTTACCGAGAATCTTTTCATGTAATATGGGCCGTCTTTTCCCTCGCGGTAGACCATGTTATAAACGGTTCGCTTATCGTTCTTTTTCCATACGCCCACATGCAGAATATCTTTTCCGATGAAGGTTTTTGCTTCCACTTTGGTAACCTGCATTGTTCCATCTTTTCGGAAAGTGATGATGTCATCTAAATCTGAACAGTCAAAAACATATTCATCTTTTTTGAGCGAAGTTCCGATGAATCCTTCGGCTCTGTTGATGTAGAATTTTTCGTTTGCTACCGCTACATTGGTCGCATCTATGTTGTCAAAAACACGAATTTCCGTACGGCGAGGCTTGTCTTTTCCATATTTTTTCTGAATGTTTTGGAAATAATTGATGGCATAATCCACCAAGTTTTCCAAATCATGTTTCACCTGCTCCATTCTGTCCTCCAGTGCAGCGATGTTTTCCAGCGCTTTATCTCTATCATAGCGCGAAATTCGCATGAAAGGGAGTTCTGTCAGTCGGGCAATGTCCTCTGTAACTACCTCACGCATAAGGTTTTTGATAAATGGCTTTAAAGCTTTGTCAATCGCCGAATAAACTTCCTCTTTGCTGGTTTTACCTTTGATTTCTTGGTAAATTTCATTCTCGATGAAGATTTTTTCCAAACTCGCAAAATGCCATTTTTCCTGAAGTTCGTGCAGTTCTATTTCCAGCTCTTTTTTCAGAAGAGAAACCGTGTGGTCTGTGTTGTATTTCAGGATTTCCGAAACCGAAAGGAACATCGGTTTGTCTCCCACGATTACGCAGGCATTAGGTGAAATAGAAACTTCGCAGTCCGTGAAAGCATACAGGGCGTCTATCATCATGTCTGGCGAAACATCATTAGCCAGTAAGATGTTGATTTCCACCTCATCAGAAGTATTGTCCTCTATTTTTTTGATTTTGATTTTACCCTTTTCGTTAGCCTTTAAAATGCTGTCAATCAGGTCGCCTGTGTTTTTAGAAAAAGGCAATTCTGTGATGCATAGAGTGTTTTTGTCTTTTTGGATAATTCTGGCTCTTGCACGGATTTTTCCGCCTCGTTTTCCATCGTTATAGTTGGAAACATCTAGAAGCCCTGCCGTAAGGAAATCAGGGTAAAGCTGGAAACTTTTTCCTTTTAGATAAAGAATAGAAGCATCCAGTAACTCATTGAAATTGTGAGGCATAATCTTCGTCGAAAGCCCCACACCGATACCTTCCACGCCTTGTGCAAGAAGCAGCGGGAATTTCACAGGAAGGTCCACAGGCTCGTTGTTTCTTCCATCGTAGGATTTTACCCATTCTGTAGTTTTAGGGTTAAAAACCACCTCCAAAGCGAAAGGCGTAAGTCTCGCTTCGATGTATCTTGCCGCCGCTGCCGAGTCTCCTGTGTAGATATTTCCCCAGTTTCCCTGAGTGTCTATCAGGAGTTCTTTCTGACCAATCTGCACCATGGCATCCGTGATGGAGGCATCTCCATGCGGGTGGTATTTCATGGTATTTCCCACGATGTTTGCCACCTTGTTGTATCTTCCATCTTCCAGCTCGCGCATAGAGTGCATGATGCGGCGCTGAACGGGCTTAAAACCATCATAAACAGATGGAATGGCACGGTCCAAAATTACATAAGAGGCGTAATCAAGAAACCAGTCTTGATAAAGCCCAGATATTTTTTTTAGAGTTTCTTCTTTATGTTCGTTTTCTTGCATTTATTTTGTGTTTATCAGTCTGATATTTTGGTCGTTTAACTTAGTTTGAAGCCATTTTTTCAGCTTTTCTTCATCTAGATTCTCTTTTTCTTTGATTTGGTAAATGACAGTATTTTCTTGTTTACGAGAATCTTTTTCGTAACTATTTAGTTTTCCGATAGATATGTTTTCTATTTCTGGAAAAACGATTCTGAGTTCTTTGATGAGCTGTCGGTCATCAAATTTGTATTCATTCAGTTCCGCAGTAAGATTTTGGATGATGATATCTTTTTCAGAGAAATCCTTGTTCTGCTGATTGATTTCAGCTAAAATTTCACTTTTTAGATTAGATGAATTATTTTTTATCAAGAGTTTTGTATCCTTGATTTCGTAGTTGTCGGCAAGTTTTTTGTTAAGCGCTTGAATTTCAATACTGTCCATTCGCTGATTTAGTAAAACTAATTCTATGGTTTTTGGCGTATCATTTTGATTTATTTTCTTATAAATCACGGTGTGCCCTCTGTCTGTAAATTCGTTTTTGATGAAATTTTCTACATTTTTTGTGTATTTATTATCACTAATGAGACGGTAAGCCAAGAAAATACTTGGAACAATCATGATAGTAAACAAAGTATAAATGGAATATTTTACTTTTCTGTCAAATTTTTTATCCTGAGTAGAAACAGGTTTGTATTTAAGGAATTTAACAATAGTAAATGTAGCAATGGCAATGAAGAAGCAGTTGATAGAATATAAATATAAAGCTCCAGCAAAAAATTTAAAATTAAAAGTTGCCAGCCCAAAACCTGCCGTACAAAGAGGCGGCATAAGCGCTGTGGCAATAGCTACCCCAGGGATAGGGTTTCCTTTTTCTACACGGGTGATAGAAATTATCCCTACAATTCCACCAATGAAAGCAATCAAAACATCATAAATATTAGGTGATGTTCTGGCTAAAATCTCAGATTGAGCCTCTTTAAAGGGGCTGAGAGTAAAGTAAATCGCAGAGACTAAAAGGCTTACGATAGTAGCCGTAAGTAGGTTTTTTCCTGATTTTTTTAGAAGAGTTAAATCATAAATGGCAAGGGCAACCCCAATTCCTACGATAGGTCCCATAAGTGGAGAAATCAGCATGGCGCCGATAATCACAGCTGTGGAATTGACATTCAGACCAATAGATGCAATGAATATAGCACATGCCAAAATCCAAAGGTTAGCCCCTTTGAATGAAATGTTTTTTAAGACATCTTGTAAAACCTTGTCTTGTTTTTCTTCTCCTTCGTGTAAGTTAAATAAACTATGTTGTTTCATACTATTTATTGTCGTTATTGTTGTTTTCTTTGTTGGCTTTTATTGTTCGTTGTAATGAAAGTTTTAAATCCCTTATTTCACTGCTTGTAAGGTAAGAAATATCGTATTTTAGGATACTTTCTTTATGTTTTTTACTCGTGATTTTTATATATAACCTTTTGAAAATTAATGCATTTACGATTTCAAAGGAAACAAGTTTGTATTTTGGAAATTCATCTTTTGCTTCTTTTCCTAAAAAAGGGATAATAGAGTGGTTTTTGAAGTTAAGGGCTTCTCCATCACTATCGTATTCGAATATCTGGCGACCTCTCAAAAAAATAATGACCAACCCTGAAACTCCTATGAATAAAAGGGAAATACTTGCCATTTTCCCAAAAACAGGCAGTTTGATGATGTTCAAAAAAGTCATAGCTCCGCCTATTATTGCGGAGAAAATGGAAAAGGTTAGTAAAAAATTGTATATAGGTGCTTTTTTTCTGTTACTTAATCTCATGATGCAAAAATAAATTGTTGATATTAAATTTTACTCTGTTATTGCTTCTTCTACTACCAAGTTTTCAAGGATAAAGTTCTGTCTATCAGGCGTATTTTTTCCCATGTAGAACTCCAAAAGCTGGTCTATCGTGGTGTCTTTACCCACCACCACAGGCTCAAGGCGAATGTCTTTCCCGATGAAATGTTTAAACTCTTCTGGCGAAATCTCTCCAAGCCCTTTAAATCTCGTGATTTCAGGATTTTTTCCTAAATCTTCTAGAGCCTTTATTCGCTCTGCTTCAGTGTAGCAGTAGCGGGTTTCTTTTTTGTTTCTTACTCTAAACAAAGGCGTTTGGAGAATGTACAGGTGTCCATTTTTAATCACATCAGGGAAAAACTGAAGGAAGAAAGTAATCATCAGGAGTCTAATGTGCATACCATCTACATCGGCATCGGTAGCGATGATGACTTGATTGTATCTCAAATCTTCCAGACTTTCCTCTATATTTAGAGCGGCTTGTAAAAGGTTAAACTCCTCGTTTTCATACACTACTTTTTTGGTTAGTCCGTAGCAGTTGAGTGGCTTTCCTTTTAGTGAAAATACAGCCTGCGTTTCCACATCTCTACTCTTCGTGATAGAGCCGGATGCAGAGTCTCCCTCTGTTATAAATATTTGAGTTTCAGTCTTTCTAGCTGCCTTTTGGTCATTGTAATGCTGTCGGCAGTCTCTTAGTTTTTTATTGTGAAGAGAAACTTTTTTTGCTCTTTCTCTTGCTAATTTTTGAATTCCCGAAAGTTCTTTTCTTTCCCTTTCAGAAACTAATATTTTACGGTGAATAGCATCTGCAATTTCAGGGTTTTTATGAAGAAAATTGTCCAGTTTGCTTTTCATATAATTATTGACAAAAGTTCGGATGGTTTCCAGCTCGTTGCCATTCGCATCCTGTCCCATAGTGGTAGAGCCTAATTTGGTCTTGGTCTGAGACTCAAAAACAGGGTTTCCCACATTGATATACACCGCGCCAATGATAGATTTTCTAATATCGGCAGCCTCAAAATTTTTTCCGAAAAATTCTTTGATGGTTTTCACGAAAGTCTCTTTAAAGGCATTCAGGTGGGTTCCTCCCTGCGATGTGTATTGTCCATTGACAAATGAAAAATAAGTTTCTGACTGGGATTTATCCGAATGAGTAATCGCTATCTCCATGTCTTCATCCTTTATGTGGATGATAGGGTAGAGGATTTCGCCATCTATTTCTTCTTCTAATAGGTCTTTCAGTCCGTTTTCAGATTCGAAAACAGAGTCGTTATAATAGATTTTTAGTCCTAAATTTAGATAAGTATAATTACGAAGCATACGCTCCACATACTCATTTCTAAATTTATAATTTATGAAAATAGTGCTGTCAGGAATGAAACTTACCTCCGTTCCGTTTTTTTCAGTCGTGTCTGTTTCCTCGGTTACTTCCACCAGTTTACCTTCGTGAAACTGGGCAGATTTGGTTTTCCCATCTCGGACAGATTTTACCTGAAAAAAAGTAGAAAGAAAATTAACCGCCTTGGTTCCTACACCATTCAGACCGATGGATTTTTTAAAGGCGCCGTCATCGTATTTCCCACCAGTATTCATTTTGGAAACTACATCTACGATTTTTCCCAAAGGAATTCCACGACCATAATCACGAACAGTGACTTTTCCATCATTGATTTTAACATCTATTCTCTTCCCGAATTTCATTCGGAATTCATCGATAGAGTTATCCAAAACCTCCTTTAATAGGATATAAATCCCATCATCCGCCGCAGAGCCGTCTCCCAGTTTACCGATGTACATCCCTGGACGAAGGCGCACATGCTCACGAGGCTCGAGGGTTCTGATGTTATCTTCCGTATAGTTTGTCTGTTGTGGTGTGTTCATAAAGTTTCCAAAAAAGTGTAGCGACAAAGATAATAAAATATGGCTTTAAAGAAAAAACCATTATGATAAAAAGAAAAAACCACTCGATAATCTGAGTGGTTTTTGTTAGTTTATTTTGTTGAATTTCTGTTCCATTTAGGGTAGAAAGAACATTTTTGATAACGCTTATCGATTGATATAAAAGTATCAGGAAGCTGTTCTTTAGCCCATTTTTCCAGCATTTCATTTTTCTTCTTGTTGAGAGCCATATTCTTCACTCTTTCAAAATCAGTAGCAAGGTCTACTTGGTGCGCAGGAATGACATCTTCTATTTTTATGAAAATTACAGCTTTTTTTCTATTGTGCTCATCCTCAAATACATCTGTGATATCTCCTTTGTTATAACCTGCGATGTGGTAAGAGATAGATGGAGAAAGGTTTAGTTTTTCCTGTTTGTAGCCTCCATCTTCGCCAAGGATTATCCCTGCATTGTATTTTGTGCTTTTGTCATCAGAATATTTTGTAGCAGCTTCTTTGAAAGTAATTTTTCCGTTTATGATTCTTTTTCGGATGTCTTCCATTTCTTTTTTAGCTGCTTCTATTTCCTCTGCATTTGGAGTATTTTTTATAAGAATATGTCTAGCATCGTATATTTTTCCTGATTTTTTCACAAGCTGAATGATGTGATATCCGTATTCTGTTTCCACAGGGTCTGATATTTCGCCTTCTTGCAGGTTGAGAGCTGCCGCTTCGAAAGGTTTTACCATCGTTCCTTTAGAAACATTTTTGTAAAGCCCGCCATTGGATGCTGAGCCTTCATCCTCAGAGTAGATTCTGGCCTGAGTTTCAAAGTCCTCTCCGTTTAGGATGTCTTGTTTGATTTTTTTTAGTTTATCTATAATCTCCTGTCTGTGTTTATCATTTAGTTTAGGATACATCACGATTTGAGACAAGATGATTTCTTCTTTTACCTCTGGTAATTGGTATTTGTAAGTATTATAGAAATCCGTTACTTCACTTGGTGTGATATCTGCTTTTTCGGTAATTCTGGCAAATTTACTTTGTCCGTAGTAGCTGTCAGAATCTATTTTTTCTATCATACTTTTCATTTCAGTTGAATTTCTGAATTTGTATGTATCCAGCATCGCTTTTTCGGAAGGGAACTGGCTAAGAATTTGGTTGTATTTATTATTAACCTGTTCTTTTATTTCTTTGCTTCTATCTGGGATTAGAGTATCTTTTTTAGCGTGGTAGACAAGTAGTCTGTTGTTTAGTAAGCTCTCTACGACTTCACAATTGTCACCAGAAAGTTTCTCGCCCATTTGTTTTGCATGGTTTTCCTGCTCTGTGATGTCTGATTCCAAAACGATTTCATTTCCAATTACCGCAGCGATACCATCCACAAGCTGTCCTTTTTGCAGCTGTGCATTTATTTGAGTGGATAATAGTGCGATTCCCAGCAGTAATGCCTTTTTGATATTTTTTATCATATTTTTACTAAAATTAGTTCAACAAAATTAAATTTCTTTGTGAGAAAATCTAAATTTTTTATTATAATTATTTCTTAAATTTTCAAATCCACCTCAAAAGTGGTAAGTTCTTGGAATTTTTTGATTCTTTGTTTCAGAATCATAGGAGAGACTTCCAAAAGTCTTTCCGTTCCGAATTTTTCTACCGTGAAAGAAGCCATTGCAGAGCCCACTATCACAGCTGTTTTCATGTTTTCAAAGGAAATGCTTTTTGTGGCTGCTAGATGTGCCGCAAATCCTCCTGCGAAAGTGTCTCCCGCTCCTGTAGGGTCAAAAACCTCCTCCAAAGGCAGGGCAGGAATAGCGAAAACTTTCCCTTCGCTGAATAATAATGCTCCATGCTCACCTTTTTTGATGATGACATATTTAGGACCCATTTTATGGATTTTTTGAGCGGCTTTTGGTAGGGAATATTCTCCAGAGAGCTGTCGTGCCTCTTCATCGTTTATCGTGATGACATCAGATTTCGCAATGACCTCCATCAGTAAATCCCAAGTGTGGTTCATCCAAAAATTCATAGTGTCTAGAATCACCAGTTTAGGGCGGCAAGACATACCATTTAGAACTGCCAGTTGTGTGCTAGGGTGAAGATTTCCTAAAAGCAGTATGTCATAATTTTTACAATGTTCAGGAATTTTTGGTTCGAATTTTTCTAAAACATTCAGTTCTGTAGCCATAGTATCTCTGGAATTCAGGTCGTTATGATACTTTCCTGCCCAGAAAAAAGTTTTTTCATTATGGAAAATTTCTATTCCTTCTATATTGATATTTCTGTCGGTTAATAAATCCAAATATTCCTGTGGAAAATCTCCACCAACTACAGAAACTAGGCTGACATTAGCATTTAAAACGGAAGCGGAAAGCCCTATATAAGTAGCCGCACCACCTAGGATTTTATCTGTTTTTCCAAAAGGAGTCTCAATAGCATCAAAAGCTACAGTTCCTACTGCCAAAAGATTCATTTGATTGTAAGTGTATGTATTTTAGTTATTTATGTTTCCACTCGAAGGTTTCTATCATATGCATCAAGTCTTTCTTGATGTATTCTACCGCAGGTTGTAGAGAGTCTGGTCTTGGTCTAGATTTAAAGTATAAATTAGCCGTTACGAAATGACGAGTGCTGTCCGTGATATAGATTTGGATATTAGACGCAGACTGCCCTTTCAATTCGTAAAAGTTCCCAAAAACTCTCTTTTCTGGATAAGAAAAAGATTTAGTATCTATTGCAGAAGCTCTGATGGTGTGTTCGTAGACCATTTTTTCTACTTCTTTGATATGTAGATTAAAATCATTTTTGATAGGAAAATAGGTTACAAAAATATTGGCTCTCATTGTAGGATAGACTACATTGTACCAGCAAGCCTGCTTTGCTTGGTGTATTTTTGCAAAGTCTGAATGCTCAAATGAAAACGAACATTCCGAAGAGAATGGAATATACTTAGCCTCTGGATACTCTAGTCGAAGCTCTCCCTTTGGTTTGGGCTGAACATCACTACTACACGAAACGAGAAAAGTAAGTATAAAGCTTAAAAATAAATATCTAAACATTCCGCAAAAATAAGAATTTATATCAAAATAGAAAGAGAAGAAATAAATAAAGTAATTTAGAATGATTAAAAATAAATAAAAAATTATAAATTTGTAAATTCAAATTTAAAAATGTATCAAAGAAATGAAGACAGCATCAATTTATCAAGATTTAGAATTTAATGAAAATAAGCCAGCGATAAAGGCGATTTTGGAAACTGATTTTACGAAAGAAATCAGAATTCTAATGCGAGAAAACCAAGAAATGAAAGAGCACCAGACGCCTTTTCCCATTGTGGTGGAACTGCTGGAGGGAGAAATTATTTTTGGAGTAGAAGGGCAGAATTACGAAGTTAAAAAAGGAGATTTATTGACTTTGTCAGGAGGCATTCCGCATAATCTCATTGCAAAAAAAGAAAGCATTATTCGTTTGACACTTAGTAAGTTAGATTCATCAAAAAGAGTAGAGGGCGTTGCCGAAAAATCCTAAATCATGAGCAAAGAACAAAATATGAACACCAGCCAAGGTCATTGGATTTTGGCAAAAATGGGCAAACGAGTGTTGCGCCCAGGAGGGAAGGAGTTGAGTATGAAGATGATAGAGGGACTGAATATCAGCCCGAATGATGATGTGGTGGAGTTCGCGCCAGGATTGGGATTTACAGCAGGAATTACACTTGGTAAAAATCCTAAAAGCTATACAGGCGTAGAACTGAATGAAGAAGCGGTAGGAATTCTCAAAAACAGGCTGAAAGGAAAGGATTTTAAAATTATAATCGGAAATGCGGCGGAGTCCACCTTGGAGAGCAATAGTGTGGATAAAGTCTATGGAGAGGCGATGCTTACAATGCATGCAGACCACAGAAAATCGGAAATCATCCGCGAAGCCTACCGAATTTTGAAACCTGGCGGATTCTACGGAATTCATGAGCTTGGGCTGACACCAGATGAGATACCAACGGAGAAAAAAGCTGAAATCCAAAAGGAACTAGCGTTGGCAATAAAAGTCAATGCTCGCCCATTAACCGTTTCTGAATGGACAGAGCTTTTAGAAAAAGAAGGTTTTTCTGTGGTGAAAATAGAAACCAACCCGATGCATTTATTAGAACCAAAAAGAATAATAGATGATGAAGGATTTTTCAGAACGCTGAAAATTTTCTTTAATATAATGACCAACCCTGCTGCTAGGAAAAGAATCCTTGCGATGAGAAAAGTTTTCCGTGATAATGCACAAAACCTGAATGCCGTGGCGATTATCGCACAGAAAAAATAACAAAAAGCCTATGAAAATAGGCTTTTTGCTTTATATAGGTTCTTGTTTTTTATTCAGAGCGGTGTAGTAACCGCCTTTGTTTAGGAGTTCTTGGTGAGTTCCCATTTCTACGATTTCGCCCTGATGTATTACGATGATTTTATCAGCTTTTTCTATCGTGGAGAGCCTGTGCGCGATGATGATGGAAGTCCTGTTTTTAGTGATTTTTTCCGTCGCTTTTTGGATTAGTTTTTCGGATTCGTGATCTATGGAAGAGGTCGCTTCATCCAGAATGAGTATTTTAGGATTTACTAAATAAGCCCTTAGGAAAGATAGTAACTGTCTCTGTCCCAGTGAAATGGAAGAACCTCTCTCACTTACGATGAAATGATATCCATTGGGCAGTTTTTCTATGAAATCATTGACCTCTATTTCTTCCGCTGCCTTTTTTATTTCATCTAATGTGATATTTTTATTCCCTAATGTAAGGTTTTCTGCAATGCTTTCTTGGAACAGGAAAACATCTTGCAGAACCACGCCTATTTGGCTTCTGTAATGGTATAGTTCGTAATCGTAGATATCGGTATCATCTACTAAAATTTGTCCATCGGTGATGTCGTAAAGCCTTGTAATTAGACTTATTATGGTGGATTTTCCTGCGCCAGTAGCGCCTACAATGGCTACCGTTTCGCCTGGATTTACAGTAAAATTGATTCCTTTCAGGACTTGCTGCTTTTCATCATAGGCGAATTTTACATTTCTAAATTCTATTTTTCCTTCCAAAGATTCTTTTTTGATAGTTCCTTTGTTCGGAGTAAGGTTTTCTTCCTCGTTCATGATTTTTAGAACTCGTTCAGCTCCTACCAGCCCTCTTTGGATATTGTTAAACCTATCGGCTATCTGTCGTAATGGTCTGACTAATAATGAAATAAACTGAATGAAAGCGATGATGTCACCTGCGCCCACTTCTTTGCCATTGATAACATTATAGCCCGCATAAACCAAGATAGTGCCTATAAATAGCGAGGCGAGTAAATCCACAACGGGAAAGAATAGAGAGAAATAAAATACCGTTTTCAGTAAGGCATTTTTCAGTTCTATATTGATTTTGTCAAATTTGTCAAATTCTGCTTTCTGTCGGTTAAATACTTGGATAATGGACATTCCAGCCAGTCTTTCCTGCACGAAACTATTTTGGACAGAAGTAAGATTTCGTTCTGTGGAAAAAGAAACTTTTAGTTTTTTCTGAAAAAATCTTGTGATAAGATACATCAGAGGAAGCATCATTAGGACAATGTAGCTGAGTTCCTTATTCACCATAAACATAGTCCCGATGACCATCACCACACGAAGAACATCACCAAAAACCATCAGAAAACCATCCGTATAGACCACTGCCACGGTTTCCACATCTCCTACGGCACGAGTGACCAGGCTCCCAATCGGAGTTTTGTCAAAAAATGAAGTTTTGAAATGAATCAGCTTTGTATAAAGGCGTTCGCGGATGTCCCGAATTACCGATTGAGCAATGAAATTAGAAAGATAATACAGCATCACCTGCAGAAAAGTTTCCAAAAGAACCATCCCTAATAGCAGATAAATCCCGTTCATCAGCTCTGTTCGGCTTTTTTCTTTAATGATGACCAGATCTACTATTTCTTTGGTAAGAATAGGTCGGTAGGTGGAGATAAACGCCACTGCAAGGGAAATAAGCAAAGTGATGATGAACCACTTTTTAAATTTCAATCCGATGAAAAATAATTTTTTTATGATAGTGCTGTTGCTCATATTTCGTGTAAAATGTAAATAAAATTATAACTCCTTATTGCTCAGGTATTTGTAATGATTCCAAAGCAGCCTAATCTCGTGATAGTCAAAATCATCTGGGAGGATTTCTTTCCATTCATTCAGGCTGTTTTGTGGCTGAGCATTAAAAGTTTTCTCAAAAATACTTATTTTTTCAGAACTTATAATTCTCGTTAAATCCAAAACGCCCTGATCGGCAAATTTAGTCAAATGCCCTACAATGGTGCTGGGTGCGAGGGCTCTTTCTTTCGCTATTTCATCAATGTTTTTCCCTTGTTCAAAGAGTTTGTAGGTGATGATGTGGGTCGGAATTTTCGCGATTTTTGTGCTGATTTTCTCATCTTTATCAGCATCAAATAACTCAGTTTCTAAGAGTTTCGTTAATTTCAAATCATTTAAATAATCTTCCGTATCACTCAGCCAGATTTTGAGAAATTCATTATGTTCTTTAAAACCTTTTTCATTTTTTGTCTCGGAATAAAATTGTTTCAAAGGCTCAAAAACTTGGTCTTTTATTTTCTCAAAGAAAAAATGAACTCCGCCTTTTGCTTTCTTTTCTATTTCCTGCCATTCTTCTTGTCCGTGTGTGAATTTGGTCGCTTTTTGAAGCAGGATTTTCTCAAATTTTTCACAGACTTTTATTAATTCTTTTATGTTGGTTTTCAGTGAGATATATAGGGCTTGAGTTTTCTCTTCGCTGAGTTTCTTTGAGCTTTTCGCAATATCATACCAATCTTCCAGAGATTGTAAGAACCAGCCGCAATCGGTGTATTTTAGGACTTTTTTGATGCTGTAATGGTATTTTTCAGCCTCTATGATTTGTTCTATTTTGTCATTAGCCTTTGTATCTTCCTGAAAATGAGATATTCTATCATCTTTCAAAATAACCGAAGGCGTGATTTTGGATTTTAGATAAATCCCTTCCAAAGTCCTGCATCGAGAAAGTGCCACATAGACCTGCCCAGAGGTGAAACTCTGCCCAGCATCTATGATGAGCCTGTCAAAAGTGAGCCCTTGGCTTTTGTGGATGGTAACCGCCCACGCCAAACGGATAGGTAGCTGTTCGAAACTTCCTATGATTTCTTCTTTTATCTGTTTGTCCTCTCCCAGAGCGTATTTTTTCTGTTCCCAGACTTCTTTTTTTATTTCTAGTTCCTCATCGCTTCCATCTAGAATTGCGAAAACTTTATCTTCTGTAAGGCGTGATATTTCGGCGAGTTTGCCGTTGTAGTATTTTCTATCGCCAGAGGTATCATTTCGGATGAACATCACCTGCGCGCCGACTTTCAGTTCCAAAGTTTCATCATTTGGAAACATATTTTCCTTAAAATCTCCGAAAACAGAAGCATTATAGAAAAATGAAGGCGTTTTTAACTCGTTGATTTTCTTTTGGTTAATGCTGTCCGCCATTTTATTATGCGAACAGAGATGAACGAAAGCTTCTCCATTAGGTTCAAAATCAGGGAAATACCTTTCATTTAATTTATTGAAATCCACCAATTTGCTGTTTCCATCACGAATCGCATTCAGCAGGTCTAAAAATTCTTTGTCTTTTTGTCTAAAAACTTCGGTCAGCTCTATCGTTAGTAAATCCATTTCCTCCAAAGCCTTTGCATTAAAGAAGAAAGGCGAGGAATAGTACCGCTGAAGGATATATTCGCTGTCTTCCCGAATAACAGGCGGAAGCTGGAATAAATCTCCCACGAAAAGCAGCTGCGCACCTCCGAATTTCTGCTGATTTCTTCTGGCTGTCCTGAGGGCAAAATCCATCATATCCAAGACATCGGCTCTGAGCATAGAGACTTCATCTATGATGATGATTTCCACCTCGCGCAGGAGTTTTAGTTTGTCTTTTCTGTATCTGAAATGAGGGAGTAGGTCTGAAATGTTATTAGCAATATTAGCATCTATCCTGTCTACCGTAGGGACAAAGGGTCTGAGAGGTAGCCCAAACATAGAGTGGATGGTGACACCGCCGGCATTGATAGCTGCGATGCCTGTGGGAGCCACTATGATATGATTTTTCCGAGATTTTTTCACGAAATCATTCAGGAAGGTGGTTTTTCCTGTTCCCGCCCTTCCTGTAAGGAAAACATTACGATTGGTATTTTCTATTAAATCAAATATATGCTCATTCATAGGCTCGTGTGGTGTATTTTGCTAAAAACAAAACGAATAGAAATTGGTTCTATTCGTTGAATTTCTAATGAAATTTATTATTGCCTTTATAAACAATCACTTCTGCATTCTTTTCTTTAACCAAATCTACGAAATTGATAAAATGTTTCGTCTGGTTATGCAGGTCTAGGGCATCTTGGCTTTCCCAAGTTTCACTCATGATAAAATGCCCTTCGGTATCTATATCTTCTATCAGATTGTATTTGATACAGCCTTTTTCTTTTCGGCTTTCTTCGACTAAAACTTTCAAGCTGTCAAGAATTTCGGATACTTGTTCAGCCTTGAATTTTATCAGTGCAATTACTTCTAAATTCTTCATAAAGAAAAAATTTTATCCTCCACAAAGATACTAATTATCTAGGAATTTCTATATTTTCTAAAATTTGTCTGATGATTTCATCTGTGGTAAGCCCTTCCATTTCTCGCTCAGGAGAAACCATTACACGATGGCGAAGCACTGCATAGCTGGCTTCTTTTATGTCCTCTGGAGTTACGAAATCTCTTCCTCTTATCGCTGCGAAAGCTTTGGAAGCCGTAAGAAGAGCCAAACTCGCTCTCGGTGAAGCGCCTAAATATAGGAATTGGTTTTCACGAGTGTTGATAACTAGTTTCGCGATGTATTCTATCAAATGAGGCTCTACAATAATCTCTTTTACAAGGTTTTGGAATCTTTTCAGCTGTTCGCCTGAGATTACAGTATTGATGGCTACTGTTTTGTCCGAAGACTTGTCTTGATGCTGGTTTTGGATAATGGTAATTTCCTGCTCCAGATTAGGATAGCCTACATTTATTTTAAATAAAAACCTGTCCAGCTGGGCTTCTGGAAGTCGGTAAGTTCCCTCTTGTTCTATCGGGTTTTGGGTAGCCACCACCAAGAAAGGAAGTTCCATAGCATAGCGGGTGCCGTCCATGGTGATTTGTCTTTCCTCCATCACCTCAAAAAGTGCCGCTTGAGTTTTTGCTGGCGAACGGTTAATCTCATCTATAAGGATGAAATTAGAAAAAATAGGTCCTTTTTTGAACTCAAATTCAGAGGTTTTCATATTGAAAACAGATGTTCCCAAAATGTCTGAAGGCATAAGGTCTGGCGTGAACTGTATCCTGCTGAAATCCACAGAGATAGTCTTAGCAAGGAGCTTGGCAGTGATGGTTTTTGCCACTCCTGGGACACCTTCTATTAGGACATGCCCGTTAGAAAGAAGGGCAGCGAGGAGATGCTCTATCATGCTTTCTTGTCCTACGATGACTTTTCCTATTTCGGCTTTTATTTTTTCTAAACTTTCGCGGAGTTCTGTCATATCTATTCTTGACTGGAACTGTGTAGCGGGAGTTTCTGGGTGTTCATTTTCTATATTTTCCATTTTTTATGATTTTAAAATTTTATCTAAAACTTCGTTTATTTTCGCTAAATCAGAGTGTTTTACTTGAATATGCTGATTTTGTATTTTGTTTATTAAATCAACGGCTTCCTGTATCAGCTCTATGTTTTTCCCTGTTTTTAGGTGTAATTTTTTGATGAAATTATCATCCAGATGCTGGGTATCAATCATTAAATCCAATCTTACTTTGTTGAGGAAATATTGGATTTTTTTCAAGGCCATGTCGTGTGGTGTTCCCTCTTGTAGATAGAGGTTCCCGATACTTTTCACGAACTCTACAGACTTGTTTTTCAGAGGTTCTATGATAGGGACTATTCTCTGTTTTCTTCTAATATTAAATAGCGCAAAAAGCAGTAATCCCACCAGAAGTAGCTGCCATGCGTGTCTGAGATTGTCATTCTGAAGGATAAATCTCAGTGGTGACTGGGATTCTCTTTTTTTATCATAATTTTCTATAAACCAAATAGTTTTGTTGTTCGGAAGGTATGAAAATACATTTTCTACATACTTATGCCCTTCGGGTTTTAGGAGATAATAATTGGTCAGAATAAGCGGCTCCGAATGAAGATAAAAATTACCTTTTCCAAAGGGAACTTGGATGAAATTAAGACTTACTTTCTTTCCATCTTTTTCGATGTAACCTAAAATTTTTTGACCAGAGTTTATTTCTTTAAAACCTGTTCCAGAAGGCGCTTTATCTATCAAGATGCTGTTTTTCATTTTTTTGTCTAATAGATGGAAAGTCAGCTTTTTATCTTCATCAATGTCATTCAGATATTTGTAAGATATATCTATGGTGTCAGGGAGGGAGTAGAAGACTTTATCGATAACCAATACATTAGCACCTTTTTCTGTTTGCTCTAAGATTTTTTTCCAAGACTCTTCATCAAAATGTTTATTGAAAACCAGAATGTTATGAGCGGGAAGGTTAGGATTTTGTTTATAATAGTTAAACGGTGATTCCTCCACACGCTCTACATTTTTGAGAAGCCCATTTACTTCTTGGTTGAAAACATACAGGCCAAAGGGAGTTTTCTTATGAATGTCAAAGTTTTTCCGCCAGTCTATGACCTCGGTTTTATTGACTTCCAGCAGTCCCAGTATCACCAAAACGATGACAAGTATTATTCCATAAATTCTAAATGTTTTGTTCATTCAGCTTATATTTTTTCATGAAAAACTGACCATTTTTCTTTCATTTTATGGTAGGAATTTTCATCAATTTCAAATTCGCCATACCATACATAATCAAAGATTTTAGTAGCATCTCGGAATTTTCCTTGCAGTTGTTTTTCTTTGATTTCGGTCATGTAGTCTCGGTTGGTCTTTTCAGGATTCCATTCTATGATGTTTTTGTCCGCTAATATCTTTAAAACCCAGAGAAACTGATACCTCACCGCATATCTGAAATCACGGTTTCTTTCATAGCCTTTGATGCTTTCCTGAAAGTTGATTTCATGGATATTTTCATGAAGTTCATTCACTTCTATATTGATTTTTTTGTTTTTCTTTCCAAAGAAGAAGCTGCCCTCTTTTGAGATAAGGAATTTTATCAAGAAATAAAGCACAAAACCTATGATGATAATGACTAAAAATCTCATTATGCTTTCCGCGAAATCAAAAGGTTTATTAGAATTGATACTTCCGAAAATAGATTCTAAAAGTTCTATGAATTTTCTTTGCAGCTTTTCCCAGAGAGATTCTCTTGGTTTGGTAGCGGTATAGTCATACTCTTTGGACTGATACTTGTTTTTATAGTTTTCTGGAAAGGTTTTAGGGAAAATTACATCATCGGTTTCCTTTATGGAGTTCAGTAAAGAATCCATTTTCCGCTCCTCATAGGCATTATTATCTAATATCTGCTCAGGAACATCATCTAGTTCTATTTCATCTGTTGAAGCCTGTCCGTGAAAAAGCCCTAAACAGCCGAAGAAAATTAAAAGTGCAACAAACTTAAATCTCATTCCGTCCAATAGTTTCGATTTCAGATAAATCCATTTTTCTATGAAGGTCAGTGCGGTTGTCATAGTACATCAGCCCAGCATTTACATAAATCAAATTATTCGCTAAAAAACTAATGAACATCACCACTGCATAAATGATAATCAATACAAAAACTGTCCCGCTGCCACTATCTGAATTATATGCATCTCCTACACTCAAAGCCCCTAATATAGTGAAAAACATAGGGATAAAGGTAAATATAGAGATTACCGTTTGTATGATAAAATATGTAACCACTGTAGAGCCCCAATATTTCCAAAAAGGTGATTTTCCTTCTCTGTTCGGATAGTTAAACTGAGCAGAGATAGCATAGGAAAGAGAACCAAAGAAGCCTCGTTCCGTGTGGAAATAATCAAACAGAAGGAAATTGATAGTATTCATCACGATAGGAGCCAAAAAGAAAATCAAAATCAGTCCTATCAGTAAGAAAACCAATAAGAAACTGATACCAAAAACGATCACAACCAAAGGAAGAATGATAAATAATAATCCTAAAAATAAGATAAGAATTTTCCCTGCGTTTTTCTTCAGGTCGTTCAGTATTTCATCGGTTTTGATGTCTGTACTTCCCGTTTCGCTGGCTCTTTTCATGTATAGTACAGGGAAACAATAATTAATAATAGCCGCTGCCAAAAACAATATGAAAATCAGCGATGTTATTAAAATCAAAGTTCCTATATTTTCCTCAAAATATTCCTCAAAATATCGGCTTTGCCCTTCCATATTAGAACCAAACATCTGAGAAAAAAATTCGCGGTAGCCCACTACTGCCAGCACCATCATCAGTATCAGTATCAGACCATTTATCAAGAAATAATTCTTGAAATAGTTCTTCCCGTAGATTTTGAAGAAAGCAAAAGAATCGGAAATCAAACCACCGAAATCTCTTCTTTTATAAAATTCAAACATTGTTTTTTAATTTTTTATTAACAAAATGAGGATACACAAAATAATAAAAACTAATGAACGCCAGCATTCCCAAAATCAAAACAGAATTGAAAAACTCGTTCATTTTCAAAGCATAGCGGGTAACGAACCCTTCTAAAATTCCTGCAATGATAGTAAAAGGAATGGTGCTGACAAATATTTTGATGGCATTTTTTGCTCCTATTTTAAAGGAATTAAACCTAGAATAAGTTTTTGGAAACAAAATAGAACTTCCTAACATAAGCCCCGCCATAGCCTCTACCACCATACTGAAAATCTCAAAAACCCCATGAATCCAGATGCCTCTCATACTGTCTTCCAACGCTCCATGCTGATAGAAAAAATACTGAAAAGCCCCCAGCATAATGCAGTTGTACAAGAAATAAAGCAGCGTTCCCAGCCCTGCAAAAACTCCTAAAATAAATAGATAAGCCCCCACACGGAGGTTGTTTAGAATAATGGCAACAGCACTCCCAAAGTTGGAGCCCTGCTGATAAACGCCCACAGCATTGCCTTTTTCTATGTTTTCTATAGTCATATTTACATAGCCTTCCCCTAAAATAAGCTCCACGAATGTAGTATCATAATGAGCCGAGAGAACGCCTATCCCTGTGAAAATAAAGAAAAAACAAAAGGCATAAAGCAAGAATTTGTAATTTTCATACACCAAAAGAGGAACTTCCGTTTTGAAGAAATATAAAAGCCTGTTTTGCTCTATTCTCTTGGTTTTATAGATTTTTTGAAAAATCTGGCTGGAGAGATGGTTTAGATAAATGGTAGTGTTACTTTTTGGGTAATAAGTCTGTGAAAAAGACAAATCATTGACCAAGTTTATATACAAAGAAGACAGGTCATCTGGATTTTTTTTAATTTTTCCATCAATAACCTGCTCTATTTCCAACCATTTTTCTTTATTTTGCCTAATAAAAAAAACTTCTCTCATAATTCGGCTAAATTAGTAAAAATATGTCTAAAATTGCAATAAATACATCACAAAATGTAAATATTAATTTTAATATTGCTAGTATAGGAGATAGAATATTGGCTTTTTTCATTGATATGATTATCAAAGCGGCCTATATGATTGTGCTTTTTATTATTTTATTTAAAGTTTTAAGTATAGATAATGTATTTAAAAATTGGGATGAATGGACTGTGATGGCTTTTTTTGGAATAATTACCCTGCCGATTCATCTTTATACTTTGGTCTGTGAGAGCCTGATGGAAGGACAGACTTTTGGAAAGAAGATAATGAAAATCAGAGTAGTGAAAATAGATGGATATCAGGCAAGTTTTGGGGATTATTTTGTGCGGTGGATTTTTAGAATCGTAGATGTTTTTTCTAGCGGGGGAGTAGTGGGACTTATCACGGTTATTGTCTCTAAAAACAATCAAAGATTCGGAGGAATGGTCTCTGGAACAGCGGTGATTTCACTTAAAAATAAAATTAATATTTCTCATACTATTTTAGAAAACCTTCAGCAGGACTATGTTCCTGATTTTCCGCAGGTTGTATTATTGTCTGATAATGATATGAGGATTATAAAGTCTAATTATCAAAAAGCTGTATTGACCTATGACAAGATTATTTTGCATCAGTTATCTAATAAAATAAAAGAAATCCTTAAACTGGAAATAGACCACAGGGAACTTACCGAAAAGCAGTTTATAGACAAGATTATCAAAGATTATAACTACTATACAGGGAAAGAGTAATTTTTTCTAAATTTATATCTTGCAAAATCAAAAAAATCGTATTATATTTGTCTCGCATTAGTCAATAATTTTGAAAATGTTATCAAGAAAGGTGGAGAGATTAGACTCTGTGAAACCTTAGCAACCCTCCGAATGCTCATGGAGAAGGTGCTAAATTCTACTCGCTGAAAGAGGGAGATAACGAACACTACATTTTTCAATAAAGTAGCATTTTCAAGGATAAAAAAATAAAATAAATTGGAAAGTTCGCTGCTTAATCATCTTAAAATAGATAATTTCACTACTCAAAATGGGGTATTGTATACTGACTTCCCACTGAGTTACCAAGTCTTTGGGCAAAAACTGCATACAGCACCTGTCATTTTGGTCAATCACGCCCTTACAGGAAACTCTAATGTGGCTGGCGAAAAGGGCTGGTGGAAAACTCTCGTGGGGTATGGGAGTGTGATAGATTTACAAAAATATACCGTTGTCTGCTTTAATGTGGCAGGGAATGGCTATGATGGTTTTTTCATTGACAATTATAAAAACTTTACCGCAAAAGATATGGCGAGGCTTTTCGTTTTGGGGTTGGAAAACCTTGGGATAAAGGAGCTTTATGCTTTGGTGGGAGGTTCTGTCGGTGGGTCTATCGCTTGGGAAATGCTCTGCGAAGCACCTCATTTGGCTAAAAAATTCATTCCTGTGGCTACGGATTATAAGACGACAGATTGGCTGCATTCACAGTGTCTGGTGCAGGAATTTCTGCTCGAAAGCGAAGATAGACCACTCGAAAAAGCCCGTATTCATGCGATGCTCAACTATCGTACGCCAGAGTCTCTTAATCAGAGATTTAAGCGCGAACAGGACGACCAAAAGAATATTCTAAAATCTCATGACTGGCTCAATTATCATGGGACAGCCCTGGATAATAGGTTTGATATAAAGGCGTATCGGCTTATGAATCAGTTGCTTAAAACCATTGATGCTAAGGAAGAAGATTTACTTAAAATCAATTCGGAAATACATCTCATAGGAGTGGATTCGGATTTACATTATCCTGCTTTTGAGATTAAAAATTCTTATGATTTTCTGAAAAATAATGGTAAAAATGTGTATCATCACGAAATAAAATCCATCCATGGGCATGATGCTTTTTTGATGGAATATGAACAGTTAAACGAAATTTTAGGTAAAATTTTTTAAAAATCAACACGATATAATATGGAAGAAAATAATGTAATCACGATTTATAAAAATAAAGCGATAGTTAATTTCGAAGGGAGAGATTTCTTAGGGCAGATAGGGATAGATTCTCGTATTTTTAATGCTTTGCAGAATGCGGGAGTCAGTGTAGGGGTGATTTCTCAGCAGGCGATAGAAAACGGAATTTCTGTTTTGGTGGATGAGCATCAGGCAGAAACAGCGGTGGAAAGCCTTAGAAAAGAATTTGATAAGGAACTGAAAAGCGGAATCGTTAGTCAGATTTATAGTATTGATAATCTGGCTGTTATAGGATTGGTAACGGATAATTTCCAAAAAATTCTTTCGGAATTACAAAAAAATAAAATATTCCCTCTGCTTCTCAATCAGGTAGCATCAGCAGGAAGGGTGAACTTGGTAGTTTCTGATAATCAAGTAGATAAAGTAAAAAACATCGTAGAAACTGAGATTTTCGGAAAGGTGAAAACTGTGCATTTGGTGCTGGTAGGGCATGGAAATGTAGGCAGTACGCTGATAGAGCAGATTTTGGATTCTTCATATGATATTCAGAATAGAAAGCGTATTCATTTGAAAATCATAGCGATAGCAAATTCTAAAAATATAGTGTTCAATAAAGGTGGTTTTGGTAGCGACTGGCGACAAAAAGTGCTTTTCGGCAGCTCGGAAAACACTTTGCAGGATTTGTTTCAGTTTGTAAAAGAAAATCAGTTTGAAAACTTGGTTTTAGTGGATAATACGGCGAGTAAAGATTTTGTAAAAAACTATCCAACTTTTGTGGAAAATGGTTTTGACATTGTTTCTTCTAATAAGATTTTCAATACTTTGCCGATACAGGAGTACAGAAATCTGCGAAAAACTTTGGATAAAAACAAGAAAAGATATCTTTATGAAACCAATGTAGGTGCAGGGCTGCCACTGATAGACACCATCAAGCTGCTGCACCTTTCGGGAGAAAATATCACAAGAATAAAAGGGGTGTTTTCGGGGTCGCTCAGCTATATTTTCAATAATTTTTCGGTGCGCGATGAGAAGTTTTCTACCATTGTCAAAGAAGCGATGGATAAAGGATTTACAGAGCCAGACCCTCGTGAGGATTTGAGTGGAAATGATGTGGCTAGAAAACTGCTTATTTTGGCGAGAGAATTAGATTTAATCAATGAATTCAGTGATATCAATATCCAAAACCTTATTCCAGAGAATTTAGGAGGAATAGACAAAGATGAGTTTATTTCTAGATTAGAAGAGTTGGATGCTGAATATCAGTCTATTAAAGAAAATCAAGAGCCAAATCATGTGCTTCGTTATGTGGGAGATTTACATGGAGATTTGAGCCAAGACAAAGGGATTTTGGATGTGAAACTGGTGTCTGTTCCTGCAAGTTCGGCGCTTGGGCAACTGAAAGGCTCAGATTCTATTTTTGAAATCTATACTGAAAGTTATGGAGAAAACCCAATAGTTATCATGGGAGCTGGCGCAGGAGCGAAGGTGACTGCAAGAGGCGTTTTCGGTGATATATTGCGACTTTGTTAATATTTATCGGTATTTGTATAAATTAAAAGCAGCAGTGAAAGTAAAGCCTCTGAAATTGGAATTCCTTGAAAAAGGTATGGAATAGCCTATGTGTGTTTGGATTAAATTAAAAAGAGAAAATCCTAATCTAGGCTGTATGGACTGGGTATTTAGCGAAATTCCAGCTCCTCCTATTATGAAATACATTTCTGCACCTATTTCTGGTATTACTTTTAGTTTTGAATTTTCAGTGCCGAAATGGGTTCCTGCATAGAGGGTGCCTCCTCCATAATAAGCCTTTGTGCTATAGGAAATTCCTCCAAATACAAAATTATGAGACTTATTGGTATGAGTGTAGGCAAATCTAGCGCCCAATTCTTCCTGAGCAAAAGCGAACATAGGAAGCAAAAACAAAAGCAAAAGAAATTTTTTCATTAGTAATAAATTATCATTACGAATGTACAAAAATAAATTAAAAGCAGTAAATTTGGCTAAATAAAAATAGGATTTAAAGAACTTAAAAAATGAAAGAAATTCTTGAAAGAATAGAAAAGCAAATCAATATTTTGCAAGAAAAATATAAGGATGATTTTTTTGAATATCAATTAAATGATAGAGCGACTGATGAGGATTTTGAAAGATTAGAAGAAGTTTTAGGATATGCTCTGCCAGAGGATTTTAAGGAAATCTACCGTATCCATAATGGAGAAAAAGAAGGCTATTGTCTAATGGGAGAAGAGTGGCTCACTATTGATAGAATTATAGATGAATATAAAATCTGGAAAGATTTATATGATGGTGATTTTTCAGAAGATGGCAAAGACTATGGCTGCAGCCCAGAAGAGGGGATAAAACCTGATTTTTGGTGGAATCCCAAATGGATTTCTCTGACAGCCGATGGAGGAGGTAATGGTAAAATGATAGACCTAGACCCATCAAAAGAAGGAAAACGAGGGCAGATAATCCAAATGTGGCATGATGATGCAGACCGTAGTATAGAAGCCCAATCTCTGAAAGATTTTTTTGAGAAATATGCACAAGATTTAGAAAAAGGACTCTATGTGATACACCCAGATTATGGAACTATCCTAAAAGAAGATTTGGATGAAGATGAGCTGGCAGAGCTGGAGGGGAAGTAGAATTCAGTAATACTTAGAATTTCTAATAAAGAATTGGACAAAAGATAAAAAACAATAAAAAAACATGGAAAACAATAAACAAAATTTCGAAACACTTGCTATTCGTACACAGACAGACAGAACTCAGTATGATGAGCATTCGGTGCCGTTATACCTTACTTCAAGTTTTATTTTTGAGGATGCGGAGGATATGCGAGCGAGTTTCGCGGAAGAAAAACCAAAGAACCTTTATAGTAGATTTACTAACCCAAATGTAACCGAATTTGTCGATAAAATCGCTAAAATGGAAGGTGCCGAAACGGGCTATGCTTTTGCTACGGGAATGGCGGCGATATATAGCACACTGGCATCTCTGCTTTCGGCGGGCGACCACATACTCAGCTGTCGTTCGGTGTTTGGTTCTACACATACACTTTTTACGAAATACTTTCCAAAGTGGAATATCAATACCACTTATTTTGAAGCACATGAGGAAGATATAGAAAAATACATCCGCCCAGAGACCAAGATTCTTTACCTAGAAACTCCTACCAATCCTGCGATAGAGGTTTTGGATTTGGAGAAAATGGGAAAAATCGCCAAAAAGCATAATTTGCTTTTCGTGGTGGATAATTGTTTTGCTACGCCATACATCCAGCAGCCTATAAAATATGGAGCTGATATCGTGGTACATTCGGCTACGAAACTGATCGACGGGCAGGGGAGAGTTCTTGGCGGTGTCGCTGTGGGTAGAGCGGATTTGATTCGTGAAATTTATCTTTTTGCGAGAAATACAGGGCCTGCAATGTCGCCATTTAATGCTTGGGTTTTGTCTAAATCATTGGAAACATTAGCTCTAAGAGTAGAAAAACACTGCGAAAATGCGCTGAAAGTAGCGGAGTTTTTAGAACAACATCCTAATGTAGAATTTGTAAAATATCCGTTTTTAAAATCACACCCAAACTATGAAGTTGCCAAAAAGCAAATGAAATTGGGCGGAAGCATCGTAGCATTCCAAGTGAAAGGCGGTGTAGAAGGCGGAAGAAATTTCTTAAACAAAATAAAAATGTGCTCATTATCAGCCAATCTGGGCGATACTAGAACCATAGTAACTCACCCAGCTTCTACTACCCATTCTAAACTAAGCGAAGAAGAAAGAAACGAAGTGGGCATCACAGCAGGGCTGGTTCGTTGCTCGGTAGGGCTGGAAAATGCGGAAGATATTATTGAAGATTTGAAACAGGCTTTGGAGTAAATTTTAAAATAAAAATAGATATGACAAGATTAACAAAAAAAATTAGTTTGTTTTTAATATTAAGTATTGTTCTTATTTCGTGTAATTTAGGATACGAAATAAAGGATGGTAAGGTCTACTATAAGTGGATACATGGTGGCAATATGTCCAAAGAAATCACTCTTGTAGAAGATGCTGATGCAGAAACATTTGAAGTTATAAAAAATGATGTAGATCTTCATTTAGGTAAGGATAAAAATTATGTGTTTTTGGAACTTGCTAAGCTGAAAGCAGACCCTGCTACTTTTGAGCAGATTAAGAAGTATTATTGGCGAGATAAAGACAGTGTGTATATGCTTAGGTATTATGATGGTCTAGATAACAATGTGGTAAAGGGAGCTGACCCTAAAACTTTTCAAGTGATAAAAGATAATTGGGGGCGTGATAAGAAAGGAGTTTATCATATTTACGATCAATTGAAAAATGTAGATCCAAAAAAATTCATAGCAATAGATGAAGATTGGGGAAAAGACGATAAATACTATTATCATAATAAGGAGAGAATAGATTCTTTGGATTATAAAACAGCAGAAATCGTGAGTCCATATTACATCAAAGACCAATACAGAGTTTTTTGTCGTAATAAAATTGTAAAAGGAGCTAATCCTAAGACCTTTAAAGCTTTAGATACTGGTATCCATGGATATGATGACAAGTATATATTTGAATTTGAAAGGAACGAAGGCCCTATTACAGAAGAAGACAAAAAAATATATATGAATGCCGACAAAAAGAAATAAACATGAATTTCTTGGATAAAATTTTTGGAAAAAAGGAGAGGAAATCAGTCAATATTCATGTTGATAAAGAGAATTTTAAGATAAATGGAAAAGTTTTTTCTTTTCCGTTTTTATATTCTGATTTAAAAGAAATTTTGGGCGAGCCTACTCGTATTCAAATGAGTGATGGCAAGGCTAATGAGGACGGCTATGTGCTTCCTTCGCGCTACTCTTGGGATGATTTAGGGATTGATGTTTTGGAGAAGTTCCAAGGAAAGGTAGTAGAACTGAATCTGCAGATTTCAAAAACCAAACCTTATCCATTTTCTCCTGAAAATCCTTTTTCTGGGGAATTTTTGATTGATGGAAAACCTTATCAAGAGGCGATTAAAATCAAAAAAGAGGATTACCTTTTTGTTGAATTTAATGTTGGTAAAATGGAGATTTCTGCTCGTATAGCCAGCGAAAAAGAAGAAAACTGTCAGCCACAGGAAATCATGAGTGTCTGTATTTGTCAGACCGAACCAAAGCTTAAATCTAAAAATAAAAATCCATATAAAATTAAAAGGGAAAAAGGCGAGGTTATTGATTTTAAGGATTTTAATTTTAAATTATTGGTCATAGAAGAACTGATGTATAATCAGGATTTACTAAAACCAAAATTTAATATTTATGATTTTGTAGAATACACAGAACGGGAGATAAATCCAGATGAGGAGGGCTATGAGCCTATTCCAGAAGCTTTGGAATATTTCCGAAATTTGGAAATTCCTAAAAAATGGACAGAAAAAATCACAGACCTTTATCAAGATGGAGGAAATGAAATCTACATGCAGATTTCTCCGCAGTGGGATGGCGAGGATGATATTTATAATGTCCAGTCTTTTGAGGATGTAGAAAATTTTCCTCGATTAAAGAAAATAACTGCTTTTAATATCAATGATGAAGTGTGTGAATTTTTGAAGAATAAAGGAATAGAAATAGGGAACTAATATTTAAATAAAATAAACTTGAAAAATACAAAACAATTAAATGATGCATTGGAGCATCGGATTTTGATTCTAGATGGAGCCATGGGAACCATGATTCAGAAGTATAATCTTACCGAAGAAGACTATCGTGGCGAGCAGTTTCGTGATTGGGCATATCCTGTGAAAGGGAATAATGATATGCTGTCCATCACCAAACCCAGTGTGATAGATGAAATCCACAGACAATATTTGGAGGCTGGAGCAGACATTATAGAAACCAATACTTTTTCCAGCACGACCATCGCGATGGCAGATTATCATATGGAGGATTTCGTTTATCAGCTCAATTATGAATCTGCAAAACTTGCCCGAAAAGCATGTGATGATTACACTGCTAAAACTCCAGACAAACCGAGATTTGTGGCAGGATCTATCGGGCCGACCAATAAAACAGCCAGCCTTAGCCCAGATGTGAATGACCCAGGTTACAGAGCCATTACCTTTGATGAACTTAGAAAAGCTTATAAACAGCAGGCGGAGGCATTATTAGATGGCGGAGTGGATATTCTTTTGGTGGAAACTATTTTTGACACGCTCAATGCAAAGGCGGCTCTTTTTGCAATTGATGAAATTCAGGAGGAGAGAGGAATCCGTATTCCTACGATGGTTTCTGGGACTATTACCGATGCCTCTGGGCGTACTCTGAGCGGACAGACTGCGGAAGCTTTCCTTATTTCGGTTTCTCATTTGGATTTGCTGAGTATTGGGTTTAATTGTGCTTTGGGCGCAAAACAGCTTGTTCCATATTTAGAGGCTATCGCTCCACAAACTCACTTTAGAATTTCAGCTCATCCAAATGCTGGGCTTCCTAATGCCTTTGGGCAGTATGATGAAACTCCTGAGCAGACCGCAGAACAGATAAAAGAGTATCTGGATAAAGGATTGATAAACATTATTGGTGGTTGCTGTGGTACTACGCCAGAGCATATAAAGGCTCTTGCAGACCTTGCAAAAGGCTATAAACCAAGAAAAAATACTTAAAAAGTGTTAAAAAATCATAAAATAAATATGCTCTTTCGAAATAAAATGTATATTTGCACCATTAATTCATAAAATTAGTTTAGAAATGAAGAAGATTTTCTTATCAGTAATGTTAGCAGGTGCTGCAGTAGCAGCTAATGCACAGAGTGTTGGTAGTATTAGCAACAGTAAATTTTTTGATAACTGGCAAGTAGGTGTGAATGTAGGTGGATACACTCCAACTACAGGTTATCCTTTCTTTAAGTCTACAAGACTTAACTTTGGTGTAGAAGTAGGAAAACAAATTTCTCCTAGCTTCCGTCTTAGTGCAGATGGTGTTGCTTATATTAATGATAATGTAGATGGGTATCGTAACCCATTACTTATCGAGCGTACTAATGTAGCTATGTTAGGTAACTTTAATCTTAGCAATATCTTTGCAGGATACAAAGGAGCTCCTCGTACATTTGAAGTAGAAGTTTTCGCTGGACCAGGATGGTCTCATTCTTACTATCCAGGTAGAAATGATTCTAATGAAATGACTGTTAAAGCTGGTGCTAACTTCTTGCTTAACTTAGGTTCTTCTAAAGCTTGGGCTGTTAAGCTTAGTCCATCAATCCTATACGGTTTGACACCTGCAGATCAGCAAGAACATAGCCTTAACAACAACAACTCTATTACACAAGCAAGTTTAGGAATTGTTTACAGATTTAAAGGAAGCAACGGAGCTCACCACATCACTGCAGCTCAGGCGTCTGCACCTGTAGTAGAGGATAACTCTGGAGCACTTCGTGGAGAATTGAGAGATGCTAGAAACCGTATCCATGAATTAGAAGGAGAATTGGCTGAAGCTCGTAACAGAAAACCAGAAGTAGTAGAAGTAGAAACTGAAGTAGTAAAAACTAAGAGAACTTTAGAATCTGTAGTTACTTTCGCACAAGGAAAAACTATCATCGCTCCTTCTCAACAGCCGAATGTAGCTAGAATCGCTACTTATTTGAAGAAATATCCTAACAGTAAAGTTGTTATCAAAGGATTTGCTTCACCAGAAGGAAGTGTTGAAGTTAACGAAAGAATCGCTAAAGCTCGTGCAGAAGCTGTTAAAGCTGTTCTTGTTAAACAATACAAAATTGATGGAGATCGTATCGTGGCAGAAGGAGAAGGTATTGGTCACATGTTCTCAGAACCAGATTGGAACAGAGTAAGTATTGCTACTATCAAAGAATAATTTAAAATTGTTCAATGTTTCATAACAAATAGGAAGGTAAAATTTTACCTTCCTATTTTTTTATGTTTTTTAAAAAACTTACCTTTGGATTTTTATAATTTTAATTGAAAATAGCCATACATGAGATATTTAAAACTTTCAGGGCTTGAGCCGCTCGTAATTACGCCAGAATCTAATTTTGTGAATGTAGGAGAACGAACGAATGTAGCAGGGTCGAAGAAATTTTTGAGGCTGATAGGCGAAGGAAATTTTACAGAAGCTTTAGAAATTGCCCGAAATCAAGTGGAGGGTGGAGCCCAGATTTTGGATGTAAATATGGATGATGGACTGATAGATGGGAAAGCCTCGATGGTGAAATTTCTCAATCTGATAGCTTCAGAGCCTGACATTGCTCGTATTCCGATTATGATAGACTCTTCCCGTTGGGAGATTTTAGAAGCTGGTCTGCAGGTGGTTCAAGGAAAATCAGTCGTAAATTCCATTAGTTTAAAAGAGGGAGAAGAGGAGTTTATCCGCCAAGCTAAAATTATAAAAAGATACGGAGCAGCAGTTATTATAATGGCTTTCGATGAAGTGAGCCAAGCCGATAATTATCAGCGAAGAATAGAGATAGCAGAGCGTTCGTATAAAATCTTGGTGGACAAGGTAGGTTTTCCGCCAGAGGATATTATTTTTGACCTTAATATTTTCCCTGTGGCTACAGGAATGGAGGAACATAGGCGAAATGCAATTGATTTTATAGAAGCGACAAGATGGGTTCACCAGAATCTTCCATATGTGTCAGTGAGCGGCGGAGTTTCTAATGTTTCGTTTTCGTTTAGAGGAAATGATGCGGTAAGGGAAGCGATGCACTCAGTATTTCTGTATCATGCCATAAAAGCAGGGATGAATATGGGAATTGTAAACCCTACAATGCTGGAGGTCTATGATGAAATTCCTAAAGACCTTTTGGAGCTGGTAGAAGATGTGATACTAGACCGAAGAGATGATGCTACGGAGCGTTTGTTAGATTATTCTGAAAAAGTAAAATCAGTCAAAAAAGAAAAAATAGAAGACCTTTCTTGGCGCGAACAGCCTTTGCAGGAACGCATCACCTATTCGCTAGTAAAGGGCGTGGACAAATTCATCGAGGAGGATATGGATGCAGCCTTGAAGGAAGCAAGGCGACCGCTGGATGTCATAGAAATCAATCTGATGACAGGGATGAGCGTAGTGGGCGACCTTTTCGGGAGTGGAAAAATGTTTCTTCCTCAGGTGGTGAAATCTGCAAGGGTTATGAAACGGGCAGTGGCTTATCTAGAGCCTTTTATAGAAGCAGAAAAAGACACTTCCAAGCCTTCTAATGGTAAAATTCTTTTGGCGACAGTGAAAGGCGATGTCCATGATATTGGTAAAAATATCGTGGGTGTGGTGCTAGCGTGTAACAACTACGAAATCATAGATTTAGGTGTGATGGTGCCTTGTGAAAAAATCATTCAGACAGCGATAGAACAAAAGGTGGATATCATCGGGCTGAGTGGTTTGATTACGCCGAGTCTGGATGAAATGGAATATGTGGCATCTGAACTAGACAGGCAAAATTTGAATTTTCCGCTGCTGATAGGAGGAGCTACAACTTCCAAAGCCCATACAGCCGTGAAAATTGCGCCAAAATACCGTAATACCGTGGTGCATGGTGGAGATGCCTCGCGAACGGTGAATATAGTAAATTCGCTATTGAGTGAAGAAAGATCTGCTGAATACAAAGAAGAGCTTAAGAAGGAATATGATGAGTTTAGAGAGAAATTTTTGGCGCGGCAGACAGACAAAGAATATGTATCCATAGAGGAAGCAAGAGAAAAGAGATTTAAAATAGACTGGGAAAACGAAACCATCATTAAGCCTAAAAAATTAGGAATTACAGTGATTGAAAATCAGGATTTCCGTGAGCTTCTTCCTTTCGTGGATTGGTCTCCGTTTTTCCGAAGCTGGGATTTGCACGGCAGATTTCCAAATATTTTAGAAGATGAAAAAGTAGGAGAACAGGCTCGTGAGCTTTGGGCTGATGCGCAGGTGATTTTAGATAAAATTCTAAATGAAAAACTGCTCAAAGTCAAGGCTATTTTTGGGCTTTTCCCAGCTAATTCTAATGACCGAGATGATATTATTTTAGATAAAGATGGGGAAGAATTTGTTTTCCGAACACTTCGCCAGCAGTTGAAAAAATCGGCAGGGAAGGAGTATTTCGCTCTGTCGGATTTTATAGCGCCGCAAAGTTCTGGTAAACAGGACTATATAGGTGCTTTCGCTGTGACGGCTGGTTTCGGTACGGATGAATTGGTGAAATATTATGAAGCTCAAAATGATGACTATTCTACCATCATGGCGAAGGCTTTGGCGGATAGGTTTGCGGAGGCGTTTGCGGAATTTCTGCATTGGAAAGTGAGAAAAGAATACTGGGGATATGCAGCGGATGAAAGCCTCAGCAATGAGGAATTGATAGATGAGGAATACAAGGGTATCCGCCCTGCACCTGGCTATCCAGCATGTCCAGACCATTTGGAAAGGGCTACCATTTGGGAACTTCTGAAAGTAAAAGAAACCATCGGTATAGAGCTGATGGATGCTGGTCTGGCAATGTATCCTACGGCGGCGGTTTCGGGGTATTATTTTGCTAATGCAAAGGCGAAATATTTCGGAGTTGGTAAAATCTGTGAAGACCAGCTGAAAGACTATACCGAAAGAAAGGGCGTAGATGAGAAATTTGCTAGAAAATGGCTGAGTCCTATTTTAGCAGGAAAACAAAATATTTAAATCAAGTTTGAATTGATAATGAGAAAAAGTTTGTATGCATTATTCTTATTATTAGGAATAAATGTTTGGGGACAAGAGCAGGAAATAGAGCCTATCAATATGGACAGACCAGACCAAAACATAATTTATCTGCTGGGCTGAAATACCTATTAACCAATGATTTACAATTAGATGCCATAGCTGGATTTTCTGTTTTTAAATCGGAATCAGATAATTTCGTAGCTTTGGGTGTGGCATATAGATTTAAAAATAAAAATAAACAACAAAATAAACAATCATGAAAGTAACAGAACACATAGAAAAAGCCAATGGCAAGACCCTTTTTTCGTTTGAGATTTTGCCACCGCTTAAAGGACAGAATATCAATTTGTTCTTTGATGCCATAGACCCTCTTTTGGAGTATTCGCCTAGTTTTATTAATGTGACTTATCACAGAGAAGAATATGAATATGTAGAACATGAAAATGGTTTGCTGGAAAGAAAAGTGGTAAGAAAACGCCCAGGAACAGTGGGTATCTGTGCGGCGATACAGAACAGATATCATATAGATGCTATTCCGCATATCTTGTGTGGAGGCTTTAACAGGGAGGAAACGGAGAATTTCCTGATAGATTTGGATTTCTTGGAGATAGATAATGTGATGGCTCTTCGTGGTGATGTGATGAAGTCTGAGACCTATTTTAAGCCAGAAAAAAACGGAAATGCCCACGCCTCTGATTTGGTTCATCAAATCAAACAAATGAACGATGGGATTTATCTTGACCATAATATAGAACTGCCATCGCCGACCAATTTCTGCATTGGCGTTGCGGGTTATCCAGAGAAACATATGGAGGCAGCGAGTCTGCATCAGGATATAATGAACCTGAAGAAAAAACAAGAAGCAGGAGCAGACTATGTGGTCACGCAGATGTTTTTTGATAATCAAAAATTCTTTGAATTCGTGGATAAATGCAGGGAAGAGGGCATAACTATTCCGATAATCCCAGGGCTGAAACCTATCACGGCAAAAAGTCAGCTAAGTATGCTCCCATATCGTTTTAAGGTGGATTTGCCAGATGATTTGGTGATTGAGATTACAAAATGTAAAACCGCTGCAGATGTGAAACAGGTAGGAATAGAATGGTGTACAGCCCAAAGTAAAGAGCTGAAAGAAAGGGGCGTTCCTGCACTGCATTACTATTCCATGGGGCGCAGTGAAGGGGTGAAACAGATAGTAAATGAAGTTTTTTAAGAAAAAGTTTAAATAAGAAAGTTCAGTTTTATGGGGCTTTCTTATTTTGTGTTTAAATATTTAAAAATTATATTTGTTCCTAAATATAGAAGTGTTGGAGGATTTGTAATTTTATGTTTAGTTTTTTTTCTTGAAAAAAATAATGTTTTTTTTGATGCGTAATGTAATTAAAATTTTATCTTTGCAACACTTAATAACATATTTATGAGCGTACTCAAATTAATTCATAATAATACTAAAACTATTGGGGATTTACCAGCATTGTCTTTTAGGGAAAATGGAGTTTGGAAATCAAAGAGCTGGAGGGAGTTTGGAGAAGAATTAGCCCAAATTTCTAATGGCCTCAGCAGCCTTGGAATGAGGGCTGGAGATAAGCTGGGAATTTTTTCTGATAACTCTAAAGACTGGGTGTTGGTAGATTTTGCCAATCAGTCGTTAGGAGCTATTACAGTACCTATCTACGCTACGAATAGTAAGGAACAGGTGGAATTTATCCTAAGACAAACTGAAATAAAGGTAATTTTGGTAGGTGCAGAGAAGCAGTTGGAGATTGTGAGAGAAATTAAACAAAATTCAGAATTTGCTGATTTGCAGGTGATTTCTTCTATTCAGCTCGAAAATCCAACAGAGCAAGAGTATTACCTTCCTAAATGGAAAGATGCTTATGATAAAGAATTTCAATACAAGGATATAGATATAAACAGCACAGCTACAATACTTTATACTTCTGGGACGACAGGAACACCGAAGGGAGTGGTTCTTACACATAAGAATTTTTATGCTGTGATTAAAGCACATAAAGAGTTCTTTAATATAGAGAATCTTCATAACAAGGTTTCTATGGCGTTTTTGCCGTTGAGTCATATCTTTGAGCGTGGATGGTCTACTTTCGTTTTCGCAATGGGGGGACATGTGGCGGTTTTAGACAACCCAAAAGATGTTTCTCAGGCTTTGAAAGAAGTGAAACCTTGGGCAATGTGTTCGGTGCCGAGACTTTATGAAAAAATTTATCAAGTTTTGCTTAATAAAATAGAAGGTTCTAGCAGTCTGAAACAAGAATTTTTCCGTAGAGCCCTCAGAATAGGCGTAAAATACTCGGAAAGAGTAAGAAAAGGAGAGAAAATTCCGTTTTTATTAGGACTGAAATATAAATTTTATTCGGCTCTGGTCTTTAAGAAAATCAGAAACGAACTTGGTGGAAACCTCAGCTTTATGCCTGTGGGCGGTGCGATGCTGAAAAAAGAAATTTCAGAGTTTTTCGCTGCTATAGGAATGCCTATAATATTAGGATATGGGTTGTCTGAGACTTGTGCTACGGTTACAGCGTATCCGAAAGTGAATTTTGTTCACGGAAGTGTGGGAGTTCCGCTGCCAGGGGTTGAAATAAAAATAGGAGAAGAAAATGAGATTTTGGTGAAGTATGATGGAGTGATGAAGGAATATTACAAAAATCCAGAGGAAACAGCGAAAGTTTTTACCGCAGATGGATATTTCCGCACAGGAGATGCTGGGCGTATCGATGAGGATGGGAATCTCTATATAGTGGATAGAATAAAGGATTTGATGAAGACTTCCAACGGGAAATACATCGCGCCGCAGTCTATCGAAATCCCATTGCAGACGCATCCGAGCATTTCACAAGCGCTTGTCGTAGCCGAAGGGAAACCGTATGTGACATCGTTCATTGTTCCTAATTTTGAGGCGCTTTCTCAGGAGTTGGTAGAGTTTAAGGATTATCTTAAATTGAACCTTGCAGAAAAAATGAAACTCTTGGAAATGCCGAATATAAAAGAGAAATTCCAAAAAATAATAGCAGAGGTGCAGAAAGGACAATCTTCCTATGAGCACATTAAAAAATTCATGCTGCTTCCAGAGGAATTTACCATCGAAAGGGGAGAGCTTACTCCTACTTTGAAAATTAAAAGAAAAGTAGTGATGGACAAGCTTCGCCACGAAATAGAGCGAATTTATAAAGATTAGTTTTAAAATATTATTTATTATCAATAAGAACTTTTGTCAGTAATTGATGAAAGTTCTTTGTATTTTTAGTCATGATTTTATTTTTTAAAATTGATAAATAAGACAATTTGTCATTCTTTGCTTCGAAAATAGTAATGGTATAAATATTGACAAAATCAAAGTGTAAAAATTAAAATAATTATTAATAAAAAAGAATATAAATATTATGAGCAAAATTATAGGAATTGACTTAGGAACAACAAATTCATGTGTGGCAGTAATGGAGGGTAAAGACCCAGTAGTAATCCCAAATGCAGAAGGAAAAAGAACAACGCCTTCTATCGTAGCATTTACAGAGGATGGCGAAAGAAAAGTGGGTGACCCAGCTAAAAGACAGGCAGTAACAAACCCAAAGAAAACCGTTTACTCTATCAAAAGATTCATAGGAACACAGTTCTCTAAAGATAAAGAGGAAATCTCAAGAGTTCCGTATGAGGTAGTAGGCGGGCCAAATGATACTGTAAAAGTAAAAATAGACGATAGAGAATACACAACGCAAGAAATCTCTGCAATGATTCTTCAAAAAATGAAGAAAACAGCTGAAGATTACCTTGGACAAGAAGTTTTAAGAGCGGTAATTACCGTGCCAGCTTACTTTAATGATGCGCAAAGACAAGCAACTAAAGAAGCAGGAGAAATCGCAGGTCTTAAAGTAGAAAGAATCATCAACGAACCTACAGCAGCAGCTTTGGCTTATGGATTAGATAAAGTAGGCAAAAAAGATATGAATGTAGTAGTGTTTGACTGTGGTGGTGGTACGCATGATGTCTCTGTATTGGAAATGTATGAAGTGGACGGAAATGCTTCTTTCGAAGTGAAAGCTACAGACGGAGATACTCACCTTGGAGGAGATGACTTTGATAATGTAATCATCGACTGGATGGCAGAAGAGTTTAAAAATGAAGAAGGTGTAGATTTAAAAACTGACCCTATCGCACTTCAAAGATTGAAAGAAGCGGCTGAAAAAGCAAAAGTAGAGCTTTCTTCTTCTACACAAACGGAAATCAACCTTCCGTACATCACAGCTACAGCTTCAGGACCAAAACACTTGGTAAAAACTTTGACAAGAGCGAAGTTTGAACAATTGGCTCACAACCTTATTGAAAGAACGATAGAGCCTTGTAAATCAGCTTTGGCTAACGCAGGAATGAGCGTTTCTGATATTGATGAAATTATCTTAGTAGGTGGTTCTACCAGAATTCCAGCAATTCAGGAAGCGGTAGAGAAATTCTTCGGAAAAGCGCCATCTAAAGGAGTAAACCCAGATGAAGTAGTGGCTATCGGTGCGGCTATCCAAGGGGGAGTTCTTACAGGAGATGTGAAAGATGTATTGCTATTAGATGTTACGCCGCTTTCTCTCGGAATTGAGACTATGGGGTCTGTATTTACAAAACTAATCGAAGCAAATACGACTATCCCTACAAGAAAATCAGAGGTGTTCTCTACAGCGGCGGACAATCAGCCAGCGGTTACCATCAGAGTAGGACAAGGGGAAAGACCAATGTTTAATGACAATAAGGAAATTGGTAGATTTGACTTGGTAGATATTCCACCAGCACCAAGAGGTGTTCCACAGATTGAAGTAACTTTTGATATAGATGCTAACGGTATCCTTAGCGTTTCTGCAAAGGACAAAGGAACAGGAAAAGAGCAGTCTATCAAGATTCAGGCAAGCTCTGGACTTTCTGAAGCGGAAATCGAAAGAATGAAAAAAGAAGCTGAAGAAAATGCTTCTGCCGATGCGAAGAAAAAAGAAGATGCAGAAGTAATAAACAAAGCTGATGGACTGATTTTCCAAACTGAAAAACAACTGAAAGAATTTGGAGACAAACTTTCTGCGGACAAAAAAGCTGGAATAGAAACAGCATTAGCAGAGTTGAAAACAGCTTACGAAACGAAAAATGTAGAGGAAATCAAGCCTAAAACAGAAGCACTAGATGCAGCATGGATGGCGGCTTCTGAAGAACTCTACAAAGCTCAAGCCGAAGCACAGCCAAATGCAAGTGCAGCAGGTGGTCAGCAGCAAGGTGGAGATGATGTCCAAGATGCTGATTTCGAAGAAGTGAAGTAATTCCGCTTACAAATGAGTATCAAACAAATAGTAAATAGCAGTAAGATAATAACTTACTGCTATTTTTTGTTTTTAAAAGTTTCTTGTATTTCTTCGTTTTCTATCGATTTTAGTTGTATATTTGTACTATACTTGTGCCACTATTTATTAATGTATAAAGTGGGGCTTAAATGAAAAAGATTTGATTATCAGATAGATATTGGAAGTGTGTGCCAGTTGCAAAATTTCAGATTGAGCAAAAGAGCGAATAGTGTGGGTAATCTTTCTTGCAAAGCATCAAGCATGAAGGCTCTACAAAGGCTGGGAAGTAGATAATAATCAAATAGAAATAATTTTATGTGTACAAAAAAAGACGATCAAGTTTCTCTCAAAGAAATCAGAGAAACATTTTACAGATTGAGAGACTTTGAGATTTCAAATTTATGGCAAAGGTCAATCTTTTTATCAGCATTATTAGTCCTATTTTTTTCGGGTTATGGCTTTTTGGTGTCAAAGTTATTTGAAAAAGAGATTGAAAAAGTCTTGATAATCCACGAAATTTGTTGTGTCATAGCTTTGTTAGCCATTGTTTTTTCCATAATATGGATTATGATGGCTAAAGGTTCTAAAGCATGGTATGAAGTCTATGAAAGAAGAATTAGTGAGATAGAAAAGGAAGAGAGTTTAAATATCCCATCCAATTATCAAATGGGGGCAGATTGTACACCTTGGAGCTTAGATAGTAATCTCATTACAACCAAGCCTGGCCGTTATTCTGTTGCAAAGCTCAATATTTTAATAGGAATAATTTTAATGATAACTTGGACTATGATACTTATTGCACACTACATTGGTGCAATCTGCTTATTCAGTAGTCCTAATAGCAATGCTAACTGTGTTATTCATACGATCATATTAGTTATACTCGTTGTTCTTTTCTTATCCATCCTGATAACTGCTGCTCTGAATGTATGGGCTAAAAGCAAAGCACTTAGTTCCCCGGAAGAAAGTAAAAACTAATACCCAACACAACATATTGCCACAATGATTTATTTGATATTGAGGCTTTGAGGCTCTTAGAAGAGAAGTTGAAATAATTATACTAATCAATTTCAGAAATCGTATTTGTACCATGCAATTGTAATCTGCTGTAAATTAGTATATATTTGTTTGAAGAAGTGAAGTAATTCACTCAAGAATAACTTAAAAAAGTTGCAGTAAGTTTGATGGCTTACTGCACTTTTTTTATATTTTAGTTTTATATTTGTAGTTCGCTGGCATAAAATCAAGAAAAATGACTGTATTGGAAAAACTATTCATCAGAGCATTTATACTACTATTGGTATCAAGCTGTAGTAATATAGTGAGAATTACACAAATTCCCAGCGACCCGCCCATTTTAAAAAATAAAAATATAAAAATCCTATTGCATTTATATGATGAGCCCAATGTTTTGAAAAAAATAAAAATAGTATCAGAAACGGGGGAGTTGTTATACACTAATCACAAAAGTTTAAAGTTTGAGAAAACTGAGTTTGTAGAAATCAGCGTTCCGCACCGTACCAAGTACTTAATTATCCATTATAACAAAGGGAAAAACAAAATTCCAATCCGCCCTGAGTATGAATATCTATACATAGAATTCAGAAACAAAAATCTATTAGAAGTGGCGTATTCCGTTTCTAAACCCGCATATACATAAAAAAACAATCTAAAAACTTCTCTTGTATTTAGAAAAAGTTTATGCTATGCGAGTTTGTGAGAGTTTTTTATCAAAACTTTAGAAAGTATAAAAAATAAATAGTTTTTTCATAGAAAATACCTTCCTCCCAAATTTGGGAGGAAGGTATATTTTAGTTTAGAAATTTTTTTAAAAAATAAATTTATAATTAGAAATGGTAGGAGAGCCCTAATTGGAGATTTCCTGTACGGAATTTAGCTCTATCCTTTTTGCCATTATGGTCTTCTTTTTCATTGTAAGGAGAAGTTATTCCCATGCTGTATCTCAGATTAACACTAAATTTCTCTGTGATGAAATATCCTCCTCCAAAATTCCATCCAAAGAAAGCGCCTTTGGTATACTCCTTAAAACTTTTTTTGTCTGGAATATTGTTGTATCCAGCTTTATCGGTGATGACCTCCTCTGATTTTATAGTAATATTCACCTCTGGACCTGTTTCTATATATACCTGAGGAATAAATTTAAATTGAAATGTAACAGGAATATTAATGTGGCTGAGAGTCCAGTATCCCTTTACACCCTTTACATTAGTATCATCTTTATAGTTTATTTTTGTTCCAAAATGCTGATAGAGAGCATCTAGTTGAACAGCCATTTTTTCGCTGATAGAGTAGTTTACGAAAAGTCCACCATAGAACCCTATTTTGCTTTTCAGATTTCGATAAGTTTCGTCTTTAACTGATATTTTGTTGAGTCCTCCACCAGCTTTGATACCGAAAGTGAGCGGCTGATTTTTAGAATAGCTTTTTTGTGGGCTGTTTACTCTATTAGATTTGTTACTAGCTACTGCTTTTTTCTTTTGTGCTGCTGCCCATCCCATAGATAGACATAAAACAGCGATAATTATTTTTTTCATATGGTAAAAATTAAAAGTTGTCTTTTTAAAAACAGGCAATTTTATACAGAACAATATAAAGGTTGCCTGTAAATCACATTAGTGATTTTGAAAATGATTTTAGCAATTCAAAGGTATTGTGAATAAACTAGTTACACAATCCCCCAAAAGCGTGTATTTTTATAAAATTTTATCCCTGTTTTTAGGGATTTTGTTTTTTGAATAATGCTTGGAGTGATAATTTTACTAATTTTACAATCATATAGTTTAAATAAATGATACGGAGTAAGTGTATATTTTTCATCTTTTTTTCAATTATTGTTTTTTCGCAGAATAGTTCTTCTGAAAAATACATTGACAGCCTAAACAATGAGTATCTGAATGCGAAAAATTCAAAGAAAAAAGTTCGCATCTTGATGGAAATTTCTGATTACTGGTCATATAGAGATACAGCAGTAGCTTTTTCAAAACTTAGAGAAGCAGAACAGTTGATAGGAGGAGATAATTTCCTAAAGGGACTTCATGCCTTCTATAAAGCGGGAATTTATTATGATAAAAACATTAGTAAAAGCCAAGAACTCTACATGAAAGCCGAAAATTTCCTGAAAACATTTTCCTCTGAAGAGGCTTTTTACTACAGAGCGAAACTGTGGCATAATTACGGAGCATTGGAACAGATGAAGGGAAACAATATGGAGTTTCTGGACATTACGCTGAAAAAATGTATTCCTCTTGCTGAAAAGTCAAAGAACAAGGAACTTTTGGCGGGATATTATGTAGATATGGGGATGATTTTTAATAATTCAAAAGAATATGATAAATCAATAGACTATATAAAAAAAGCAGTTGATATTTTAGAAAAAAACTCAAAAAGAGGTGAGGGAATAGTTTGGGCATATCTAAATCTTGCAATGGTATATTTGGAAATAGGAGAATTAGCCTTAGTAGAGGACAATATTTTAAAAGCCGAAAAAGCATTAGAGCGGCTACCTCATTCTCAGTATAATGTGTTTCTTTATCAGCTAAAATCCAAATATTATAATAAAATAGGTAAGCAGAGTAAAGCTTTGAATGCTATTCAAAAAGGGATAGACCTAGCAAAGAAAATGAATTTGGATTATGATTTTTTATCCCTGAGTTATGAGAAGTATAATTATTTAAAAAACTCTTCTCAATATTTAGAAGCGCAGAAAATACTCTCTGAACTTTTGGATAAGAAAATGGGAAGTAAAAAAAACAGACTTATACTTCTTAATGAAATGGCTGAGTTACAGAAAATAATGGGCAATTATAAAGATGCTTATAGTTATCTGGAACAGTTTAAATTTTTAAATGATACCATACAGACTGAAAATGAAAAAATACAAATTTTGGATTTGGAAGCTCAGTATAAAAATAAAGAACAGCAGAAAGAAATACAACATTTGGAGGAAAGAAACAAGCAAGAACGAATAATATTTTGGATTAGTTTGTCTTTATTTATAAGTGTAGGAGTATTAATGAGTTATGCGCTTTATGAAAGAAAAAGGAAAAACAAACATAAACTTGTTAGTTTAGAACAGGAAAGAAAAATAGATATTAACAAAGCTCTTATCTACGGGGAAAATAAAGAACGAGAGCGAATAGCTAAGGAACTGCATGATGGCATAGGGGGAAGAATGACAGGAATAAAGATAAACTTAGAAAATATGATGGAGAGTGAGGGATATTATATGCTTGAAAAACCTATTGCTCAATTGGATAAATGTATAACAGAACTTAGAAATACTCTTAGAAATCTAACTTCTGAAACACTTCATAAGTTTGGTTTGGAAGAAGCATTACGAGATTTTTGCCAAAATATACAGACAGATTATTTAAAAATATCCTGTTATACTAAAAATCTCAATCAAATAAAAGAAAAACATCAGCTGCATATCTATCGTATTGTTCAAGAGGGAATAAATAATGCCATAAAGCACTCTGGAGCAACACAAATTCTAGTACAGTGCACTTTTGAAGAAAATTTGTTACTCATAGATATAGAAGACAATGGAAAAGGCTTTGATGTGCAAAATGTACAGAGAAATTTAGGATTACATAATATAGAACGACGCGTAAATGCCCTTGATGGTACTCTTAAAATAGAATCTTCCTTGGGTAAAGGTACTGTGATGAGTATAGAAGCTAAAATAGAATAAAAAAACTTAAAAGATGATAAAAATAATAATTTGTGATGATCATCCTTTGATAACAGAAGGCTTGAAGAGCTTTATAGAAAATAGAGATGAAATGCAAATAGTAGCTACAGCTACTTCTGCAGCTGAATTATGGCAAGTATTGGAAGAAAATGAAACTGATGTTCTTATACTAGATATTAGTCTTCCAGACGGGAATGGGGTGGATATTTGTGCAGAAGTGAAAAAAATGTATCCGCATATTAAAGTAATAGCTCTTAGTAATCATGATGAAAGAAGCTTCATTGTCAGGATGTTGGGGAATAAAGCGTCAGGTTATCTTATTAAAAGTACTTCCATTGGAGAATTGGAAAAAGCAATAAAAGAGGTCTATAGGGGAGGAATATATTTTGGAGAAGATGCTCAAAAGGTATTAGTATCCATGGCGGAAGTCATGCAGGTAGAGGTGCCGCCCATTACAAAGAGAGAAAAAGAAGTTTTAGAGTATATATCACAAGGGTTGTCTTCTCCTCAGATAGCGGAAAAAATGTTTATAAGTTCACAAACTGTAGACAGCCACAGGAAAAATCTAATGGCTAAATTTGGGGTGAATAAAACTATCAGCCTTGTTCAAAAGGCAAAAGACCTTAATTTTTTAAGTTAAAAAGAATAAATAGAAAAAGGATGATTACAAAATTTGGTTGTATTTGATTTATTTCTTACCTTTACCCGAGTAATTTTTAAATAAAAAATGAGTTTTTTGTACCCAATAAAAAGAGATGGTCTTGGCAAGTATGTTGTGGAGTTGTTTTTTGGGCTGAAATAATAAGAGAGATAAGGATAATTGTCTCTCTATTTTTATGTAAAAAAATAAATAAAAAACCAATTTTAAATATATGAACTCTTGTAAAATCATTGCAAACACTATTAGAGGACTCTCTGTGGATGGTGTGGCAGCGGCGAACTCTGGACACCCTGGGATGCCGCTTGGGATGGCAGATGTGTGTGCTGTTCTCTGGTCTGAACATATGAATTTTAACCCGAAAAACCCTAAATGGCTTAACCGAGACAGATTTATCCTATCAGCAGGGCATGGTAGTATGCTTATTTACAGTTTGTTGCACCTTTATGGATATGATTTGTCAATAGATGATTTGAAAGCGTTTAGACAATGGGGAAGTAAAACTCCTGGGCACCCAGAAAACTTCGTAACGGCAGGGGTGGAAACCACTACGGGGCCACTAGGACAGGGCGTAGCCAATGCAGTAGGTTTTGCTCTGGCAGAGGCTTCTTTGGCAGCAAGATATAATAGAGAAGGCAGTGAGATTATAGACCATTATACTTATGTGGTGGCGGGTGATGGTTGTCTGCAAGAGGGAATTTCCCACGAGGCGTGTTCTTTTGCTGGGCATAATAAATTAGGAAAACTGATTATGCTTTATGACAGCAATAACATCACGATAGATGGGCCTACGCACATTTCTTTCACAGAAGATACCAGAAAGAGATTTGAGGCGTATGGATGGCAGGTTCTTGAGATTGACGGGCATGATTATGACCAAATCAATACAGCCATAGCAGAGGCAAAAAAAGAAAAATCTAAGCCGTCTATTATCATTTGTAAAACTATCATCGGTTTTGGTTCGCCGAATAGAGCAGGAACATCCAAAGCTCACGGAGAGCCTTTTCCAGCGGAAGAAATCGAATTGATGAAAGAGAAATTAGGTCTTCCAAAAGACAAATCTTTCTTCATTCCAAATGAAATTTCTGATTTAAGAGCTAAAACTCAAGAAAAAGGTGAAAGCCTTGAAAACAAATGGAATGAACTTTGGGAAAATTATAAAAATAAAAACCAAGAGGCAGCTAAAGAATTAGAAAACAGCATAAAAGGAGAAATTTCCAAAGAAGCTCTTGATATTCCTCAATTCGGTTCTGAGAAAGCAATCGCCACTCGTTCTGCTTCGGGAACGGTTCTAAATCATATAGCGAAATATATTCCTCAGCTGATGGGTGGTTCAGCGGATTTGACGCCGTCTAACAACACTCTTCCAGCAGGAGAAGAGTCTTTCTCACCAGAAAACCCAAAAGGAAGATACATCAGATACGGAGTGCGTGAACATGGTATGGCAGCGATAATGAACGGAATGGCTCTTCATGGTGGAGTTCTGCCTTATTCAGGGACATTCTTCGTGTTCTCAGATTATATGAGACCAGCGATGCGTATGTCGGCTCTTATGGAGCAGCAGGTGGTGTATGTGCTGACTCATGATTCTATCGGATTAGGAGAGGATGGGCCTACGCACCAGCCAGAAGCGCATCTTTGGGCTTATAGAATGATTCCAAATATGACTGTAATCCGTCCTATGGATGCCAATGAAACAGCAGAAGCTTGGAAATCAGCATTAAAGAATAAAAAAGGACCTACTTGTTTAGTTCTTACAAGACAAAATCTTCCTGTTTATGATAGAGCAGGACTTGGATGGGCTAAATCTGAAGAAGCTCAGAAAGGAGGATATGTTCTTTGCGAAGACAAAGATTTTGAGGCGATTATCATCGCTACAGGTTCAGAGGTGGAATTGGCTGTAGAAGCAAAAGCTAAACTTAATGAACAAGGCGTAAAAGTAAGAATAGTTTCTATGCCGAGTACCAACATCTTTGATGAGCAACCACAAGAATACAAAGAATCTGTCTTGCCTAAAAACATTCTGAAAAGAGTGGCTGTAGAGGCAGGTGTTACCTTGGGCTGGTATAAATATGTAGGCTTAGAAGGGCGAGTGATAGGCTTGGACAGATTTGGAGCTTCAGCGCCATATAAAACACTTTATAAAGAATTCGGAATTACAACTGATGCTATCGTAGAGGCTGTAAATTCATTAAAATAGAAAAATAACCAATAAAAAATAAAAGAAATGATAGTTACTACCGATCAATTATTCAAGGCTGCATACGGGAAATTTGCAGTAGGAGCGTATAATATTAACAACATGGAGCAGGCTTTAGGGCTTTTCGAAGGACATGCTAAAGCACAGGCGCCGTTCATCGTTCAGTTATCAAAAGGAGCAAGAAACTACGCTAATCCTAAAATGATAGAAGGCATCATCCGTGCTGCTGAAGAAATCTATCCAGACCTTATTTTCGCGGTGCATCTAGACCATGGAGATGAGCAGACATGCTATGACTGTATAGATTCAGGATTTTATAGCTCAGTGATGATTGATGCATCTCACGAGTCTTTTGAGAAAAATGTAGAAATCACGAAAAGAGTAGTGGAAAGAGCTCACGCTAAGGGAATCAGTGTAGAGTCTGAACTAGGAATGCTAGGAGGTGTGGAAGAAGATATCCAAGTTGATGAAAAACACGCGATGCTTACAGACCCACTAGAAGCTAAAAAATTCGTAGAGCTTACAGGGTGTGACTCTTTGGCGGTTGCTATCGGAACCAGCCACGGAGCTTACAAGTTTTCAGGAAAACAAGGGCTTCACTTTGACAGAATCGAAGAAATCCAAAGACAGCTTCCAGGTTTTCCTTTGGTAATGCACGGTTCTAGTTCTGTTCCAAGAGTGGAAGTGGAAAGAATCAACGCTGCTGGTGGTGCTATGGACCCTTCTGCGCAAGGTGTGAATGCTGATGAATTCGCAAGAGCTGTGAAATTAGGTGTTACGAAAGTAAATATCGATACTGATGGTAGATTGGTTTGGACAAGAGTTCACAGAGAATTCTTCAAAGAAAAACCAGAGCAGTTTGATTTCAGAGCTCCAGGGAAAGTTTTCGTGAAAGAATATGCTGATTTTATCGTAGATAAGTCTAATAAACTATTGTCTGCTAATCAATTAGAATATGTAAGACAAAGCTTGAAATAATGGCTTGGGTGTATTTGATTTTAGCAGGACTTTTCGAAATCGGCTGGCCTATCGGTCTAAAACTGGCAGGAAATGAAAACTTCCGCTGGCAGGGAATGACCATAGCTGTAGTATGTATGGGAGTGAGTAGCGCTCTGCTTTGGGTGGCACAGAAAACAATTCCTATGGGTACAGCCTATGGCGTTTGGACTGGCATAGGAGCCGTGGGAGCATTCGTGGTGGGAGTAGTGTTTTATAATGATGCGCTTACATTCATGCGAACACTGGGCATATTGCTCATCATAAGCGGAGTTATCGTGCTAAAATTAGCTTCATCCTAAGAAAATAATAAATCTGGCTGTAAACTTTTTTGCAGCCAGATATTTTTTGTATTTTTAACACCAAAACTAATAACAATGTCAAAATTAGATTATAACATCGCGATGGAACTCGTGAGAGTTACCGAATCTGCAGCTCTTTCTGCGGCAGCTTTTATAGGAACAGGAGACAAGAATGGAGGAGACAAAGCGGCAGTGGATGGGATGCGTGAATCTCTTCGGTATATAGATGTTCATGGAACTATCATCATCGGCGAAGGAGAAAAAGATGATGCGCCCATGCTCTACAACGGTGAAACGGTGGGAAATGGAAATGGACCTCGTGTGGATATCGCTGTAGATCCAGTGGAGGGGACTAATCTTCTTGCCCTTGGAAGACCCAATGCCATTGCTACGATTGCAGCTTCTGACCAAGGAAGTATGTGGAATCCAGGGAGTTCCTTTTATATGAATAAACTAGTAGTAGGAGAGAAGGCTAAAAATGTGATAGACATTACCCAATCCGTTACAGAAAACCTTAATAGAATAGCAGAGGCGGAAAGTAAAAAAGTAAATGATCTGATGGTTTATATCTTGGATAAACCTCGCCACAAGGCTATGATAGAAGAAATTAGAAAAGCAGGCGCAAGGATTACACTGCATACAGATGGAGATGTTTTAGGGGCGCTTTTAGCGGCAATGCCAGACACAGGCGTGGATGTATTGATGGGAATAGGCGGAACGCCAGAGGGTGTTTTGGCGGCGTGTGCAGTGAAAGCCCTTAACGGCGGTATGCAGGGAATGAGAGCGCCACAGCTGGAATCTGAAATCGCCAATTTGAAAAAGGAAAATATTGATATTAGTGAAGTCATACATTTAGATACATTGATAAAGTCTGAAAATGCTGTTTTTTCCGCAACAGGCATCACGAGTGGAGGCTATCTGGACGGAGTTAAATTCCATGAAAACGGAACTATTACTACTAAAAGTGTAGTTATCAGCGCTAAATCAGGCTCTATAAGATTCATAGAAGGAATTCATAAAGGAATAAATCACTAAAAAATAAACCATGAAAAAAGAGAAAAAAATATCACCATCTCTGCTGTCTGCGGATTTTTGTAATCTGAGTAGAGATATTCATATGCTGGAAAGTGCTGGTGCAGACCTTCTGCATATAGATGTGATGGATGGACATTTTGTCCCAAATATTACCATAGGAATTCCTGTGGTGGAAGCGATTAAGAAAAATTCTTCTATTCCCTGCGATGTTCATCTTATGATAGAAAAACCAGAGCGATATGTGGATGATTTTGTAAAGGCGGGAGCGGATTATCTCACCGTTCATGCTGAGGTCTGTACGCATCTTCACCGAACATTACAGCATATCAGAAGTTTAGGTTGTAAAAGTGGCGTGGCTCTAAATCCTCACACGAGTTTGAGCGTTATAGAAGAAGTATTGGAAGAAATAGATTTGGTGCTGATAATGTCTGTAAACCCAGGATTTGGCGGGCAGTCTTTTATCCCTAATGCACTAAATAAAATAAAAAGACTAAAACAAATGATTATGGAAAAAGGCTATAATCATATAGAAATAGAAGTAGATGGCGGAATAAAACTTAATAATATTCAGGAAGTTGCAGAGGCTGGAGCGGATATTATAGTTTCTGGGTCTGGGATTTTTAATGGCAAACCAGCAGAAACCATCGCTGAAATGAAAAAAATAATAAACGGATAAGAGTTTAAAAGTGTCTTTTTCCCTTTGTTTAAGGACTATTATTCTTTAAAAATGAATTTGGCATTTATTTTGTATAGAATAAAACATCAATAACTAATTAAATATTGTAAAAATGAAAAAGTTGTTTTTAACAGGTGCTTTAGCACTTTTTGGATTGATGAACGCTCAAAAAACTGAATCTGGAATTAGATTAGGTGTAAATGCAGGTCTACCAGTTGGGGACTTTGGTAAAGCTTATAGTTTTACAGCGGGAGCAGATTTAGCATACCTTTATCCATTGGCAGAAAACTTCAGATTAGGGGTTGCTACAGGATATTCTCACTATTTTGGTAAAAAGACGACATATGATTTTGGGGGGATAATTATAGCAGAGAGTAAAGTATCAGATTTTGGAGTAATTCCAGTAGCTGCTACAGCAGAATTTATTTTAGGTGATTCTAATGTTTTCTTGGGAGCAGATTTAGGTTATGCATTTTTTACTAAAAAAGACTTTAAAAATGAAAATGGTTCTTTCTATTACCAGCCTAAGTTAGGGTATTCTTTTGATAAGAGACATGACTTATATTTCTCTTACAAAGGATTTACTAGAAATAATGCAAATGCTGGATCTATCAATTTAGGATACGCATATAATTTTTAAAACAATTTCATAGTTAAACAAGAAAGACCGAATTTTTTTTCGGTCTTTTTTTGTTTTTTTTTAGATAAATTGACAGTCAAATACTTCGCAGAAATGTTTTTTTATTCTATCCTTCACTTCTTCTATATTCACTTTTTGTCCCAGTTCTTGTTCTAGGGAAGTGACTTGTTTTCCCTTTATTCCGCATGGGATAATGTAGTCAAAATATTTCATATCTGTATTGACATTAAAAGCGAAGCCGTGCATGGTTACCCATCGGGAAGCTTTTACACCCATAGCGCAGATTTTCCTAGCATAGGGTTTTCCTACATCCAGCCAAACGCCAGTTTCGCCTTTTGAGCGGTCGCCATGGAGCCCATAGTTTGCCATAGTTCTTATAATTACTTCTTCTAAGTTTCTCATATACAGATGGATATCTGTTGCGAAATTTTCTAAATCCAAAATAGGATAGCCTACTATCTGCCCAAATCCGTGGTAGGTAATATCTCCACCGCGATTGGTTTTCACAAAATCGGCGTTTATCTGTTTTAGTTTTTCTGTGTTGATGAGCATATTGTTTTCATCGCCGCTTTTTCCCAGAGTATAGATGTGAGGATGTTCTACGAATAAGAAGAAATTAGGTGTAATGTCTTGGTTTTCAAAAGAAAGTTCTCTATTTTTTAGTTTGATGTCAATGATTTTTTGCATCAGTTCTCCCTGATAGTCCCATGCTTTTTGGTAGTCTATTAGCCCTAAATCTTCAAATTTTACCTGTTTATTCATGCTTCAAAAATATAAAAAATAAGGCAAGTGAGAAACTTTAAATTTAACACAAATGATAAATTAAAAATCATATTTTTGTAGAAAATAAAATAAAAAATGTTTACAAAAATATCTATCCATAGAGTAGGAAATAAAATCAACCAAGAGGGGCTTTTTCTTTCGGAGGACGAACTTATTTTGGATGAGGATATGAGAGAATTTTTATCAGATTTTTTCATAAAACCCTTTAAATCAGAAGAAAAATTTCAGTTTTATCATGAATCTAATATAGAAAACAATGAGCTTTATACCTATGTTTCGGAGATTTTTGAGGAGAAAGACTGGTTTCATGAGCATTCCCGAAAAATAGCCAAATATCTGTATGAAATCACTGATAATCCGAGAGTTTTGTCTGGAGAGTGCTGTGTGGTCTATTTTGAGGATGATTCAGAGAATGGCGAGAAAATGGACTCTTTGGGGATTTTCAAAATGGAGAAAAAGGATACTTTTTTGAAAGTTCTAGCAGAAGATGAAAATTTCCAAGTGAATAAGGATTTTGGGTTTAATCTCAGTAAAATAGACAAAGGCTGTATGATTTATAACATTCAGAAGGAAGAGGGATTTGTGGTAAAGGCTTTTGATAATAATAAAAATGGAGATTCTGAATATTGGTTTGATAAGTTCCTGCACATTCGCCAGAGAAATGACGAGTATTTCAGCACGGAGAGCACGCTGAGCCTTTATAAAAACTATATAACCAATCAGCTTCCGCAGGAATTTGAGGTTTCTAAGGCTGACCAAGCTGATTTTTTGAATAAGACAATCAATTTTTTCAAAGAAAAAGAGCGATTTGATTTTGATGAATTTACCAATGAAGTTTTGCAGGATAAGAATGTGATAGAGAGTTTTTCTAATTATAAAACCGAATATGAGCAGGAATTTCAGGTGGATATTGCAGAGGAATTTCCTATTTCTGAGGCAGCTGTAAAGAAACAAGCCAGAAACTATAAATCTGTAATAAAACTGGATAAAAACTTCCATATCTATGTGCATGGCGACCGCAGAAAAATAGAGCAGGGCGAGGATGAAAAAGGGAAGTTCTATAAGGTTTATTATCAGGAAGAAAATTAAATTTATTTTGTAACTTTGTAGGAATTTTAAAAAAGATACAAATGATTTTTTATCTTAGAGGTGTTGTCAGTGAACTAACTCCTACTTATGCTGTCATGGATGTTGGCGGTGTGGGCTATTATGCGGGAATTAGTGTGCAGACATCACAAAAACTGCATTTAGGAAAAGAATCTACAATATACACTCAGCAGATTATCCGTGAAGATGCCCATTTGCTTTTTGGTTTTTTTGATAAAGAGGAAAGAGAGATGTTTAATCTCCTCATCAGTGTAAATGGTGTGGGGGCGGTGTCTGCGATGATTTTGCTTTCGTCATTAGAGCTTTCGGATATTGCCCAAGCTATTTTGTCTGGTAACAACAGGATTCTTCAAAAAGTGAAAGGAATAGGCGCTAAAACCGCAGAGAGAATCATCATAGATTTGAGAGATAAAGTTCAGAAATTTGATGGTTTAGGAACCGTAAGTCCTGCAATTCTTGATAATAAAATAAAAGAAGAAGCGTTATCAGCATTGGAGGTATTGGGTATTCCGAGAAAAACCAGTGAGAAAATAGCGGATAAGATTTTGAAACAAAATCCAGAAGCGAGTGTAGAAGAATTGGTAAAACAAGTTTTAAAAAATATATAAGGCAGATTTCGTGAAAAAAGCAACTATACTAAAGGCAGCTCCTTTATTTTTCCTTTCATTATTCAGTGATAATGTATGGGCACAGACTGAAAAAGAGATGATAGAAAATAAGGAATTTACAATTCCTAATCCCACTCGTTATGAGGCGTTTTATGACATTAAAACAGGGATGTATTATCTATATCCCAAAATTGGGAATCTGGTGGTAGGAGAACCGCTTACGATGACACCTTTGCAGTATTCACAATATTTACAGAATAAAAATATCCGTGAATTTTTTCGTCAGAAGTCCAGCGAAGGAACATATACACAGATAGGCGACAAGGAGGAAGAAGCGAAGAAAAAATCGCTTTTGCCGAGTATCACGATTAGAAACCGAATTTTTGAAACTATTTTTGGAGGGAACAAGATAGAGCTTATTCCGCAGGGGTATGCTACTTTTGACCTTGGTATTTTACACCAAAAAATAGATAATCCGCTTATACTTCCTAACAACAGAAAATCCTTTACGATAGATGTTCAGCAGAGGATAAATGTAGGGATAGTGGGGAAAGTAGGGGAAAACTTACAGCTGAGAGCCAACTATGATACCCAGAGCGGTTTTGCTTTTGAAAATAAAGTAAATCTTGTCTGGACAGGAACAGGAAGTTCTTGGAAAGATGTCCAAGATAAACTATCTAAAAAGCTAAATGACAGAATCGGAGATGATGGTGAGGATAGAATCATCAAAAAAGTGGAGGTTGGGAATATCAACATGCCGCTTTCTACGAGTTTGATTAGAGGTTCAGAGTCTCTTTTTGGGATAAAAACAGAGTTTCAGCTAGGGAAAACTACAGGGACACTTGTATTTTCACAACAGCAGGGCGAGGTGCAGACTGTAGTCGCACAAAATGGAGGTGCCTCCAAGAGCTTTAAAATCAATGCAGTAGATTACGAGGATAACCAGCACTTTTTCATTGGGCAGTATTTTAATAACCACTATGATGGAGCATTGTTACAATATCCTCTTATCAACTCTAAAATAGCGATTAACAGGATAGAAGTATGGGTGCTGGACCAAGGGTCTGGTGACCTCCAGTCGCAGAAAACCATAGTGGGTGTCAGGGACTTAGGGGAAGGGGCTCTTACAGATTATCCTGATAACTCGGTGAATAGTGTTTATCGAGATGTTTCCAATTTAACAGGAATCCGTGATGTAACCACAGCGTATAATTCCATTAAAAACCAATCTCTCTATGATGCCACTACTAGAACCAACCAGCCGTATCAGGAGGGAGAGAATTTTATTTTTAATAGAAGAGCCAGAAAACTTAGCGAAAGTGAGTTTAGGTTTCATTCACAACTGGGATATATTTCCCTAAATCAAAGATTAAATGATAATCAGCTCCTTGCGGTATCCTTCTCATATACTGTAAATGGAGATGACTCTAAAGTATATAAAGTAGGGGAGTTTTCAGAAGATAACTCTACTGTATTGATAACAAAATTGCTTAAACCCAATACTGTTACCAAAACCACATCTCCTATGTGGGATCTCATGATGAAGAACATTTATCCTCTGGATGGGACACAGATTTCGCCAGAAGATTTCTTCATGAATGTTTACTATCGTGACCCATCAAATGGTAAGGTCAGCTATCTTCCAGGAACGGGCGTTCAGGATATTAACTTGCTGAAATTGTTCAACTGGGATAGGCTGAATTCTAATGGCGACGGACAGCAGGATGGCGACGGGCAGTTTGACTTTGTCCCAGGGCTGACCATTGATGAGAATAATGGTAAATTGATATTTACTAAAACACAGCCGTTTGGTAAGTATATAGAAGGTGTTTTGGGAGGATACGACCCTAAATTTGTCTTTTCGGATTTATATACACAGCTGAAATCTGTGGCTACACAGGCTAATTTGGCTCAGAGATATACATTAGAAGGGAGGTTTAAAGGCTCTGGAGCTCAGGGAATAGCACTCGGTGCGGTGAATATTCCGAAGGGCTCGGTGAAAGTAACTTCTAACGGCGTAGAACTCGTGGAAGGAGTGGACTACACGGTGGACTATTTGCTGGGAACGGTTACGATTATCAATGAAATGATTAAACAATCTGGGCAGGCTATCAGTGTGAGTCTGGAAAACCAGTTGGCGTTTAATACACAGAAAAAAAGGTTCATTGGGCTTAATTTAGAAAGGAAAATCAGTGATAATTTTCTCATCGGAGCTACGATGGTTAATTATAGAGAAACACCTTTGACCCATAAAGTCCAGCTCGGGCAGGAAGCAGTGAATAACACGATGCTCGGAATGAATATAGCCTATAATAATGAGGCTCCGTTCCTTACGAGATTGACAAACAAAATCCCGCTTATTAACACAGACACAAAATCTAATATCAGTTTCCGAGCAGAGGTGGCTTACCTTATCCCAGGCGAAAATAGCAATATGCAAAATCAATCTTATATAGATGATTTTGAGCAGGCTACTTCTCGTATTTCTTTGAAAGAGCCTTCTATGTGGAGTTTGGCTTCTAAACCAGAGCAAAATACGAGCGATCCTATATTTAATACAGCTAATCTAAGTAATAACTTGACCTATGGCTACGGAAGGGGGCTTATTTCTTGGTATAATATAGATCCTAGATTCTATGGAGTAGGCGGATCTGCACCTAATGGAGTAAGTGCGCAGAGTCTATCCAACCATGCCTCACGAAGAGTACATCAGGGAGAATTATACACGATAAAAGACTATGTAGCAGGAGAGGAAAATTTCCTGAATACTTTTGATATTTCATACTATCCTACAGAAAGAGGACCTTATAACTTTAATCCATCAGAAACAACACAAGATAGATGGGGAGGACTTATGCGGTCAATTTCTGTTTCTAACTTTGTGAATTCTAATATAGAATATGTAGAGTTCTGGATGATGGATCCGTATGCGGATGGGGGAACATTGGGAACAAATCCTAAGTTATTATTGCATCTTGGGAATGTTTCTGAAGATGTCCTAAAAGATGGCGTTTTACAATACGAAAATGGACTTCCTACGAGTTCAGACCCAGCCAATGTTACGACTACCAACTGGGGAAATCAGCCTAAACAAGCACCTGTGCTCTATGCCTTCTCATCAGAGGGAGCGGAGCGGTCTACACAGGATTTAGGGTATGATGGGCTTGATAATCAGGCGGAGGCGGCGAAATTCGGGACTTCATTTGTGAATCCTGTGACTAATGTTGTAGACCCTGCATCTGATGACTTTGTATTTCCTTTGTCTAATAAGTTCCAAGGTTCACGGGCAGGCTCGCTGGTAGAACGATACAGATATTTTAGAAACCCAGACGGAAACTCGGAAGCCAATTCATTAGAAGTTGCCACGCAAACTCCTGATGCAGAGGATGTAAATAGAGACTTTAACCTTGACCAAAACGAAAGCTATAACCAGTATACAGTGAAGCTGGATAGAGCGAGTTTGGTTTTAGGACAAAATAATATAGTGGATGTAAAGGAGGTTTCCACAAGATTCCAAGACGGAAGATCTGGAACCAATAAATGGTATCTTTTCCGTATTCCAGTAAGCCAGTTTGATACCACAGCAGGAGAGCGCAGTACAGATGTGCTAAACAATGTTCGTTTCATGAGAATGGTGCTTACAGGTTTTGATGAGACTACTACACTTAGATTTGGTAGTTTGGATTTGGTTCGTTCCGATTGGAGAAGATACACCAAACCACTCGCTGTAGATGCTACCACGAACGAAGGTTTTGGAACAGTAAATACGGATAATCTAGAAATAGGAAGTGTAAACTTGGAAGAAAACGGACAAGGAACGCCTCCATATGTGCTGCCTCCAGGAATAGACCGAGAGGTTTTGAGTGGAACAGCTGGTACACAGAGACAAAATGAAGGTTCTCTTTATATGAAAGTAACAGGGCTAAGTAATGATGCTCGTGGGGTGTTTAAGAACACTACACTAGATTTGCGTAGGTATGAAAAGCTGGAAATGTTTGTTCATGCTCAAGATTTGAGAAATCTGACCTCTACGGCTCTGGATGATAAAACCAAGTTCTTTATCCGTTTCGGTAGTGATGCTACGGATAACTACTATGAATACGAGGCTTCCCTTAAATATACTTCTTCTAACAGCAGAACACCTTATGAAATCTGGCCTTCAGAAAATATGGTTAGTCTGGAATTAACGGAACTAACAGCTATTAAAGGAAGAAGAGATAAAAATGGAGCTCCTGCTGATACTAGATATACAGACGGAAGCTATGGAGATGCCAATAAGAAAATTTATGTAAAAGGTCGCCCAAGTATAGGGAATATCAATACCATAGTATTAGGGGTAAGAAACCAAGATGCATCTAGCGTGTCCAAAGATATTTTGCTTTGGATAAATGAAATCCGTGCTTCTGGAATTAAAAACCAAGGAGGATACGCAGCAAATGCTAATTTGACTTTCAATTTAGGGGATTTTGCGATGGTTAATGCCAGCGGGTCTGTATCCACGGTTGGTTTCGGGACTATTGTTCAAAAACCATCAGAAAGGTCACAGACAGACAATTCTACCTTACACATCAGCACTACGGTAAATTTGGACAAATTCTTACCAGAGAAAATAGGAATGAAAATTCCGTTTAACTACTCCTATACACAGAGTATAGAAGACCCTAGGTATAATCCTCTGGATAATGATGTAGAACTGAAAAACAGTCCGATAAGAGACCAGCTGAAAAAAATAGTGAGAACCTACTCTCAGCAGAGAAGTATAGGTGTGGTCAATATGCAGAAACAGAGAATGAACTCTGAGAAAAAATCCAAATTCTACGATGTAGAAAACCTTTCCCTTACGGCTGTTTATAATGATGATTTTTATAGAGATGTCTATACAACTAAAAATTATCGCCAGTATTTCAAGGGGTATTTGGATTATAATTTTAATTTTAAACCTTGGGTGATACGACCGTTTAATAAGTTGATAAGCGACACATCTAAAGCAGCTAAATATTTAAACTGGATAAAAGAAGTTAATTTTAATCCAATTCCTACTCGATTGTCTTTCAGAGCGGAGTTGGACAGAACATATAGTGAGCTTCAGTATAGAAATATAGATGCACTGCTGACAGGTATTCCAGGGGATGATTTCCAAGTGATAAAAGGAAGAACTTTCTATTTCGGATGGCAGTATAATCTTGGATTTAATTTTACTAAATCCCTGAAATTGGATATTAATTCCTATACCCGAACGCTCAATGACCATATTTCTGTAAATGGAATGAATAACCGCTCTATTTTTAGGGATTTGTTCCGTGCAGGAAGACCTGTTCTGTATAACCACAAAGTACAGCTTAATTATAAGTTGCCGTTTGAGCATTTCCCATATTTAGATTTCATCAATGCGGAGGTGGGATATGGTTTCCAGTATAACTGGTCGGCTCGTTCTACGGTTCTTTCTCAGCAGGATTTAGGGAATTTAGCCCAAAATAATAACAATACCGTGGTTGCGGCTTCTGTGGATATTCCTAGTTTATTCTCTAAATTTAAGTATTTCCAAAAACTGGAGAATACCATGCAGCTGAGAAGAGCAGAGATAGAAGCAATGGAAAAAACCAATGCAGAGACAGCCACTAGGAAAAATAGTGAAAATAGAATCACTACCCTCAAAAATAGGCTGACTCCATTACAAGCTGTTCTTTATGGAATTACATCTTCACTTAAACAGGTTGATTTTAACTATAATGAAACCAATGGAACTTCTCTCCCAGGGATACTTTCGTCTCCGAATTTTTATGGATATGGACAGGGGATAGGAGGGCCTACATATGGATTCTTGCTTGGTTCTCAGGCGGATATCCGTAGGGTGATGATAGAGCGTGGCTGGGTAACAGGTTCGGACTTGATGACAGAATCCTATGTACAGATGCAGACTAAGGCTATCACAGGAAGCATCCAAATTCAGCCGATGAATGATTTGAAGATAGACCTAAATTTCCTTAAAAATTATTCAAGTTCATTGACTCATAGCGGGTATAATATATTGACAAACAATAGATTGTCTTTTGCGAACGAGATTATAGCTTTCTCTCATACAGATATATTGATGGGGACTTCTTTTAAAGATGGCGGACAACTTTATATGAATATGATAGAAAATGCACGAGTTTTGTCTAGAAGTATGCCTGGAATTTTGGGGGCTGATGGCTTTGTGGAAGGCTATGGTTTAGGAAATTCATACATATTAATTCCTGCATTCAAGGCAGCGGTTGGTGGTAAGAATTTGAGCAAAGAAAACCCTACGAAATCCAAATTCCCTCTTCCTAACTGGCAGATTATCTATTCAGGATTGAAAAATATCCCGATGTTCAATAGACATTTCTCTAAAATAGACATATTACATGGCTATAAGGCTACATACACTGTGGCAGGGATACAGTCTAGCTCAGATTATTATAATTATGAAGTGAGCAAAAACACGCCGATGCCTTCATCAGACAAGGATAGAAATGGTAACTTCCTAAATCCGTATGTATTCTCTCAGGTAGGCTATGTGGAGGAATTTTCGCCGCTTATCGGGGCTGATGTTACCATGAGGAATAACATGCAGTTCAGAGCGATGTATAACAAGAACAGAGCCTATGTACTAGGACTTCAGAATTATACACTTTCGGAAGACTCTGGTTCTGAGTATATTGTAGGATTTGGATACATCATCAAAGATTTGAAATTTAAGATGAGGTTCAGAGGAAAACAAAGAACCATAAAAAGTGATTTGAATCTTAAATTTGATTTTTCACTAAGAGATAATAAAACCCGAATAACCAATATCTTAGCCCAAGATTCACAAGTAACTGGAGGACAGAGAGTTTTGGGAATAAATTTCTCAGCGGATTATAGTTTTTCACAAAATTTCCAAGTGAAATTCTTCTATAACCAGCTGGTAACCAAATATAAAATTTCTACCGCTTATCCATTATCAACTCTACGAGCTGGGCTTAGTTTTAACTTTACTTTTGGTGGAAGTAATAATAACAATAACTAAATTTTTGTAAAATCTAAAAATATGAAAAAAGCCATAGTTTTATCAGGAATAGTGTTGTCAATGTTTTCATGTAACAGTCCAAAAAAGGAAGAAGTGAAAGAAAATCCAAATCAAAAAGTGGAAGAACAAGAAGAATTGGTAGGTGCTGATAGAGATGAGCATGGGTGTATCACTTCGGCAGGATTTTCGTGGAGTGAATTGCAGCAGACTTGTGTGCAGCTTTGGGAGGCTGGTGTTAGATTAGACCCTATCGAAGTGAAAGAAGGCGATGCAGTCATCAGCGCATTTGTTTTGTTTAATAAAGATGAATCCAAAGCTGAGATTGTCCTTCCTAAAAAAGAAGGTTCGGTTATTTTAGACAAAAAATCAGAAAATCTCTACGAAAAAGGCGAATACTTGTATGATGACAAGGAAGGCACACTCTCCATTAATGGAAAAGTAGTGTATAAGGAAGAAAGCAAAAAGAAATAGTTTATCCAGATAGTTTAGGATAAAAGTAGTAATTTCATTACATATGAGACACACAGCAGGGGTTATGAATCTCTGCTGTTTTTTATTATTTACATAAAAAAAAATTTTATAATTTTGGTTAAATAAAAATCAACAATTAAATTTTAAATATCATGGAAAAGTTTTTAAATATTTTAGGATGGGTAGCTACAGGAACAGCAATGCTTATGTATGTATCTTATATTCCACAGATTACATCCAATCTACAAGGGATGAAGGGTGATTTTCTTCAGCCTTTTGTGGCAGGGATTAACTGCACACTATGGGTAGGTTATGGATTTCTAAAACCTAAAAAAGATTGGCCTATAATCGTGGCGAATACACCTGGTATTATTTTTGGCTTTACGGCGGCTTTTACAGCTATTATGTAAAAAAAAAATAAAGGTAGTTTAATTTTATGTTAAACTATTCTTGATTATTTTTTATAATCCACTTCGGTAGAAATCCAGCGCAGAAATAATGTTTTCCAGCGGAACATTTTGGTTATAATTTCCCTTGCCGATACCTTCTATCAGCGAGAAACTAATGTTTCCATGCTGATTTTTTTTATCCTGATACATCAGCGTAATGATTTCCTCATCACTGAAATTAGAAATATCCACAGACGGGAAAAATCGCACAAGATTTTCTATAATATGGCGTGCTGTGTCCAGAGAAATCAGCTGCTGCAAATACGAAATGTAAGTTTCACAAATCATTCCGAGTGCGACTGCTTCGCCATGGAGCAGAGGAGCTCCCTCTCTCAGGAAAAGGCTTTCTATGGCGTGTCCTACTGTATGCCCGAAGTTGAGAATTTTTCGGATGTGCTTTTCATGGAAGTCTTCCTGCACGATTTTTTGTTTAATTTCGGCACTTTGTAATAGATACGGCGCGATTTTCTCTGCAGAAAGCTCATTTTCAATAGAAATCAGTCCAAGCCAATGTTCTCCATCAGCGACAAGACCATGTTTCAGCATTTCCGCAAAGCCAGATTTCAGCTCTCGAAAGAGCAGTGTGCGGAGATAATCAGCAAAAAGGAAAATTTGCTTCGGCTCTGCAAAAGTTCCGATTAGATTTTTAAAAAACAAATGGTCTAAGCCTGTTTTACCGCCCACAGCAGCATCTGCCATTGCCAGCAGAGTGGTAGGAAGGTAAATGAAAGGAATTCCTCTTTTGTAAGTGGAGGCCACAAAGCCGCCAATATCCGTGACAACACCTCCGCCAAGACAGATAAACAGACTATGCCTATCAGCACCGAATTCTGTAAGGATTTCCCAAAGCTGCACGGCGGTGTTTATGTTCTTGCTCTGCTCTCCTTCCTCTATCTCTATAATCTCAAAGGGCGCCGTAGTTTCTAAATTGCCCAAGAGGGTAGGGAGACAGTATTCGTGCGTGTTTTCATCCACCAAGATGAAAATTTTGCTGGGATTTTGGTGCTGTATAAAAAGATTGAGTTCAGTGAAATCTTGGTCAAGGATTTTTATCATCTTCTGCTATCTGTATCCGAAATTCTTGAGGTCTTTTTCGTTCTTTCTCCAATCTTTTTTTACTTTCACAAAGAGATTGAGATGGATTTTCTTTGCAAAGAATTTCTCCAAATCAAGCCTTGCTTCTGTGCCGACTTTTTTAATCGCTTCGCCTTTGTGGCCTATCAAAATTCCCTTTTGGGTTTCTCGCTCCACATAGATGATGCTGTCTATGAAGATGATGCCTTCCTTTTCTTTGAAAAGTTCAGTAACCACCTCTACGGAGTAAGGGATTTCCTTCTCGTAGTTAAGCAAAATTTTCTCGCGCACCGTTTCATTGACAAAAAATCTTTCCGATTTGTCTGTAAACTGGTCTTTGTCATAGTATGGCGGGTTCTCTGGAAGCAGAGATTTTAATTTCGGGAGGATATACTCCGTATTGTAAGCATTTAGCGCCGAAATCGGTAGGATTTCTGCTTTCGGAAGGAGATTGTGCCAGTGTTCCACAGCGGCTTCCATTTCCTTTTGGTTGCTTTTATCTATTTTGTTGATGAGTAGCAGCACAGGAATCGGAATTTTATTTAACTTCTCGATGAGAAATTCCGAAGGCTCGCTTTTGTCCGATATATCTACGATGAAAAGAAATACATCTGCATCTTGGAGGCTTTCTTTCACGAAGCCCATCATTTTTTCTTGTAGTTCGTATTTAGGGTCAAGAACGCCAGGTGTGTCCGAAAAGACAATCTGAACATCTTCCTCGTTATAAATCCCGAAAATACGGTGTCTGGTAGTCTGCGCCTTTTGGGTAACGATGGCTAATTTCTCTCCCATGAGCTGATTCAGAAGGGTAGACTTCCCAGCATTGGGCTTTCCTACTATATTGACAAAACCTGCTTTGTGCATTGCTTTTTTTGTTTTTAAATTTTCGCAAAGATATGAATAATTTAGCTTCGGTGAAGAGAAGTATAAATTCTTTAAGCCAATTCTAAAGATACAATCTCTGCTTTTTCTCCATTTTCGGTTTCACAGACAATAGAGATATAGTCAAAGCCATTTCTTTTGACCTCTTCCCAAGGGATATTTTCTCCATTGATAAGGGTTATTCTATCTTCTTCGTCTACTTCATAATCTTCTTTTTCTTCTTCGTAATCAATAGAA
>CAUQBR010000004.1:0-136705 GCA_963516475.1 uncultured Flavobacteriaceae bacterium
ATTTATACTTTACATTCTCCATCATTCTTTATTTTTTTCATTATTTTAAAATATTTGTTCTTTTGCTCATTTATTTTAAACAACACTTCTGGAACATTACCTATTACCAAAATATTAACCAATAAATAAATAACTATCTTATCTTTATCACTATATGCTATTCCTTTTGAATATCCATGTTTAGCAAAACTAGGCATAAATGAAATTTTAGAATTTAGTTTTGGTGAATAAACTCCTTCTCCCTCTTCTTGTGCTAAAATAATATATTTAAAGCTTTGGTTTAGACCGTTTTTTGCTGCTCTATCTATTCCAAAAATTAGGAATAACCTTGTAACTTTTTGTGCACTTATTTGAATAGGTAGTCATATAGATTTTATCATTACTCTCCGATAACAAAACTTCTTCATCCGGCATAAAGGAGATATCATCTTTCTTTATAAAATCATTAACAACAATGATACAGTTATTATCTATTGTATAAACTTGTTCTTTTTTATACAATTTTTTCAGCTTTTCTATTTCCTTTTCAGCTTTTGTAATAGTTATATTGATTTCTTGAGTATTATAATACCCTAAACTATCAATAGTATAAAAATAACTACTTCCAAATTCTATTTCTTTTGGAAAATGAGATGTTATACCTCCCTTAATACCTTCAAAGTAAGAAATAGATTCATTATATCCTTTATTATTAATGATATTTTCTTTACAACCAAATAATTTAAAACTAATTATACAGAATATTATTATTCTCTTTATCATTATTGTTATTTTTTTAGTAATAATTGTATTAAATCAGGTATAAACTTAATTATATCTTGCCAAGCATTTCTTTTGGGCTTTCCATTTTCTTAACCGTTGGATGGGTTCCATATGCTCTTGTTTCTTCATATTTATCAATTTTAATAGATACTCCTGCCACATGTTCATGCATAGTTCTAGGGTTATTTGTAGTTTTTTCATTACTTTAAAATATTCGTTCTTTTGCTCATTTATTTTTAAAAACATATTTGGAATATTACCATATTACCCTTTATTTTCTATCATATAACTTTAATTTTAGATTCTCCGATGGGAAGTTATATATAGTATCATTTTTAATATATATACCATTTTCTAATTCTATTTTTTCATTTTCTTTCTCGTTATACTTTCCTTCAATATCACTATATTCTCCTGATTTCCATATTGTATACATGGTATCCATTCTAATAAAATCAAGGTAATATAAAGTTTTATTATAATAGAACTTTTTAGGTTTTATATCTGTTGTTTTATAATACTTTATAGCAGAAAAAAAGCTTATAAAAACTACTATTGTATTGATTACAATATTTATAATAAAATACAAACCATATTTTGATTTTACTAATATTAGTGAAATACCAATAATTCCGTTAATGAATATAAACAACAGAATAATATAGATAAGCCCTAAACTCATACTATCATCTGGATGCAGCGCAAACATTCCTATTGCAGATGTAATGTTTAAAAATAGAATTATAAAAATTACTATTATCTTATTTAGGTTTTTGTTCATACTCTACTTTTATTTCATTATTCCTATTTTAAAATTAACTTCTACTCCAACCAAACTCTAATATCATTTTAAGTCCATAATGTCCTTCTTCTATTAAATAATAGATGCCTTTTACTTTTTTTATTATTTTAAAATATTCGTTCTTTTGCTGATTTTATTTCAAACAACACATTTGGGATATTATCCTTTTTCTATACTTTTTATTTTATCAAACTTAATACTCCATTGAATAAAAGCATTATAGAATAAATTACAAAAGCTGCTATTATTATCCAATGAATTATAAGATATAATCTGATACATCTAATTCATCACTTTTATATTCTATTTTCTTATTTTTTCTCCAATAATATGGATTTTAAACATGAGAAAAGCAAGTATTAAAAATACTAATCCATATAATATTTCTTCCTTTTTATTTATTTCAAAAAATATATTTGAAACACTATTTATCTACTATTCTCATTACCATACAATATAAATCTTATAATAAGAATGATTATACCTATAGCACCAGAAATAATTATAGTTAAATACTTTGTATATAAAAAATTATCACCTGCTCCTAATTCATCATGCCCATGCTCTTCCTTTAATTCTTTTCTCCAATTTTTATATGATAAATAAGATTGAACTGTAATAGCTATTATAATGATTAAAGCTACTATTGTACTCATTTTATTCTTCTGTAATTTCTATTGATTATTTTTATACAATCTATATAATAGATTTATACCCAATACAATACTAATTAAAACTCCTATTATAAAAATCACTTTCCAATAATAATATACATAAGGTATGTTATCGAAATTAATATCAGGGAGAGTATTTTCTTTTCTTATAATTGGATTTTTGTCTATTACCATTTTTTCATTATAAAAAGAAAGACTTTTCAAATCGTTATTAGTAGAAATATAAATTTTCAGTTCATCCTTGCTCTCTTCATACCCTACGATTTTTTCAATATACAATCCATTATAATACTCTTGAGGCATAATATACCCCAAGTCACCATATAGGAAATAATTATGGTTGATTTTGGTCAGACTTATGTTGTAATTTAAATGTTTATATAAATGAATAACTCCATTTCCGTAGGAACTGGCTCTTTTATCTATCAAGAATAATCCTATATAAATTACGATTATGCTTATTATATTTTTCATAATTATTTAACTTAATGGATTAAATCTAAATTTTGTTCCTGCAATTATGTCTAAACTTACCACCGATATCAATTTTAAGAAAAATCATATAAATCTATATCCACAGTTGAGTTTTTAATTAATATATACAAAAGCTGTCTAATGTCTTTTGGCAAGGTCTCTTTTGTAACTTTTGTTTCGTTATAATATGTAATGCCATTAATTATTAACTCTATTCTCCAAGAATCTAAAATAATATCTGGTTCTATATCATTATTTGGTTTTAATTTTGATGTGATTTTTTCTATTTCTTCTATTTTATCTTTGGTGATTTTCGCTTTGTATGTATGGGAATGTTCCAAGTTTTCAACAATAACTTCTTCATCAAAATAAAGAACTCTATAAATAGGTTCTCCACCACTTGAAGCATAAAAATTGTATTCTATTTTTAGAATTGGGTTTTCTTTTTTATGTCCGTTGCTCTCTTGTGGGTTACAAGAAAATATCAATAATAAAATCAATATTTTTATATTTTCCATCATTTATCTTTAATTTTATTTTTTTCAAAACAACACTTCTGGAACATTACCTATTACTCAGGTCTTTTAAAATCATAACAATACATCAGATACGCATTATATTCTATATTAGATAATACATGATATGATTCATTTTCTTTTCTAATAATATTATGTTTTATATCATACAAGTCATATGGATAATGGATACTCCTAAAATATTCTTTATTTTTACCATATAACTTGCTGTATAAATAAAATACTACAAAAGGATGATATCTTTTTCTCTCTCTTTTCAAATAATCAAAATCATAAAGTTCTATTAATTGGTTTTTATAGGTTTCTACTTTTATCTGGAAATAAATCATTATTCCTCCTATCAAAATAAATATTAGCAACAAGAAAACTTTTATTATTTTTACTACTATTTTTAGTATCATTTTTAGTGTTTCCATCATTTATCTTTAAATTTTATTTTTTTCAAAAAACATATTTGGAACATTATCCCTATTACCACCCATAATATATATTCCCATATATTATTAACCTTATTATCATAATAATAACAACGATAATACCTATTATTATTAATCCCACAAGTCTTGAATACATAAATGAATGTCTAATATGTGGTTTGTCATTGTCGCCATTTTCTTTTAATTCTTTTATCCAATGCCTATACCATAGATAAATTAAAAATGTTCCCACTACCCAAATTATCAAATGTGTTATTGCACTCATTTTTTTCTATTTATTGCTCTTTCTATTTATTTCAAAAAATACATTCGGAACATTACCATAAAAGCCTTTTTGGAAGAAACCATAATATAAATGACAACAAGAATAGAAATATTATAACATTAAATGTTGGTAAATGTTTCTCTTTGAAAAGGATAGTATTATTTTCATTATTATAATAAAAATTTTGTGTGTCATATGAGTTTTCTTTTAAGTTTCTATCCAGTCCTACAATATTATAATATATTTTATCTTGATATTTAACATTGTATTTTATTCCATATTTTCCTTTATTTTTTACTTGCATAATAAATACTTTTATTGTACCATTATTCTTTATCATTCGTCTTTCGTCTAGCATTATTTTGTATAAATAGATGCTGAATATCAAAAGTAATGTTTGGACTATTATGATACTAATTTTTTTCATTATTATTTATCTTCAAATTTCTCAAAAATTTTATCCCAAAAAAAAAACATTGACCCAAATACTTCATTGCAAAAATAGTAACTTTGCAAAAAAATAGAAGATTATGAGTACTTTTAATAAAACTCTTACCTTATTTACAAGACCTTATAAAACAAAGTGGAGGCAAACCGATTCATTTTGGCAATGAAACCTATTGTTTTTCGCGACAAAGCGAGGTTACTCCTGAGCAAATTACGCTCTTTGAGCAACAATATAATGTGCAACTGCCCGAAGACTTCAGAACTTTTCTTCTTACCTTAGGCGCCTGTACCCTTTTCGAGGACGAAAGAGGTTTTTCATATCAGTTCTACCACCCTGAACAATGGGAAAGCTATGCCAAGGAAATCTTTGAGGGGACAGGGGTCTATTTATTCCCTCATATCCTTTTAGTTTGCTATCCCACTGTAGGCCATCAGGCAGGGTTTGTATTGGGCGAAGAAGATCAGTTTGGAATTTTCTACTCCGATATCCCTCCTGAGTATTGGGAAGAAGATACCGAATTAGTCCCTTTCTCCCAGTGGCTTGAAGAAGAAATAGAAATATTATTATCTTCATTTTTATGAGTTTTTTTAGTCTGTTATCTGTTGTTATATTTATTTTAATATGTGATTATAGATAAAATCAAAAAACATGTATCATTTCATGCCCTAATGTGAATGCATAATCTAAGAGATTATTTATTTGTCTTTATATATAACCAATTTGAAAAGTTATGGTCAAAAACATTTGGTTCTTTAAATAATAATGCAGAACCTTTTAGTTTTCCTACTATATAATTATTATCAAACTCAAATTTAATAATTATTGAGTCTTTTTCTTCAGAAAAAATATACCAATGCCCTTTTAATGAATCTCCATTTAATTTTTTGAGCTTATAAACATCATTCTCTTGTAATTCTAAGTAATAATATATTTCCTTATTTGATAACTCCCATGGTACTTTATCAACTTCATATAAACCAACAATATCTTCTTTGTGCTTCTTATTACATCCAATTATTATGGAAATAATCACCATTAATAACACATAATTTTTCATATTCTATTTATTGGTCTCTTACTTCTGTTAAACATCTCTTTGATTATTATACAAAAAGCACCCTAAAAAAGGTGCTTTTTGTGTGTATTTTAGAATTATTAAAATCTTATTGTCGCTGTGGCTGCTAGAGAAACTCTCCCTAAGCCTTCTTTTTTGTCATTATTTGCGAGTGATAGGCTCCTTCCATTTTCAACATGGAGTTTCACAGCTCCCAGCCCAAAACCTAGCTGAGGCCCTATCAAGAACGAACGACTCACAGCATACTGATACCCTATCGTGCTATAAAGCCCTATTGAAGAACCTTTTACCTCAAAATTTCCAAGAAGACCTAAAAAATTACTACTCGTATATTGCTGATAGCCCAGCGCTACATCCCAATAAAATTTATGTGGTGTGTCCATTTCAAAATTAGAATACATGAACGACGGCCCTATGAAGATAATTCTATCCTTCGTGCTAAGATATACTCCGCCAAGACTAGTTTCCGCAGAAGCAGAATATCTATTGAATTTCAGCCCAAGTCCCATATTAGGAGCTATTCTATGATAAGCCGAGATATCAAAATGAAACCCCGAAGTAATTTTTTCTACATGACTTCTGAAAGGATATGTGATACTACCATCTATCTCTGCTGTTCTCCACGCATACCCTGCACTCGCCATTATGGCTACCTTACTCTGCTTTACATTTTCTACTTTTACCTCTACACTACTCTCTTGTGCTTTACATGGCAATGAAAATGCCGTCGCCAAAGCAAGAATTGATAATTTTCTTTTCATGATTTATATTAAAATTAAATTTTCCGCTAATTTATACAATTTAAAATCATCCACAAACTTTATAAACCGAATTTAATAAAGCTCTCGCAAAGCATCTATATACTCATAACCCGTAAGGTCAAATTTCACAGGGACAATGCTGATATAGCCGTTCATCAGAGCTGTTTCATCGGCATCTTCGCCTTCATCCATGTTATTAAAATAGCCCGTGAGCCAGTAGTATTTCTTGCCCTGTGGATTGACTCTTTCATCGAAGTTTTCCTCCCATTTCGCCTGAGCCTGTCGGCAGATTTTGATGCCTTTTATCTCTTCTTTTTTTAGTTTAGGAATGTTCACATTTAGGACTATTCCTTTTGGCATCGGGTTTTTCAAGGTTTTTAAAACTATTTCTTGAATAAAATCTTTTGCTTGGTCAAAATCAGCCTCAAAACTGAAATCCAGCAAAGAAAACCCAATCGCAGGAATGCCCTCTACACCAGCCTCCACAGCGGCAGACATCGTCCCAGAGTAAATAACATTGATGGAGGAATTTGCCCCATGATTTATCCCCGAAACCACCAAATCAGGTCTGCGCGTAAGCACCTTATCCAAAGCCAATTTTACGCAGTCCACAGGCGTCCCGCTACATGCGAAATCCCGCTGAGCGCCTTCCATTTTTATTTCCTCCACCATCAGGGTAGAATTTATCGTGATAGCATGTCCCTTGCCGCTCTGCGGAGAATCTGGCGCCACTATGACCACCTCCCCTATTTCGTTCATAAATTCTACGAGTTTTCTAATCCCTGGCGCAGTGATTCCGTCATCATTCGTTACCAAAATCAATGGTTTTCTATCTTGTTTATTCATTATTATTAAAAAATTTCAACAAAAATAAAGAAATTTTAGGTCTAGTTTAAAATAAGATATTAAATTTGTAAGTTAAAAATTTTCTTGAATTAAAATCAGTGCAAAAAATGCTTAAAAAGTTATTTAAATTAAATAAAATATTGTTCGTGGCTCCATTGATGACCTTGATGTTCTGCTTCAATGCGCCTAAAAATGATGATGAAAAAATGCACATCATCATGATAAATGTAAAGAATGCACTTGCACATGTACATTATCAGCCAAAACCGATAAATGATGCCTATTCTCGCGAGGTTTATAAAAACTATTTCGAGACGATAGACCCTGCAAAAAGATATTTTCTGCAGTCGGATATGGAAGAATTTGAGAAACACAGAAACCAGCTTGACGACTATCTCAATAATGGGAACTTGGTTTTCTACAAACAGACCATAGACAGACTCTACCAGAGAGTAAGCGAAATTGATAAAATGACTCAGGACATTCTGAGCAAACCTATTGATTTAAACGAAGATGATGAACTTATCCTAGAACCAAAACTAAAAAAAGCTCCTGCTGACAAACAGGAACTCTACAACGAGTGGAAAAGATACATCAAATACAATATCCTCCAAGAGATAGAAACGATGACCAGCAAAGAAGAACTCCAGCAGGAGAAAAAAGATTCTGTCATCGCCCATAAACTCAAAGACACTATCAATGTAAAAAAACTCACTCTAGAAGAGAAAAAAATAAAGGCTACCAAGGAGATAAAAGACCTTATTTCCCACACTTTCAAGAGATTCCAAAAGAGAAAGAAAATGGACTGGTTCAGCGTGTATATGAACGCCTATACAGAGGTGTTTGACCCACATACTAACTATTTTTCTCCAAAGGACAAAGAGGATTTTGATACTAGTTTCGCTGGAAAAGTTATCGGAATCGGTGCACAGATTCAAGAGAAAAAAGGATACCTATACATGGGACCTTTGGTAGTGGGCGCGCCAGCATGGAAATCTAAACAAATATCCGAAGGAGATAAAATCCTAAAAGTAAAATCTAAGCCAAACGAAGAGGCTGTCAATGTAGTAGGAATGCTGGTAGATGAAGCTGTAAGGCTCATCCGTGGAGAAAAAGGTACAGAAGTGACCCTCACTTTGCAGAAAAAAGATGGCAGCGTAAAAGACGTAAAACTCATCCGTGAAGAAGTTTCCATAGAAGATACTTTCGCGAGAAGTGTCATCGTAAATTCACCAAAAGGCGAAAAATACGGATATATCTACCTTCCGAGTTTCAATGCTGACTTTGATGACCCTAATGGTAGAAATGCATCTGATGATGTAAAAGCCGAAATCGTGAAGCTGAAATCTCAAAACATTAAAGGAATCATCCTGGATGTGAGAAACAACGGAGGCGGCTCACTTACAGAAGTAGTGGACATCGTAGGACTTTTCATGAAAAACGGGCCTGTGGTGCAGATAAAAGACCCGAATGGCAGAATCAACATTCTAAGAAACAAGACCAATTCGCCAGTATGGGAAGGCCCTCTAGTGATTATGCAAAATGAGTTCTCTGCATCTGCATCCGAAATCCTAGCAGGAGCGATGAAAGACTACGGAAGAGCCGTGGTCGTAGGTTCGCCACACTCCTACGGAAAGGGAACTGTACAGACCTTTGCAGACCTAAATCGTTTCATGAATTCTACGGATGATTTCGGTTCTATAAAACTGACTATCCAGAAATTCTATAGAGTCAATGGAAAATCTACCCAACTAAAAGGTGTAGATGCTGATATACCGATGAACGACTTTTTCTCTTATTCCGAAATTGGAGAAAGATATAGAGATAATGCCCTTCCGTGGGACCAGATTCCTACTACAAGATTTACTCCTGTGGGAACACTGAATATCTCTAGTTTACAGAAAAACAGCCAAAACAGAATGAGTAAAAACTCTAATTACCAGCTGCTTTTGGAATCTGCACAATGGAGAGAAAAACTAGATAAAGAAGAAAAAATCACATTGAACTTAAATAAGTTTAATAAACTGATGAAATCAAGAAAAGACCAGATTAAAAAATTCAAATCTTTATCTAAATATGATAACAAGCTGGTTTTCACTCTGCACAAAGATGAACAAGCGAGAGGTAAGAAAGATGAGGTTTTCGCGAAAAAAAGTGAATCTTGGCTTAAAAACCTGAAACGAGATTTATTCTTAGAAGAAACTGTAAATGTTATTTCAGAAATGAAATAAAAAAAACTTGATAAAATGAACTTAAAAGAATTTTTAGAATATCCACTGCTTTCTATCCATACCTATACGCTGCACATGTATCAGGTAATTGCGGCAGTTGTAGTAATCGGTGTGGCATACATTGTCGAAAAAATCTCTAAAAAAATCTTTTACAGGCGCTCATCACAGGTAGACAAAGGAACTAGATATGCCCTTCACCAGATTGTATATTACGGAATAGTCATTGTCACTTTCCTGATTGTCATGAGGATTTTGGGAGTAAATATTTCTCCGTTTTTGGTAGGTTCTAGTGCGGTATTGGTAGGAATAGGTCTTGGACTTCAGAATTTGTTTTTGGATTTTATCTCAGGAGTTATTATTTTATTAGACAAAAGTGTCCGCGTGGGAGATATCCTTGACATGAACGGCGTAATGGGCAGGGTGGAACAAATAAGTATGAGAACCACCAAAATCCTCACTACAGACCGAAAAACCATAGTTTTCCCTAACTCATATCTTACCAAGGACAAGCTTACCAATTATTCATCTCATGATGCTGCGAATGCCTTCTACATAGACATAGGTGTGGACTATAAAACTGATATAAAAATGGTAGAAAACCTCCTTGTAGAGGCAGCCAAGGAAAATCCAGATATTTCCAAAGAGAGAGAGCCATATATCAGGCTGAATGATTTTGCAGATTCTTCTCTCAATCTTAGGCTTTATTTCTTTTCTAATGACCCTTTTCATATTTCTCACACGAGAAGCGAAATAAGAAAGTCTATTTTGGAGAAATTCCGAGCTAATAATGTAAATATCCCATTCCCTACGACTACTATAGATTTTCCTGCTTATAAATAAAAAAATAGTCAAGAATTTCTTCTTGACTATTTTTTTTTATTCTGTACGGAGCATTATTTCATATATTTCAAAATAATCTGAATAATCCCCATCACTCTTGAATCTCTCTTCTTTTACGAGTTCCTTTTCCACATAAGTCCTTTTCACATACCATTTCCCTTTTTTGCTGTATTCTACAGTTTCTGCATCTGCATAATAGGACTTTAGTTTTAGCACCCCTTTTTCTATCTTTCCATCTTTTATAACTATTTTACTCATTGGTTTTCCTTTGTCATCAAAAGGTGTTATTTCTGCACTAAAATACGCATCTTCATCATACTTATTATTTGTTGTATAATAATATTTAAGTTTACCATCTGAATATATTTTCACCTCATAGATATCTTTACTTTCATCATATTTCTTCTCATATGTAGGTTTTCCTTCCATGTTTACTTCTCTAGTCTCCATCAGAAGACCATCTTTATAAGTAGACTGAGCTCCTCCCTCTATAACACTGCCATTATACGGAAGCCCATCTCTATAAGTAAGAACTTGTTTCCCGCCATTTCCAAAACTCCATATTTCTTTAGCTCCCCCTTCATCATCATAAAAATATTGGTTTTGTAATTCTCCTTCTTGGTCAAAATACTTGCCTTCCAGCCCTTTCCCATTTTTATAGGTAAGGATTGATATTATTTTTTTTGTTTTTTCATACAAATCAATCTCTATCTTCTCACCATTATAGGGTGTCATCATGTCCATTTCCTTGTCATATCTGTACTCTAGACTTCCTATTTTCTTACCACTTTCATCATATACAACCTCCGTAGCAGTTTTCCCATGTGATTTGTAAGTTTTTTTCAGCTTGCCGTTTCCATAGTAGCATTTGGATTCAGTAGGCATATCGTAAGTTGTTGATTGTCCTGAGAAATTTTCGATACAAGAAACTTTCATAGGACTTGCATAATATTTTACATTTATCCCTGTATAAAAGCCGTCTTTATTTATCTTTTGGCTGCCTATATATTTTCCATTTTCATCATAATATTTGACTTCGGAAGCTGTGTAAGGGTCTCCTCCCGCATAGATTTCTTCAAAACGGATTCCCTGTAATGATTTCCCATAAGTTGTCATCTTTACAACATCGCCATCTTTATATTCGGTAATCGTATTATTTTGATAATCATTTTCATAACCATATGATTTACCGCTAAACACAGCATAGTTTTTATAAATAAAATCTTGGGAAATACGGCCGTCTTCTTGGTAGCTCTTATGCTCCCCTACCTGAGCTCCTTTTGAGAAATGTGACACCATACTCACTTTTCCATCTGGATAGTACCATGTAACTTTCCCCTCAAAAACCTCCTGATTAGGCGTTTTATCCGAAGCCTTACCCTCCATCTGCAAGGTTCCGTTGATATAATAATCTTTGATTGAATAATAATCCCCCTGCTGGGTAGTTTCTCGGTAAAAAGATGCCTTTTTCTTATCCTTGATGATGTTCCACTCCTCATCAAAATAAATCACCCCCTGCGACTGTGCATAAATGCCCTGACAAAGAGCAAATGCTGATACAATAAAAAATCTTTTCATTTTCTAATTCATTTAAATTTCACCTCCAAAGATAAAGAATATTTTGACTGATACAATTACTTTTTGAGGACTTTTAATTTTAGTGAACTATAAAATATCATACCTATTGAAAACACTGAAAATGAATTCTATAGAAAACTGAAAAAACCAAGAGAAAAATACATAAAAAAAATCCAAGACTTATAAAAATCTTGGATTTTTGTGGGTTCTAAGGGATTCGAACCCCTGACCCTCTGGGTGTAAACCAGATGCTCTGAACCAACTGAGCTAAGAACCCTATTTGTGGGCGGTGAGGGATTCGAACCCCCGACCCTCTGGGTGTAAACCAGATGCTCTGAACCAACTGAGCTAACCGCCCTCATTTGAGTGGTGCAAATATACGGATTTTTATTTAACCTCCAAATTTTTTTTCTAAAAAATCTCCAACTACAAAATTACTTCCCCCTATGAAAATCATCTCATCGTCCTTACAGTTCGCTTTTGCAGACTGATATCCCGCCTCCACATTATCAAAAATTTTGAAATCTACCCCTGCCTCCACCAGCAAATTTTCATAATCTTTCGGGTGTCGCCCTCTGTGAATTGCCGGTTTTACAAAATAATAATGAGCATCACGAGGAAGAATTTTCAGAACCTCATCTATATTTTTTTCCTTTACAAAACCTAAAACAATATGTTTATGACAGTGATACTCAGACAACTGGCTAAAAACCATATCCAGCCCCGCTTTATTATGCCCTGTATCACAGATAGTTAGCGGATTTTTAGAAAATTCAAACCAGCGACCGATGAATCCTGTATTTTTCTGAACATGAAGCAGTCCATCGTGAATATTTTCATCCGAAATAGAAACATTTTTCTTCCTCAAAGCCTCCACCAAAGCCAAAACCACACGGATATTTTTTCGCTGATAATTACCCTTCAAATCGGTTTCCAAATCAGTTTTCACCTCTGTAGCATCTATAAATTCTGTTCCCACTGCATCGGCTTTTCCGCGAATTATATTTTTAACCAAAATATTCTCATCTCCAGAAATTATCAGAACATTTTCTTTGATAATTCCTGCCTTTTCCACAGCTATCTCCTCCAGCGTTTCGCCCAAAATATCCTGATGGTCAAGCTGGACATTCGTAATCGCCGAAACCAGCGGAATGATGATATTCGTGGAGTCCAGCCGCCCGCCGAGACCAACCTCGATGATGGCAAAATCCACATTATTTTGATAAAAATACTCAAACGCCATGATGGTCGTAAATTCAAAAAAGGAAGGTAAAATCTGCTCTGGAATTTGTTTTAATTTTTGTATAAACTGATACACAAACTCTGTGTCAGCTTTCTCTCCATTGATTTTCACCCGCTCTGTAAACTCCACTAAATGAGGCGAATTATAAACCCCAACCTTATAGCCAGCCTCCTGCAAGATAGAAGCCAGCATATTGCTCGTAGAGCCCTTCCCATTGGTTCCGCCGATGTGGATGGTTTTTATCTTATTCTGTGGATTTCCCCAGTAATCACAGAGTTTTTTTATATTATCCAGCCCTGGTTTGTAGGCTTTTTTCCCATTTTCCTGATAGTTGGGCGTTTGTTTAAAAAGCCATTCCAGCGCCTCTTGATAGTCCTTTTTGTCCATCTCTAAAAATTTCCGCCAAAGATATAAACATCTTTTTAAATTAAATTGATTTTATAAAATTCAATTATTTTTGATTTGTTAGGTTAATCTAATTTTGTAAATTTGGACAATAAAATAATTTGAATGGATTTAAGTTCGTTAAAAACAGGGCAAAAAGGCGTAGTTTTAGGGATTTCTCCGAAATGCAAGGGAGAAATCAGACAGCGATTTTTAGATTTAGGATTTATCAAAGGTGCTGAAATTCATATCCAAAACATCAGCCCGCTGGGTGACCCTATCGCCTACAATATTCATAACACGCTGATAGCCTTACGAAAAGAAGATACTAAATACATTCTGATAGAGATTAAAAGTTAAACTGAGATGAAATCAACCTGCCAAGTCTGCGAACTCAATACAGCCAGCCAACTAAAAAAGCTGGGAGAAAACGCCGCGAATACACAGTTTACAATAGCCCTTGCTGGAAATCCCAACACAGGGAAAAGCACTATTTTCAATGCTTTAACTGGGCTAAAACAGCATACAGGAAACTGGCCTGGCAAAACGGTAACACACTCCGAAGGGTATTTTTCTTATCAGCAAAACACCTTCAAAATCGTGGACTTGCCTGGCACTTATTCATTGCTTTCCACTTCTGATGATGAGGAGGCTGCCAGAGATTTTATTTTATTTGGGAAACCTGACATCACCGTAGTGGTGGTGGATGCAGGGCGTATGCAGAGGCATTTCAGCCTTTTACTGCAGGTGATGGAAGTTTCGGAAAATGTGATTCTTTGTCTTAATCTAATGGATGAGGCGAAAAAACACGGCACCGAAATTGACACCCGCACCCTATCCCGCGACCTAGGAATTCCTGTGATAGGCACCAGCGCAAGGTCTAAAGATGGAATCCCTGAACTTCTATCTACAATCCATAAAATGGCAAAAGGAGAGATTACCACAAAGAAAAAATCTTTCGTAAAACCGAGTAAAACAGTAGAAAATTCGGTGGAGAAAGTTGCCAAACATCTCTCAGAGCTTGACCCAGAGCTTGACAATACCGAATGGATAGCTGCCAGATTATTGGAAGGGAATGAAAATCTCGCAGAAGAATTAAAAAAAGGAATGATATCCACTCGTATCAATTCCGAAAATTTTGAGTCGTTACATAATTTAGTGGAGGAATACAAAACCAACTTCCCTAAAAACTATCATGACGAACGGATAGAAAACCTCTATGCCGAAGCCGCTAAAATCATACAATCAACTGTATCATCCACCGAATCCGAGAGGCTGTTCCGTATAGAGCGAATGATAGACAATCTGGTCACACACAGAATATGGGGATTTGGGATTATGTTTCTCTTATTGAGTTTGGTTTTATGGCTGACTATCATTGGGGCGAACTACCCATCGGAGCTACTCTCTTCCCTGCTTTTAGAGCAGATTTATCCTTTTCTAAAAACTGGAGCCAATGAGCTTAATTTTCCTTGGTGGCTGAGCGGATTACTGATAGACGGCATCTATCTTGCCACAGCTTGGGTTGTTTCCGTGATGCTCCCTCCTATGGCGATATTTTTCCCATTATTTACCCTTTTGGAAGATTTCGGTTATTTGCCGAGAGTGGCTTTTAATTTGGATAGAATTTTTAGAAAAACAGGCGCCCATGGGAAACAGGCACTTACCATGAGTATGGGCTTTGGGTGTAATGCTGCTGGTGTAGTGGCTACTAGAATCATCAACAGCCCTAGGGAAAAACTTATCGCTATCATCACGAATAATTTTGCGCTATGTAATGGAAGATGGGGCACGCAGATTCTTATGGCTACCCTATTTATAGGAGTTTTAGTCCCAGAGCAGTGGTCAGGGCTTGTTTCTATGCTTGCTGTGGTAGGCATTGTGATTTTAGGCGTTGCGCTTACATTCTTCACTTCTTGGCTATTATCGAGAACATTACTGAAAGGAGAGGCTTCGTTTTTCACCTTGGAACTGCCGCCTTACAGACCTCCACAAATATGGCAAACGATATACACTTCTCTGATAGACAGAACGCTGATAGTCCTATGGAGAGCCATAGTCTTCGCTGTTCCTGCTGGGGCTGCTATTTGGCTGATTTCCAATATCAACATCGGCGGTCACCCTATTGCTCTATGGATGATAGACGGGTTGGAGCCTTTCGGGCTGTTTTTAGGGCTGAATGGAGTAATTCTTTTGGCTTACATCGTGGCTATTCCTGCCAATGAAATCGTAATTCCTACGATATTGATGCTCACTTCTTTAACCTTAGGAAATGATGCCTTGGCAGGGGTTTTATTTGAAACTTCGGATAACGAAATCGCTTCTATACTGCAAATGGGAGGATGGACTACCCTCACTGCTATAAACCTCATGCTGTTTAGTCTGCTGCACAACCCATGCAGTACCACTATTTACACCATTTATAAAGAAACTGGAAGCAAAAAATGGACAAGCATCGCTACTTTTCTTCCTGTTTTGTATGGATTTATAGTATGTTTTATCGTTACACAGATTTGGAATTTCTTTCATTAAACAAATGTTTTAATTTTCCTTATCTTTGGGACAAATTTTTAATAAAGATGAATCAACTGAAAATCATTATTCTATTTTTTACACTTTCCATCTCTACTTTTCTAAAATCACAGGCGATAGATGCACCACATTCCTTCGTGGTGGTAGGTTTTACTGCGAATATGGGAAATTTAGGAAAACTCACCACTTTTGGTGGATATGGTACAACTGACAACTCGTACATTGCAAGGGTTTTGCCGACATTTACGATTAATAAATACATCTCGCTAACGCCTGGTTATGCTTTTTTTCAAGATTATGAATCCAAGAACGAAAACGCAGAGCACCAGATTATGGCTTATGCCACTTTCACCCTGCCTATCAGCAAAAAACTGTCCATTACTGACAGAAATATGTACTACTATCAGATAAAAAACTACGCTAGTAATACTGCTACTTACAGAAATAGATTAGGTCTAAACTACAAAATAAAAGTCAAAGACATCCCTGTAAGCTTCTATGCCCATGATGAAATCTACATAAATCTGGAAAACGGAAAATTACGAAACAGAGTTTATGTAGGGTCAAGTGTAAGTCTTAGCTGGCTCACTCCACAGCTGATGTACTACATGCAGTCCGAAAAAGGAAAAAACAACAAACATTACTGGATGCTGTCTCTGATAGTGCCTTTAGAAAAATTCGGATTCTTTTCTAACAAAAAAAAATAACTTCCCATAAAATGAAGCGTTATCAAGAAAAACACATCAAAATATGGAAAGAAGGCACTTGGGTTGTCTGCCCTGAATGCCATAATGCTGCTATTATAATACCTGATGGACACCTAGTCCACTGCTATCATTGTGGATACGAAAAGAAAAGTGAAGACTTGCTGTCTTTTACGGCTGTTATCAAGCTAAACTGTCCAAACTGCGGTATTCCTATTCATAACGAACAGCACGGAATGAAAAACAAAATGGATGAAGTTCTCATCAAATGTCAAAATTGTTCCTTTCCCTTATCCATAAAACCTCACTATGAAGAAACCTACAACAAAATAAACCCAAATAAAGATGGGCTAAAATGTGATTATATTTTTGGATTACCTTACTTTTTTCAAGAAAATGTACGGGAAAATCTCTTTTGGGCAGAAAACATACTCCATATAAAGGTAATAGAAGATTATGTTTCTTCCGACCTCCGCGAGCGAAAAGGCATGTCATTGGTAGCAAAACTTCCTACTTTCATCAAAAGTAAAAAGAATCGTGATGCGATTTTAAAAATCATCCACAAATGGAAAAACCTAATCAACGAAAATCCATCATCTTAAAAACAAAAAACTGCTCTCTATTGGAGCAGTTTTTATATTTTATTAGTACGCCTTAGCGAAAAGAACTCTGCGCTTGGAAGGTTTCCCTGAAATAAGGGACACGCCGTCTTCCTCCACAGCATCCAGCGGGATACATCGTATGGTGGCTTTGGTTTCCTCCTTGATGTGTTCCTCTTCTTCCTCTGTTCCATCCCAGTGAGCTGCGATGAAACCGCCTTTTTCCTCCAAAACTTTTTTGAACTCCTCGTAAGTATCCACTTTTGTAATGTTTTCATTTCGGAAGTTAAGTGCGCGTTGGTAGATGTCTTCCTGAATTTTCGTAAGAAGCTGGTGAATGTAATTCTCCACCCCTGCTATCGGCTGGGTCTCTTTGCTCAGTGTATCTCGTCTCGCGATTTCCACCATACCGTTTTCTAAATCCTTCGGGCCTATGGCTACTCTCACTGGCACACCTTTTAGCTCGTATTCTGCAAATTTCCAGCCTGGTTTGTGCGTAGCGCGATTGTCATATTTTACAGAAATTCCCAGCGCTTTCAATCTTTTACTAATTCCAAGGGCAACTTCATCGATTTGGGCTAATTGTTCCTCGCCTTTGAATATCGGCACGATGACTACTTGTATCGGCGCAAGTTTCGGAGGCAAAACTAATCCGAAATCATCTGAATGCGACATGATAAGCGCCCCCATCAATCGGGTTGATACTCCCCATGATGACGCCCAAGCGTATTCTATCTTGCCTTCGCTGTTTGTGAATTTTACATCGAATGCTTTTGCGAAATTTTGCCCTAAAAAGTGCGAAGTCCCAGCCTGAAGCGCCTTTCCGTCCTGCATCATCGCTTCTATACAATAGGTTTCGTCTGCTCCCGCAAATCTTTCGCTTGGAGATTTCAGCCCACGAACTACTGGCACTGCCATCATTTTTTCAGAGAAATCAGCATAAACTTCCATCATCTGTTTTGCTTCTGCTTCTGCCTCTTCTTTGGTGGCGTGAGCCGTGTGCCCTTCCTGCCAAAGGAATTCCGAAGTACGAAGAAACGGGCGCGTTCTCATCTCCCATCGAACCACATTCGCCCATTGGTTAATAAGTATCGGAAGGTCTCTATAAGACTGAATCCAGTTTTTATAAGTGTTCCAAATAATAGCCTCCGAAGTAGGTCTTACGATAAGTTCTTCTTCCAACTTCGCTTCTGGATCTACGATAAGTTTCGCTGGATTTTCTGGATCTGTTTTCAAACGATAGTGCGTAACTACGGCACATTCTTTAGCAAATCCCTCTGCGTTTTTTTCTTCTGCTTCGAACAAACTTTTCGGAACGAAAATCGGGAAATAGGCGTTTTGGTGTCCTGTTTCCTTGAACCTTCTGTCCAGCTCATCTCTCATCTTTTCCCAAATGGCGTATCCATACGGCTTGATAACCATACAGCCGCGAACACCTGAGTTCTCCGCTAGGTCTGCTCCTACGATAAGTTCGTTATACCATTTACTATAATCTTCTGCTCTTGAAGTTAATTTTGCCATAAATATTAAAATATTTTTTATTTTTACTGATAAAAATCATTATTCTGAATTATGCCACTAAGAATTTTGGTATAATTTTGGTAATAATTTTGCAAATATAACAATTAACATTAAACCATTTGGTATGAAAAATAATACATTTTCTGATACAATAATCCCTTTTGTCTCTAAGACAGCCTTAGCTTTGGCAAGTGGATTGTTTTTGGTTTCTTGTGGTATCCAATCTGGATACACAGAGACAGATGGTATCTATTATGATCCTGCAACGGACAAAATAGAAAGAAAAATAGCATGGCAGGAGCCTGACTACTATGATATGGACGAAAGAGCTGGTTTTGAGGAAGATAATAATCAAACAGGAATTATCGGACAATCCCAGAAAAACCAACAACTCCAAAACCAAAAATACAGCAACAAAAACTGGGGCGGAGACAGCCAGAGAATCTCTTCCAGCTCTGACTGGGGAACTTACGCAGGAACGCAGAATAATTTCTACTATGACAATTATTCTTCTTGGGGTTATCCTTATTACAGCAGTTTTTATTCGCCGTATTATTTCGGGTATTATAATTCGTATTTCGGCTACCCTCGTTCTTCAGGATGGGGATTAGGTTTCTCGTGGGGAATGAGCCCATGGAGCTACAATTATAACTATTATTACAATCCTTATTGGAATTATAACTATTGGGGATACAGCCCTTGGTATTATAACAATTACTATTATAATCCTTATTACTACAACCAGTATTACCGTGGATATTATGATGATTATTATTACTATCCTCGTCATTACAGAACGCCTGCGAAAACTTACAGAAGCAGCGACCCAGATGAAATCTACAGAGGAAATGATAATAACTCCTACCGTAGCAGAACCTACACGCCTAACAATGGTGGATTTAATAGAAGCAACAACCAGATGAATAGACCAAATAATGGTTTTGACAGACCTTCTGACTGGGGAAATCACAACTCTGATATAGAGCGATACCAACAGCAAAACAATACTTGGAGAGATAATTCTTCATCAAACAATGGAGGGAATAGTGGCAGTTCCACTAGCGGAAATGGTGGTTTTGGAAGAAGATCGAACTGGTAAAACTTTAAAATTATTGTAAAAATGACAAAGAAAATTTCAATATTAGCAGGTATTTCAGCGAGTGCATTGTTTTTTGCGCAGGATGTTTCCATCATCAGAAATACCTCTACAATTTATGACAATATCTCTTCCCTAGGAACTGCAAGATATAACGCAATGGCTGGTTCTATGGGAGCATTGGGAGGGGATGCCTCTGTGCTAAATACCAACCCTGCTGGTCTGGGAGTATTCATCACAGATGATGTAAGCGCCTCTCTAGCTATCAATTCTAATAAATCTACGGCTAGTCTAGCAGGAAAATCTACAAGCCAAAACATAAGCAAAGCTAATTTAGGGAGCGCTAGTGGAGTTTTATCTTTTCAGTCAAATGAACAGAACGCATGGAAGTTTGTAAATGTAGGAATTAACTATGTTACTCAAAATGTAAGTGATAAATTACAATCTCCAGGGAATGCAAATATAACATCAGCTATACATCAAGATGATGATAAAAATAAACCCATTACAGACTACAACATATTCGAAGGGCATTTGTATGAAACCATCGGACATCGTTCAAAACTGAATTTAGGTATTGGTGGGAATTATGACAACAAAATCTACATAGGAGCAGCGGTGAATTTCTCTTCTGTGAATATAGAGCAGTATAATGAAGTTAAAGTTTCCTCATTAAATACAGGAAAAGCAAAATATTTCTCTAGACAAAATACTCCTTACATAGAGGATGCTGATGGGTTTTCGCTATCTCTTGGGGTAATAGGGAAACTGAGCAATGCTTTTAGATTAGGGGCTTCCATAGAATCTCCTACATGGTACAGCATAGACAGAGAGTACAATTTTTATTCAAAAAATGGTTTGAATCTCTCTCAAAACAGCTACACAGAAAGTCGCTCTTTCAGAACTCCGACTAAATTAACACTGAGTGGGGCTTTTATCCCTAATAAACATTTTGCTTTTAATGTGGATTATAGAGTAGATTTAGGTAAACCTAATTTCGGTGGCGGTGCAGCAGATGTTCAGTTGAATAATTTCTATGAGTCTGCTTACAAGGCTCAGCATGAAGTAAGAATAGGAGGAGAATACAGAATAAAATCTTTCCGAATAAGAGGAGGATATGCCTTTACAACCAGCCCATTCAAAGATCATACAGAAAAAATGTTTGACAATAATGCGAATGTAGTAAATGGAAAATTATCCAACTACATTGTGGGGAAAACACAGGTGATTTCAGGGGGAATAGGGTATGATTTCAAATTGTTCTACATAGATGCCTCCTACCAGCACAGAACTCATGAACATAGCAATCCGTTCTTTGCGGGGACTTATGTCAATAGAGATAGTAACTCTAGCGTAGGGAACTACAGTATAAGTGACACCAGCATCGTTTCTAATGCAAAGAACCAAAAAGGGCATCTTATCCTTACATTAGGATGGAAGTTTTAGACTTAAATATTTACCAAAAAGGATTGCGATTTGCAGTCCTTTTTTTATTGATTCTAAATTAGTAACTTTGTACTCAAATTTTTTATTTTATGAATCAATTACAAGAAAAAACCATCGGCGAATATGTAGCGGAGAACTTCCGCACAGCAGCTGTTTTCAAAAAATACGGCATAAACTTCTGCTGTAAAGGCGGTAGAACAATAGAGGAAACCTGCAAAATGAAGGACTTAGACCCTACTCCCATCTACGAAGACCTGAAAAACACACCAAAGGGAACAGCAGAAGAAAATGATTTTAATAGTTGGTCACTTACTGATTTGGTTGATTACATCAAGGAAGTTCACCATGAATATATTCAAGAAAAATCTATCTATCTGCTTCAGTTTTTGGATAAACTCTGCCGAGTTCATGGTGAGAGACATCCTGAATTGTTCAAAATCAATGAACTATTCACTCTTTCTTCTCAAAATCTCATTGTACACCTAAGAGATGCCGAAGAAAAACTCTTCCCATACATCAGAGAAAAAGAGCAAAATCCTGAGACTGTGTTCAGTGGAGATTTACAGGCTTACATAGAAAAACTGCAAGCTGTCTATCAAACAGAAAAGGAAAGATTTGAGGAGATTGCGAGAGTTTCTGATGATTTCACGCCTCCTGAAGGCGCCTGCACCACATATAGAGTTACATTCCAGATGCTCAATGAGTTTGATGAATATCTACAGCTCTACATTCATCTTGAAAACAACATCCTTTTTCCAAAACTTCTTAAATTATAATAAAAAAACGCCTTTAAAGGGCGTTTTTATGTCTTTATTTTTTTATATTTGCACTTGCTTATCCTAATTTATTAGGGATATGAAGAAAATAAGATTTTAAAAAGGAAATAAAAATAAAACAATATGACAAAGAAGAAAATAAATACTTTCATAGGTTCCATTGGAGCTTTTATTGGAATTGCTGTGTTTATCGCTTATATTCCACAGATTATCGCAAATTTACAGGGAGAAAAAGGACAGCCATGGCAGCCTTTATTTGCTTCCATTTCTTGTTTGATTTGGGTTATTTATGGCTGGACAAAGGAGCCGAAAAAAGATTATATCTTAATCATACCAAATGCTACAGGGGTTATCTTAGGTTTTTTAACATTCTTGACTTCTTTTTAAAAGTTATCCGATTGGTTTTTTCTATTTTTGCGGAATTATTTTCCTGAAAATGGGAAAAATGGACAATTTTTAAAATCATCTAAACAATGGGTGATACACTAAAAGGGTATTTATTTGCCCTCGTTTCAGCGCTTACTTACGGAATGATTCCGCTTTTTATGATTCCACTGAAAAAATGGGGATTTTTCTCTGTGGATACCGCCTTATTTTATCGGTTTTTGATTGCGGCAATTCTAATTTTGGGATATTTGGTTTTCTACCAAAAAGAAAGCGTAAAAATCAACTTAAAAGAAGGCATTGTTTTAAGCATTTTAGGGTTTTTCTATGCTCTCTCGGCGGAGTTTCTGTTTATAGCGTATGATTTTCTGAGCCCTGGGATTGCTTCTACTATATTTTTTATTTATCCCATTATGGTTGCCCTTATTTTGGGAATATTTTTCAAAGAAAAAATAACGCTTGCTACTACCATTTCACTGGTTATCGTAGTTGTAGGAGTGGGAGTTTTGAGCATTAAAGATAATTTTGAGATCAATTATATCGGACTTTTCGTTTCACTATTAGGCGCATTGATGTATGCTTTGTATATGATTATAGTCAATAAAACTAAAATCAAAGCCTCTGGCGTGAAAGTTTCTTTTTATTCAATGGTGTTTGCGTCATTGTTTTTCCTCGTTAAAACGCTTGTTTTAGGAAACAGTGTTGCTATCCCTTCTCTAAAAATCGGCACTCATTTGGCTTTATTCTCGCTGATAACTACGGCTTTATCAGTAGTTTCGCTGGTTTATGCCATTAAATATATCGGTTCTACGCCTACTGCCATTATGGGAGCTGTGGAGCCTGTGGTAGCTGTGATGATAAGCGTGGGACTATTCGATGAAACCCTGACTTTCTCATTGATTGCCGGCGTAATTATCATCATCTCTGGTGTTTTGATAGATGTAGTTTTCAATAAGAAAAAATAAAAAAGCTCCTTTTTGAAGGAGCTTTTTCTTTTTATAGTTCTAATGCTTTTTTCTCTGCATTGGCTAAGCCATCTAAGTTTTTCCCACCCGCAGTAGCAAAACCTGGGTTTCCACCACCGCCGCCTTGGATTTCTTTCGCAAGGTCTTTCACGATGTTTCCTGCATGATATTTATCCTCAATATCAGCCGAAACTCCTACTGTAAGCATCGGTTTTTCCCCAGCATCAGAAAGGATAACTACCACAGACTGCGGAACTTCTTTTTTCAGCTGGAAGACTATATCTTTCACTGTTCCCGCATCCAGAGATGTTCTTTTTACCAAAAGTTTTTTGTCGCCTTTATCTAAAAAGTCGTTCTTCCAGTTTTGAATTTCTCCTTTTGCTTTTTCTTTTTTCAATGCTTCTATTTCAGCTTTCAGAGCATTATTTTCTTCCAATAATTTTTCTACTTGTTTTACCAAATCTTTGGATTTCAGTAGTTCTGAAAGTTTATCCGCTTGTTCTTCCAAATCAGAAAAATACTGTCTCACTCTATCTCTCGTAATGGCCTCCACACGGCGGATTCCTGCTGCTACTGCTCCTTCGGAAACGATTTTGAAATACCAAATATCCGATGTGTTTTTCACATGCGTTCCGCCACAAAGTTCTTTACTTTCTCCAAACTGAATCATACGAACTCTATCTCCGTATTTTTCCCCGAAAAGCGCCATCGCACCAGCATCCATCGCCTGCTGCATAGTGATATTTCTATGCTCTTGAAGAGCTATTTTCTGGTGAATTCGGTCATTTACTCTTTTTTCTACTTCGCAGATTTCCTCATCGGTCATTTTTTGGAAATGAGAAAAGTCAAATCTCAGAGACTGCGTATCTACGCGAGAACCTCTCTGCTCCACATGCGTTCCCAGAACCTCTCTAAGCGCCTGATGCAGCAAGTGCGTAGCCGAGTGATTCGCCTCTGCAAGGATTCTTCCCTTTACTTCCGCCTTCAGAGGTTCATCTATACTCGTAGGTAAAGTTTCAGAAAGATGAATTATCAGATTATTTTCTTTCTTAGTATCAATGATATAGGTAACATCGCCATTTGCAGAAACCAAAAGACCTTTGTCTCCTACCTGACCCCCGCCTTCTGGATAAAACGGAGTAACATTAAACACCAAATGATAAAGCGTTCCGTCCTTTTGGCTTTCTACTTTTCTGTATTTAGTCACACGAACTATTCCCTCCAAAGTATCATACCCGATGAACTCTTCCTCATCATCTTCACGAAGAACCACCCAGTCATCAGTTTTCATCTGTGCCGCAGCACGAGAGCGTTCTTTTTGTTTTTGTAATTCTTCTTCAAAACCTTTTTCATCCAAAGTGAAACCTTTCTCTGTGAGGATAAGCGCCGTAAGGTCTATCGGGAAACCATAGGTGTCATACAGCTCAAACGCCTTGCTCCCTGAAATCACTTTTTCAGTTGCGTTATTCATCATCGTATCCAGCATGAGAAGCCCTTGTTCTAGGGTTCTCAAGAATGAATTTTCCTCTTCTTTTATTACATTTTTAATCAATTCGTACTGCTTGTCCAGCTCTGGGAAAGCTCCTCCCATCTGCTGAGCGAGTGTAGCCACCAATTTGTAAATAAACGGTTCTTTCTGCCCAAGGAAAGTAAATGCATAGCGGATTGCCCTTCTCAAAATTCTTCTGATAACATATCCTGCTCCACCATTGGAAGGAAGCTGTCCATCAGCGATAGCAAAAGAAACTGCACGAATGTGGTCTACAATCACACGAATGGCAATATCCTCTTCATCATCCAGTTTTCCTGTATATTTTTTCCCTGAAAGCTCCTCTACCTTCTCTATCAAAGGCGTGAAAACATCCGTATCATAGTTAGAAGATTTCCCCTGAAGCGCCATACAAAGACGCTCAAAGCCCATCCCTGTATCCACATTCTGTTTTGGTAGTTTTTCCAATGAGCCGTCTGCTTTTCGGTTGAACTCCATAAATACAAGATTCCAAATCTCCACTACCTGCGGATGGTCATTATTTACCAAATCTTTTCCAGAAACTCTGGCTTTCTCTTCTTCACTTCTCAAATCCACATGAATTTCAGAACAAGGCCCACATGGCCCCTGCTCACCCATTTCCCAGAAATTATCTTTTTTGTTTCCGTTTAAAATTCGGCTTTCATCAATATGTTCTTTCCAAAAATCGTATGCATCTTGGTCTCTTTCCAAGTTTTCGGAAGCATCTCCTTCGAAAATTGTCACATACAGATTTTCTTTCGGAATTTTATAAACTTCGGTCAAAAGTTCCCACGCCCAAGCAATCGCTTCTTTTTTGAAATAATCCCCAAAAGACCAGTTCCCCAGCATCTCGAACATCGTATGGTGATAGGTATCACGCCCTACATCGTCCAAATCATTATGCTTTCCTGAAACTCTCAAACACTTTTGTGTATCGGCTACACGGACAGATTTCGGTTCTTTGTATCCGAGGAAAAAGTCCTTAAACTGAGTCATCCCCGAGTTGGAAAACATCAGCGTAGGGTCATCTTTCAAAACGATAGGTGCAGAAGGCACTATCTCATGCTCTTTGCTTTTAAAAAATTCTAAAAATTTTTGGCGTATTTCTTTCGAAGTCATAATTCTAATTTTTCACTAATGGTGACAAAAGTAAGAAAATTATCGGTTTCTTTCCTTTATTCTTTTTAAAAATATAGCATAAAAAAGGAATGAAAGAACGCAAAATTTGTTTTTAAGAAATTCTATTTCTATCTAAAAATATAAGAATCTGTTCACTTTGTAAAAAGTTAAACAAAAAACAAACATATAAATTACAGAATAAAACCTTTAAAAGATATCCATTCAAAATATTTTTATTTAATCGAAAAATTAAACAATTTATCGTGAAATTATTTTTTATTATAAAATTTATTGTTACTTTTGCTCACCCTTTTAAAAAAGCCTGTTAGGCATTGCTAAAAGTAATAATTTTTTCATCATTTGTGTTTTTGCCCTCATATACTAAATATGAGGGTTTTTATTTGCCATGATTCATCCTTTCGTAACGAACCAATAAATCCACAAAATAGCTGTAAGTAACAGCTCCTTCCTGCTGATTTGTCTTCAAAAACAGGTCATTTGTAAACGCAAAAAATGTGTTTATCGGGCCTTGATATTCCTCCACAAAATCTTTCTCTGCCTGATAATCTCTTTTCATTTCGGCGCTGTATTGCGCTATTATTGTTTTCACAAAAACTTCATCTTCTGTGGCTAAAGCCCTGAGAAGACTCTTTAAGGCAAAATATTCTGTACTGTATCTCAGCTCTGGATTTTCGGAACTAATTCCTACCAAATACCCCACAAAATTAGCCTCCTGCTCGCGGGCAAACCCCAGTTGATGGGCAGATTCATGGGACAAAGTAAAAGGAAGATAGGTGTGAGGAAGATGAGAATTATACTGCGCCTCTGTGCTGAACGGATTGTAATACCCTAGAACTCCCGTATAATTCATAAACCCAGAATATAGGCTTGGTTTAAAATTATCAATTTCGGTAGAAATTTTATTCCCTAAAAAAGCTGGAATTCTTTTCTGTTGGGAGAGGATTTCTCGTTTTATTTTTTCTAAATCCTGAATCTGGAAAACGCCTTTTTCATCCTCTTTTACGAGTGTTCTGGTATGTTTCGCCTGATGCAAATATTTCAGTGCAAGGGCTTTTATTTCTACAATTTGTGGTTCCTTTTTATCCAAAGCCAAAATAATTGGTCGCTGAAAATAGGTCATTCCCCAAACCAACTGATAAACAAAATAAAAAACATTAAACCCCTTCAAAAGCCGTAACGAATACACTTTTCTCGTTTTGGAATTAAATAATTTAAAAATGCTAAAAACCAAAAACAGCCCCAAAACAAAATAAACAACATCCCCTAACGAAAAAGGAATTTTGGAAAAAATAGACTGGAAAAAATATTTCTTTTGTTCAAAAAGAAAATCAACGAAATAGACCGCTCCACTCCACCGAGAAAGCAGATAAAAGAGAAGAATCTGAATAACGAACAAACCTACCCAAAATCTTCTCTTTGACAACATTTTTATTTTATTTTTAATGATTAAGCAGCACCTTGTTTTTTCAATATTTTAGGCGTTATAAATCCATAAAATGCCAAATATGCAAAACAAAACAACGGAATAATGTACGAAAAATGAGTGTACGAAAGTCCAAAAATTCCATTTGGACTTTTCAAATCAAAATCACAAATTGCGCCCTGCACCAGCGGAATAATCCCACCGCCCAAAATCATCATTATCAAGAAAGAAGATGCCTTCCCTGTGTTTTTGCCAAGCCCTGTAATCGCCAAGTCAAAAATAGCAGGCCACATGATAGAGCAGAACAGACCTCCTGAAATAAAGAAATATCTCGCTGTTTCTTTGTCTGGATACACCAAACCAACAAACATCATCAGAACCCCAGCCAAACCAAAAATCATAAGGGTTTTCCCTGCGTTTTTGCCACCTAAAAAGCTCATTAACACGAAAATAACAATCCAAACAGGATAAATATAAAACGAAGAAACATCTTTACCGCTGAGAATATTAGCTCCTATGATAATTCCAAAGGCAACAAATGGCACGATGAATTTTAGAACCATATTGGTAGATTTAGAGAAATCAAATACATTAACTCCGCCATTCCAACGGCCAATCATCAAACTTCCCCAATAAAGCGAAATAAACGGCGCTAAATTCTCTTCTAAAAGCCCCCCAAATTCCGAAGTTTTGAGCAAAGCAGGAAGATTACTCACGATAGAAACCTCTACTCCTACATAAATGAAAATTGCCAGCATTCCCATCATCAGCTGTGGGTATTTCAATATATTAAATCCTTCCTCTGCGCTTTCCTCTTGGACTTTTTCCTCTTTTGACGGGTCTTCTATTTTAGAAAACATCAAAAACGCCGCGACTAAAAGAAACGCCAATCCTAAAATAACAAAAGGAATTTTGACATCATTCAGATTAAGGCTTGATGAAGAATTTTGATTCCCAAAAATCGCAATTCCAAGGATAATCGGTCCTATCGTAGTTCCCAGCGAATTGATTCCTCCAGCCATCGTCAGACGGTGCGTTCCTGTTTCTGGACTTCCCATTTTTATAGCAAGTGGATTGGCTACTATCTGCTGGACAGAAAACCCTAAACCAACCACAAACAAGGCTGTCAGAAAAATCCAATAATTATTCATAGAAGCTGCTGGCACAAACAAAAACGCACCCATAGCTGAGATAGAAAGCCCAAAAGCAAGAGTTTTTTTGTATCCAAATTTTTGGAGGACATCGCCCCGCATCGAAATAATAAAAAACACCAACGAACCAACGAAATATGCTGCATAGAAAGCGTTATTCACCAACTGAGATTCCAGCTGCGAAAGCGTAAAACTGTTTTTAAATACAGGGATCAGAATGTCATTACTCGCTGCCACAAATCCCCAAAAGAAAAATACACTTATCAATGGAATAAACTGCGACCACTTGGTTTGTTGCTCCTGCTGTTTCATATCAAAATTTATTTTTTTTCTATTGTTTTCAATATCATATCATAAGCCTTCTGTTTCAGGGTTTCCATATCGGTATTAGGCTCTAATATATCATTAAAATAAACCTTCATCCTGCCAGGATATCCCTTACTATTATCAAAAGGGAACATTTCTTTTAATCCTACAAAGGTATAAACCACTATCTCTATCTGATGCTGCACCGCCATAGAAAAAGCCCCATTTTTGAAATTATCCAGCACGATAGAAGTATCATCTGGAACGCCTCCCTCTGGGAAAATCGCTATACTTTTTCCTTCCTTTATACGCTCTGCACACTTGGCATAGACATCTGCCCTGCTTTTCGGGTCGCTTCTATCTACGCTTACAAATACCCTTTTGTAGATAGAGCCAAAGATAGGGATTTTTTCTAATTCTTTCTTCCCTACGAAACAAATAGGATGCTCTGGATGAAGAATACACGGAAGCATCACATCTATCATGGAGGTATGATTGGCTATGATGATGTATTGTTTATTGGGATCTATATTTTTTCTGGTTTCTTTTATAAAATCATACCGAAAACCCATTCCATAGAACATCCCAAGACACCACATTCTTATCAGCTTGTAGCATTGTTTGGTATATCTGTCGTTTAATGCTAAAAAATAAACAAAAAAACCTAAAAACAGCGTCAAAACTATTCCTAAAAGCACGAACCAGCCTCGCCAGATATAAACAAGTATCTTTTTCAATATCAATAATTTATCCGTTAATATTATTTTTCACAAAAACAATGTTTATTTTAGCTTAAAATCATTCATTTCGTTTTATGAGGGCAAATTTAAACTTTTAATTCATTTGAGTGAAAAAAGATTCGCCATGGATTTTGGTTAAAATTAAAAAATTATTCCTTATTTTCGTTCCCAAAAAATTACACAAAAATATGATTGCAATCGTAGATGGAGGAGCCACCAAATGTGACTGGGTTCTTTTACATGAAAATAGAGAAGAAGAACTGCTGAAAACACAGACCATTGGGCTAAATCCTAATATCATAGCACATGATAAAATAGCCAGCGAAATAGAGAAAAATCCAGACCTTATAAAAATCAAAAACGACCTTAAAAATATCTATTTCTATGGTGCTGGCTGTGGTTTTGATGAAAATAAAGAAATCGTAAAAAGCGAAATCCAAAAAATCTTCCCAAATGCAGAAATCTCTGTGCAGGAAGACCTTACAGCCGCTGCTTATGCCGCTTATCAGGGAACTCCTGCCATTGTGTGTATTTTAGGAACAGGGTCTAACTCCTGCCTCTTTGATGGAGAAACTCTACACAGAGAACTCCCTTCGCTAGGGCATATGCTGGGAGATGAAGGTAGCGGAAGCGCCATCGGAAAAGCTGTCGTAAGGGATTTTTTCATGAAAAAACTACCAAAAGATTTGGCTGATGAGTTTGAAAAAACCTACCAACTATCTGCAGCTCAGCTGATTCAGAAAATCTACCACTCTCCTATGGCTAACTCTTATTTGGCCTCTTTCAATAAATTTGTAGCCGAAAGGAAAAATCATCCTTACCTACAAAACCTAGTATTCCAAGAAATGAAAAGGTTCTTTGAGTATCATATTCTCCCTTATAAAAACTGTTTTTCTTGCGAAATCAATTTCATAGGTTCCATTTCCTATATTTACCAAGATATCCTAAGATCTGTGGCTTCTTACTATCACCTAAATGTGGGAACTATCGTACAAAAACCCATAGAAAATTTAGTAAAATACCACCAAAAATATATTTTAAAATAATAATATAAATAAAAAACACATTCCTTTTGGAATGTGTTTTTTTGTGGGTGGCTGACCGGGATCGAACCGGCGACCTTCAGGACCACAATCTGACGCTCTAACCAACTGAGCTACAGCCACCATAATAAAGCGGTGCAAAGATAGTAATTTTTTCTTTACTACCAAATAATTCCATCAAAATTTTTAAACGCCAGCAATCGCTCACTCACAAAGCCCTCTGCATAGTCCACTCCGCTCAATCTTCCTAAGTCCTGAGCCCTGTAGGTGATGCTTTCCATGAAATCCTTAGTTGCAGTGTGTGTTATCGGGTCTTTGGAATTTGCATCAAACAGCTGTGTCTTGTAGGCTTTACAAACTTCCATTTTCTTCTCCATAAAATCAGAAATATCCACTACGAAATCAGGTGTAATGTGTTTCCATTGAATGTAATGAAAAACATGTTTTGGTCTCCACGCTTCCTGTTTTTCGCCGTTATATTCTGTTTCTAATTTTCTAAGTCCAGCGAGAAAACACGCATCAGAAACGAGTTTAGAACCTTTGGCATGGTCTGGATGGCGGTCTTCCCAAGCGTTACAAAAAACAATCTCTGGTCGGTATTTTCTAATCATTTGCACTATTCGCAACTGATACTCTTCGGAATTAACCAAAAAACCATCTTTCATTTTTAAATTTTCTCTGGCTTTCAATCCCAATAATTTTGCTGCATTAGCTGCCTCCTCGTACCTTGTTTCTATGGTTCCACGAGTTCCCATTTCTCCTTGCGTAAGGTCTATAATTCCCACACTTTTCCCTTCGGAAGCTAATTTCAAAAGGGTTCCGCCACATCCAAACTCTACATCATCAGGATGAGCACCTATTGCTAAAATATCTAATTTCATTTGTTCTAATTGTTAATTATATTTATGGTTCTTGGATAAAGATTATATGGCTGAAGTCCCTCTTTATCAACTATTTTTTGTCCAATATGTGTGCATGAATATCTTATCAGTCCATTTGCCAGCCCAAATGTCCCTTCATCTGTCAAGAAATACAAAAGTTTGGTCAATGGATATTTCTGAGTTTTTAGATTTTCTTTATTTGGCAAAAGCAAAGAATCTCCTACTTTTATTGGAAGAATTTTAATATTTTCTCTCAATTTAGTGGCTCTTTCTCCATATGGGCGGCTAATCGTGTTATAGCTGATTACACCGATATGATTAGAAAATTTATCTAAACTTTCTATAATTTTTTCATTCCCTTCTAATCGGGAATATTTCACATCTTTAAGGTCTAAATTTAATTTTTGAAGTACCGCGTTCAGATTACTTGTATTCGCACCATCAAAAATCAACTTTTTATCTCCAGATTTCAGCATTTCCTTTATTTCATCCAAGGAAACATACTGTTCTTCGTAGTTTTTATTCACCACAAAACACACCGCATCCGCCGCAAAATAAGAAGGCTGCCATGGAAGTTTTGTCTTCATATCCCAGTATTTTCGTTCTTGTTCTGTGAGCTCACGAGACATAATAATCATATCCACCTTATGATTGAGCAAATCCTCCAATGCTTGGTCTTCTTTACTGACTTTTAAGTTTATTTTTGCGTTAGGATAAGCATTCATATATCGTTGTGACAATGCTTCTGCTATATTAGCAAAAGAATCATCATATTGTAGAGTAATTTCACCACTGGTATGGACATTAGCGGCTTTTTCTTGTTCTTTTCCTTTACATGAAAAAACCAAAAATGCTAATAAAATATATAAAACTAATTTATTCCTCATCTCTTCTTTCTTTTTTATTCCTCATCTCTTCTTTCTTTTCTTAAACGAATAAACGCTCTAACTAACCTAAATACCCCATAAATACAAAGTAAAGCACTCAAGACATTCGCAGGCATAGGCTCTAATTTTACTCCAAATGATCTTGTAACAATCACAAAAACACCCACAATGATGTACAAAATCCCTACAATGAATGATAATAAATTATAAAACATAATCACAAATATAATAAAAAAAGAGAAGTTTTTCTACTTCCCTTTTTTTATTAAAATAAAAATTATTCAAACTTCATCTTCAATGGAAGACTGTAATAAGATCTTACATTAACTCCTCCTTTTTTAGCCGGTTTCCATCCTTTTATGGATCTTACTACTCTTTCTGCTTCTCTGTTAAAATCTCCATTAGAACCTGTAGCTTTTACTTGGGAAACGGTACCATTGGTTTCTACAACGAACTTAACTGTTGTAGTAAGAACACCTTCTCCCTCTACTGCTTCGTTATCAAAGTTCTCCATAACTTTTGCTCTAAACCCGTTCAATCCTCCATTACCATAGTCAGCTTCTACATCTACTGAAGTATGGACGATATTAGTGTCTACCTTATTTTCTACCACTTTACTATCATCTCTCCTAGACTGGTTACCTTGTCCACCTTCCACTCCATCTCTTCTTTGGTCTCCTTGGTAGCCTGTATCTTTAGTTCCTTCTTGAGTCTTGACTCCTGTAGCTATATCCTTCTTTTCATCATTTGTAGGAGGGGGAGTTTCATTTTTAGGTTCTGCTTTAGGTTCCGGAACTAAATCCTGAATTGTCTGTTGCTGAGGAATATCATCCACCTTTTGAGCTAAATCTTGAATACTTTGTTCATCGGGTTTTGATTCATGGATTTCTTCATCCTCTTTTGGTTTTTCTTCTTCTATTTTTTCTTCTGGAGCTTCAGTGTGCTGGAGTAGATCAATATCTACCTGAGTCTCTTTTACTTTTTCTCCTTCTGTAGCTGCAACATAAACAAGTGGTAAAATAATAGCCGCAACAAAAATCACTGTTCCCAAAAAGAAAGCTTTAGTTAAAAACCATCTATAACTTTTTCTTAGGTCATAGGCACCATATTCTTTATTTCTATCTTCAAATACAAGTTCCTCAAAATCTGTGTATTTTAATTCTTTGTCTGCCATACTGTTGGTTTTTAATTATTTCACTTTTTGTTCGTAGACAGCCTTTTCAAAAGGCTTAATCTCTCCTATAGCAAATCTCTTACTACCAGTAATTTCCATCTCATCAAGGATATCAACAAAATTTCTAAAACTTGCATCTTCCATCGGTTTGATAATCACTGTAAAGAAATCTGGTTTCTTCGCTCTACTTTTTGCTTGAGCTATTACCTTTTCTACTCCTTCACGGTCATAGGTAGTTTCTACTAATGTTTCCACATTAAGACCTGCAGCATCTTTCTGATGATAGAACAACTTATTATCCTTTGCAATAACAAATGTAATAGAATTTGTTAAATCAATCTCTGGAGTTGGCACCTCTTGTCCTGGTTTTGGCTTCGCTGGAAGCCCCAAATCCATAATGTTTGGTTTGGTGAAAGTAGTGGTAAACATAAAGAATGTAATCAATAGGAATCCCAAATCCACCATCGGCGTCATATCTACTCTCGTAGACTGCTTTTTGGAGCGTACTTTTCCTCCTTTACCACCTTTGTCTTGTACTTGTACTTCTGCCATTTTTATTCTTTATATGTTTATTCTTCTGTTGTCACCAACACAAATTTATAAAACTCTATATCTCTCAATCCTTCAAAAAGAACTTTAAACTTATCATAAGATGCACCTCCGTCACCTTTTACAGCAAGTTTAGCCTCTCTATTAATCTTTGCATTATTTTGTACCCACTCTACTAGTTGTGTATTTGCACTATCCATTGGTATAGAGCCTTTATATTTTTTTCTCTGTTCCTCAGGCAATTGAAGAAAAGCCTTCAACTGTGCAACTGGAACCCCTACAAACTGAGTGTTTTGGAATGCAGTCTTTTCTTGCTCTGTGAATGTTATATTATATTTCTCACCCATTTTTTCTAACAATTCTACTCTTTGAGATGGATTATTAGTTGGCGAAAAATAATATCTTCCGTCTTTTGTTACACTAATAGTCATTGTATTATCTCCTTCTGTAAGTTTAGATTTTGATATAGAAGAAGGGGTTACAATGTCCTCGACATCGGGTTGTTTAAACTCCGTAGTCAAGATAAAGAAGGTAAGAAGCAGGAACGCAACATCACACATGGCAGTCATATCGGTAACTACTCCGTGTCTTTTTGGTTTGATTCTTGCCATTATCTATTTATATTTTAATTAAACTTCTTACTAAATTTAGATGAAAATCAAGATGAATTTTCACTAAATCTTATTTATGATTTTCAGCGAAAGACTGCTGAATAGACATTGCAATCTCATCGATTTTAAATGTCATACCATCTATCTTAGATGTAAAGAAGTTATAAAATATGATAGCAATGGCAGATGTACCAATTCCTAATGCCGTGTTAATCAAGGCTTCAGAGATACCGATAGATAGAGCCGCAGCATCTGGAGTTCCTCCTCCTGAACCTAATGCATAGAACGCACCAATCATCCCCATTACGGTACCTAATAACGCTACCAATGTTGCTACTGTTCCTAATGTAGAAAGGATAGACATATTCTTTTCCATCATAGGCATTTCCAGAGTTGTAGCCTCTTCGATAGATTTGCTAAGAGCAGCCATTTTTTGCTCTCTATTCATTGTAGTATCTTTACTAAGAGCCTTATAAGTAGTCAAAGCTTCCTTAACAACATTTCCTACTGAACCTCTCTGCTTGTCACATTCTTCTTGTGCTTCAGAAATTCTATTTTCTTTCAACAATTGTCTAATTTTTAGAACGAAACCTTCAAGATTTCCTGCTCCTTCTGCCTTATTCAAAACAAAGAAACGCTCTAAAGAAAATACCAATACTGTAACAGCAAATGTAATAAGGATTGGTACAATGAACCCTCCCAAATAAACCATTCCAATGACACGCCCAGGCACCAAGTCCTTAGCTGCTATATCACTAAAAGCGACAGACATTCCAGAAAGTCCTTCATTTTTAAAGTTACTAGGATTACCAAAAACAAATAGATAAATACAAATACCTACTACTAATAAAAGTGGTAATACTAAAAATGGGTTAAGACCTCCTGTTTTTCTTGCAACTACTTGTTGCTCTTGAGTTGAAACATTCATTTCCATATCTAAACTAAATTATAAATTATTTTTTGATTGCGTAAAATAACTACTTTTTTTTTTTCTACACAAATTTATTTCATCAAAAATTGAAAATTTTAAGAAATAAATATGTTTTTTTATTAAAATAAGCTTCTATATTTATAGAATAATCAAAAAGTTTACCAAATTTTAAAATCTTTATCAAATTAGGATACTATATTGATGATTTTCTTCGGTACCACTATGATTTTCTTTGGTTTAGCTCCGTCCAGCTGCTGGATTACTTTCTCATCTTTCATTACTATTTCCTCGATTTCCTCTTTAGAAAGCTTGGCAGAAAGAGAAAGTTTGAACCTCATCTTCCCATTAAAACTCACTGGATACTCTATTTCATCTTCCACTAAATACGCCTCATTCAGAGCAGGGAAAGGTGCGAAATCTATACTCTCTACATTACCAAGAAGACTCCAAAGCTCCTCACAAACATGCGGCGCGTAAGGCGAAATCAGAACTGAGAGCGGCTCTAAGATAGCTTTTTTATTACATTTTAGTTTTTGTAATTCATTTACAGCTATCATAAACTGCGACACGGAAGTATTAAAAGAAAAATTCTCAATATCGTAAATCACCTTTTTAATCAATGTATGTAGAATTTTAAGCTCCTCTTTCGTTGGTTCTTCCTCTGAAACCGAAAAAGTATCCCCATCAAAATAAAGATTGTAGAATTTCTTAAGGAAACCATAAACTCCGCTCAAGCCCTGTGTATTCCATGGTTTAGACTGCTCTAGCGGGCCAAGGAACATTTCATAAAGCCTTAGACAGTCCGCTCCATATTCCTCGCAAATGTCATCAGGATTTACTACATTATATTTGGATTTAGACATTTTTTCCACCTCTCTTTCTGTGATGTATTTTCCGTCTTCCAAGATAAATTCAGCATCCTTAAACTCTGGTCGCCAAGCTTTAAACTTATCCAAATCCAGCTCGTCCGAAGTTCCTTTTAACAAAGAAATGTCGATGTGGATTTTTTGAGTTTCGTAATCTTTTGCCAATGCTTTTGAAACATATTTATTCGTTCCATCCACACGATACACAAATGCCGAAATTCCCAAAATCATCCCCTGATTTATCATTTTTTGGAAAGGCTCTTCGTGGCTGATGAATCCTCTGTCTTTCAGGAACATAGTCCAAAAACGAGAATAAAGAAGGTGCCCCGTAGCATGCTCACTTCCACCGATATACAAATCTACCTTCCCCCAGTAGTCCGATGTATTTTTATCGCAAAACTCGGCTTCGTTATTTGGGTTCATATATCTTAAGAAATACCAAGAACTCCCCGCCCAGCCTGGCATAGTGGACAACTCAAGCGGGAAAACATTTTGATTGTCAACAAGTTCCGTAGACACTACTTTTTGATTAACCTTATCCCAAGCGAAATTTTTAGCATTCCCCAGTGGCGGGTCTCCATCTTCGGTCGGCAGGTATTTTTCCACTTCTGGCAGCTCAAGCGGAAGCGCAGAAACAGGCAGGGTGTACGGCATTTCGTTTTCATAATAAATAGGAACAGGCTCTCCCCAATATCTTTGGCGTGAGAAAATAGCATCCCTCTGGCGGTAGTTTATCTTGGATTTTCCTACTTTATGATTTTCCAAGTATTCCACAACCGATTTTACCGCTTCATGATAACTACTGCAACCATTTAGAAACTCCGAATTTTGATAAACCATACCTTCTTTCTCGGTAAAAGCCTTCTCGGAGATATCTTGGTCAAATATGTTTTTTATCTCAATATCAAAGTGTTTTGCAAAGGCAAAGTCTCTCTCATCCCCCGCAGGAACCGCCATCACAGCACCTGTTCCGTATCCCGCAAGAACATAATCGCCAAGCCAAATAGGGACTGGTTCTTTAGTAATAGGATGTTCTGCGTAAGCCCCTGTGAACACCCCAGAAATGGTCTTCACATCCGCCATTCTGTCTCTTTCGGAGCGTTTGGAAGTAGCTTCTATATAGGCTTCCACGGCTTCTTTCTGCTCTGGCGTAGTGATTTTTGAAACCAATTCGTGTTCTGGAGCAAGTGTAACGAAAGATACCCCAAAAATAGTATCAGGGCGAGTAGTGAAAACCTCGATGAAATCATCAGAACCTTTAATACCGAATTTCACCAAAGCGCCCTCAGATTTTCCTATCCAGTTTCTTTGGCTTTCTTTCACCGCTTCTGACCAGTCCAGCCCATCCAGTCCTCTCAATAACCTGTCCGAATAAGCTGTAATACGCATAGACCACTGCATCATTTTCTTTTGATAAACAGGGTATCCGCCACGCTCTGACTTACCATCTTTTACCTCATCATTGGCAAGAACCGTTCCGAGTGCAGGACACCAGTTTACCGTAGTTTCTGCTCGGTAAGCCATTCTGTAGTTCAATAAAATATCTTGTTTATCAGCCTCAGAAGCGTTTAGCCATTCCTCCGCAGTGAAATTTAGTTCATCGGACTGCACAGCATCAAGGTTTTCTGTCCCAAATTTTTCAAAATGAGCCACAAGGGTAGAAATGTTCTCTGCTCTGTCCGTAGCCTTATTATACCAAGAATGAAACAGCTCTATGAATATCCACTGAGTCCATTTGTAATAAGCTGGGTCAGAGGTTCTAATCTCCCTGCTCCAATCGAAAGAAAAACCTATTTTTTTAAGCTGCTGTTCGTATCTATTGATGTTTTCCTCTGTGGTCACCGCAGGGTGCTGCCCCGTCTGAATCGCATATTGTTCAGCAGGAAGCCCAAAGCTGTCATAGCCCACAGGATGAAGGACATTATACCCTTGGTGTCTTTTGAATCTGGCATAAATATCACTCGCAATATACCCCAGCGGATGCCCCACATGAAGCCCCGCCCCCGATGGATAAGGGAACATATCTAAAACATAATATTTCGGTTTACTGCTTTCTGACGGCTGCTGGCTTTTGAAAGTTTGGTTTTCTTCCCAGAACTTTTGCCATTTCTTTTCTATCTCTTGATGATTGTAAAACATGGTCTGATGATTTAAAGAGGCAAATTTAATATTTTGAAATGAAAAAGCCTTACTAAAAAGCAAGGCTTATGAATATTTTAATTCAAAAACAATTAGAATTTCTTCACTTTTGAATAAACTGTTCCTGTAAAGGTAACTCCTCCGACTTCTTGACTGACAACATTTTCTTCTGTTTCCATCTCTGTGCTTGTAAGTTTTCTTACAATAGAACGAGAAGTTTCTGATCCTAAAGTCATAATCAATACTCTTGTATTTTTATCAAAAGTATAGGTAATATTTCCTTCTTTTAATTTATCACAAGTTCCAGATGCAGCACCCCAAACCTCAGTACTCCCTGTACCATCTGGTAGAAAAGTGGTTATGGTCTTTTTTTCGCAAGAAGTAAGCGGAACCTGCAATATCTATAGGAGTAGGCGATCCACCACCAACAGTAATATTTCCTTTCATTCTCATTTCTACAAGAGCCCAGCTTCCTACGACATTGTCCAGTTGTTGTGGCTGTGCAGGAACATTTGTTTTATTATCTTCATCTCTACTACAACTAAGCATGAAAAAAGAAAACAACACAACTAATAAATAATTAAATTTTCTCATAATTTTATAATTTAAAAACTTTTAGCAAATTTAATATTTTAAAATGAAAAAACCTTACTAAAAAGTAAGGCAATTTAAAACTAATTATTTTTTTTTCATTGTCACATAAACTTTCCCTGTAAAAAGGAATCCTCTTACTCGTAGATCAGTAACGCTTTCCTCTGCTTCCAGCTCTGTACTTGTAAGTTTTTTCACTATAGAACGAGTAGTCTCTGGTCCTAGATGTACAACCAATTCTTTGGTATCCTTGTTAAAAGTGTAGGTGATATTTCCATCTCTTTTCTTTTCACAGCTCCCTGATAGATTCGCCCACACCTCTGTAGTCCCTGTTCCACCTTGTAAAAAAGTAGTTTTTGTCTTTTTTTCACAAGAAGTAATCGGCGCATCCATATCTATAGCTGTGGTTATTCCAAGCACAGTGATATTTCCTTTTAATCTCGTTTTTGTAAGACCCCAGCTTCCTATCAGCTTGTCCTGTGGCTGTGGAGGCATTTCATCACTCCTATTACAAACTAAGCACTAAAAAAGAAAACAATGCAATCAATAAATAATTAAGCTTTTTCATAAATCAATAATTTAAAATTTTAGGCAAATTTAATATTTTAAAATGAAAAATTCTCTTTTAATTAAATAAAAGAGAATTTTTTTAAACTTCAAATTATTTTTTTCTTTCGGAAAGCTGCTTTTCATATTCAGCAAAATCACTAATTGGCTTTCTTGCAACTCCACTTTCTACAGCTGCTTTAGCAACTGCGGTAGAAACCTTTGCAAATAATCTGCTGTCAAGTGGTTTCGGAATGAAATAATCTTTCCCAAAGCTGATTTCAGCCAAATTATAAGCCTTTTTCACAGCTTCCGTTGCTGGTTCTTTCGCTAAATCCGCAATGGCATGAACCGCCGCTATTTTCATCTCTTCATTGATGTCTGTCGCCTGTACATCCAGCGCACCACGGAATATGTAAGGGAATCCCAAAACATTATTCACCTGATTAGGATAGTCACTTCTTCCCGTTGCCATAATCACATCTGGGCGGGTCTGTTTTGCTAAATCATAGTCTATCTCTGGAATAGGGTTTGCCAATGCAAAAACAATAGGATTCACTGCCATTTTTGCTAAAACCTCAGGTTTTAGAACATTCCCTTTAGAAAGTCCGATGAAAACATCCGCTCCCTCCAAAACCTCATCCAGAGTTTCCGCTTCGGTATTTTGTACAAAATCTAATTTTTCAGGCGTAAGATTGGTTCTCTTATGGCTGATAACCCCCTTGCTGTCGCACATTATGATGTTTTCTTTTTTCAAGCCCAGTTCTATGTAAAGTTTAGAACACGCGATAGCCGCCGCACCTGCGCCATTTACCACCATTTTTATGTCCTCTATCTTTTTTCCTGCTATTTCTAAACCATTGAGCAATGCAGCTGCGGAAATAATCGCCGTTCCATGCTGGTCATCGTGCATCAGTGGAATATCCAGCTCTTCTTTTAGTCTTTTTTCTATATAGAAAGCCTCTGGCGCTTTGATATCCTCCAAATTTATCCCTCCAAAAGTAGGCGCTATCGCTTTCACGATTTCCACGAATTTATCAGGGTCTTTTTCATTAACTTCTATGTCAAAAACATTGATATCCGCAAACACCTTGAACAAAAGCCCTTTGCCCTCCATCACAGGTTTAGAAGCCTCAGCACCGATATCACCAAGCCCTAGAACAGCCGTTCCGTTACTGATTACAGCCACTAGATTTCCTTTAGAAGTGTATTCATAGACCTTGGAGGCATCTTTTTCTATTTCGAGGCAGGGCTCTGCCACCCCAGGAGAATACGCCAGACTCAAATCCCATTGTGTAGCGTAGGGTTTGGACGGCACCATTTGGATTTTCCCTTTGGGCTCGGCTCTGTGATAGTCCAGAGCAGCTTTTTTCAAGTTTTCTTTATTGTTTTCCATCATTTTAATTCGATTATTATTTCTCGGAATAGAATCTGCAAATTTCTGCTTTTTTTCGGAATTATCATTATATTTTAATTGAAAATATTGATTTTAAAAATAATTTTTATTTTTGCCAAAAATAATTTGATTTATGAAAAAAATAATTGCAGGATTGCTTTTGGCAATTTCTTCTGTGGCATATTCACAGGAAGCATTCACTGGTGCTAATGATATCAGAGCTTATGTAGGAGCTAACATCCAAAGCAAAGGTACAGGTGTCACAGCAGGAGCTGACTATGGACTGGGAAGAAGCTTCTCAGTAGGATTACAGATGAGCTATCTTTTGGGAACAAAACATAATGTTAATGGAGTAGAAAAAGCTCCTGTCGGAGATAGATTTGACCTTCGTGGGAGATTCAATGCTAATTTAGGTGGAGTTATGAACCTGCCTGAGCAGTTGGATGTTTACCCAGGTTTGAGCTTAAGTTTGAAAAACTTTGGAGGGCATATCGGTGCGAGATACTTCTTTAATAAAGGTTTTGGAGTATTCTCTGAAATCACCTTTCCTATCGCAAGATACAAAACAAGCGCAACTGGCTACGAAAAACTAAACAACCAGTTTACTTTCCAAATCGGTGCAGCTTTTGACCTTAACTAAAAAAAAATAAATCCCTCATAAATGAGGGATTTATTTATTGTTTTATCAATCCTCCATCGTCTTCTTTTTTGTCACTACCCAGCATATTAGGATTTTCTTTGGCTAATTTATTTCTCGTAGGGATTTTATAATTTACAGAAATCCCAAAAGTACGGGTATCACTCTTATCTCTGATCAACACATTAGGTGTCTGATAAACAGAGCGAGAGGACATTTTATTCGTATTAAACACATCATTCACATATAATGAAACATTTAATCTGTCACTCATGAATTTTCTTGATAGTGTGATATCCAGCGTATTATTCAATGGTTCGTCAGTTTGGAAATAGAAATATCCTACCTTTGCTGGAATATAACTATAGTTAGCATTCAGTTTTATTCCCTTTGGTAATACAATTTGAGCATTTAAGTTTAAAAACCAAAGTCCATTAGGCTTGATTTCCGAAAGCCTCTGCAACTGATAATTTGCAAAGAAATACAAAAAGCTGACTTTATCAGGATTGATTGTACTCATAGAACCCATGATTTCCTTGATTGACTTTGTAAAAATCATAAATGGAATTGGGAATCCTATATTGAAATTATGTATTTTCACAGAGGAAATATTTTCATTGATTACAGAGACCTCATCGCCGCGACGAATCATTTTTTGTATAATTTGGTTATTAACCAAGCTTAAATTATACCCTAGAAATACATAATCAAACGCAGAAATCTTCGCTTCTATATTATCAAAAATTGTTGGTTGTAAATTTGCATTTCCTGATATTCCAAAGTTACCATTTCCATAAGTATTGTTATTTGGGTTCAAAAGAGAAATACTCGGCAGACTGATTTTCTTATTATAATTAACTGCAAAATTCACTCCTTTCATGAAATTATACTGCACACTGGCATTTGGGAAAAGGCGGTACTGCTTGAACTTATGCAAATCATCATATTGATGCGTATTGCTGTTGTATGTAGTCCCGCTGATGTCATAATCTTCGGCACGAGTTCCGAGGATAAAATCCAGCTTCCCTATCGTAGTCTGCAATTCTACATAAGAAGACGCGGTCTGTCTCTGGTAGTCCAAATTGGTAATTCCTCTGCTTTCCGTAGTAAAATCCAATCTCTCGTAAAGCCCACCAATGCTGATTTTACCTTTATCAAAGATATTGAGCGGCTGGGAAAAATCTACTCTAAATTCAGCTGTTCTCGCATCCGAACTATTATCCAAAACAAGCTGATTAGTAGGAATTTGATTTAAGAATAAGTTTTTCTGTTCAAAATCATTGTCTCTTTTAGTATAAGTGAATTTAAAATCCAATTTCCTATCCGAACCGCTAAATCTTTTTTGGTATGCTGCCGAAGCTTCGTGTCTCAGCCTCATGCTTCCGATTTCGTCTTGTCTATTGTAGCTCAGTCCGCTGTAAATCCCATTACTCTGAACCGCAGCATCATTATTACTGTAATTCAGGTTGTAATTTAATAGCAATCTGTCATTTTGGCTAAAATCAAAAGTCAAAGCCGCTTTTGCAAAATAGCCTCTATTCCTTTCATCGTTAAATATGCTCGAAATACCATCTACTTCATTGTTTTTCATGTTTTCGAGATAGTTCTGCCCTACATTCAGCTGCCAGCCGAACCATCTGTTTTTGGAATTGAGCAAAATAGAATTGTTCGTTTTGCTTCGGTATTTGTCATAATTACTAAAAGAGTAATTCCCAGAATAAGTCGCAGTAAGGTAGCTTTTCGCTGATTTTGAAGTGATTATATTCAGAATCGCACCGCCAGAAGTTGCCGGATATTCCGCTCCTGGGCTGGTTACCACCTCTATCCTGTCTATGGCATTTGCGGGCATTCCTTCTAGAAAAGCGTTCAGCTCATTGCTGGTAATATTCAGCGGTCGCCCATCCATATAGACATCCAGCATTTTCCCTTGATACGCCATCCCTGTAAGGTCTGAAACGATAAGTCCTGGCAGTTTTTTAATTCCTTCCAATGCCGTTCCCGTGTTGAGATTCGGCTGTTCAGAAAAATCAAATATCGTGCGGTCAGCCTTCTGCTCCACCGCTTTTTTGGTTTTAGTAATCGTTACTTCTTTTATTTCCTTTTCTTTCTTCGGGGTTTGTGGTTTATCTTCTTGAGCCCATCCCATCGCGGAAATAAGAAGCAATAATACAGCAATTTGTTTTTTCATTTTATATTAATTTTATGATTTCTTGTCGCAAACATAAATAATTTTTCGAAACTATGCAATACATAGTAGTAAATTTTAAAATAAATTGATGATTTTTTTATTTAAAAGTCTTCAAATTTAAAATTTTATCTCTAAAAAATAGAAAAAATCCTACCGAGCTGTCATTTTACACCCTCGAATAGGATTTTATCTTTGTTCCGCTGAAAAATCAGAGTTCTATCGTGTTTTCTTCAAATTTCAAATTCTGCTCTGGAAAGTCCAGTTTTGTGAGTTTTTTTATCCGCTGAAAAGCCCTGTTTTCTGCATCCAGCTCAAGCCCTTTTTCTTTGGTCTGTTTCACAGAAACCACCTTTGCAGAGAGAAAATCACCGTTGGATTTCAGTTTTATGTCCAGCAAAGGTGCGATGCCTTTGTCTCCCGTAAGGCTGAACCTCCCATAAGTATTGAAATTCCCAAGACTATACGCTATGAATTTATTTTTATAAACCTCCACTGCGCGGGTCACATGCGGGCCGTGTCCCAGCACGATATCCGCTCCTGCATCCACCACAGAACGCGCAAAATGATACACATCTCCTCTATTTTCTCCGTAAAAAATTTCTGCCTTTTTAGGAACTCTGGTATATTCTGTACCTTCGGCACCGCCATGAAAAGAAACGATGGTAATGTCCGTTTGGGATTTTAGTTCCTGCACTATCTCTTTGGCTTTTTTGACATCCAGCAGGGAAAGCATATTTTTATTCGGCGCAAAGGCACAGAAGCCGTATTTTATATTATCTTTCTCAAAAATCACGACTGGATATTCCTTTGTCCCTGCATGATAAATTCCTGCATTGTCAAGAACTTTGGCTGTTGTTTTTCTTCCCAACAGTCCGAAATCTCCTGCATGATTGTTCGCGGTGCTCATCAGATTAAACCCTGCTTCTCTAATGATTTTCCCGTACCGCTCTGGCATTCTGAAAACATAGCAGTGCTGTGGCTCTTTGTCCTCACATTTTTGGGATTCTCCTTCATCTAAAAAAACACCCTCCAAATTCCCAAAAACAATATCTCCTTTCAGATGATTTTTCACCTCTGAAAAACTTCCTGTCGCATCATCTTTCGGAAGATATTTTTTAGAGGGATAGGCGCTTCCTATCATAATATCGCCCACCGCCACTATGTTTATAACATCTTTTTTAATTTTTTCCTCTGGCTGTGAGCGTTCTATTTTTTTGAGCGAATCATCACTCTCTTTGGAAGAAATTCTTTCCAAATTCTCCTTTTTTTCACAAGAAAACAGCCCTAAAAGAACTGTCCAAAAGATAATTTTTCTTTTCACTTTCAATCTGCTTAATAACGGCGTAAAGATACAAAATTCATCAAAAAAATAATTGATGTTTGATATTGAATATTTTATTTTTTTATCTTTGCCCACTTAAAGTTCTTTGAAAATGTTAGGAAGAAGACAATTACGCGAAAAAACCATCCAGACCCTTTATTCTTATCAGCAGAATCCTATGAAACAGGATGTTTTGGCAAGAAATATGTTTGCTGAAATAGATAAGATCTACTCTTTGTACATCTATCAGCTTAATTTTCTCATCGCATTGAAAAAAATAGCGGAGAAACAAATGGAGCTGAACAAAAACAAGTACATCAAAACCGAAGAAGACCTCAATCCCAATCGGAAATTCATCCGAAATCAGGCGATAGAACTTCTCGAGCAAAATGAAGAAAGATTGTCTTTCAGCTCTAAACATCAGAATCTAATCTGGGACATCCATGATGACCTGCTCATCAAGGTTTTTAACAAAATAAAAGCGAGCAAACTCTTCCAAGATTATATGAAAGGAGATGAATTTTCTTTCGAGGAAGACCAAAAATTCATCGGAAAAGTTTTCCTAAGGTATGTCGCAGAAAACGAAGACTTCCAGAACCATTTGGAAGACTTAGAACTTCACTGGGCGGATGATTTCCACATCGCCAACTCCATGACGCAGAAAACTCTCGGTTTCCTCAGCAAGGATAAGCCTTCGCATACTTTGATAAAGATGATAAAAGATGAAGACGATAGAAATTTCGCTCTGAAACTGCTCAACGAAACCCTGAACCACTGGGAAGAAACCGAAAAAAAGATAGAAGAAAGACTGGAGAACTGGGATTTAGACCGTATCTCGCTAATGGACAAAATCATTTTGGCTACCGCTATTTCAGAATTGGACTATTTCCCTCTGACGCCTGCCAGAATCATCATCAATGAATATATAGAAATCGCAAAGGCTTTCGCTACTGATAAATCTCAAATCTTTGTAAATGGAATCCTTGACCGATACATCAAAAGCAACAATAGAAATTAAATTTTAACCTTAAAATAACCAAAAAAGAAATGAAAAATACTTTGAAACTTTCAGGAATAGGGCTAATGATGCTCCTTGCAGTAGTATCTTGCCAAAAAAACGAAAAAGCAGACCCAATGCCAGAGCCTGTGGAGGAAAATAAACCTGCAGAACCAATGACGAAGGCAAGTTTTGCTAAAGAAGAGCACGATTTCGGAACTATGAAAAAAGGCGAAGTGGTACAGCATGTCTACGAGGTAACCAATACGGGCGACAAGCCTCTATACATCAACTCCGTGCAGCCTGCATGCGGATGCACAGCGCCGGACTACACCAAAGATGCCATCGCACCAGGAGAAAAGGGACAAGTAACGCTGAGTTTTGACTCCAAAAACTTCTCCGGAGCTGTAACGAAAACCGCACAAGTATTCATGAACGCTGAAAACTCTCCTATTACACTGAGTTTTAAGGCGAATGTACAATAAACACTTAGAAAAACTTTAATATAAAATGGAAAACTTACAACAGTTCATAATGCCGCTGCTGATTTTGGTCGCATTCTATTTCCTAATGATAAGACCACCGCTCACGAAACAGAAAAAAGAAAAACAATTTCAGGAGAATCTGAAACCAGGGAGAAGAGTCGTGACGACTTCTGGTATCCACGGGCGTATCTTCTCCATCGCAGAAGATGGCGTAGTCATCGAAACGCTTTCTGGTAAGCTGAAAATGGAATTGGCAGCAATATCCAGAGACCTTACCCTCAGCCGTTTTCCTGAGGACAGTGAAGAAAAGAAATAACAAACAAATCCCTATCTGTGATAGGGATTTTTTATGAACTTTGGTAGGTTTTATTTTTCTTTAAACTTGTTTTTCTCTTCAAAAACGCTCTAATGCAATTCCCTATGTATGATTATATAAAAACTAAGATTTTAAAACTTCTTTTATTTCATTGAAATCAGACAGCAATTTATTGATATCCATATTAGAAATCGAACTAGATTTTACATCAGTAGGATATTTATTTTCTATAAACTTAATAATTTCTACTATTTCATCATATAGTTTATTCTTAATCATAATATGATCTATACTATTATAATACTTCTCATCTAATATACCATATTCATTTCTAAACGAAATTTCGCTTTCAAAAGTATAACGATGAGAAATCTGATATTTTTCATAGTTTGTTTGAAAAATATCTTTAATTTTTTGTCTGCTTTCAGGAGTTAGTTTATTAATAATTTTTTCAATATTATGACTAAGATCTTTTTTTGCGATTTTATATGCTTTTTTTGCTTCTAATTCTGTTTCATATAGAAATAATGATTTTAAAGCACACTCTAAGGAAAATATTAATTCAATAATAAGTTTCATTCTTAGTCCAAGATTTGTTGCATTTTCTACTAATAAATCATATCGCTTTAAAAACTCTCTTGCGTCTGATAGAAAATAATCTCCTATTTTCTTATTAATTTCTTTATTGGTCATTTTATTTTTATAATTTAATGATAGATATATAGTTATGATACAATTCCAATTTGTTTTTTAGTTACTATTGTAGTATGGCAAGTGATAACATTATCATTTTGTATTTTTTTCCAGTTACCAGCTACTATTATTGTTTTACTTTTGTTATTCCAAATAGTGTGTTTGATACTATTAAATGATTCATTATCATTAAAATGTAACACTAATTTATAATTTTTTACATGTAAATATATCTCTTGTTTTTCTTTACAATAAAAATATTCACCCCTTACTTTGCATTCAACTATTTTATTTCCAAATATACCATTTATATAAAAGAACATACTTCTATTATCTACTAACATTTTATAGATTTCAATATTAACATATTTATCCCTAACATTTGTATTTTTGCACATTGCATATATTTGCTTAATAGTAGATATAGGTTTTGAATTATCTGGGTTATTGTTTATTTCATTATTTCCAACATTTCTATTATTGTTTCTTTGATTGTTTATATGAAGCATATTTTCAATAGCATTATCAAAATCAAATTTCTCTTGATTATATTTATAATAATCAGTTTTAGAGATAATACTAGAGCCATAAGGACAATTTTCTATATGTTTATGTTCCCTATCTGCTCTAAAATGAGGTCTCATTAGTCCGTCTATGCTGCATATTTTTAAACGAGCATTGCATTCTTTATTGGGACAATAATATTCAGCATCTACATTTTTTTCTTTTGCTATTTCAGCATAAATTATAGTACTTCTGTTTTCGTCTTTACAAGCAATATTACTCATAATTATATCTGTTCTTTCATATGCAATATAATCTTTTCTTTAGAAAATTACCATTATTTTTGTGTTTTTTTATTGTTTTTGCAGTAGAATATTATTGTAGTGTAGTATAATAAAAAGTATAAAGTAACCTAATAAGTTATATGAACATTCTCCTACAAGAAAAATTTGAAGACTTGCTCTATCGGTATACACAAAGAAGGAATATCCCCCTCGGATAGTGCCATTAATACTGATTTGCATATCCAAAGGGACGATGCTGTTGATTTCCTCAGTGAGTTTGCTGCGATTTTTGAGGTAGATATGAGCCATTTCCCTTTTGAGGAATATTTTTATAACGAAGGGGAACTTTCTTCTCTTTGACTACAGAGAATTTTCAAACGCTCTTCTAAAAAGCCATTGCTTATTTCTCATTTACTTCAAGCCATTCAGTCTAAAAAACTAACACAAATTATGGAAATTTTTATACAAAATCTCTTTTTAAAAAATTATTAAATTATAATTAAACATAATTCCCCTCACCGAAGCAAAGGGAACTAAGCGAACAAACAGTTTTTCTATTTTAGATTTTTATTAAATAATTATTTATTCTTTATAACCTCTTGTATGGGTTTTCGCTTGGAATAAGGCAGTGGCTTGGCGTATCCTATACGAAGCAGAATCTGCGGAAATTGATGATTGACAGCTATCTTTTCGCGGAGCTGATTCCTAACCTCAGGAACTTCGCAAGGCTGGTTGATATAGGCATGCGCAATATTTTCCTTCGTAAGCGAGAGCAGAAAACGCTGGAGCGTACGCCCTGCATCTATCCATGAGTGTATATCATCCGTCGCGCTGGTGATAAGCACGATATTGGAAGAAGAATTGATTTTCTTTAGGTCGGTTTTATTTTGCTTTTTGCCTTTAAGGCTCATTTTCACAATCGGTTCTGTAATCCATCGCGGAAGATTGGGCGCTCCCAGAGCAGCGTAGCTAATCCCGTCATTAGTGCTTTCAGAATGTTTCTTGTTAAAGCGTATCCACGAGAGCAATTCGGACTTGAATGCTGGGTCGTTCATTTGTATAGTATTTCCCTGCATCACGGCATCTGTCAGCTTACCGAATGCTTCTGTATTTTTATCAAAAATCTGGATACTGACTTTATCAGAATTAAAATCTCTCAACAAGTTTTTCAGCACAGCATCAGGAATTGGCTTCCCATCATAAACAGAGCGATTAGTCTGGCGTTTAGTGATATATTCCGAAAGTAAATCAGTTCTAACAGCCTCTGATTTCTGTAATCCTACTTTGATAACGCCCTCTGGACTGATATTCACTTGAGTAGCATAGCCAAGGCTGCTTGCTTTTATACATAAATTCTCGAGCGCACAGCCCAAACTCATGAAAAACTCACGATGGCTAGGGTCTACAGCAGGAAGTTCCCTACTGAAATTGGGTAAAATCGTAATCTTATTTGTTCCTATTTCAAAGAGCCACGGCTGGGAGTTATGCCCAGAGGGCGCTTGTGTGGCTGCGGTAACTAACTGGATGAAATCATCATTTTGGGCATTTACTTTTAGCCCTGAAAACATTAATAAACTCATGACTAATATTTTTAATTTCATTTTCATATCCATTACTTTATATACACAAAGTAACGATAGAAATATGAATTAAAAATGAACCTGAGTTAAAAAATACGCTTACGGATACGGCTCAGCGCCTGCGGAGTTACACCGATGTAAGAGGCTATATATTTCAACGGAACATTCTGAATGAGTTTTGGGTCTTTTTCCAGCAGTTGTCTGTATATTTCCTCTGGTGATTGCGTCAGAAATTGTGCCTCACGATGCATTTTTTCCAAGAGAAGATTTTCTAGTATTTGAGTTTTTATCTGCAGAAATTCAGGATTTTCAATAAGTTTTTCCAGCGAATCCCTTCCTATTCTATACGCCTTTACTTTTTTTATCGCCTGCATAGAGAGCAGAGACGGCTCCTGTTTAACAAACGAAGCATAAGACATACAAAAATCGCCTGTAGAGCATATGTCTACAGTGGTCTCTTTCTGCGTGGTGGGATTATAATAAAAAAAGCGAATAATTCCCTCATCTATGTAGTAGAGCCATTTTTCGATGTTTCCTGCCTCGGTAAGAAATTCATCTTTCTTAAAATGCACTTCAGTAAAATAGGTTTCAAGTATTTCAGAGGAAATTTCCATGATTTTTTGCTGTCAATTTTTTATTTGAATTAAATTCTTTCTTCGCTGATATTCCGTTAAAAAACTTTAAAAACTAAAGTTTTTCGGACATCAAATAATTTAAAAATGTTATAATCCATCGTAGATTATAACATGTGATTCCAAATGTAATAAAATTTCAACAATTTTGCTTAAAAACAATTTACTTCCTCTTGTTGTCTTAATAATAGAACCTATTCTTATTCTATGGTGTCATTTGTAATAAATTATTAATTTCTTCAGCATGAGTTCGTGAATAATACATCACAAAAGCAATATAAGGAACAAAGAATAGAATACTCCACAATAAACCCCATGCAGTTGCTTTATGATTTCCTACCCGATGGAGTATATACCCTGCCCAAAGCAAATTGAGCGTCATCATAATATGCGAAAGCTGTGCAAAAACATTGGCTCCGCTCCATGTAAAAGTAAAAAGCCCCATCGTTCCAAAATAATACATAGGAAGAAATGCAAAAGGAAGGTAAGAAATTTTCCTTTTTGCTAAAAAAATCATAAAACAAAGCAGATAAACCAAACTGCTTGGAGAGCATGCGTTATAAACAAACCACTGCACAAAATCTACTTTCAGCATAAAGAAGAAATAATAACTTCCCGAAAGAGTGAGTAGCAATAAAATGAACGCCAAAACTATCCCCACTGTTTTTTCTGTTCTTGTAATTTCCATAAGATTGGTTATTTTAGAGGAATATAGACTTCGGTTTTTAGTTTTTCTTCAGGAGTTCGGCGGCGGTCATTTAGATATTTCTCAAATATCGGTTCATCACGGAGTTCATACTCACTACTGACCACCCAGCGCATCGCTTCATCACATACAGCGCCAAGATTACTATAACTTCCTTGATAAAAGAAAACTGCATACTTGCCTCCTGCAAGTTGTTTACAGCTAACTTCTCCTGAGGACTGAGCAGGTTTGTGAATGACAAGACAAACATCAGAGCGTTGTAGGTCGGCTTTGGTTATTTTTGGGTCATCATGAGAAATGCATATAGATTCTATCCCTTTCGTGAAGAGTTTTTGTTCTTTTATAACCGCCCACAGCTGTTGATAAGCCCATTCATAGTTGAGACTACCATACGCTCCTTTAAGAGAGACATAAATAAGATTTTTTGGTTCAAGTTCTACTATTTTTGGAGCTTTTAGGGCTAAATCTGGATTGATGATTTCTTTTTTCATAATGTAAATATCTTTATTGGTTCTGTATTCAGTAGGCGTGATGCCGTATTGATTTTTAAAGGCTTTAGAAAGAGAGGCAGGAGATTCGTATCCTACATTAAAGGCTATTTCCTCCACCAAAAGAGAAGAGTAGCGCAGGAGCTGTGCCGCCGTTTCTATACGCAAACGAGCAATGAAAGCGATGGGCGACTCATCTTTAATCGCTTTGAAAATCCTACAAAAATGAAAATCAGACAAATGGGCTATTTCTGCTAATTTCCGTACATCTATCGCTTCGTCCAGATGGTTATTGATGTATTCCGCCACTCTATTGATGCGCTGGACATAATCATTTCGGGTATTCTGTTTCATATCTTTCGTTCATTGAATTTCTGGGACAAAGATACAGCCGTTTTCATCAGAAAACTTTTCCTATCTTGCTAAAAATAAAACCGTAAAACTTTAAAAACTAAAATTCCCCTTACCGAAGTAAAGGGAATAAAGTTATACACTAATATTTCTTTATTAAATTATTTCAAATTCTTCTTAAAAATTTAGATTTATTGTTTTTTTATATATTGGAATCTTTTACACCTATAAAAATCTCCACCTCCGAGAGGTCGCCTTGCTGAGATTTTTCTGTATACAATTCATAATCATATTGATAAAGCCTATTTAGCTCCTTATCTTGTTCCCATATTTTTTGCCATGCTTCTGCTACAGCCTGAGGCATCGCTCCTTTAGCAAGGAATTTCTTAGAATTCTGTTTAGGAAACTCTCTTCCGACCAACCCACTTGGGATTTCATCAAGCGAAGAAACTTCCAGTCCCAAAAGCGTAGTGTATTCACCTGTATAATCACTTTCGTAGTCTGTATAGATAGCATAAACATTGCTGTTCACTGCATTTGGGATTTTACTGATGATATTTTCAGAAAAAAATCTATTCCAAAGACCTCCGATGTCCTGCACTGCTTGTCCATTTTGATTTGTCGTGCGTGTTTCTATACCAATTATTTTCATATCTATAATTTTACATTGCAAAACTAAATAATTTTTTTTAGTAAAAAAATATTATAATCATTATCTAAGTATTCATCCAAATTATTCTTATATAAATATTAAAAGTTTTTCTATCCAATAAAACCTTTTCTTATTTTAATCCACAAAATCCTGCGCGAATGATTTGATTTCAGGGAAGAAAATTTCGTATTTCTCACGGAGGAAATCTTTATTTGCTAAAAACGCAGGGAATACATTGGTGGTTTTGTCCAGAAACTGGGCTTTGTTCACCACATTCCGAAAACTGTACTCTATCCCCCACTCATTTCGGTAGTTGTAGAGCCAGTCGTCCTGCTGCATCTTATCCAAAACTTTTTTGAAAACCTCGGGCAGAAATTCTTCGTATCGGCGGAGGACAGCATAGACCCTCTGCGAATGCTCCTGCCACTCGCGCTGGGAATTTTCGGCGGTATCATTTGCGAGGAAATAGTCAAACGCCACATCCACGAACGCTCCAGAATAGAGTCTCACCAGCGGTCGGAAAGGCGCTTTCGCTTCGTGTATCAGCGGGTGCGTATCCGTGAAAGTATCTATCGCTCTATGCAGTTTTATGCCTTTCTGTATGCTCTCTGGAAGGCGGGCAACATCTCTGTTCTTCACAAAATCCGCAATCATATTGCCGACGAGCTGTTCCTCGGAAAAAGAAAGATAAGAATGAGCTAAAAAATTCATTTTGTATTCTGCATTTTAAGTTGATAAAGCCAATGAAAACCGCCGACTTCCTAAAACAATCTCTGATGGAAATCCTCTATTTTACTGACTTCCACAAGTTCTATTTTAAAGCCTTTTTTAGGAAGTTTGTTTTGTTTAGAAATGAAAATCCTCTCGTAGCCTAATTTCTCCGCCTCCAAAATCCTTTTCTCCACCTGCGGAACAGGACGAATCTCTCCGCTGAGCCCTATTTCTCCCGCAAAACAAACATTATCAGGTATCGCCTTATCTTCATTGGAAGAAAGGATAGCCGCCACCACCGCCAAATCCAGCGCCGTGTCGCCCGTTTTCATTCCTCCTGTGATGTTTAGGAAAACATCCTTCGCGCCGAGCATAAAACCTGCACGCTTCTCTAAAACCGCGAGGAGCATATTCAGTCTTTTGCTGTCAAAGCCCGTAGAACTACGCTGCGGCGTTCCATAGACTGCACTGCTTACCAATGCCTGAATTTCCAAAAGCATGGCCCTGTTTCCCTCCAAAGTAACTGCCACTGCATTCCCTGAAAGGTCTTCGGATTTTTTAGTAATGAGGATTTCGGAAGGGTTTTTTATTTCTTTTAATCCTGCTGAAATCATTTCATAAATCCCAATTTCAGAAGTAGAACCAAATCTGTTCTTACTCGCCCTAAGCAATCGGAAAAGGTGATTTCTGTCGCCATCAAAATTGAGAACCACATCCACCATATGTTCCAAAACTTTCGGCCCTGCAATCTGCCCGTCCTTCGTGATGTGTCCTACCAAGAACACTGGAATATTAGTTTCTTTAGCGAATTTAATGACCTCCGAAGAACATTCTCTAATCTGCGAAACTGTCCCTGGCGAACTCTCTATCAGCTGGGACTGAAGCGTCTGGATACTGTCTATAATCACAAAATCCGGCTGAAGTTTTTTCGCCTCGGAAAGGATTTTTTCCACCGAAGTTTCGGTGTAGAGGAAACAATTTGGATTTTGGATTTCGGTGAGCCTGTCCGCTCTCATTTTTATCTGTGATGCACTCTCCTCTCCTGAAACATAGAGGATTTTCTTCTTCATTTTCAGAGCAAGCTGCAGGAGCAGTGTAGATTTCCCAATCCCTGGTTCACCGCCTATCAAGGTAACCGAGCCCAGCACGATGCCTCCACCCAGCACCCTGTTCAGCTCCTCGCTGGGAGTTTTTATACGATGTTCGGCATTGACTTCTACATCCGTTATCGTCACTACTTTTTGTTTTCCTTCGCCCAAAATATGATAGGTAGGAGACTTTGATTTTTCTACAATTTCCTCCACCAGAGTATTCCAAGAACCGCAGTTCCTGCACTGCCCGAGCCACTGCGAATACTGCGTTCCGCAATTCTGACAGAAATATGCTGTTTTTACTTTTGCCACAAATGATGTTTTAGGTGGTGCAATTTAAACAAAAAAGATTATTTTTGCATCATGTTTAGAATGTTCAGAAGTTTAGGAGAATATGTGCTCCTTTTAGGAAAAGTACTGAGAAAACCACAGAAATCTAAAGTTTTTTCAAGACTTTTCATGAGAGAAATCAACGATTTGGGAGTTGATTCTTTTGGTTTAGTATTATTCACTTCCTTATTCGTAGGGGCAGTGGTCGCTATACAGATGTATAATAACTTTAGTACAGCATCTATTCCCATTCCGCTGCCTTATGTAGGACACGCTACCAAAGTGGTTCTCATCTTAGAATTTTCACCTACGATTATCAGTGTGATTTTAGCAGGGAAAGTGGGCTCTTACATCGCTTCTTCCATTGGGACAATGCGAGTAACGGAACAGATTGACGCACTGGATATTATGGGAGTGAACTCGGCTAACTTCCTTATCCTTCCGAAGATTTTGGCTTGTATTATTTTTAATCCTCTGCTCATTGCTATCAGTATCGTAGTGGGAGTTTTCGGAGGATATCTGGCTGGGGTTTTCACTGGCTCTTGGACAGAATCGAACTATATCACTGGGGTTCAGATGGATTTTCCTACTTTCTTTATTTGGTATGCTTTTATGAAAACAGCTGTTTTTGCGTTTCTGATTGCAACCATTCCTGCGTATTTTGGCTATAATGTAAAAGGCGGATCGCTGGAAGTAGGGCGTGCAAGTACCCAAGCGGTAGTTTGGACTATTGTAGCCATCATCATTGCTAACTTAATTTTAACTCAAATGTTCTTAGGCTAATGATAGAAGTAGTAGATTTAAGGAAAAGTTTTGGGGATGCCGAAATTTTAAAAGGAATAACCACCACGCTGGAAACAGGGAAAATAAACCTAATCATCGGGCAGAGTGGCTCTGGAAAAACGGTATTTTTGAAGTCATTATTAAATGTCTTTGAACCCACCAGCGGAAGCATCCTATTCGATGGGCGAAACATCGTAGAAATGACGCCAAAACAGAAACAAGAGCTGAGAGCAGAGATAGGAACGGTATTCCAAGGGAGTGCATTATTTGACTCTATGACCGTGGAGGAAAACATCATGTTCCCACTAGATATGTTCACCAACCTCACCTATACCGAAAAGAAAAAACGGGTAAAAGAAGTAATAGACGATGTTCATCTAGAGAACGCAGACCATAAGTATCCATCCGAAATTTCTGGAGGGATGCAGAAAAGGGTAGCTATCGCCAGAGCCATCGTGAACAATCCTAAATATCTCTTCTGTGATGAGCCAAACTCTGGGCTGGACCCTTATACATCGAAGGTTATAGATGATTTAATCAAAGAAATTACCCGAAGATATAACACCACTACCATCATCAACACCCATGACATGAACTCGGTGATGACCATCGGTGAGAAAATCGTATATCTAAGAAAAGGTGTGAAAGAATGGGAAGGAAACAAAGATATTCTCATCAATGCAGAAAGCCAATATTTAATAGATTTTGTTTATTCTTCCGAATTATTCAAAGAATTGAGACAATATTTATTAAATAACAATAAAAAAGTTTAATTTCCGTTATAGTCCTATCAGATTAAATTCAAATATTATGAAAAAGATTTCAAGTATGGCTCTTTTAGGGCTTTCATTAATGGGATTTTCACAAGTGAAAATAGGCGTAAAAGCAAATGTTTTGCTTAATACAAGCTCTTCTAAATGGTCTGAAATAAGAAGATCTGTATTGGATTATACAGATTCTGGCAGCAGAAGTGCAGGGTTTAATGTAGGGCTTTCAGCGAGAGTAAACCTCCCTTCTACTCCCTTGTTCATCATGCCTGAAATTTATTACACTTCTTTTAATAATTCATTCACTGAAAGAAGAACTAAAACAACTTTGAAAGCAAAAACCAACAGAATAGATGTTCCTGTATTAGTCGGAGTAAACCTTATTTCGGATAATCTAGGTGTTTTCGTAGGGCCTGTGGCTTCCTACAACCTTGCAAAAGAAAATACATGGAATAATTTCAAAGAAAATGCAGGGAATAAATTCACAGTTGGCTATCAGGTTGGTGCAGAGGCTAGATTGTCTAACTTCATCATCAATGCGAGATACGAAGGTAGTTTCTCCAAAGACCAAAGAGATTTTATCAATAACAACATTTCCGAAACTGTTAGATATGACAACCGTCCTAACTTCGTAGTTCTGGGGGTTGGGTATGAGTTTTAGATTTAAATTTTTATCATTAAACAAAAAAGCTTGGGAAAAATATCCCAAGCTTTTTTTATTTCTTTAAACATTAGAAGAACCATTATTGATGTTCTCCACTTTCTTTTCTAATTCTTTGTTTTGTTTCTGTAATTGGGCAAACTGCTTTCTTTTTTCCTCCTCTCTTATGGCCGAACCTTTACTGATATAGCCCACTATTCCACCGATGATAAGGCCGATTCCTATGCCGCCCATCACTCCCATCATGTGGGACATCGTGATTTTTTCTAACAAAAAATCTGTGGAATAATAAAACAATGCTCCCGAAATAAGTAGCAAAATCCCTCCTACTATTGATAAACTTTTCATATATTTTTTAATTTTTATTTTCCTCCTGATGCTCTATAATATTCTAATGCTTTAGGCATGTATTTATCCATATCTTTTCTTCTGTTCTCTGGACTTGGGTGAGTAGATAGAAACTCTGGCTGTCTTGCTCCACTAGATGACGCTTCCATTCTGTGCCAGAACGGCTGAGCTTCCCTAGGGTCATACCCTGCTATTGCCATTAGATAAAGTCCCATTTGGTCTGCTTCCAGCTCCTGCCTTCTTCCGTATGCTAGAAGCCCTACTTGTGCCCCTATCGGATACAACTGGTTAAAAACTGATGCTATTGTATTATTCTTAATCGCTCCACTGATTAATGTTCCTCCCACTTGGGCTAACATTGCTGAAGAAACTCTCTCATTTCCATGTCCTGCTAGTGCATGGGCTACTTCATGTCCCATAACCACAGCCACGCCTGTTTCTGTCTTACATATAGGCATAATTCCTGTGTAGAATGCTACTTTCCCGCCTGGCATACACCATGCATTGACTTGTTTGTCTTCAATCAAGTTAAATTCCCAATTATAGCTTGACAAAGCCTTTTCCCTTCCAATTGCTTTATAATAACTTTCTGCCGCATTTTTTATTCTCTGTCCTACATTTTTTACTTGTTTTGCTTCATTGGTATTGCTTATTACTTTTGATTGAGACAAAGTATTTCTATACTGGGTAAGAGCCATCTGCGCTAGTTCACTGTCATTCTGAAACTGCAGACTACTTCGCCCTGTCATAGGGTTTGTAACACAAGCTACCAACACTGCTGAACACAGTAACCCTGAGACTAAAACTTTTACTTTCATATTTTAAATTTTATCCAAATGTATAAATTTTAGTTCAAATATAAATAAAAGTTCAATTTATTGTTATTAAGTCTTTTTTATTTTTCAAGATTTGCTTTAAATTTGCAATGGACAAAAACTATATATAATTGATGCCTGATTGGATTTCACAACTTTTATTACCAAACGAAAACCCTACAGCTATACAATCTCTGATTGTGATGATTTTAACAATTGGTTTAGGGGTATTTTTAGGAAATTTAAAGATTAAAAACACTTCTTTAGGAGTTTCAGCAGTGATGTTTGCTGGGCTTTTTTTGGGACACTATGGCTATAGGATGGACGCTTCCATTTCTAACTTTATCAAAGATTTGGGACTAATTTTCTTTGTCTATGCTATTGGTTTACAGCTTGGTCCATCATTTTTTTCAGCTTTTAAAGCTCAAGGGCTGAAATATAATATTCTAGCGGCAAGTGGTATTCTTCTCAGTACATCATTGGCTTTCATCATATTTCTAAATACAGATTTAGGAATAGAAAACACAGTGGGGATTTTATCTGGTTCGGTTACCAGCACGCCTGCCTTAGGAGCCGCAAAAAACATGATTGACGAGCTACGCCCGCAGTTCCCTGACAGACACCTGAATAGTCCTGCCATAGGCTACGCCATCACCTATCCTATGGGAGTTTTGGGAGTAATTTTTTCTATTATTCTAGCAAGAGTTTTGCTAAAAATAGACCCACAGAAAGAATTGGTCAAATTCAGAGAGCGAATCATTCATCGCTCCCAGCCCATTATTCCAAAGAAATGTAGAATTACAAATCCTCATTTTGTGGGTAAAACCATTCGTGAAGCGATTAAGGAAATTGACAAAAACATCATTGTCACGCACCTAAAAAGAAGCGGCACCAAAGAAGTGATCACTCCTGAATCTAGTGTGATTCTAAATGATAGAGATGTTCTAATGATTGTAGGAACTGAGCCTGATGTAGATTTTTTTATCAGTCAAATAGGACGAATTTCATCAAATTCCTTCATCGAGGGAGGGGAAATTATGGTCAAAAATCTCTTTGTTACCAAAAAAACTGCGGTACATAAGAAATTGTCCGATCTGGATTTATTTGGAAAATATGACCTAAAAATCACCCGTATTTTCCGTGCTGGGGAAGAAATTCTGGCAAGGCCTTCGCTTGTTCTCTTCTATGGAGATAAAATCCGTGTCGTAGGAAAAGAAGAATCTATCCAAAAGGCAAAAGAACTAATAGGTGACTCGGAAAAAGTCCTATTAAAACCAGATTTCTTGTCCTTATTTGGGGGAATTCTCTTAGGGATTTTAATCGGTTCTATACCTATTTTTGTCCCATCTATGCCACTGCCGATAAAACTCGGTTTTGCTGCAGGACCTCTACTGGCAGCCCTTATCATCAGCCGTTATGGAAGAATTAGTTTTATTTATTCTTATTTCAATAACGGGGGAATTCATTTTATGCGAGAGCTGGGAATTTGTTTATTCTTCGCTTCATTAGGAATAACCGCTGGAGCTAAATTTTATGATAATTTCGTTCATTATAATGGTTGGCTGTGGCTGTTTTACGGCTCTATCATTACCCTTGTTCCTTGTATTTTCATTATTTTGGTGGGAAGATTTTACTACAAACTGGATTTTCTCAGTTTATCAGGGCTAATCAGTGGAGCTTACACAGACACAGCTGCGTTGTCTTTCAGTACTTCTTATTTAGATTCAGATATACCTGTTCAGGCGTATGCGCAAGTCTATCCGATGGTAACCATTCTAAGGATTTTCATTGCCCAGATGCTGATTTTATTATTTATTTAAAACACTTATATATCAACAAAAATTTAAGGAAAAGAGAATGATACTCTTTTCCTTTTTTATTTATCTTATTATTAAAAAACATTTATTAACATCATTTAGATAAAACAAAAACACCTAATAAATTAGGTGTTTTAATATATTTCTATCTTCTAAATTTATTATTCAGCAGATTCTTCTTTTGCTGCTTTTTCAGAAGATTTCTTTTGTGATAAACCTTCTTTTACAGAAGCAGAAACGATAGAAAGAATCATATCGATAGATTTAGAAGCGTCATCGTTTCCTGGAATTACGAAGTCTACTTTTCTAGGATCTGAGTTAGTATCCACGATACCAAATACAGGAATACCTAATTTTTTAGCTTCTGTAACTGCGATGTGCTCTCTCATGATATCTACCACGAAGATAGCAGAAGGAAGACGAACCATGTCAGCGATAGAACCTAAGTTCTTCTCTAGATTAGCTCTTTGTCTGTCTACTTGCAATCTTTCTTTTTTAGATAAAGTTTCGAATGTACCATCTTTCTTCATTTTATCAATAGCGTTCATTTTCTTAACCGCTTTTCTGATAGTAACGAAGTTAGTAAGCATTCCACCTGGCCATCTTTCTGTGATGTAAGGCATATTAAGTTCTTGAGCGTGTTTTGCTACTACTTCTTTAGCTTGTTTTTTAGTAGCTACGAAAAGAACTTTTTTACCAGCTGAAGTGATTTTTTCAAGAGCAGAACAAGCCTCCTCTAATTTCACAGCTGTTTTATGTAAATCAATGATGTGAATACCATTTTTCTCCATAAAAATGTATGGAGCCATATTAGGATTCCACTTTCTAGTCATGTGACCGAAATGTACTCCTGCTTCTAATAAGTCTTTAACTTGAACTTTTGCCATTTTTTTGTTTTTTGTTAGTTTACTTTCCGCTGTTACGCAATCAACATGTTCTTTGATGGGAGAATTGTTTAGATGCTAAACTAAACGGGCAATTTTTACTTTCTGCTAAGCGAAACGCCTCGCATACTTGTGTATAAAATAGTTTTTGCGAAACAATATACAGATGGAACTGAATATTGAATACAAAATATTAACGCTTAGAGAATTGGAATCTCTTTCTCGCTTTTTTCTGACCTGGTTTCTTTCTTTCTACCATTCTTGCATCTCTTGTAAGAAGTCCTGCAGGTTTTAGAACAGCTCTAAACTCCTCGTTAATCTCACACAATGCTCTAGATACTCCAAGTCTGATAGCTTCAGCCTGACCTGTTGTTCCTCCTCCTACTACATTGATAGTAATATCGTACTGACCAACAGTTTCAGTCAATAAAAACGGCTGATTTACTTTGTAAACCAATACATCTGTGCAGAAATAAGTTTTTGCATCTTTCCCATTAACAGTAACATTTCCTGTCCCTGGTTTCACATAAACTCTTGCTACAGAAGTTTTTCTTCTTCCTATCTTGTGAACTATAGACATAATTATTTAATTTCGTTAAGGTTAATTACTTTTGGCTGTTGAGCTTCGTGTTTGTGCTCACTTCCTTCATAAACATGCAGATTTTTAAGAATAGCTCTTCCCAATCTGTTTTTTGGAAGCATACCTCTTACTGCATGCTCTATCAATCTCAGACTGTCTTTCTTCTGCAATTCTTCAGCTGTTAATGATTTCTGTCCACCTGGGTATCCTGTATGCCAGATATACTCCTTATCTGCCCACTTATTGCCTGATAAAGCAACTTGTCCTGCATTCAAAACGATTACATTATCTCCACAATCTACATGAGGAGTGAAATTCGTCTTGTGCTTACCTCTCAAAATCTTTGCAACTTTGGATGCCATTCGCCCCAAAGGCTGCCCAGCAGCATCTACCACAACCCATTCTTTATTAGCGGTAGCCTTGTTTGCTGATACTGTTTTGTAACTTAATGTATTCACAATTTATCATTTATGATTAAACATACTTTTCCCATAAAGGGTTTGCAAAGGTATGAATAATTTTTGAAATAGAGAAAAATATTTTCTTTTTTATTTCTAATTTATATTCTTCTTTACACAAAAAACATGATGAAAATCACATAAATAAGCATTCATCATTTCCTGAAAATAAACTAAATTTGTTAGATAAATTCTAAAATTATCTATTATGAAACATTTTTTATCTGCTTTAGCACTTGGGTGCTTGCTATTGTCCTGTAACAGAGACCTTGAAAACAACAAAACCCATGAAACCCCAGCTCCACAAGAGGAAAAACTGGTATTACTTAAAGAATTAGGTGGAGAGGCTACGGCTTATTTTAGGTATAAAAATAGAAATGAAATTGAGGGTCTATCAGCAGAGGGAGGGCTTGGAAAATCCGACATTGATTATGAGTATGATACATATGGAAGAATAGTAAAAGAGCGCCGATATTGGCATAATTATGGTGATGGCGAAACCAATATAACCTATCAATATGACAGCCAAGGCAGACTAGTTTCCTCACATGCAATAAGCACCAAAAATGAAGAAAATCTAGGTACAGGTCTTCCCCCTACCCCCCTTTGTTCTATTGAGAGAAAACACACATACACTTACCAAGGAAACAAAGTTACTGTGAAAATAGAAATAGGTGCTGATAACTGCTCCTCTACCCCTAAAACAGCAAAAGAAAAAACAATAACTCTTTTTGTAGAAAACGGCAGAGTGATAAAAAGCCTTAATGAAAACAACGAAATTATAGAGACTATAGAATATCATAATACCAAAAACGCCCTTAGAAACATAAAAGGTTTTCCTGCTTTAGTTGCAGAGTTTTATATCAGAGCATTTACCTATGAGCTACCTTACTATAATTTCATTGAGAGTGTAAATGACTTTAGATTTATAGATAATATCAAAACTAGAGATTTTCATGATGGATCTTATTGGGAATACTATTATTCTGAGGAAACTAATACAAATAATTATGGAAACTACGATTACATTGAGAATGTAGCCATCCATGAAAAATCACATAATAACCCTACACATGATGAAGGTTTATGGTGGTTGAGAGCTCACCGTTATTGTATAAAAGAAAAATAATAGCACCTATAAAAAACCGACAATTCTTCTCGCTAAATACGAGAAGAATTTTTTGTTATTTATCCTTGTAACAAATCATAAATAAAATATACTAATGGATAAAAATTCATTCTAAATAATTTTATTATGTACATTTCACAGGTTTTTTCAGCGAAGAGCAAACGAGTTTACGCCATAGTATGCGCCATTGTTTTATTACTTTTATTCCAAGGAGCATTCCAAGAAAATAATAATGAAACAGAAATAGTGATGAAAGATATGATAAACCAGATAGGCGAACTCCCGACTTTTGCCTTAACTTTAGTCAGCTTTGCTTTTTTTCTATTTCCTTTGTTTTTTATTGTTAATGTATTTCATAACCAATCCATCACCCAGTTCACCACCAGCCGAAAAAAAATAGATTTCCGACGAATTTCTTTTAGTTTCTTAGTTTATGGAGGGATTATTACAGGGACTTTCTTTTTAGAATATTTTATGAATCCTTCTGCGTATGCATGGAATTTCCAACCTTTGCAGTTCTTTATGTTATGCATTATGGCTCTGCTCTTGCTGCCTGTTCAGATAGGTTTTGAGGAATATTTTTTCCGAGGATATTTTATGCAGTGGCTCGGGCTTTTGTCCAAAAACCGATGGGTTCCACTTTTCCTTTCCTCCATTTTATTTGGACTGGCTCATTTCGCTAATCCAGAAGTTTCCAAAATGGGCTACAAAATCATGTTTTTCTACATCGGAATGGGATTTTTGCTGGGCATTGTTACCTTGATGGATGATGGACTGGAACTCGCCCTTGGGATTCATTTCGCTAACAACTTTTTTGCGTGTATTCTCTCTACATCGGACTGGTCAGTCTTCCAGACACCCTCTCTTTTCAAAGAACTCTCTACTCCTGGCATTGAATTTTATCATATCATTCTAATGTTTACATTATATCTTTTAATCATTTTTATCTTTGCGAAGAAATATAACTGGGTTTCTTGGAAAGAAAAATTATTCAGTAAAATAAGCGTCCCACAGGCCGATAGCAATTAAAATTTAATTTTGGCATAGATATTGATAATATTCGGTGGAACTAAAAACACATTCATATAAATCTAAAATACAAATGAGAACTTGAAAGTTCTCATTTATGTTTTTTCATTCTTAAAAAAGATATTATTTTTTTCCTTTATTAATGAATGGTTTCTCTATATACTTAAATGTCAAAGTACAGATAATCACCAAAATAGGCGTCAACCCAAAAATCATTAGCCAATATTCTAACACTGTAAGTCTCTTAACAAAATCACGCCCCAAAACCAAATCTATCATTACATAAAGAACAATTCCATGCAGTAAATAAATACTATAACTAATCTCTCCCAAAACCTTTAGAGCATTGATTTTTAATAATCCAAAAATATCATTCCCTAAGGCTATTAGTGTGAAAACAAGGGTGACAACCAGCACATTCAGCTTATTACTCTCCTCCAAAAACAACAAGGCAGACACACCTCCTATAACCAACAATGTATAAGGAATAGCATTAAAATTATCAATCTTATTTTTCAAATATTTTATGCAATATACTGCCACAAAACCTCCCATAAAGAAAACAATAGAACTCCCACCACCTGAATTAAAATAGAAAAATAAGGACAATACGCTACAAAGAAGCAAGATTCCCAAATTAACCATTTTTCTATTCAAAAGCAAGTACCAGAAAGGAAGAGCAAAATAAAAAAACCATTCTATGGAAAGCGTCCAAACTACCCTTGATACAATTATAGGAGTATCCTCATACCCATTTACTGGTACTTGGGAAAATGAAAGCCAGTGTAATATGCTTAATATAAAATCAAAAAAACTCTGATGTAAAACAAAATCAGTTTTTACCATAACTATTGTCACTATAGATACAACAGCAAAAACATAAAGAGGCACAATCCTAAAAATCCTTGATTTATAAAGCCTTTTCCAGTCTATTTCTTTACCACTGACAATTCTACCAATAAACAAAAAACTAGTTATCATAAAGAAAAACCGAACACTAGATGCTCCCAAGTGTGTATACAATAGACTTTCTGGTTTTGTCCATTCATCTGCCCGTACATAATGATACCAAATAGAAGAATGATGCACAAATACAAAAGGTGCCAAAAGTCCTCTCAAGGCATCAATGCTACCAAATCTATTAGCAGATGTCTCTGCTGCATATACATTATATTTTTTGTTAATCAAATAAGCTGTAAAACCAGCGATGATTATAGTTACAACCAAAAAAATGGGATTATACACACTAATCATGTCTCTATAAATTAACTTTTAAATATAGTTCATCTAACTGGTCTTGGCTAATTTGCGAAGGTGCATCTATCATCACATCCCTTCCGCTGTTGTTTTTCGGGAAGGCAATGTAGTCGCGGATAACCTCGTTGCCATCCAAAATAGCAACCAGACGGTCAAATCCAAAGGCCAGCCCGCCATGAGGAGGGGCGCCGTATCTGAAAGCATTCATCAGGAAACCAAACTGAGCTTCCGCCTCTTCTGGACTAAATCCTAAAAGGGCAAACATCTTGGACTGCAAGTCTTTATCATAGATACGGATAGACCCGCCGCCAATCTCATTGCCGTTCAACACGAGGTCATAAGCATTGGCTCTGACTTTCTCGGGCGAAGTTTCCAAAAGCGGAATATCCTCCGGCTTCGGCGAAGTGAACGGATGGTGCATCGCGTGGTATCTTCTGCTCTCCTCATCCCATTCCAAAAGCGGAAAATCTACAACCCAGAGCGGCGCAAATTCATTGCCTTTTCTTAGACCAAGTCTATTTCCTAACTCCATTCTCAGTGCAGAAAGCTGGGCTCTTACTTTATTAGCATCACCGCTCATGATGAGCATCAAATCGCCTTTTTGAGCATTAAATTTCTCAGCAATGGCTTTCAAATCGGCTTCATTATAAAACTTATTCACCGAAGAAGTAAGCACGCCATCTTCTTGGAACTTTACCCAAACCATTCCACTGGCACCGATTTGTGGGCGTTTCACCCAGTCGATAAGTTCATCTATCTGCTTTCTCGTGTAGTCTGCCTTCCCTTCTACATTGATTCCGACTACAAGTTCTGCTTCATCAAAGATTTTAAATTCTTTCCCTTTCACAAGCTCATTCAGCTCCACGAATTCCATTCCGAAACGAATATCTGGCTTATCATTTCCGTATTTTCTCATCGCCTCTGCGAAAGTCATTCTTGGGAATTGACCGAATTTCTTTCCTGTCGTTTCCTCCAAAAGATTTTTTGCCAAACCTTCAAAAACATCCATCACATCTTCCTGCTCCACGAAAGCCATTTCGCAGTCTATCTGCGTAAATTCAGGCTGTCTGTCCGCACGGAGGTCTTCATCACGGAAACATTTTACAATTTGAAAATATTTGTCCATTCCGCCCACCATCAGAAGCTGTTTAAAGGTCTGCGGCGACTGCGGAAGCGCATAGAACTGCCCTTCGTTCATACGGCTCGGCACCACGAAATCCCTCGCTCCCTCTGGAGTAGATTTGATAAGAACAGGCGTTTCCACCTCTATAAAACCTTGCTCAGAGAGATAATTTCGGACTTTTTGTGCGATTTTATGTCTGAAAATAAGTTTATCCTTCACTGGATTTCTTCTGATGTCCAGATATCTGTATTTCATACGAAGCTCCTCTCCGCCATCGGTTTCATCTTCGATGGTAAAAGGAGGCAGCACAGATTCGTTCAAAACAGTGAGTTTTTCTACTAAAATCTCTATTTCTCCTGTTGGGATTTTTGGGTTTTTAGAGGCTCTTTCTATGACTTTTCCTTCAACTTGGATGACAAATTCACGCCCTAAGTTTTTAGCCTTTTCCAAAAGGTCTTTGGAAGTTCTTTCTTCATCAAAAACCAGCTGAGTGATGCCATATCGGTCGCGCAGATCCACCCAAATCATAAATCCTTTGTCACGGATAGTCTGCACCCAGCCTGCAAGAGTAACGGTTTCGTTAAGATTTTTCAGCGAAAGTTCGCCATTAGTATGTGTTCGAAACATATTTTTATTTGATTTTTTAAACTTAATTTTTTACAAAGATAATATTACTTTGGCTAATGATGGCTATGTTCGTGAAACAAATGCCCCACGAGAGCCACGCCCACGCCCAAAATCACCAAAAACATTTTTTCCCAGTTTATCTGGTGGCTTTTACTATTATTTTCAAAAATAATCACCGAAGAAATATGCAAAAAAATCCCGCCCGACAACGCCAAGAAATACGCCTGCCATTCGGGTTTAAAGTATTTCCCCAGCAGCATTCCCAGCGGAGATGCCGCCGCAAAAAACGCAATGGTAACCCCAGCAATCAGCTTGTTTTTCTTTTCCCTCAATAGAAAAGCCCCCAGCACAAATGAAATCGGCAGATTATGCACCAAAATTCCCAGTAAATACGGCGAATCCAAATGCATTCCAGCCGATGGAATTCCTTCTATAAACGCATGGATAAACATACCCACCAGCAACCCAACAGGAAGAATATTACATTTTTCATAATGAAAATGCCCGTGCTCAAATCCCTTGGTCATGCCTTCCAAAACCATCTGCAAAACCACTCCGATGATGACCCAAAGCCCAATATTCTCATTCCCAGAATTATAAATCTGCGGAAAAACCTCCACCACACAAACCGCAATCAGAAACCCAGCACTGAGCACCAGCAGTCTTTTGGCTAAATTTTCATTATTCCCAAAAAAATTCCCTAACAAAACTCCCACTAAAACACTGAGAACAAGAAAAAAAACTACCATCCGAAAAAATTGAATAAAACGAAATGCAAATTTAGTTATTTTTATTTCTTAATCTTGTTAAAATTATTTTATTCTCTTTTATTGACTAAATTTGTAGAATATTTTAAAGTTAATGAATACAGAAAACATCAATATTCAAATCAAAACATTTTTTGGATTGGAAAACACTCTCGCTGAGGAAGTTAAAAAACTAGGAGGAAGAAATGTCGAAATAAAAAACCGAGCAGTAACCTGCGAGGGAGATTTAGGATTTTTGTATAAAATCAACTATTCCTGCCGAACAGCGCTGAAAATTTTAGTGCCGATACTTACTTTCAAGGCGTGGAACGAAGACCGATTTTATGATAAAATTTTCGCATTCCCGTGGGACGAAATTCTAAGTCCAGACCAGACCTTTGCCATAGATGCTACGATAAATTCCGAGAGATTCAGGCATTCCCAGTTCATGACCCTGAAAATGAAAGATGCCATTGTAGATTTTTTCAAGGCAAAATACAGAAAACGCCCTGATATAGACACTAAAAATCCAGAAATAAAACTCCAGCTGCACATAGACCGAGAGCTGGTGAGCATTTCGCTGGATAGTTCAGGAGATGCTTTATTTAAAAGAGGTTACCGAAAAGAGCAGACAGAAGCGCCTATCAATGAGGTTTTGGCGGCAGGAATGCTCCAAATCGCTGGTTGGGACGGCAAGGGAAATTTCCTAGACCCTATGTGCGGAAGCGGAACCCTTCTGATAGAGGCCGCTATGATTGCCCTAAACCTTCCTGCACAGATTTTTAGAAAGAAATTTGCCTTCCAAAACTGGAAAAATTATAATGCTGAACTTTTCAGTAAAATCAGGGAATTTAGGCTGAATAAAATAACCGAATTTTCTGGAAAAATAATCGGCTACGATATTGACCCTTCTGCTATAAAAGCCGCAAGAACCAATGTAGAATCCATAGAAATGGAAGACATTATAGAAATTCGAAAACAAAATTTCTTTGAGTCTAAAAAAGAGCTTTTCCCTCTGATGGTGATGTTTAATCCACCATATGACAAGAGAATTTCCATAAAGGAAGAGGATTTTTACAAAAAAATAGGCGATACCTTTAAGCAAAACTATCCCAACACGCTTTCTTGGATTATAACCTCTGATTTAGAAGCGGTTAAGAAAATAGGACTCCGCCCTTCCAGAAAAGTCAAACTATTCAACGGAAAACTGGAATGCCGTTTTCTACAATACGAAACCTACGAGGGAACGAAAAAAACGCATAAATTCTCTAACGAAAAAGACAGTAACTAATTACTGTCTTTTGTTTTTTATTTTATTTTTGACTTCTTCCCTTATATACGGATATTTCTGCTGCATATCTTCTGATAAGGACGGGTCTAAATCAAGCGCTATTTCAAGGAAATCCTTGGCTTTCTGCTCTTCTTTCAGATGAAAATAGCAGTTGCTCATTTGATAGAAAAGCTCTGCTCTATGGTGCTGTTTCAGTGCTTTTTCTAAAAGTGAAACAGCCTCTTCATACTCACCGATGAGCATAAGCACCTCGCTGTATGCATACCAGTTGTAGAAGCGGTCTGGCTCCATTTCTACGATTTTTTTCAAACAGGAAATACTCTCATCAAATTTTCCGCTGTCTATGTATAGAAAGGCCAATTTTTTCTGATAATCCAGATTCGCTTCATTGAGTGAAACAGCTTCTTTCGCGAAATATAGTGCTTCCTCGTACTTATGCATTTCATAATAGACATCCGACTGCTCCATCATAGACATATAAAACTGCGGGTCTTCTCTGAGCGACTGCTGGAAGGCACTCAGCGCAGAAGCCCACTGTTTCAGCTCCTTGTAGCAAAGCCCTATTTTATAGTAAGTAAAGGCTTTGGTGTATTCTAAATCCAGCAGCTCCTCATAGACTTCTATGGCTTTTTCCCATTCGTTCAGCGCTTCATAACACGCCGCTTTGCTCCCATAAATAGAAAGGGAATCGCTGTTTATTGCCAGCACATAATCAAATCCCTTGATAGCCTCTCTATAATTCTTTTTGTTAAAATGAAACTGTCCATATTCATACCAGCCCATTTCGGAAAATGGAAATTCATCAAGATAATTTTCCAAAAATTTCCTTGCTTCATCAGCTTTATTCAGCTGATTGTAGCAAATCATAATATTCTCCAATGAATAATCATCGTAAACATCATATTTCAGGGCTAATTTATAGTTTTTCAGCGCATTAAAAGGGTCTTCCAAATTCACATATTCATCCGCAATGAAATTATGCAGGAAATTCTGCTCTTCGCCGTATTTCAGAGCTTTTTCACAATATTCTATCGCTCTTCTCGGATTTCCAAGATTGGAATAATATTTCGCACAGCAGACCAAAAAATCCATAGTCTCCATCGATGAATTTCTAAGCTCCGCCATCAGCTCCTTTACCTGTGTATATTTCTGCTGTTCCAGAAGAATTTCTAATCTTTTGGTTTTTATTTCTATGGAATTAGGGTGCAGTCTCAGCGCATAGTTGGCAGCCAACTCCGCAAATGCAATATCTCCCAGCTCCAAATAATGCACGATAATATCTTCCAACTCCTCTGAACTGAAATAATATTCCTCGTTATTTTCTATCATTTCTTCGAACTTTTTTACAAGTTCATTTTCAAAAAATTCCTCTTCCAAAATCTATCGCTTTTAGCGTTTTATTTATTGTTTTTTTGATTTCCATTGATACAGCATCAATGTTTTTCTATCTTCCCTATCATCAAAAGAAAACTCCGTCACATCCTCTATTCTGAAAATTATGTTTCCCTTATCTTCTCCCCTAACACCTATACAATGCAGCATGAAAAATTCCTCATCTACATCTTTTACAAAACCTGCAAAAACCGAACCATTTATTTTTACAGAAGTAAGAAAATCAGTTCTATTTTTCACTTGCTCCAAGAAAGACTTTCGCCAATTTTCAGTATCTTCACAATTTATTGGAATTTCTGTTTTTCGGTCTATTTTATCACTATGATTGATAACATAAACCATTGCTTCATTATAATCATCATCAAAGTCAATCTCGCTAATTATAGACCTTTGTAATATTATCTCCCCATCTTTCTTACCAAATTTAGTATAATGCTGGAATATAATAATTTCTTCATTGAAATCAATAACCTTACCAAACCAAAATTTATCATCATCCGAATATTCGTAAAGGCATAGAAATTTATCATTTTCTTTCGAATCCAAAAGCATTTTTGTAAATAAATCCATAATTTCAATTAAATTTAAAAATTATCAATTCCCTCATCATTTTTTAAACTTTTTCACAAGTCCATTTTTCAACAAAATTCCTCTTCCAAAATCTGCTATTTTTTCTACAAAGGTAAAAGTTTTTATTATCCGATGAGAATTTATTTTTATTTTTGTATAAATATATAAAAACTTTTTTATGATACTAAAACAACTATCTTCTACTGTACAAAACAATAGAGCCAGCCAAGGCACGCGACTTCTTAATTACATCATAGACTTTATAGTATTCTACATTTTCATTTTCTTTTTAGGTATATTTCTAGGAATACTTTCTGTTATAGGAATAGAAGCTCCTCTACAATGGCTTCTGTATATAGATGGAAATCGTGCTCTAGATTATTTATTTACGAGCGTTTTATATTTCATTTACATATTCTCCTTTGAATATTTCACCAAAGGCAGAAGTATTGGAAAATACATCACAAAGACTAAAGTAGTCTCAATCGATGGAACGACTCCTACACAGAAAGATTTTTTTATCCGAAACATCTCAAGATTAGTTCCTTTTGATGGACTTTCTTTCTTGAAAGAAGATGGAGGATGGCATGACTTATGGTCAGACACCCGCGTTGTTAATTGGGAAAAATATAAATCTGATTATGAAATGCAACAAGAGCTAAATGAATTAGGAAAAAACCCAAACTAAGAAATAAATAAAAACCATCTGTTTAGATGGTTTTTATTTTTATTTAAACTATAAAACTTCTAATTTCCTCGATAAGTCTATCCCCAAGCTCATCGGCTTCTTTTTGGGATTTTGCTTCAGTATAGATACGGATTATCGGTTCTGTATTGGATTTTCTAAGATGAACCCAGTTCTCCGCAAAATCTATTTTCACACCATCTATCGTAGAGATTTCCTCGTTTTGATATTTTGTTTTTATCTTCTCCAAAACCTCATCTACATTGATTTCTGGTGTCAGTTCTATTTTTTTCTTACCCATAAAGTAGGCAGGATATGTAGCTCTCAGTTCAGAAACTGTTTTGTTTTCTTTAGCCAAATATGTCAAAAACAATGCCGCCCCAACTAATGAATCCCTTCCGTAGTGCAGGTCTGGATAGATAATTCCTCCGTTTCCTTCTCCACCGATCACGGCATTTTCCTCCTTCATCAAGGTTACTACATTCACCTCTCCCACTGCACTCGCAAAGTATTCAGAATCATGCATTTTCGCTACATCTCGTAATGCGCGACTAGAAGAAAGATTGGACACTGCCACACCTTTTTTATGTCTTAAAAGATAATCCGCTACAGCTACTAAAGTATATTCCTCTCCAAACATTTCTCCTTTTTCATCGATAAGAGCGAGTCTATCCACATCGGGATCAACCACGATTCCCAAATCTGCTTTTTCCTTTTTCACCAAATCACAAATGTCCGTAAGGTGTTCTTTCAAAGGCTCTGGGTTATGCGGGAAATGTCCGTTTGGCTCACAATAAAGCTTAACCACCTCACAGCCAAGTTGCTCCAAAAGCGGCGGAAGCGCCATTCCACCAGTAGAATTTACGGCATCCAGCACTACTTTGAATTTTTTAGCCTTCACAGCATCTGCATCTATCATCGGCAGGGCAAGAATTTTAGCAATATGAACCGCGAAGCCATCTTCTCTTGTCTCGTATTTACCAAGGTTATCCACCTCTGCATAGCCGAAATCCTCACGCTCAGCAAGCGCCAAAACCTCAGCACCATTTTCTCCGTTGATAAATTCTCCTTTTTCATTGAGAAGTTTCAGAGCATTCCACTGTTTAGGGTTATGCGAAGCTGTAAGGATAATTCCGCCATCTGCCCCAAGTTCTGGCACCATCACCTCCACCGTAGGCGTAGTAGAAAGCCCAAGGTCTATCACATGGATACCCAGCCCCTGCAAAGTAGCAGAAACCAGCGAAGAAACCATCTGCCCCGAAATTCTGGCATCTCTACCAATAACGAGCGTCAAGTCCTTTTTACCTTTGTTATTCTGAAGCCAAGACCCAAATGCAGAGGTAAATTTCACCACATCCAGCGGTGTGAGATTATCTCCCACTTTTCCTCCGATAGTCCCTCTAATTCCTGAAATTGATTTTATTAATGACATATTTTTTTCTGTTTTGAAAGTCCTACAAAGGTAAGAAATACGAGTGGCATACCCAAGAAATATCCTAAATATTGGGTAGAATTTGAACTGCTAAAAAAACTAAACTACGAACAGCCACAACCTCTGTCGCAACCGTTTCCTTTCTTCTTGGAAGAAAAATTTTTAGTGAAAATTCTCACGAGACAATAAACCGCCATCAGCAGTATCATTGCTATAATTACATATTGAAAATAAAGCATTTCTTTAATTATTTAAAAAATTGATAAACCAAAAAAGAAACCAAATAGGCTATTCCTGTCATCCCAAACATCTGTACAAGCGTCCATTTCAGGCTTCTGGTTTCCTTATAAACAATGGCAATGGTAGAGATACACTGCATCGCAAAGGCATAGAACATAAGCACCGAAAGCCCCGTAGCGAAACTGAAAACCTTTTCTCCATTGGGTTTGGTGTCTTTTCGCATTTTGTCCATAATTCGCAGTTCGCCCTCTTCGGATTCGGTATCCACATCTTCCAGCCCATAGAGTGTAGCCATGGTTCCTACAAAGGTTTCCCTCGCTGCAAAACTCGTGATAACTCCCACGCCTATTTTCCAGTCATAGCCCAAAGGCTCTACCACAGGCTCTATGCCTTTGCCCAAAATAGCCAAATAGGAATCCTCCATTTCTACATCGGCTGAAATGATTTGGTCCGTGTTTTGTCTCGGCCCAAAGAACGCCAATGCCCAAAGCAGCACCGTAACCGAGAAAATAATCTTCCCTGCACCTGTGATGAAGCCCCAGACTTTATTCATCGTCAGTCTAAAATTATTCCCCCACATTGGGACTTTATAAGGCGGCAAATCCATCACAAGGTAAGATTTTTCATTGGCTCTGATGATTTTCTTTAAGACAAATGAAGCCCCCAAAGCCATTAGAAAACCAGCGATATACATGATCAGCATCATCACTGCTTTATAACTGATAAAACCTAAAAAATATTCATCTGGGATAATCAGCCCTATAATGATGCTGTATACAGGCAGCCTCGCAGAACAGGTCATAAAAGGCGTAACCATTATAGTAAGCAGTCTTTCCTTTATATTTTCTATATTCCTAGCTCCCATAATGGCAGGAACTGCGCACGCCGTACTAGAAACCAGCGGAACGATGCTTTTTCCATTCAACCCAAAAGGTCTCAAAAATCTGTCCGTAAGAAAAACGATCCTCGCCATATAGCCCGAATCTTCCAGCAAATAAAGCACATACAGCAAAATCCCAATCTGTGGCGCAAACGGCAGCACGCCAACTATCCCTGGGATAATTCCTTGGGTAAAAAGACTTTTCAGAGGTCCTTCTGGAAGATACTCCCCTGCCCAGTCGCCCAAAAATACGACGCCGTCTTCTATCCATTTCATAGGGTATTCTGCCAAGTAAAATACGCTGTTGAAAATCAGCAATAATAATATTCCAAAAATCAAATACCCAAAAAACGGATGCACCAAAATTTTATCTAGTTTCTCCGTGAGGAGTTTCTTTTCTTGCTTCTTTTTTGAGAAAAATTCTGGAAGGATTTTATCGATATTCTGGTATCTTCTGATGGTTTCCTGAACCTGCAATCTTTTGGGAACAAGACATTTTACCATTTCCTGATTAAGCTGCTGCGCCATACTTTCTAATTTCCCTAAATATTTTTCGGCAGAAAGCAGCGTCCAGATTTTGTAATCGTTTTCTTCTTTCAGTTGATTTTTTAACTTGAAAACCAATCCTTTATGTTCCATCGGAATTTCAAAACTTTGAGTGGTTTCCTGCTGAAATTCATTAGCATAAATCGCCTTTTTTACGGCTTCCATTCCCTCGTTTTCTTTCGCATTAGCAGGAATGATTTTCACGCCCAAAACCTTCTCCATTTTGGCTAAATCAAAGGCAAATCCTTTTTTCTGAGCCAAATCCATTTGGTTCAAAACCATCATCACAGGAATTCCCAAATCCTTTATCTGCTGAAGAAGAAGCAGACTTCGCCTGATGTTGATAGCATCTGCTATGTAGAGAATTCCGTGATATTCCCTTGGCTCCTGCACCAAAAACCTACTGAAAACAGCCTCATCCTCAGAGCTGGGATAGATGCTGTAAGCTCCAGGCAAATCGGTTATTGTAATGGTTTCGCCTTCGTAATCGTAACTTCCCGTATAGCTATCCACCGTAACTCCTGCATAATTCCCTGTCTTCTGCTGTCTGTTACAGAGATGATTAAAAACGGTGGATTTTCCTACATTCGGGTTTCCTACGAGCAGTATATTTTTAATCTTTTTCGCCATCAATCTATATATTCTACCAAGATAAATTTAGCCTCCTCACTGCGAAGAGCCACGCAAGTATCCTCCTCTCCGTATTCCACATAAAGAGGCCCGCTGAATGGCGCTCTATGAAGCACCACCACTTCCGTTTCTGGAAGAATTCCCATTTCCAGAATTTTGGTGGGCATTTCCAAAACCTTGTCATCATAGCCCAAAACCTTTACTTTCTTTCCATCAGGAATATCAAAAAGGGTCAGAGGATTTTTCATTTCTTTTTGAATCATTTTTTCTTCGACAAAGATACTTGTTTAAATTTAATCTAAATAAAATTGAGCGATTTTTGTTATATTTGAAAAATTTTTGCTTAAAATGAATTTTTACCTAAAACACATTTCCACGCCCATCGGCAGGCTGTATGCCGTGGCTGATGAAGAGGGACTGCTTTCGCTGGACTTTGAAGATAGTAAATACACAGAGAAAAACATTAATTCTTTCAAAAACTGCATCCACGAGAGCAATTCTATCTTGGATTTAGCCGAAAAAGAATTAAATCTTTATTTCAAAGGAAAACTGAAAAAATTCTCCGTTCCTGTAAAGTTTTCAGGAACAGAATTCCAGCAGAGAGTCTGGGAAGAACTGCTAAAAATCCCTTTCGGAGAGACCATTTCCTACCAAGAACAAGCCCAAAGGCTTGGTAATCCAAAAGCTGTGAGAGCCGTAGCCAACGCCAACAGCAGAAACAAAATCTCCATCATCATTCCCTGCCATAGAGTCATCGGAAAGGACAAGAAACTGACAGGATACGCTGGTGGACTGGACAAGAAAGAATTTCTGCTGAATTTAGAAAACACTTTTTATAAAGACTGAATTTCTTTTTAAAATTAGATGTTTTATTTTTTAGTTTTAAAATGAATAAACAGAGCAACAATTACTATGGAAACAAGAAAAATCATATAATAATCTCTGAACCCTCCTCCTCTTTTTACAACTATTTCTACTTTTTTCTCTCCTTCTACTGGTATTAGTTTTTCATTCGTGATAAGCTGCCTCAGGCTTCTATAATCATCTCGCAAAAAAGCCAATGTCTCTTTGTCCGTAATTTCATAAATGGTATTACTAATTAATTGATAAATTCCTAAATCATCAAAGTAATAATACTTATTCCCTTTTTGCCAGATGCTTCCATACACTCCACTATTTATATCTTCTATTTTTTTCCAAGCATCTTTTTTACCTAAAGAATAAATCTCTGTATTTCTTGAATCTAAACCTTTATCATACTTGGATTTTCTCCATACATCATAAGCATGAAAATAGTAAAGATTTTCATCATCTGTAAAAATATTGGGAGTAATTTCTTCTATTTTTCCTATGAAAAAATTATTTCCCGCTCTTTCCTGCTTCTTTTCTTCGCCGTCATAGTAATAGATGCCTTCTTTATTGATAAAAACTAAATTATTCAGGTGGCTTCCTTCATTTCCTAGGACTTTGTAGGGTGCTTTTTCTCTATCAAAAGAATAATCTCCCATAAAGACATAGCCATTTGCCTCATCATAAAGAAATTCATCTCCCTGCTCACTTGAAACAATTCTTAATTTTCCACTATTTTTAATCGGTAAAAGTTTTGAATTATAATAGACATTTTCTTTATCAGTAAAGTATCCATTATATCCATCTACACTTTCTAAAGTATTTAAATCAGCCTTTTCTAAAATCTCTCCTCTGTAATAGACTTTCTCTCCATCAGTTGCGAAATACTGTAAATTTTCGACTGGCTGTAATTTTTTATTGGTTTCTACTTTTTTATATGGATAGATGTAGCTTTGTGGCTTTTTAGTCTTTGAAAAAACATACGCCAAATGCTGTAATATCTCCATCGAAGTAGATAAGTCTTCATTTCTTTGAGAATAAGAGTAGCAGAAATAAGTACTCTTCCCATCTGTATAATAGCCATTTCCTAGGACTTGGAGCTTGCTAGGATTCAGGTCAGGAATAGGAATATTCCCAAAATAAACATGATTTTTATCCAGACCTACCACCAGAGTGCTTCTGTCTATGTTATTCTCTGAATCTACCGCCCTAAATGTGCTGATATCTACATCTTCTAAAACATATCTTCCGCCGCTGGGAATAGAAACAGAGATTTTACCTTCATATTCTACAAACTCACTTTTCCCGTACTGATTGCCTTTTTCTTCTATTTCGTAAGAATCAATTTTATTGGAAAAAACCAGCAAATGTAAAAACACAAAAACTCCAGAAAATAATCCAATTCCTGCAATTAGTGCATATCTTATTCGTCTACTATACTCTGTTCCTTTCCTTTCTTTCATTTTAAAAAGTTTTTTTGAAGAACTTAAATATAGTAAATATTCTTTAAATTATATTTGAATGAATTATAAAAATATAATTTTTTAAGTGAACCAAGATTTTGATAATAATATTCCTGATTTTAGAAAAAAGAAAACCAAATTTAGTTTTTCATCCATTTCAAAAGTTCTTTCAGGGTAACTTTATTTCCATACATCAGGATTCCCACTCGGTAGATTTTGGAAGCGATGAAAACCATTCCCAGCGTAGAAACCAGCAAAATCACTATGGACAGCACCAGCTCCCATACAGGAACATCGAACGGGATTCTCGCCAGCATCGCAATCGGCGAAGTGAAGGGAATCATAGACAACCAAAAACTCATCGGCCCGTCTGGATTGTTCATAATCGTGATACTACCGTAAAAACCAAGCATCATCGGTAAAATCGCAAACAATGTAAACTGCTGGGTTTCGGTTTCGTTATCCACCGCAGAGCCAATCGCTGCATACATCGCACTGTAAAACAAATATCCCAATAGGAAATAAATCACAAACACAAAGAGAATCAATCCATAATTTATCTGCGAAAGAGCCGATAAAACCATCTGCACTTCGGTTACGCCACTCACCATTCCTACATTTGATGAACCAAGAGTCATCACAGAAGCAAATATCATCACTACCCACACCCCAAACTGCACCAAAGCCACTCCTGTAACTCCCAAGATTTTCCCCATCATTAGCTCAAAAGGCTTTACCGAAGAAATCAGAATTTCCACCACTCTGTTGTTTTTCTCCTCCAAAACGCTTCGCATCACACGGATACCATACATCATGATGAAGGTAAACACACAGTACATCAGGAACATACTAAGCCCAGATTTCACACCGACAAGGAAACTATCCTGTTTCTTTTCTTTTTCTAAAACATTGACTACATGAAGGTTCACACTCTTGTTTAAATCCTCTATCTGTGCAGTGCTGATTCCTAATGCATTGATTTTCTTTGCTTTGATGATTTCCGAAATATTTCCTGCAATGTTTCTCCTCGCCTCGTTGCTGAGGTTTTTATTGGTCAAAATTTCTATGCTGTTTTCCAGCTCATGAATGTCTTTTTTAGGAATAATCATAACCGCATTCATTTCCTCCGTGGTTTCCAAAGCCTTTATCAAGGATTTCTCTGTCTCCTCCGAAGAAAAAACATAACGGATATTTTCATCTGATTTCAGCTTGTCTTTGAACAGGCCGCTTTTGTCTATGACACTTATCTGCATCTGCGTTTCATTCGCCCGAAACATCAGAGAAACCACACCTCCAAAAACAATAATCAGAAGCGGCGTGAGAAGGGTAAGAATGATGAAAGATTTCTTTTTTACTTGAGTAAAAAACTCTCTTTTAGCGATTAGGATTATATTTTTCATTTGTTTTTCGGTATTAGTTTATATTCCTTTTACTGCGGCGATGAACACCTCGTTCATCGTTGGGATTTTTTCCTTAAATTCTACAATTTTCCCAATATTTAGAAGCTCTTGGAGGAGTTCCCTCTGGCTCATGCTGTTTTTTATTTCAAAATGAATAAGATTTTCATCCAGTTTTTCATTAAAAAGTTCATTTTTAGTTTTAAATGAATTAAATGCATCTAGACTCGCCTCTGAAAGGGTGATTTCAAATAAATTCTGCTTAAATTTCTCTTTCACTTCCGAAATTTTGCCATCCAAAACCTTTCTCGACTGATGAACCAAAGCCACGGAATCACAGAGTTCTTCCACGCTTTCCATTCGGTGGGTGGAAAGAATGATGGTTGTCCCTTGGGCTTTTAAATCCAAGATCTGGTCTTTTATCAGATTGGCATTCACAGGGTCAAATCCCGAAAATGGCTCATCTAAAATCAGCAGTTTCGGGCGATGCAGCACTGTCACTACAAATTGTATTTTCTGCGCCATTCCTTTGGACAGCTCGGAGAGTTTTTTCTTCCACCACTGGTCTATTTCTAGTTTCTCAAACCAATGTTTGGACTCTGCAAGTATATCATTTTTAGACATTCCTTTCAGCTCACCGAAATACATCAGCTGGTCGCCTATGGTCATATTTTTATACAGACCTCTCTCCTCTGGCATGTATCCCACTTCACGAATATGACTGATTTCCAAAGGTTTATCATCAATGAATATTTCACCGCTGTCTGGCTTGGTAATCTGATTGATAATTCTGATGAATGAAGTTTTCCCTGCACCATTAGGGCCGAGAAGCCCATAAATACTGCCTTGTGGAACTTCTATGCTAAAATCCTGCAAGGCGATTTTTTTGCCTGCATCGTAGGTTTTAGTTATGTTTTCTGCTCTCAGCATGGATTTTTATTTTCTGAATTAGTATTCTTTTTTTCGTTTTGTTACAAAATAAACAAATATTTTTCTAAATATTATAAACTTATTAATGCTTAAATTTGAGGAAATTTTTGAAATGAAGAAAAATTTAGCTTTCGGAGAAAAAAATTACAACTATTATGGAGTCTATCTAAAACAAAAATTCAATGGGCAGAAGGTCTATAAAGTCATTGTAGATGCTGGTTTTACCTGTCCCAATCGTGACGGTTCGAAGGGATTTGGCGGATGTTCCTACTGCAATGTGGAGTCCTTCACGCCTGTTCCAAAGGATTTGGACAACTTCCGAGAGCAGCTCAACCACGGCATGAAAAATGCAATAGAAAGCTATAAAGCCGAGAAATTCATCATTTATTTTCAGCCAAATTCTAATACTTACGCCTCAGTTGATGAACTAAAAATGCTATACGATGAAGCCCTAAAAATAAACTCCGAAAACATCGTGGGACTGTCCGTGGGAACGCGCCCAGACTGCATAGACAGCGAGAAAATAAAACTCTTGGAAAGCTACTGCGAGCGCGGATTGGAAGTGGATTTGGAGCTGGGAATAGAGTCCATTCACAATTCTACTCTTGCAGAAATCAACCGCGGATGTACACACCAAGATTTTGAAAAAGCAATGGAACTGCTGAAAAATACACCACTGAATGTCTGTGTTCATTGTATTTTAGGGCTGCCGAACGAGTCGCGGGAAATGATTCTGCAATATGCCGAAGAGATCAATAAATATCCTCAAATAAAATTCGTAAAATTTCATAATCTGCACATTGTCAAAGGTTCTATCATGGGCATAAAATACAAAAGAGAACCTTTCAAACTTTTCACTTTGGAAGAATACATCGATTTGCTCTGCGAACTGCTTCCGCTGCTTCGCCCTGATATCGTGATACAAAGGCTCTTCGCTGTGTCCGATACCGAAATGCTCATCGCACCCAAATGGGGGCTAAAGAAAAACCAAATACAAAGCCTCATAGAAAAAGAATTAGAAAAAAGAGGCGTCGTGCAAGGAGCTTTGTTTCAACAGGTTTAATCTTGTTCTTTCTCTATGAATTTAATGCTTTTATATATCGCAGACAAACACCTCTATACCTTTTTGTAAAAGAGTGTCTTCTATGATTGCCTCTATATCATCCCAAGAGCCTCCTGCCAGTCCACAGCCTATGCGGGGCATTTGCACTTTTGCGTTTATTTTTTGAGCAAACTCTGCCACTTGCTGTAAACCTTCTTTTACGGCTTCATAACGAATGGGAGGATTTCCATTTTCATCTTTATATATTTTATGCTGACCGATGATATTGGCAACCCACACATTTTCCTCTACAGCCACGAACTGAACAGCTCCCAAAGCAAAATCTTCACCTTCTTTATACCATTGTTTATATTGTTTCGCAGGTTCTTTCCATCGTTTAGAAATTGCCAATACAAAACCTTTTCCCCAAGCCCCTATATCGTTGCAAATATGAGAGATAATGATATTACCCTCAGTCTGTGGTATGGTAGCATCTGCTTTTAAATAATTTATCATTGTTTAAATATTTTATTTTATAACTTACAAATCATTATATAATCTTCTTCATTGGTCTTAATGATTTCAAAACCTAATTTTAAATACATCTTGGAAGCATAATTGGCTTTTTGCTGTTCAGGTTGTTGGATAATGCTCTTCTCAGGGGGTGTTACGCCTTCAGGAATAAAAATAGCATCGTAAAGAAAATCATCTAAAAAGATATATTCACCAGAAATGATGGGTCTTATTTTCATATTTTTATTCATTGTTATTAAGTCTTTATGCGTTCCTATAAGCATTTGTAACTGCTCTATCCACCAGCCAATAAAGTCCTATAGTAGAATAAAATACTGACAAGCAGCACCACAAAAGTAATTATAGAGATTGTAAATTCTGTTGTTCTCTTTTTAATTCTCTTTCGCATAGTATTCTGATACATAAAATTGATTCTTATATGCGTGATAATCTGATAGATAAAAAACAAAGGAAACAATACATAAGCCGTGACAAAAATCCCTCCACAAATAATTTCTACCAAGGTTGAATTATAAAAACTGGAATAAAAAAGATTGGTAACTACTATAATTGGTGCGAGGATAACACACAGCAAACACCAAATACTAAAGTATAGTGAGTAATTTCTTCTCATTTTGGTAATTTTATAATACTACAAATATAGTGATTAGTAAGAACTTTTTTAGCAAAAACAAAAATCCCACTTCAAAAGAGTGGGATTTATTGTCAATTTTTATGCTTACAAATCTTAAGCCTGAGCGTTGTTTCCTCCTAATACGAAAGGCTCAACTTCTTTGATTTCTCCAAACTGTTGTTCGTAGCTTTGGATATTTTGCTGAAGAGCTGCAAGAACTCTCTTTGCGTGAAGAGGAGCTAAGATAACTCTACTTCTTACCTGAGCCTGCTGAACTCCTGGCATGATTTGAATAAAATCTAAAACAAATTCTGATGGAGAGTGGTTTACTAATGCCAAGTTAGCATATGCACCAGCTGCTACCATTTCGTTTAATTGAATGTTAATGTTGTTTGGGTCTTGGTTTTGATTATTGTCCATTTTTATTTTATTTTTTATTGGTTAATACTATATTAAAATTCGAGGTGTGAAGATATTAAATTTATTTCAAACCTCAAACTTTAATTTTGCTTATTTTTATTTAATATCTTCAAACTCTCTATTAGAACCTACGATGATGTTCTGGTAGTCTTTCAGACCTGTACCCGCAGGGATTCTGTGTCCTACGATTACATTTTCTTTCAGACCGTTCAGCTCATCTACTTTACCAGAAACAGCCGCTTCGTTTAGTACTTTGGTAGTTTCTTGGAATGATGCCGCAGACATGAATGATTTCGTCTGAAGAGCCGCTCTCGTAATACCCTGAAGCACTGGATTTGCAGTTGCTGTAAGTGCTTCTCTCACTTGTACCAATTGTAAATCTTCTCTCTTCAGTTTAGAGTTTTCATCTCTCAGCTCTCTTGCTGTAATCATCTGTCCTGGTTTCAATTCTTTAGAATCTCCTGCATCTACCACTACTTTTAGTCCGAATACTCTGTCGTTTTCTTCGATGAAATCTAGTTTGTGCTCAAGGCTTCCTTCCAAGAACTGAGTATCTCCTGCATCTACGATTTCCACTTTTGTCATCATCTGTCTTACGATAATTTCAAAGTGTTTATCATCAATTTTCACCCCTTGAAGACGGTATACCTCTTGGATTTCGTTCACGATGTATTCCTGAACCGCAGTAGGCCCTTTGATTGCCAAGATATCATCTGGCGTAATCGCTCCATCAGAAAGCGGATCTCCTGCTCTCACGAAGTCATTTTCCTGAACGATAATCTGGCTAGAAAGTTTCACTAGATATTTTCTAATTTCTCCTGTTCTAGACTCTACGATAAGCTCTCTGTTACCACGCTTGATTTTTCCGTAAGATACCACACCATCTATCTCTGTTACTACAGCTGGGTTAGAAGGGTTTCTCGCTTCGAACAATTCGGTAACTCTCGGTAGACCTCCGGTGATATCCCCTGCTTTTGCAGATTTTCTAGGGATTTTTATCAAGATTTTACCAGCTTTGATTTTTTCTCCGTCATTTACCATCAAGTGGGCTCCCACAGGAAGGTTATATGCTTTTTGCTCTACACCTTTAGAATCTACCACTCTCAATGTAGGAACGGCTTTTTTGTCTCTTGATTCGGAAATTACTTTCTCTTCAAAACCTGTCTGCTCGTCTATTTCCAACTGGAAAGTTCTACCTTGGATGATATCTTCATATTCTATCTTACCTGTAGTTTCCGCGATGATAACGGCGTTATATGGATCCCACTTACAGATGAGGTCACCTTTTTTCACTTTATCACCTGGCTTCACAGAAAGAACCGCACCATAAGGGATGTTTGCCACCATGATAGGCGTTCTTGCTTCATTATCAGCCACTAAACGGAATTCTGTAGAACGAGATACAACCACCTCAGTTTTGTTTCCGTTTTCATCTTCTGATGTGATGGTTCTTACCTCATCCATTTCTACGATACCATCTCTTCTCGCTGTGATGGAAGGATTTACAGAGACATTCCCCGCAGTACCCCCTTGGTGGAAGGTTCTCAGTGTCAGCTGTGTACCTGGTTCCCCGATAGACTGCGCTGCGATAACTCCCACAGCTTCACCCATGTGAATCATCTTACCAGTTGCCAAGTTTCTACCATAACATCTCGCACAGATACCTTTTTTAGCCTCACAGCTTAGTGGAGAACGAACTTCTACTGTCTCGATTCCAGCATCTTCTATTTTCTTCGCTAAAGCTTCGCTGATAATCTGGTCTGCTGCTACGATAAGTTCATCCGTTTCTGGATCATATACATCATGAAGAGAAACTCTACCCAAAATTCTTTCAGAAAGTTTTTCTACGATTTCATCATTTTTCTTCAATGGAGAAACTTCTACTCCTCTCAGTGTACCACAGTCATCTTCTGTAATAATCACATCCTGAGCCACATCCACAAGTCTTCTTGTCAAATATCCTGCATCGGCAGTCTTAAGCGCCGTATCCGCAAGACCTTTTCTCGCCCCGTGGGTAGAGATGAAGTATTCTAGGATAGAAAGACCTTCTTTAAAGTTGGCTACAATCGGGTTTTCGATGATTTCCGCTCCTGTAGAACCAGCTTTCTGAGGTTTTGCCATCAAACCACGCATACCAGAGAGCTGACGAATCTGTTCTTTAGATCCCCTCGCTCCAGAGTCTAGCATCATATAAACAGAGTTAAATCCACCTTGGTCGGTTTTCATTCTGCTCATAATCATCTCTGTAAGACCCGCGTTGGTATTTGTCCATACATCGATAACTTGGTTATAACGCTCTGTATCTGTGATAAGCCCCATGTTATAGTTGTCCTTGATGCCATCCACAGTTTCCACCGCCTGAGCGATCATTTGTTTTTTCTCCTCTGGAACTACGATATCCGCCAAGCTAAATGAAAGTCCTCCTTTGAAGGCGTTCATATAACCAAGGTTTTTCATATCGTCCAAGAATTTCACCGTAGTAGGGAAATCTGTCTCCGCAAGGATAGTACCGATGACATCTCTCAGCGATTTTTTAGTCAGTAATATATCTATATATCCTACTTCTTTCGGTACAATTTGGTTAAACAAAATTCTACCTACTGTAGTTGGGATAAGTTTCGTTACAAATTCTCCGTTTTCTTTCAAAGTCAAACGGCATTTTACTTTCGCATTCAACGATGCTTTTCCTTCTGCATAGGCTATTTCTGCCTCTTCTGGAGAGTAGAATACTAGACCTTCACCTTTCACTTTGTAATCATCTGTAGAGTGAGCTTCTTTCGTCATGAAATAAAGCCCTAATACCATGTCCTGAGAAGGGACAGTGATAGGCGAACCATTCGCAGGGTTCAAGATATTCTGAGAACCAAGCATCAATAATTGTGCTTCCAAGATAGCCTCTGGACCTAGTGGTAAGTGAACCGCCATCTGGTCACCATCGAAATCGGCGTTGAAGGCTGTCGTTACCAATGGGTGAAGCTGAATAGCTTTCCCCTCGATCATCTTTGGCTGGAATGCCTGAATACCAAGTCTGTGAAGCGTAGGCGCACGGTTCAGAAGAACTGGGTGTCCTTTCATCACATTCTCCAAAATATCATATACAACAGGTTCTTTTCTGTCGATAATTCTCTTCGCAGATTTTACCGTTTTTACGATTCCTCTTTCTATCAATTTTCTGATAATGAACGGTTTATAAAGCTCCGCTGCCATATCCTTAGGGATACCGCATTCATGAAGCTGAAGTTCTGGCCCTACGACAATAACCGAACGCGCAGAGTAGTCCACCCTCTTACCTAACAAGTTCTGACGGAAACGCCCTTGTTTTCCTTTCAATGAATCAGAAAGTGATTTCAGTGGTCTGTTTGATTCAGATTTTACAGCTGAAGATTTTCTTGTATTATCAAACAATGAATCTACTGCCTCCTGAAGCATACGCTTTTCGTTTCTCAAGATAACCTCTGGAGCTTTGATTTCCATCAATCTCTTCAAACGGTTATTTCTGATGATTACTCTTCGGTAAAGGTCATTCAGATCCGAAGTAGCGAAACGACCACCATCAAGCGGAACTAGAGGTCTAAGCTCTGGCGGTGTAACAGGAAGCACACGCATCACCATCCACTCTGGGCGGTTAATCATTCTCGTGTTTGCTCCTCTCAATGCTTCCACCACAGAAAGTCTTTTCAGCGCCTCTGTTCTTCTTTGTTTAGAAGTTTCGTTATGAGCCTTGTGTCTCAAATCATAAGAAAGCTCATCAAGGTCTATTCTCTTCAATAAATCTTCGATAGCCTCAGCCCCCATTTTTGCAATGAATTTATTTGGGTCTGAATCATCAAGATACTGATTTTCAGCTGGAATAGAGTCTAATACATCTAGGTATTCTTCCTCTGTAAGGAATTCCATTTCATCAAAATCAGAGCCATCTGCTTTTCTTGCAATCCCCTGCTGGATAACTACATATCTTTCGTAGTAAATAATCATATCCAGCTTCTTAGAAGGCAATCCAAGAAGATATCCTATTTTGTTCGGAAGGGAACGGAAATACCAGATGTGCGCGATAGGAACCACCAAGTTGATATGTCCTATACGCTCTCTTCGTACTTTTTTCTCGGTAACTTCTACCCCGCATCGGTCGCAGACAATACCTTTATATCTTATTCTTTTATACTTACCACAAGCACATTCATAGTCCTTTACAGGTCCAAAGATTTTCTCACAAAACAGACCGTCTCTCTCTGGTTTGTGCGTTCTATAGTTGATAGTTTCAGGCTTTAGAACCTCTCCTTTGGATTCTTGGAGAATAGATTCTGGTGATGCTAAACCTATCGTGATTTTGCTAAATCTACTTGTTTTATTTTTATTTGACATAGTTTTTCTATTAAGATTAAAGAGCTGGGAACTGAGATATCTATCTCGCACTCAATTCCCTGTCTCGTGTCTATTTTTATTCTTCTAATCTGACATCAAGTCCAAGTCCTTGTAACTCGTGTAGCAATACATTGAATGATTCTGGGATGCCTGGTTCTGGCATAGATTCACCTTTTGCGATTGCTTCATAAGTTTTCGCTCTACCCATGACATCATCAGACTTCACAGTCAAGATTTCTCTTAGGATATTAGATGCTCCGAATGCCTCAAGAGCCCAAACCTCCATCTCTCCGAAACGCTGACCACCGAACTGTGCTTTACCACCGAGTGGCTGCTGCGTGATAAGTGAGTAAGGACCGATAGAACGAGCATGCATCTTATCATCTACCATGTGTCCTAGTTTCAGCATGTAGATAACTCCCACAGTAGCTGGCTGAGTAAATCTCTCCCCTGTTCCTCCATCATACAGATATGTATTTCCGTATTTAGGAAGACCTGCTTGGTCTGTGTATTCTGTAATCTGATCTAGACTTGCTCCATCAAAGATAGGTGTCGCAAATTTCAATCCTAATTTCTTACCTGCCCATCCTAAAACTGTCTCATAAATCTGACCAATGTTCATTCGCGAAGGTACCCCTAGTGGGTTTAGTACGATGTCCACTGGTGTTCCATCTTCCAAGAAAGGCATATCTTCCTGACGAACGATTCTAGAAACGATACCCTTGTTACCGTGTCGTCCCGCCATTTTATCCCCTACATTCAGCTTTCTCTTCTTAGCGATATAAACTTTAGCTAATTTAATGATTCCTGTAGGAAGCTCATCCCCGATAGAAATAGTAAATTTCTCTCTGTTTTTAACTCCTTGTAAATCATTAAACTTGATTTTATAATTGTTAATCAAGGTATTTACCAATGCATTTTTCTCCTCATCTGCAGTCCAGTCAGCACCGCTTACGGTGTTATAGTCCTCTATGCTAGACAAGAGTTTCATCGTAAATTTACCTTTTCCGATAATCTCCTCTCCAAGGTCGTTTTTAACTCCTTGTGATGTCTCTCCACCTACGATAGCATTTAGTTTTTCCAGCAAAGTATTTCTAAGGCTGTCAAACTCCTTTTGGAATTTGTTTTCTACCTCTTCTAATTTTAGTTTTTCTTCGCTTCTTTTCTTTCTATCTTTGATGTTTCTAGAGAATAGTTTTTTATCAACTACTACTCCTCTCAATGAAGAATCTGCTTTCAGTGAAGCGTCTTTCACATCACCAGCCTTGTCTCCGAAGATAGCTCTCAATAGTTTTTCTTCTGGTGTAGGGTCAGACTCTCCTTTTGGAGTAATTTTCCCGATAAGAATGTCGCCAGGTTTTACCTCCGCTCCGATTCTAATCATACCATTTTCATCAAGATCTTTGGTAGCTTCTTCTGATACATTCGGGATATCTGCTGTAAGCTCTTCCATACCAAGTTTAGTATCACGAACTTCCAAAGAATATTCATCTATGTGGATAGAAGTAAACCAGTCCTCACGAACCACTTTTTCATTGATTACGATAGCGTCCTCGAAGTTATACCCTTTCCACGGCATGAACGCTACCACTAGGTTTCTACCCAATGCCAATTCACCGTTTTCAGTAGCATATCCTTCACAAAGAACTTGACCTTTTTCTACCTTATCTCCTACTCTCACGATAGGTTTCAAAGTGATTGTAGTAGATTGGTTGGTTTTTCTAAATTTGGTCAAATAGTAAGTTTTAGTAGCAGATTCAAAAGAAACCAAATCTTCATTTTCTGTTCTTTCGTATTTGATAACGATTTTATCTGCATCTACATATTCTACTTCTCCTTTTCCTTCAGCATTTATCAATACTCTAGAGTCTTTTGCTACTTGTCTCTCCAGTCCAGTCCCTACAATAGGAGCTTCTGGTCTTAGTAGCGGCACCGCCTGACGCATCATGTTTGAACCCATCAATGCACGGTTCGCATCATCATGCTCCAAGAACGGAATTAGAGATGCAGAAATACCAGAAATCTGGTTTGGCGCGATGTCTATCAAATCTACCTGTTCTGGCTCTACCACTGGATAATCTCCATCCAAACGAGCAATAACTCTCTCTGTTAGGATAGTTCCATCTTCTTTAATGTCGATATTAGCCTGTGCGATGATTTTTGATTCCTCATCTTCTGCATTCAAATATATAGGAGCAGATTTGTAGTCTACTTTTCCGTTTTCTACTTTTCTATAAGGTGTTTCTATGAAACCTAAATTATTGATTTTAGCATAACATCCCAAAGAAGAAATCAAACCAATGTTCGGTCCCTCTGGTGTCTCAATTGGACAAATTCTTCCGTAGTGAGTATGGTGGACATCTCGCACCTCGAAACCTGCTCTTTCTCTAGAAAGACCACCAGGCCCTAGTGCAGAAAGTCTTCGCTTGTGAGTAACCTCAGAAAGCGGGTTCGTTTGGTCCATAAACTGAGACAACTGGTTGGTTCCGAAGAATGAATTAACCACAGAGGTCAATGTCTTAGCATTAACCAAATCCAATGGCGTAAATATCTCATTATCACGAACATTCATTCTTTCTTTAATCGTTCTAGCAATTCTAGAAAGTCCCACTCCGAACTGACCAGCCAACTGCTCTCCAACAGTTTTAATTCTTCTGTTAGAAAGGTGGTCTATATCATCCACTTCTGCTTTAGAGTTAGCCAGTTCTATCAAGTGACGAACGATTGCAATAATATCCTCTTTCGTAAGAACCTCGGTTTCAACAGGAATATTTAAGTCTAATTTTTTATTTAATCTATATCTACCTACCTCTCCCAAAGAATATCTCTGCTCTGAGAAGAACAAGTTTTCAATGATTTTTCTTGCTGTTTCCTCATCTGGCGGATCTGCATTTCTCAACTGACGATAGATGTACTCCACAGCCTCTTTTTCAGAGTTAGTAGGGTCTTTTTGTAATGTATTTTGGATGATAGAGAACTCGCTGCTGTTTTCATTATGCAACAAGATAGTTTTCACTCCTGAATCAAGAATCAAATCCAAATGTTCTTTTTCCAGCACAGTCTCCCTATCAAGGATAATTTCATTTCTCTCAATAGAAACCACTTCCCCTGTATCTTCATCTACAAAATCCTCAAACCAAGTATTCAACACTCTGGCAGCCAATACTCTTCCTTCTACTTTTTTAAGCGCTGCTTTAGAAACTTTTATTTCTTCTGCTAAGTCAAAAATCTGAAGAATATCTTTATCAGATTCATAACCAATAGCTCTCAGCAAAGTAGTGAAAGGTAATTTTTTCTTACGGTCAATATATGCATACATCACATTATTGATATCCGTAGTAAATTCCATCCAAGACCCTTTAAATGGGATAATTCTTGAATAGTAAAGTTTAGTTCCGTTAGCATGGTAAGTCTGCCCAAAGAATACCCCTGGCGAACGGTGAAGCTGTGTAACAACTACCCTTTCTGCTCCATTAATAATAAACGAACCTGAAGGTGTCATATACGGAACTGGCCCTAAATACACATCTTGGATAACCGTTTCGAAATCCTCATGCTCTGGATCTGTACAATATAATTTAAGCCTTGCTTTTAGCGGAACGCTATATGTAAGCCCTCTCTCGATACATTCATCGATAGAATAACGAGGAGAATCTATCATATAATCTAAAAATTCCAACACAAACTGGTTTCTGGAATCTGTAATTGGGAAATTTTCCTGAAAAGTCTTATAAAGACCTTCTTTTTTTCTGTCCTCAGGCAATGTATCCAGCTGGAAAAACTCTTTGAATGATTCCACCTGAATATCCAAGAAATCAGGAACTTCTACTCCTCTTGCAGAAGCAAAATTAATCCTTTGATTTCCCTGAGTGTCTTTCATCGTTTTTGATTTGCTCATAAAAAACTCTAAGAATGTTAGTAAAATATTTTGTTCACAGAAAAATATCAGAAAAAACCAAATCAAGAAATGATGATAATGAAAGATTTTGTATCCACGCTATCAGAAACCTCCTTCCCATCACCATCCTAAAAATCAGCCTTTTCTAACTGCAACACTGGTATATCTTTTCACAGCGTAGTGCAAAATATTTTTCCCATCCCGCCATTTTTTCAGTTATACACATGCACAAAATACGAAATCCCCTATACAACAATGTATAAGAGTTGTTCAATGTCTATGCATGTCTATAAATTTTCCAATAGCGTAAAATGGTCTGCAAATATAATTTATTTTCACCAAATATTCAGTAAAAAATTAAAGTTAATTTTAGTTAAATTTATAACTACTTGATAATCAACACTTATTACACTTAAAATAAAATCATAGATTTATGAGAAAATTCACATAGAAAAAAGATATTTTTTAAACAAAAAATTGTACTTTTGCACTTTAAAAATTTTCAGGAAAATGAATGTTACGAGAACTAACCACGATGATGTAAGTGCTTTACTTACAATTACACTGAATAAATCAGATTACAAGGAAAAAGTAGATGATGCACTAAACTCTTATGCCAAAAGAGCAACTATACCTGGCTTCAGAAAAGGGAAAGCGCCTATGAGCCTTATCAAAAAACAATACGAAGAAGCCGTTACATTAGAAGAAATCAACAGAAAGATTTCTGAGTCTTTGGACAAATATGTTGCTGATAACAACATAAGACTTTTAGGACAGCCTATTCCACAGGATACACAGGCATTGGATTTCAATGCTGAAGAGGTTTCTGTAAGTTTTGAAATTGGTTTCGAGCCAGAATTCGAAATTGACTTATCTAAATACGCTGCTGAATACTACGAAGTAGAAGCTACTGATAAAGAAGTAATGAAGAGCGTAGGGAATATGCAAAAAAGATTTGCAGAAAAAGTTGTGAAAGACAAAGCAACTAAAAACTCTCACATTAACTTTGAAGTTACTGAAATCGTGGAAGGTGATGCGAAACCTGTACACAAGCCTAAATATCTTTCTGCAACAGAAGAAAACACTGCTATTTTCCCTATCCTAAAAGGACTAAAAGTAGGTGAAACTAAAGAAATCTCCGCAGAAGAATTAAAAGCAAATGAAAACGAACTTGCAAGAGAGCTAGGTTTCCATGATATAGAAATCACACATTTAGGAAATGAAAAATTCCAAGTAAAAGTTCAGGAAATCTTTGAATTAAAAGACGCTGAGCTTAACCAAGAATTATTCGATAAAGTTTACGGAAAAGATGTAATCAAATCTGAAGAAGAACTAAAAGCAAGAGTAAAATCTGAATTAGACGATTTCTTCAAACAAAATTCTGAAGCTGTATTCGTAAGCAAAGTTTTAGAACAAATCTACAAAGAAGATTTCCTAAAAATCCCAGAAGCATTCCTAGTAAAATGGGTAATGTATTCTAATCCAGAAATCACTGAAGAAGACAGAGCTAAACAAATCATAGCAAACGAAAAATCTGCTCTAATCGCTCAGGTGGTAGAAAACAAATTGAGAGTTTCTAATAATATTCAGTATGATTTCGAGGAAGTATTGGAGCATGCTAAACTTTCTTTCAGAAATCAGCTGATGTCTCACGGAGTGCACCACATCGGTGACCAAGAGCTACACAGATATGTGCTAGAAATGCTGAGAGACAGAGAGCAAATGAGAAGATATTCTTCTGAGGTTCTTTTAATCAAAATCAGAAGTGTAGTTTTAGAAAAAGCTAAAAAAACAGAAAAGAAAATCTCTTATGACGAGTTCATGAAAGAAATTCAAACTAAGTCTAAAAAAGAAGATTAATAAATCTAACTAAAAAAATGCGGTCTCGAAAAGAACCGCATTTTTTATAATTTTAAAATAAACTCACATGCCGAGACCAACTTCTAAAACTGAACTTCTCCAGCTGAGCCAAGAAAATTTCAAAAACTTGATAGATTTTGTTTCTGCTCAGGAAAATCCCAACAAAGAATTCAGAGGAAACACCATGAATAGAAATATTCGTGATGTTTTGGGACATCTCCACCACTGGCATGAAATGTTTCTAAATTGGTACAAAATAGGCATGCAAGGCGAAAAACCAGCCATTCCCAAAGAGGGCTACACCTTTGCCGATACACCGAAACTCAACCGAGAAATTTGGGAAAGCTGTCAGAATATTTCACTTGATGAAGCCCTTGTTTTATTCCAAAAATCATTTGAAAAAGTTTTGTCTATCATAGAAAAACATACCGATGAAGAGCTTTTCACCAAGAAAAAATACAAATGGACAGGTTCTACTTCGCTAGGGTCTTACCTTATTTCGGCAACTTCCAGCCATTATGACTGGGCTTTAAAACTAATGAAAAAGGGATTAAAATAGCTTATCTTTAATGCAACAAAAAAAGCCTATTAATGTAAATCATAATAGGCTTTTTTATTTTATTTATAAGGATTCTTCCAGAAAGGTATGTCTCCATTTCGTAATAAATCCCCATATAGTCTTATTACTATATCTACATAACCCTTGTTGTCTGGTCCTCCTCTATAGGTCATATTACTATCATGACTAAAGTCCAACACATGACCAAATTCATGAGACCAACATTCAAGAGCCCAATGGCTAAGCTGACTATAATAATCATCATATTTCAAGAAACGCTGGTGTATACCAAAAACATTTCCTCCACCTAAGCCTTCTACCCCAGTAGTTACTCCAAAAACTTGGTGTGGAACAGAAAACATCTTATTATAAACAGCCTCTCTATTTATAGGTTTTTTACCATTATCATAGAGTACATGTGGAAAATTCATAAATCTGGTTTTAAATTTCTCACTACTATATAGATAAGCCATATTAGCAATTATAGGTAAATATTGACGAATATGTTCAGCTGTCGTTGTCCCCCAGTTCCCTGTACCAAATTTACCAAAACTAATAAATGTTTTATGTTTTATAGTTTTCATTCTTTGGAACAAGAAGTTATCAGGAACATCTACATTCAGTGTGTAATCATCTGTTTTAAGGTCTGACACTGCATAAGATTCTGCATTTCCATCGGCATCCTCAAAGCGAAGGTTTCCACCATCGAAAGGAAGGTCTATTTCCACTTCCGACAAAGCAGCAAGTTCTTCTAATACAAGTATTTTCACTGGTGCAGCAGTATTAGCATTCTTAAAATATATCTCTACATCATTAAATTTACGAGGCAAGAAATTACGAATTCTGAATTTATTTTTATCAATCTTGCTTACCTGAACCATCGCATTTAGATGAAAACCTCTTTGGTTACCGTCAAAAAGAACACTCTCTGGCTCATCATCCTGAAACATGATTTTTTGTTTCTGTGCTATATCTGCTGCGCTGATTGTTTTGGTAGACAATGGCTCTTCCTCCACTACTCCTATACTATACCAGCCCTCTTTTCCATTCACAACAGTATAAATCTCCAAACGATTTTTAGTCGTGTTGTAGATCATCGTTCCGAGCTTTACCTCAGTGAATGTTTTTCTTTCTTTCGTTGTAAAATTAGGGAAAGACACCCCCTGCGCGTAGCCTTCTGGCATCTCATCCAGAGGTTTTTCTTTGATATCTAGTGTTGCTTCTGGAGAGTCTGTATTTATTCCTACTCTACCCTGTTGTCCGTAGGAAATGATAGATAAGAAAATTAATAAAGAATAGATTTTTTGCATATATTGTGTATTTTTTCAAAACCGGCGGCAAAGGTACGAAATAATAATATTCTATCAATAAAAAATAATCAATCATGATGATTGATTATTTTTATAAATATTTTCCAAAAAGTTTGTTCACTACTTCTTTTTGATAACCATCCTCTCCTATCCAGTTTTCTACAAAACCAAAATCTCCTTTTCTTACATTTCTGATTTCTGCAGGTTTTAAGATGCCTATTTGCTCCAAAATTTCCATAAGGACATCTATTTCATTTTTGCTGGAAAGTTTCTTCCATTGTTCAAAACTTCTTATTCTCTTTTCCAGTTTTCTTGGTGTATCTTTTGGTAAGCTTTCATCTATGGCTTTTAAAATCAATTTAAAAAGAAAAATATCTTCTTCTGTAGGCTCTCCTATTTCAGGTATAATTTTCAAAAACTCCCGCATATCAAATGTACAATACAGCAATTCACCATGTCTAACACCTCCCCATTTAATGCGTTCAAAATTGAGAACATTCAAATCTTCATTATGATATTCTTCATCAGCAACATATATATTTCCATAGCCCCCATCACCTATACATTTTTTACAATATTCATGAAAAACCTCTCTCGATTCTCCGTTTTCATAAATCATTCCACCTGAAATCTTTCCCGCTTCGAATGAATGGACTGGTATATCTTTCAGATAAAAATAACTAGCAAAAGCAGACCTCAGATAGAGTTTCCTTGTAGAAAGACTACATAAAAAAGCTCTTGCCAAAATATCTATATTTACCTTTTCAAAGAACTCTGCTATGATGTCCATACACTCATCATGAGTAATACTAAATGCATCAAACATCAGTCCTTTTTCCTTGGCATAATCAAATTCTTCCTGTGTTAGATAGCCTAGTTTTATTTTTTCTTCTATACTATCTCCCTCTGTCCATCCGCTTTTCCAAAAAGTTTTGTTCAAAATTTTAAGTGCTCTCTTGTCCATTTTTCTATTTTTATTCTAAACCACAGCATACTGCTTCCCCGAAAGGGCTTTGATATAGCCTAATAATTCTAAATCCAATAAAATCGGCAGCAATTTGAAAGGCGGCATTTCTAGTTTTAGACTGAGGTCATCCAGCGAGATAGGAGAATTTTCTGCTATGAGCTGGTAGGCTGGTTTCAGCCTTTCTTCCACCTCTATTTCTTTTGGTTCAAATAGCTGTGGCTGCTTCACAGATGGATAATTGTCACCCAATTCATCCAAAACATCTTGGAACGAAGCCAAAATTTTTGCTTTATTCTGGGCAATTATCATATTACATCCCTGACTATATTTATCTCCAAAACGCCCTGGCAGTGCCAAAACCTCTCTATTATATTGATTGGCGTAACTCGCCGTACTCATAGAACCGCCCCCAAAAGCAGTTTCCACCACGATGGTAAATTGCGAAATTCCTGCTACTATCCTATTTCTCTGTAAAAAATGTTCTCGGTCTGGTTTTTCGCTGGAATTAAATTCTGACAGCAGCGCCCCTCCGTTTTCCAAAATATCTTTTGACATTTTCTCGTGAACCGCTGGGTAAATCATATGCAGACCATGAGCCAAAACTCCCACCGTAGGAATATTATGATTAAGAGCCTGCTGATGGGCATACCCATCCGTCCCCAAAGCCAAACCACTCACTATCAGCACATTTTTATCCCTTAAAACCTCGCAAAGTTCTTCTATGAATTTCTTTCCATAAGCGGTCATTTTACGAGTTCCGACTATGCTTATCAGTTTTAAATCTTCATTAAAATTTCCCTTTTGATAAAGCACAGCAGGAGCATCTGGACACTCTAAAAGCAGCCGTGGAAGCTCGCTCTGGTGCCTCAGTCTGACTTTAATGTTATTTTTTTCGCAAAAAAGCAGTTCTTTTTCCGCAAATTTCAGAAAAGCATCATCGCCGATTCCCTTTGAAATCTGTGTTCCGATGCCAGAAATTTCCTGCAAAACAGATTTGGAAAGTTTCCATGTTTCTTTGGCTGAACCTGTTACGGAGACCAGTTTCATAAAATTGACATCGCCCACCAAGGGACACGCTCTTAGCGCAATAGAATACAATATTTCTTCCGAATCTGCCACTATTTTCATTTATGAAATTACACCGCTTCCCAGCAGCTCTTCGCCCTGATACCACGCCGCGAACTGCCCTTCTGCTATCGCCGACTGCGGATTTTCAAACTCTATGAAAAATCCCTCTTCATACTGATAAAGAACCGCATCTTCCAAAGGCTGGCGGTATCTTATCCTTGCTTTTATTTTCATGGATTCTCCGTTTTTCAGTCTTAAATCTTCACGAACCCAATGAACCTCATCATTATTGATTTTCAGTGCTTTTCGGTAAAGTCCAGGGAAATTTTTGCCCTCGCCCACGAAAAGAATATTATTCTCCATATCACGGTCGATGATGAAGCAAGATTCCTTATGTCCGCCTATTCCCAAGCCTTTGCTCTGTCCTATGGTAAAAAACTGCGCGCCTTGGTGCTTTCCGATTACTTTTCCGTCTTCTTTTTGGTATTTTATTTTCTTTGAAAGATATTTTAATTCATCAAGTTTGGTTTCAAAAATAAGCATTCCTTTATGAAACTCTTTGTAATCGCTGAAAATCTCCACGATTTCGCCTTCTTTCGGAATTAGCTGCTGCTGCAGAAATGTCGGCAGGCTCACCTTTCCGATGAAACAAAGCCCCTGAGAATCCTTTTTATCGGCAGTTACCAGTCCTATTTCTCTTGCGATTTCTCTCACTTTAGGTTTGGTCAGTTCTCCTATCGGGAATAGAGCTTTTGATAATTGATTTTGATTTAATTGACACAAAAAATAGCTTTGGTCTTTATTATTATCCTTTCCTGCAAGAAGCTGATAGATTTCCTTCCCTGTCTCATCCACGAAAGAGGAAACTCTGGCGTAATGCCCCGTTGCCACCTTGTCAGCACCCAAAGACAAAGCTGTCTGAAGAAAAACATCAAATTTCACTTCTCTATTGCAGAGAATATCTGGATTGGGCGTTCTTCCTTTTTCGTATTCGGAGAACATGTAATCTACGATTCTTTCTTTGTAAAGTTCGCTCATGTCTATCACCTGAAAAGGAATACCCAGTTTCTGCGCTACCAGAAGGGCATCATTACTATCTTCTACCCATGGGCATTCATCCTCCAAAGTCACCGAAGCATCATTCCAGTTTCTCATGAAAAGCCCGATAACCTCGTGCCCTTGTTGTTTTAACAGGTAGGCGGCAACACTGCTGTCCACGCCTCCTGAAAGTCCTACGACTATTCTCATATACTAAAATCCCTAAAACCTCAATAAAACGAGGAAATACGATAGGGTATCGTTTTTGTTAAACCATCTAAAAACACTACAAATACCAAGAAAAAACATCTGTATTTGTCATTTTGGGAGGCAAATTTAAATGATTTTATCTGATAAAAAAAATCCTCAAATTTCACTTTGAGGATTTAATATTTTTGTTTTTATTCTGGGTTTTTGAGGATTGATTAGGTTTAATGATTATATTTAAATTATTAAAATCATAGCTTATTTTATGGTTTCATAATAGTATCTTGCTCCTTTTTCATTTTTTGTTTTCACTATGGCTCTTATTGTAGGGTCTTTGCTACTTATTGTAATATCCCAATCATAACCTTTTGTTTTAGACTTTACTTGTTTTAGTTCATTCCCTTCTTCATCCCTAATATAAAGTATATTACCAAGAATAGTATCGGGAGAAAAATATTTTATATTTACCTTTATACTGTCTTTATTTTTTTCTATTATCTTTTTTTCAAAAAAATGGCTATCATTTTTTTTAATGGTTTGATTATTTACATCTATTACTATTCTTTGGTTTTCAATTTCAATTTTTCCCTCATTAATGAATTCTAACATAAGTTCAGCCTTCCCTTCTTTTGTATAAAATATCCACCAGCCTCTTCTGTATTTTTTATCATTTATTATACTGACCTCTCCTTCATATTCTAATTTCCCATTTGTATAATAGGCTTTTTCTATATAGTAATTTTGATTATCTTCTGACCAAATTAACTTTGTTTCAATTTTAGATTTTCCACTAGGATAGTAGTCTTTAATTTCGGATATAATACCTTTTTTATACTTTACTTTGTAGGATATATTTCCATTTTTTGTAAAGTTTGTTGCTTGAACTAGACTATCATTTCTGTATACAAGCTCTTGAACTGTATTTTCATCTTCCCTCTTTTCCACTCTGTCTTTCAGCTTTTTACAACTTAGTAATAGACCGAAAGACAAAATGGTAATTGATAAGTATTTCATTATTTCATATTTTTTAGAAACCAGCTACCCCTCCTTCCCCAAGAAATAAAGACCTTTCAGTGTGTGGAGATGGTCGCCGACATCTATTTTGTCTGTTAGTGGTTTATAGATGTGGGAAACTCCGCCTGTCGCAATTACGAAACATTTATCCTTCACTTCATTATTCACCCTTTCTATGAAGCCTTCCACCATTCCCAGATAGCCATAGACCATACCGCTGACCATACAGGAAACCGTATCCTGCCCCAAGACAGTTCTCGGTGGAGCCAGCTCTATCTCTGGGAGCTGGGCAGTCTGCTGAACTAGACTATTCAACGAAGTGATAATCCCAGGTGCGATAATAACACCCTGAGTTTCACCATTTTCATCCACACAGCTCACCGTAAGGGCAGTTCCAAAATCTATGATAATTTTCTTTTTGTCTTTGGGATAAAGATAATGCGCCGCCACCAAATTTGCATAAATATCAGTTCCCATTTGGCTGGATTTATGGCTGACTCCAGAGGGCGTGCTTCTATTTACCAAAACAGGATCCAGACCATGTATTTTCTTCAAAGCACTGCTAATCACCGTTGTAAGCTGCGGCACTACAGAACCGATGATGATTTTCTGAAACTCATCTGCTTTGACCTGATAAGTCTGATAAAACAAAAGAAACTGCGAATAAAATTCATCTTTCGTGCGGTAAGGCTTGGTGTTGATAACCCATGAGGCCTGGCATTCATCACCGTTGAATATCCCAAAACGGATATTCGTATTTCCTATATTGACTACTAAAGTTTTGCTCATTTTCGTGTATTTTTGAAAAATTACTTATTTCACTTCCAAGAAGTTGTCCTCTGGATGCACATCGGCTAATCTTTGGGTAAAATCTATTCCCATAGCCTGAAGTTTTTCCTTCCCGAAAGGTATGGTAAAGGTGTAATGATTCGCTGTCCAGTTCCAATAACCAAGGGTAGTAAAATTCCCAAAGAAATCAGATTTCTTCGGCTCTCTCATCATATTGAGCGGAATGTGATAGTTCACTATTTTGTTGTCTTTTGTCAATATAGAGAAGTCTATCGGCATTGGGATTGTCCCTTTATTAACAAGGGTAATGGTCGTAAATCCATCGCCGTATTTTACATCTTTTATCGCATAGTCTATGGTTTTAGTAGTGTTTATCCAGTAATGATAAAACCATTTCAGATCCATTCCCGAAACTTTCTGCGCTATATGCATAAAATCACGCCCCGTAGGGTGTTTCATAGACCATTCATCATAGTATTTTCTCATAATTTTAGACAAAGTCTCTTCCCCTACGATATAGCCCAGCTCTACTAAAAACAGTTCGCCTTTGGTGTAAGATGCCACGCTGTAAGCCGAACCGTGGTCGTGGTGGTCAGCAAGCCAAACCGCTGGTTCTTCTATCTTTCTTTTCGTGAATGCTACATAGCTCTGGATAGCATCCGTGAAAGGATTAGGCTGCGGCTGAACTGGCGGGAACAATCGGTAAAGAACATAATCCTGCGCATATGTCGTAAAACCTTCATCCAGCCAAGGAGCCACGCTCTCATTCGTTGCAAGCATCTGCTGATACCAAGAATGCGCCCCCTCATGCACCATCAGACTCACAAGGCCTTCTAGGTTTCTCGCTTCGCCCAGCATCAGCGTACACATTCCGTATTCCATACCGCCATCTCCCCCTTGGATAAAGCTGTAGCTTGGATAAGCATACCTTCCAAAAGTAGCGTTCATGATTTGGAAAAATTTCACCGCAAGAGGTTTCGCTTCTTCCCAATATTTTGTTTTTTCTGATTTTTGATAAACGAAATATAGTTTAGGCCCATCGATTACAGTCATCTCTTCCACCGAAAAATCTGGGTCTGCTGCCCAAGCAAAATCCAAAATATTTTTGGTTCTCCATCTCCAAGTTGCCTTTCCGTTTCTATCTTCTTTGATTGTAGGATTTTGGGCATATCCCTTCACTTCATTAGGGTTTTGGAGTATTCCTCCTGCTCCGATGACATAGTCTTTGTCAATGTTGATTGTAACATCAAAATCTCCAAACGGCGCATGAAACTCCCTTCCTACATAGTCAAAAGTCGCCCAGCCGTCATAGTCGTATTCTGCGATTTTAGGATACCACTGGGACATGGACATTTCCACGCCTTCTCGGTTGTTTCGCCCTGCTCTTCGGATTTGGTGTGGAATCACTGCATCCCAGTCCATCGTGAAAGTCGTAGTGGAATTTGGTTTTAGCGGTTCATTCAGATAAACTTTCATTATCGTTTCCTGAATTTCGAATTTTAGTTCTTTGTCTTTTTGTTTTATCCAGTTTATTTTCTGGCTTCCCTCTTCATTAGCAGGAATAGAAGCCAAACGAGAGACTGGTTTCCCATTTACTTTGGTCATCAGACGCCCATCTGCATTCAGCCCTTGGTTGGCCACCCTTTGGTCCATCATAGAATTAGGCTTAAAGGCATTCCAATACAAATGAAAATACACTACTCTCAGCTCATCAGGCGAGTTGTTGGTGTATTCTATGCTCTGTTTTCCGTGGTAAGAATAGTTAGACGCATCTACATCAATGTTCATTTTATACTTCACATATTGCTGATAATAAGCTCCTTTCTGAGCAGACAGCATGAATGAAAAGCAAAAGCCGATTAGTAAAATTACTTTTTTCATATTTATAAATTATTGTTTATTTCTTCTGTAAAAATATTTTTATATAAAGTGTAAATCATCGCATTCCAAAAAGGAAAAGTCAGTGCATATCCCACCAGAAATACAACTAAACCGAGGTAACTGATGAATGCAGTCCCAATGACACAAATCAACAGCGCTAAAAAATTCCCACGCATCACCTGAAAACTTAAAACCATCGCTGTTCCCAAAGGCTCATTCCTGAAATACATGAGCGGAGAAACAAAAAGCGTAAGCATCACCCAAAGCGGAGCAGGAAGCACCAACTGACTCATAAATCTGTAAATCATCATCCAAAGAATGTAATATACAGCATATTTTATAAAGTTAGCTCCTTGATAACCTTCAAACAAATCGCCTAAAACAGGCTCTTCCTTGTTGTCTATTTTCTTAAAAATCTTGAAAAACCCTATATGCAGAGGGAAAACCAGCCCAGAGCAAAAAACACTCAATAATGAAAATAATATCACATCTTTTGAACCAACCAATTCGTTTATCTTTTTTAAATAAACCTCCATGCTCGTTACTGATTGTAGTTCCATGAATTTTTCCCAAACTCCCAGATAGTTCGCCAATCCATAAGTCAGCAGCATAAATAAACCAAAATACACCATCGAAAAGGCGAGATTAAACCTCATTACCAATTTCCAATAATCAAACGCCTGACTGAAAATCTGCCCTGTATCTATTTTTTGTTCCATTTTTATTCTATTTTATGCAAAAATAAAGTTTTAGTTTTATTTTTGCACTATGAAAAATCTTCAAGGCTCTTTTGAGAAAATGAACTCCCTCTCTGCGAATAAAATTCCTTTCTTTTTTATGATTGATTTTTTGGCTCAGAATATCATCATTATTGAAGAAAAAGATTTGGAAAAAGCAGATATTTTCATCAAATTTCCTGACTTCAAATTTGAAAAACCAATTCAAAATTCAGAAAAAAATATTTTCTGGGAAAATTTCCCACAGAGCAGGGAAGATTACCAAAAAGGCTTTGAAATTGTTCAAAAAAATCTAAAAGGCGGAAATTCCTACCTAGCCAACTACACCTGCCAGACGGAGATAAAAACCAACCTTTCTTTAAAGGAAATTTACAAAATTTCTGATGCGAAATACAAAGTCTATTTCGATGACCAATTTGTATTTTTTTCGCCAGAAACTTTCGTGGAAATCAAAGAAAATAAAATCTTCACCTACCCAATGAAAGGCACCATCGATGCCTCTGTGGAGAACGCTGTCAATGTCCTGAAAGAAGACAAAAAAGAGCTTGCCGAACATTATACGGTGGTGGATTTATTACGAAACGACCTGAGCATGGTGGCGGATAATGTCCAGCTGGAAGAGTTCCAAAGGATAGATTTCATTAAAACCCGCCAAAGGGATTTATACGCCATGAGTTCCAAAATTTCAGGAGAGCTAAAACCTGAATTTCAACAAAATATAGGCGACATTCTCCAAAAACTGCTTCCCGCAGGGTCTATTTTGGGCGCACCGAAAATGAAGACTTTGGAAATTGTTTTAGAAGCAGAAAATTACCAAAGAGGCTTTTACACAGGCGTTTGCGGCTGGTTTGACGGCAGAAATCTGGACAGCTGTGTGATGATTCGTTTTATAGAAAAAGAAAACGAAAAATGCTACTTCAAAAGCGGCGGCGGAATCACCCATATGAGCCAGTTGGAAGATGAATATCAAGAAATGAAAAATAAAATATATGTCCCAATTTATTGAAAGCATAAAAGTAGAAGACCAAAAAGTATTTTTATTAGACCTTCATCAGCAGAGGGTTCGCGAGACTTTTGCACATTTCGGAAAGGAGTGCTGTATAGATTTAGAAAAGATTTTCAAGGACTTAGAGCATGACGAAGATGGACTCTACAAACTGCGCATCGTGTATGATTTGGAAGGAAATTTCAAATCCCAAATGCTCCCTTATGCATTTCCAGAAATAGAAACTTTTGAACTGGTAGAAAATAATGATTTTTCGTATGATTTCAAATTTGCAGACCGCACAGAATTTGAAAAAATGAAGAAAAAAGCCCGAGCACAGGAAATCATCATCGTGAAAAACGGACAGATTACGGACACTTCTTTTTCTAATCTTCTATTCCTGAAAAACCAAACTTGGTACACGCCTAAAAGTTTCTTGCTCAATGGCGTTCAGCGGCAAAACCTCCTAAAACAAGGAATAATAAAAGAAACGGAAATTACTCTACAAAACCTAAACGAATTCTCTCATTTTCAACTAATTAATTCCATGAATGAATTCAACCAAGATTTTGTGTATTCCATAGAAGAGTTAAAATAAATCATCGTTTTCCCTTGAAAAAATTACTGACCAAAAGTGAACATTCTTCCTCCAAAACACCTGTGATGATTTCTGTTTTAGGATGGAGTTCTATTCCTTTATTTAGAAAACCGCGCTTTTCATCCCTTGCTCCGATGACCAAGCGGGAAATCTGCGACCAAAACAAAGCTCCAGCGCACATCACACACGGCTCCAGAGTCACATACATTGTGCAATCTTTCAGGTATTTACCGCCAAGAAAATTAGCCGCTGAGGTTATACTCTGCATTTCGGCGTGGGCAGTGATATCGTTGAGCCGTTCGGTGAGATTATGCCCTCTGGCAATGATTTTATTATTACAAACTATCACACAACCTATCGGAACTTCCTCTTCTTCAAGGGCATAGCGAGCCTCTTGGAGAGCCGCTTTCATAAAATATTCGTCGGAAAACATATTTCTAAATGTTTCAGCAAAAATAGAAAATAAAAATCTGCTTTCATGGGAAATGTTCTTTTCTGTTATATTTTTCTAATTTTGCAGCAATGGCAAAACTAAAATCAAAAATCCACAGCGCCCTATCCCTTCTCTTCCCAAATAATAAAGCAGAATATCTTTTATTCGGCTCATTCGTGCTTGTTTATGGGTGTTTAGGAAGTATCATCGCACTGAGATACCGCATCATTTTCGATGACCGTATTCCATGGGATGCTTATTTTAGTTTTGATAACCGAGCGATTATCATGACTGGCGGAGGTTTTGAACGGCATCCGCTGTCTATCTATTTTTTTGATTTTTTACGGAATTTTGCACTTTTCGTTTCTGGCGGCGAAAAAAACGAGATTTTCAGACTGGTTTGGGCGTGGCTCAGCACCATTACTATTAGTTTGACTTTAGTTCAGATTTATAAATATTTGACCAAGATCACTTTGATTTCTAATAAATCAGCATGGATTTTAACTGTTTTTTTTGCTTTTTTCTCCACGAATATTCTTTTGTCTTTTACGCCCGAAACTTACACTTATTCGCTCCTTCTTCTGACCTTTTTTAATTATTATGCTGCAAGAAAAATCCAGCAGAAACAGAGCATTCCTTTTTTCCCACTGATGCTCTCTGGCGTGGCGATTGGAGGGCTTACCATCACGAACATTGTCAAAACTTACATTCCTATTTTATTTGAAAAAAGACTTTTCCTGTCTTGGATAAAATTCTGGCAAGCAACTCTGAAAGTAGCCCTTTCCGCTGGAGTTTTTGTTCTATTGTTCCTAATGCGGATGGATTTTAATTTGAAACAAATTCTTACTAAAACCGATGAGCAGTACGAAAAGTTTTCCAGCTCAAAATCTGTGCCTTTCTGGGATATGGTAACCTCTTGGTTTTTAGGCGGTAACATACTATTCCCTGGGTTCATTATTAAAAACTATAACAACAAGAAAGGATTCGAATACAAAGCCCTTTTTATGGATGTTTACAAGTCTGACTGGCCTTATCTCTTTGTTGGGATTTTGCTCATATTGGTGATTTGGAGCATTATAAAAAACTTTAAAAACACTTATTTCCAGACACTTAAACTTTCGTTTTTAGTGGATATCATCATACACTGCGTCCTAAAATTCGGGCTTAATGTTGCCTATATCTATGGAGGACATTTCGTTTTTGTCTATCCGTTGTTCCTTGGCTGGCTGTTCCATTCTTACCAAAAACAGCCTAAGATCCTGAATTTCTTAGTTTCCGTCGTTCTTATTCTGTGTGTGTATTTGGCGACAAATAACATTTACAGAATGAATGATTTTTTCATCTTTTTGGAAACTTATTATAAGTAATTTTTCTATCTCTGATGATTTCTCTTTAAAAACTAAAATTTTTATCACTGAAAATCAATACTTTACAAGAAACGAATAAACTTGGAAACTTTTTTATTTTTTTTTTGTTTCCTGGTTTTTATATATTTGCAAAACAAAATCAGACAAAATATGAAAGACACTATATTAGAAAAATCAAAGGAACTATTCCTTAGGAATGGCTTTAAGACCGTTGGGATGGATGATATTGCACAATCTCTTCATATTTCGAAAAAGACCATTTATCAGTATTTTCCATCAAAAGAAGATTTAGTAAAGGCTACTCTGGATTATGTGTATAATCTGGCTTTCAGCAAAGTTGCAGAAATATCAGGAAAATGCGAAACTGCTATCCATGAGCATTTCAAAATCAAAGAATCAATAGATGGTATTTTAGGGAAGGATTTTGAAACTTCTCCTTGTTTCTTTCAGCTGAAAAAATATTACCCAGAGCTTTGTTATGATTTTGAAAAAAGACGCTGTAAGGATGTGAAAACCCACATCGAAAAAAACATAAGTGAGGGAATAAAACAAGGTGTCTACCGAGAAAATTTGGATAAAACTTTTCTGGCCGTCCAGTTTATCGCAGGAAGTGATGCCATTGATTTGTATGAAGCATTCCCAGAAGAAATAGGAAAAAGTATATCAATAAAAGAACATGATAACAAATTTTTAGAATTTTATCTAAGGTCAATCGTAACTCCAAAAGGTTTAGAAATAGTAGAAAATTTAATAAAAAAAGAAAATGAAATATAGTTTATCAATAGCTTTGGCTCTACTGAGCTTCTTCCCAAAAGCGCAGGAAGAGCTGACGCTCAGCAAAGCGGTTAATTATGCCCTAGAGCATAAAGCAGAGGCTGTAAAAGCCAAATTAGAATACGAAAACGCAGAGTATCAGATAGAGCAAGTGCGCGCGGCTACACTTCCACAAGTGAATGTCACAGGAAGTCTCACATACAACCCTATTCTGCAACAGTTGAGCTTCATGGGAAATCAAGTGAAAATAGGTAACCCATGGCAGACTTCGGCGGGAATTTCCGTTACTCAGCAGTTATTCAACCAAAGTGTCTTCATCGGTCTAAAAGCAGCCAAAACCACTCGTGAGTTTTATGCTATCAATCAACAACTTACCAATGAAAATCTGATAGAAAAAGTAGCTACGGCTTACTATCAAGTTTATCAAACACAGCAGAAACTAAAAACTGTGGAAACCAACCTAAACAGCACCACTAAAACCAGAGACATCATAGAAGGACTGTTCAAAAGTGGTCTTGCGAAAAAAATAGATTTAGATAGAACCAATGTAGCAGTGAACAACCTAAAAGCCTCTAAACAGCAGATTTTGGATGCGTTACAACTGCAAGAACATTCCCTGAAATTCATGATAGGAATGGACATCAATAAATCCATTGTGATGCCGGAGGACACCTTTGATGCTACGCCAGCACTTCTAGGAAATGAAGCAAGTGTGGAGAACAGAACAGAAATCAAAGTTATCAATAAACAGCTGGAACTTTTAGAGCTGGACAGAAAAGCCAAAAAAGCGGAATACTATCCTACTCTGGCGCTTTCAGGAAACTTTGGCTACACTGGAGTAGGACAAAAATTTCCTTGGTTTAGTAAAGATGAACACACATTCTACTACAGTGCAGCGAGCATAGGGCTAAGTCTAAATATCCCTATTTTCAATGGATTTTCTACAAGAGCCAAACTTCGCCAAGCCGATGTAAACATCAGAAAAGCTGAAGTGGAAAAAAGAGAAGCAGAACTGGCAATCAGTCTAGACATAGAAAACGCTAAAACTCAGATTAACAATAGTTTAATCACTATTAACACTCAAAAAGAAAATGTAGATTTAGCGAAAAGTGTTCTAGAAAACACACAAAACAACTATAAATACGGGCTTTCTACACTTACTGATTTATTGGATGCAGAAAAAGCTTACGCAGATGCGCAAAACAACTATACCAACGCTCTGCTGGAATACAAAATAGCTGAAATAAAACTAATAAAATCAAGAGGAGAACTAAATACATTAACAAAATAAATTTAAATAAAAATAAAAATGAAAAAAACAATCATAACAATCGCTTTAATCGGAGCTTCAATCGCTGGAATTGTCTTCGTTTTAAATAAAAATAAAGAAAAAAGTGAGCAGGCAACAGCCATCGTAGCAGAGAAAAACGCCAATGTAGCCGTAAGAGCGGACATCGTAGATTTCAGAAGCGTGAATACTCAATACGAAGCCAACGGAACTTTCCAAGCGAAGCAGGAAGTCGCTCTTTCCGCTGAAACTCAGGGGCGTGTGATTCGTGTTTTAGTAAACGAAGGAAGCCGTGTGGGCGCTGGGCAGGTTCTTGCCATCATCAAAGGCGAGCAGCAGAATGTAAATGTACAAAATGCACAGGCAGTCTATAACAACGCCCTAGCTGAAGTAAAGCGTTTCGAAAGTGCTTACGCTTCAGGAGGTGTGACTAAACAGCAGCTTGACCAAGTTCGCCTCCAAGCACAAACTGCTAAAAACAGCCTTCAAAGCGCACAGCTTAGCGCTTCTGATGTGAATGTAAGAGCTTCGTTTTCAGGAATTATTAACAAGAAAAATATAGAGCCAGGTTCTTTCGTGGCGCCAGGGCAGGCTTTATTTGAAATTGTAAATATCGGCTCACTTAAATTAGAAGTAAAAGTAGATGAAAAACACATCGGTTCTGTGAAAGTAGGACAGACTGTGGAGGTTTCTTCTTCAGTTTATCCAGATGAAAAATATTCTGGAGTGGTTACCTTCGTAGCTCCAAAGGCCGATGCCAGCCTAAATTTCCCAGTAGAAGTGGAAATTAAAAACAATACCAATAACACCCTAAAAGCGGGAATGTACGGAACGGCATATTTCGGAGAGAAAGAAAACAGCCAAGTTCTGACCGTGCCGAGAACAGCCTTTGTGGGAAGTGTGAGTTCTAACCAAGTTTATGTCATCAGAAATGGAAAAGCAGAGCTGAAAACCATCACCTCAGGAAGAAACTTCGGAGATTATATAGAAGTGCTTTCTGGACTATCCAAAGGCGACCAAGTAGTAACCACTGGACAAGTCAATCTTTCAGACCTGACTCCAGTAGAAATCATCAAATAAATTAGAAAATTATGAATTTACCTGAAATATCCATAAAGCGTCCGAGTATCATCCTCGTTCTCTTTATTATCCTTACCTTGGGAGGGATTTTCTCTTACAGCCTTCTTGGCTATGAGCTTATCCCAAAAATGGAGACCAACACCATCACTGTGCAGACAGTTTACCCTGGTGCCTCGCCTTCTGAGGTGGAAAATACCGTGACCAAAAAAATAGAGAATGCGGTATCTTCTATGGAAAATGTTAAAAAAATAGAAGCTAAATCCTTTGAGAGTTTGTCCCTAGTGGTCATTACCCTAAATACAGGAGCAGATGTAAACTACCTGATGACCGATGCCCAAAGGAAAATAAACGCCATCGTCAGCCAGTTGCCAGATGATGCCAAAACACCATCTTTGAATAAATTCTCACTAGATGATGTGCCTATTATGAACCTTTCGGTGACTTCCAAAATGTCTGAAAAAGAACTTTATGATCTTTTAGACAAAAAAATCCAGCCTATTTTTTCCCGTGTTAATGGAGTTGCACAGGTGACTATGGTGGGTGGTCAGGAGAAAGAAATCCAAGTGAACATTCACCCTGAAAAATTAGAAGGCTACGGGCTGTCTATCGCTCAGGTTCAGCAGGTTATCGCAGCATCCAACTTGGATTTCCCAACAGGAAACGCGAAAACGAGAGAAAAACAGACCATCATCCGTCTAATGGGTAAAATAGGTTCTGTAGAAGAGATGAGAAGGCTGCCTATCACTACGCCTTCTGGAATGATGATTCGCCTTGGAGATATCGCAGATATACAGGATGGCGAAAAAGATGTAGAAAAAATCGCGAGAATCAACCAAAAAAATACCATTCTACTACAGGTTACCAAGCAGTCTGATGCTAATGCCGTAGAGGTGAGTGAAGCCATCAAAAACACTATAAAAACCGTAGAAAAAGACTACGAAAAACAAGGAATAAAAATAGAAATAGCGAATGACACTACAGATTACACGCTGAATGCTGCGAATAATGTGATTTTTGACTTGTTCTTAGCTATCGCTTTGGTAGGGTTCATCATGCTGTTCTTCTTACATAGTTTGAGAAATGCAGTGATTACGATGGTGGCAATTCCTCTTTCATTGATTGCTACTTTCATCGGACTATATTTCATGGGATACACGCTTAATCTGATGTCCTTACTTGGGCTTTCATTGGTGGTAGGTATCTTGGTGGATGATGCCATCGTGGTTATCGAGAACATTCACCGCCATATGGAGATGGGTAAAAACAAAGTCCGCGCAGCTTATGATGGAGCTTCCGAGATTGGATTTACCGTTACGGCGATTACTTTGGTTATCGTGGTGGTATTCCTTCCGATTGCTATGGCTACGGGACTTGTAGCGGATATCTTGGTGCAGTTCTGCGTTACGGTAATGATTTCTACAATGTTATCTTTATTAGTATCCTTTACTATCGTGCCTTGGCTGTTCTCTAGAGTAGGAAAACTAGAACATATCAACGAAAATTCTTTCTTTGGAAAAATGATTTTCGGTTTTGAAAATATGCTGAACAACTTTACCCAAAGCATTGGTAATTTGCTAAAATGGGCATTGCAATCAGTAAAAACAAAGCTGATAACACTGGGAGTTACTTTAGTTCTGTTCTTGGTTTCTACCATTGGTTTGTTTTCAATGGGCTACATCGGAGTGGATTTCTTCCCGAAAAGTGACAAAGGCGAGTTTTTGGTTCAGTTTGAATTAGAAAAAGATGCCTCTATCGAGAAAACCAACAAACTCACTCAGCAGGCGGAGCAGTACATCAGCGGGATTCCTGATGTAGAAAAAATCATCACCACAGTAGGAAAAGCTGATGACGGGATGGCTTCCACTTCTGGAACGAAATACAAATCTCAAATCCAAGTTTTCTTGAAAAAAGATGGCAGTGTCAAAGAAAGTTCTGACATCTATTCAGCTAAACTAAAAAGAGAATTGGAGAAAAAAATCATCGGAGCAAAAATAAAAATCGTTCAGATGGGACTAATTGGCGCGGAGCAGTCGCCTATTAACCTAACTATAACAGCAACTGACCTGAAAGATGCCTTGGAATTTGCAAAACAAGCAGCGAAACAACTGGAAAAAATCCCAGGAGCTTCCGAGGTGAAACTTTCCTCCGAAGATGGTAACCCAGAAATCAATGTAAAAGTAGATAGAGAAAAAATGACTTCTCTCGGGCTGAACATCGCTTCTGTGGGACAAACGATGCAGATTGCCTTCTCTGGAAACACAGATTCTAAATATCGTGCTGGAGAGTATGAATATGATATCAACATCAGATATGATGAAATCGGGAGAGCTTCCATCGATGATGTTAAAAACTTGAAATTTGTAAATGCTGCTGGACAAGTAGTTCGTTTGGAGCAGTTTGCAGACATCAGCTACGGTTCTGGGCCTTCACTATTAGAAAGAAGAGATAAAACACCTTCTGTATCTGTCCAAGCAAAAGCTATCGGAAGACCTGCGGGAACCATCGCAGCTGAATGGGAACAGCAGCTCTCTAAAATCCAGAGAAAAGCTGGTGTAGAATACAGATGGGGAGGAAACATGGAAAACCAGCAGGAAGGTTTCGGTACATTAGGATTTGCTTTATTAGCGGCTATTGTCCTTATGTATTTGGTGATGGTGGCTCTGTATGACAGCTTTGCTACGCCGTTCATCGTCATTTTCTCTGTTCCGCTTTCGTTCATTGGAGCTTTACTCCTAATGGCACTCACGAACCAGACACTGAATGTCTTCACTATCTTGGGGATTATCATGCTCATCGGTCTCGTTGCGAAAAACGCCATCATGCTTGTGGATTTTGCCAACAATAGAAAGGCGGTGGGAGACAGCACCTTTGATGCTCTGGTAGCAGCCAACCAAGCTCGTCTTCGTCCTATCCTGATGACTACCATCGCCATGGTAGCAGGGATGATACCTATTGCGATAGCATCTGGAGATGGTGCAGACATGAACCGAGGAGTAGCGATCGTAATCATCGGAGGTCTGATGTCCTCACTATTCCTTACACTGATAGTGATTCCTGTGGTGTATTCTATCTTTGACAGCCTTGAAAGAAGGTTTAGCAAAGGAGAAAAAACAGATTACGCCAAAGAAATGGTCGCAGACTATGAGGCAAATGCTGATTTCAAAGATGAATTTGCTTCGAAACAATAATTAATATTTTTTTCATTTTCCCTTCAAAGTTTAGCTTTGGAGGGATTTTTATTTATATTTTTGAGAAAGATGATTTATTTTTTCTTTTTAACAAAGCAAAAAAACTAAATTTGCGAATATTTTGTAATATGAAAATCATAGACCGCTATATTATTAAAAAATATTTGGGAACGCTGGGCTTTATGCTGGCACTGTTATCTATCATTGTAGTAATTATAGATGTACAGTCCAAAGCTCCCAGAATAGAAGGAAACGGCTTCACTGTGGGATATTTCCTGCTTCATTTTTATCCATTTTGGGTAGTCTATTTGGTGATTACCTTTATGTCTATTTTGGTTTTCGTTTCCATTATTTTCTTCACTTCACAGATGGCTAACAATACCGAAATTGTAGCTGTTCTCAGTAGTGGCGCTAGTTTTCATAGATTTTCGCGCCCATATTTTTATGTAGGAATTTTTCTGATGCTCCTCACCCTTGCTACCAATCATTTTATTCTTCCTTGGGCAAACGGAAAGAAAAACGAACTCATCATTTACACCTATAATAGCAGTAACAAGAATAAATATATAGACATCACGACCATATCTGCACAGCTTTCGCAGACGGAATATATTTTTATCAACAGCTACCACCAGCTTAACCAAAGAGGCTCTGGCTACAAGTATCAAAAATTTGACAAAAAAGGGAAAATGGTCTATCAGCTCATTGCTACAGATGTGGCTTGGGACAAGAAAGACAAACTCTTCCGCCTAAGTAATTACCTCGAAAAAACCATCAATCCTGATGACACGGAAACACTAAACAGCGGTAACGAAAAGACCCAAAGTTTCGGGCTCTCGCCAGAGGAATTATTCCCAAATGACCTAGAAGCGGAGAACAAAAACACACCCGACCTCATAAAATTCATCGAGAGAGAAAAAATAAAAGGCAACAGCAACCTCAACACCTATCTAAACGAACTCCACCAGCGCACCTCTATGCCTGTGTCTATTTTCATTTTGTCTATTCTGGCATTGTCGCTTTCTTCTCAAAAACGAAGAGGAGGAATTGGACAGAATCTGGCTGTGGGTATCTCGCTGGCTTTCACATTCATCTTCTCCTTTGAGGTACTGAAGGTTCTTTCTTCTAATCAAAGCCTTCCGCCGCTCCTTGCCATGTGGATTCCAAACATCATTTTCGGAGCTGTGGCTATACATTTGTATAGAAAAAGAGCAAATGAATAATCAGTAGAGCAGTTTTATTTCTTTATGATAAAACCCTTTCAAACCTTCATTTTCGAGGTCTATCCATAGATAACCTTGTTCATCTACTTTTTTGATTATGCCATTTTGTCTTATTCTGTCAATTTCAAAAACAGAGACCTCATCTTTTTTAAATAAAAAATGATGATATTGGTCTAATATTTCTTCCGAAGAAAGAGGCTCGAAAACTTTTTCTAAAAAAAATGCGTGCATTTCTTTTGTCCAGTTTTCTAAATCAAATTCCTTTTTCGTTTGGGTAAAAATAGAGCCTGCTTTTGGGAGATTTTGGAAATTTCGCTGCAAAAGATTTAGTCCTATACCGACTATAAAGTATACATTATTCCCAATCTTCTTTTTCTCAATGAGCATTCCTGACACCTTTTTGTGATGGATGATGATATCATTAGGCCACTTGACTTCTACTTTTATTTCTGTCTTTTTGGCAATAAAATCGCGTAAAATGTTTGCGGTATGGAAATTGAATAAGTTATCCGACTGCGAAACTTCATTTTGCAGCAAAGCCATAGAAAAAGCCAAATTTTGGTTCGGTGCCGTATCCCAAGTGTTGCCATACTGCCCTCTTCCTTTAGTTTGGTCAAAGGTGTAGAGTGTCAGTTCCCTGATGCCATCATGGCTTTTTAGCAAGTTGATAATCTCATCATTAGTAGATGAGCACTGCTGAATATAAAATAATGTATCCACTTCATAAATTTATGACGGATAAATATAAAAATATTTCTTTGATTTAAAGTAAAAAAGAATAAATTTGCAACTAATACAATATATATCTAAATGAGTATAAAATCAGAAAAACAACTTCTAATAAACACCATCATAGACAGTATCCAAGACACCAAGGGTGAGGATATTAAAATTTTGGATCTTACCAACATAGAAAATGCCGCTGCAGACTATTTCATTATCTGTAGCGCAAATTCAAACACACAAGTAAATGCTATCGCTGGAAATATCGAGAGAAGAGTAAGAAATGAGCTCAAAGAGCGCCCATGGCATACCGAGGGCGAAGAAAATGCGCTGTGGGTTTTAGTGGATTACATCTCCGTGGTGGTGCATGTTTTCCAGAAACATATCCGCGAATACTATGACATAGAAGACCTTTGGAGTGATGCCAAAGTCACTGTGATAGAAAATCAAGACAATTTATTTAACTAAGAAAAATATATGTATGAACAAAGGATTTAATTGGTTCTATGTAGTCATTCTCATTGCATTGGGAATGCTCTTTTATCCGATGCTTAGCTCATCTTCTACGGTCAAATCGATAGATGAGGATACATTTTTCGGCCTAATGCAGCAAGGAAAAATAAAAGAGATAAAAGTATACCGAGACACACACAAAGCCGATATATTTTTAACTTCAGAGGCAAGAAAAAAAACTGAAGAACAAAAAGATATAATGCTTCCTTTTTCACAAGGAGCAAATCCTGATTTGGAATTATCCTATGGAGATTTAAAATACCTTCAGGAAAGATTTCATGAAATAAAAAAGACCAACCCTGAGATAAAATCTGTAATCAATTTTGGAGATTCTGGTTCTGCTATGAAGAGTACATTTATCTCCATGGCTATGTGGATTGGTTTTTCTGCCCTACTCTACTACTTCATTTTCAGAAGAATGGGTGGTGGCGGAGGTGGAAACGCCAGCAGTATGTTTAACATTGGGCGTTCTAAAGCCAAACTAATCAATGAAAAAGATGCAGTTGTCACTTTTAAAGATGTAGCAGGTCTGGAAGGAGCAAAAGAAGAGGTTCAAGAAGTGGTAGACTTCCTTAGAAATGCTGAAAAATACACCAAATTAGGTGGTAAAATTCCTAAAGGAGTGCTGCTAGTAGGTCCTCCAGGAACAGGGAAAACCCTTCTGGCAAAAGCTGTGGCAGGAGAAGCAAAAGTGCCTTTCTTCTCGCTTTCAGGGTCTGATTTTGTGGAAATGTTCGTGGGTGTAGGTGCATCTCGTGTGCGTGACCTATTTGCCCAAGCAAAAGCAAAATCTCCTGCGATTATATTTATCGATGAAATAGATGCTATCGGTAGAGCCAGAAGTAAAAGTAATTTCAGTGGAGCTAATGACGAGAGAGAAAACACCCTTAACCAGCTACTTACAGAGATGGATGGTTTCGGAACGGATACTAATGTAATCGTGATGGCGGCTACCAACCGTGCTGATATCTTGGACAAGGCTCTTCTTAGAGCTGGAAGATTTGACAGGGAAATTTATGTAGACCTTCCTGAACTCCACGAAAGAAAAGAAATTTTTGAAGTTCATCTAAAGAAAATCAAACTTGATGATTCTGTAGATAAAGAATTTTTAGCAAAACAGACTCCTGGATTTAGTGGTGCAGACATTGCGAATGTATGTAATGAGGCTGCCCTTATCGCAGCGAGAAACAGCCACGAAAGCGTTACTAAACAGGATTTCCTAGATGCTGTGGATAGAATCATCGGTGGTTTAGAAAAGAAAAGTTTGGCAATAAAACCTTCCGAAAAAAGAAGAGTTGCCATCCACGAAGCGGGACATGCGACCATATCTTGGCTTACAGAACATGCCAATCCATTGCTAAAAGTGACTATCGTTCCTAGAGGGCGTTCATTGGGTGCAGCTTGGTATCTTCCTGAAGAAAGACAGCTGACCACTACAGAACAACTGCTGGATGAGATGTGTGCTACACTAGGAGGGCGTGCTGCTGAACAGGTGATATTCAATAATATCTCTACTGGAGCGCTTTCTGACTTGGAAAAAGTAACCAAAAGAGCCCAAGCTATGGTTACCATATATGGTCTAAATGACAAAATAGGAAACATTTCTTATTATGACAGTTCTGGGCAGTCTGAATACAACTTTGGGAAACCATATTCAGAGCATACAGCGAAGACCATAGATGAAGAAATATCCAAAATCATTGAAAATCAATACCAAAGAGCCATTAGAATTTTAACTGAAAACAAAGATAAATTAGAGGCTCTAGCAGATAAACTTATTGAAAAAGAAGTGATTTTCCGAGAAGACTTGGAAGAAATCTTCGGAAAGAGAGCATGGGAACCAGAAGTTGCTGTGACTTCTAAAAAAGAGGAGCAAAATTCTACTCCAGCAGAAAATCCTGCTCTTGTGATTGATACTCCAGAGGAAGAAAAACCTTACGAAAATAATGAAATAAAAGATTCTCAATCATAATTTAAAATTAACCTCTCTAAAAAATCAGAGAGGTTTTTTTTATTTGTAAAAAACTTTTTTGCAAAATTCTTCGTTATTTAATTCAAATAATATCAATTTTATTTATGGTTTCTTAGATAAAACCTACTTATTTTTTGATTTATTCAAAATTATTATTAACTTCGTAACCTAGTAGGATAATTTTCACATTATAATTGAGCTTTTTTAAAAACTTATTCGGTAAAATCTTCGGTGGCGAAGAAAAAAATAAATCTCCTCAAGGTCTTCTTGATTATGGAGACACACTTAAGCATGCCGATGTTGATTATAAATTTGCTCAACTATTCACTCTCTCTGGAGGTGTTTTTAACTATTGTGCAAATGAAGCTGAAGCTCTTCCTATTCTTCATAAGATCATTGATTCTGAAAATATCACCTCTGTTTTCTGCTGTGATGAGGATTTACAGAAATTCTTAGATGTTACGAAAACGCCTTATACGAAATTATTGAGTGAACAAAATGGTGCTGCATTTATCACTTGTGAATATTTAATTGCCTTCGATGGAAAAATCATGCTTTCATGTGACAATATACTGCATTTTGATAATCAAATGCTTCCTGAAAAAATCATCATCATGGCCAATGTTTCCCAGATAGTGGAAGACCTTAGCGAAGCCATGTCAAAAATTAAACGGAAAAATAATATAAAAAATTTGACCTCAATAAGTGGTGGAAAATCAAATTTAGACAATCCAAACAAGAAATATCCAAAACTTTTCTTACTTTTGCTCGAAGATTAATTTTTTTAAATTTCTAAATTTTGGATAAGAATCTAATTCAGCGTATTATTTCTGGAGCAGTATATGGTTTGGTCATTTTTCTATGTACAACTCATTTTGGCTCTGTTTACTTAAAAGATTTCCTAAATATTAATGTAAAACAAGAGTACTTATATCTCTCTTTGATTTTATTTTTCATAGCAGTAGGTGCTTGGGAAGCGATTAAAATAATGAAATTCGGTGAAAGCTGGTGGAAATGGATAGTTTTCCCAGTGGGGTTCATCGTTTTTTATAGATTTGGGATAAGATTCCTAAATCACGATTTTTATTTTATTTTTAATATCCAAGAACTTTTGGGTATTGCCCTAGTTTTCATTGCTTCATTTACTTTGTTTAAATACCCAAATGAACTTTATTATGACAATGGGAAGCTGATATTCATCGTAATTTATGTATTTCTCTCATTTTCATTTGCATTAGGGCTTCCTATATTTAATTATTCCGAAAAGCATTTCGGCTGGGAAACTTTCATCCTATTTACGCTAATATGGAGCAGTGATGGTTTTGCATATTTTGCTGGAAGAATGTTTGGAAAGCATAAAATGGCTCCGAAAATCAGCCCGAAAAAAACTTGGGAAGGCTTTGCTGGTGGAGTAATCTGCACTTTGATTTTAGGATTTGTCATTGAACAAAAAATGCCTGAACTAAGAGGAAACTGGATTATCATTGGACTTCTTGTTTCTATTTTCGCTCCACTTGGAGATTTGGTAGAAAGCCAACTGAAAAGAACTTTCGGTGTGAAAGACAGCGGAAACATCATCCCTGGGCATGGTGGTGTACTGGACAGACTAGACAGTTTCATCCTATGTGCACCTGTGGTATATTTATATTTTATTATAGAAAACTTAATTTAAATACATAAAATTATGACACTTCATAGAGAAGGAAAAGGTACTATTATCGTTTCTTTATTGGTTTTAACCTTGTTATCTGCCATTTCACATTTTTTCCTTGGTAGATATTCGGTATTGGTAACCCTGCCTTTACTTATTTTATTCTGTTTGGTTGTTTGGTTTTTCCGTGTTCCAAACAGAAATATTTCAGAACATACAGACACTGTAGTCGCGCCTGTTGATGGGAAAGTAGTAATGATAAAAGAAGTAGAAGAAGATGAGGTTTTGAAAACAAAATGCCTTCAGATTTCTATTTTCATGTCGCCTCTCAATGTGCATATATGCAGATATCCTGTGACAGGAAAAGTTTCCTACCGAAAATACCACGCTGGGAAATACCTGATGGCTTGGAATGAAAAATCCTCCACAGAAAACGAAAGAACAACGATAGCTGTGGATACTCTAACTAACCAAAAAGTAGTATTCAGACAGATCGCAGGATATGTCGCGAGAAGAATTGTAATGTATTCAGAAGTAGGCGATGATGCAAAAGCTGGGTACGAGCTGGGCTTTATCAAATTCGGTTCTAGGATGGATGTTTTCTTGCCAATCGGCACAGAGGTTCTCTGCAAAATAGGAGATATTACCGCAGGAGGTATCGATGTAATCGCAAAACTGAAAAACACATAAAAAACTTAAGCTGCCAAATAATGGCAGCTTTTTTATATTCCTTCTTTTTCTACAATTTTCTTAAAGTCTGATATTGTCTCTTCCAGAGATTTCAGATATTTTCCTCCAGCGGCATTGATATGCCCACCACCATTGAAATATTTTCTAGCGAACTGATTGACATCCACATCTTCTTTGGAACGGAAAGATATTTTGATAAAATCTTCATAAAGGTCTTCCATAAAGAATGCAGAAACCTTCACACCAGCGAGGCTCAGGCCATAATTTACAAAACCATCAGTATCTCCTTTTTCAAAGCCGAATTCTTGCAGTTCGGTTCGTTTCAGCCAAAGAACAACCACTTCGTTATCTTTTACCAATTCCACTCGCCCTAAAATCAAGGAAAGCAGTTTCAGACGGCTCACCGTATTATTATCCCAAGTGTTAGAGCTAATCTCGGCAGGATTTGCGCCTTTTTCTATTAAATTCGCGATAATTCTGTGTGTAGTTGCACTTGTGGAACGGTACCGAAAACCTCCCGTATCGGTCATTATTCCTGTATATAGGCATTTTGCGGTATCTTCATCAACTAAATTTTCCTGTCCCAGCGCTTCTATAAAATGATAAACCATCTGCGAAGTAGCAGGAATATTAGTATCAGAATAGACAAAATCAAACTCACCAGGCTGCTGGTGGTGGTCTATCAGGATTTTGACAGCTTTGGAATTACTTACCCAGTCGCCTACCATTCCTATCCTCGTATAAGTATTAAAATCCAAGCAAAACACCACATCCGCCGCCTCTATCAGCTCTATGGCTTTTCTTTTTTTATACTCTGCGATGGTTATTTTTTTGGCTTCGGGCATCCATTTTAGGAACTTTGGGAAGTCGTTGGGAACGATGATTTCTGCCTCTACACCTCTATTCCTAAGGAAATGCTTTAGCCCAAGACTACTCCCAATGGCATCTCCATCAGGGTTGTAATGGGTAACGATTACTATTTTTTCTTTTACTGAAATCAGATTTTCTATCTCTGACAAAGCCTCTTTACTAAACATAAAACATATTTATATGATTTAGAGTTTTTTCACTCTACAAAACTGGCTTATTATTTACATAAGCAGGAATAAAGATAGCCAGCCCAACCCCTACTACTACAAGTAATATAGTCTTTCCTTCACTCATTTTTGAAATTTTCTGAATTTCATCTTTACTAATTACCTGCTGTTCTTTATCTACTACTCCTATGATTTCATCTTCTTGCTCTTTTATAAATTGGAATTTTTTTATTTTACTCCCATTTACTTTATGCACAGTATATTCTGCATTTTCTTTCAGAGCAGAGTAATCAAAATTATTTTTAGAACTGACCTTCACCGAAGTACAAGACAGCAAATTTGCTACTAACAACAAGGCTGTTATCCCTTTCTTAATTTTATTCATATTAAGTTTTTATTTATTTCTAATCATTCAGTTTCAGCACCGCCATAAATGCAGACTGAGGAACTTCTACACGCCCAATTTGCTTCATTTTTTTCTTTCCTTCTTTTTGTTTTTCAAGGAGCTTTCTCTTACGAGAGATGTCACCACCATAACATTTTGCGGTTACATCTTTACGAAGGGCTTTTATGGTTTCTCGGGCGATTACTTTAGTTCCCAGAGCTGCCTGAACCGCGATGTCAAACTGCTGTCTCGGTATCAGTTCGCGAAGTTTCTCGCACATTTTTTTACCGATGTTATAGGCGTTAGAATCGTGTATCAAGGAAGAAAGCGCATCCACCATATCACCATTGATAAGGATATCCATTTTCACCAATTTAGATGGACGGAAGCCTATTGGGTGATAGTCAAACGATGCATATCCTTTGGAAATAGACTTTAATCGGTCATAAAAATCAAACACCACCTCTGATAACGGCATATTGAAAATCAATTCCACTCGGTCAGAAGTTAAATAAGACTGATTAACGATTTCGCCTCGTTTTTCTATACAAAGCGTCATCACTGCCCCCACGAAATCAGACTTAGTGATGATAGAAGCCTTTATATACGGCTCTTCCACTCTGTCCATCGTAGTAGGATCCATCATCTCAGACGGGTTGTTGATGAGGATAGGAACATCTGGTTCTTTCTTGGTGTAGCCGTGGTAAGATACATTGGGAACGGTAGTGATTACATTCATCCCAAACTCCCTGTCAAGACGCTCCTGAACAATCTCCATGTGAAGCATTCCAAGGAAACCACAACGGAAACCAAAGCCCAGCGCCGCCGAACTTTCCGCCTCGAAAACAAGCGAAGCATCATTCAGCCTTAGTTTTTCTAATGAAGCCCTAAGCTCCTCAAAATCTTCTGATTCTATCGGATAAATCCCCGCAAATACCATCGGTTTCACCTCTTCGAAACCTTCTATCGGTGCAGGAGCTGGGTTTTCAGTGGAAGTAATGGTGTCCCCTACTTTCACCTCTCGGGCATCCTTTATCCCAGAAATGATGTAGCCTACATCTCCACATTTTATCTCTTGTTTAGGCGCTTGTTTTAGTTTCAAAGTTCCCACCTCATCGGCATCATAGGTGCGGTCAGTCGCCATAAATTTCACTTTCTGCCCTTTCTTGATGCTTCCATTTACCACTTTGAAATAAGCCTCAATTCCTCTAAATGGGTTAAACACAGAGTCAAAAATCAACGCCTGCAGCGGAGCATCTGGGTCGCCCTCTGGCGCTGGGATTCTCTCCACGATCTGCTCCAGAAGTTCTTTCACACCTGCTCCTGTTTTTCCAGAAACACGAAGAACATCCTCTGGCTTACAGCCCAAAAGATTGACAATTTCATCTGTAACTTCCTCAGGATTTGCCGAAGGAAGGTCTATTTTATTCAAAATTGGAATAATTTCCAAATCATTTTCTAATGCCAAATAAAGATTGGAAATAGTCTGAGCCTGAATGCTTTGCGCCGCATCTACAATCAGCAAAGCTCCCTCACACGCCGCGATAGAACGCGAAACTTCATACGAGAAATCCACATGCCCAGGAGTATCGATAAGGTTAAGGACATATTTTTCGCCCTTGTATTCATAGTCCATCTGGATAGCGTGGGATTTTATGGTAATTCCTCGCTCCTTTTCCAAATCCATATCATCAAGAGTCTGCGCCTGCAACTCCCTCTGTGTCACTGTATTAGTATACTCCAAAAGTCGGTCTGCCAAGGTAGATTTACCGTGGTCAATATGTGCAATGATGCAAAAATTTCTTATATTTTTCATTTCAAAAATCAGTATCCTGCAAAGATAACAAAAAAGAGACTGAAAAAATCAATCTCTTTTGGTATAAATTTATTTAGTCTTATGTTTGTCTTTACCGTGTTTATGCTTAAAGGAATCCTTAATATCTTTCTCTATTTTATAAATTTTCAAAACCTGCTGTGGAGAAAGATGTTCCAGTAATTTTTTGGAATAAAATTTTCTGTTATCCAAAACCTTTTGAGCAACTTCAAAACCAAGGTTTATCTTTCTTAAAGCCTCTTCATCGGTCAGATTTTCATGAGCACCCATAGGTTTAAAAGCTTTTATTTCCCTTTGCGCTTTAAGATATTCACTAAGAAGTTTCTCCACAGTATCTTTTTTCTCACCAGAAAGCTCTAATTCTTTGATGATTTTATTAACACTCAACTGCTGAATGAAAGCCATTTTCTCTTCATGTGTCATTTTTTCAAAATCATGAATATAGCTTTTCTTGTCCTCGTGGTGTTTTCCATTGTTCTTTTGTGCAGAAACCAGCATTCCAAAAGATATGGCTAATAAAAAAAATATTTTTTTCATTTTTAAAATTTTAATTAATATAAATCCAAAAAGGTGTCTTGTTCATAATTACTAGTCAGCTCCTGAAGTTCCTCTTCGCTCATGACATTTAGAACCTCTTCCATTTTGAGTTTCGTAGAAAGATTTTTTATTTTCTGCTCAGAAACAGCATCAGAACTCTGCCCTGCGAAAGATGTTTTTGATTCTGTGTAAGGCTGATTTTCTGTCGCTTCTTGATTTACAATATCTGTTTGAGGTTCAGGGTTTTGCCCTTGATTCGGAGTGGAAACATTTTCATTCTGAACCATCTGAGGATTTTGTATCACTTCCACATTTTTATTTTTGACATTCACAAAAAACGAAATCCCAAAAACCACTGCTATCGCAGCCGCAGAAGCCCACAATGGGTTTATTTTAAACCTTTTTACAGGTCGTTTTTCTACCCTTACCGTTTTATCCAAAACTTTTTCCTGCATTTCCTCGAAAAAGTTTTCTGGCAGTTCAGGCGTTTTTCGTTCCCATTTTTCTATATCTATTTTTTTCATTTTTAAAATTCTTCGCTATGGTCTAAAATATATTGTTCTATTTTGCTTTTCGCATAGTGATAGTTGGTTTTCAGCGTACTTACTGACATATCCAAAATCTTGCTAATCTCCTCATATGGCAGGTCATCATAATACCTCAGCGTAAAAACCATCCGTTGTTTCTCTGGTAGTTTTTGTATCGCATCTTGTAGTAAAACCTCTATCTCATCTGCATTTCTCCCGCTATTTTCTGCTTTTTGGTTTTCTAGATAGACACCTGCATCCTGCTCTGTTTTCTGCATTTTTTTCACCTTATTCAGATGTTGCAGAGCCTCGTTAGACGCTATCCTGTAGAGCCATGTGTAGAGCTGGCTGTCTTTCTTGAATTGTGAAAAATTCTGATAGACTTTGATAAAAGTTTCCTGCAAAACATCCTTTGTGGCATCCTCATCATCGACCAGCCTACGAATATGCCAATACAACCGACTCTGATATGCATTCATCATCATACGAAGTCCTTTTTCTTGACTTTCAGGACTTTGCATAAGAATGATAATATCTTCATCTTTTACCTTCATTGGGTTCTTCTATTTGTTTGATGATTTTTTTTGTGAAAGGTTAAATCTAAATTAAAAAAATTTAAATATAACTGACAGTTATAACAACGAAAAAATGTCCAAAAGATAGATTCTTTCAGACACTATTATTTTATTTTCAGAAGACAGATTATCTTTTAGCTCTTGCTTCGCTAACTGTCAATCTTTTTCTTCCTTTTGCTCTTCTTGCAGCTAAAACTCTTCTACCATTAGGTGTAGACATTCTTTCTCTAAACCCATGTTTGTTTCTTCTCTTTCTTTCTGATGGTTGGAATGTTCTTTTCATTTTATATACTTTTTCTTGTAAGAGGTAGCATTACTGCTCCATTACTTTTTAAACTTAAAATTATTCTCCCTTTTGAGTGTGCAAAGATAATTATTTTTTTCTACTAAGCAAGAAGATTTTTATTTTATTTTATGAAAATTTCTTGGATAGGAAAAGAACACAAAATATATTACGGCTCACCAAGCCGTAAGAATTTGATTATATTGATATTACCTATCCTGACAAGGCTGCTTTCCGAATATATAATCCCTCGCGCTGGTTCAGTTTTTCCATATCTTCTATCTTTTTACAATTATTAAAAAAGACTTTTTCCAGCTTTTTACATTCATTGAGATAATCTATTTGTTTTAGATTCCGTCCATATTGTATTTCTATTCCCTTTAAAAACCTAAGGTCTTCTATTCCTTCCAAAGTCTCTATATTGGTATGAATTATTTCTAATATTTCCAAATTATATAAAAACTCTATCAATGTTTTGAGTGTTTTTTCTTTGGGTTTATGATACCATACAACTAGTTTTCTAATATTATTTTTCTTTGTATCATTTTTGAATTTTATTTTCGTATCCCAATCCAAGATATTAATTTCTTCTAAATTTTTATATAAATCCAAGTCTATTACTCCTTTTACTTTTCCTCCACAGAAAAAAGTTTTCACATTATCTGTAATATGCTCAGGCAATGGTATATCAAGTTTGCTATCTCGGATATTGATTTTATTAATATTTAAATGCTCTACTTGGCTATTTAAATATTCTACATCTGTTTCCTCTACTCCTAGAAAACTAATTCCTAAAGGTTCTTTTATCTTGTCTTTGGATAGGTTCAGTTTTCTGGCTCTGAATTCATTAAATCCTGATGGGTCATTCCTTTGTAAGTATTTTACAAATTCACTTCTATTTTCATCTTTATCTCTTTCAATAGCTTGTTGAATATTCTCTTCGGTATCAACCACGATGAAAGTTGTTCCTTTTTGCTCACATAAATACACTTCTTGTTTCATATCTTGTGGGTTTTGATGTATTATGATAATATCATCTTATTATAAAAATGTCTGAAATAGAACTTTTACTCATTTTTTATTATCTCTGCCATATCCAGCAAATATTGGAAATTAAATATTTTATCATCCCCCTCATTATATAGCATTTCGCGCACATAATCTCTAATATCTTCACCCTCAAGTGCAGGATAGTAATACTCCTCCCCCAGCACATTATAATCTCGCTCCACACTCCATTTTTTCTGTGGGCATAACTCTCGGATATACTCTCCATATAGAATAATAATGGGAATCTCATATTTCTGAGAGCCATCATAAGAAATTTCTTCTCTAATTTCTTTTAAAATTTTAAGTATATATGTTCCTTCTCCTAATCTGGATTTATCAATTTTAATTGACAAATTCTCTTGTAACACTGATAAATAATCATCAATATAATTTTCTGTATTTAGGATTTTATATTGGTCTGCAAGATAGTTCTTCGCTAGTTCATTTGGACTGAAAAAATCTTCTATTTCATTAGGCAAACAAACTCTTTGGTTAAGTTTGAGATAATATTGTTTAAACAATTCATAATCTCCAAATTTTGTTATTTCTTTTCCGTTTTCATACTCTATAATTCCTCCTGTATCAAGCAATAGCATATAGCTGTATTTCTCATTACTCAACGGCAAGAAAATAAAACTTGGTTTCATTTTTTGATTTATTATTTAAATTAGATTTTTTAGCATTCCACAATATTATAAAAAATAAGATTTACCCTTTTGGATAAATCTTATTTTAGTTGATAATATTTTAGTTTTGTTTCCAATCAGCGTTTCTTGATGTATCAGCTTTTTTTACACCATTGCTAATATTGTAAGCAAATCCAAGTCCAAGTGTCTGTTTTAGCTGAGTTTTTCTGATTTGATTGTGGTCATACACTAGATCCAGCGTGATGTTAGACGAAATATACTTGTTGATTTTCAAATTAAGAATTCCGCTGTATCCCATTGCGATTCTTTCTGGGTGGTCTAGATAGTTAGAGAACAACCAAGCTTTGTTTGTCAAATGGATGTTTTCCATCAATTTCACTTTATAAGAAGCATCTGCATAGAACCCGAACTGGAACAGCATGCTGTCTCCATCGTTTTTAAGTCCGTAGTTTCCTTTGTACTGTAAATCCTTGTCTAAAACAAAAGTCATTCTTGCGTTAGCAGGTCTCAAAGTAAGCGTGAAATCCTCATTTGGTTTATATGTAAAACCAGCACCTACATTCAGATACCCTGGCGCCATAAAGCTTGAGATTTTCGCAGCGCTTGGGTTGTTCCCGTCAGCATATCCATTATCAAACTGAGAAAGAAAGCTCGCTCCAGCAGATGCATACCAGTTTTGAGAGATAGCTCTACCGTAGTTCGTGCTGATGTTGATATTATCCTGTGTTTTTCTGTTTCCTAATCCTTGGGTATTATTTCTTCCGTATCCTAGGATAATGTTATTTTCCCAAAGGTCTTTGTCTTTTTGGTAAGTGAAATTGTAGTTCACTCCTACTAGCCAACCCAAGTTATTAGCTCCACCGCCTACCCAGTTAGAGAATGCCGCTTGGTTTAGCATCAATGTGTTTTGTCCTTCTATAGACCAGTTTTTTTTCGGTGGTTCTGGTTCTGCCACTTTTTCTTCTACCACTGCAGCCACAGAATCTGTAACTACTTCATTTTCTTGTGCAAATGCATTTCCGAATGCAAGTGCTAAAATAACTAATGATAATTTCTTCATCTCTAATAAAAATTAATTGGGCGCAAAAGTATAAAAATAAATTTTAATCCCAATTTTTTCTTCTCTATCTATTTCATAGACAAAAAAACCGTATTTTCTACGAAGAGAATTCTCGTTATTCAACCGTTATCTTGACAGGCACATAATACTTACTTCTAACTTTTTCCCCCTTTACTTCAGCAGGAATCCATTTGGTTTGTATGGATTTTACTGCTCTTTCTATCTCTTCATTAAAAGATTGATTTTCTCCTTTTGCTGAAATATCGGAAATTGTACCGTCTGGCTCAACAGTAAATGTCAAGACAGATGATATTGTTGCTTTGGAAATCGGTTTCTTTCAAAAAATTCGAAAAATCCATTTTCTACTTCTTCCAGCCCCTTCATACTCATCTATTTTATCTGCATCTACCTTTGAAGCTAACAAATTACGAAAACCATCTATTCCTCCCTCTGGAAAAACAGCTTCTTTATCAACTTTGTCTACATCTTTATCAACTTCATCAGTATCTTTATATACAACCTCTTCTTCTGTTGTTTTAGGTTCAGATGATTTTTGTCCACAAGCCACACCTAAAAACAAAACAACTGCTAAAACAAATAATTTTAAAAATCTCATAAACTAATATTTTCCTCCAAAGATAAAACTTTTATCCTTTCTTCTTTATCTATTAATGAATAAAAATTCCCTCCGTATTTTCTACGAAGGGAGTTTTTTAATCCTCTATTGTCATCTTAATAGGCATTCTCATGGGAGTCTTTTTCTTTTCTCCTTCCTCAAAAATCCACCTAGTTTTTATAGATTTTACAACTCTTTCAATCTCTTTATTAAAAGAACTATTTTCTCCTTTTGCTGAAATCCCAGACAATGTCCCATCTATCTCAACTATGAATTCTAAACTAGATTTCAATATTGTTTTAGGAACAGGTCTTCTCTCTAGAATTAGATGTCGTAGCTCTCTAGCTTGTTCCACTGGTAAATGCTGGAATGGGTCTATTCTGTTATACTTTATTTTTGATACGACTAACTGGCGAAATCTATTAATTCCCCCATCTGGAAAATTTGGAATATTAGCGGATGTATAAATTGCTATTTCCTCTGGCAGTGGCTTAGGTGTTTCTTGCGCAAAAGCCATTCCAAAAAACAAAACAGCCACTAAAATAGATAATTTTAAAAATTTCATATATTAATATTTTTCCCCAAAGATAAGACATTTGAGCTAAATATTTTCTTGTTTGATTATATTAAATTAACTGGAATTTTATTTGTCATTAAACCAAAATTTAACTCATTACATAGGATTTTCTTATCTTTGCCCATTCAAAATTAAATAATGGCAAATAGTTTAATACCAAAGTTACAGGCAATCAAACAAAGATATAATGAAGTAGCAGATCTAATCATCCAGCCAGATGTAATCTCTGACCAAAAAAGATATTCTTCTCTCAATAAAGAATACAGCGATTTGGGAAAAGTGGTGGCTGTTTTTGACCAATACATGAACGCTAAAAACTCCATAGAAGAAGCCGATGAAATCATCGCCACAGAATCTGATAAGGATATGATAGATTTGGCTAAAATGGAGAAGCAGGAAAGTCTGGCGCTTATCCCAAAATTAGAAGAAGACTTGAAAATCCTTCTCATCCCGAAAGACCCAGCAGATGACAAAAATGTCATGGTGGAGCTCCGTGCAGGAACAGGCGGTGACGAGGCGGCTATTTTCGTGGAAGATGTGTATAGAATGTACACGATGTATTTCAAGTCAAAAGGCTGGAGACACGAAGTTACCGACTACAACGAGGCCGCAAAAGGATACAAAGAACTCATCATGAGAGTAGAAGGCGAAGGCGTGTATGGAATCATGAAATTCGAGTCTGGTGTTCACCGTGTTCAGCGTGTTCCAGAGACCGAGTCCCAAGGGCGTGTGCATACTTCCGCGATTACCGTAGCCGTACTACCAGAAGCAGAAGAAGTAGATGTGGAAATCAACCCAGCTGATATAGAAATGCAGACTTCGCGTTCAGGAGGAGCAGGAGGACAAAATGTAAACAAAGTGGAAACCAAAGTTCAGCTGACTCACAAGCCTACGGGAATAGTGGTGGTTTGTCAGCAGGCTCGTTCTCAGTTGGCCAACAGAGAATTAGCAATGGAAATGCTTCGTACAAAACTCTACGATATAGAGCTGCAAAAAGTACAAGGAGACATCGCAGCTCAGAGAAAAACCATGGTTTCTACAGGAGACCGTTCCGCAAAAATCAGAACTTATAACTATCCTCAAGGGCGTGTGACCGACCATAGAATCAATAAGTCTATTTACAATCTAGACGCCTTTATGAACGGAGATATAGAAGAAATGCTAGAAGCCCTAATCATGGCAGAAAATGCCGAAAAAATGAAAGGAGAAGATTAAATATAAAAAAAAGCAGTCGTTTATGGACTGCTTTTTTTGTTTTAATTTTTAAAGACGATTACTCATCATCATCAGAAGTGGAAAGACTACTGTAGGTATTTTCCTCTATTTTCATCTTTTTATTTCCTTCGAATCTCGCTCCTTCATGGATAACGAACGAAGCCGAGATGATGTTAGCATATACTCGTCCATTTTCGCCAATCTCTACTCTATCCGCAGATATATCTCCTTTGATTTCTCCATCGATGAAGATAGAATCTGCTACGATATTTCCATTAACTTTCCCTGTTTTACCTATATGCAGGGTGTTTTCACATTTTACATCTCCTTCGAAGAAGCCTTCTATCTGCGTCATAGCGCTAGTTTCTATCACTCCTTTGAAGTGGGTTTCTGGAGCAATTACATTTACTCCTTTTGATGATACATTCACACTCATTTCGTTTGATTTTTTCCCATTATTGTTAGAAAAGATTCCCATTGTACATTTTTTTCATTGTTAAACACTATATTGAAATTACTCTTGTCCCAATTTATAAAATTTTCTGGTTCCACCTGTGCATCATCATACAAAACTTCATAATGAAGATGCGGTCCCGTGGAATTCCCTGAGTTTCCACCCGCGGCTATTACTTTTCCTTTTCCTACGATTTCGCCCACCTTTACATAAATCCTATCCAAATGAGCATAAAGAGTCTTAAAACCAAATGTATGCTCTATAATAACTGTATTTCCATAACCTCCTTTTTCTCCTGCAAAAGCAATTTTCCCCATGGCTGATGCGATGACATCATCTCCTATATTCAGCCTCAAATCCACTCCATTGTGGTGTTTTACTCCTCCACTTATCGGATGTGTTCTATTCCCGAAATTACTTGTCACTTCCAGTTCCCTCAGTAGAGGATTTCCACTTGGGATGATGTTCAGCATCAGGTTTTTTCTTTCCTCAGGAAGATTATTTATATTATCTAAAGTTAAATTTTGCAGTTTTTTCAGCTCCTCTGCTTTTTGTTTCTGCTCTGCAAGATATTTTTTACTAAGTGTTACTAGTTCCTCATTTTTGGAAAGATAATACTGAAATTCCAGATACTGCTGGGATAAAAACCCTATCGCTCCTGCCATCACCAAAAATACAAAACCTAAAAGATATGGGCGTAGTTTTTTTAGTTTTTCTTTCCGAAGGTTGGTTTGTTTTATATAGTATTTAGATTTATCATCATCTATTTCTATAACTATCTTATGCTCTATGTTTTCTTTAACCTTCAAAGGAACTTTTTTCTGTCTTTTCATGCGTTCCAGAATTTCATTCCTTTTTCTGTCTTTTGCAATGTTGAATATGTCTAATTTGTTTCCTACTTTTTCTTTCATTAGTTATTAAAATTTTTATTTCAGCATAAAACAAACCTCCTTCAAAAAATTAACTCATTTTTAATCTCAATATAACTTTTACCATCCGCCACTGGCTCCTCCGCCGCCGAATGTACCTCCGCCACCAAAACCGCCGAAGCCACCGCCAGAACTTCCCCCACCAGAAGATGGGAAGCCCCAAAATGTCCCAGGAAAACTGCTTCGTCCCCTGCGGGAAATAATAACATCATCAAAACTATTATATCCACCGCCTCGTCCTCCGCTGCCTTTGTCACCATATTTGATTAAAATTATCATTATTATGATAAAAGCAACAAAAATCAATACAGCCACCATTGCAAAGTCTCCTTCTTCTTCCTTTTTCTGCGGTTTAAATTTCCCTTGTGTAGCTTCCATCAGGGCGTTTACCCCTTCATCTATTCCCTCGTACCATTTCCCTTGTTTAAATTTGGGAATGATAAGATAATCTATAATCTGCCCTGCAACAGAGGCTGTCAGGTATTTTTCCACAGCTCTCCCCTGCTGTATGGAAATTTGTCTGTCTTCGGTAGCAATCAGAAAAATAACTCCATTGTCCACTCCCTTTTTTCCAATTCTCCAAGTCTGCCCAAATCTAGTAGCGAGAAAGTTAATATCCTCCCCCTTTGTAGAGGGAATGATAACCACCTCTATTTCCGTAGATGTGCTATCCTCAAATTTTATCAGCTTCTGATTCAGCAGCTCTTTTTCCTCCGAAGAAAGAAGTCCCGCCTCGTCATACACAGGATAAAGCACTTTTGGCTTCTTAGGAATAGTATACTGAGCTGAAAGCCAACCTCCTATACTAATAAATAAAACCCATATGAAGTTTCTAAGAAAATGTAATCTCATCTGGTAATTCATTTGGGTTTTCCTCACCAACAGGAAAATACTTTTTCAGCTCTATTCCTGTTGCCAAAATTCCTTTTTTCAATCCTTGCAAATAGTCACCTTTCGCAAAATCTGCCACCATCTCAGCATGAATTTTATCCCAGAAACTCTGGCATACTTTCTCATGAATGCCTTTGTCTCCGATGATGCTCAGATATTTTTGAGCAAAATTAACATGAAAAAGGACAGCATTTCTATCCTTGGTTTCATGCATCTGCAACTTTTCAAAAACCTCCCATGCCACACGCTCACTCTCCTGCTCTGTGGAAGAATCTATATGTACACGAATCTCTCCCGTGGAGTAGTTTTCCGCAGTTTTTATAGCTTCCACCAAAGCCGAAACATCAGTGTCTGAGAGATGGTTCATCTTTTTTAGTCTTTAAATACCTCCGGCGCTTTAGAAGCTCCTTCGTCAGCTTTGAAATATGGTTTTGCTTTAAATTTAGAAAATATTGCAACTATCAGACTTGTAGGGAAAGTTTCTACTTTATTATTAAATACTGTCACAGCATCATTATAATAAACTGTTTCCGTTCTGATGCTGTTCTCTATGGCAATATATTCTCTTTGGAAGTTGATATACTGCTGGTCAGCTTTTAGTTCTGGGTATTGCTCTGCTACCATCATCAATCTACCCAATGAACTGCTCAGTTCCCCTTGTGCTTTCTGGAACTTCGCCATATCTTCTTCTGTCATATTGGTAGGGTCTATAGTAATTTGGGTAGCTTTAGACCTCGCCTCTACTACTTTAGTTAAGGTTTCCTGCTCGAATTTTGCATAAGATTTTACTGTATTTTGTAGATTTGGAATCAGATTCGCTCTTTTTTGATAAACTGTCTCTACATTAGACCATTTATTGAGAACATTATTATTCTCTTGCACTAGACCATTGTACTTTCCTACTCCCCAAAATCCTACCACTGCAACAAGTACAATGATGACGATAAGTCCCACTAATCCTATTCCAAAACACCCTTTGTTATTCATTGTTTTTCTTACTTTATTTGGTTAAACAGATATCAAAGTTACAAAAAAAATTATAATATCACATATATGACCTGATTTTCTGTAAAATAATTTCAGTCGCATTAGGTTGAGAATTCACAAAATCTCTTGCTTTTTCAGACATTTCATGTAGAAGCGCTTTATCTTTTAATAATTTTACAATAAATTCTAAAGCCTCTTTTTCGTTCTCAAAAGATTTCCCTCCATTGGCTCTGATGAGGTTGTCCGCTTCTGGATTTTTTTTGTAATGATTCCCAAATATCACGGGCACACCGAAAGTAGCCGCTTCTAAAATATTATGGAGACCCTTGTCATGAAAACCGCCTCCCACAACCGCCAAATCAGCATAAGAATAAATTTTAGAAAGAAGCCCTATACTGTCTATTATCAGGATTTTAGCTGATTTTTCTTGTGTTTCTTTGGCTTTCCTTTCAGAATATTTCAAAATTTGTTTTTCGTTCTGAAACTCAATATTTCGCTTAATATCATGCGGTGCAATAATGATTTTAGCCTCTATTTTATCGGTAATTTCATCAGCGATTTTTTCTTCTGATTTCCAAGAACTTCCAAAGACCACAAGCGGTTTTTCTCCTTTGAATTCTTGGATAAATTCCACAAAATTATCCCGATGCTGTATTTGTTTTACTCGGTCAAAACGGGTATCTCCAGAAATGGAAGACTGCACCAATCCTATATTTTTGGCAAGCTGCTCCGAGTGTACTGTCTGATGAAAAAACCAATCTACATTTTTTTTCAGCTCGTTTACGAACCACTTTCCATAAGGTTTGAAAAAAATCTGCTTTTCATAAAACAATGCCGAAACCACAAAAATCTTCGTCCCCTTTCTGCGCAGCTCACGAAGGAGATGATACCAAAAATCGTATTTTACGGTAAAGAAAATTCTGGTGTCAAACTGAGAAATAAACTCCTGTATTGTAGATTTTTTGTCAAACGGAAGATAGCACACTGCATCGGCAATATGCTGTTTTTTGACTACATTTTCGTAGCCAGAGGGAGAAAAAAAGGTCACTAAAATTTTATAGTCTGGGTATTCTTTTTTTAGTTTTTCCAAGACAGGAAGCCCCTGCTCATACTCCCCAAGACTTGCCGAGTGCATCCATATCACTTTCTGATTTTTCAGCTTTTCCTGAACTATTTTCAGGCTTTCTTTTCGTCCATCCACTCCTTTTTTGGCTTTTTCATTAAACCACGAAAAAACTTTTAATCCAAAAGAAAGCAGACAAATAAAAAGGTTATAAAAAATCATTTCTTATGGGTTTGGGCAAATTCTTTTCACAAATCTCAGTTTGTGCGTGTGTTTGTTTTGGTCTTTGTTAAAAATCCCTATGCAGTCCAGATCATCTATTCGCACTTTTCCGTGGGCGTGGATGATTTTCTGATTTTCCAGCATGATTCCCACATGGATAATTCTGCCTTCTTCGTTCTCAAAAAACGCCAAATCGCCAACTTCAGCCTCTTCAACAAAATCCAAAACCTCTCCCGTCTCAGCCTGCTGATACGCATCACGCGGAAGCTGGACACCATTCACCTTATAAACAATCTGGGTAAAACCACTGCAGTCTATCCCAAAAAAACTTCTTCCGCCCCACAGATAGGGAACATTCAGGAATTCTAAGGCTGTTTTTTTTAGGTTTTCTTTATCAAAGTTATTCTTCGTATCTTCTTGATTATCAGTTTCGATTTCAGAACCTATGGAGAGGAGCGTTTTTTCTCCATTATGCTGATAATTTATAAAATTCTCTGTGACAGTTTTTGTTTTTCTTTTGATAAAATCAGCATCAGAAATCGGTGAAACCTGCTTGGTATCCACCCAGCCTTCATATCCATCAAAATGAATTTTTATCTTCGTCCAGTTTTTATCCACTTCTAAAATATCACAGCTTTCCCCGAACAAAAGCTGAGTCACGATTTCGGCTCTGTCCGAGTTTTCCGCCCTCACAGGAGCTACTGACACACTGGCAATGGCTTTCATTATCATAATCTTTTATTTATCACTAAATCCACCTTTCCTAAAAATATTATTTCTTTCTGATGAGATTTATTCCATCTCGCAAAGGTAGTATAAGATTTTCAAAATCATCATCTTTGGAGACTATTTCGTTTAGTTCTTTTATCTTTTTGGTCATTTTACTCTTTGGATTTTCCTCCAAAACTTTCCCATACCAAAGAACATTATCAAACAGCACCACTCCGCCGCTTCTGAGTCTGGGTTTTATCAAATTGAGATAATCCACATACGCCGCCTTGTTTCCATCTATAAAAACCAAATCATACATTTCATCTGTGTTTTGAAGAAATTCTCTTCCATCTTGAAGACAAAAATTTATTTTCTCTGCAAAATCACTTTGTGCGAAATATTTCTTGGGCAAATAGGACAATTCTTCATTGATATCCAGCGTCGTTATTCTTCCATTCTCAGCCAATCCCTCAGCCAGACAAAGCGTGGCATAGCCCGTGAAAGTCCCTATTTCTAAAACATTTTTAGGCGACAAAAGTTTAGAAATAATCGCCAAAAAACGCCCCTGCTGTTTCCCTGAAATCATATGCGGCTGCTCTGTCACACGATAAGTTTCCTCTCTCAATCTTGCCAAAATTTCTGGTTCCTGAGAGCAGTATTTCTCCAAATAATCATCCATTTCTGGACTCAATTCACTAAAAAAACTCATTCCTCTGATGATTTATGTGTCAAAAATAAAAAAACCTTAGAGATTTCTAAGGTTTTTCTGAATTTTAATTTCACTATTTTTTCACAGGAGCTACATCCATAAGCTGCATAAATTCCTCCAGCTTCGGCATGATGATAATCTCCGTTCTTCTGTTTTCTGCTCGACCAGAAACACTCATATTAGTAGATTTAGGGTTATATTCACTTCTACCACCAGCTGTTATTCTAGATGGATTTACCCCAAATTTAGTTTGTAGAATTTTTGCTATCGCAGTTGCTCTAAGAGCCGACAGATCCCAGTTGTCTCTTGGCAAATTAGATGAATTTAACGGCACATTATCCGTATTTCCTTCTATCAAAACAGAGTATTTATCGTAGTCATTGATTACTTTTGCTACTTTTCCTAGCACTTCTTGTGCAGCAGGAAGAACATTGTAATCTCCTGTTTTGTAAAGCATTTTATCAGAAAGTGAAATCATCACTACTCCTTTCAATACTTTTACTTCTACATCTTTATCTGCTACATTGTCCAGTGAACGCTTCATTTTATTAGATAAAGCCAAATTCAAACTGTCATTTCTAAATTTAGCATTTGTAAGTTGTTTGATATAAGCGTTAGAAGCATTAATTTCTCCTACCAGTTTATCAATATTAGAAGAAGATTTACCTGTATTAGACAAACATGCATCTAGGGAAGATTTTAGAGATGCGCTTTGCTCTTTTAGCAAGTTATTTTCACTAAGCAAACTAGCGTTTTTAGCCTTTAAATCTTGGATTTCTCTCTGTCTTTCGGCTACATTCTCTATTGCTTGTTTATAGTTGCTATTAAGTATATCATACTGTTTTTTACTAACACAAGATGTCGCTGTAAGTGCCACCGTACCGATGACAAACATTTTCATTAATTTCATATCATCAAAATATTTAAATTACGCTGCCCAAAGGTAACAATTTTATTTGATATAACGGACTTTATCTCTATTTATTGTTATTGTTATTGTTATTGTTATTTTTATTACTTTTGTCTTATGCTTAGTCTTGATTCTTTTAATGAA
>CAUQBR010000005.1:0-123678 GCA_963516475.1 uncultured Flavobacteriaceae bacterium
TGTCGCTCAATAACCTCATCTAACGGAATAGTGGCATAGGAGCGTTTTTCTTTACTCTGATATACCCCAAAGTAAAGATTAGTTCCTTTGGCTGTTTCTACATATTTTTGGGATTTAGTTCCGATTTCGCCAAGAGGAAACTTGCTTCCCTCTTCAAAAATACGCACTTTATAAATAGGCTGGTGATCTTTGCCATCATTATATTGGGCAATATTTTTATTCATCTCTTCTATACCTTCTGGAGAAAAAGCCAGTTCAGGACTTCCTTTATAAGCAAGGTAATTAAGTAATATTTTTTGTACCCCTGTATCAGTAATAGATGCTATTGTCTTCTCTGTAAAAGATGAATCTATACTTTTACGAGTGGCTGTGAGAATTTTCCCCTTACCTACTTTCACTCTTTCTAAGGTAATTTTTCCAGAAATAGTTTCTTTATGCAAAGGTTTTCTGATAGCCCAGTTGATACCTTCTTGTTTCACTTTTTTCTTCACCATTTTACCTCTCTCTTCCACCCATTTTTCATAGTAATTGGTAGCTTTATTGATTACTCTTAGGTTTTGTTTGAAACTCACAACTACCATTTCAAGTGCACTTCGCACATCTTGGGTAAAGGTATTCCATGGCTTTTTAAATGTCCAATTGTATTTGTCTTCAGCATTATCATTATATTTTTTCTCACATAGGACTGTTCTCAAATCTATTCGAGTGTTTTGTCTCTCTTCTTTAGCCTTATGTTTATCCAAAGCGTGCTGGTTATTCATATAATTGATATGACTGCGAGTAGCACAAGCGACAACCAAAGCATCCAAAGCATGGTGACGATGATCTATTCGTTTCTTTTGGAAATCTTTAGCATGTTCAAGCGGAACAGTAGGAATCTTCTTTTGGTATTTTTCACTATATGTCGTAAATAATTCTGTCTGTGTCAGATTATTCATTCTCTCAAAACGAGGCAGGATAAGGTCATTCCATACATCATTCAGCCCCCAGTCTTGTTTCAGAGCGGCTGTAATTTTTCCTGTACATGGTATAATATTTTTAGAATTCACTCCATTATCCTCCTGAGGAGAACGAACAATATTAGAGAGAATTTGTGAAATGAATTTACTGATATACCTTGTGTCATTGAGCTGTCTTTCTACCATTTTTTCTGGAATTTCCTCCATCAGCAGTTTGGCTTTCTTCCCTCGGTTATTGGCAAAATACTTATTGACCAGCTCTTTATACTCTTTTTCATTAAGGATTGTGACTTTTTTATTTAGCCCTATATCTAATATCTCTCCGCCATGTTTTTTTATAAATTCTAAACCTAGCTGTGCGCCTTTTTGGGCATTAACAGCAGACTCGCATATCACTTTATTAGAAAGGCTGTCATCAAAAAATCTACTTTGAGGAATGACATGCTCTATCTGATATTCATCTGTAAACAATTTACTCAACGGAATTGGCTGCCCTGTGTAAGGAGATTCTTTTTCTTGTTCCAGCCAAAGTCTATATTTTTCCTGTTGAATAGGAGAATACGGACGGACATTTTCTGCACTTTTATTTTCAAATAACTCTTGTAATTCCTTTTTTACCTTCAGATTTGTTTCTTCATTTGCATTTATTTCCCTAGTCATTCTATTTCTTTCCTCGGCTGTTTTCTTTAGTTCCCTGCCAAGCTCTATATGTATCTCATCAAAGAAATTTTCTTCTCCTTTTCCATAGTATTCCCAAATGTCCTTTACCACTCGCAGAGTCTCTGTAACTACCTGTTCTACAATAGGATTCCTCAAAGAATGCTGTTTGAAGCCTTTTAGATATTCTTCCAAATTAGAAGGAGAAGTCCAGTGCTGTATATCGGCTGCCTCTGAATGAATTCCATACACTATATACTGAGCCAGCCAAAGCGGCAATCCTTGAAAATCAGCTTCTTGGCTAAGCCGAAGTTTTTCAGCCTTTTCTCTCACAATGGTTTTAATACTCTCATTATCAACCCCATTGATAATGTCTGATATTCGCGCTTGTACTGGCTCAGAAATGTCGCTATAATTCCAGTATTTACCAAAACGCATCAGAGGAAGCAGTTTCTTGATTGCTTTTTCAGAAAATGCTCCGTAATCACTTGGGTAAGGTTTTATTTTCTTAAAATTTTCTACAAAAGACTCTGTATCCAAATTATGTTTTTGTGCAAACTTCATCAGAGCCTTTTCGTATTCGTATTTATCTGTTACAGAATATATTATATGCCAGAGCTGATATTCTGTATCTTTGGTTAAGAAATCATCTGGTATATTTTTTACTTCTTTCAGCCTTTTTTTAATCTCATATCCTGTTTCATTCATTGGATATTTTTTGCTGTCATTTTCCTCCTCATATACATAGTTCCAGCGGTATTTTATAATTTCTTTTTTCAGTTCTTTTTTTAGCTCTGTTTCTTTAGCAAAAGGATACATCTCTCTCAATGATTTCATTAAAAGAAATTCAAGTATAGATTTATTACTTACCTCTTTTTCAGACATCAAAAACTCGTACAAAGTTTCTTTGTCCTCTATGGAAGAAATAAATTCAGAAGTAACATCTTTATCATCTTCTTTTCTATAAATTTTAAGATTAGAAAGCCATTGCAATACTCTAAATTCCTGATAATAAGGATTTGATTTAGAAATGACTTTTAGATAAGTTTTTCTTCTCTGTTTTGTTTCTTTGTCAATACAGAAACGATATTCCAGAGAACAGCTTGATATATTTGATTTTTGGCTGCGCAGAGGTCTTTGATAGAAAATAATATCATTCAGGAACAAATGCACAAAGTCTTTTGAAGAAAGGCTGTTTTGGTGGATTTCATTATTTTTATACAATTCTCTTACACAATCCACAAAAAGCTCTTCCGTAAAAAGCTCTGGCTGAAGGGCTACCTGTTTTTCTAAAATAGCCTTTAATTCTTCTTTATAGAACTTTCGTTCGATGGTTCGGACTAATTTTCCTTTTATTTTCTGATTAGGATTTTGTAATAGATGGTCGTAGATATATTCGCCCACTGTTTTCTCTGAAAGAGTAATATTCTGCTCTGTCTTCTTTTTAAGTAAATTCCAATCATCTTCGCTGGGTGCTCTGAAAGAGCGTTTTTCTTTGCCTTCTTTATCCAGTTTTATAGAACCATCCTCGTTTAGTTCTGTCGTTACTATAAAATCTCGCACCTTCCCTTTCCAATCTTCCAATGAAATCTTACTAGCTCTACGATACACCCATCCATTTTCTAAATGTATAGAATACCATATTTCTCCTTTATTATTAGGCGTATCAGCTATTACATCTGTTATTTCTAAAGAATAAAATTCTACATTTTTAGTAGATTTTTCTTCCTCCTCACCTCGCAACTGGTAGTATCCTCTTTTCTGATTAAAATTCAGAATTATCCAAGCCAATTCTTCCTTGCTAATTTTCTCCTGCAAAGCCTTTTTTCTTAAATAATAAATCGTCCAGTCATAAGGAATTTTACTCTCTTCGCCATTAGATTTTATGTAAAATAACTGAGGCTGGTGTTTTTTAAAATCCTCAACCATTTCATTGAAACTTTCTAAAAATATAAAGCCTTCATTATTATATGCCAGTTTAGGCTCAGAATCTCCTATAAATTTACCAAAACGCTTTGTGAAGTCTATTTGCGCATCATAATGAGCAGGCAAAAATCCTAACAAATGGAGAACTCTGTGCAGCCTTTCCCTACGGAGCAGATGCCGTTCTCTTAGTCGGCGTATACCACGAAACTCTGTTCTTTCCGCCGTTTGGGAGACTTTATTTCCTCTCTCAAACTCTCCTAAAATTCCCTGTTCCATAGGAATAATCCTACTTCCCAGCCCAAGAATCTTCCCTTGTTTATTATCAAAATCTTGTTCAATAAGTGCCCATCCAATAGAGTTTGAGCCTAAATCTAAGCCTAAAATATGTTTCATTGCTATATTTTTACAATTAATACCAAATTTAGTTAAAATTTTCTTAAAATATAGGTTTGGAAATACGAAAGATTTGATATATCTTTGCTATATATTTGAAAGCAACTCACAATAAGGATGATTCCGTTGTGAAAACATCTAGCGCCTCGACTATCTTCGGGGCTTTTTTATTTCATAAAAAAATCCCTTAAATTAAGGGATTTTAGCTTCACTCTTCCATTCGGCTGAGTTCTTCGTAGTTTTGTTTTAGTTTATGTAGTAGTTTTCCATAAACGAGATGATAAATAAATCTTAGGAATAAAGCAAAAATGAAAATGAACATTAAAAGAGGAATAAACATTACAAACGCAAAAAGATACAATTCTTCTAATTCTGTTCCCTTCAAAGTATTATATTGTATATAAAATGTCAATATCATACTGATGATAAAAAACACCACAACTTCTCCTAAAAATATCCTAATATACCATTGGATACATTTTTTCATCAGGAGGATTTTTTCCATCAGTTTTTTAGGGTTTTCTTCTTTTTTTATTTTAAAATTTAAGTATAAAAGCAAACCAATAAAAACATATGGTAAATAAGTAGCAAACTCTCCTAAAACATACAATGTTCCCTTTATAAGTGGGGTGTTGTTTAATGCTTCATAATATTCCTTATCTTCCGAAGAAGAAGGCATTAAATACCCAATTAAAAACCAAAATCCCAGCTCCAATAAAGCAATGATAAACACCCATTTTGCGATGGAAACAGACCTTTTTTTGGTCATTGCGAAAAGTTCTTTTTCTGTATAATTTTTGAACTCATCGGATTTATTTTCTTTCCAGTCTTTTTTTAGCAATTCTAATTCGTCCATAGCCTTATTTTTTGATGAGGGTTTTTAGTTTTTCTTTTGCACGGTTCATTTTCACACGGGCGTTTCCTTCCGTTATGCCTAGTATCTCGGAAATTTCTCGGTAGGGCTTGTCATCCAGATACATCATGATGAGGGCTTTTTCCACATCAGACAGCTGGTGTATAGCATCATACATAGCCTGTATCTGTGCGGTCTGGCCATCGTTTTCTTCCGCTATTTTTATCTCGGGAAGAATCTCCATAGAGTCCGCAGGGACATCTCTTTTCGGCTTTCGGAATAGTGCTAGTGCGGTATTCAGCCCAATGCGATAAGCCCAAGTGGAAAATTTGGCTTCTCCACGGAAATTAGGATAGGCTTTCCAAAGCTGAATTACAATCTCCTGAAAAAGGTCTTCGTGGTCGCTGGGATTGTCCATATAGATTTTACAAATCTTATGGATTATCCTCTGGTTTTCATTTAGTTGCTTGATAAACTCCTGCTGCTGTTCGGCTTTCATAAAATGCTTTTAAAAGTTTATCAAAGAAAAACCAACCCAAAATAAATCCTTTCTCTTGGTAATCATCTCCGCTAAATCTTTTTTATTTTGACTTGTTTTCATTTGTCTTGATTTTAATTATTTAAACTCTAACTTTTATAAAATGCATTTTATACCCACATTAGTGCAGGAAATATTTTTTTCGTTACAAAATATGATTACCAAAGCTTCAAAACATTGTCAATGAATACTTTATTTTTTAATTAAAAAAGAAAAACAACTCCACTGCCCCAGCAAGAAATAAAAATCCCCAAGATATAATCTTAGGGAATATTTTTTAGTTTTGTCTTACATAGAAGTGAACTTCTTTATCAGTAACTCCATCTCCATCCTTATCATATCTCCACTTTACAAGACCAAGATTATTAGCATCTAGTAAAAAAACCTCTACTTCATACCCATCCTCATCTCCAAGATATATATGCTTTAAAATTTTAGCTGTGGAATTATATTCATACCTACTCTCTTCATCTTCAACTGGCTTACACTCTCCACCACTAAGTGTCAAAAATTCCCTATCAATGCGTACCCCTTCTGCTCTAAACTCTATGTTATCTTTTTTTGAACATTTACCAGGATGTATTTCATGTATTACAGAACCATCCGCTCCACTGATAACTTTTGCTATTTCATACCTCCATGTCCCTAGGATAGGAGAAACTGGCTCTGGTGCAATTTCATCTGTACCATTGTTTCTGTTACACGCTACTAAACTAACTAATGTCGTAGCAACTAATAAAAGTTTTTTCATAATTCTATAAATTTAAAATTCTTAACAAATATAGCATTTTATTTCCTTAAAAACAAACCCGATGAAAGAAATTTCTATCTTCAGCGGGCTATGGTTTTCATGGCTTATCTCACTGGGTTTTGAACAATATTAGGATTGTTACTCACCTCACTCTGCGGAATCTGGAAACGGTATTGGTTATAGTCCGTAGAATAACTACGATTAAACTTCCCAAAAGTATGGTTAGAACCAGGATAATCCCTCACCAAATCCACTCCAAGGCGTTTCATATCAAACCAAGCGTAGCCTTCGCCCCAGAGTTCTATTCTCTTTTGCAGGATAATTTCATCTATGAGGCTCTGTCCAGAATTCGTGGAAAGTGTGTATCCTGTATCTCTTACAGAAGTAATATCATAGAGCACCTGTCTCGCCTGAACTGTCTGCCCAAGTCTCGCGAAAGCCTCCGCTTCTATATAGTAAAGCGAAGCCGCTCTGATGTAGATATAGTCCCCCTCAAAGAAAGTCAAATCCTTAAACTTCCTGCTCACATACGGCGGATGGTTTTTGGTCTTTCCGTTAAAGGTATAGTTGGATGCCGTAGCCCCGTTGAACACTTGTTTTCTGTAATCGGTGCTTGGGATTTGGTCGTACAATCTTTTATCAATGATTTTATAAATCCCTGCTGCTCCCGCATAGCCTTCGTTCATGCTGTCATACATAGAGAAGAACGAAGCGTAGTGGTTACCGATGTTTTTGGTCTGTAAAGAATTATCAAATCCCCAGATAATCTCTGGATTGGTTTTTAGAGAAAATCCTGCACCTGTATAATCCGCCTGAGACATCAGTGTTTTGCCTGTTCGGGCTTCATGAGCATAGGCTGCCGCTCTGGTATAATCTCCAGTTTCAAGGTAAATATCCGCCGCGATGGCTTTGGCTGCCCTTTGGTCTATCTGTGCAATATTTCGCTGAGTGAAACCATTTAGCGAAGTGATGGCGTTTTCTATATCACTGGTTATCTGCGTATAGACTTCAGCTACAGTAGCCCTTGCTCTCGGTGTTTCTGGGCTGGAAGCAGTAGTTACCAACGGCACTCCCAGTTCATTCTGATGACCAACATAAGTAAGTGCGTAAAATCTCACCAAATTAAAATAACTATATGCACGAAGCGCCAAAAGCTGACCATAGATGTGTCGGTTTTCATTATTTACGCCTATGCCTTCTATCTTCTCTATCAGACGATTGATATCAAAGATTTTAGAATAAAATGTATTCCAAACGATTTCGTTGGTAAAGTTGTCGCTTTGTCTCGCTTCATAGTTGTAATATCTCCCAAGGTGCTGCTGTTTTGCCTGAATAAGGTCATTGGAAAGCAAATCAACTCCTGCTTTTATGGACATTATCCCAAAATCCGTGTGAGTAGTAGTTCCACCCGAACCATTATTTCTAAATCCAAGATAAATTCCACTAAGGTAATTATTTAAAGAAGCTGCATCATCAGGAAGTTGATCTTCCCATACTAGTTTTGCAGGCTCTGTTTCTAATTCTCTATTGCAGCTTAAAAGTGATAGGGCAACGAATGCTCCTGCTAATATTTTATTGATTTTCATAACTTTTTTAAAAATTAAAATTTAAGATTAAAACCTAATGAAACACTTGACAACAGATTGTATCCGTATGTCTCTGAAACTCCGGAAATAGACAGCCTTGGGTCGTAGCCTCTTCTCTTTGAGAGTAAGAAAAGGTTGTTTCCTGTTACATAGATATTGGCATCTCGGATTCCGTAGTTTTCAAGGAAACTTTGCGGTATGCCCACACTCAGCGTTAAATCCTGAAGGCTTAAATAGTCTGATTTCGTTAAGAACAGTGTAGAATTGGCATTTTGGTTAGAATTAGAAATATCTATTCTTGGCAAAGATGCTGTAGGATTTTCTGGCGTCCATGTGTTATGAACATCTCTATGGTAGTTAGAAGCATAGTTATCCGAATGCAGGAGCGACCTGTAGTTCTGGTCATAACCCCAGCCGCCCAGTTGATACGCAAAATTAGCCGATAGAATGATGTTTTTAAATCTTATCTGAGTTCCAAAACCACCATAGACCTTTGGTATAGCAGATTTTCCTGTTTGGTAAAGTGTTGCTTCATCATAGTTGCTTGTAGTTTGCCTAACTGCGTTTCCATGGGAATCTACACCATTTTTATACCAAAGTGCATCTCCATTTCGCGGATCTACTCCTGCAAACTCTTTTAGATAGTAAGCATAGCGGTCGCTGCCTTCTTTTAGTAGGAATAGCTCATCTGCTACTATACCATTTTCTCTTTGGGCATCAGGAAGTTTGGTGATTTTGTTTTTGTAATGAGTAAAGTTGGCATAGAGATTCCAAGTGAAATTCTCTGTTTTAATTACATCTCCGTTGATGCTCACCTGAACCCCTCTGTTTCTCATGTTTCCGATGTTTTCCAACTTAGGATAATGTCCCACATTAGAGAAAGGAAGCGCTGCACGATAAATCATATCAGAAACTTTTCTCTCGAAATATTCAGCATTGATAGACAATCTTCTGTTGAACAAAGCCGTTTCAAAACCAGCATTTAGGTTTTGGGAATTTTCCCATCTCAGCTTATTATTTCCAAGATATTCCGTAGTGACCACAGGCGTATCATTCCCAAAGTTTCTAATTTTGTATAAACTTTTATAAGCATAGTAGATTCTGTCCGTAGTGCCTGGGAAATAGAAATTGTCATTCCCCTGCTGTCCATAGGAAGCTTTCACTTTCAGATCATTAACAACTTCTGAATCCTTTAAGAAATCCTCTTTTGAAATGTCCCATGCTGCCCCCAGTCCATAGAAAGTTCCCCATCTGTTTTCTTTAGAAAATACCGATGAACCATCTCTCCTAAGGCTGGCATTGAAGAAATATTTGTTTTTATAATTATACAAAACTCGGGAGAAAAACCCTTCCACAGCGTAGTCGTATTGGTTTCCTGGGATTTCGTTCATTTTCAGAACATTATCAAAAACAGTAAGCCCTTCTAAGAACAATTTTTCTTTTCTCGCCCCGAAATAATCGCTTTTCTCTTGGTTCAGCTCATGCCCTAGAAGAACGCTGATATTATGCGCGCCAAGTTGTTTGTTGTAAGATAATAACTGCTGGTGGTTAAAGGCGTATTTCAGAGTATTGGATTTTGCAAGTCGCCCACCCACAGTAGCTGTAGTCCCACCCAAAGGATTTCCATAAACAAGCTCTTGGGAATTGATAATCACACCACCGAAATTATAAGTAAAATCAAAATCTTTCAAGAATTTATACTGCACGAAAAGATTGGTATTCACCGTGTTATTGGTTACTTTATTCAAATCATATTGGCGGTTTCCCACAGGGTTTTCAAAAACGGCATAAGACCTTCTTGCTCCATTTGGCCCTTTTCCATCTCCGTAGTCATAGACAGCCCTTCCTTTGATATCATAAACTCTGTTATAATCATTATCCCTCAAATACACTGGGTAAAAAGGCGCGATATTTCTAGAAAACTGGAACGAGTTCGCAAAACTTCCTCCATCGCCCAGATTTTGTTCGCTGTTGCTGTAATTTAGATTAGCTCCGAATTTCAATTTTTCATTAAGAGCATATTCCAAATTAGACCTTAAACTCAATCTTTTAAATCCAGAACCGATGAGGTAGCTGCGGTCATTGAGGTAGCCAAGTGAAGTGTAAGCCTTTAATTTATCGGTATTTGCGATGAAACTAAGGTTCGCTTCTTGGCGGAGATTAGGTCGGAATAATAGTTTTTGCCAATTGTCCTGATAAAGCAGTTTAGCATTTTGGTTAAAACTTCCATCTGGATTGATAAGCTGGTTAAAAGGAACATTATAAGCATTATATCCCAGCGTAGCGTTCATTTTGTTTATCGCCTCTGTATAGGCTTGGGCATCTGTTTTTCCACTCGCTTTTTCGCCTACACGAACTCTATTGAAATAAGCCAAATAATACTCGGCAGGGCTGCTGATGATGTCATATTCTGGAGTTGCACGGAAGTTAATCCCTGTTTTAATATCAAAATCTATATGAATCCCCTTTCTCGTTCCTTTTTTAGTAGTGATGATGATTACTCCATTCGCTCCTCTTGAGCCATACAAAGCGTTTGATGAAGCATCTTCCAAGAAGGACAAACTCTCTATATCCGAAGAAGGAATAGAATTGAGCGACCCTGGGTAAGGTATCCCATCCAAGACAATCAGCGGCTCACTGGAAGCATTGATAGAGCCTATCCCTCTCATTCTTATGCTCGGGCTGCTCCCTGGCTGTCCATTTCCCACTATCTGAACTCCAGCTACACGCCCTGCAAGTCCCTGCAAGACATTTCCGTTCTGTAATGCAGAGATATCCTTGGGTTTTAGTTCTTGGATAGAACCTGTGATTTCTTCTTTTTTCTGTTTTCCAAAGGCTACTATCACGACTTCGCCGATGGAATTTTCCTTGATAGAATCCTTCTTCTTTTCCTGAGCACTGAATGTCCCCACGAAAGAGAACAACGCAAACAAAGTGCTTAATCTGACTACTTTTCTTTTCATTATATATAATATTGTTAATTTTTTACTTACAAAAAAAGAGCTCCAGCATATTTACCGAAGCTCTCATGATGATTATGAAGAAAACTTAATACTTTAATCCATCACAAAAACTGCGGTCTTTTAGAAAGCCACATCATCATTCCCATCATTTGACAAGTTAGATTTTGGTTTTTATGATTCAGATTTATTAACATTTTAATTTTTAATTGAGATTTAGTTTAAACATAAAAAAAGGACTTCAGTTTTTGTCCGAAGCCCTTGTGATAATTTTGTATAATTTATATAAAATTTTCTATTTGCATTTTACAATCACAAAAACTGCGGCTTTCTAAAAATCCACATCATCATATCCATACACATGGTAATGGTATGTTTAGATGTTCTTGTATGATTGTATTGATTAAACATTATTCTTTTTTTGTCTAAATATTTTGCGAAAATATAAAAACTTTTTTAATCTGCAATTTTTTTTATCATTTTTTTCTGTTCAAATAATTTCTACATCAATGAAACAGCATCAAAAAAAATCCTTTCCAAAATTTAGAAAGGATTTTTATTAATTCATATTTAGTTTACTTTTTGCCATGTCTGGTTTCTACCAAACGCTGAAAATCCTATATAACCACGAACTATAAGGTTGTTTCCTTCTTTTTTAATCGTGCATTTGTAAGATTTTCCGTTTTTAGGGTCAGTTATGGTTCCTCCACTGTATTCATCGCCATCTTTAGACAGCCCACGGATAACCTCCATTCCTAAAATAGGTTTCCCTTTTCTATCGTCTTTACAAGAAGAACAGTTAGGGTCAGCTGGTTTTATCAGTAGTTCTACTACTTTTGCGTAGTATTTACCATCAGATTTTTTAAAAATTTCTACAATGGATTTTGGTTTTTTGGTTTCGTCATCTATCGTTCTCCATTTCCCTTCTATCTGGGCAAAAGCCATGGAACTGCACAATAATGCAAAGGCTAAAATTGAATTTTTCATGATTTAAATCTATAAAATATTTACGGCGCAAATATAGAAATAAAAATTAAACAGCAAGAACAAATTTAAATTAAGCCTTTTATCAATGATATTTCACAAGAAATTTAAAATTTAAACAGTTGTTTAAAAATTTTTAAATTTAATTCAGTTTTTTTCTAATAACTCTATGCATATAATCCTGATACCAAGCTTTACTGAGGTGTTTTCCTCGTTCAATCTCGGCATTGTTTATCTTACCGAGAAGATTATTTTTTAGTTCAAGGTCTGTAATTTCATAAATACCCGTAATGTCCTTACCATCAAAACGATAGATATAATTTCCTATCATAAACTGCTCCTGTATCGCATCAGAATTTACAATGATGTATTCCTCGTTTTTATCCGAAACAAGGCTTCTTCCCCAGCTTCGCAAAGGCTTATTATAACCAATGATATCTGCAAGTGTAGGATAAATATCTATCTGCTGGGCATAAGTCATATTTTTTCCTTTCAAATTATACTTCGGATTTGGAGAATAGAAGATAATAGGAACTGCATATCCATTCATTGCTTTGGCATATTCAGGATAGTAGATTTTGTTCGTATGGTCTCCCGTGATGACAAAAATAGTATTCTCATACCAAGGCTGTTTTCGTGCCGTTTCAAAATACTTTTTCAAGGCGTAATCTGCATATTGTATCGGTTCATGCATTTCCACAAAACCTTTTTTAAATTTCCCTTCGTATTGTGCAGGAATTTTAAATGGATGATGCGAAGACGCCGTAAAAACCGTTGCCATAAATGGTTTATTAGATTTTCCTACATTTTTAGCAAAATATTGCAGAAAAGGCTCATCCCAAATCGCCCAAATCCCATCAAAATCATTATCATTATTATATTCGGTTTTTCCAAAATAATCCTTAAAACCGAGGATATTCGCAAATCCCTGAAAGCCCATAGAGCCATTCGGCGCACCGTGATAAAAAGAAGTTTCATAGCCCAATTCATTCGCCACAGAAACGATGGATTGTATCTTTTGATTAGAATACGGCGAACTCGTAAAAGCATCCTTTAAACTCGGAATTCCCGCCAAAACACTGCTCATTCCGTGAATAGACTGCCTTCCATTAGCAAAGGTATTCGGAAAAATCAGACTCTCCTTTGACAAACTGTCCAAAAACGGCGTGTAAGAAACATAATCTTTTATATTTTTTTCTTCATTAAACGCTCCTATGTATTCCCTTCCGAGGCTTTCCACTATGAGAATCACGATGTTAGGTCTTGGCTGCGGAACTTCCCTTTGATAGGTTTTATAAGGTTTTACATTCTCTGTGATGTATTTTTCATCCACAAAATGCACTTCCTTAAAGCCATTCGTATTGATGGTTCTAAAAAACGAAAAAGTGCTGTTTAGAACGATGTTTGCATGAGCAGGCTTGTCCGTATGGCGGTTAGCATCCACCAAATTGATAGGGCGGGTACTGTGTTTAAAATCTCCACGAATTCCACCGACTATAAGCACCGCTGCCAGACAAAGACTTACCACAGAACCTCCAAAATACCAAATTTTCTTTTCAATGTTTATTTCTTTGACTTTCAATCTTTTATAAAGGAAAACCCAGAGACCCATCAATGCAATGAAACAAAGAAAAACCCAAAAATTCTGTCCCAAAGAAGCCAGAAAAACCTTGCCTATATTCTGCTCATTTTCAACGACATTTATCACCGCAGAGGTCAGCCTTGACTGGCTAAATCTATAATAAACAATATCTCCGAAATTCATCGCATACGCGATTCCATTCAGAATAAAATAAAGCCAAAACAAAAACTTTTGATATCCTCCTTTCGTATTGATAGTCAAAGGAATAAGACTAAAAAAAATAAAAACGATATTGACATAAAGTATCGCCGTGGTATCAAATGCAGTGCCGTAATAAGCCAGTTTAAAATACTGAGAAACACTGTCTATTTCCAGCAAATCCCGATTAAAAAACCAAAATAAAAACCTCGCTGCCTGATAAAAAACAAAAACAAGGAATATACGATATATCAAGACTTTTACTTCCTGCAAACGGAGTTCTTTCATACTTTTTCTAACTTAATAGCACAAAGGTAAGTTTTTTAGCCGAGGATAATGAAAATGAAATCCAAAAATTCGGCTTTTATCCAATAAAATTTTATATTTGCTCTATGAATTTTTTAAGAAACAATTTAGCGAATTTCTTCACTCTCGGAAACTTATTTTCTGGATGTGTGGGAGCAGTTCATTTATTAAATGGTGACTACCAGACCACTGAGATATGTATCCTAATCTCGGCCGTTTTAGATTTTTTTGATGGTTTCGTGGCTCGTGCTTTAAAGTCAAATTCTGAGCTCGGTGTACAGCTTGACTCCCTTGCGGATATGGTGACTTTTGGTGTGCTGCCAGGGCTTACGATGTTCGTCATGCTGGAGCCTTTTGGAAATCAGCTTTTTGGGATTGATTTACCTTTCAAAGTGCAGTACTTAGGGCTTTTCATCACGCTTTTGTCTTGTATGAGACTGGCTATTTTTAACATTGATGATGAGCAGACCTACTATTTCAAAGGACTGAATACACCGAGTAACACTTTCCTGATTTTTGGGCTTTATTTTGCTTTTAAAGAAAATCAAAGTTTTTCATTTTTAATGGAAAACGAGGGACTTCTTTTGGTGCTTACCGCTCTGAGCTCTTGGCTTTTGGTAAGTCCGATTAAAATGATTGCCATGAAATTCAAGTCCAAAAAACTTGAAGACAATTACCCTAAATTAGCCCTAATCATCGGTGTTATTCCTATTTTAATATTTTTCGGATGGACAGGCATTCCGCTATCCATCATCTATTACATGCTGGTTTCCATTGTTTTCCAAAATCAGCTGAAATAAATTTAATTTTCAAACCTTAAATATTGTGAATTTAAAATTACACAAACCACTGTGTATCTTTGATTTAGAAACCACAGGAACCAATATCGGCAAAGACAGGATTGTAGAAATCTGCATCCTGAAAGTCAATCCAGATGCATCCAGAGAAAGCAAAACTTGGCTCATCAACCCAGAAATGCCCATTCCAGTGGAAGCATCGGCTGTGCATGGGATTTATGACAAAGATGTAGAAAATGCACCTACCTTTAAAGAAGCAGCTCCTAAAATCATGGAAATGCTTTCTGGAGCGGATTTGGGAGGATTTAATTCTAATAGATTTGATGTTCCTTTACTAGCAGAGGAACTTCTAAGAGCTGGGATAGATTTTGATTTATCTAAATTCAAACTCATTGATGCTCAGGTTATTTTCCACAAAATGGAACCCAGAAACCTTACCGCCGCATACAAATTCTACTGCGGAAAAGATTTGGAAGGAGCCCACTCTGCTGAGGCAGACACCTTGGCTACTTTTGAAGTGATAGATGCACAGGTAGGCAAATACGAAGAACTTCCAAAGGATATAAATGGACTGAGTGAATTTTCATTTCATAATAAATTCGCGGATTTGGCTGGATTTATCGCCTTTAATGAAAACAAGGAGGAAATTTTCACTTTCGGAAAATACAAAGGACAGCCCGTGAAAGAGGTTTTCCAGAAAGACATCGGCTATTTCGGCTGGATTCAAAATGCTGATTTCCCGCTTTACACTAAAAAAATTCTGACAGCCATCCAATTAAGAAGCAAATTTTAATTAAAATAATCAAAAAAAATGGTTTTTATAAAGAAATTTTTCTTATCTTTAAGAACTAAAACTTATGATTATGACAAATATTATTTTACCTGTGGATTTTGGTAAGACCACAGATGTGCTTTTAGGTGCTGCAATAAAATTTGCAAAAGAAGTAAACGGAAGACTTTGCCTTATTCATGTTGCTCCTATGGATTTAGGACTGGCTGTAGGTGATATTGGTATGCAGTATTTTCCAGAAATAGAACAAAGCGAAATTCGTGAGGAATTATTGGAACTCAACCGATTAGAACAGCAGGTTGTAGCTCAAGGCGTAGACTGCGAGCATCTTCTGAAACAAGGAATCCCAAAAGATATTATTCTGACATATGCAGAGCAGAAAAATGCAGGTTACATAGTGATGGGCTCTCATGGAAGAAGCGGAATGTATGATGTATTTATCGGCAGTTTGACAAAAGAGCTTACCAAACTATCTCCTATTCCTGTTTTGGTGGTGCCTTGTCATGAAAAATAAAAAATTATATTTTTAATCTAAATCCTTATCAATATTGATAAGGATTTTTTTATTTAAAAATTGTATTTTTGGAGCTTATTTTCAAAGTTAAGATAATGCTGAATATACAAAAAATACGAGAACAATTTCCTATTCTTACCCAAAAGGTAAATGACAAAACTTTGGTATATCTGGATAATGCTGCCAGTTCACAAAAACCTCTGATGGTCATAAAAAAATGGGAGGAATATTATCAAACTATCAATGCTAATGTGCATCGTGGAATTCACACTTTGAGCCAGTTAGCAACCGAAGAAATGGAACTTTCTCGGCAAAAAATACAAAAATTCATCAACGCTAAATACAGCCACGAAATCATTTTCACTCGTGGAACTACCGAAAGTATCAACCTAATTTCCTACTCCATCACTCCTCTTATAAAAGCAGGAGACGAAATCATTATTTCTCATCTGGAACACCACTCAAACATCGTCCCTTGGCAGATGCTTTGCGAGAGGACAGGTGCTGTTTTGAAGGTCATACCGATGGACGAAAACGGAATTCTGCAACTGGATTTTTTAGACAAAAACCTATCCGAAAAAACTAAAATAGTCGCTGTAAATCAAGTTTCTAACGCGCTGGGAATCATCAACCCGATAAACGAAATCATTGCAAAAACCAGAGCCTGCTCTCCTGCCTATATCGTTATCGATGGCGCCCAGTCGGTTCCTCATTTTAAAATAGATGTTCAAGAATTGGATTGTGATTTTTTTGTTTTTTCTGGACACAAAATGTATGCTCCCATGGGAACAGGAATTCTCTATGGAAAGGAAAATGTTTTGGATAAACTCAGTCCTTTTCACGGCGGCGGTGAAATGATAAAAACCTGTACCTTTGAGAAAACCACCTATGCCGACCTGCCCTTTCGGTTCGAAGCAGGAACACCCAATGTTGGCGGAAATATCGCTCTGGGAACAGCCACAGATTTCATAGAAAACATAGGACATTCTTCCATCAAAGAGCATGAAACGGCACTTTTAGATTATGCTCAAAAAAAATTAAAAGAAATAGACAGTCTAAAAATCTATGGCGAAAAAGCTCCACGGACAGGTGTAGTTTCCTTTAATCTAAATGGAAATTTCATCGCTTCTGATGTGGGAATGATTTTGGATAAATTGGGAATTGCCGTGCGCACGGGACACCACTGTACACAGCCGATTATGAATTTTTTCGGGATTTCTGGGACTATCCGCGCTAGTTTCGCTGTTTATAATACTTTTGAAGAAATAGATTCCCTAATCGAAGGAGTGAAAAAAGCACAAAAAATGCTGATGTAAAATTTTCATCATGCTGTCAAATTGTCCTAATATCATTACTGGCAATATTTTTGACAATTATTAGAAGAAAAATTTAAGAAAATGGAAGAAAATAAAGATACACAAGAGAAAATGAACGCCTCTAACCCTGAGGATATGCAAAATACTGAAAATCAAAACGCAGAAAAAACTGAAAATTTGACAGAAGAAATGTCATTAGAGGAACAATTGGCACACCAAAAAGACCTCTACATCAGACTTTTTGCTGAGTTTGAAAACTACAAAAAAAGAACTCTAAAAGAGAAAACAGAATTTGCGCAATACGCCAATCAAAACATTATGATTTCTATGTTGGCTATTTTAGATGATTTCGAAAGAGCTCTAAAAGAATTAGCAAAATCTGAAGAAACCAAGGAACAGCTGAAGGGAGTAGAGCTTATTTACAATAAATTTAAAAACTCCCTGATAGAGAAAGGCTTAAAGGTAATAGAAGTAAAGGCAGGAGATGATTTTAATGTGGATTTCCATGAAGCTATCACACAGATTCCTGCGCCATCAGAAGAGCTGAAAGGCAAGATAGTGGATGTGATAGAGACTGGATATCAGCTGTATGACAGAGTTATTCGTTTCGCGAAAGTAGTTACAGGAAGTTAATTCAAAAACAACTAAAAATCAATAAATTAGATAATTAAATTTATGTCTAAAAGAGATTATTACGAGGTATTAGGAGTTTCCAAATCAGCCAGCGCTGATGAAATCAAAAAAGCCTACCGAAAATTAGCCATAAAATACCACCCAGATAAAAACCCTGGTGACAAGGAAGCAGAAGAAAAATTCAAGGAAGCTGCTGAGGCCTATGAAGTGCTGAGTGATGCCGACAAAAAGGCAAGATACGACCAGTTCGGGCATGCAGGTGTAGGAGGAGCTGCAGGTAGCGGCTATGGCGGAGGAGGCATGAATATGGAAGATATTTTTGCTCAGTTTGGTGATATTTTCGGAGGAGGATTTGGTGGCTTTGGAGGCTTCGGAGGAGGAAGAGGACATCAGCAAGTAAGAGGTTCTAACCTTCGTATCCGAATAAAACTAAACTTGGAGGAAATGCTTAATGGAACACAGAAAACCATTAAGGTGAAAAGAATGAAATTGGCTGATGGAGTAACCTCCAAAACCTGCCCTACTTGTAACGGTAGCGGTGTTCAGATGAAAGTAATGAACACTGTTTTCGGACAGATGCAGACCCAGACCACTTGTTCCGCTTGTCAGGGATTAGGAAAAATCGCTGATAAAATCCCTGCTGGCGCAGATGCACACGGACTAATCCGCGAGGAAGAAGAAGTAAGCATCAACATTCCTGCTGGCGCAAGAGAAGGACTACAACTCAATGTCCGAGGAAAAGGTAACGATGCGCCTCTTGGTGGAGTGGCAGGAGACCTTCTGGTGGTTATAGAAGAGGAAGAAGATGCAAACATTAAACGAGAAGGAGACAACCTTCATCAAGAACTTTATATTTCATTTGCGGAAGCTGCATTGGGCTGTTCTAAAGAAATCCCAACAGTAAACGGAAAAGTGAAAATAAAAATAGACACAGGAACTCAGTCTGGAAAAATCCTTCGTCTTGCTGGAAAAGGACTTCCAAGTTTAGACAGCTACCACAAGGGAGATATGTTTGTCCATGTAAATGTATGGACACCTCAAAAACTAACTGAGGAACAGCGCAAATTCTTTGAAAGTCAGCTCAATTCTGGAGAAATGAAAGCCGAACCTACTGGAAAAGAGAAAAGTTTCTTTGATAGAGTGAGAGATATGTTTAACTGAATAATATCTCTATTCAGATAGAAAAAACCTTGCCTTTAATAGGCAAGGTTTTATTTTTTATTTCAAAAATCTGAGGTTTATTTTTCGTCCTCATCATCAAAATATTCAAAAAGAAAATCATTATAAGGAAATCGAGAAATATGAATCTTGTGCACCTCATCATAAATCAGTTTTTTCATCTCTGGAAAATTCTCTTTAGTAATCGCAGATATGAAAACCGTTGGGTGTTTAGACTTTGCCATCCATGTGCGCTTCCATTCATCAAGAGAAATATTTTTCTTTGTAGATGGTGTCAGGTCATCTTCATCCTTTTTTTCATAAGAAAAATCATCTATTTTATTGAAAATCATTACCATAGGTTTCTGATGAGCATTGATTTCCTGCAAAATCTGATTTACAGAACTGATATGGTCTTCAAAACTTTCGTGAGAAACATTCACCACATGCAGCAGTAAATCCGCTTCACGAACCTCATCAAGAGTAGATTTAAAAGACTCCACCAGCTGTGTAGGCAGTTTTCGGATAAAACCAACCGTATCCGTAAGAAGGAAAGGCAAATTCCCAATAACCACCTTCCTCACCGTAGTATCCAAAGTAGCAAAAAGCTTATTTTCCGCAAAAACATCCGATTTAGAAAGAGCATTCATCAGCGTGGATTTTCCTACATTGGTATAGCCCACCAAGGCAACCCTTACCATCTTTCCACGGTTGTTTCTCTGCGTAGCCATCTGTTTATCGATGGTTTTTAATTTCTCCTTTAAAAGTGAAATTCTATCACGGATAATACGCCTATCCGTTTCTATCTCGGTCTCACCAGGCCCTCTCATCCCGATTCCTCCTCGTTGTCTCTCTAGGTGGGTCCACATCCTTGTAAGTCTTGGCAAAAGATACTCATACTGAGCAAGTTCCACCTGAGTTCTCGCATAAGAAGTCTGCGCCCTTTGAGCAAAAATATCAAGAATAAGGTTTGTTCGGTCAAGAATTTTAACCTCTAATTCTCTCTCCAAGTTTTTCAGCTGAGAAGGAGAAAGTTCATCGTCAAAAATAACCGTTCCTATCTCATTTTCTTCCAAAAAAAGTTTGATTTCCTCTGCTTTTCCCTTCCCTACGAAAGTTCTAGAATCAGGCTGAGAAAGTTTTTGTGTAAATCTTTTTTTCACCGTAGCCCCAGCTGTATAAGCCAAAAACTCCAGCTCATCCATATATTCGGTGAGTTTTTCCTCATCTTGGTCTTTTGTTATCAGACCTACCAAAACGGCATTTTCGTAAATATGTTCCTTTTTTTCTAACATAGAGCAAAGGTAATAAATTAAACATCTTATACAAAATACAAAAAAGGATTCAAAATTTTATTCTGAATCCCTTTTCTATTGTAATATTAAATTTTACTTAGCAAATCATCTGTAATCTCCATATTATGGTAGACATTCTGCACATCATCATCTTCCTCAAAGCGCTCCAGCATTTTCATATTTGCTTTGAACTGCTCTTCATTTACTTCTTTCGTCATGTTTGGAATTCTCTGTAATTCAGCGCTTTTTGCTTCTATTCCCATTTCATCCAACTTATGAGATAATGCCCCAAAATCCTCAAAAGCAGTAGTAATCATTACTTCTTCCTCATCTTGGTCTATTTCCTCTGCTCCTCCATCTATCATTTCCATTTCAAACTCATCCCAGTCTATGGTGATTTTAGTTTTTTCTATTGTGAAAATTCCTTTTCTATCAAAAATAAAAGCCAACTCTCCATTCTTCCCTAAATTCCCTTCAAATTTATTAAAGATAGCTCTTACATTCGCTACTGTTCGGGTCGTATTATTCGTAGTACATTCCACAAAAAACGCAACTCCTCCCTGTCCATATCCTTCATATGTTACTTCCTCATAGTTTTCTGCATCTGCTCCACTCGCTTTTTTTATTGCTCTTTCTACATTGTCTTTTGGCATGTTAGCTCCCTTCGCATTCTGTATGCAACGGCGCAGAGCTGGGTTAGAATCAGGATCTGGTCCTCCTGCTTTTACTGCCAAGGCGATGTCTTTTCCTATTTTAGAGAATGTTTTGGCCATTTTATCCCAACGAGCCAATTTAGATGCTTTTCTATATTCAAATGCGCGTCCCATAAATATTGATTTTTTCAGAACACAAAAGTAATAATTAATTTCCAAAATTAATAAAAAAATACTCCTAGAAAATCTAGGAGTATTTTTTTATTAAGAAATTTTATTATTTCTTTTTACCTACTGGTTTTTTACCAGTTCCTTTTTTAGCTGGTTTTTTAACAAGCTTTTTGCTAACTACAGGAAGATCTGATTTTTTCAATGCTTCCCATGCTTCACCATTAATAGCTTCTACTACTACTTTTCTATCAGCTTCTCTTTCTTCATCTGATGCTGTTGCAGGAGCTACCGCATCTCTTGATCCTACACCTGTAGATTTCAATTGTGAATCAGCTACACCTCTTTCTTCAAGAGCTCTAACTACTGCTGCAGCTCTTTCTCTAGAAAGTTTCAAGTTGTAAGCATCATTACCTTTTTTATCAGTATGACCTGTAATCAAGAACGTACCTCCATTAGAAGATTTGATTACCTCAGCAGCTTGGTCTAATTTAGAGTAAGAAGACTTACTGATTACAGCCTTACCAAAGTCAAATGTAATACCTTTCAATGCACCTGTTGCTTCGAGAGCAAATACATCAGCTGGCTTAGGGCATCCGTTGTATTCTGGTAATCCTGGAACTTCTGGACAAGCATCATCTTTGTCAAGAACTCCATCATTATCAGTATCTTTCCATGGGCATCCTTTGTTTTCAGCTGGACCAGCTACTTCTGGACACTCATCATCTTTGTCAAGAACTCCGTCACCATCTGTATCTGGCCAAGGACATCCTTGGTTTTCAACTGGACCAGCTACTTCTGGACAGTTATCTTCTGAATCTTGAACTCCGTCACCGTCTGTATCAGGACATCCGTTGAACTGAGCAAGACCAAATACATCTGGACAAGCATCATCTTTATCTTTGATACCATCTTTATCTCTATCTGTATTTCCGAATCTAAAGTTCAATGTAGCTGAAGATTGCCAGAAGTCAGAGATAGTAGTTTTCTCGAATGGAGTCACTACATAGTCTTGTTGAACACCGATACCAAAGTTTTTAGTAATCCAGAAGTTCATACCAAGACCTCCGTTTGCAGCGAAGTGGTCAGCTTTCATGAATCCTCCTTCTTTGTTGTATGCTCTTTCAGAGTTGCTATAGTCGTGTCTTAGATAGTTAGCACCAACTCTCACATATGGGTCAAACCAAGAATTTTCATTCCAAAGACCATTGAATTTAAATTGAAGACCAAGACCTGTCATCAAGAAAAATTCTTTATCCATAATTTGTCCTTCAACTCCGCTTAAATTTGGACGAATTCTTTTGTTGTCCACATTCCCCACTGATGTCTGCCAGTCTACAACAAAATACTTGTTTAAGTTTCTCGCAACTGTCAATTTAGACAATGGTGGAGTAATTGTGTAATTATTAAGAGTAAATGCCGCGCGAAGATTTTTTATTGATTCACCAAATTCTCCATTAATCGCAGCATGGTTTACTCCATGAGCCCCTACTCCTATCAACCACTTATTCTCAGTTGTTTGAGCAGACACAGAAGTAGCTACTGTAAGAGCTAAAGCTGTGATTCCTAATTTTAGATTTTTCATAGAATGATTAATATAATTTAAATTTTTATAATTAAATTTTGGATATTGGAGACAAAAATAACAAAAAAAAACAATATTGCCAAAAAAATTTAAAAATTCTTCTTGATTCTATCTAAATTTCTCTTGTTTTCTCTTTCTTTTATTGTCTCTCTTTTATCAAATAATTTCTTTCCTCGCGCTAGTGCAATCTTCAGTTTTGCCTTGCCTTTTTCGTTGATATAGAGCCTTAGCGGAACTATTGTATTTCCTACATCTTTCACCTTTTTACCGAGTTTTTCAAGCTCTTGGGAATGTAGTAAAAGTTTTCGTTCTCTTTTCACTTTATGATTATAGAAAGTCCCAAATTTATACTCTTCTATACTCATATTGATTACAAAAAGTTCATTGTTTATAAACTCACAAAAACTTTCCGTTATAGAAGCTTTGGAAAGGCGGATGGACTTTATTTCTGTTCCTGTAAGCACTATCCCAGCCTCGTATTCTTCCAAGATTTCATATTCAAATCTGGCTCTTTTATTAAGAATATTTATATTTTTAGTTTTACTCATAATTTTAGAGTTTTTTAGATTAGAGGAATATTATGCACTTTGCATTTTTCTCTCATTTCTTCTGGCCATATACTTGCCTGAATTTCACCGATATGCGCTTTTTGCAGCAAAAACATACACAAACGAGACTGCCCTATACCGCCTCCTATCGTGAGAGGTAATTCATTGTTCAGCAATCTTTTATGAAAATAAAGTTCTTTCCTGTCTTCTTTATCTTCTATTTGAAGTTGTTTTTCTAATGAATTTTTATCAACACGAATTCCCATTGATGAAATCTCAAACGGCACATTGAGTATTGGATTCCAAAGGAGAATATCTCCATTCAGTCCTAAAAATCCATCTTCATTAGCCATCACCCAGTCATCATAGTCTGGCGCTCTATAGTCGTGTTTTTCTCCATTGCTAAGTTTACCGCCTATACCTATTATAAATACAGCTTTATATTCTTTAGCGATTTCCCTTTCTCTTTCTTTTGGAGAAAGGTCGGGATATTTTTGTAGAAGTTCTTCTGAATGTATAAAATGTATTTCTCTGGGAAGCATAGGTTTCAGCTCTGGGAAAGCCTCATTCACCAAATATTCTGTTCTTAAAAACGAAGCGTAAATCCTTTCAACCACGGATTTTAAGAACACTACCGTTCTATCTTTTTCAGAAATAGCCATTTCCCAGTCCCACTGGTCTACATATAGCGAGTGCATATTCCCAAGCTCCTCATCTGCACGGATGGCGTTCATATCCGTATATATACCATATCCCTCCTCTACATTATAATCTGCAAGCATCACTCTTTTCCACTTTGCTAATGAATGTACAACCTCTGCACGAGCTTCATCCATATCTTTTATAGGGAAATTTACGGCTCTCTCCTTTCCGCTCAAATCATCATTTAGTCCCATCCCTCTCAAAACAAAAAGCGGCGCTGTCACTCTACGCAGCCTAAGCTCTGCCGACAAATTGGCTTGAAAAAAATCTTTTATCTTTTGTATCCCTAATTCTGTCTGTTGTAAATTCAAAATAGACTTATAGTTTGGGGGATTTATCAAATAACTCATTTTTACTGCTAATTTTTTTGTATTTTTGCGACAAATTTACAGAAATAATGCTAACAGTATCTAATTTATCACTACAATTTGGGAAAAGAGTACTCTTTGACGAGGTAAATATCATGTTTACCAAAGGGAACTGCTACGGAATCATCGGAGCAAATGGAGCTGGAAAATCTACTTTCCTAAAAATATTGACAGGAAAACAAGAGCCTACCACAGGGCATGTAACACTGGAACCAGGTAAGAGAATGTCTGTTTTGGAGCAGGATCACTTTGCTTATGACCAGTTTACGGTTTTGGAAACGGTTCTTCGTGGGAATAAAAAATTATTCGAAATCAAAGAAGAAATGGACGCTCTCTACGCAAAACCAGACTTCTCTGATGAAGACGGAATAAAGGCTGGCGAACTCGGTGTAATCTACGATGAAATGGGAGGATGGAATGCCGAAGCAGATGCACAGACCATGCTGTCTAATGTAGGGATAAAAGAAGATATGCACTACCAAATGATGTCCGAGCTAGAAAACAAGGACAAAGTAAAAGTGCTATTGGCTCAGGCTTTATTCGGAAATCCAGATGTTTTGATTCTCGATGAGCCTACCAACGACCTTGATATTGACACTATTTCTTGGCTGGAAGATTTCCTTGCTGATTATGAAAACACGGTGATTGTGGTATCTCACGACCGTCACTTCTTGGATGCTGTCTGCACGCACATTGGTGACTTAGACTATTCTAAACTAAACCTTTATACAGGGAACTATTCTTTCTGGTATCAGGCTTCTCAGCTGGCAACGAGACAAAGACAACAAGCCAACAAAAAAGCTGAAGAGAAGAAAAAAGAATTGCAGGACTTCATCGCGAGATTTAGTTCCAATGTAGCGAAAGCAAAACAAGCTACAGCAAGAAAGAAAATGATAGACAAACTAAACATCGAAGAAATCAAACCTTCTTCCAGAAGATATCCTGCCATCATTTTTGAAATGGAAAGAGAAGCGGGAGACCAGATTTTAGAGATAAAAGGTTTAGAAATCATAAAAGATGGAGAAACCCTGCTTTCGGGCGGAGACCTTAACCTTAAAAAAGGTGATAAAGTGGCTGTAATCTCTAAAAACTCATTAGCAGTTACTGAGTTTTTCCAAGTAATCTCTGGAAGCACAGCTCCTGCCAAAGGCGAATACAAATGGGGTGTAACTACTAACCAAAGCTACATGCCGCTGGACAACACGGAATATTTCCAAGAAAAAGACCTAAATCTAGTAGATTGGCTGAGACAATTTACTAAAAATGACGAGGAGAGACACGAAGAATTTGTCAGAGGATTTTTAGGAAGAATGCTTTTCTCTGGTGATGAAGCGCTTAAGTCTTCTACCGTGCTTTCTGGAGGGGAAAAAATGCGATGCATGTTCAGCCGAATGATGCTCCAAAAAGCCAATGTTCTTCTAATGGACGAACCTACCAACCACTTGGATTTGGAGAGTATCACGGCACTTAACAACTCTCTGATGAACTTCAAAGGAAATATCTTGATTTCTTCTCATGACCACGAATTGCTACAAACAGTGTGTAACCGTGTGATAGAAATCACGCCAAAAGGAATCATCGACAGAGAAATGACTTACGATGAATACCTAGAAGACAAAAAAGTGAAAGAGCTGAAAGAACAGATGTACAGTTAATTAACTATTTTATTTCACTATATTTTCAAAGCCACTTTTTTGAAGTGGCTTTTTATATGAAAAGTAGATTTTTTTACTTAAATTTACTTGATTTTCAAAATCATTTATTACTTTTGTACCTTGGATTTATGTAAAGTATAATCAATAAAAATAGAAATTTATGAAAAAATCATTATTAACATCAGCTTTAGCAGCTGTATTAGTAGTATCTTGCGGAACACAGAACGCAAGAGTAAGTGAATTAGAAGCACAAAAAGAGGCTTTAGAATTAAAAACAAAACTTACTAAATTAAAAATCGATTACGAAAAAGAAAAGGCATCAACTGATGATTTGAGAAATAAAGCTGCTGCTGTAAATTCAAAAGCAGAAACGGCTACTACAGATTTCAGCACATCAGACGCAAAAGCTACCGCTAAAGATGCGAAACAAACGATGAAGGTTCTAAAAGAAACTGAAAAAATAAACAGAGACTTGGCATCTAGCGAGAAAAAACTTCACAAATTGGAGAAAGAAATCGCCAAAGTGCAAGGTCGTTTAGATCAACTGAACCAGCAAGTAAAAATCGTAGACAAAAACACTGCTGAAGCTGAAAACAACTAAATTATAAAGTCCTCAAATTGAGGACTTTTTTAGTTTATGAAATTTGATTTTGTTTTCTATTTTTAATGATAATAAAAAACACCACAAAGAAAAACAGAAAATGCAAATACCAAGCATTTTTCAGCATTTCTAAATAATTTACTTTATTCTCGCTGAGTTTTATTAAAATCAAAACCTGCGCTCCATAAGGGAGAATTCCCTGAACGATACAAGAAAAAATATCCAATACAGATGCCGAAAACTTGGGACTTAAATTATATTTTTCGGTGATATTCTTTGCTACTTTTCCTGAAAGAACTATCGCAATAGTGTTATTCGCAATCGCTGCATCGATGAGACTTACCAAAAATCCCATTCCGAAATAGGCCGATTTTTGCCCGCGTATCATTTGTTTTACTTTATTTAGTAAGAATGTGATTCCTCCCATGTTTTCTACAATTCCCGCCAGTCCGCCAGTCAGTAAAGCCAAAAGAAAAATCTCATTCATATCCGAAAAACCTTCATAGATTTTATTCGCAAAATCCAGCCAAGAAAGGCTTCCCGTCGAAATACCGATAATTCCGCTGATAAGAACTCCCACAAGCAGCACCAGAAAAACATTCACACCCAAAACCGAAAGCACAATCACCAATAAATACGGGAAAATGAGCCAAATGGAAGGACTCCCTGAAGCTTGGTTTTCTAAAACCGAAGAAGAATTTCCGCCCAAGAAAATGAAAATCACCGCCGCTATCACCGCCGCAGGAAACGCAATCATGATATTAGTCCTGAATTTATCTTTCATCTGACAGCCAAGACTCTGCGTAGCTGCAATAGTCGTATCCGAAATAAAAGAAAGATTGTCCCCAAACATAGCGCCACAGAGCAGACTCGCCGCCACTACATTGATATCCGTTTGTGTATTTTCTGCAAAGCCCATAACTATCGGCGTAAGAGCCACTATCGTCCCCACAGAAGTCCCTGCCGAAACGGATAAAAACGATGCCATCAGGAACACGCCCAAAGGAATATACTGCGCAGAAAAATACTGCGACCCGAAATATACCACTGCATCTATGCTCCCTGTCGCCTTAGACACCGCCGAAAAAGCACCCGCAAGAAGATAGATAATACACATAGTGATGATGCTTTCCTCACCGCAGCCTTTCATGAAGAATTTTAGTTTTTCTTGAAAACTGGCTTTTGGGAGTAAAAATGCAGAAATCACTCCGCAGAGTGCTGCCACAGAAGCTGGAAAAGCATAGAAATCATCAAGAATAATTCCGCTTCCCAAAAATATAATCACAAACACCAAGAACGGAAGCAGTGCAACACCAGATTGAGTATCTTTCATTATTTTTCGTTAAATTTTAGCGAATTTAAAATAATTTTCTCTAACTGTAAAACTATTTTCTCTTTTGTGAAGTTTTCAAAAGAATTTTCAGAAATATTCGCAGAATCAGAAAAAATCTGCTCTATATTTTCATTTTCTTTAATGATAAAAGGACAGCGAGACAAATACACCGCAGGAAACACCGCAGGTTTCATAAATCTGACCGCATCGCCGATATTTCCTGACATTTTCGTCTCTCCATAAATTTCCTCCATTCCAAAAAAAGAAGTTTTCATTTTCAAAGGACACCAGAGGAAATCCGCCTTTTCCAGATAGTTTTCAAAAATATTTTTAGGAATTCTCTCTCGGAAATATTCTATTTTTATATTCTGCGGTAGCTGTTTTTCAGATTCCTGTATCTTCGCAAGTTCCTCCTCGCCTGCTTTTCCGAGGAAAACGATTCTACACAGAATATCTTTTTTAAATCCTTTTAGATGTTCCATTATTTTGGAATAATCTCTCCGCTTTTGGGAAACTTCTCCAGGGACAATGATAAGTTTTTCCTCTGATTTTTCGGTAGTTTTCGGCTTTTCTCCAAAGAAAACAGGCAGAAAATGCGTTTCCCTTTTCGAATGCTCTATATCCAAGGTTTTTTCTAAATTTTCATCAAGAACCCAAATCAATTTTGCGTTTTTATAAACTTCCGATTTGGACAAAAGCCCTTCTTTCAGAAGCAGTTTCATTCTAAAAGTAAAATCCTTTTCCAAGATATTTTTCAGCAAAACTTTTCGCGGAGCTTCTATAAAATTAAGATTATGGCAGATAATCGCCGCAGGAAATTTTTCCGTGATTTTTTTGAAAATATGAAAATAGCGATGCGCCGTTCCTATTATCACCAAATCGTACGACTTCCCTTTCAGCTTTTCTAAAAGATTTTCAGGCTCGGTTTCTATAATGTTTTCTATTTCAGAAGAATCCAGCCTGTTCAAGATTTTTTTTGAAAAATAAAAATCCACAGAAAATTTCTCTGAATTTTTGGTTAATTCTGCAAAATTTTCCGCAATCTCGGCGTGAGTATCTATTTCTATATAGGCAATTTGTTTTTTCACAAAGTTTTCAGAATTTTTTTAAAATTTCTCTCCATCGCAGGTTTCTTATGTATTTTATTTCCTCGCGGGAGAGTTTTCTATCTTGTTTTTGGTTCAGGAAAGTTTTCATCGTGATAAAAAACTCTGAAAGACTTCTATTCTTAAACGAAGACTTTGCCGAGGAGATGAATGCCAGAGGAAAATCCAGCCCAATGTTATAGAAATATTCGCCAAGTTTTTTTGCTTTTGCATTTTTGTATTTATATGCCGTAGGACGCAGATGCTTTACCCAAAGGGATTTACTCGTAATCACCTGATATCCATGCATCTGGCAGAGCATCACATCGATATTATCCCAGCCTAAAACTTCCCGAAGACCTCCCATCTGTAAAAAACATTCCTTACGATATGATTTTATCGGGCCTCGGACATGATTTTTAGAGGAAATATTCTCGAAAACCCAGTTTTCATCTTTTTTAATATAAACTAAACCCGAAACCATTCCTGCTTTTGGATTTTCTTCATAAATCTTGTTGATTTCCTCCAAATAATTCTCAGGAAAGATAATATCAGCATCAAATTTACAGATTACATCAAAATCATCTAAATTCTGCGAAGAAAGACCTTTGTAAAATGTAGAAACCACCTTCGCGCCAGGCGAATGGGCAGATTTTTCTAAATTAATGAGCTGAAACTGCTTCTTATCTATAAATCCCTCTACCATTTCCCTCGTTCCATCCGTGGAGCCATCATTCACGATGATGCAGGTAAAATCCTGAAACCCTTGTGATTTCAGAGAATTTAGCGTGAGGAGAATATTTTCTTCCTCGTTATGCGTGGGAATGATGATTAAAAATTTCATGAAAAAAATTCATACAAAAAGACTGCTCCCAAGAGTTTCCTTATGGAACAGCCTTTATTCTTGATTTTTAGTCTAATTGATATTTTATATTAACAGTCGCAGAGAATCTCATTTTCTGAAAGTCAAGTTTTCTTAAAAATTCTTCTGAAGCAGAAATTTTTGATACTTCTATTGGATCTCTTCCTCTATAATATACTAACGGCTCTTCTCCATACATATCTTGTGACTCATTTGCATAAATATATAAAGCCTTCCCTGCTTTTTGGTTAAGAGGTTTTACAAGTTTATCGGCAGTTATTCTTGAGCTTTTTACCGCTTCTGATTTTAATTCCAGCAAAAGTTCCTTATATTTAGAATATTCTACTTTTTCTACTTCTGTATTAGAAATCCCTGCTTCCTCCAAACTGATAAGAACATTTCCCAAGGTGTAGGCGGCGTCCCTTACAAGAAGAGAATATTTTTTAGTTTTTAGAATATTCTGTCCTTTTAAAAAATATTTTTTAAAATCACTAGAAAACCCCAAAACTGACAAATCCTTGTCTGTATTTATTTTTAATTTCTTTAAAATCGTTTCTAACTGCTTTTCCTGCTCTTCTACCGACTTTTTATTTTTAGAATCGGCTTCGTTCAGGGTAATGGAAACATAAATCCTATCAGGAACCACCAGCGTATCTACTGTGGCTACTACCTCGATGTAGGGCTGGTCTAAAAAATTTTTCTGTGCAGAAAATAAATTCCACACGAAAAACATCACAAAAATTAAAAAACTCTTTTTCATAATCTATTTTATTTTTTCAAAAATATAAAATTTTAAAATTAATCCAAACCTCATCTTTTCTAATGCGCCTCCAGCCAGTTGTTTCCTACACCCACTTCCACGATTAAAGGAACTTTTGTCTTCACTGCGGATTCCATTTTCTCTTTTATCAGAGCTTTTATCGGTTCTATTTCTTCCTCTGGCACCTCGAACAAGAGTTCATCATGAACCTGCAAGAGCATTTTTGTTTTAAAACCGCCCTCGGACAGGGCTCTATCTATATTTATCATCGCTACTTTTATGATATCGGCTGCACTCCCTTGGATAGGCGCATTTACAGCGTTTCTCTCAGCGTGTCCTCTCACCACGAAATTATTAGAATTAATGTCTTTCAAATGCCTTTTTCTCCCTAAAATAGTCTCCACAAAGCCGTTTTTTCGTGCTTTTTCCACCTGCTCGGTCATGAAGATTTTTAGTTTCGGATAGTTTTCGTAGTAGGAATCTATCATCTGTTTCGCCTCCGTTCGCGAAAGTCCTGTCTGCTCCGCCAATGCAAAAGCTCCCTGCCCATAGATAATCCCGAAATTCACGGTTTTGGCTTGGCTTCGCTGGGTTTTATCTACTTGGTCAAGTGGAATTTTGAACAATTTAGAAGCCGTAGAAGCGTGGATATCTTCGCCGTTTTGGAAGGCTTTTATCATATTATCCTCGCCAGAAAGTTCGGCTATCAGCCTCAGCTCTATCTGCGAATAATCGGCTGAAATGATTTTCTTGCCTTCCTCCGCCACGAAAGCTCCACGAATCTGCTGTCCTCTGGCTGTTCTGATAGGGATATTCTGCAAGTTAGGATTTAGGCTGGAGAGCCTTCCCGTGGCCGCCGTAGTCTGCGAAAAAGTGGTATGCACCCTATTATCCTTTGGTTCTATTTCAGATGGTAGCGCATCTACATAGGTGGATTTTAGTTTTTGATAAGTTCGGTATTTTAGAATGTGCTGAATAATCTCATGTTTATAAGCGAGTTTCTGCAAAACCTCCTCCGATGTGGAATACTGCCCTGTTTTGGTCTTTTTCGCCTTTGGGTCTAATTGTAATTTCTCGAAAAGAATTTCGCCTAACTGCTTGGGAGAGTTCATGTTAAACTCCTCACCAGAAAGCTCAAAAATTTTCTGTTCCAGCTCTCTAAGGTCGTTTTCTAAATCCACACTTTCCTTAGAAAGCCAGTCTGTATCGAGCGAAATACCCGCCAGCTCCATCTTTGCGAGGATTTTCATCAGCGGCATTTCTACTTTATGGAATAGTTCTTCTAGATTTTCCTTTTTCAGCTGTGGAGAAAAAACCTCATAAAGCTGGAAAGTAACATCCGCATCCTCCGCCGCATAATCGGTCTGAGTTTCTATGCTAACTTCCCTCAGTGTTTTTTGGTTTTTGCCTTTTTTACCAATCAAACTTTCTATGGAAATGGGCTGATATTTTAGGTAAATTTCTGATAAATAGTCCATTCCGTGCCTTCCGTCTGGATTTAGCAGATAGTGAGCAATCATCGTATCAAAAAGCTCTCCTCTAATCTCCACATCGTACTGCGCAAGGATTTTATAATCAAATTTAAAGTTGTGCGCTATCTTCAGAATCTCCTCGCTCTCAAAAAACGGTTTGAAAATATCCAACACCGCGAGGGCTTCCTCCCTATTTTCAGGAATGGGAACATAGTACGCCAAGCCTTTTCGGTAAGAAAAACTCATCCCGATAAGTTCCGCCTCAAATTCATTGAGCGAAGTCGTTTCCGTATCAAAACAAACTGCCTTTTGTCCCAATAAATTTTGCACCAATATTCTCTGAGCCTTCTCATTATCAATGAATTGATAAAGATGATCCGTGTTTTCTATCCCTGCATAAGAAGAAAACAGAGATGCCTCCTGCGAATCCTCATAGTTAGCAAAAAGATCCAGTTGAACGGCCTCCTGACCAGCATTTTTTGCCTTCGGTGTTGCTTTTTCTGCCTCTGATGCTTGATTTTCCGCCTCAGAATGGAAAATTCTATACAGATTTTCGTACAATCGTTTGAATTCTATTTCATCAAATATCTCTTTCAACTTCGGAAAATCAGGCTTTTCTAAATGATATTTCTCGTGTTCAAACTCCACTGGAACATCTGTAAGAATGGTCGCCAGTTTCTTTGACAAAAGCCCTCTCTCTGCGGAATTTTCTACCTTTTCGCGGAGTTTCCCTGTGAGCTTATCCGTATTCGCCAAGAGATTTTCCATAGAACCAAACTCTTGGAGGAATTTCTTCGCGGTCTTCTCTCCTACGCCTTCCAGTCCAGGGATATTATCCACCGCATCGCCCATCATTCCAAGGAAATCTATCACTTGTTTAGGGTCTTGTATCTCGTATTTTTCTAAAACTTCTGGAACTCCCAAAATCTCCACGCCGCCACCTTTACTGGCTGGTTTGTAAATTTTAATATTCTCGGTAACGAGCTGTGCAAAATCCTTATCAGGCGTGACCATAAAGACCTGATAATCTTGTTTTTCTGCCTTCACAGCGATAGTTCCTATCACATCATCCGCCTCATAGCCCTCCATTCCCAAAATAGGAATGTGCATCGCCTCCAAAATCTGATGGATATACGGCACAGCAATTTTTATCGCTTCAGGAGTTTCGGCTCTATTGGCTTTATATTCAGAAAAATCTTCGGTGCGGACATTGGCTTTGCCGACATCAAAAACCACAGCCAAATGCGGCGGATTTTCTCGTTTTATCAGTTCAATAAGTGAGTTTGTAAAACCAAATATCGCCGAGGTATCCAGCCCTTTGCTGGACAGCCTTGGGTTTTTAATAAAAGCGTAATATCCTCTGAAAATCATCGCATAAGCATCTATCAGATAGAGCCTTTTGTCTTCGTTCGTAGTCATGGAACAAAGATAAAACAAATTGATAATATTCGGTCTTTTTTTCATAATTTTGGATTTCGTTTAAAATTTTTAAAATTATGAGAAATAAAATTCTACTTGTTTTTATTAGGTTTAGTTTTTTGTGCCGGAATTTATACATTTTATGAGCATATCGCAGGAGGAAAATGCAAACCAAATGGCACATGCACCGCTTGTAAAAACTGCTCTGGATGCAAACACTGCCACAAAGAAGGCGGAACTTGCAGTGTATGCAGGAGATAAATTTCGGAGGGAAAAATTAAAGGCTTAAAATAATTTAAGCCCTTTTTTATCTTAATTAAGATTTATTTTATTTAAAAGTCATCTGCATCACTTCCAAATCAAATTCGGCAGCGGCAGTGAGAATATGGTCAAAGATATCCGCCTGTATCTGCTCGTAATCTGCCATTCCAGATTTATTAGCGAAACAGTAGATTTCCAGCGGCATTCCCTCTGGGCTGATTTCCATCTGACGCACCAAGAGTAAATCGTTCTGGGAAATGTTCGGATTATTTTTCAGATAATTCAGCGTGTATGTTCTAAAAACACCGATGTTGGTAAGCTGTTTTCCATTGATTACCCGCTGTCCGTTAGGGATTTTTTCTCGTTCTTTTTTTATCTCAGTATATCTTCGTTCTAGATATTCGGAAATCAGGTTGATGTCTCTAAGCCTTTCATAAAACTCATCGTCTATAAACTTGAACGACTTGATATTGAAATAGATAGACCTTTTTATCCTTTTCTGGTTTCCATCATACATCACCTGAATGTTTTTAATCTCGGTGCTGAGCAGGTCGTAGGTCGGAATCGTAGAAACAGTCTTATCAAAATTTTTAATCTTAGTGGTCAAAAGATTGATTTCCTGAACATTACCTTCGATGTCATATTTTTTAATTCCTACCCAGTCGCCCACTTTCAGGTTTTTAGAAATGGAAACATGAAGTCCTGTGATGAGCCCTAGAATAGTATCCCTAAATATCAATAAAATCAATGCCGTAAAAGCTCCGATATAGCCTAAAATGGCAGTAACGGTAACACCCATCAGTTTCGCAGTGACAATCAGCACAATACATAGGTAGCCCAATAATTTGAGAATACCATATATCGCGCGAAACATGGTAACACGATACTGATTGCTTTTGAAAATGTAGTATTTTTCTATAGATTTCAGGACTTTATCAACGAGTTTTATCAGAACATAAGTTCCATAAACACCGATGATAAAATCTAAAAGTTCATAACTTTTGGGGTGCCGCCAGAAAACTTCCTGAATGAAGAAATCCGCAAAAACCCATGGTATAAAATGCACAAAAGAAACATGCACTTCGGTTTCCAGCATCGCCTTTACCCACGCATTATCATATTTACTTGATATGAATTTCAGCACCCAGCCTACTATTTTTCTGATGACAAGATCCACCAAAAAAATGATTATGATAAAAAATATAGACTTTAATGCTATTTGTGTAAATAGTATAGTTCCATCAGGAAAATTGTCCCTCACAAAGAAATGGATACTTTCGCTGATTTGCTTTATTAAATCCATGAATCAAAAAAATATAGAAGCAAATTTAACTTTTTTATTCATTCCACAAAAGGAATGTAAGGAATACACCCTATAAATGGGAATTTATCCGTAGTATTGTTTTTTAAACAGCCACATTGCCAACGAAGTAGGCAGGGCTAATTTTATGGCTTTTTTCTTGGTTTCTTTTGAAAATTCAGATGAAAAATAATCCATAATTCCCAAAGAAGATAAGGTCTGATAGTTACGGTGGCTTTCTTTCCAAAGTTCCTCATTCTGCTGGGCTTTCCAGTTCATCTGAAGTGTCAGTGTTTCATAATCCACGAGATATTTCAGGATTAAATTTCTCCTCTCGCCTTTTTGTTTTCTCAGTTCTTGGTCTATGTGCTGACCAATGGTAAACCAATTGTCAAAATTTCGTTTGGTTCTGTTATGAATCACCGATTTTGCATGTAGAAAATAAGTGTATGTTATTCCTTTGTGCAGGGCTATTTTATTCATTTTCAAAACCAAATGAAAAGTCCAAAGTTCATCTTGAGCAAAAAGTCCCTTCACAAAATATAATTTATTTTGGCGTAAATAATCCACAATAAACAATTTATTCACCGCATAAGTCACCAGATTTCCCTTAGAAAATTCACGCAAAATATTATCATTGCCTTCGATTACATCCTTATCCGAATTTATTTTTATCGCTATAGATTTCTTGCCTGTTTCCAGTTCTTCACACTCCAGCTGAGATATAGTCATCTCAGCCTGTGTTCTTTCGGCTATTTCTACAAGAGCTTCTATGCAGTCTGGCGTAATGACATCATCACTATCCAAGAAAAAAAGATATTTTCCCTGCGCAGTGTCTATTCCCTTGTTTCTCACGACAGAAAGCCCAGAATTCTCCTCCAAATGGTATATTTTCCAGTTTTGGAGATTGTGTTTTTGGATAAAATCTTCTGCTATCTGCACGGAGTTGTCAGGAGTTTTGTCATCTATCAAAGTGACTTCTAAATTTTTATATGTCTGATTAACAACGGATAACAGACATTTCTCTAAAAACTCCTCGCATTTAAAAAGCGGAATAGATATGGTAACTAACGGCAACATTCTCTCTTATTTTCTTTCGCACAAAAATAACTATTTTTATCATAAAAGTTATATCTTTGTCTGATAAATAGAGCAAAAATGCATTTTCTATCCAAAATTATTTTAAAATTACTAAAAAAAAGCAGCTTAAAAAAGTTGAGCAGCAGTCCTAACAGCACCATAGGAAGCAATATGAAAATTGGTGATTTTTGTAATTTTTCTTTTTATCCCAATGCTAAAAAAATAAGCATTGGCTGTGGTTTTAGCATAAGAAACTATTGTAATATTTTGGTGAGTAACGATGCAGAGCTACACATTGGCAATAATGTTTTTATGAATAACTATTGCTCTATCAACTGTTTAGAAAAAATAGAAATAGGAGAAAATACGCTTTTTGGTGAAGGAGTGAAACTATACGACCACAACCACCAGTATAGCGCCTCTCCAGAGTTTAGAGTGGAACATCAGAAATTCAATTCTGCTCCTATCAAAATAGGGAAAAACTGCTGGCTCGGAAGTAATGTAATCGTGCTGAAAGGAGTGACCATCGGTGATAATGTTATCATCGGTGCGGGCTGTGTTATTCACAAAGATATTCCAGCTAGCTCTATGATCATCAACAAACAAGAACACATTGTAAAAAATATTTGATAATGATACCTGTAACTAAACCTTTTCTACCTCCAAAAGAGGAATATCTAAAATATATTGATGGAATCTGGAACCGCCAATGGCTTACTAACATGGGGCCTCTGGCAAGCCAGCTAGAAATGGAACTAAAAGAATTCCTTGATTTCCAACATTTATTATTTGTAACCAATGGAACTGTAGCTATCCAAATGGCTATCAAGGCTTTAGATATAACGGGAGAGATTATAACCACACCGTTTTCATTTGTGGCGACTACAAGTTCTATTGTCTGGGAAGGCTGTACACCAATATTTGTGGATATTTGTCCCGAATCTCTATGCATAGATGTAGATAAAATAGAAGACGCCATCACAGAGAAAACCCAAGCTATCTTGGCTACACATGTCTATGGAAACCCTTGTGATGTGCTTAAAATAGAGCAGATTGCTAAAAAACACAATTTAAAGGTAATCTACGATGCAGCCCATGCTTTTGGGGTAAAAGTAAATGGAAAATCTGTTTTTGAATATGGTGATATTTCCACTTGTTCCCTACATTCCACTAAACTCTATCACTCTGTGGAAGGCGGACTGATTATTACCCAAAATCCTGATTTGCTAAAAAAACTGGCGTCTATTCGTAATTTTGGAATTTCTGGATTTGATTCGTTTTCGGAATTGGGAATTAATGGCAAAAACTCTGAGTTTCACGCGGCTATGGGATTAGCAAACCTAAAACACACCGAGGCAATCCACAACCAACGCAAAAAACTATCCGAATGCTACGATAAAAATCTAAAAAACCTAAAAGCACGAAAAGTAATATGGCATAAGGATGCGACCCAAAACTACGCCTACTATCCTATAGTTTTAGAATCAGAGAAGCTTTTATTAAAAATCAAAGCAGAGCTAGACCTTAATGAAATCTTTACCCGAAGATATTTTTATCCGAGCTTGGCATCTTCTCTGCCATACCTCCCAAAGGTAGAATTCCCTATCACAGAGGATATTTCGAGAAGAGTGCTTTGTCTTCCGCTGTACTTTGATTTGACAGAAGAAGAAATTGATTATATTTGTCGTCTAATGTTAAGAGTTCAAAATAATTAAGAATGAAAAAAATAGCAATTATAGGCGCTGGCGGATTTGGAAGAGAAGTTGTGTGCCTCATCAATGCTATCAATGAAAAAAACGAAGAATGGGATTTTATTGGTTTTTTTGATGATGTGAAAAATATCGGCTATGAAAATGAATATGGAAAAGTTTTGGGAAGAATAAAGGATTTAAATTCTTATCCTGAATCACTTGCAGTAGTTGTGGCTATCGCAAAACCATCTGCAATAGAAGTTATCGTAAAAAGTATAAAATCATCTAACATCTATTTTCCCAATTTAATTGCTCCTAATGTTATTTTTTTTGACAAAAACAACATATCTTTAGGGCGAGGAAACATTATAAGTTTTGGATGTTCTATCAGCTGTAATGTTCATATTGGAAATTTTAATATATTGAATTGTTGTATTTTAGTAGGACACGACACCAAAATAGGTGATTATAATGCCATTATGCCATCAACAAACATTTCTGGAAATGTTACAATGGGAGAGAGAAATTTTCTTGGGGTTTCTTCTGTTATTTTAGAGAAACTTACCATAGGAAATGACACCACAATTGGAGCAAACAGCCTGATTTTCAGAAACACAAAAGACAAAAACACCTACATAGGCAACCCAGCAAGTATTGTTAAACTATAAAATATATAAAAAATGACAACAGAAAAATTTTTAGAAAATTTTGCAAATCTTTTTGATGAAACAGATCCATCAGAAATCACCCTTTCAACAGAGTTTAGAAATTTAGATGAATGGAGTTCTCTTATTACTTTATCTGTTATCGCAATGGCTGACGAAGAATATGATGTAAAACTAAAAGGAGATGATATTAAAAATGCTGAAACAGTAGAAGATCTTTATAACATCATAAAAGACAAAAAGTAAAACACAAAACATGTATAATCCTTTTTCTTTACAAAATAAAACTATTTTAGTAACAGGGGCTTCCTCTGGTATAGGTAAAGCTATCGCTATCGAATGTTCTAAAATGGGAGCTAAAGTCTTTGTCACAGGACGAAATGAACAGCGGCTACAAGAAACTTTTAATCAACTAGATGGAGAACAGCCCCATTACATTATCGCTGATTTAACAATAAAAGAGGACATTGATAATTTAGTGGAGAAAGTAAAGGATTTAGATGGATTAGTAAATTGTTCCGGTATTTCAGGGCATTCTTTGTTTTCTTTTTTGAAAGAAGAGGAAGTTAAAAATATGTTTGATATTAACTTTTTCTCTCAAATGAATGTTTGTAAGCAACTTTTAAGAAAAAAGAAAATAAATAAAGGAGCATCTATTGTTTTTTTAACCTCTACTTCTGGAATATTATCTTCATACATAGGCGGAAGTATTTATTCTGCTACCAAAGGAGCTTTAAATGGTTTAATAAAAAGTATGGCCATTGAACTAGCGCCAAAAAAAATCAGAGTAAATAGTGTGATGCCTAGTATGATAGAAACTACCATAATGAGTTCGGGAGATGTTACAGAAGAGCAATTTGAAGCTGACAAACAAAAATATCCACTTAAAAGATATGGAAAACCTGAAGAGGTAGCCTATGCTACAATCTATCTCTTATCTGATGCAAGCACATGGACAACAGGAACTAACTTGCTTTTAGATGGTGGACGCTCTATTAATTATTAAAATATGAAAACATATATAAAAGCCTTAGCTTACACACTTCCTGAAAATGAAATCACTAATGAACAATTAGTAAAAGAATTTCCTGAATGGAGTGTTGATAAAATAGCAGATAAAGTAGGGATAAATACTCGTTTTGTGGCATCTGAAAACGAAACTTCCTCTGATTTAGCAGTAAAAGCTGCTGAAAAACTATTTTTAGAAAACCCTAACATAAATAAGGAAAATATTGATTTTGTGTTATTTTGTACCCAAAGTCCAGATTATTTTCTTCCAACTTCTGCATGTATTATTCAAAACAAATTGGGACTGCCGACAACTTGTGGAGCATTAGATTTTAATTTGGGATGCTCTGGTTACATCTATGGGCTATCATTGGCAAAAGGGCTTATTTTAGGAGGAATAGCAAATAATGTGCTGCTTTTAACAGGTGAAACTTATTCCAAATATTTACACCCAAAGGACAAAGGAAATAGAACCATTTTCGGTGATGCAGGTTCGGCTACTCTGATTTCTACAGAAGGCTTTGCTGAAATTGGAAATTTTAGTTTAGGAACAGATGGAAAAGGTGCAGAAAATCTAATAGTAAAAACAGGTGGACTGCGTTGTAAAAGCCCTATGAATGACCTGACTTTTGATGAAAAATCAAATCCTACTTCATCAGATTATTTGTATATGAATGGTTCTGAAATCTTCAATTTTACCATTGAGGCCGTTCCTGAACTCGTGAAAAACACTTTACTTAAAAATAAACTTACTAATGATGAAATAGAAGGATTTGTTTTCCACCAAGCCAATAAATTCATGCTAAATTTTCTTCGAAAAAAATTAAAAATAAATGAAGAAAAATTCCACTATTACATGAGTGAGGTCGGGAATACTGTTTCTTCAACTGTTCCCATTGTCTTATATGAAAAACTAAAAAATGGAGAACTCCATGGAAATATTCTTCTAGGAGGTTTTGGTGTAGGATATTCTTGGGGAGGATGTGTCATAAACATCAAAACACAATAAAAATATCTACTTCCAAAAGAACTACTAAATAAGTTCATTAAAATATTAGAATTATGAAAAATCCATTAGTAAGTGTCATTATGATTACTTATGGACACGAAAAATACATACAAAAAGCGATAGAGGGAGTGTTTTTACAAAAAACTAATTTCCCTGTAGAGCTTATCATTGCTAATGATTGTTCGCCTGATAATACAGATGAACTTGTAAAAGAAATCATAAAAAAATCTCCCTCTAATATCGAGGTAAAATACACTAAACATGAGATTAATAAGGGAATGAATCCCAACTTCACTTGGGCTTACCAACAAGCACAGGGTAAATATGTGGCCATATGTGATGGTGATGACTACTGGACGGATGAAAACAAACTACAGAAACAAATAGATTTTTTGGAGCAAAATTCAGACTACTCTATTTCATGTCATAATATATTTCTCCTAAACGGAGATACTCTATCTTCGGATAGTCCCTACGATAAAGAAAACACCCAAGACACCTACACGCTAGAAGATCTTGCTTGTAGAAATATAGTTCCCACGCTTTCTTCTGTGTTTCGTAATCTTAAAATAAATCGTTTTCCTGACTGGTTTTCTTCTTCCCCTTTAGGAGATTATCCTCTCATGCTATGGGTGGCTCAAATGGGAAAAATAAAATATTTTAATGATAAAATGGCTGTTTACAGACAAAATACAGGAGTGTGGAGTGGAAAAAAAATCAATTATGAGAACTCATTCATGATGTTTGATGGATTGATTGAGCATTTTAAAGACAATCCCACCGTCAAAAAGAATTTAAAAGACCATAAAGACAAATACATCAAAGCTATGCTATATTCCAAATCTTTTTCTGAAGTCATTAGAGACAAAAACTGGAAAGAGCTTAGCTGTATTGACAAACTAAAAGCCTTAATAAAATCATTATGAATAATATGAAACAAGGAAGTACAAGAATTTTAGGATTAGATATGCTCAGATCTGCTGCTATATTTTTTGTAATGATTACTCATGGCGCAAGATTTATCCCAAAGCAAATTTCGGAGTACTATTCATTATTATTCTTTGATGGGGTTGGGATATTTTTTGTTTTGAGTGGTTTTCTTATTGGTAATATTTTTATCAAACAAATGTCTTCTGAAAAGATTTCCATAGATGAAATCAAAATTTTCTGGATAAAGAGATGGACTAGAACACTTCCCAATTATTTACTATTTCTATTCATTTGTCTAGGAATTTATACTTTTTCAGAGAGCGAAATTTGGAAATATTTTATTTTTGTACAAAACCTAACATCTAATCCTAACACTGATTTTTTTGGATGGTCATGGAGTTTAAGTGTTGAAGAATGGTTTTATATCCTTCTTCCATTGGTAATTTATCTACTATTTAAATTAGGATTTTCTTTCAAAAAGTCAATTTTATTTTATATTATCATAACCATATTTGTCATATCCATAGGTAGAATCATACAATATTACTCTATTCCAAATTATAAATATGAGGATTTCGAAGTGATAAGATATTCTGTTTTTTACAGATTAGATTCTATCATGTTTGGAGTTTTAGGAGCTTTTATCCATAATTATTATCCATCATTTTGGTCAAAAAATAAGAAAAAAGCAATGTATATCGGATTTTCCTTGCTTGTTATTAACTTCTTGATAAGTAAATTTATAACCTATAGTTTTCCTTACAGAATATTAGAATTTACCATTACTTCTTCTATTGCATTATTATTTATTCCATATCTTAATACAATACGCCACAATACTGCACAATACAATACTACGCAAAAAATTATCACCACTTTTAGTCTGATTTCTTACTCATTATATTTAGTAAACCCTATTGTAAGTGATGGAATTTCATATATCATAAAAGTCTTTTTTGAAGGAACAACTATTTCTAAAGTTCCTTGGGTTGTAATTTTTTCTATCTCCTACATCAGTTTTTGGGGAATATCACTGCTCCTATCTTATATTATTTATCATCTTTTTGAAATCAAAGCAACAGAATATTTAAGAAAAAAACTAATCAAATGAAAATCAGCATCCTCATAAAATCCTTCAACCGAGCTTTTTATCTCGATAGATGTCTTAAAAGTATTAAGACCTATGTGACTGGTAATTATAAAGTTACTGTCCTTGACGATGGAACACCACAGAAATATTTGGATAAAATACAAGAACTCCATCCTGAAGTTACCATTCTAAAATCTGAAAATTACAAGGATAAAGAACAGGCCATAAAAGACAATCTAGAGCAAGGAAAAGAAATCAATGGCTTTCAAATCCCAACCAAATTATGGAGAAATGCTGTTCAAGAGACTTCAGAGTACTTCATCATAACAGAAGATGATGTTTGGTTTACCGAAAATGTGGATATAAACCAGCTAAGAGAAAACGCTGTAAATCACAACATCAGCCTTTTAAAGTTAGGTTGGCTGGGCAACACCAAAGACCTTCAATGGGTAAATAAAGAGTCTATCAATGATACTTTGGATAGTATTTATCCAAAAGATTTATTCCTATCTAATCCGCTCATTATGGATTGGTTTTTCTACAATAAGTTTAAATTTTTCTCATTATTATTTAAACTAAAATTGGTTGATAATGAAACTAAGCTAAAATATTGGACATTAAATTCCATTCTCATGGGATTTTGGAAAAAGGAATATTGGCTCTATGTTTGGAAAGATTCTTTTGGTAAAGTAGATGAAAAACAACAACTTAGAAACGCATCTATATATTACCGAAAACATAGAAACAATCGCAATTTCATAGCCCAATTAAAAAAAGAAAGCATGAAAACGACATTCCAGTCTTCTGCTACCAATTCCTACCATTCATATGGATTTGATTTTGATGTGAATCTATTCAATCACCTTATCAATGAGGCTTGGCTTGCAGGTGAGTTTGATGCTTTAGAAAATTTCCCAAAAGACTTTTCTACCGAGTATTTTGAAACTTTCATCAAAGAAAAAATTAATATCCAAGAATTCAGAAAATGGGTAGAATGTTTCAAAAATCAATATAGAAATCTAGGATGTAAAATAGAATAAAGAGACTCTAAAAAGTCTCTTTATTATTTATTCTAATTATTTTATTCGAAAAATAGTTTCTTCAAATCTCTATATTTCCACCATTGTTTTTTCATAGTCGGGCGCTCCACAAATATAAAAAACACAGCAGATATCAGAAGGGTCACAATAGATATGATTATAAGCCTTGTAAAAAGGTTGTATATCGGATCGCCAAAAAACTCTTTCCCCTTGAAGAACATCCCAAAAAACATATATATTATCTTATGATGCAGCATATAAATCGTATAGCACATCCCTCCTATAATATACACTGGGCGAAACTCCATCAGTTTTTTCCAAAAAATAGAAAATGGTGTAAGAAACAACAAAACGAAAATATACAACCACTGAAATTCCGGCCAAACATTTCCCTGCCAAAATATCACAAACGCAATAATACACAGAATATCAAAAACATAAGAAGAGTTTATCTTATCTGAATATTCAAGAGATAAATCTGCCACTAAAAAGCCAATGATAAAGAAATGCAAATAATTCAGAATACTATGAAATCCTGTATCAATCCCCAAAAGTGGCCATAAGACAATAATTCCAAGCATCAAAGCCCTTCTTATCCATTTAGGAAGTTTGAAAATCCCCAGCGAAAGAAGCGGCGCTAATATGTAAAACTGCACTTCTATTTCAAGCGTCCATAACACAATGTTAATCAATGGATAACGCTCCTCAGAAAAAACAATATTATGCACATAAAACAGCGATGCCAAAAAGTTTGGGAATAATTCCTGAAAACTCTTATTTCCTAAAACTGTTGAAATAAATAAAAACAGTATTAAATGAACAATATAAGGTGGTTCCAGCCGAGTAAGCCTCCTCAAAAAATAATCCTTTATAGAGACTTCCTTGCCACCATACACATATTGTTTTAGAAAAGGAAGTGACAATATAAATCCACTAATTCCGAAAAACAAATAAACTCCTGTGTGTCCTATCCCATTCCCAAAAAAAGGAAAGATATAACTATATTCCTTTATTTCAGGGAAGTTCGCTAAATGATTAGCCAAAAAATGACAAATAAAAACACTTGCGACAGCTATAAATCTCAGCCCATCAATATATTTTATAATATTTCCTGATGAAGTAACCCTTTCCAGCAAACGCATATCCATAACTTGCGGTTTTTTTATTTATATTTTATCAATTTCTTCTTATAATTCTACTATCGTTGCCCCCCAAGAAAGCCCCACGCCAAAACCTATCAGCATTATCTTCTGTCCCCTTTTAACTTTTCCTGTTTCTAATGCATCTTTCAGTGCAATTGGAATGGTAGAAGAAACAGTATTCCCATATTTTTCTAAATTGATATAGAATTTTTCCTCTGGAATGTCCAAAATTTCCCGCTGTCTTCTTAGAATATGTGCATTTGCTTGGTGAAAAATATAATAATCCACATTATTTTTAGTTAAATTATTCTTCTCCAAGATTTCTCTTACCAACTCTGGAATCTTTTCTATGGTAAAAAGAAAAATCTTTTGCCCATTCATATACAGACAGTTACCAGATTCATCTTCCTTATTTATACGATTTCTACCACCGCCATTTCTCACAATGAGATTATCATATCCGCTGCCATCTGTCCCTAAAATAAATTGAAAATTCTCTTTGGTTTCATCCTTTCGTATTAAGGTCGCTGCTGCTCCATCCCCAAAAATAGTTCGGTTAGATTTGTCTGATTTTCTAAGATATTTAGTATAAGTTTCAGCTGTTACTAATAGAATATTTTGAGCTACACCTGTTGCGATAAGCCCCTTTGCTATGCTCAGACCATAGACAAAGCCAGAACACCCGAGATTAAAATCCAAAGCTCCTATATCCTTTCTCAGTCCCAGTCTATCCTGCAAGATACAAGCCGTAGTAGGAAGATGATAATCAGGGCTTTGTGTACAAAACAAGATAAAATCTATTTCGTTTTTATCTATTTTTTTTAATAGTTTTTCGGAAGCTTTTACTGCTAGTTCCAGCACGGTTTCATGTTTCTCAGCAATATACCTTTGTTTTACTCCTACTTTATTAAATATTTTCTCTGGACTCCACTCTGGAAATTCCTTTTGTAAATCTTCATTTGTCAGTATTTTCTCTGGAAAAAAAGTCTCAATCTCAGAAATTCTAAACATTTTTAATCTACTTTTATACCATTCACATATATTTGATACTCTACCTTTACATTAGGTTCGAGTGTTTTAGAAACAGAGCAGTATTTCGCAAAGGATAAGTCTGCTGCTTTTCTCGCCTTTTCAGGATTTACATCTCCATCCACATAGAATTTTACCATTATATTTCTAAATGGTTTCGCCTCCCCTTCTACTACTCTCTCGCCTTCTACCTCTGCCGAAAACTTGGTAATATGCTGTTTCTGTTTTTTTAGAATGCTGACTACATCTATTCCGCTGCAGCCCGCCACAGACATCAGCAGAGCCTCCATAGGGCTCACACCGTTGTTTTTGTCCTCGCCTACATTGTTAAGCAAGATTTTTTGACCATTTTCATTCGCACATTCGAAAAGAAAATCGTCATTTATTCTATTTAAAGTGATTTTCATCTCTTTTTATTTCCATTTAATGTTACAACCAAGGCTCGGTCTCTGCAATTCTTCCTGTGGCTGACCTGCCAAAAGATTTTCAAAAGCAATGATTAAATCCTCACCCGTAATCTCCTTATTATTCCCAGGTCTGGAATCATCCATTTGACCACGATAAATCAAATCCAGCTTGTCATCAAAGAAATAAAAATCTGGCGTACATGCCGCATCATAGGCCTTTGCCACAGCTTGGCTCTCATCATACAAATACGGAAAAGTGAAACCTTTTTCCTCCGCAAAATCCACCATCTGCTCTGGCGAATCTGCTGGATAATTTATCACATCATTAGAATTTATCGCGATAAACTCTATTCCTTTCCCTTTATAATCTTCGTAAAGTTCAGCCAATTTTTCTATTACATGAATCACAAACGGACAGTGGTTACACATGAAAATAACCAAAGTTCCTTTGCTTCCCTTTAAATCTTCTAAACTCTGTAACTCGTTGTTTTTCGCAGGATTAGGCAGCTCAAAAAATGGAGCTTTTGTTCCTAATGCCAGCATATTTGAAGGTGTATTTGCCATAATTTTTCTTTATTTTTAAATTAAATCTAATATTTCCGTGATTACATCATACCCTCTATTTTTCGCATAATAGACCTGTAAATCATTGTAAAACTGAGTTTTAGGGTAGTTTTCTGGGTCGGTTTTGTATTTTTTTAAAAGTTCTGTTCCATAGGCTGGTCTCGGCCCCCAGTGCGCTATCACTCCATCGTTTTCATCTAAAAGAACCACGATAGGAATAGAACGCGTTCCATTGGTCAAAAATTGGTCTATCAAATCTGGATTTTCATCACGATAGACAATTCTCACTTCATTTTTCCCTTCGAAAAATAGAGAAACCGCTGGCACTGTCTGCCCTGCATCTCCGCACCAACCTTCGGAAATAATCAATATTTTTCCTTTAAAGTTTTTATTTTCAAGGGTTTTCACCTGCTCCTCATCGGGTTTATAGACCTTCATCATTCTGCTCATTCTCTGCACTCCCAGTTTATAATATTCCAGCATTTCTTTTTCTGCTGGAGTTAGTTTTTCTTCATCTTTATTGACAATTTCTTCTGTTTTCTTGAAATATTCCTCAAAAGAAATTCCTTTTTCCCAATATTTTTTCATTTTGTTTTTTTATTAAATTTTTCTCAGTTTATCTATGAGATACATATCCGCTAAAACGAACGCTGAAAGAGCATCCACGATAGAAACTGCTCTCGGCAGTACGCATGGGTCATGCCTTCCTTTTCCTTCTAATTTTATGATATTTCCTGCATTATCTATGCTTTCCTGCGGCATCATCAGCGTAGAGACAGGCTTAAACGCCACTCGGAAATAAATATCCATTCCATTAGAAATTCCTCCTTGTATCCCGCCCGAATGGTTGGTTTTGGTAGTTCCATCAGTATTAAAAATATCATTTTGTGCCGAACCAGACATTTTTGCCCCCTCAAATCCTGTCCCATATTCAAAACCTTTACAAGCATTAATACCAAGCATCACCTTTCCCAACTCTGCATGAAGTTTATTAAAAACTGGCTCTCCCAAGCCTTTTGGTGCGTTTTTTATTACACAAGTTATCGTTCCTCCTACTGTATCGCCTTTTTTTCTCGCTTGTTCTATCCGCTCTATCATGAGCTTTGCGGTAGTCTCATCTGGGCATCTCACTTCATTTTCATCTATTTTTGAAAAATCAAGCTCCTGATATGGCTTTGTGCAAGATATTTCTCCCACCGATGACACATAAGAATAAATCTCAACTTCTGGCAGCAGATGTTTCGCCAAAGTCCCTGCCACTACCCAGTTCAAAGTTTCCCTCGCAGAAGAACGCCCACCGCCTCGGTAATCTCTAAAACCAAATTTTTGGTCATATGTATAATCTGCATGAGATGGGCGATAGGCACGAGCTAAATGCTCATAATCTTTTGTCTTTTGATTTTCATTTTCAACCAAAAAACCTATCGGCATTCCTGTGGTTTTCCCTTCAAAAATCCCTGAAAGAAACCTCACTTCGTCCGCCTCCTTTCTCTGTGTAACGATAGCCGACTGCCCTGGTTTTCTTCTATTCAGCTGATGCTGAATCTCATCAAAATCGATTTTCACGCCTGCTGGAAAATTGGTCAAAATACCGCCATAAGCCTCCCCATGGCTCTCACCAAAGGAAGAAAAAGTCAGATAATTCCCCAATGCCCCAAACATCCTACAAATATACAAATTCCTAAGAAATGATAATTTTATTTTTTAATTTTTTCGATGATGCTTTTCAGATGCTTTTTTTCCTGAAAATTTAGTTTTTTCCAAACAAAACCTTGGTCAAGAGTTTTTCCTATTTTTTGAGGGAAAATTCCCAATTCGTAAAATTCCTCCAACTGGCTTGGTGTGAGGACTGGCAAAGCCGTATCAAACCCAAAGACATAATCCCTCGGAACATTAAATTCCAAATTACCAATAGTAAATGTATCGTGCTTATTTAGAGAGTAATATAGTGGTTTATAAATCTGTTTCACTTCATAATTTCTCATCACAAATCCCAAATTAAAACTTGGAATTTTTTCCTGCAAAATCTGTGGAAACGCCAAAATACTGACTATCAAAACACTCAAACCAGAGAAAATTCCCAAACACCATTTTTTAGAAAAAACTTCTCTAAAAACCACCACAAAAAACACAAAAAACACATCGATGAAAAATCTATATTGCGCTGAAAAACAGATAACAAAAATACTTTTTACCAAAATGCAGAGAAATATTATTCCCGTGATTTTATCCTTTTGTTTCCATGAAAAAATCCCAAAAAACAGCAAAACCAACATCAAACCGACATTGATAACGCCCTTTATCCCATCCAAGAAAAGCCAGTTTACAAAATATTCCACGGCTGAAAATCGGGAAATTTCTTCCAAAGAATATTGTAAATCAAAAGTCTTTAAAACAGCGACCTCACTTGATGAAATGAATAACTCGCCATATGGTTTCCAGCTAAAACCCAAATCCAAAAACTGAATCGGAAAAAAAGGATAACCGAAAATCCAAATATTTTTCACGCAGTACAAAACACCAAACAAACCTCCTAACCAAATGAATTTCAAACCTTTCCTAAAAATCAAAATCGGATAAAGAAAAGCCAAAATCGGCAGCCAAAGCATCGTAGGTTTGATACTGAAAACCAAAACCGAAAAAGCAAAAAGCAGGGCAAATTCTTTATTTTTAGTTAAAATTTCATTTAAAATAATTAAAGAAAAAACTATCGCTGGCAAATCTGGGCTCGGCGACTGCACGAAAAAGAACAAAACAGGCGAAAAACAGAGCATCACCCATGATTTTTTCTCAATGATATACAAGAAAAATATCATCAGAAGAAGCACATTTATCCTCAGAAATTCATCTGAAAAATGCGAAAATCCTGCCTGAAAAACATGCCATGGCGACATCTGCCCCAGCACCCAGTCCAAATTCGTAATTCCTTTTACCAGCCCATACTCAGAAAGCCACTTAATCGTAGGGACATAATACCCAAAATGATCTAAAATAAAGGGAAAGCCACTGCCCACGACCAAAGAAACCAAACTAAAACCTCCCCACAAAAGCCAGTTTTTTCGGTCTATTTTAAAAAAATCTTTATACGACTGAAAATAAAAAAACAAGAGAAAACCACAACCGACAGTAATTCGCTCTAAATCAATATTTAACGGGACAAAAAAAGACAAAACGCTCCATACCGTCATCAAAAATAATATCCCTAAGACCAGCTGTGCGGAAAGCCCTTCCCAAAACTCTCCAAATATCTTTTGAGAAAGGCGCCCAAAGCCCATCAATACAGGAAAAATTATCAAAACTGATACAAAAATATAAAGCATTATCCTTAAATATATCTGCAAAATTAGCTCTATTTAATAGATTTTTAAAAATATTTCTCTTAAATAGTTTATATTTGTGCATAAAATAAGATTTTTATGATATTGTCAATGACTGGTTTCGGAAGAGCTGAAACCATTTTTGAAGGTAAAAAAATAAATGTTGATATCAAATCTCTCAACAGCAAATCGTTCGACCTCAGCATAAAACTCCCTCTCCGTTTTAAAGAAAAAGAACTTGAAATCAGAAAATCACTGAATGACAAACTTTTACGAGGAAAAGTAGATTGTTTCATCACTTGTGAATCTTTGGATGGCGCGAATGATGTGAAAATCAACCAAGAAATTATAAAATCCTACATGGAGCAGCTTCGCCAATGTTCACCAGAAGCCCCTGATTTTGAATACCTTAAAATGGCAATAAGAATGCCTGAAACCATCCAGTGCAAAACGGAAGAGCTCTCTGACAACGAATGGAATCTCCTGCAAGACACTATAAATAAGGCAGTTATAGAGTTTTCTAATTTTAGAAAAACCGAAGGAGAAATTTTAGGAGAAGAACTCACTAAAAACATCAAAAACATCGAAGAGCTGCTGGGACAGGTTCAGCCTTTTGAGGAGGAGCGAATTTCTACTATAAAAGAGCGCTATCTCTCTTCTTTAAAGGATTTTGAGCAGCTGGACGAAACCAGATTTTACCAAGAAGTGGCGTATTTTGTAGAAAAATTAGACATTTCCGAAGAAAAAGTCCGTCTTACACAGCATTTGAAATATTTCTTGGAAGTTCTTAATAATGAGGATTTTAATGGAAAAAAATTAGGTTTCATCAGCCAAGAAATCGGGCGGGAAATCAATACTCTGGGCTCAAAGGCCAATCATCATGAAATCCAAAAAATAGTAGTCATGATGAAAGATAATTTAGAAAAGATAAAAGAACAGACACTCAATGTTTTATAAAAAATTTTCATCAAAACATTGATTCTATTTTAAAAACTCAAATTCAACATAAAATGAACAAAGTCATCATATTTTCGGCTCCATCTGGAAGCGGAAAAACCACTTTAGTAAAGCATAGTTTAGAGAATTTCCCGCATTTAGAATTTTCCATTTCTGCAACTACAAGAGCGCCAAGAGAAGGCGAAGCACACGGAAAAGACTACTATTTCCTAACGCCTGATGAGTTTAGAAAAAAAATATCCGAAGATGCCTTTGTGGAGCATGAAGAGGTCTATGCTGACAAATTCTACGGAACGCTGAAATCTGAAATAGAACGAATCTGGAAGAACGGAAAAACGGTGATTTTCGATGTAGATGTAGTTGGTGGAGTTAATTTAAAAAAGATTTTCGGAGACCAAGCAATGAGTATTTTCATCGCTCCGCCATCCATAGAAGAACTGGAAAAACGCCTAATCAAAAGAAATACAGACAGTTTAGAAACCATAAAAACCCGTATAAACAAGGCTCAGGAAGAGCTTGGCTATCAGCATTTATTTGACCAAGTTTTGATAAATGATGATTTGGAAACTGCAAAAAAAGAAATAGAAAACATCATCTCTAATTTTACAGAAAAATGAAAAAAGAAGACAACGCCAATCTCCCTGTTCCAAGTTTCACAAAACTCCAAAACATAGGGCTGACAGCCGAAGATTTTGATATTAAAAATGAAAATCTAAGAAGCAGAATTCTCATCGAGGATTTGAAAATTTATGCTTATCATGGAGTTTTGCCAGAGGAGAAAACGATTGGGACGCATTATCTCGTAAATGCTGAAATTCACGCAGACCTATGGAAAGCGGCACAGAGCGACCGCTTGGAAGACACGATAAATTACGCCGAAATCAACAATATTATCCATAGAGAAATGGAAATTCCATCGCTGCTGTTGGAACGGGTAATTGGGAGAATTATCCAAAAATTAGAAGAAAAATTCCCACAAATCACCTACATCAAAATAAAACTCACCAAAACCAACCCGCCTATGCAGGGCGAAATGAAAGGCGTAAGCGTGGAGCTGGAAAAGGCTATTTCATAAAATCCATGAAAGCACTTTTTCTTTTAGATTTTTATCAAATAAATAGAGATTTAAAATCAATCATAAGACAGAAAGAATCAGTAAGTATATATCTTATCGTGAATCTTCTGTCTTTTTTATTTTTTAAGATGTAATATTTATTATAGAGAAATTGAGCAATAGATGAATAAAATTATTTTTTAGTTAATCCAATCATAATAAATAGTAAATTAGTCCTTTAATAATAAAGAAAATGAATGTTTTTTGTAGAATAATATTGCCTCTATTATGTATCATAAGCTGTTCCAAAAGAAAAGAAGCAGACAACACAATGGTATTAGAAAAAAATCATACATTTTTCTTATGGAATAATGATAGCTTAGGGTGTAAACACGAAAGAACTATTGAGATGGGAGAAGAATTATATAATACCTTTAAAAAAAGTAATAAAAATGATAGTATTTTGCTAAAAGAATATCTCGGAACTCCTAATAGAAAATTTAAGAATAAAGAAGAGATAGTATTTATGTATTATATTAATTCTTGTTGTGATAATGGTCAGTTATTAGAAGAATGTGATGTTTCTTTTATTGCTATAACATTCACTAATAAAAACGAGATTCTTTTTAGAAAAGGCATACAATAACGAGGGTATCTGATAAAAAAAACTAAATATAAATGAAAAGGAATACAAAATAACTTCATATTCCCATCTCAAAAAGAATTTAAAAAATGAGAAATAAGTATATTTATTTTATTGCATTTCTACTTTTCTATAGTTGTGCTCATAAAAAAGACAATATAAAATCTATAGTCGTAAAAAACTGGAAAGGAACATTTTATCTATCAGAGGGAATACAAAAAGTTTATAAAACAAGAAAAACACCTTACGAGAAAGATACTATAAAGGAAGTTCCGTTCAAAGTATCTAATAAAAGCATTAATAAAATAAAAAGAATATATTATGACAATGATTTAGAAAATCTCCCTAATGAACATGAACTAAATTCTACTAATAAAGACAGTATACACCCTCCTCAAGAAGCAACGCAGATTATTTTTTATTTTCAAGATGGTAAAAGGAAATATATAACTTTTTGGGATGATGGGTATAATAATCCATTAGATAGATTTCCTGATAAAAAAATAAAACCCATATTTGAGGAAGTTACACAACTTACGAAAAGAATAAGTGATAGCACTGGAGAAAAAACAGAAATTCCAAGGTAGTTTCAAAAAACAAATGGTTTTTGGAGATTTTTTAAAAAAATAATGTGTAAAAAACCAAAAACATCATTAAACAATGATTTTTAACAAAAATGGAAGATTTTAATTCGTATTCAAAAGAAATAGAAGAAAAAACCTCAGAAATACCCGAAAATAATTTACTTTTTTGGGGTAGTTGGTTTTGTGAAGGTTTATTACAAAGGTGTAAAAATCATATTCAAGTTTTTTTGACCGATGAAGAGGTTTCATTGATTAATGAAATCATAAGTTATTTATGGAATCTTGTTGATGAAAAGGAACAAATGGATATGAGTAAAATTAATTTGTTGTACAAAAGGCTTAACGACATAGATGAAACAGATTTAGATGCAACAGATTATCAACAAGAAGAGATATATGAGTTGATAGTTTCTTTAGATGATGTTTTAAGATATTGTCAGTCAGGCATAAGAGGTTTTGAAGATAATATTTCTCAATCAATTATCAATGTAATAGATATAATGCTACAAGATGAAGATAAGGATATATTATCTAAGGAAGGATTTCAAGATGATTTGGTTCAAAATGAGATTAAAGCCCAATTTGAAATGATATCTTTGCTCAAAGAGAAAAAATTAACAAGTGAGTTTAAACATTGGTTGCGGTAATGTTTCAGATGTGTAAAAAACAACTTCCTCTTGACAAAAATAAATCTATTCAAATCATCTTAAAAACAAAATATCCCAATGAATAATTCATTAGGATATTTTTATAAATATAAAAATTTGATTTTCATTTGAACTTTGTTTGAACTTTTTTCCTATTTTATCCTATTTTATACCTATTTATTAACTGGTGTTTTTCTCCCTAAAATAGGCATATTTTACCTATAATAAAGTAAGATACTGAAAAACAATATCTTACTTATTTGAGCCATTATCGGGACTTGAACCCGAGACCTCTTCCTTACCAAGGAAGCGCTCTACCGCTGAGCTATAACGGCTTATAAAAAAATCACAATCAATAGAGATTGTGATTTCTGTGAGCGGAAGACGGGGGTCGAACCCGCGACATTCAGCTTGGAAGGCTGACGCTCTACCAACTGAGCTACTTCCGCATTTTTTATTGTTGGTAATTTTTACTTTGCAAATATAAGAACTTTTTCTTAAACCCACAAATATTTTTTAATGTTTTTATAAATGTGGGGAGAGCAGGATTCGAACCTGCGAAGCCGAAGCAACGGAGTTACAGTCCGTCCCATTTGACCGCTCTGGTATCTCCCCTACCTTATAAAATGAGCCTCCAGAGGGATTCGAACCCACGACCCCGAGATTACAAATCACGTGCTCTGGCCAACTGAGCTATGGAGGCATTGATTTCAAAAGAACTTCTTTATTTCCTTTTTGCGTTTGCAAATATAGAAAAGTTTTTTTGAAACCACAAATTTTTATTGCTGAAATTTAAATATTTTTTTTAATTATTTTCTTTCTTTTTGATTAACAGCTTTTTAGCAACATCTACGCAAAGATCTATACTCTCCTCAAAAGAACTTGTAGTCTTCTTTACCACGATATCATCCCCTGGAACATTTAGAATAATCTCCGCTGTTTTGTTTTCTTTACCACTTACATTCTCTAATTTCAAGAAAACCTCACATGCTTGGATTTTATCATAGAAAGTGTCTAATTTAGCTATTTTCTTTTCCATAAACTCTTCTAGTGAAACATGAGGAGTCATCCCCATCGCTTGAACTCTAATTTCCATAATAACTATTTTATGTGTTAAACTTATGTCATCTCATCATCAGATGATAATTGTGTTTTCGCATTACCTCTGGGATGAGTTTTATTAAAAATATTTTTCAGTTGTTCAATATCCGCATTGGTATATACTTGTGTAGAAGATAAACTCGCGTGCCCCATCATCTTCTTAACCTTAGAAATTTCGGCTCCATTATTCAATATATGTGTCGCGAAACTATGTCTAAGGATATGCGGACTTCTCTTTTTCTTTGAAGACACAGCACTAAGATAGCGAGTTACGAGCAAATAAACAAATTTTTCTGTAATTTTTTTTCCTTTTGGTGTTACAAAAAAGTATAAATCCGCATCAGAATTAGGCTTTCTATGTTCATCATTATAAACCTTGAGTTCCTTCATCAAGATGGGCGAAACAGGAACTATTCTCTGTTTATTTCCTTTACCTATTACTGTGATTTCATTTCTATAAAAATGAACATTCTCTAAAAGCAAATTACAAAGCTCTGCCCTACGCATTCCCGTTTGATACAGAACCTCTATAATAAGCCTATCCAGCAACTCCACTTCTCCATTTTCTAAAATAACGGATAAATCCTGCATTTCTTCTTTGGAAAAGAGAATTTGTTTTTCGGGATAAAATTTGATGGTTGATAAGCCCTCCACAGGCGAAACACTTATCAGAGATATTCTCTGTAAAAAAGCATAAAAACTCTTCAGAGTAGAAATTTTTCTATTGATACTTCTTTTGGTCAATCCTTTCTCGCTCAGAAAAACGATGAAATTACGCACCATTTTCTTTTCTGCTTTCTGCAACTCTTCCATACCTTCCCTATCCATTAGGAAAAACAGAAAATCCTCCAAATCCTTTCGGTAGCTGGTAATCGTATTGGGAGAGTAGCGTTTTTCTTGCTGAATATATTCCAAAAACTTATCTATCATGGTTCAAAGTTAATCAATTTAAAAATAAAAAGTCCATTCTCAATAAAGAATGGACTCAAAATATTTTCAAAACAAAACCTTATGCTTGCTCTTCTTTGCTAAGCAGTCTTTGTTTGTGAGCAGCTCTCAATCTCCCTTGTCTAAGTATTACAGAAGGTTTAGTAAACTGCTGTCTAGATCTCAATTGCTTAACAACACCTGTTTTGTCATACTTTCTTTTGTATCTTTTAAGTGCTCTATCAATTGATTCTCCGTCTTTTACTTGAACTATTAACATATCTTACATCTCATTTATGGGCGCAAAGATAGTATTTTTTTTGAAATGCACAAAATAAAAAAGGCATTATTGAGATTTTTGTTTGGGTGTAATGATTTTTAATTTTAAATTAGCACCTTTAATTTTAGAAAACAGTATGAAAAAAATATTTGCTTTTTTAGTCATTCTATCCATTAATTGTCTAACCTATGCACAGGAAATCTATGCCAATGTGCAGGTAAATCACAGCCAGATAGGCGGAAGTAACACTCAGGTTTTCAAAACATTAGAGAAAAGCCTGAGAGATTTCATCAACAATACAAAATGGACAGGCAAAAAACTGCAAAACTTTGAGAAAATCAAAGCTAATTTTGCCATCGTTATCAAAGAAAGACCGAGCCAAAACTCCTTTAAAGGAAGCCTCATTGTTCAGGCAGTTCGCCCTGTTTATGGGACTATTTACGAAACGCCTCTTATCAATATCAATGACACTCGTTTTTCTTTCGAATACACTGAAAATGAAAATCTTATATTCAATGACAGACAGTTTTCTGGGAAAAACCTTACGGATGTGATTAGTTTTTACATCTATACTATTTTAGGGTATGATGCGGACAGCTTCCAGCAGCTGAGCGGAAAAACACATTTCGAAAAGGCACAAAAAATTTCTCAAAATGCTCAAAATCACAACTATGACGGATGGGAAATCATGGGCGAGACTAAAAGCAGAAGCCTGTTAGTCAATAGTTTACTAAACGAAAGGAGCATTCCTCTAAGAAATATTTATTATTCCTATCACAGAATAGGACTAGATAATCTCAGCAGCCAAAACCAATTCGCTGCAAAACAGACCATTGCAGAAGAACTGCTGAAACTAAAAGCTTACGAAACGAATTTCCAGCTGAACTATCCTCTTTCCATTTTCATTGATACGAAAAAAGATGAAATTTTCAATATTTTTAATTCCAATAACAATGGCGGAATCAATGTCAATGAACTGAGAATAATGATGAGCACTTTTTCGCCGAGAGATACAGAATCCAAGTGGAATAAGTGGAAATAATCTTCAATCTATAACCAATATTAAAAAATGCTTTCAAAAATTACAATACAAAATTTTGCTCTAATCCAGCATCTCAGCGTTTCTCTAGAAAACGGGCTGCAAGTCATCACGGGAGAGACGGGCGCTGGAAAATCCATTATTTTAGGCGCTTTGAGGCTGATTCTTGGAGAAAGAGCAGATTCAAAATCAATCTCCGACCCTGAGAAAAAGAGCGTTGTAGAAGCAGAATTTAAAATCACTTCTTCTTATCTTCCTTTTTTTGAAGAAAACGACCTTGATTTTGAGGAAAATACCATCATCAGAAGAGAAATCCTGCCGAGTGGAAAATCCAGGGCTTTCATCAATGATATTCCCGTGACGCTGGATGTTTTGAAGGAATTGTCTTCCAAACTGATTGACATTCACTCTCAGTTCGAAACTTCCAATCTTTTCTCGGAAGAATATCAGTTCAAAATCATCGATGGATTATCTGAAAACAAAGAAATTATAAGCGATTATCAAAAGAAATTTGTCTCTTATCAAAATCTAAAAAAAGAACTTCTTTCGCTTGAAAACCAACTAGCCGAAAGAAATAAAGAGTCTGACTATCAGAGTTTTTTACTAACCGAACTGCAAGAGTTTAACCTTGATAATATCAATTTAGAAGAACTAAAAAACAAGGTAAATGTAGGCGAACATGCCGAGCTTATTTTGGAGAATCTGGGACAAATCTCAGGGCGTTTTCAGCAGGAAGAAATAGGGATTTTGGATAGTCTGAACGATATCAAAAACAAAATTCAAAAAATCTCTGAAAATTCGCCTCATTTAGAACAGCTAAGCCAAAGAATAGAGGAAAGTTATCTGGAACTAAAAGACATAGCGGACAGCATTGAAAACGAGATAGAAAGCACGGAAATCAATCCAGAAGAACTGGCAGTTTTCACGAGCCAGCTCAACAAAATAAATTCTCTCTTGCTAAAACATCAAGTTTCTGAGATTGAAGAACTTATAGCTATACGAGAGCAACTCTCTACACAGCAGAAAAATTCAGAGAATTTAGAAAAAGATATAGAAGATACTAAAAATCAACTGAATACAATCCAGCAGGATTTAGATAATTTAGCTAAAATCTTATTTGAAAATAGACAAAAAACCATTCCTGTTTTTAAAGAAAAAACTGAGGAACTTCTCGCTAGATTGGGACTAGAAAAAGCAAAAATAGAGGTAGAATTTACGGAAAATCAAGACTTTAATAAGTTTGGGAAAGAACACATTCAGCTTTTATTCCAAGCGAACTCTGGTTTCCCTCTAAAACCGATACAAAGCGCTATTTCTGGTGGTGAGCGCTCCCGTGTGATGCTTTCTATCAAGAAAATAATGGCCGAAAATGCAGAACTTCCTACTCTGATTTTAGATGAAATAGACTCTGGAGTTTCTGGAAAAACAGCCGATGAAATAGGAAAAGTGATGCAGGATATGGCTAAAAATATGCAGCTAATCGTCATCACGCACCACGCACAGGTAGCAGCCAAAGGAAATTCTCACTACAAAGTGGTGAAACAAGATGTGGACGGAAAAACTCAGTCAAACATCATTCCTCTCGGTGAGAAAGAAAGGCTTCACGAAATCGCCCAAATCCTCTCTGGAAGCACCATCACAGATGCCGCACTACAACAGGCGGAAGAGCTTATGAAAAACTAACCCAAATGAAGGATATAGAAACAATAGAAGATATAGAACTGCTCGTAAATACATTTTACAGCAAGGTAAGAAAAGATGATGTCATAGGTTTTTTCTTCAATGATGTAGCGAAAACAAACTGGGAGGAGCATCTTCCCAAAATGTATCTATTCTGGAGGGCACTGCTCTTTATGGACATTAAATTTGATGGAAATCCCGTAGGCGCTCACATTCCGATAAATCTGCAAGTGCCGATGGAGGAACACCACTTTGACCACTGGGTAGGGCTTTGGAAAGAAACTGTGGATGAACTTTTCGAGGGAGAAACAGCCGAAGATGCCAAAAACAAAGGGCAAAACATTGCAAAAATGATGGCTTTCAAAATGAGACAAGTAAGAATGTAACTCTACTTTCTAGCGCCACAGCCAGTAATCCTGCCAGTCTGTGAACATATGAAAAAGCAGCCCGATGGATACTACACGGTAATTCCCTTTCAGAAAAATACATCCCAAAGCATATGCCGCAACGGCATAATAAGAATGCAGCAGATGAAAACCTACACTGCATCTGTCTGGGTCAAAAATAGGAGTTGCCAAAAGATGATCCAAATCCACCAGCATGGTCGCCAAAAGAATGCAATAAGTTTTTTTCCATGTTTCTTTATAGAAAAAATAAGCTATAAAAAACGGAAAACCAAAATGCAGAAAATAGTGTACCAGCGGTTTTAAAATCGATATACTATCCATTCATTATCTTTATCAAAATGCAAATATAGAGAAGATTCTGAATAATTATTTCTTTAATTTTATTTAAAATCATGATAGATACCCACACCCACCTCTACTCAGAGGAATTTGACCAAGACAGACAGAAAGCCATTTCCAGAGCTTTCGCAAACGGCGTAAGCCAAATATTCCTACCTGCCATAGACTCCGAAACTCATCAAAAAATGCTGGATTTAGAGGCGGCCTATCCGCAGAAAATTTTTGCGATGATGGGACTTCATCCCTGCTCGGTAAAGCCTGACACTTGGGAAAAGGAATTAGAAATTGTAGAAAAACACCTTAACCAAAGGGATTTCTGTGCTGTGGGCGAAATCGGGATAGATTTATATTGGGAGCAATCTACCCTTGATATACAGATAAAAGCCTTCGAAAAGCAGATAGACTGGGCTGTGGAGAGAGACCTGCCCATCGTAATCCACACCCGAAATAGTTTTGATGAGACTTTTGAGGTTTTGGAAAGAAAAAAACACCCTCGCCTGCGCGGAATTTTCCATTGTTTCAGTGGCGACAAGGCTCAGGCTCTGCGAGCGATAGAGCTGGGATTTTATTTAGGCATCGGCGGCGTGGTGACTTTTAAAAATGGAAAAATAGACCAATTCTTGGGTGAAATACCTTTGGATAAAATAGTTTTGGAGACTGACAGCCCCTATCTGGCGCCCGTGCCACACAGAGGAAAACGCAATGAAAGCGCTTATCTGAACCTCATCGCAGGTAAGCTGGTAGATATCTATGGAGTGAGTTTTGAAGAAATTGATAGAATAACGACCGAAAACGCCAAAAAGATTTTTAGAACATAAAAAACAATAGATAAAATGATAGAAATAGAATTTGAAAAACCTAATTACACCACCTGCAAATGCTGTGGTAATCAGGTAACTTGGCTCACAAGATTTGTTTATAAGGATAACGAAGCTATTGCTTTTTACTATGCCACTTTCACAGAACACGCCGAGGAAAAGGAAGTAAAATGTTTAGTAGGCATATGTGAATGGGAAAACCCTGAAAGTGAAGAATATACAAAAGCAACAGGATTTCCGATAGCGCTTTGGGTTGATGAAAATCAGCAGGCAAATGTTTCGTTATTGAATAAAAATGAAGTTCCTTGGGAGAACATATTAAAAGGGGAAATCCTTAACCGAGAGGAAGCTCTAAATCACCCTTATAAAGAGGAAATTTTCCATATTACTGACCATATTTTCTGGGAAGATAAAGAAATTATAAATTTTTTATTCCCTAAAAACTAAAAGAGACTGAAAACACCATTCTGAACCTCATCAAAAATATAAAAATTGAAAGTCTTAAATATTAAAATTTCTGCATTACCTCCAGAGAATAATTCTTTTTGTATGAAACTTATTCTTTATCTGTGCATTCCTTTTCTTTTAATATTTGGAATACTTTTTTTGATAGGATGGGGAATATATTCAGGCATTAATTCTATTATTTCGGCTGTCAAAGAGGATTTTTTCGGAATTAAAGACAAAACAAATATTAAAACCAGCAAAAATATTCTATTTGAAAACGAACAATTTAAACTAAAAAAAGAAGACTATCTCCCTGATGAAAACAGCCAAGAATATAAAATTTTCGATGATTTTTGTGTCAAATCAAATGAACACCTTGATGATGATGGCTATATATTCTACAAACTGACAGATAAAAAATCAGCAACAGACCTAAATGGAGCGATTATAAGTGAATTTCAGGAAGATATTGGTAATTATATTTTATTACAAAATCTTATTTTAGAGGATAACCAGCTTAAAAATCAACTGATATCTTTCAATAAAACACTGGGAAAATCACGGTTTTGGCTGATATTAAAGACTTTTTTTGGTTAGAATATGATTCTGAAACAAAAACAATCAATGGTTACAACAATAAAGAACAAATAGAAATCGCCATTTCAGAATGAAATGTCTTTTTATTAAATAAATGATTTAATCCCAAAAAACAAAATCTACTTCTAAACGAAGTAGATTTTTATTTTATGCAAATTTTCTCTTTCTCAGCCAGAAGAACAATGCTCCCATTCCTCCGATAATTCCCAGCGGCAATAATAGATTCAGCCACTGCCAGTAGGATTTCTCATCATTGATTCTCTTCCCATCCAAGAGGCGGACTTCTATGCTTCGGCTGCGCAGCTCGATGAGATTGTCATCATCCAGAAGATATTCCAGCACATTTCTCAGAAACTGCTCATTACCATAGAGCTGGTTAGTCATCAGGTCTTCGCCCAAAGGAAGCGGTTCTCCTCTGATGACTTGGTTTCTAGCGACATCTCCATCGGAGATAACTATCATTTTATTCTCTCCACTTTTTGCTTTGAATTTTGGATATTCATTTTTCTCACTTCTGTTGGCATATGCAGAATTAAATTTCCCTTCCAAAGCCACTGCAAAAATCTTCGGCGTAGAAGGTTTTTCCATCACACTAAGGCTGTCTATATTCTGCAACTCGCTCAGTTCCACATAATTAGGCGTAGATTTCAGGGTCGTTCTGTTACTAGATTCGTAGAGAACTTGGGTTTTAATCCCTGGTCTTCCCAAAGTATCTATCGCTGTAGGAAACTCAAATTTCAAAGGATTTATATTTCTAGTGATAGGATTTCCTGTCTCGTTAATCCCAAGTGGGAAATATGGCCACAACAAGCTGGCATACTGAGGGTTACCTGCTATCTCTCCCACCACTATTCTCCTAAGAGCTGCCTTTTGGAAATCTTTAACCAAGGCAGAATTGATTCTCAGACCATAGTTGAACATAAAATCCGTTAGGTTAAGGTCTTGCGGATAGGCCATTATTTTTTTGGAATGGTAGAGTGTGTCCATATCTGCATTTACCGCATCCAGCATCCATAGGGTTTTACCACCATTCATAATGTATTGGTCAAGAATTACTTTTTCTTGGTTAGTAAAAGGCTTTCTCGGTTTGGCGATTACTATGGCGTCCATTTTCTGAAGTGTAGGAACATCCTCCATAGTGAGCTCTCCTCTGGTGTATGGAATAATCGGCCCTACATTATAATTATCCAAAGCCAACTGCAAGAAGCCCTGAAACTGGTCTGGTCTCAGCTCATCATGATTCACCAAAAATCCCACATTTTTTCTCTTTTCGGTAATCATGGTTTTAATGGTGGAAACAAAATTGTACTCCAAATTCTCAATAGACTTATTCAGCTGTTCCGATGCATCTATCCCTGTCTGCTGGATAATCAGAGGAATAGCCGTCCCATAGGTATTATACTTCACCGCTGCATATGGGAAAAGGACGATTTCAGAGATTTTACCATCTTTCATATTAGGTAAAATAGACGGCTCCATGCCCATAGCTTCCAGCGTATCTCTCGAAATTTTTTCTTTGATAGGGTCTATGAATTTATAATCTATCTTTGGATTGATTTTTCGGAACTCTTCCAGCATGAATTTGGTTTCGTTCTGTAACTGCTTAAAACTCGCTGGGAAATCGCCATCGAGATAAACCTCTATCATCATCGGTTTTTTTACCGCTTTCAGGGTTTTTATCGTGGAGTCTGTAAGGGTGTATCTTTTTTCTTGGGTAAGGTCTATCCTTGTGGAGAAACCAAAAATCCCAACAAGCAGAACTAAAACAATCCCAATAGATATTATTATTTTCTTATTTTTCATATTATTTTATACATTTTTTCAAAATCGCCTACTTCTTTTCCTTTCTTCTTATTTTGAATATTTTATTTTTTTCTTTCAACAAAAAGGATGGCTGCTTTTAGCCCTAAAAATATTATCAATCCGAAATAAAACACATCTTTAGTGTCTATCAAACCTCTCGTAAAGGCGATATAATGATAATAAAAACCAAGATTCTGAAGGATATAATCTCCGCCGCCCAGCAATTTATACGAAGCCAGCTGCTCTATTCCAAAAAACATGAAGAAACATAAAAAAACGCCTATAAGGTACGCCATCGCTTGGTTAGATGATAAGGCTGATGCCAAAATCCCAACTGCTGTGAATGCTCCTATAAGCAGCAACAATCCTACATATCCGCCCAAAGTCATCCCGAAATCTATGTTTCCTTCTGGAATGCTGAGCGTAGAAATCGTATTAAAATACACGATGGAAGGCAACAGGCACAAAACACCTATCAACCACACAGACAGGAACTTACCACCGATAATCTCTGTCAATTTCAAGGGTTGAGAAAAAAGCCAACCAAGCGTTCCCGACTGCTGCTCTTCTGCCAGGGTTTTCATACTAAGCGCAGGAATGATGAACATAAAAAGCCACGGAACCAGCACAAAATAAGTCTGCATAGAAGCTGCACCTATATCAAAAAAGTTAAAATTATTCTCAAAGAAAAACAAGAACAAGCTTCCTAAAAGGCTGAAAGATGCGATGATGACCCACGCACTCCAATTCCCAAAATAAGCCCAAAGTTCTTTTTTAAAAACTGCTATCATTTTATATTTATTTTATCCAAAAATTTATTTAGTTCAAAAACACATCGTATCTACCAACCTTGTGTATCATCTTCAATACATTATCATCAATCCTTATTTTATGCTGCATAGATACCAGCTCTATGATGCTGTTATCCTCAGGATTTTTGATATAAAAGCTAAGTTTATGCTCGCCTTTATTAGTAAGTATTTCATTTCTGAAAAACTCTATATCCTCTTTTTTCAAATCCTGAACCGGCATTACAACGGTCAAAGATTTTGCAAATTTATCAAATGCATCCCTTAGTTCCAAAACATCATTCACATTGACGAAACATCTTCCATCCTGCGAAACAGAATATTTTATCTTTAAAATCACAAATCTCTGTGGAGCTATCTTGTCTTTCAGCCTCATATAATCCCTGTCCCCCAGACGGAAAGAGCACGAACCTGCGTAGTCCTCCAAGGTCAGAAAAGCCACCTTTTCGCCGCCACGCTTCCCATCCCGAACGGTATATTCCGTAATCATTCCTGCCACGGTGTATTCTTTGCCTTTATTCATATTATTTTGGCGGTCTTTCCAGCTGAGATTGGTCTCTGGAACATTATTCGCGATGATTGTAGATTTATAATTTTCCACCTCATCCAGATTCAGGAAGTTATGAAAACCTCTCGGCTCTATTTTTTTGGTAGTTTCTTCTACTATTTCTTCTGACTCGGCATCCATACCGAAATCTATATTTTCATCCTCTAAAATATCTGCGTCTATACCACTATCTGCCACATCCAAATGCTCTTCTGGCTCATTCTTTCTCTCTTTCTCCAAGATACTTCTTTTGCTCAAAGAGCCTTGCATAAACTTATATTGATACTTAAACTCATCTATCGGATGGGCAGAAAGATAAAACCCGATGGTTTCATTTTCTTTATTAAGTTTATACATATTAGACCATTCTGGCTGAGGCTCGATTTTAAAGCGCTCTATCTGAACCTCTTCCATCATATCCGCAAAGAGCGAATTTTCCACAGAGGACTTACTTTCATTATAGTTTTGTCCGTATCTGAGGAGTTTTTCAACAGCCGTCTTTCCTGAGCTGTCTGGCTCTAAATACTGGGCTCTATGGTAAGTGTCCAGCTCATCAAAAGCCCCTGCCATTACCAGCCCTTCCACCACTCGCTTATTTACCTGCGATGAAGAAACCCGCTCAAAGAAATCAAAAACATCCTTGAATTTGCCCTTTTGTCTTTCTTGGTCTATGGCTTCGCTCGGCCCCTCACCTATTCCCTTTATCGCTCCAAGTCCGAAACGAATCTGCCCTTTCTCGTTCACTGAGAATTTGTATTGGCTTTCATTCACATCCGGCCCCAGAACATCCACGCCCATAGATTTACAGTCTTCCATAAACATGGTGATTTGGGCAGTGTTGTTAATGTTATTACTCATCACACTCGCCATATATTCGGCTGGGTAGTTGGCTTTTAGATAAGCTGTATGGTAGGCTATCAGGGCGTAACATGTGGAGTGTGACTTGTTAAAAGCATACTCTGCAAACGCCTCCCAGTCTTTCCATATTTTCTGTAATTTGGTTTCATCCAGATTATTCGCCTTTCCTCCTTCTATGAATTTCGGATACATTTTATCCAAGACATTTCTCTGCTTTTTCCCCATGGCTTTACGCAGGGTATCGGCTTCACCTTTGGTAAAGTTGGCCAGTTTCTGCGACAAAAGCATCACCTGCTCCTGATAAACGGTAATTCCGTAAGTTTCTTTCAGATATTCCTCTGTTTCTGGGAGGTCATAGACTATTTCTTCTACGCCGTGCTTTCTGTTGATAAAGTTCGGGATGTATTTTATCGGCCCTGGTCTGTACAGCGCGTTCATCGCAATAAGGTCAGCGAAAACCGTTGGTTTCAGATCCCTCATATATTTCTGCATTCCAGCACTTTCGTATTGGAAAATCCCAACTGTCCTTCCTTCCTTAAAGAGCTGATAAGTCTTCGCATCATCCAGTGGAATTTCATCTGGGTTTATGTCAATATTATATCTTTGTTTAATGAGTTTCAATGCATCTTTGATAATGGTCAAAGTCCTCAAACCGAGGAAGTCCATTTTCAGTAGTCCTGCACTCTCCGCCACCGAGTTATCAAACTGAGAGACCAAAATATCGGCATCTTTCGCTGCAATGGAAATAGGTACAAGATTAGAAATATCCTCAGGCGTGATAATCACCCCGCAGGCGTGAATTCCCGTGTTTCTGATACAGCCTTCCATTTTCCTTGCAGAATCCAAAACACGATAGCGGCTGTCTTTCGGGTTCTCCAAGATAGCCTTCATCTCATCCACCAAAACTTTGTCCTCATCCTTTAATTTATCGTATTTCGAAAGGGCTTTTGCGATGTTCATCCCTGGCACAGACGGAACGAGTTTTGCGATGTTATTTGTTTCAAAAATCGGTACATCCAAGACCCTTCCTGCATCTTTTATCGCAGATTTTCCACCCAAAACAGAATAGGTAATAATCTGAGCCACATTACTTTGCCCATATTTATCAATCACCCATTTGATGATTCTGTCCCTTCCCTCATCATCAAAATCTATATCAATATCGGGCATGGAAATACGCTCTGGATTCAGAAAACGCTCAAAAAGGAGGTCGTATTTTATAGGGTCTACATTAGTAATTCCGATGCAGTATGCCACCGCAGAACCTGCCGCAGAACCACGCCCAGGCCCCACAGAAACGCCCATATTTTTTGCCTCATTACAAAAATCCTGAACGATAAGGAAATATCCTGGGTAGCCCGTTTTAGCGATTACTTCCAGCTCAAAATCCAAACGCTCTGCGATTTCATCTGTTATTTCTCCGTATTTTTTCTTTGCTCCTTCATAGGTCAAATGCCGTAGATAGGCGTTTTCTCCGCGTTTTCCACCATCTTTCAAATCATCTTCGTGCTGAAACTCCTGTGGAATATCAAATTCAGGAAGCAAAACATCTCGTTTCAAGGTATATGGCTCAAATTTCTGCAACAGCTCCGTATATGCCTCAAATGCATCTGGATACTGGCGAAAAGCCTGTTTTATTTCTTCTGTATTTTTTAGATAAAACTCCTGTGAAGTCAGTCCTCTCCTCTTCCCAAAACCTCTACCAATGGGTGTTGATAGTTTTTCTCCATCTTTTATACAGCTTACGATATCCTGAATATCCGCATCGGATTTTTCTGTATAAAAAGTTTCGTTTTGCGCTAAGATTTTGACATCATATTTTTCTGCAAATTGGAGCAAAGTCTGGTTCACATGCTCCTCTTCGTACAGACCATGATTCTGAATCTGCACATAAAAATCAGCACCAAATTCCTCTTTCCACCATTTGAAAAGTTCTTCCCCTTTCTGCTCCCCAAAATTCAAAATCGCATCTGGAATATCCCCAGAAATCCCAGAAGTAACCGCGATAAGCCCCTCTTTATACTGCGAAATCATTTGTCTGGAAATCCGCGGAACACCGAAATAAAATCCTTTCACAAAACCTATACTTGAGAGTTTTGCCAAGTTTTTATAACCTGTAAAATTCTTCGCCAGCAACACCATATTTGTCCTTCTGTCTGGGTCATCTTTGGTAAACTGCTTCTGCTCAGGTCTGTCCGAGATATAAAATTCACACCCCAAAACAGGAATTATCGTTTTCTGCTGCGGCTCTTTTTCAGAAAATTCTACACCTTCTTCCTCGGCTTTTTGTTTTTGGTCAATGTATTCTTGATGGGCTTTTTTAACCTTGGAATTATAATTTTCCACTTCGGAAATAAACTTAAAAGCCCCCATCATATTCCCAAAATCCACCATTCCCACAGCTGGGAAATTATCAGATTTGGCTCTATTTATCAAATCTTCTATGGAAGTGGTCGATTGTAAAGATGAAAAAATACTATGATTATGGAAATTAAAGTAATCCCCAATTTCCACCTCATCTGTATCCCCAAAATCTACCGTTTTTTTCTTCTTGTTAAAATCCTCTACCTGCCGTCTGATAACGATTGCAAAAGGCTTGATGGGATTAGGGTGAAGATTTTGGTAGGCTTCCAGCTGCTCTTGGGAAATTTTAAGATTTTCCGCTGGGATAATGCCGATACGCATCATCTCAAAGAAAACCTGAGCCGTAGCATTCACATCGGCGGCAGCATTATGGGCTTCATCAAATTTTTTACCGTAGAGTTTTTCGTAAAGTTCCTCTAATTTTGGTGATTTGTATCTTCCGTTTTTCCCTCCGCTCAGCTGACAGAAATCCGTTCCCAGCTCCATAGTATCGGCGGAAGGCGTTTTTTCTAATGTATTCTCTATTCCTTTTCGGAAAAGCTCTGCACCTACGATTTTATAGTCAAAATCTATATTGTGCCCTGCCACCACTTTGGTTTTCTTGAGTACTTCGGTGAACTCCTCCAAAACTTCCTGCAAGTCCCTTCCCTGCTCCTGCGCCATTTTAGTGGAAATTCCGTGAATTCTAGTCGCATTGAAGGGAATATCATAGCCCTCTGGCTTTATGATATAGTCCTGATTCTCTATCAGTTCGCCATTTTCATCATGCAGCTGCCAAGCAATCTGCACCATCCTAGGCCAGTTGTCAGAATCTGATAAAGGAGCATTAAAATTCTGCGGTAATCCTGTAGTTTCGGTGTCAAAAATGAGATACATTCAGTAAAAAAAATTTGGTGTAAAAAAAAAATAGAAAGAATTTTAGTATAAATACAACTTTGAATCAAAATAATTTTGACTTATATTTTTCTATACACTTCTTCAAAAGGAAGTCTGATTCTATCTCCCCAAATGCCCTTTTCTTCGCGGATTCCACAGGTTACGACCATATTGATTTCTGCGCCATAGGGCAGTTTGAGCAGTTTTTTCACTCTTAAACTGTCAAATCCTCCTAATGGGCAAGTGTCATAGCCCTGCTCCGCCATTGCCAGCATAAAAGTCTGAGCCACCAGACCACAGCTTTTATGCACCACTATGCGCATATCCGCCTCCGAAACCTGCCTCATCATAGGGCGAAAAAGTCCAATTCCCAGTGCTGTTATTTTTCGGACTATTCCTAAAATTCCAAAAAAACGAGAATAGATAATAGGAAGTAATTTTTCGTAATACATTCCCCACTTTTTTATGCGTTTTTCTTGTTTTTCCACTGGGCTGGTTCTCTTGACATTTTCTATTTCTAAACGCAGCATTTCTTTTTCCCGCTTACGATGCAAATCCTGCCGAGTCACGAAAACCACCATCTCCTGTGCTGTATCTGCTGAACTCTGATCCAAACACGCAGAAGCCAATTTTTTGAGCATATCTTTGTCCGTGATATGGTACATTTCATAGAGCTGCATATTGGAACTTGTGGGCGCCAGCTGCGCCAATCTCAGACAATGAGCCACCTTTTCTGTATCTATCCTTTTTGTGTCGCTATAGTATCGCACAGAGCGTCTATAATTGAGAATTTGTTCTAAATTCATTGTTAATTTTTTTGTCAAAGATAAAAAAACTGAATAAATTTTTCATAATCATCAAAAAAAATTCCCTTCCAGAAAACTCCGAAAGGGAACAAATGAAACATATTCTATCTTAATTTTAGAATTTCAAATTTTTAAATCTCTCAAAAGCTGCTCTTTCCAGCATCTCTCTGTCATCTGGGTGAGCTATGGAAATAAGCGCTTTTGCTCTCTGCTGGAAGTTTTTCCCATGCAGATCCACTACACCATATTCTGTAGCTACATAGTGCATGTGCCCTCTGGTAGTAACCACTCCTGCTCCTTCTTTTAGGAAAGGAACGATTCTCGGCACGCCTTTTTTAGTTCTGGCAGTAATCGCCAAGATAGGTTTTCCACCATCGCTCAGCGCTGCTCCTCTCATGAAATCCACCTGCCCGCCGATACCGCTGTATTGGTAAGAACCTATACTATCAGAACATGCCTGCCCTGTAAGGTCTAATTCTATCGCACTATTGATAGACACTGCTTTAGGGTTTCTACGGATAACGCGAGGGTCATTGGTATAATCCACATCAAGGAACGCAAAAGCTGGGTTATCATTCACGAAATCATATAATTTCTTTGTCCCAAAAGCAAAGCTCGTTACAGATTTATGCGGGTGAGTTGTTTTATACTTGTTATTCACCACACCAGATTTTATCAAATCTACTACTCCATCACTGAGCATCTCTGTATGAATACCCAAGTCTTTATGATTATTAAGACACTTCAAAACTGCATCTGGAATTGTCCCAATTCCCATTTGCAATACAGAACGGTCTTCGATGATTTCAGCAATGTTTCTACCAATCTGCAATTCTTCCTCTTCTATCTTCGCGCCGTAATCTACTGTAAGCAGTTCTGTTTCGTGCCATACCATTTTGTCAATTTGGCTCGTGTGGATTACGCTGTCTCCGTGAGTTCTCGGCATTTTAGGGTTTACTTGAGCGATTACATATTTCGCTGTATCCACTGCTGATCTGGTAACATCCACAGAAAGCCCAAGCGTACAATATCCGTACTCATCTGGTGGAGAAACCTGAATAATCGCTACATCTAGCGGCATTCTATTGTTTCTAAACAAATCTGGAATATCTCCTAAGAAAATAGGAATAAAACTTCCTCTTCCGCTGTTTACATTTTCTCTAACCGCCGTAGAGACGAACATCACATTAAAACGGAAACTATCCTCGTATTCTGGTTTTGTAATTTCTATATCGCCTTGTATCGTGATACAGGTAACTTCTACATTTTTTAATTCATTTGCTCGTTTTGCTAATTCGTTTACTAAATAATTAGGCGTACAAGCACTTCCTTGTAAAAAAATTCTATCATTACTTTTTATCAATGACAGAGCTTCTTCTGCTGAACAATACATATTATTTTTCTAATTGTTTTTGTGACAAAATAATTTTTTATCAAATTATACTTATTTAAATTTTTCGGCAAATATAAAAATTTTTTCGCTTAGAAAATATCCCTATTTTTAGTCATTTATTTTCCTGATAAAATTTAGTTTATTATTCTTTTATTCTAAGAATAATTTGCGTATTTTTGTAGAACTATATATTTTAATTATAACATTTTCAAATTATGAAAGTATTGATAATCGGAAATGGTGGAAGGGAATCTGCCATCGCATGGAAACTAAAAAATGACCCAAGAATTACCCAATTCTACTTTGCAAAAGGAAACGCCTCTACAGAGAAATTAGGAAAAACAGTTTACGAAACGGAAATAGCAGACCTTGTGAAGTTTGCTAAAAAAGAAGATATAGAACTTACTATCGTAGGTCCAGAAGCTCCACTAGTAGAAGGTATCGTGGATGAATTCAACAAAGAAGGATTGAGAATTTTCGGAGCTAAAAAAGCGGCTGCTTTACTAGAAGGCAGTAAGGCTTATTCCAAGAAATTCATGCAGGACTACGGCATCAGAACGGCTAAAGCGAAGATTTTTGATTCTTACAACGATGCAGTTGCTTATGTGAAAACTCAGGCTTTCCCATTGGTAATAAAAGCGAGCGGTCTGGCAAGTGGAAAAGGCGTGGTTATCTGTAAAGATTTAGCTGAAGCAGAAACTACCATTCACGATTTCATGATTAGAAAAGTTCATGGAGATGCAGGAATCAGAATCATTGTTGAAGAATTCTTGAGAGGTTTTGAGGCTTCTGTGATTGCTTTCTCTAATGGAGAAAAATTCTTCCCTTGCATCGCGGTGAAAGATTATAAAAAATTAGGAAATGGCGACAAAGGTCCTAACACAGGCGGAATGGGAACAGTTGCTCCAAATCCAGAGTTCACAGCTGCACATATGGAAGATTTCGTTCAAAATATTATGAATCCTACCATCAAAGGAATTCACGATAACATGCTGAAATTCAAAGGATTTATTTTCTTCGGACTTTTAGTTTCTAATAACGAATGCTACCTATTAGAATACAACATGCGTCTGGGCGACCCTGAAACTCAGGCAATTATGCCGCTTTTAGAAAGTAATCTTTTGGATGCTATCAATGATTGTATCGATGGAAAAGACATTGAACTTAAGTTTTCAGATAAAAAATCGGTTTGTCTTGTGTTAGCTTCTGGCGGGTATCCTCGTGATTTCGAAAAAGGACTGGAAATCAAAGGAATAGACAAAGTTAAAAACAGTGAAGTTTTCTTTGCTGGAGCTACATACCAAGGAAGCAGAATCGTAACAGATGGCGGAAGAGTGCTGAATTTAGTTGCTACTGGTGACACTTACGAAGAGGCTAGACAAAAGGTTTATGAAGATGCTGATGCTGTCAATTTTGACTACGCATATCACAGAGAAGATATTGGCTTAGTTAAATAATTTTCAGCAAAAAACTATATCAATATGAATAATGGAATCATTGTCCTTGATTTCGGGTCTCAGTACAATCAGCTGATTAGCCGAAGAGTACGAGAAATGCAGGTGTATTCGGAGATTATTCCTTATAACACTCCCATAGATGAAATCAAGGCTAAAAAACCTGCTGGAATCATACTTTCGGGCGGGCCATCTTCCGTAAATGCAGAAGATGCGCATTTGGTGGATAAAAAAATTTTTAATCTCGGAATTCCTATTTTAGGAATCTGCTATGGAATGCAACTTACGGCGCATCTCCTCGGCGGAAAAGTAGAAAAAGGCACCAAAGGAGAGTACGGAAAATCTCATTTGGAGATTGTAAAACCTTGCGCTCTTTTCGAAGGAGTAAGCCAAAACTCTATCGTTTGGATGAGCCACTTCGATGAAGTAAAGGAGCTTCCAAAGGATTTTGAAATCAATGCTAAATCAGGCGTGATTGCGGCTATTTCCAACGAGGCTAAAAACTTCTATGCCGTGCAGTTCCACCCAGAAGTGACCCACAGTGAGGAAGGCGGAAAAATGCTGGAAAATTTTGTATTTAAAATTTGTAAGGCAGAAAGAAACTGGAAATTAACGAATTACATAGAAAAAACAGTCAGCGAAATCAAAGAAAAAGTCGGAAATCAAAAAGTGATTTTAGGGCTTTCTGGCGGTGTAGATTCTTCCGTAGCCGCAGTGCTTATCCACAAAGCGATAGGCGACCAGCTGACTTGTATCTTCGTGGATACAGGACTTCTCAGAAAAGATGAAGCGAAAAAAGTAATGCAGAACTATGGAGAGCATTTCCATATGAACATCAAATGCATAGACGCTTCTGAGAGATTTTTGGCTAAATTAAAAGGAATATCCGACCCTGAGCAGAAAAGAAAAATCATTGGAAATGAATTTATAGAAGTTTTCGATGAAGAATCTTCAAAAATAGAAGGTGCGAAATTCTTGGCACAAGGGACTATCTATCCTGATGTAATAGAATCTCAATCCATCAAAGGTCCTTCGGCAGTGATAAAATCCCACCACAATGTGGGCGGACTTCCAGAGGATATAAAATTTGAGCTTTTAGAACCTCTACGCGAACTTTTCAAGGATGAAGTGAGAAAAGTAGGTGAAGAATTGGGTATCCCTAGCCACCTTGTCCACCGCCACCCGTTCCCTGGTCCAGGGCTGGGAATCAGAGTTTTAGGTGAAGTAGATGCAGAGAAAGTAAGAATTCTTCAGGAAGCAGACGATATTTTCATCGAAGAACTCTACAAACACGAGCTTTATGACAAAGTCAGCCAAGCGTTCGTAGTGCTTCTTCCTGTGAAATCTGTGGGCGTAATGGGCGATGAGAGAACTTACGAATACACCGCAGTAGTCCGTTCTGCGAATACCATAGACTTTATGACTGCAACATGGAGCAAACTTCCTTACGAGTTTTTAGAATTGATATCCAACCGCATCATAAACGAAGTAAAAGGCATCAATCGTGTGGCTTACGATATTTCCAGCAAGCCGCCTGCAACCATAGAATGGGAATAATTTTAATAAAAAATATCTTTACGCTTTGTAAAGATATTTTTTTGTTTTAAAGTTCAAACTCTTCTCCTAATTCAGGAAGGAAAAGCTCTATTTTTCGCTGTTGAAAAACTTCCTTCGCCTGTTCGTGATTTATCTTAATCGGCGGAAAAGTATCAAAATGACAACCTATCACTTTTGGTGTTTTTATCAACTCTGAAGAAGCAAAAGCAGCCTGCTCTGCATCCATCGTATAATGCCCGCCAACTGGCAGAATAGCACAATCTATCTTACCAAAAAGCTGCGGCAAAATTCCCATTTCAGAGATAACTCCTGTATCGCCAGCAAAATACACACATTTTCCATCAAATTTTAAAACATATCCCGCAGGATGCCCACCATATGTCCCATCTGGAAAACTAGAAGTATGAGATGCCGGAACCATACTGATTTTCAGGCCTTCTATCATTGTAGAGCCTCCTATATTGATATCTATAGAGTGAGGATGCCCGAAATATCCGCATATCTCTGGCTGAGCGATAATCTGCACCTCTGGATGGTTTTTGATAACCTCAGCCACATCTGTCGTATGGTCTCCATGGGCATGAGTAATCAGCACATAATCAATCTTCTGCGAGCTGATATCAAATCCAGATTTTTCCTTTTGGAAATTATAAAATGGGTCTGTGAAGATATTTTTGCCTTTATACGAAAACAAAAAACAATTTTGTCCTAAAAATTTCACTTTCATAATCTTATATTTTTTAATTTTTTCTTAAAAATAATTTAATCCCAAAGCCACCAAAACCGCCATCATAAGGGTAATTATCCCTACTTGTTTCAGGAATGAATCTAGCTCATTAGGTGATTTTACTTTCATGATTTTTCGGCGGAGTGCAGCCATTGGAAAAAATAAAATCATCACAATAAAAGCGTAATATTTTCCCTGTGCATGCAGATTGTTTTTCATTAAGAAAACAAGAATAAAAATCAGCGGCAACTGCATAAGAACAATCTGATAAATCATTGCATACCTAAATCCCAGCCACTGCGCAACCGTTTTTTTTCCTGCTTTTTGGTCGCTTTCCATATCCCTCATGTTATTGAGATTCAGCACCGATACGGACAGCATGCCTACCGAAGAAGCAGGAAGCAAAATATCCCAATTCCATGTTTTAGTAAAAAGAAAATAGCTCCCGCCTACGGACACCAATCCAAAAAAAATAAAAACCATAATATCCCCCAAACCTAAGTATCCATAAGGTTTCTTGCCGATTGTATAGCTTATCGCTGCCCAGATACTCATCATCCCCAAACCGATAAAAACCCAAAATTCCGTAATAAAATCAGGAAAAAACGCCAAATAAAGCAAAGCCGCTGTCGCCAGCGCAGACAAAACCGCAAACGAAATCACTACTTTTTTCATTTGCTCTGCTGAAATTTTCCCTGACGCCACCGCTCTGCTCTCTGCTTTTTCATCACGGAAATCATCCGTTCCCTTTGTCCCATCACCATAATCATTAGAAAAATTAGACAAAATCTGATAAAGCATCGTAACAAGCAAAGCCAAAAGGAAAACCCTATAATCCCAAAATCCACCTTCCTGAACCAATCGCCAGCGGGCAATAAAAGCTCCCATAATAATGCCGCTCACGGATAGCGGCAATGTTCTCAACCGCGCTGCCTGAAGCCAAATAAATATTCCTTTCTTCATACCTTAATCACTGAAAATAGATCTTTATTTATTTCCTTTTTTCACCTAAAATTTGTGTAAAGATAATCATTTGTAATTAAAAAAATAATCGTTAGATTTGCGAAGGTTTATACTGATTATGAAATCACTCAATGAAGAAAACTATCTAAAAGCTATTTTCCATCTTATTGACAAAGATGACACTTTCACAGTCAATGAGTTAAGCAAAATGCTTAACATAAAAATGCCCAGCGTAAACAGCATGATGAAAAAATTTTCTCAGAAAAACTGGGTCATCTACGAAAGCTACAAACCTATAAAAATCACAGCATTAGGGAAGAAAGAAGCCGCTCATGTGGTGAGAAAACACAGGCTGACCGAAATGTTTTTAGTAGAAAAAATGGGCTTCGGCTGGGAGGTAGTTCATGAAATTGCAGAACAGCTGGAACACATCCATTCAGAGATTTTCTTTGATAAAATGGATGAACTTCTGAACTACCCAAAAGTAGATCCACACGGCGAACCTATTCCTGACAAACAGGGAAACATCATTCAGCAAAACCTGACAAAACTAAGCGAGTGTAAAGCAGGAAACTCTGCCATTCTTTCGGCGGTAATAGATTCCTCAGATGAGTTTTTGACTTACCTAAATCATAGAAGTCTGAGTTTAAATTCTGAGCTAAAAATCTTGGAAGTAGAAAAATTTGACCAATCGATGAAAATAGAGTTTGATGGAAAAACCGAAACGCTCAGCAAAATGGTTTGTGATAAAATTTTAGTGCAGAAAATCTAACAAACAAAAAGAGACGCCCCAAAAGCATCTCTTTTTTCATGTATTATTTTTTAAGAATTGGTGTCAGAACCTTGGTTTTTCCATCTATATTTTTAGGATTTTCTACTCCTAAAATATAATTGATAAATGGATAAATGTGTATATTTTCAAAAGGTTTTATCTCGTTATTTTCTTTGATTTTATTCCCAAAAGCATAGAAAATCGCCATCATTTCTGGTGTCACATACGGGTCATATCCATGAGTTCCCCAGATGCCTTTTCTATTTGCTAAAAAGTCTTTTTCGCTTTTTACCATATAGTACGGCGCATCGGTAATAATCAAAATATCGCCTATATTTTTGTGGTTTCTATAATGCCATTTTTTCGGTGTTTCTTCTTTTTTATACACTTTCACATGGCTGTTCCCCGCGAAATATTGTTTTATCTCTTGATAAACTTCCTCTTTTTGGTTTTTATTTTTTAGATAAACTTGGCAGTGCATACCATTGTTTATCATATCTGCTTTGTCTTTTAGTTTATTTTCAAGATTTTCGGTAATGATTATTTTCCCTTTTTCGCTTGTCATATCTATCATTCCGTGGTCAGCCGTGATGATGGTAGTGATTGGCAGGTCTAGATTTTCCACCCCTTGCATGATTTGCCCCAAAAGCTCATCTGCCAGTTGTAATTCTTGTTCCAGTTTTTCAGAATTTGTCCCCATCTGATGTCCCGCAGTATCCACAAATTCAAAATAAAGCGTCACAAATCGTGGTCTTTCTGACTCTGGAAGCCTAAACCAATCCATCACCTGCTGTATTCTTTCGGTATAAGGCACATTAGCATTATACTGTTTCCAATAAGTAGGATATTCGCCTTGTATAGGCGCCTCCGAACCCACCCAGAAATAGGAAGCGGTCTTCATTTTATGCTTCTGAAGCCATTGCCACTGCGGCATTCCTCCATAGAATTTAGGATTTTGCACGGCTTCTCTATTTGGGATAGAATAGATTTTGTCCTCTGATGGAGAATAAAACATATTATCCACTAACCCATGATTCCCTGGGTACATTCCCGTAATTATAGTGTAGTGATTAGGGAAAGTTTTACTAGGAAAACTAGGAATTACTCCTTTTGCATAGGATGATTTTTGTTTGAGTTTTTTAAAGTTTTCTAAATTAAATTTCTCAGGATAGTCATATCTGAATCCATCAAAAGAAACCAGCAATACATATTGTTTCTCTGACAGCTTATTTACCAGCACATTATTCTTACAAGAAGTGAGAAAAAAAAGACTAATCCAGATGAATAAAATTTTCTTCATTGTTAAATTTAAATTTCCACAAAGGTAAAAAGTTTTAAGTAAATTTGTGACAAATAAAATTATTATCATGAATTTCAGAATAGAAAAAGACACTATGGGAGAAGTACAAGTCCCTGCCGAGAAATACTGGGGAGCACAGACTGAGCGCTCTAGAAACAATTTTAAAATCGGTGAGGAAGGCTCCATGCCCGGAGAAATCATAGAAGCATTTGCATACCTAAAAAAAGCCGCTGCCTACGCCAACTGTGATCTGGGCGTACTTCCTTTGGAAAAACGAGATTTAATAGCAAAAGTCTGTGACGAAATTCTATCTGGAAAACTTTCCGACCAGTTCCCTTTGGTTATATGGCAGACTGGCTCTGGAACTCAATCAAACATGAATATAAATGAAGTCATCTCCAACAGAGCTCATGTCTTAAACGGTGGAACTTTGGGCGAAAAATCTTCTATTCATCCAAATGATGATGTGAACAAATCCCAATCTTCCAATGATACTTTCCCTACCGCCATGCATATCGCAGCATACAAAAAATTAGTAGAAAAAACCTTTCCTGCGGTAGAACGACTTAGAGATTCTTTAGCTAAAAAATCTGAAGATTTCAAAGACATCATCAAAGTAGGAAGAACCCACCTGATGGATGCCACTCCTCTAACCCTAGGACAGGAGTTTTCTGGGTACGCGGCACAGCTGGATTACGGACTAAAAGCCTTATCAAACACTCTGGAACACCTTCGAGAGCTGGCGCTGGGAGGGACTGCTGTAGGAACAGGACTAAACACTCCAAAAAACTACGATACAAAAGTCGCAAAATACATCTCTGATTTTACCAAACTTCCATTCGTCACCGCTCCGAATAAATTTGAGGCGCTTGCTGCTCATGACGCCATCGTAGAAAGCCACGGCGCACTAAAACAAATCGCGGTTTCATTATTCAAAATAGCCCAAGATATCAGAATGATGGCTTCGGGCCCTAGGAGTGGCATTGGAGAAATTTTCATTCCAGAAAACGAACCAGGTTCTTCCATCATGCCAGGGAAAGTAAATCCTACTCAGCCAGAGGCAGTTACTATGGTCTGCGCCCAAATTCTTGGAAATGACACCACTATCTCTTTTGCAGGAACGCAAGGGCATTTTGAGCTGAATGTTTTCAAACCTGTGATGGCTTACAATTTTCTACAATCGACACAGCTTCTCGCGGATGCTTGTATCTCGTTTGATGAACACTGCGTATCAGGAATTACACCTAACAAACTAAAAATCAAAAGTTTATTAGAAAATTCACTAATGCTTGTCACAGCACTAAATCCTCACATCGGCTACGAAAACGCCGCAAAAATCGCTAAATCCGCTTATAACAATGGAACAAGCCTAAGAGAAGAGGCTATAAATTCAGGGATGCTCACTGGCGAAGAGTTTGACAGCTGGGTCAATCCTAAAGATATGATTTAAGTTTTTTAATTAAACTATAAAAAATCCATAAAACCAATTAGTTTTATGGATTTCTGTTTTAAATATTTTTCTTCCAAATCTATTCTGCAAGTCCGACCAAAGTACCTTTTGCATAAAACTCCAGCAGCTTGACTTGGTATAAATAATTGTATTTCGCTTGTGCTGCCGAACCTTGGGCATTTACATAGTTGTTTCTCGCTGTATTCAGGTCGTAGATAGATGATTTCCCTGCCTGATAGCTCTTTTCCATGAAATCCAATGCCAGTTTTGAGCTTTTCTCTGCTTCCACCGCAGATTTATAAACCTCAAAATTATTTTCTGCTGTGTATTCTGCTTTTTGGATATTTTGTAAAAGCTCTTGTTTCTGCTGTTGCAGGTTGTTTTTGGCTATATCTTCATTTATTTTAGCCTGTTCTACTTGTATTTTTGTAATTCCTTTGTTAAAAATAGGAATGTTCGCAGTAAGCCCTATCTGCTGACCAAAATTATCCTTATACTGCTGACCGAAATTTCTACCACCATCATTATTAAACGAATTGAAATAAAATGTCCCAACGCCCGCGCTGGCCGTAATGGACGGAAGGAAACCCGTATTTGCTATTTTTGTCTGCATTTCAGAGGCTTTTATTCTCGCTTCTGCTCCCTTTATCTGCGGATGCCAGCTGTAAGCCTTTTCCAAAATCTCACTTACCGAAAAATCCGTTTTTTCTACATTTTCTGCTACATCCCAGCCTGCTACATCGAAGTCCTTATAATCTTCTAACTGAAGCAGTAAAGCCAATGAAAACAGCGCATTTTTGGTATTTACTTCTGCTGATTTCATATTTTGGTATTCCCTTGCCATAGAGGCGTTTGCTTCCGCTAAAACCGTTTGGGAAGTTGTCCCTACTTTAGTGGTTATTTGGGCTTTTTCGTAGACTTTTTGTGCGTTTTCGTAGGCGGATTTATTGATATTTTCCACTTCTCTATTCAGCAAAATATTCAAATACTGCTGGGCTATCTGAAGGGAAATATCACTTTTTATCCTTTCCAAATCATAGGCGCTGGCTTCCACCTCGTACTGAGATTTTTGAATTTGTTTTTCGAGTCGGCTTCCGTTGTAGAGGGTCACACTTGCACCGATGTTCACAGAATTATTAAAATTATCATTCCTGCGGTGGTTCCCGAAAACATCTTGGTTTTGCCCAAAATTAGCCGTATTGCTCACCGTTGCCGAAACGCTCGGAATACGCTCTTTTTTAGCTGTTTTTAGATTATTTTCCTGATTGGTTTTTTCCAGTCTGCTCTGTTTGATGTGCAGATTATGTTCAAAAGCGTAATGTATACACTCCTGCAATGTCCACTTTTTCTGAGCATAGACCACAGAAAAAGAAAAGAAAAAAACAAGGAAAACAATTTTATAAATTCTCATATTTTTATTTTATACTACTCAGTATCACATCATTATAATGAACCAATTCTGGAATAGCAGCACAATCCATATTGATGATTTGAACATTATTTTTATTAAGCACATCGTATAAATCATTCTGCTTATTCATAGGAACAAAACCGAAATGATAATATTTCTTTTTATTGTTTTTTATATCATTTTGGGCTTGTTTTTCGTATTCTATGTATTTATCGTTATTTTTATTAGACTGATAATAGGAATAACCTATAAATGAAACAGCTACAACGATTACAGTTAATACAATATATTTTATTTTCATAATATCATTTTTAAAAATATTTTAGGCTAACCTTTTATGCTTCGCCCAAAGGACTCTGCAATAGCTCCAAGCACAAAAACTATTACTAAAACACTGAATATGGTGTATAAAACTTTCTTATTCATATCTTTTTATCCAGCAATAACATCTTTTGTATGGCTAATATCAGAATTTTTCTTGTAAGAAAACTATTTTTTATTTAAAAATTTTATCCTTTAGCGAATATTTCGCTTTACATTAATGAATATTTATCACAAATTTACTAAATTTGTCAGAAATGATGCTGCTATTTAAATAAATTCATATGGTTTTTATCAAAGATTTACAAAAATCCTACGATATCGGAAAATCCAAACTTCATGTTTTGAAGGGAATCAATCTGGATATTTCAGAGGGCGAGTTCGTGTCCATCATGGGTTCATCGGGTTCTGGGAAATCCACTCTGCTGAACATCATTGGGATTTTGGATCAAAAAGACAGCGGAATCTATGAGCTGGACGGCATTCCCATAGAGCACCTCAACGAGGCCAAAGCCGCAGAATACCGCTCTAGGTTTTTAGGCTTTGTATTTCAATCGTTTAACCTCATCAGCTATAAAACTGCTTTGGAAAATGTAGCACTTCCGCTCTATTATCAAAATGTAAGCAGAAAAGAACGAAACCAAAGAGCCCTAGATTATCTAGAAAAAGTAGGACTTGCAGACTGGGCTAACCGCCTACCGAACGAGCTTTCGGGAGGACAGAAACAAAGGGTAGCCATCGCCAGAGCTTTAATCACTGACCCGAGAATTATCCTCGCCGATGAGCCTACAGGAGCTTTGGACAGCAAAACCACTCATGACATTATGAAACTTCTGCAAGAAATCAACAACCAAGGAAAAACCATCATCATCGTAACCCACGAACCCGATGTAGCAGCACAGACAAAAAGAAATGTCTTCCTAAAAGACGGCATTATAGAAAGCGATGAAGTCATAGAACAATTTGTTTTATAAACACATTTTTAAATAAAAACCAACCAAAAAATGTTTGATTTAGACCGCTGGCAGGAGATTTTTAGTTCTATTCGGAGTAATATGCTTCGGACGGTACTTTCTGGCTTTACGGTGGCACTGGGACTTTACATTTTCATTGTTCTTTTTGGAATCGGAACGGGTCTGAAAAACGCCTTTAATGATGGTTTCAGAAGCGCTCAAAACCTAATTTCCATTTCCTCTGGGCGGACTTCCCTTGCCTATGCTGGGCTTCAGGCGGACAGACTCATTAGTTTTAATAATGATGATTTAGAGGCAGTTACCACTGAAAATAAAAAAAACATAGAATATTCCTCGCCGATATATTCCACCTTTTGGACTGTGAAATACGGCAAAGAGAGCGGCAGCTACGGCATAAATGGAGCTGGTGAAGAGGAAGTCTACATCAAAAACAGAACAGTTTTGGATGGGCGATATCTTTCGCCTGCGGATATCAAAGAAAATAGAAATGTAGCGGTCATCGGTAAAATGGTGCAGCGCGACCTCATCAAAAACGGAAATCCCATCGGTAAAGAGCTGGATATCAACGGAACTATTTTCAAAGTCATCGGCATTTTTTCTGATAACCAAGGCGACTGGGCAGAGCGAAGCATCAGTATTCCCATAACCACCATGCAGCAACTTAAAAAAAGTTCTGACACCATTTCTGAAATTTCTCTAACCTACAATATGGAACTCTCTCCTGATGAGGCGATACAATTCGGAGAAGAACTAAAAAACCAACTTCAGGAACGAAAAAAAGTTTCACCAGAGGATGAACAGGCGATTTGGGTTTTTAATAATGCTGAAAATACCAAAAACGGAACCATGTTCCTGAGCGTAATCATCATCATTGTAGGTTTTATAGGAATCGGAACGCTTGTCGCAGGGATTATCGGCATTAGCAACATCATGGTTTACATCGTGAAAGAGCGAACTCTGGAAATAGGAATACGAAAAGCCATAGGAGCAAGACCCATTAGCATCGTGATTCTTATCTTACAGGAAAGCATTGTAATTACGGTTTTATCGGGAATTATTGGAGTTATTTTAGGAGTTCTTTCGCTGAGGCTGATTGGCAATAATTTACGAGAGTATTTCATTTTAGACCCAAATGTAGGCTGGGGAGCGATATTTTCAGCATTTGTCTGTTTGGTCATTTCAGGGGCGGTGGCAGGCTTTGTCCCAGCATACCGAGCTTCAAAAATAAAACCAATAGAAGCGCTGAGAGGCTGATACTAACTCATTAAAAAAGAAGCAAAATGAATATTATTTTCAAAAAAGATACTTGGCAGGAAATTTATTATTCACTGAGGAATAATAAACTTAGGACTTTCCTTACTATGATTGGCGTAGGCTGGGGAATGTTCTTGTATGTCACGCTTTTAGGGGCAGCCAAAGGAATGGAAAACGGCTATAATAAGTTGTTTTCAGGTTTTGCTACAAATTCCATTTTCCTCTGGGGACAGGAAACTTCCATTCCTTATGATGGCTTCCCAAAGGGCAGAACCATAGACCCGCACCTTTCGGATATAGAATATTTAAAAAAGAAAATCCCTGAAATAGACTACATCGCTCCACAAAACTCAAAGGGAAACTTCGGATCAGCAGGAGTGCTGATGACGAGAGGAGGAAAAAGCATCACTTACAGCCTCAGTGGCGACTACCCTATCGGAAACAAAATCTCTGAAAAAAGGCTGATATATGGAAGATACCTAAACGATTCCGATGTTTCTGAAAATAAAAATGTAGTGGTCATCGGTGAGCAGATTTACAAAACACTTTTCGAGGCGAATGAAAATCCGATTGGAAAATCCATCAACATAAAAGGTGTGTTTTTCAATGTAATAGGAGTTTTCAGTGTAAAAATAAGAGGAGTAATAGACAACGACCAAACGGCTTTCATTCCGCTTTCTACTTTTACCCAAATGTTTAATGAAGGTGATAAAGTCGGTTTTTTAGCTATCGTTTCTAAACCCAATGCAGATGTGAGCATTGTGGAAGAAAAAGTAAAATCCGAACTAAAAACCAAATACAGAGTTTCGCCCGAGGACACCAATGCTTTTGGGGCTTTTAACCTTGGGAAAGAATTTAAGAAACTCACAGGTTTCCTTAACGGCATGCAGCTTTTGACCATTATCGTGGGGACACTTACCATCATCGCTGGGGTCATTGCGATATCCAACATCCTGCTCATCACCGTGAAAGAAAGAACCAAAGAAATAGGAATCCGCCGAGCTTTGGGAGCAAAACCCTCGGAGGTGAGAAACCAGATTTTGCTGGAAAGCGTGGTCATTACTTTATCCTCTGGTTTGGCTGGATTTATACTGGGGATGCTGATTCTGATGCTTTTAGGCCTTGCTACCCAGAATCAGGATAAATTTCCGTTTTACAATCCCACCGTTAATTACGGAAATGTATTCGGAGCAATGGCGATAATGGTTTTCCTTGGACTGGTAATAGGCATGATTCCCGCACAAAGAGCCATAAGCATCCGCCCGATAGATGCATTAAGAAGTGAATAAATAAAGTTGAATTTTAAATATAAAAAATAATGAAAAAGGTAATTTATATCATTCTTGGATTAGTTGCTGTTGCTCTACTGGGATCAACTGTAATGTATTTGATAAAATCCAATTCTGATGAGAGCAAGGAATTTCTCACAAAAAAGCCCACTGTGCAGGACATGGAGGACAAAGTGATGGCTACAGGAAAAATAGTTCCTAAAGAAGAAATAGAAATAAAACCCAATATTTCTGGGATTGTTGACCAAATTCTCGTGAAAGAAGGCGACAAAGTGACAGCAGGACAGCTCATTGCCACGCTGAGAATCGTTCCCAGTGTAGCCGATGTGAACAATGCACAACAACAGGTAAGCAATGCGCAACTCCAAATAAACAATGCAAGAACCAATCTTGCCAATCAAAAACAGCAGTTTGCGATGCAGGAAAGCCTTTATAAACAAGGTGTTATCTCCAAGCAAGAGTTTCTAACCTCCCAGCAGCAGCTCTACAGCGCTGAACAAAATGTAAAAAATGCCCAACAGCAATTTTCCACTGCACAAAAAAACTTGCAAATTGCCAGAACTGGCGCTACTCCTGAACTGCAAAGCATGGCTACAACTCAAATTCGTTCCAAAGCAAGCGGCACCGTCCTAGAAGTTCCTGTGAAAATAGGAAACCAAGTGATAGAGGCCAATTCCTTCAATGCGGGAACTACCATTTGCTCCATCGCAGACCTAAATTCACTCATTTTTGAAGGAAAAATAGATGAAGCACAGGCAGGAAAAATAAAAGAAGGCATGAATATGAATGTAATAATAGGAGCCCTCCAGAACAAGTCTTTCTCTGGAAAAGTGACACTCATCGCACCAAAAGGAACGGAAGAAAGCGGAACTATAAAATTCCCAATAAAAGGCGATGTGTCTAACCCTAATAATGAATACATTCGCGCAGGATTTTCTGCAAATGGAGAAATCATCCTCAGTTCGCAGAAAAACGCTCTTCTTCTGGATGAATCCCTTATCCAATACGAAAAAGTGAACGGAAAAGATGTTCCTTTTGTGGAGGTAAAACAGGGTAATGGTTCATTTAAAAAGGCTTTTGTAAAATTAGGAGCGAGCGATGGTATCAATGTGCAGGTGCTTTCTGGAATTGACAAAAATTCTGAAATAAAAGTCTGGAACCCTTCTGATAAAGACAAAGAAGAACTGAAAGAAAAGAATAAATAAAACATGAAAAACCAAAATTTCATTTGCCCTCATTGCAGTAAAAAGCAACAAATAAAAAAACTGCTTCTCCTTTCTAATTTTAGCAAATGGAATTGTCCTTACTGCGGAACTGAGATTGCACCCAAAAAAAGAGCGCTGTACACGGCGCTGTATATGGAATTCTTGGTGCGCTTTCCACCGCTGTTCCAGCAAATTATTATTTATACATGCTAAATTACAGCCTTCTCAAAAGCATACTGATAGCTCTTGGCTGTGGAATTATTTGTTATACACTGATTATCACTTATCTATACAAAACCATAAAGCTAATATTAACCAAAAAGAGAAAATATAAAACTTTCTTGACTAAAAAAGTTTATACTTTCAATTTTATTTGTTACATTTGCGGACTTAAAAAAATATTAACAGGGACGAGTTCCCACTAAATCAATTTTAATTATGTCAGTAAAAATTAGATTACAAAGACACGGAAAAAAAGGAAAACCTTTCTTTCACATTGTGGTAGCAGATTCTAGAGCAAGAAGAGATGGTAGATTCATCGCAAAACTTGGAACTTACAATCCTATCACCAATCCAGCAACTATCGAACTAGATGTGGATGCTGCAGTAAAATGGTTGAACAATGGTGCTCAGCCTACAGACACTGCTAGAGCTATCCTTTCTTACAAAGGTGCTCTTTACAAAAAACACCTTCAAGGAGGAGTTGCTAAAGGAGCTTTCAGTGAAGCTGAAGCTGAAAAAAGATTTAACACTTGGTTAGCTGAAAAAGAAGCTAAAATCCAAGGTAAAAAAGATGGTTTAGCTAAATCTAAAGATGATGCTAAAAAAGCTGCTTTAGAAGCTGAAAACAAAGCTAATGAAGCAAGAATCAACGCTAAAAAACAAGCTGAAGAAGAAGCAAAAGCTGCTGCTGAGGCTGCTGAAGCACCAGTAGAAGAAGCTCCTGCTGTAGAAGCTGAAGGAGATGCACCTGCTGAAGAAACTGAAGCTTAAAAAAACTTACCGATGCAAAAAGAAGATTGCTATTTTTTAGGCAAAATTACTCGTAAGCACGGTCTTTCGGGAAATCTGATTTTAAAATTAGATACAGACCAACCCGAAATTTATAAAAAATTGGAATCAATATTCGTTGAAATCAACGGACTATTGGTTCCGTTTTTTATTGAAAAAATCATTTGGAGTAAACAAGATTCTCTCAATATTCTTTTCAAAAACTCCTCAGAAGCGCTGGTGGAACAACTTATTGGTAAAAATGTATTTCTTCCGCTTTCTACTCTTCCAAAACTGAGTGGAAATCAGTTTTATTATCACGAAGTTATTGGTTTTGAAATTTTAGAAAAAGATGGAAAAACCTGCGGAAACATCGTTTCTGTAAATGACCAGACCGCTCAACATTATTTCATTTTAGACTTGGCTCAGAAAGAAGTCATCATTCCTATCGTAAAGGAATGGATTTTAGAAGTAAACAGAGATGAAAAATTCATCAAAATGGAACTTCCAGAAGGGCTGATAGATGTTTTTCTTAACTAAAAAAAGCTCCTTTTTAGGGAGCTAATCTTGATGTTTTCCACTTACCATCTTGGAACTGATATACTATCCTGTCATGCAGACGGTTAGGTCTTCCCTGCCAAAATTCTATTTCATACGGTTTGGCAAGATATCCACCCCAATGTGGAGGTCGTGTCACTTCTTTCCCTTCAAATTCTTTTTCTAAATCTTGTAATTTTTGGGCTAAATAAGCTTTGCTAGGGATTTCTTCGCCTTGTTCAGAAGCCCACGCTCCTAATCTGCTTCCTCTAGGTCTCGATGCAAAATATTCATCCGACATCTCTGGAGAAACTTTTTCCAGTCTTGCTTTTATCATCACTTGGCGTTCCAAAGCCGGCCAAAAGAAATAGAGACAAGCCACTTTGTTCTTATCTATAGATTTCCCTTTTTTACTATTATAGTTGGTATAAAACACAAAGCCTTCCTTACTGTAACTTTTCAGAAGCATGGCTCTCGTTCTAGGGCAGCCGTCATCATCTATCGTAGAGAGAATCATAGCATTAGCCTCAAAAATATCAGGGTGCTTGTCCGCATCTGCAAACCATTCCTTGAAATGTTCCATAGGATTTTCCTTTACTTCGTGGTCGTGAAGTTCGAACTGCTCGTAGACTTGGCGTTTGTCGTGTAAGTTTTCCATATTTTAATATTTACAATTTATACTACAAAGGTAAGATTTAATTCCTACTATTTGGGATAGGATTTAATGTTTTTTATTTGTAAAAAAGAAAAAATAGTCGCTTTAAATCATTTTAAATTCTTAAATTTAGCCCATTAATTTAATTTTTTCTAAAAATGAAACGACTATTTTTATTAGCTGCCTTCATTCTGAATTTTATTCCAATGAAAGCTGATGAAGGAATGTGGCTTATGATGCTTATCAAAAGGCTGAATGGCGTAGATATGCAGAAACAGGGGCTGAAACTGACTCCTGAAGAAATCTATTCAGTAAACAATTCTAGTTTAAAAGATGCCATCGTAAGTTTTGGTGGTTTTTGTACTGGGGAAATCGTATCCAAAGAAGGACTTATCTTTACTAACCACCACTGTGGATACGGCTCTATCGCTGCGCTTTCTACTCCACAGAAAGACCACCTGACTAATGGTTTCTGGGCGATGAACAAAAAAGAAGAGCTTCACGCTAAAGACCTGTTTGTGAGATTCCTAGTAAGAATGGGAGATGCTACAGAAAGAATAAACTCTAAGCTGGACAATAAGATGTCTGCAAGCCAGAGACAAGATATTATCAATCAGGAATTTAAAGCGATTGAAAAAGAAAATAGCGAAAACGGAAAATACTCTGTTGTGGTTCGTTCTTTCTTCAATGGAAATGAGTTCTATTATTTTGTTTATCAAGACTATAAAGATATTAGATTAGTAGGAACACCTACCAACTCTATTGGTAAATTCGGTGGAGATACAGACAACTGGGAATGGCCAAGACACACAGGAGATTTTGCGGTTTTCAGAGTGTATGCAGATGCGAACGGGAACCCGGCGGAATACTCTCCAAACAATGTTCCATTAAAACCTAAACACCACTTGCCTGTTTCTCTAAAAGGTATCAAACCTAATGATTTCACGATGATTGTAGGATACCCAGGGAGAACGAACAGATATTTGACTTCTTATGGAATCAACCAATTGATTACCAAGGATTATCCAGCTTGGGTAGATGCTTCTAAAGCAGCTATGGATGTGATGAAAAAATACATGGACAAAGACCAAGCTATCCGTTTGGACTACGCAAGTTCTTATTCCAGCACGGCTAACTACTGGAAAAACAGAGCAGGAACGATAGAAGCGGTTTTGAAAAACAAAACCATCAATGCGAAACAAGATTTGGAAAAAGTATTTCAAGCGTGGGCTGATAAGCCAGAAAACAAAGCAACTTACGGTAATGTTCTGAAAGAAATAGAAGAATACTACGCAAAAACTAACGAAAGAAATGTAGAGCTGAACTATCTAAGACTGATGAGCAGAAGAGCTGCTTACATCAATATGCCATATGTATTAGGAAACAAATTGGCTGTTTATGCTGACCAAGATACTAATGGGCAGGCTGCCATGAAAGCAAAACTAATAAAAGAAGTGGAAAGCATCTACGAAGACTTTCATCCACAGGTAGAAGCTGACCTTTTCGTGACACTGCTTACACTTTATAAAAACAAAGTAGATATAAACCACCAATTACCTATCATCAGATTTACTAATCCAAATGAATTTTCTCCTAGCGGTCTTTTTGATTCCAAAGAGAATGTTTTGAACTTCATTAACAATCCTAAAAAACGAATATTGGAGAAAAACCCATTATATCAGTTCTCTTCTATTTTAGTAGCTGAAGCTCAGATGATTGCCAATAAATACAAGCAAGACGAAGAGAAATTCGCAGAAAACACGAGACTTTTCTTGGACGGACTTAGAAAATCCCACCCTAACAAGAAATTCTACCCTGACGCTAACTCTACTATGAGACTTACCTATGGTTCTGTGGACAAACTGCCTTTCAGAAAAGACAGAAAATACCACGGCGTGAAAGACAACTACTACACAGACCTTACAGGAATGGTAGCTAAATACAAAAAAGGTGATGAGGAATTTGACCTTCCGCAAAGACTTCTTGACCTTTATAAAAAGAAAGACTACGGACAATACAAAGACAAAAAAGGATACCTTCCGGTGAATTTCCTTTCTAATAATGACATCACAGGAGGAAACTCTGGTTCGCCTATCATCAATGCTGAAGGACACCTTATCGGTCTTGCTTTTGATGGAAACAGTGAGGCACTGAGCGGAGATATCGTTTTCGAACCAGCTCTACAAAGAACTATCAATGTGGATGCTCGTTTTGTGCTTTGGGTAATTGACAAATTCTCTGGTGCTAAACACCTCATCGATGAAATGACAATCGTGAAATAGTTTTTTTTCATGATAATTATAAAAATCTACGGGAAATTTTCTCGTAGATTTTTTTGTGTATTTTTGCGGAAATAATGAGCAGAAATTGGATTTAGATTTTTATAAAAAACAGGCACAAGCCAAACAAAAAGAACACAAAAAATTCTTAGACAGCCTGAAAAAGAAGCCGCCAAAGAATCTGGACTACATCACTTTGGAAACTCACGAAGAAGTTTTCGATGAGATAGATTGTCTGAGCTGTGCCAACTGCTGTAAGACCACAGGCCCGCTCTTTACAGAAAAAGATATAGAGCGGATTTCTAAACATTTACGCCTTTCTCCTGCTGATTTTGAGAAGAAATATCTCCGCATGGATGAAGACAATGACAAGGTGTTACAAAATCTGCCCTGCCCTTTTCTTGCAGAGGATAACACCTGCCTTATCTACGATATCCGCCCAAAAGCCTGCCGCGAATATCCACATACCGACCGCAAGAAAATCTACCAAATCAATCATCTCACGATTAAAAACACCATCATCTGCCCTGCCGCCTATCTCTTCGTAGAGAAAATGATGAAAAAAATCCAAAAATAATACTTCCTTAAATTTTATCAATGGTAACAATTGATATAGTTTATGTGTTCATTTTTTCATTTTATTTTTTTATTGTATATTTGCGACCTTAAATTTACACTTATGACAAATAAAATTTTACTATTAGGTTTATTATTGGGAGGAGTATCTATAAATGCCCAAGTTATTAATGAAACAAAAGCTGCTGGTAAAACAGGACAAAAAGTAGGAATCAATACTACTATTCCTACAAGAACACTAACTATAAAAAACTCTACTGCTAATGATGGAAAACCTCTTCTTAGGCTAGTAGATGCACCTATATATAACAAGAATGTTGGCTCTGTTATGGATGCTGACTTAGGTGGAAATACAGCAACTTCTACCAATTACACAGATTATAGACCTCTTGTAGTGGATAAAATAGGGGATGTATATCAAGGTCTCCCTATCAATAATATGAGTATCCTTACCCTTACTATTGATAATGTAGAAGGAGATTGGATTTCTAGTTTTGACACAGGGATTAATTATGATAAATATGCTGTTGCTATAATGAGTGCATTCTTTAAGTTACCAGCAAAATCAGGTAATAATTTAGTAATGCTAACAGGAAACTCTGGAGTTCCTAATGCTACAAATGGAAGTTCAACTAGTGCCAGAATTGCTCCTCCAACAGTGATATTAAAAAAAGATGGAAATAATTGGGCTATAGAAGCCGATTATGATAATATGAGCCCTGAAAAATTCACTAAGAATCTCACATCAAGAGGAGTTAGTAGTAATGTCAATGGTTCATGGGTGATTTCTCTATTGGTAGGTAGAAGAGATGCTATTAATTTTACTGAACTTAACTTTAATCAAGGCGGATCATCCACAGGAAATGGACCTGGTAACTCAACTTATGCAACCCAATTACAAAATTTCCTACAAAAATTAGAATAAAAAACAATCAAAATAAAAACACTCTCCATTCAGAGGGTGTTTTTTTGTATAGAATATTAAACTAAAATCCTTATTTTTGCACAAATTTTTTAACGATGGCAAAGCAAGAAGATGTTTTTAAGAAAGTGGTTTCTCACGCCAAGGAATATGGATTTATTTTCCCTTCTAGTGAGATTTATGATGGACTTTCTGCAATATATGACTACGGACAAAATGGTATAGAACTAAAAAACAACATCAAACAATATTGGTGGAAAGCGATGATTCAGCTCAATGAAAACATTGTAGGGCTGGATAGTGCTATCTTTATGCACCCTACCATTTGGAAGGCGAGCGGGCATGTGGATGCCTTCAACGACCCACTGATAGACAACAAAGACAGCAAAAAGCGCTTTCGTGCTGATGTCTTGATAGAAGACTACTGTGCAAAACTAGAAGACAAAGCCCAAAAAGAAATAGAAAAAGCTAAAAGACGCTTCGGTGAGGCTTTTGATGAGGCGCAGTTCGTTTCCACTAATCCAAAAGTGCTGGAATACCGCGAAAAACAAAAAACCATTCTTTCCCGAATGGCTAAATCGCTGGATAATAACGACCTAGCTGATGTAAAAAACCTAATAGAAGAGCTGGAAATAGCTGACCCAGACACAGGCTCTAAAAACTGGACAGAAGTGAGACAGTTTAACCTAATGTTCGGGACTAAATTAGGAGCTGCTGCCGAGAATGCGATGGACCTTTACCTTCGTCCAGAAACGGCGCAAGGGATTTTTGTGAACTACCTCAATGTTCAGAAAACTTCACGCCACAAACTTCCTTTCGGAATTGCACAGATTGGTAAAGCATTTAGAAATGAAATTGTAGCGAGACAGTTTATTTTCAGAATGAGAGAATTTGAACAAATGGAAATGCAGTTTTTCGTGCCGCCAGGAACGGAACTAAAATTCTACGAAGAATGGAAACAAAAGAGACTAAACTGGCACCTTGCCCTTGGTCTTGGCGAAGAAAACTACAAATTCCATGACCACGAAAAACTGGCTCACTATGCTAATGCAGCAGCGGATATAGAATTCAAATTTCCATTTGGGTTTAAAGAATTGGAAGGAATTCACTCCAGAACGGATTTTGACCTTTCGGCTCACGAAAGATATTCAGGAAAAAAACTACAATATTTTGACCCAGAAAGAAACGAAAGTTATGTTCCGTATGTGGTGGAAACTTCAGTAGGATTAGACCGATTATTCCTAGCCCTATTCTCTCACTGCCTGAAAGATGAAGTCTTGGAAGATGGTTCAGAGAGAACGGTATTGTCCTTGCCACCTGCCCTTGCTCCTGTAAAAGCTGCCATTTTACCACTGATGAAAAAAGATGGAATGGGAGAATATGCAGAAAAAATCTTCAATGATTTGAAATATGATTTCAATCTTATTTATGAAGACAAAGACAGCATCGGTAAGCGATACAGAAGACAAGACGCCATAGGAACACCTTTCTGTATTACCATAGACCACGACACCCTTACTGACCACACAGTAACGATAAGACACCGTGATACTATGGAGCAGGAGCGTGTAGCAGTTTCTGAACTGAGACAAATCATAGACAACAAAGTAAATTTCAGAAACTTACTTAGTAAGATTTAATAATAAAAAAAGCAGGAAATATTTCCTGCTTTTTGTTTTTAAATATTTGAATATTAAAATTCTATTTTGCTTTCATCTATGACTAATGAACCTCCGAGCTGGTCTATGTCATACATGTATTTTTCCAAAACTTTTTCGGTCGTTCCTCTCAGTCCTCTCGCTCCTAAACCTTTTTCCATCGTTTCTTTTACTATTTTTTGTAAAGCTCCTTCGGTGAAACTCAGCTCCACTCCATCTAGTCTGAATAGTTCTATAAACTGGTTGATAATAGAGTTTTTAGGCTCGCTTAGGATTCTCAGCATGGTTGCTTCATCTAGTTTATCCAAATGAGTCACAATAGGAAAACGCCCCAAAAGTTCTGGGATAAGACCAAAATTCCTCAAATCCGTAGCATCCAATTTGTCTAAAATATAGGAATCATCTTCCACCTTATTCGTCTTCTCCGAGCTGAAACCTATCGTCTGCTTGTTCATTCTTCGTTCAATGATTTCTTTGATACCATCAAACGCCCCTCCTGCGATGAATAGGATGTTCTGAGTATTTACCTGAATGTATTTTTGGTCTGGGTGCTTTCTCCCTCCTTGTGGCGGCACATTTACGATACTTCCCTCTAAAAGTTTCAAAAGTCCCTGCTGAACGCCTTCCCCAGATACATCACGAGTCAAACTCGGATTATCCGATTTTCTAGCGATTTTATCTATTTCATCTATAAAAACGATGCCTCTTTCGGCTTTTTCCACATCATAGTCAGACACCATCAGCAGTCTGGACAGAATACTTTCCACATCCTCCCCTACATAGCCCGCCTCTGTAAGAACCGTAGCATCCACGATACAGAACGGAACTTCCAGCTGTCTAGCGATAGTTTTAGCCAAGAGCGTTTTTCCTGTTCCTGTCTCTCCCACCATGATGATGTTAGATTTTTCTATCTCTACAGATTTATTTTCATCTGCATTGTGAGCCAGTCTTTTGTAATGATTATAAACCGCTATTGAAAGCTGTTTTTTCGCTTGGTCCTGCCCTATTACATATTCATCCAAAAATTCCTTGATTTCTCTCGGTTTCTTTAGCTGAGCCGAAGTTTTTACAGATGAATGATTTTTATTTTCTTGCTCATCAGTCTCTTTCACTATGGTGTGAGCCTGCTCTATACAGTAGTTGCAAATAAACCCATTCTGACCAGAGACCAAAACAGATACCTCATTCTTATTTCTTCCACAAAAGGAACATTGATTAGGATTCATCTAATTCTTTTTTGTTTTTATGAATAAATAAACTCCAATAAGAATTTATTGAAGTTTGTAATTTTAGTGATTATTGCCCTGTTATTGCTTTTTGAATTTCTCTGAATTCCTCTTCTGTGAATTTCAGTTTTTCATTAGTAAAATTCAAATCTTTGATTTCATTGATAGGAACTAGGTGGATATGCGTGTGCGGAACTTCCAGCCCTACTACGGCTACACCCACTTTTACACATGGAATAGCTGCTTTTACCTTTTTAGCTACTTCTTGCGCGAATGCCCAGAGCTTTTTATGCTCCTCTGCTTCCATATCAAAAATAAAATCCACTTCTTTTTTAGGAATTACCAATGTATGCCCTTTGGCTATCGGCATGATATCTAAAAACGCCAAATGATGCTCATCCTCTGCTATCTTGTAGCACGGAATTTCGGCATTGATTATTTTTGTGAAAATTGAAGCCATTTTATTGATTTTTAAGGTTTTACTATCTATTTAATTCAGCCAAAAGACTAAATCGTAATTTCTAAAACTTCAAACGAAAGTTTGTTCCCATTAGGAAGCACTATTTCTGCTACTTCGCCTACAGCCTTCCCTAAAAGCCCTTTGGCAATAGGAGTATTTACAGATATTTTATTAGCCTTCAGATCACTCTCATTATCAGGAACTAATGTAAATTTCTGCTCGGCTTTGGTTGCATTATTTTTTAGTCTTACAGTCGTAAGGATAGATACTTTAGAAGTGTCTATCTGGTTTTCTTCTATGATTTTAGAATTTGCTATTATATCCTGTAATTTGGATATTTTCAGCTCCAAAAGTCCTTGCGCTTCCTTTGCTGCATCATACTCAGCATTTTCAGAAAGGTCTCCTTTGTCTCTTGCTTCTGCAATCTGTTGAGTGATTTTTGGTCTCTCTATTGATTCCAACTGCTCTAGCTCGGCCTTCATTTTTGCTAAGCCTTCTTTTGTAACATAATTCATGATTTTTTTCTTTTATTTGTGTTAAATAAATAATAAAATATCCGACCTTTGCCGGATACTTCTAAATTTTAACTAACTTTACTTTGACAAAGATAAAAAAATTTTTCTTATTATGAAAATATTTAGCGTATTAAAAGCCTTTTTTATTTTATTAGTTTTCAGTTTGTTATCCCTTGTTATTTCTTGTGAAAGTAGAGCCGATACCGTGAGCTGCTTTCCCAGCCAGATTATCAATGTTCAGCTGAATCTTAACCTTCCTGCTTATGCTATTGACTTGAATACGAAAGGCTGGATTTACATCAATGAACAGCAGAGCGGTACACGCGGACTAATTTTAGTAAAAACAGGAACTGGCTTCAAGGTGTATGACCGAAATGCGCCACACCTATGCCCTGATGCGAATACTACGCTGGAAGTTCAAAACAATATCAAAATCGTCTGCCCAAAAGACGGCGCTGAATGGATTTTACAAGATGGAACGCCTATAAAAGGCTCTGGACTGCCTCCTAAATTTTATGATTATAGTTACAATGCTGCTACGGGTATCATTTCAATCTATTATTAAACTTATGAAAATCGTAATTCAAAGAGTATCAGAAGCTTTCGTAAAAGTAAATAACGAAATCACGGGCGAAATCTCCAAAGGGCTTTTGCTCCTTGTAGGCGTGGAAGAAGAAGACAATCAAGAAGATGCTGACTGGCTCGCTAAGAAAATCATTGATTTGAGGATTTTCAGTGATGAAGAAGGTAAAATGAATCTCTCTGTAAAAGATATAAATGGAGAAATACTGTGTGTAAGCCAGTTCACGCTGCTTGCCGATTACAAAAAAGGAAATCGCCCTTCTTTTATAAAAGCCGCAAGACCAGAAAAAGCTGTTCCTCTGTTTGAGTACTTCAAAGACCTCATCAAGAAATCAGGCTTAAAAACCGAGAGCGGAATTTTCGGCGCAGATATGAAAGTCTCCCTCCTCAATGACGGCCCTGTAACGATAGTGATGGACAGCAAAACGAAAAGTTAGATTTTTTTCACTTAAATATTTTTTCCATAAAAAGACCAAAAACAAAACCTACCACAAGTCCCATAAGTGAATAAATTAAGAAGTGTTTAATGAATATTTCAGATGATAGAATATTGGCTATCATTCGGCTGAGTGGTTCTTCTAATGAAGCTGTATCTGTACAGGAAACTACTCCATCTACAACGGAAAAGCCCATCCCAAAAAGCATTCCCACCACTGAAAATATACTTCTCTTTTTCATATCCAATAAATATTTAAGTTTTAAATAAAACAAACCTTCCCAAATTTGGAAAGGTTTATTTTGTTATTATAATTTCGGACCTGCATTTACTAATGCTTTTCCTTCTTCTGTGTCTGTATATTGTTCAAAATATTTGATATACTTTCCTGCTAAATCTTTAGCTTTAGTTTCCCACTGAGAAGCATCAGCGTAAGTGTCTCTTGGGTCAAGAATTTCAGAAGGAACATTCGGCAATGCCGTTGGGAAAGTAAGCCCTAAAATTGGGATTTGATTTGTTTCTGCTTTATCAATAGAACCATCTAAAATAGCATCTATGATAGCTCTGGTATCTTTCAGCGAAATTCTTTTCCCTGTTCCATTCCAGCCTGTATTTACTAAATAAGCCTTTGCTCCGTGTTCTTTCATTTTAGAAACTAAAGTTTTAGAATACATCGTAGGGTGAAGTGCTAAAAACGCCTCTCCGAACGCTGGCGAGAAAGATGGCAACGGCTCTGTAACGCCTCTCTCCGTTCCTGCCATTTTAGAAGTGTATCCACATAGGAAGTGGTATTGTGCCTGCTCGTCTGTAAGGATAGAAACTGGAGGAAGCACTCCGAAAGCATCAGCAGAAAGATAAATCACTTTCTTCGCGTGCCCTGCTTTTGATGGTAAAACTATTTTACTAATGTGATAGATAGGGTAAGAAACTCTGGTATTTTCCGTGATAGAACCATCGCTGTAGTCCACCTCACCGTTATCCTTTACCACTACATTTTCCAGAAGTGCATCTCTTTTTATCGCCCCAAAAATATCTGGTTCTTTTTCCGCAGAAAGGTCTATTACTTTCGCATAACAGCCTCCCTCATAGTTGAACACGCCATTGTTATCCCAGCCGTGCTCATCATCACCGATAAGGTACCTCTTAGGGTCGGCAGAAAGCGTAGTTTTCCCTGTTCCAGAAAGCCCGAAAAACACCGCTACATCGCCTTTTTCGCCGACATTCGCAGAACAGTGCATAGATGTCATTCCTTTCAGTGGAAGGTAGTAGTTCATCATAGAGAACATTCCCTTTTTCATCTCGCCTCCGTACCAAGTTCCTCCGATAATCTGAGTTTTTTCTGAAAGGTTAAACATCACAAAGTTCTCTGAATTAAGCCCCTGTTCTTTCCAGTTCGGGTTAGTCACCTTAGAACCATTGATTACCAAGAAATCTGGCTCTCCATAATGTTCTAGGTCATAGTGAGAAGGGCGGATAAACATATTGGTAACGAAATGCGCCTGCCAAGCCACCTCCATCACGAATCTCACTTTCAGTCTCGTGTCTGGATTGGTTCCGCAGAAAGTATCCACCACATAGATTTTTTTATTTTCAAAGGAATCAGTTACTATTTTCTTTAAATCACCAAAAATCTCAGGCGTCGTAGGCAAGTTTATTTTACCATCCCACCAAATCGTATTCTCCGTAGTTTGGTCTTTTACGATATATCTATCCTTTGGCGAACGCCCTGTGAAAACGCCTGTCTTCACAGCAACAGCACCTGAATCTGTTAAAATCCCTTTCTCAAAACCTTCGTTTTCTGGTGACATTTCATCTTGGAAAAGTTGTTCGTAGGTAGGATTATACACAATCTCCTTAACTCCCTTAATTCCATGTTTTTCTAAATAGTTTTTAATCTGTTCCATGTTAAATATTTTATATAAATTAACTATACGCAAATGTATTGATATTTTTAGGTATTTCCTATGTTTTAGCTCAGTTTTACTTAATTATTTCATTCCAATCAAAAAAAGTATGAAATCCGTGTCCATGAAAAAAGTTTTCATATCCTTGAAATTTCCTTGTCATCACAAAATCTCCTCCCCACGCCCCAAGGCTTTTCACAAAAACAGGACAGTCAGGGAAATACTGCTGTTTGACTTTGGGAAGTCCCAAAAATTCTGAAACTTTTTTTTCGTGAATTTCCATTAAATCCGAAAACTCATCGATGTTTTTACAATTTAAAATTCTCTCTGTCAAATCCGAAAACTCGCCAACTATTTCCTTTGATTTTGGTTTGGATTTATAGAGTTTTATGCCTTCACGGCTGTCTTGTTTTTGGTTGAGATGGACAAATATCAATTCGTCCTTGAATTCTGGATTAAAATCCACTTGTTTTATCTCTCTATTTTTCCAATTTAACTGATACAAAACAGGTGTTCCCTCCATTGCTACTGCTATATCATAGCCGCTTCCACCAAGGGAAATTTCATTAAGTTCAAAAGCATCTATCCCTGCCCATTTGGCAAGATTTGCCATCAGCGTAGAACTGCTCCCCCAGCCAAAATTAGCAGGAAATTCCAGATTGGTCTTGATAAAATATGATTTTTTATCTTGTAAATGAGATGATGAAAGTTTCTGAATATTTCTGAGAACATTCACGATGAATTCCGCATTTTCGGGAAGATTAGTTTTTATAATTTTCCAATTAAGATAATCAATTTCTGCACTCATCCAAAGCCGCCCATTATGATAAGCCTCCCAAAAAACAAGAGCCTTGCCATCATTTTTTTCTTCTACACAGAGATTTTGTCCAGATTTGGTGGGAACAGCAAGTGCCGTTGCCCCATCCAGCACGAAATATTCTGAAGTGAGAAGCAGTTTACCATGTGAAAAAAAACTTTCCATAAAACAAAGGTAATAATATTTATAAACAAATTGCTATCCTCAGAATATCCAAGAATAGCAATATTTTTTTTACGGATTACAAAATCCATTATATCCCTGATGAAACCATGATACTAGGTGATATTTTCTTTATCAATCCTTGTAATGTTTTCCCTGGTCCCACTTCCACAAAATGGTCAGCGCCATCTTTTACCATATTTTGTATCGTTTGTGTCCATTTTACAGGACCTGTCAGCTGTGCTATCAGATTCTTTTTTATTTCCTCTGGATCTGTCACAGGAGTCGTTGTTACATTCTGATAAATCGGAAGAATAGGGTTATTAAACTTAACTCCTTCTATTGCTTGTGCTAATTTTTCTTGCGCTGGCTGCATCAAAGGAGAGTGGAAAGCTCCATTCACAGGTAGTAAAAGGGCTCTTTTTGCTCCAGCTGCTTTTAGGGCTTCGCATGCCTTTTCTACTGCTGAAGTTTCACCAGAAATTACGAGCTGTCCAGGGCAGTTATAGTTCGCAGGAACTACCAATCCCTCTATCTCTGCACAAATTTTCTCTACTTTATCATCATCCAGCCCAAGTACCGCCGCCATAGAGGAAGGATTAATATCACAAGCCTCCTGCATAGCCAAAGCTCTTTGATAAACCAGCTCCAGCCCATCTTTAAACGATAAAACTCCATTCGCTACCAAAGCAGAGAACTCACCCAAAGAGTGTCCTGCCACCATACCTGCTCCTATTGTATTGATTGCCTTTACAATAGCTACAGAATGAATAAAAATAGCTGGTTGTGTTATTTTGGTTTTCTTTAAATCCTCTTCTGTCCCATCAAACATCACGGACAAGATATCAAATCCCAATATATCATTAGCAGAATTCATCAAATCTCTAATCTCCTTACGGTAGTCATAAAGATCCTTACCCATCCCCACAAACTGAGACCCTTGTCCAGGAAACACTAATGCTTTCATATTTTTGAAAAATCTAAATCTATTTTACTATTAAAAAACTAAGGAACCAATCTTACTACTCTAAATCCAGTATTGACAAAAGCCCCATTTTTTTTGTTTCGGATATATTCAAACTTCGTTGCCAACTGAGTCTGAACCTTACTCATATTTCTTAGGACTTCTCCTTTTGATTCCCTTGCCAACATATCACTAACCACATCAAAACCTATAATGGTGTATTTAGATGGCGTTCTACAATATTCTTTTTTAAACTCAGCCAAAACCTCCTTCTCAAAATCTCCATCTGTATTTATTTTTCTATCCATCAAATAAACCAAATTCGCTTTACTTAAAGGATCTACATTCTTCTCAAAATCAGGGTGATAGTACATACTAAACGCCTTGATTCCTTCTGTTTGTTTGGCTAGTTCTATTATTTTCTTCGCAAATCCAGCACCTACAGCATTATTATCATTTGCTAAAATAACTACTGCTGGCAAGCTTTGCCCTGTTACCATATTCTGCTCCAGCTCTATTCCAGATGGTGAACTAACCACCGCAATCTCGGTTTTAGATAGTTCTTTTGCTAACTGTTCTTTAAGGAAAATAACTTCTGGATTGTTTTCTTCACCTACAATAAATACTTTTTCTTTTGAATGAGCATTTTTGACCTCACGAACTATTCTCTCTGCATAAACTCTATTCCCTGGCTCTACAATCACCAAATTATTGTATTTATACATCTCCTCTGTATGGGCAAATGGAGCTACCACAGGAATTTTTTCATTCTTCACATATTCAAGAACTTCTATCACATTTGACTTAAAGAACGGCCCTATAATCAAATCTGTATTGGTCTTGTTAATCTGCGCCAAATTATTCTTGAAAGAATTCTCATTTTCAGCATCTATCACATTGATACTTACTTTTTTACCATCTCGCATTCCTCTTTGTGCAGCAAGTTTAGCACCGATTAGGAAATCCGCAGAAAGCGTTCTATACTTAGTATCATTAGTATCAAAACCAAAAGGCAGAATCAAAGCGATACTAAACACATCATCATCAGCTTTCACATATTGTCTATTGACCTTCTTGATATTCAGCACCATTCCTTGCTTTATCCCATTAGGAAGTCCTCCATTCATTTCGGCAAGTTGGTCATATGTGATGTTATATTTATTCACAATCCCAAATGCACTTTCGCCTTTTTTAACCTCGTGAGTTACATATTCCTCTACGGAATAAGTTTTGGTTTTCACCTCTTTTGGAGGTGTGTTTTTCTCCTCTTTAGGTTTTGTATTTTTCTCAGAAGTTTCTTTCGCTGTTGTTGCTACATTTTTAGAAGATGCTGTATTTTTCACTATGATAACATCTCCAGACCTAAGCCCTCTCTGCTCCAATCCTGAATTTAATGCAAACAGTTCACTCTGTGAAATATTAAACTTCCTTGTAATTCCGTAATATGTATCTTTTGGCTGAACCACATACGCTCCATCTTCTGAAGCCAACATTTGAGTTTTTTTCTCCTCCTCTCTATCCTTTTTAGGCGTATCTACCACCTCCTGCTGAGCGGCTTTGTCGCCATACTTTCTGATTTTGTCTTCTGGCAGCACAAGCGCTTCGCCCACTTTCATATGACTTTCCAAATTAGGATTCAGCTTTCTCAGTTCTTCTTCAGAGATTTTGTATTGTCTAGTTATACCATAGATAGTCTGTTTTGGCTGAAGATAAATTTTACCCAATTTCTGATTGGATTTCTTTTCAGTAGACTTTTTATCTTCCTTTTTTTCCTCCTTTTTCTCTTCTGTTTTTTGAGTGTTTTTTTGTTTATTAGGAATAATCAAAACATCTCCTATATCTATTTTTCCATCCTTTATTTTAGGATTTTGCTTGATAAGTTCATCTACGCTGACACCATATTTTTTAGCAATAGTAGTGGGATTTTCTTTAGCCACCACAGTATGCTTCTGCTGCTGCCCAGATAATACCGCGAACACCGTTCCTAGTATGGTTAAAAATATTTTTTTCATCTGATTTTAAGTATTATTGTTTATTATTGTTATATAACAATTAGACCACAAAAATACGGCTTTATAATTAAATGCACGAAATAATTAGTACCGAGTTTTCCACATCCATTTTTTGATAGCATTCTTCTATCCATCCTTTCCCTTTCTGCGCATAAAACACACTGAAATTCAGCACTCTCTCCTGCCACACAGCATTAGGATGAACATCTAAATATAACTGTCTCAGCTGCATATATTTCTCGTATTGTTTTATTTTTTCTGCTCGCAAAAGTCTTTTTTTCATTCGGTTATAAGATTTAAGCTGGCGGGTCTCCTCTGCTTCTACCAAATTCCTAAAAGTCTTATCCGTAAGCGCGGATTTTTCTTCCAGCAGTCTGAAAGATTTTTTCAGCTCCTCTTCTTTTTCTGTGAGAAGCTCCAAAAGTTCCGATTCAAAAAGCAATTTTTCCTTGATAATCTCCGCATAATCCATGAAAAACTCATCTATCCCAAGTCCCATTTTCTGGATTTTATTTGCTGTTTTTTCAGTCAAGAAAAGCATTGAGTTTCTCGGAATTAAAATCGGAAAAGGAACTTCCACATGTCGGAAATATTCTTTCAGTTCCAGCCAATACATTACCTCTGCATTTCCTCCTATATAGGCTATATTGGGAAGTATTTTTTCTTGATAAACAGGGCGCATCACTGCATTTGGGCTGAATTTTTCTGGATAATTTTCCAGTTCCGCCAAAATTTCTTCCTCTGTGAAAAAAATATCCCTATCCACCACATGATATTTTTCTCCGTCAAACTCTATTCTGTCGCGAGTTCCAGAGAGATAAAATAAATTAATTCCCCTTGGATTCACCTGCACTTTTCCATATTTTTTCGTAAGATTTTCTACGGATTGGTGCGTTTCTTTTTTCAGTGAATTATTTTTCAATTCATCAGTAAAAATTTCCTTCATCTGCTCTTTCAGCCCTCGGTCATCTCCATCTATCAACAGCAGCCCTCGGTCAGCAAAGAGTTTATTCACCAGTGTTTTGGTAGCTTCTGCCAGTGTATTTCCCTCTGCATAAGCCTCTTTCATCCAGCCTATCAGCTCCTTACCAAAATCATTATATTTAAATTCTTTTTCAAATTCTTCTATGAAATTGTTTCTCTCAACCTTTATTCTACCAACTGCTCCTCCTGATTTCCCATCGATGCTATAAATGTGATTTTGAGTTTTAAAATGATTTATTTCCTCAAAATCATGGTCTTCTGTAGCCATCCAAAATATAGGAACGAATTTTTTCCCTTGAATATTTTGATTCAGAAAATCTGTCGTTTTTATCGTCTGCAAAATTTTATAAACGAAAAACGCAGGTCCTGTAAACAGATTCAGTTGATGTCCCGTAACGATAGTAAAAGCATTCTCCTGCGAAAGAGCTTGCAGGTTTTCTTTCTGTTTATCAGATAATTGCAGATTTCCTAATTGTTTTTCCAAAACCTCACAAAGAATTTTTCTCTGCTCTTTGGAATAACTTTTTTCCTTAAATTCCACCTGTTTCTGGACATTTCCCAAAGAAAATATATGTGAAGCATACTCCTCGTCAGCGAAAAAGTCCTTAATAAGGCTCGGAATGCTGTATATGTCTTTTAAAAATATCTCTTTTTTGTTCATTTTACCTTTATTTTAGTGGAATAAATACCATACCAAACCTAAATTCAGCCTAAAATCCGCCACTGGATAAAACGGCGCAGCGTAAGACTGATTTTTCATGAAAGTAGTGTTAAGATGCTGTGCTTCAGCGTAAATCATCATTCGTTTTACTTTCATATTAAAATAAACATCCACTATTGGTCTTCCTCCGATGGAATACGAATCTGTGGAAGGCAGGATAAATTCATTAAGTATCGGAAAATACTGTTGAGAGGCGAATTTTGAGAAATAATAAGCCTTAATTCCTGTCTGAATTTCCGCCGCTTTTTTGAATATTTTGGATTGATAATAAACATTGGCTCTACCTATAAACTCTGGCAACGGAAGCAAATCTTTATTATTTAAAACATTCTGAACCAGCACTTTAGCATTGAGATTAAATCTACGATAAGTAAATGTAGCCTCTCCTCCTACCTGCGATATATTCACCGATGAAGTACTCTGCTGAGGCATCGTCGAAGAATCAAAATACGCCAGCTGTCCTATTCTGAAATAATTCGCAAACAGCTTAGTATCAAACCATTTAAGATTTAAATCCGCTCCTATTTCCAAAACATTTTGGTTCTTAAAATCAGAATATTTGAAATTATAATCTTGGTAAAAAGAAGCGTTCATCAAATAATTGAACGATGGAGCCGCCGATTTGAACTTCACATATCCGCCGATGGAATAACCCTCAATAGGCTCAAAAGTCAAATGATTTTCTGAATTTAGATAATTTCCAAAGGCTTTTCCGTTAGAAATTTCCAAATCCGAATTTAGATTGATTTTATCCCAAAGTTTTATTTTGAGATTTCCTACTAATCCCAAACGATTTTCTTTAAATTTAGAATCTTCCTTCACTCCGCTGATTATCAATGGATAAAATGCTCTATAACTAATATTCTGATAGCGAACTCCCGCTTCCGCTCTAAAAGCCTCATTATCAAAAAGCAAACTCACCGTATTGCTGAATTTAGTCGATTTCTTCTTGCTGTTGGTAGGATAATCCGTAATCAACGAAGAGGAATAATAGTTCTCCGTGCCATCCTGCGTGTAGAAATATTTATTGGTTTGATAAAAAATCGTATGGCTCAGCTTAAACGGAAATTTCTCCACATCAAAAGGCGCAAAATAATGACTTAAATAAAACCTCCTTGCTGCCATTCTGGTGTAGGTATTATGCAAATTCACCGTAAGGTTTTTCCTGCTGTTAAACCGAGAATCTCCACTTGTAAAATTCTCCAAATTAGCAATTCCTCCATTCTCTTCATTAGAAATATTCTGATGAATAAAATGTGCAAATGCCTCATATTTAGAGTTTTTGGAGAGATAATGTGCTGAGAAAATAGTATTATTAGAAGACGCTATTTCCCTCTGATACAGCCCTTCTGACCGCAGTCCCATATACTCTATTGCAAAATTAAATCTTTTGCCAATATTCTGAGTATAAGTAGTTTGCAGAGTTCCGCCGCTGCTCATTCCATTATGATAATAGAATGCTGTAGTGGGACTTTTCACATCGTAATATTTTATATCTTTGATTCCCAATATAAAAAATGATTTTCTTGTAGGCAGTAATGCTAAATCCTGCTCTGAATCGGTCTTATAAACCAAATTCTGAAATCCTTCTCCGATATTAGCAAACTGGATTTTCCCAAAATTATCTCTATTATTATACTGAGTAAATTGATAAGATTTACCTATCGTAAAAACAGTATCAAACGCTTTTCGCTGAGAAAATTGTGTAAAAAACTGATAATCATCAATCGTCGGTCTAAAAATCTGTATAGAATCCTTCTCTCCATTGTCCACTACAACAGAATCACTCACTGGCAAATCATCTGTCTGCGCCTTTAAAAGGCTTCCCTGCAATATTAATATAAAAAAAATGTACCTCATAAAGTTTTTATGAGGTACAAATTTAATAAATTTTGGAAAACAAAACTTTCTAATTAATATAAGGATTGTTTAACACTTCTTGTTGAGGAATTTTGAGTGACAATTTAGAATCATTATACTGGAAACTTGCTCCTGCATGATATAAATGATTACTTCCTCTAGTAATAGTAGCTCTATTACGCTTCATAGCTAAGTATGATTTCCCTTCTCCCCAAAATTCTATTCTCGTATTCTTATATATTTCAGCTTGCAGACTTGCCCCCGACAAACCATCAATATATGATACATTCGTAATTCTATTATTTAATAAATAATTTTTCAATATAGTTCTTGCCCGAGCATCGTTACCCTGCTTAGCTAGAGTTTCTGCTGCTAAAAGATGGAATTCATCCACTCTCATATAGAAATAATCATTAGTAGTATTTCTAGTCCCTTGAAGGACTCTCTCCGGTGTAAAGAACTTATTTGCTGCGATATAACTATAGTAAGCGTTAGTATCTGCAATATTGCTTAATACCCTTCCATCTTCAGCCATACTTACAAACTGATTTTTTCTAATATCATCTGGTCTTATGGAATTATACAGCTCTACATCTATAGACTTAGTATCCCCAGCCCACTGATAACCATATGTATAAATATCAGCTTGTCCCCACCAGTTTATCCATCCTAAATCACTATTTGTGGTAATATCTATTCCCCACATCCAGCTATCTGTTCTTAAATCATTAAATCCACCTCCAGACTCTGTAGCTCCATTGTGACGATATCTCACTACTTGTTCTTTTGTTGTAATAGAATGTCCACTACTATTCATAACCTCTTCTGCTAATGTAGAAGCATTGGCATTGTCTCCCATCGCAGCATATGTATAAGCCAACATTCCTTTTGCTACATACTTATTAACTACCCCTTTATTAGGTCTATTAAAACCATCCAATAAAGTTACAGCATCATTCAAATCGCTAATAATTACTGAATAAACTTCTGCCTGTGTAGACTTTGGACGAGGCTGCATATTAGGCTCTAAATACAATGGAATTGCCTCTGAAGAAGGACTATATTCCGTAGTATAAAGCTGCAATAGATAGAAATATGCATGCGCTCTCAAAACTTTTGCTTGTCCCATTAGATATTTATCATCTTGGTTAGCTGGAACAACTCCATTTCCCCCTAAATCCTTAATAACATCATTCACAGCGTTAATCAATCTATAATAATATCTCCACGGCATATAATTATATGTATCTGTATAATCAATAGTCGCCGTTAAATTCACTATTTCCCTATACTGGCCATAAGTGTTTTTTGGCATTGCCATATCAGACGAAAGTAAGTCTGTGAATATATCATATCCTCTTTGCCCAAAATCACTATGTTGAGATGTTCCCCCAGTTCCAGACTTTGCCATCATAAGATATGCACCATATAATTTAGCTTCTGTAGAAGGAGTGGAAATAGTCTCTGTTGGCTCTGTATTCAAAAAAGATTCTTCTCTACAAGATATAAGCCCTCCAAGTAAAGATATTGTTGATAATAATACTACTATTTTTTTCATAATTTATTTCATTAAAATTTAACTTTTACTCCCACTGTAAAATTAGTCAATGGTGAATATCTATAAGAACTTCCTTGTCCTGTTTCAGACACAGAAGGATTAAATCCTTTTCTTCTTGATGCTAACCAAAGGTTATCTGCAGATAAAGTTATCGATAAACCTGTTATACCTGTATCTCTAAGAAGATCTTGAGAAAAAGTATAACTAAGATTTATATTATTCAAAATAAAATAATCTGCTTTAGTCAAAAATCTTGTAGATCTAGAGTTGTAATTTGTATCTCCTGTTCTACCTGAAGTAAGCCTTGGAACATCTGTGATATCCCCTGGATTCTGCCATCTGTTTCGTATATCTGCATGCCAGTTATTACTTCCTACTTTACTATTGTGCATTAAGCCAGCATAATTAGAATCATAAGCATACCCTCCTATACTATAAAGCATCTGTGCTCCTAAAGCAAATCCTTTATAACCTATGCTTAAGTTCACTGCTCCTCTCACATCTGGAATAGCTGACTTACCCACAAACCTACTTGTCGCTTTAGAAAAAGATTCAGTAACAGCCTCACTTACAGTAACTCCAGGATTAAGTGTTTGATACTCATATAAAGATTTAATTGCTGTATCAACTCCATCATCATATACTCCATTATTATTAGTATCTACATAATTCATGTACCACTGCGCTGCTCCCGTAGCAGAATTTACTCCTGCCCACTCTGGCATGTAATAATCATAAATAGAATATCCTTCTGCTCTACCTATTCCACCTTCTGATACATCTATTATCTTTCTTCTACCTAAAGAAGCGTCATAAGGCATTCTAGTAAGTTTACTCTTTGGAAGTTCTCCATTTATTCCTAGGTCAAGGAAGAAGTCATCTTTTTTAATGATATGTCCAACCAAACTAAATTCAAGCCCTTGATTTAAAAGTTGTCCATCATTATCTTTGAAAATTGCATTTCCTGTAGATGGTGGTAATCTTTTATCAAATATCAACTGATCTGTCAGTTTTCTATAGTAATCTACATTCCCTTCCAATCTTCTATTAAACAATGTAAAATCAACTCCTGCTTGGAACATCTTAGCTTTTTCCCATGTCAAATCAGGATATCCTCCTCTATCAAAAGGTGTTCCTATCTGTCCCATGAAGTTTCCTGTATTATAAACATTATAACCAGGATAATATCCTACCCCCGCTTGGTCTCCCACGAAACCATAACTAGCCTTTAATTTCAGGTTATTTACAATTTTTGAATCTTTAAGGAAATTCTCTCTAGATACAACCCATCCTAAACCTACAGAAGGGAATACATCCCATTTCTTTCTTAAGAATCTAGAAGATCCATCTCTTCTGACAGATGCAGAAAGAAGGTATTTACCCATAAAATCATAATTAACCTGTCCAAAATAACTTTCTAATGCATAGTTATTCACATAAGATTCTGGCACTTCTGAAGTTATCGCATTATTAAGTTCTGGAATACTAGGAGTTACAAGCCCTGTTTTTCCTGCAGCAAGAGCTTTATAATCCCATTTTGTTGATTCGTGTGCTGCAAAAGCATCTATATTATGATCACCAAATTTCTTACTATATCTTAACATTTGTAAGAAATTCCATGTAAACATTTCATATTTATTTTTATATATAGCTCCTTTCACCCCTACAGAACCTCCATAATATGGGTTTCTAAGATCATCTACACTATTATTATAATATTGTCCCCCTATTCTTGTTTCGAAACTTAACCCTTTGAATAAATCTGCTTTAAGGAAAAAGTTAGCATTAACCTCATGTCTATCAGAGTTTCTCTTATTATAAACAGCATCAGCTACACCATTTGTTAACGCACCAAAACCTCTTCCTATACCATAATCATATTGATAACCTCCAAAGTAAGGATCAGAAACTAAATTACCATTATTATCTCTTAAATACAATGGATATATTGATGGGATATTATCTGTATACCAAAAAACATTACTAGAGTCTTGCGTCTGTCCATTATTACGAGTTTTCGCATACGCATACCCTAAATTAAATGTTCCCGACAACCAAGATTTAGGTTTAAATCCTGCATTCAATCTACCTGTATATCTTTCATATCCTGTGTTAATTGAATATCCTTCATCTTTCAAATATCCTATCCCAGCATAGTAATTGGCTCTTGCAGTACCTCCACCTAAACTCAAATTATGTTCAGTTCTAACTCCTTCTTTAAATGCTCTTTCCGCCCAATCTTCAGGTGTATATTTTCTAGTCACACCTTCTCTTACCTGTCCAGTTGCAGGGTCTATCAAATTCGCACCTGTCGAATTCCACATATTATATCGAGAATCTATACCATTATTCCCAAATAAATTATTATTTGCATATTGAGAAGGGTTTGCATTCCCATTAGCCAAACCTTGGTGGTATAATGCAGACCATGCTAGTGATATAAATTCTTCTGGAGAGGAAATAACATCATACATAGGCAACAACCTAGTATTTATCCCTACCTTAGATTCTAATTGTATATAATCTTTAGCTCCTCTTCCTGATTTTGTTGTGATAACAACAACACCATTAGCTCCTCTAGCTCCATAAATAGCGGTGGCTGTTGCATCTTTAAGAACAACCATATCCTGAATATCCTCTGGGTTAATAGATGAAACATTACCAGAAAAAGGCATTCCATCCACAACATATAAAGGATCTCTATTTCCATTAACAGAACCAAACCCTCTAATTCTAACAGTAGGTTCGCTACCTGGCTGTCCAGAGCTATTAATAACTCTAACCCCCGCAGATTCTCCTGCCAATGCCTGTGAAACGGTTGAAACATTTTTATTTTCAATAGACTTCATATTCACTTTGGCTGCTGTACCCACATAATCATTCTTTTTCACCCTAGTATACCCAACCAAAACCACTTCATCTATTGCTTTCTCTTTTCCAGAAGTAGTATCCTTCTTAACTTCTTGCGCAACTAATGCTTGTCCTGTGAAGAACAATACACCAGCTGTTAGAACTTTCAATTTCACATTCATTTTTAACAAAATTTAATAACCATTGAGCAAAGGTGTTAAATATTTTTTAAACAACCAAATGTTTTTATGTTTTTTTTGTTATTTTTTTGATGTTTTGTTAAAAATATCCAAAAATTATCATTTTTCAATAAACTAAATATTAAATTTTTGATAAAGTTATCTTAATTTTTTCTAAATTTGCATTTAGTATGGATTTAGCTTTTTACATATACAGTTATTTACAGGAGCAAAAACCAAGGGTAGAAGTTCCTGATTTTGGGGTTTTTAGACTTGAAAAAGAACATGCAATTATGGATGCAGAATCTTCTAAAATTCTTCCTCCAAGTGAGCATATCCATTTTGAAGACAATACAGCTGTATTTGATTCCAGTCTTGCCCATTATATAGCAGAGAAAACAGGTGAGAATCTATTCATTATACAATCTGAAATAAGAGATACTGTACGTGAATGGATAAAACTGCTCATGCTCCAAAAAAAATTAAATCTTAAATATCTCGGAGAACTTTCCCTTAAAGAAATAGATATCATACGGGAAGAAACTAAAATTCCGCAATCCATGGAGTTCTTTGGGCTGGAAGAGGTTAATTTATCTGAAATTTCTCCTGCTTCTGCCGTTAAAGAAGAGCTGACCCAAAAGCAAGAAACAAAAAAAACAGAAACTCAAAAACAAGAAAAATCAAACAATGGTATCTGGTGGGTACTATTATTCATCATTATCGCCATCGCTGGACTTGTATTTTTATATTATAATTACGGAAAATCAGATAAATCAGCTGATGACAGTGCAAAACAGGATTCTATCCAAGCTGCACAAACTGAAATCCCTCAGGCTGTATCACCTTCCACATCAGATTCTATAACGATTGATAGTGTACAAATAGAATACTAAATGAAAATCCTGCTTTTAGACAAAAATCATCCACTCATAACAGAACAACTCTCTGAAAAAGGTTTTGTTTTGGAGGAAGATTTTTCATCGAGTTACGAGCAGGTTTTGGAGAAAATCCACCTTTATGAAGGTGTCATCATCCGAAGCCGAATTCCGCTGGATGCTCATTTTTTAGAAAAAGCAAAAAATCTAAAATTCATCGCACGAGTAGGCGCTGGAATGGAAAACATAGACACCGCCAAAGCCCAAGAACTCGGCATAAAACTCATCAATTCCCCCGAAGGAAACAAAGATGCTGTTGCAGAGCATGTTATAGGAACACTTCTAGTGCTGATGAACCGCCTTTTTATTTCCTCTAATGAAGTTAAAAAGGGAATTTGGCTCAGAGAAGAAAACCGAGGCGAAGAAATTTTGGGTAAAACTTTCGGAATCATCGGTTACGGAAACATGGGAAAAGCCGTAGCCAAAAGACTTTCGGGATTTGGCTGTAAAACTTTTTTTTACGATATCAAACCCAATCTTTCCGATGAATTTGCCGCACAGGTAAGCCTTCAAGAATTACAAGAAAACGCCGATATCCTAAGCCTTCACACGCCACTTACAGAGGATACACTCTATATGATAGATGAGGAATTTATCTCCAAAATGAAGAAAAATTTCTATTTCATCAATACCGCAAGAGGCAAAAACCTAAAAACTTCTGCGCTGGTAAATGCTTTGAAATCCGGCAAAGTAAAAGGCGCTTGTCTGGATGTTTTGGAATACGAAAAAACTTCTTTTGAGAATTTGGAAACGAAAAACGAGGATTTGGAATATCTTCTAAATTCAGAAAAAGCCATCATAACGCCGCACATCGCGGGCTGGACTCACGAGAGCAAAATAAAATTAGCCCAAGTCATTGTGGATAAAATCTTGGCTTTCACTGCTAGAAATTAGTATCATTTAACATAGATTTAACGATAATTATTATTCATTTTTCTTGTTTTTATCCTATTTTGCGCGAAAATTTCAAAACAAAGATGAAAATAAATCTATCTCACATAGGATTTCTTGCATTTTTTCTATTTTTTTCGTGCTCCAAAAAAGAATCCACAACGACCACCAGTGGATATTATTTAGCTTCAAATCTTCCTAATTTCGGCAATGTAGATGTAGATAATGTCTTCAAGGGAGAAAAATTAAAACTGGAAAATCAGCAGAAAATCGTAAATTCCCTTAACCAATATTACGAAAACATTTGGAACAGCACCGATATGAGCGGTGGAGTTTTGGTAGCGCGCGGAGACAATATTCTTTTAGAAAAATACAAAGGCTTCGGCAGGGAGAACAACCAAATGCCTATTAACAAAGATACTCCGCTTCATTTGGCTTCTATAAGCAAACCCATCACAGCGATGGCGGTTTTAAAATTAGTGGAAACAAAAAAAATCAGCCTTGAGCAAAAAGTAAAATCCATTTTTCCGAATTTTCCGTATTCTGATGTAACGATTCAGCACCTGCTCACCCACCGCAGTGGACTTCCTAAATACGAGCATTTCTTGGAAGAAAATGACATAAAACCTAAAAATAAATTCTTCACCAATCAAGAGATTTTTGACCTCGTTGCTAAACACAAACCAGAACTTGCCAGACAAACCGATACTGGTTTTATGTATAATAATTTCAACTATGCTGTTCTGGCGCTTATCATTGAAAAAATCACTGGGAAAACCTATCCTGAGGCGATGAAAGAAATGGTTTTCGCTCCTTTAAAAATGAAAAATACTTTTGTTTTTGAAGAAAAACACATCAATTCCGCTTCGCAGTCTTTTTACCAAAGAAGCACCAGACTTTATCCTTTAAACGAATACGATTTGATTTATGGCGATAAAAATATTTACACCACTCCACGCGATTTGTTCAATTTTTCAAAAGCGATGTTTTCAAAAGATTTTCTTCCAAAAGAGCTGATGGAAAAGGTTTTTGAGCCATACAGCAACGAAAAAAAAGGCGTGAACAACTATGGTCTTGGATTTAGACTAAAAGTATTTGATGAAGGGAAAAAACTAACCTATCACAACGGCTGGTGGCATGGCTCTAACACGGTTTTCATCCATCTGAGAGATTCCAAAACCACGATCATCGCCCTAAGCAACAAGTATTCTAGAAAAATATACGGAACGATGCTTCTTTCCACGCTCTTTGAAGATTTTCCTTTTGAAATTGATAAAGTGATAAATCCAGATGCCGAAACTGCTGATTCCACAGAGGTTTTTGCAGAAGATACCGAAAGAGCAAAAACTCCAAAAAAGAAATCAAAGAAAACCTCCGCAGACAGCCTAAAAGCAACAAAAACAGAGGAAACCATACAAAAAACCTCAGAATCTACAGAGGAGGAAGATTAAATTTAAAAAACTTATTTTTGTTTTATGAAAAAGATTTTGTTTGTTGCTATTTTTATAGTTCTTCTGAGCGCCTGTGCAAGAGTAGGCTCTCCCGAAGGCGGTGCAAAAGACACCACTCCTCCTAAGTTCCTGAAATCCAATATAGATACGAGCAGAGTAAATGTTCCCACCAGCACTAGGGAGCTTCGGCTGTATTTTGATGAATATATTAACTTAAAGGAAACGAACAAAAATCTCATCATTTCGCCACCGATTAAAAAGATAAAAAAAATCATTCCTTCTAACCTCGCAAACAAATACATTTCCATAACATGGGATGAAGATTTGCAGGAAAACACGACTTATAATTTTAACTTTGGAAATGCCATCGTAGATAATAACGAGGGAAATGTGCTGCCTTATTTCAATTTTGCTTTTTCTACGGGAAAGGAACTTGACAACCTATACATCAGCGGAACTATAACTGATGCCTTGCTCATCTCAGGAAAACCCTCTAAACACGGAATTGTAGTGGGACTCTATGCGGATAGTGCTGATTTCAAACAAAAACCAAACTATATCGCAAAAGCTGATGAAGACGGCTATTTTGAACTAAACTATCTGAGTAAAGGAAAATACAGCATCATCGCTTTTGAAGATGAAAACGAAAACTCTGTGTATGATGCAGGTAAAGAAAAAGTTGGTTTCTTAAAGGACAAAATAGATTTAAGCCAGAATTTATCAGGTCTGAAAATGAAAATTTACCCTTCTGAAAAAAACATCAGATACAAAGAAACTACACCTGTGAGCGGAGGAATGCTGATGGTTTTCGAAGGAAATCCAAAGAAAGTAGAAATAAAAAGCATCAGCAGTGAACTCACTGATTATCAAGTAACTCACGCCGAAAAATCTGATTCTGTGATGGTCTGGGTAGGGAAACAAAACGCCCTAAATAATAGAACTCTCACGCCGTTAAAAATAAGTTACAATGCTGATGGTAAGGAAGATACTATTTCTGTTTCCTATAAAACCAACGAAAAAGATGAACTGACCTTAGCCAATAGCAAAGGTGGACAGCTTCCTCCTGAAAAGGATTTTGTCATTACTGCTAATATGGCTTTGAAAGAGATAAATCCTGCTCTGTGGGCGCTGAAAAGCGACAGCATTAGCCAAAAATTTGAAGCAAGAATTTCTGAAAAAAATCCAAAGGAAATTATCATTTCATCGGACTTTAAAGCTGGAAAAAAATATTCACTCAGCATTCCAAAAGGAAGTGTTCAAGGGCATTATTTCCAAAATCCAAAAGCTTATATTTTCAATTTTGAAGCCGATAAAGCCGAAAATTATGGAAGTTTAGTTCTAAAACTAGAAAACCAGCCTAAATCCTATTTTTGGATACAACTAATTGATAGCGAAGGAAATATAAAATACTCTCAATATACGAATAAGAACGAAATCCGTTTTACGAGCCTTGACCCAGCCACCTATTACGCCCAAATTTTAGTGGATAATAACGGTAATAAATACTGGGACAAAGCCAATTTCTCTGAACAAAAATTCGCTGAAGAAGCCTTTGTGTTTGAGAAGAGGCTGGAGGTGAGAAAATTGTGGGAAATCGTGGAAAATTGGGTTTTGGAATGATTTTTTCATCATTCCTTGTTCAAATTAAATTTTTATTAAATTATGAAGAAGTTTAGTCAATTATTTTTAGTTTTAATTTCAACTTTAGGTTTCTCTCAATGCGAAATTACAGGTAAATCCTCACTAGTAGTAGGAGAAAAAAGCAGCTACAACATAAAAAAAGATGCACAATGCAAAGAATGCTACCGATGGACATCTGAAGGCGGCATCGTGGTGGAAAGCGATAATAGGCTAGATTCTGTGGAAATCATGCCTGTAAATGCAGGAAATTCCACACTGTATGTGCAGTATATTTCTGAAAATGGAAATATCACAAAATGCAGCAAAGATATCAGCATTTTCGCTAAGGAAAATTTAGAGGAAACGCTATCTGAAGCTCCTAAAAAAGGAGATTGTGATATAGATGTGACAAACTATGAAACTAGAAAAATTTCTAACGACAGATTAGGATTTTTCAGTAATTCCAGCAAAGATTTCAGCTATACTTGGGAGGTGCTTTATAAGAATGGGCAGAAACAGTATTCCACAGAAAAAGCACCGCAATTCAGCTATTCTAAAGACAACCAAATCGTAACGGTTTCTGTGACCGTGGTTTCCAAATCTTGCTATAAAAAATTCACCAAACCTTATGATGATAATTTTTGGAAGTTTTTCTAAAAATAGAAAATAATTGCAATGAAACTATACATCATCAGCGGGCTGGGCGCAGATAGAAGCGTATTTGAGCATATCAATTTCCCATCAGAAATGGAACTTCATTTCATAGATTGGCTCGTCCCAGAGCAGGATGAGGAATTTGACCATTATGTAAATAGAATGGCCGAAAGCATCAATCCTGATGAGGATTTTTGTCTGCTCGGCTACTCTTTTGGAGGAATTATCGTGCAAGAAATTCATAAAAAAATTCCAGCAAAAAAAGTCATCATCCTTGCTAGTATAAAATCGCCTTCGGGAAAATCCAAACTGATGGAAATAGGGAAACGCTCTAAGCTTTACAAAATAATCCCAACTTCGGCATTTAATGAAAAATCCTATAGTTTTTATTCTTTTGTAAGACATCTTTTTGACCCGAAAAACCCAAAAGTTTTAAAATATTTTAAGGTCAGAAATCCTCATTATATCAAATGGAGTATAGAGAAAATACTTGATTGGGACGCAAAGGAAAACCCTGAAATCATACAAATATCCGCTGATAAAGATATCGTTTTTCCTATCAAAAATTCAAATCCAAACTATGTCATCAAAGGAGGAACGCACCTCTGCCCTGTGACAAAAGCAAAGGAAATTTCTGCGATTTTAGAAAAAGAATTTGGAAGATTATAAAGATTTTAAAATCAATAAAATAGTGAACACAGAAAAAATCCCATCCCAAGAGTGGCTGGAAAAGTACGAAAAAGTAAAATCTATTCTCGTTCCGCCTGTTTCTTTTGAAGAAATCTACTCTCAAAAAGAGGCTTTTGGGAAGAAACTTTTTATCCTAAATATGGGCGAAGTCCATTTTCCTACGGGAGAAATTTTGGTAAGAGACCCTTTGTATTTTCTTCATCGCGACCAGCTTCCTTATTTTCAAAAAGTTCCAACAGGAAAATTTCCGCTTAATACATTGGTTGTAGAAGCGGAGGAAGGTCTCTATTACTATGTTTCTACACGAGTAAAATTTAGTAACAAAAAAGCAGTCAGCTACACTGAGGCTTTGGTCGGAGATGAAAATCTGGATGATTTGGAAGATGGAAGTTTCTTCGGATTCTTTGCTGATGCAGGGCTGGCAACTATAGTGGATGTAAAAACCCGTGATGCCTTCTGTGATTTTCGGGAAGAATGGTATAAAGGACAACCTGATGATGCCAATATCTGTGATAAATTTTTCGCTGAAGAATTTTCAAAAAATTACAAGGAAAATCCTCAGTTTCAAAGAGAAGGAGGCGAATGGATTAACTTCAAAATTCCAAATACAGACCTAAGCGTACCGATGATACAAAGCGGATTCGGTGATGGGCTATATCCTGTATATTTCGGATATGATGAAAACAACGAAGTCTGCGAAGTTGTTATAGAATACTTTGATTTAGAACTGACTTTTGGGCAGGAAGAAGAATAACTTTATTTTAAATCTAAAAAACTCTCATAGGTTTTAAACCTGTGGGAGTTGTTTTATTTCTGAATCTTCATAATTTTTCACTGCTCGTTCCAGCGTGTTTTTTATTCTCGTTTTCAGTCGGTTTGGTTTATGAACTGTGATATAATCACCAAAGCCTAAAATAACTCTTTCCAACTCAAAATTCAGCTGAACTCTTATCCTGAAATATGTTTCGCCATCTTTTTCTTCCAAAATCTCCTGCGTGTGATGAAACGGCTTGGTTTTCACATATTCTGCATGAGTCCCTTTTATTGAGAAAATCACATTCTGCCCTCTTTGCTCTGGCGATGTTGTTACGCCAATCACTTCAGAGAAAAACCTATCGGCATTAAACTCCCGCTCCCGAAAAGGAATATTTTTCTCTATCTGCACGCTTATTATCCTATCAAGCGCAAGGTTCAGAAGTCCATCTCCATACCAGCAGATGAGGAACCAGCGGTTATTATACTCCTTCAAAAGCTGTGGAAAAACAATGTATTTTTTCTCTTCCCTTGCCTTAAAACTTTTATAAACCACTCCCAGTGTCTTCTTATTCAAAATCGCATTATACAGAATATCAATATATTCCAAACCTTTGAGCCGTTCATTTTTATCTAAATGAATAATGGATTGCTGCTGCGCAGAATGCACCGTGTTTTCTAATTTTTGAATAACGCCATTCAAATCCTTAAACATAGAAAAATCCTTAAACTGCTTCAGAATCTGCACCGCATTGTTCATGGCTTTTAGGTCGCTTTCGTTTACTGCTATGTTATGAATGCTGTATTCTGGGTCGCTGTATCGGTAGTATTTTCTGTCATATACCTCTATCGGCGCTTCATAGCCAAATTTCTCGCTGCGCATATTCTGTATATCGAGCTGAATGGTTCTTTTGCTGACATAGGCTTCTTTCCCTTCAAACTCAAAAAGAGCCTCGGAACACTCCTCTATCAAATCATCCAGCGTATATTTTTTATACTTATTTCTAAGGCATCTGTCAATGGTTTTGTAACGGATAAGGGCGTTTTTATTTGAAGACATTTTAATTTTTTTTACAAAATTATCAAACTTTTTTAACTACGCAAAAAGATTGCGCTTTTGTATATTTACTTTGCATCATCAAAATGAGACATTATGAAAGTTACAGGAAAAAATATTATCAACTGGGGATTCCGCCAAGGGAAATGGTTCGGGGAAGCCTTGAAAACCATCAATGAAAACGAATGGGAAGAAGCTGAAATTTTGGAATATTTAGAGCAGTTCAGACTTCCAGACCCTATTCCACTGAAAAGAGTTCCTGCTGATTTTGTGGTTAATATTCATCCTGAGAATGAATTAGAAGAAGATAATGTAAGCAAAGTAATCGCTACAATGAAGAAGCTGATGAAAACGCCGACTCTGGAAAAGGGAGCTTTGATGCCTGATGCCTGCCCTACGGGTAAAGAAGGAATTATCCCTGTGGGAGGTGTGGTAGTCGCTAAAAATGCCATACACCCAGGGTTTCATTCGGCGGATATCTGCTGTTCTGTGATGCTTACTGACTTTGGGAAAATAGATCCTAAATTAGTTCTGGACGCCGCCCATGATTCTACTCATTTCGGGTATGGAGGCCGCCCAAGAGGTCAGCAGATAGCGATGAGCAAAGAGCTTATAGAGGCTTTTGAAAAGAATTTATTCCTAAAAAAGCCCGAACTCATCAGCACAGCCAGAGACTGTATGGGAACGCAGGGAGATGGGAATCACTTCTTATTCATCGGAACTTCCATGAAAACAGGAAATACGATGATGGTCACCCACCACGGTTCCAGAGCTGTGGGCGCAGAACTCTACAAAATGGGACTAAAAACAGCCAACTATTTCCGTAGAGATATTTCGCCTGATACTTTGGAGGAAAATGCGTGGATTCCTTTTGATACAGAAGAAGGACAAGCCTACTGGGAAGCGCTGCAAATCGTAAGACAGTGGACAAAGGAAAATCATGAAGTGATTCATAATTTAACTTTGAAAAAACTCGGAGTAGAGATGCAGGATAGATTTTGGAACGAACATAATTTCGTTTTCCGAGATGGAGATTCGTTTTATCATGCCAAAGGTGCTACGCCTTTAGATGCGAAATTCCTTCCTGAGGATAATGAGCTAAGACTCATCCCGCTAAATATGGCGGAGCCAGTTCTCATAGTAAAAGGAACTACCAACGAGCGAAACATAGGATTTGCGCCACATGGAGCAGGGAGAAATTTCAGTAGAAATGAGCATAAAAGAAACAAAGCCCACCAGACAGATGAGGAAGTTTTTGTTGAGGAAACGGCAGGGCTGGATGTTAGATTTTTCTCTAATGAAATAGATATTTCGGAACTGCCATCCGCCTACAAAAACGCACAAAATGTGAGAAAACAAATTTTAGAATATAACTTGTGCGAGATAGTAGACGAGGTCATCCCTTACGGATGTATCATGGCTGGAGATGTAGAAAAAAACGCTCCTTGGAGAAAAAAGAAGAAGAATAAAGAATTATAAAATAACCGCCACCTATTAAAAATTGAAAATAGCCCAATAGGGAATTGCGGAGCATATGATGCAAGGTTATTTTCTGGTAAGGTCTTCGGACTCGGGGGTTCGAGTCCCTCTTAATCAGCTGCTTTACACAGCCTAAAACAACAAAAGGAGCTGCGGAATTTCGGTTCATCAGGGATAAAGTCTGCAAAATAAAGGATACCGTACAATATTGATACTCAATTTGTTTTCCCTTTATTCTTGTCAGCCGCTCCTTTTTAACTTTAAAAATTTAGAAAAAATGGGAATATTTACAAAAACTTACGAAGTGATGCCTTTTTACCTAGGCTTCCTTTTTAGAAACAATACTTTTGAAAAGCAATTAAATGCAGGTTTTCACGAAATTTATGATTGGAAAGATAGAACCAAACTCTATCAAATTCCTCAAAATTCGCGGCTAATCACGGTGACTAACCAGGAGATTTTGACCAAGGATAACATCGCCCTTAGATTTTCTTTTAATATCATCTACAAGGTGACTGATGGTCTTAAACTGCTGGAAAACACCATAATAAACGAATACTACATCTTGAGCGACGCAGAGTATAAGCTTCAAAATATAGTTCAAATTTATTTCAGAAAAATGATTTCCCAAATAGAGAGCGAAGCTTTGAACGAAAAAAGAGCCGAATGGACGGATTTAAAACCTGAAGAAATTCAAAGTAAAACGAATGAATTCGGTGTGGAAATAGAAAATATCCAAATTCGGGATATTACTTTTCCGAAGAGTATTCAGGAATTATTTGCAAGGCATTTGGAAGCGAAAATAAGGGCAAAAGCTGATTTAGAAAACGCCAGAACGGCGGTAGCTACCGCCAGAGCCTTGAAAAATGCTTCTGAACTGATGAAAAATGATGAAAACATCAGATTCTTCCAAACCTTGGAAACTATTACGAAAATAGCCGAAAAAGGGAAACATACTTTTATGATTGGAGATATTCATCAGATTGCGAAGTAATTTCACAAAAAAACAGCTCAAAAATGAGCTGTTTTTTTTGTTTTTATTCTTATTAAGCATTCTCCAAAACATAGCTGAATACCAATGGTGCTACGATGGTAGCATCGGATTCTATGATGTATTTTGGTGTATTGATGTCTAATTTACCCCAAGTGATTTTCTCATTTGGAACTGCTCCTGAATACGAACCATAAGAAGTCGTAGAATCAGAAATCTGGCAGAAATAAGACCAGAAAGGAACATCATGCATCTCCAAATCTTGGTAAAGCATCGGTACCACACAGATTGGGAAGTCCCCAGCGATACCACCACCTATTTGGAAGAAACCTACTCCTTTTCCAGCGCTGTTGTTTCTGTACCAATCGGCAAGGAAAGTCATGTATTCTATCCCTGATTTCATTGTAGAAGGCTTTAATTCACCTTTGATGCAGTAGCTTGCAAAGATATTCCCCATTGTAGAATCTTCCCAACCAGGAACTACTATCGGAAGGTTTTTCTCCGCCGCTGCAATCATCCAAGAATCTTCCCTCGGAATTTCGTGATACTGTTCTAGAACGCCTGAAAGTATCATTTTGTACATATATTCGTGCGGGAAGTATCTTTCACCTTTGCTTTCAGCATCTTTCCAGATTTCAAAGATGTGTTTTTGTAATTTTCTGAAAGCCTCTTCTTCTGGGATACAAGTGTCAGTCACTCTGTTTAGTCCTTTTTCTAACAATTCCCACTCATCTTGTGGAGTAAGGTCTCTGTAGTTAGGAACTCTCTTGTAGTGAGAGTGTGCCACAAGGTTCATCAAATCCTCTTCCAAGTTTGCCCCTGTACAGGAGATAATCGCCACTTTATCCTGACGAATCATCTCTGCTAAAATTTTACCCAGCTCAGCAGTAGACATCGCCCCTGCCAAAGAGATTAACATTTTTCCGCCATCTTTTAGGTGCGCTACATAGCCTTTAGAAGCGTCCACCAAAGATGCTGCATTGAAATGCAGATAATATTTTTCGATAAATTCGGTAATTGGTTTGTTTGCCATTTTTCTTTATTTTAACTTTAATTATATTTTATATTCTTTTTTAAAATTACGAAATTCGACCCACAGCCCGATAGCCAGAAGTAATGCCAGCACACCCCAGAATATGGCGAAATAAAGGTTGGTATTATCCGTATCTTTCTCCTTTTCGTATTTCAATGATGATGCTGGATTTATATCATGGACAGATGGATTGTCTTTTAGATAATATACTTCCACCACAGGGCTTTCTGGCAATTTTGAAGTTGATTGTTCTCCTTCATATTTTACCCCATTTACTTCATATTTATATTTAATACTGTATGTTTTTATAGGTACTTTGGCAATTTTCACTGTATGCTCTGTATAGACACTATCATAAACAGCAGTAGTTTTAGTCTTTTCTTTTATCAAAGCCTCATATTCCGCAACTTTTTCCCTATTTGAACCTTCTATATAGTCTCCAGCACAAGTTTTACATGCTAAACTAGCAAGTATAGTAATCAATAAACCTTTCCAGTTCTTAAAAATAAAGTCGATTATCATCATAAGCTTTAAAGTTTTAATTCAGGCAAAAATAAGAATAATTATTTACAAATTCTGTTTTTACTCTGTCTATGTTATAAAATCACCTATGCTCTATGGTTTATTTTATAAATTTGTAGAAACAGATTTTTGAAAATAACTTTACACATTAAAACAAAATTTCATGAAAAAATATATTTATTTTTCCATATTGACAGTATTATTTCTTTCCTGCAAAAGCACCAAAGCCACAAATAATCAAGATATAGACCTTAACTGCGAAGAAATGGTCGTAGAAATCGTGCGGTCAAGCTCTTTGGATTGGAAAAGGTTTCCTAATGCATTTACAAGAATAGACAGGGTAGAAAATGATAGTATTTTCATCAAAGTTTTCTTTGATATGGACATCTCTGATGAGCCAAACACCAAACAGGCTGTGGAAAATACAATCGCTTGGCTCCTGCTAGACCTTAACGAGAAAAAATTGTACAACATCACATATGACCTTGAAAACCCTAAGAAAGTTAATTTCAATAAAAAACTCGTCAACAAAAACAAATGCAAAATTCTGCTCAATAACTCATCACTAAAATGAGATCTTTAATCTTAAAGTTCTTCAAACATGGAAAGCAAACTTTTATATGATATGTTCTGTCTTTGTGTCTTAACAAAAGAAGAAATCATATCTTACATAGAGCAAAAAGAAGAAAATCACTCCGAAAATATTGATTATTACGATATTTTATATCCTAAAAATCAAGATGAAAAACTATTTATAAAAAATCTATCCAAAATATGCTACACAGAATATTTGGATGGAGAATTAAAGAAAAAATATAGTATCATCATCTCCCTCTTCCATAGAAGCAAAAACAAGATTAAGATAAAAGAAACTTTATACAAATTTTTCTTTTACAATAGTAAAAGTCTCTTAGATATAGACTTTAATTTTTGGAACTTGGTTGAAACTGATTATGAACTCCTAAAAGATGGTTTCGAAGGAATATCCAATTCTGATATTGACATAAAAGAATATCTAAATAAAAACCAAAAATACACACATTTATCCAAAGTTAATTTACTATCACTATTAAGTCAAAATCAATGAACTTTCCTATAAATCAAGCTTTCAATAAAGATTTTAAAACCTAAAACCCTTAAAAACAAAAAAACCTCTTTTTTT
>CAUQBR010000006.1:0-100028 GCA_963516475.1 uncultured Flavobacteriaceae bacterium
TTTCTGCTACACTGCTTGCTGTCCGATTTTTAAAAATCAGTTCTCAAAATAAAAAATAGAGATTGGTTTAAATCCTAAATAAATGGAAATCAGTAATAAAGTAGGCAGATATATATTAATAGGCATAGGAGCTTCCATCATCATAGCTTTCCTTTATGGAAAAGTAATTATAGCACCAAAGTTTGAAAAAAAGGAAGGTATACAATAGGAATATTTAATAAATATTTGTATAAAAGTGCAGGAGCATATGATATATTTTTTTCTTATAAAGTAAAAAACACCATGTTTAAAAATAGAACTAACTATCCTTCTGATGATTTTGATGGTTCTGAGGTAGGTAAACGATTCATAGTAAAATATGTAGAAGATGAAGAAAGTTTGCCATATATATTATTAGAATACCCAGTCCCAGACAGCATAAAAGAAGCTCCGCCAGAGGGATGGAAAAAATTACCAGAATGGGCAAAGAACTAAAAAAATAAGTTTAAATCCTAAATAAATGGATAAGAACAAAATAAATAAAATAAGCAAATACATCCTAATAGGATTGGGATTATTAGTTGTAGGGATATTTATGAAAGATTTATTCATAGACCAGCCTAAATTAAGAGAAAAAGGAAGATATACAATAGGATATATATAAGTATCGTAAGCGTCTAAAGGGAGCTGATATTTCTTATTATAAATATAATGTTAGAAATAAACTATGGTATGGTTCTACTATAGATGGAGAATCAGAAGAACTTATTCATAAAAGATTTTTAGTAAAATATGTAGAAGGAGAAGACTTATCTAAGATACTATTAGAATATCCAGTCCCAGACAGCATAAAAGAAGCTCCGCCAGAGGGCTGGAAAAAGCTACCTGAATGGGCAAGTGACAAAATAAGATGGTTTAATACCAAGTAATGAATTTTTTAGGAATAGAATGAAAATCAAAAAAACCTCCTTTTTAAGGGAGGTTTTCATTTTGTTTTAATTTTATAATATTTTAGGGAATTTCGCTGGGTTGCTTTCATGGAAAAGGTCATAGACTTTTTCTACGATATCTTCCACAGACGGCTTAGAGAAATAGTCCCCATCCGATGCATAGGCTGGTCGGTGGTTTTTAGCAGCTATAGTCAGCGGTTTGCTGTCTAAGTATCTAAACGCCCCTTGTTTCTCCAAAATCTGCTGCATGATATACGCCGAAGCTCCGCCCTCTACATCTTCATCTATTACAGCAAGGCGATTGGTTTTCTTCACGCTTTCGCTGATTTCCTCTGACAAGTCAAACGGCAATAGCGACTGAACATCTATCACCTCAGCATCTATGCCTAGTTTTGCTAATTCTTCCACAGCTTCCGTTACAATTTTCCAAGTAGAACCGTAGGTCACCAGCGTAATGTCCCTCCCTGCTCTGGTAATTTCCACCTTTCCGACAGGTACGGTAAATTCACCAATGTTGTCTGGTTGCTTCTCTTTCAATCGGTATCCGTTCAGTGGTTCTATGATAAGCGCCGTGTCATCAGATTTCAGCATCGTATTATAGAATCCTGCCGCTTGGGTAAGGTTTCTCGGTACTAAAACCATCATTCCCCTTACCAAGTTCAAAATCCCTGCCATAGGCGACCCCGAATGCCATACGCCTTCCAAGCGGTGTCCGCGGGTTCTCACGATAACAGGAGCTTTTTGACCGCCTTTGGTTCTGTATTGTAAAGTTGCCAAGTCGTCGCTCATCCCTTGCAGACAATATAAAACATAATCCAAATACTGAATTTCTGCAATCGGTCTTAAACCTCTCATTGCCAGACCAATCCCCTGCCCTAAAATAGTCGCTTCACGGATTCCTGTATCTGCAATTCTGGTTTCGCCGTATTTTTCCTGCATTCCTTCAAGTCCTTGGTTCACATCACCGATGCTTCCTGTATCTTCACCAAAAATCAATGTTTCTGGGTATTTCTCAAAAATCTTGTCAAAATTATTACGGATAACTACTCTTCCATCCAAAATCTGAGAATCTTCGCTGAAAACTGGTTTTATTTCTGGAATATTTACAGCTTTCCACTCTGATTCGCTGTACAAATGAGATGAATAATTATCAGCCTCTTTCTCTGAAATTCTTTCATAAACCTGCACTAGATTTTGTCTTTCGCTGGTATTTTGCTCTCTCGTAGCCCAAAGCACCTTTCTCACCAATGCAAAAATATCCTTTTTGCCCACTGTAACCAGTGCCGAGAACTTCTCCAACAATGCAGCAACTTCTGGCTGATTTTCAAACTGTTTTACCAATGGTAAAACTTGGTTTTGGATATGGTCTATTGAGGCTCTATATTCCGCCCAAGCCTTCTTCTGCTGCTCTCTCACAAAGACTTTCGCTTCTTTTTCTATCTCATCCAGCTCTTCCACAGAAGAAAGCGTCTGCTCTTCGCCATCTATTTGGATAGAATAATTTAAAATCCATTCTCTAAATTTATTAAGACAATCAAACTCTGTCTCAAAGTTCATTCTCTCCTCATCTTTGTATCTCTCATGAGAACCAGATGTAGAGTGTCCCTGCGGCTGTGTAACCTCTATAATATGCAAAATCACAGGCATGCTTTCCTCCCTTGCCAGCTGCTCTGCACGGGCATAAGCTTCCAAAAGCATTGGATAATCCCACGCTCTTACTTGGATAACCTCGCATCCTTGTTTGTCGCCTTCTTTTCTTTGGAAACCAGCCAAAATTTCAGATAAATCTTCCTTCGCTCTTTGGTTGTGCGTAGGAACAGAAATTCCGTAGCCATCATCCCAAATGGACATAATCATCGGCACCTGCAAAGCACACGCCGCATTGATAGTTTCCCAAAAATGCCCTTCTGCCGTAGATGCATCTCCGATTGTCCCAAAAGCCACTTCCTGCCCATTGTGGGAGAATTTTTCAGAGCCTTGGAATTTTACTTCTTTATAAACATTAGAAGCCAAAGCCAGCCCTAGAAGTCTCGGCATCTGCCCTGCTGTAGGCGATATATCGGATGAAATATTTTTAATCTGTGTCAAATCCTTCCAGCTTCCGTCTTCATTCAAAGAACGAGTCGCAAAATGGCACGGCATCTGTCTCCCTGCCGAAGCGGGTTCGCGCTCCACATCAGTATCTGCATAGAGCTGAGCAAAAAACGCATCTACACTCAAAACTCCCACTGCCATCGCAAAAGTCTGGTCGCGGTAATATCCTGATCGCCAGTCTCCCTCACGGAAAACCTTTGCCATTGCTAACTGCGGAAGTTCCTTCCCATCTCCTACAATCCCGAATTTTGCTTTTCCTGTAAGAACCTCTTTTCTCGTTAAATAACTTGCCTCACGGGAAATTCTTCCCAAACGATAATCATCTAAAACTTGCTTTCTAAAATCCTGAAATGAAACCTGTTCTGTTTCTATGTAATTAGACATAATTATTTATTTTGTTATTTGTCTTTATCTTTGTTAAACTTTATTTCTTATCTCAAAAACTCCTCCAAACCTATTGTTTTCTGCTCTCCGCTGTCCAAGTTTTTCACGGTAACCTGCTGGTTTTTAATCTCATCACCTCCGTAGAAAACTATCTCTGGAATTCCTTTCTTCTCGGCGTAGGTAAATTGTTTTTTCAGTTTAGCGTTTTCTGGGTACAGCTCTGCCGAAACTCCTTTGGATCTTAGTTTTTGGATTACTTTCATCGCCTCGGTTGCCTCCTCATCGCCATAATTCGCAAAAAGGTATTCTATTTTAGGCGTTTTATTCTCTGCAAAAAGCCCCAATTCCTCCATAACAAGGTAAATTCTATCCAGCCCGAATGAAATCCCAATCCCCGAAATTCCCTTCACACCGAAAACCTCCGTAAGATTGTCATACCTTCCACCGCCACCGATAGACCCCATCTGAACGCCCTGAGCTTTTACTTCAAAAATCGCTCCTGTGTAGTAGTCCAAACCGCGGGCAAGGGTAATATCAAAAACCAAAACCTCCTCATTTACACCAAGTTCCAGCGCTTTATTCAATACAAATTCAAGTTCTTCTATTCCCTTTTCGCCAACTTCTATTCCTTTAAATTTTTCTTTCAGCAGGGCAAGTGTATCCTTCGTGGAAAGCCCTTCAAATAGGAAGTTCAGCTTTTCTACGGCTTCTTGTGAAATTCCCTTTTCCAGCATTTCCTTAACTACGCCATCTTTCCCGATTTTATCCAGTTTATCCAAAGCAACCGTAAAGTCTATCAACTGCTCCGATATATCCGCATATTCCGCCAGACCAGAGAGGATTTTTCGGTTATTGATGCAGATTTTCACAGGAATTCCCAGCTCTGCAAAACTCTTCAGATACAACTGCACCAGCTCCACTTCCTGCCACAAACTTTCCGAACCTACCACATCCGCATCACACTGGTAAAATTCTCTAAATCTCCCTTTCTGCGGGCGGTCTGCTCTCCAAACGGGCTGAATCTGATACCTCTTAAACGGGAATGAAAGTTTTCCGTGGTTAATAGCTACAAATCTCGCAAATGGCACGGTCAAATCATATCGAAGCGCCTTGTCAGAAATTTGTGGAGTTAGTTTTTTAAAATCCTTATTCTGCCAAGTTTCCTCATCCACATCAGAAGTAAAATTTCCCGAATTAAGAATCTTAAAAATCAGTCTATCTCCCTCTTCTCCGTATTTCCCAGTAAGTGTAGAAAGATTCTCAAAACTCGGCGTCTCCAAAGGCTGAAAACCAAACAGTTCAAAATTCTGCTGCAAAACACCGATGATGTATCTTCTATTGTAAATTTCCTGTGCTGTAAAATCCCGAGTTCCTTTTGCTAAACTTGGCGCTAATGACATAATATTTGCTCTTTTAATAAAAAGACAAAAGTAAAAAAAATAAACCTTATAAATCGGATTTATTTAATAAATTTGCCTTTATAAAATTCTCTTCATTATGAAAACTTTTTTATTTCTTATTCTTTCGCTATTTGCATTGACCGCAAATGCACAGCAGAATTACTATGAATTTGGGTGGAATAACCAATACGGCATCGTGGACAAAGACGGAAACGAAACCCTCCCGCCATCTTACCAATGGGTGTCTTATTTGATTGATAATGAGTCCCCTTTCATTGTTCTAAATGGAAACAAAGGCGCTATAATCGTAAATAAACAGACAGGGAAAACAGAAAAAATAGACTATCTCATTGATACTTATCTCATTAGCATTGATAAAAAAGATTATATGTATGCTCATTCTAGTGGAAATAGCTTTCTTCTGAATAATCTGGATCTGGACAGCAGAATAAAACTTCCAAAAAAATACAGCAAAGTCAGAGATGAAGGAGATTACCTGACTGGTTTTACGAGTAAAAAAACGATTGATTTCATTTCTAAAAAAGATTTTGAAATAAAGAAAAAAATCCTCGCTCCAAAGGAAATCCAAAGTTATCCAACAAAGCAAGGGAACAGAGTCTATATCATCAGTGAGAAAAATTCTACACTTTTTCTAGATGACAATCTGAATAAAATCGCCTCTACAAATACTATTTTCAAAGGATTTGATAATCTGAAAGAATATTTAGAAAAGCTAAATATCAGCATTACAGACCCAAATGAGTCAATTGTAGGCGTTGCCGCTTCTGCAAACTATCCTTTTATTTTTCCAAAAAGAAATGGCGACTATGCCATATACAACATTCATTATTCCAAAGAAGAATCTATTCCGTTTTTTCAATTCAAAAGAACAGGTTTTAGCATTTCCAATTCCCGCTATGAAAACAGCGTAACACTGAGGAACAATCATGATAATATGTATCTCTTTTTCTACACTGATATCCACTCTAAAACCATACTCCTGCCCAAAAAATATTGGAAAAGTATAGATTTACAGCTTATTTCTCCTTAAAAAAACAAAATGGTATTTTCATAAAAGAAAATACCATTTTTAAATTACAACTACCTCACAAACAATATATTACTGCGGATAGTTTAGATTTTCATCTTTTAGGTTAAGAAGCACCTCTTCCAAGTATTTTTTTGCTTCGTATTTTGCCATCAGAAGGTTGTTGCAGTAGACATTTCCGCACTCTACTTCAGACGCACCAGGGATATCACCCTCAAACTCACTGATGAACTTAAACATTCTAGTCATCAGCTCTACAATGTCCTTTGATTCGTAGTCGCCAGCCAAAATAAGGTAATTTCCTGTCATACAGCCCATCGGCCCCCAGTAGATAACTTTATCTTTCCAGTCGCTGTTTCTGAGCCATGTAGCCGCCAGATGCTCCATCGTGTGGATTTCTGCAATCCCTAAAACAGGCTCTTTGTATGGTCTTTTCATTCTGATATCAAACGAAGTAAGCACTTCATTTCCGACATGATCTTTACGAGAAACGAAAATCCCTCTCTGCATTTTCAGATGATCTACGGTAAAACTTGCTATTCTTTCCATAAAATTGATTTTAGACAACAAAAATAAGATTTATATTCATTATTTTGTCTTGATTCCGAAAAACTTTTGAACAATATTTCTAATAAAATAAATATTTTCTTTACCTTTGTGCTGTTTTCAGATTAAAAAATGAGTTTAAAGCACATCATAGAAGAACATGAGTAACTCAGATTTTCATCCGAGTGAATTTTTATTTTTAAAGCTGAAAAAAACTAATTTCCGAATATTTATTACTAATTTTTAAATTTCATTAAAAATGAAAAATTTCGTAGAAGAACTGCGTTGGCGTGGTATGATTCAGGATATAATGCCTGAAACTGAAGAACACCTTATGGAAGGGCTTCGTTCGGCGTATATCGGATTTGACCCTACTGCGGATTCATTGCATATCGGGCATTTGGTTGGGATAATGATACTAAAACACTTCCAGAACTGCGGACATAAGCCGTATGCCCTTGTGGGAGGTGCTACGGGGATGATTGGTGACCCTTCCGGAAAGTCGGCAGAGAGAAACCTCCTTACAGAGGAAATGCTTACACAATACATTACAGGGATTAAAAAACAACTCTCAAAGTTCCTCGATTTTGATAGTGATGCTCCTAATGCTGCCGAGCTTGTCAATAATTATGATTGGATGAAAGGCTTCTCATTTCTGTCTTTCATTCGCGATGTGGGTAAGCACATTACCGTAAATTATATGATGGCAAAAGACTCCGTGAAGAAACGATTTGACCCGAATGAAAACACCGATGGGATGTCCTTCACCGAGTTTTCTTATCAATTGATTCAAGGCTATGATTTCCTCCATCTCTACAAAGAAAAAAACTGTACGCTCCAGATGGGTGGCTCTGACCAATGGGGGAATATCACCACAGGAACCGAGATGATTAGGCGTATCTCAGGTGGTAAGGCATACGCGATGACCTGCCCGCTCATCACGAAAGCTGATGGAACTAAATTCGGAAAATCCGAAGGTGGAAATGTCTGGCTTGACCCAGAAAAAACTTCGCCTTACAAATTCTATCAATACTGGATCAACACTTCTGATGCCGATGCAGAGCGATATATCAAGATTTTCACGATGCTTCCAAAAGAAGAAATTGAACAGCTGACAGCTCAGCATAGCGAGGCGCCGCATTTAAGAGTTTTACAAAACAAATTAGCCGAAGAACTTACTATTTTGGTTCACGGGAAAACAGAATTGGACAAGGCTATTCAAGCTTCAAAAATTCTTTTCGGAAATTCTACTTCAGATGACTTGAAAAAACTTGACGAACAAACTTTCCTTGAAGTTTTTGACGGCGTTCCACAGAAAGAAGTCAGCAAACAGGAAATCATCGGTGCGGATATCGTGAGCCTGCTTTCAGAAAAGACAGGCTTCCTCTCCTCAAAAGGCGAAGCCAAGAGAGAACTTGCTGGAAATTCTATCTCGGTGAACAAAACCAAAGTAAATGAAAGCTTCATCACAAGCGAAGAAAACCTCATCAATGGGAAATTCCTTCTTCTTCAAAAAGGAAAGAAAAACTATTTCGTAGTGAAAGTTGTTTAACCCAAAATATTTAATCCACAAAAAACCACTGAATTATAAATCCAGTGGTTTTTTATTTAGAATTTAAACTCCAATTTGGCATTGAAAAAACGCCCTGTCAATCGCACAGGAACAGGATAATAATAGCCTGTCTCTATGTCATTAATCCACTGATTAGCAACGGTATTATGAATATTAAATGCGTTAAAAACCTGAACACCAAGGCTTAATTCCTTGAATTTAGACCAAAAAACACTCTTAGGCTTATGGTCTTTCTGATCTATAAAAATCTTGGTAAGCCCTATATCCACACGCTTATACGAGGTTAATGTTTTTTGGAAATGATATGCCGTATCAAAATTAGGCGTGCCATCTGCATTAAATAATATCGGCGTTCCCGTAGGAAGTCCGCTCGCATAGACCAAAGTAAGATTTACCCTCATGCTTGGGAATTTTGGCATATAGTCTTGATAAAACATCGACACACGAAAACGCTGGTCGGTAGGGCGAGGGATAAAACCCTTGTCATCAATATTTTCGTAAATTCTGGAATATCCCACAGAAATCCAAGAATCCACCCCAGGAACGAACTCCCCGAACAATCTCGCATCCACGCCGTACGCATAGCCCTTCGCATTATTTTTCCCTGAATATCTTATGCGCATATTGTCCATATAATAAGGCATCAAACTGCTCATTTTCTTATAATAAAGCTCCGTAGTCAGCTTAAACGGACGCTCTTTCCATGAAAATTCATAATCATTAGCAAGGACAAAATGCAAGGATTTTTGAGCCCTGATAGAACTGTCCAAACTTCCATTAAGGGATTTGATTTCTCTATAATAAGGCGCTTGATAATAGACCCCTGCCGCGAAACGAAACAGCATATCTGTTTCCCAGTCAGGCTTTACGGCCAGCTGAAATCTTGGAGAAAACAGAAATTCTTTATTAAAACTCCAGTTCTGCACCCTTGCGCCTGCATTCACAAACATCTTATGCCCACCCCAGAGGAATTTTTTGGAATATTGAGCAAAAGCCGAAAACCTTGTAGCACTTACATCGTTCATTCCGCTAATGCTGTAATTCAGGTTTAAAGGAGCAGAATTTAAAATCCCAAATGGATAATTTTGCATAGGAAAACTATATCCGCTGTAAGACACATATCGCCATTCGTTGGTAGCATCTTGCAGTTTTTCAGATTCTATCTTTGCTCCCACTTCTATTTTAGTATTAACCGAAGGAGAAAATTTTACTTTAAACTGAGACCCAAAAGTCCTGAGCAAAACATCATTCCTCGCGTGGTCTGTCTGCCCTCCTATATCATAAGATGCTGTATAATAGCCTGTAGAAGCGTTCGGAACGAACAATCTAAACGCCGATGAAATGGTATAATATTCTCGCTCTCTGTTTTGATAGGCGAAATTATCCCAAGAAAATGCCCATTTTTCATTTGGAATAAAATTCAGCGAGACCGTTCCCATCATATTTTTATACTTGTCTTCCTCCTTCCCGTCATAATAGACATCCAGCGTAATAGGATTTTGCAAAGTACCAAAATCTATGCTCCTTTCCTTTGGGCGCATTTCGTAGATATTATTCATCCAATAGCCCAGAAAGGACAAATTCCATTTTGGATTAAATTTATAATTTATATAAGTCTGAAAATCAAAATATTTTGGGTTAAAATCGGTATTTTCATTCAGCGTGTTTAAAACCAAATTAGTGTTTCTGTACCTCGCACCGAATAAAGCCGAAAGTTTTTGGTCTTTGGATGCCATTCCCAAAGTCAGCCTGCCGCCAATGAGCGATGCCTCGCCAGAAAGCTCAAAACCCCTCGGCTGGCGGTAATAAATATTGAGAACCGAAGACATCTTGTCGCCATATTTCGCCTCAAAGCCTCCCGCAGAGAAATTAACCGTAGAGACCATATCAGGATTGATGATACTCATCCCCTCCTGCTGGCTGTTTCTGATGAGAAGCGGCCTGAGGATTTCCACATCATTGATATAGGTAAGATTTTCATCAAAATTCCCACCACGCACCATATATTGAGAACTCAGCTCTGCATTTGAGTTTACCGAAGGCAGGGTTTTCAGCAAGGTTTCCACTCCTCCCGAAACCGTAGCCACCTCCTTCACCTCCTCTGAGGAAATCTGCACATTGGTAAGGTCTGTAGATTTAGCTTTTTTCTGAAAAACCACCTCTTCTATCTGTTTTTCCTTTGGTTCCTCTTCTTCCGTCTGAGAATATCCCAAAACAGGAAAAGCCGACAGCCCCAATAGAATAATTCTTCTCATCAAAAATATTTTTTTACAAAAATAAAAAAATCCAACATTGATTTGCTCAATACTGGATTTTAAATCATTTTTTAAAGCGGCATAAAGTTCAAGCCCATTTGTTTCTCTTGTTCTTTATAAAAACCTGAATCTAGTTTTTCTTTCAATGCTGCGAAAGCATCCAGAGTTTCGTTGATTTCCGCATCGGTATGAGATGCCGTAGGAATCAGCCTTAGCAAGATATTTCCTTTCGGAATTACAGGATAAACCACCACTGAAGTGAAAATTCCATAATTCTCTCTCAGGTCTTTTACCAATAGTGTCGCTTCTACTGGCGAACCTTCGATAAATACAGGCGTTACACAAGTATTCGTTTCTCCTAAATTAAATCCTCTTTCTCTAAGTCCGTTTTGTAATTTGCGAACATTTTCCCAAAGTTTAGCCTTGATTTCTGGTCTGCTTCTCAAAAGCTCCAATCTCTTCAATCCTCCGATAACCATCGGCATTGTCAAAGATTTAGCAAAAATCTGAGAACGAAGGTTGAATTTAAGGTATCTTACAATCTGCTTGTCTCCTGCCACGAAAGCCCCGAAACCAGCCATTGATTTAGCAAAAGTAGAGAAATACACATCGATTTGGTCTTGGCATCCTTGCTCCTCACCAGCTCCAGCACCTCTTTCTCCTAATGTTCCGAAACCATGAGCATCATCCACCAACAATCTGAAATTAAATTTCTTTTTCAAATCGCAGATTTCCTTTAATTTCCCCTGCTGACCTCTCATTCCGAAAACTCCCTCAGTAATTACTAAAATTCCTCCGCCGTTTTCTTCTGCTACTTTCGCTGCTCTTTCAAGGTTTTTCTCCAAGCTCTCCATATCATTGTGCTTATAAGTAAAACTTGTCCCGAAATGTAGTCTTACCCCATCAATGATACATGCATGAGAATCAGCATCATACACGATAACATCTCTTCTCGTTACCAAAGCATCTATGATAGACACCATCCCTTGATAACCGAAGTTCAGCAAATAAGCCGCTTCTTTCTCTACAAACTCAGCCAATTCTCTCTCCAGCTGCAGGTGCGCTTCTGTCTCACCAGACATCGCTCTCGCTCCCATTGGGTAGAACATTCCATATTCTGCTGCTGCTTTGGCATCTGCTTCCAAAACTTCTGGGTGGTTACAAAGCCCCAAATAATCATTTGCAGACCAGAAAACCACTTCTTTCCCTTGAAATTTCATTCTTGGCCCGATTTTCCCTTCTAATTTTGGGAAAATAAAATATCCTTCACCATAATCCGCAAACTGACCCAATGGCCCTGGATTTTGTTTAATTCTTTCAAAAATATCCATAATTTTTTCTAATTTATTCGTAATCAATTTTTTATATTATAATAGCTTCTTTATATTTAGCCATTTCACTGTGGGTAAAGCCCATTTCCACCATCCACTCATCGCTGTACACTTTGGTCATGTATTTAGAACCATGGTCTGGGAAAATAAGCACCACCAAATCATCCTTCGTAAAGGTATGACTTTGAGCGTATTGTTTAAACGCCTGCATCACAGCACCTGTGGTATAACCTCCCATAATGGCCTCTTTTATGGCTATTTCACGGGTCATGTAGGCGCTGTTTTCATCATTTACCCTTACAAATTCATCTATTTTATCAAAAAGAAGCGTGTCTGGAATTAAATTTTTGCCCAAACCTTCTATTTGATAAGAGTGGATTTCATCTTTATTAATCTTCCCTGTTTCGTGGTAAGTTTTCAGAATAGAGCCGTCTGCATCCACTCCGATGATTTTCACATCAGGATTTTGTTCTTTCATGTATTTAGCTGAACCAGAGAGCGTTCCGCCTGTTCCTGTACATCCAAAAAGATGGGTAATTTTTCCTTCTGTCTGCTCCCAAATTTCTTTTCCTGTAGTCAAATAATGCGCTTCTACATTTAGCTCATTGAAATACTGATTGATATACACCGAATTAGGCGTTTCTGCGGTAATTCTTTTGGCTACTTCGTAGTAAGAGCGAGGGTCATCAGCAGGAACACTAGCAGGACATACATAGACAGTCGCACCCAATGATTTTAGGAAAGCTATTTTTTCGGGTTTTGTTTTATCACTTACCGCAAGAATACACTTATATCCGCGTAATGCACTTATCATCGCTACCGAAAATCCTGTATTCCCAGAAGTAGTCTCTACGATGGTAGCTCCTTTGGTTAAAATTCCTTTTTTCTCAGCAGTTTCTATAATGTGCAGGGCTATTCTGTCTTTCACGGAATGCCCTGGGTTATAAGATTCTAATTTTGCAAAAACCTTTGCAGGATTGTCCTCTACCACTTTATTAAGCCTTACCATGGGAGTATTCCCTATAAGACCTAAAATATTATCATAAACATTATTCATCTAAAAAAAATTATCTCTGAAAATTTTTGCAAAAGTAAGAAAAATCAAAGAATTATCTTGAATTCCTAAAATCCTCTTCTATTTCCTTTTCTCTATATAAGTCAAAATTTTCAAAAAAATAAAACACCCAAAACCTGCACCTATCATATCCGCAAGCAGGTCATAAAAGTCCATTGTCCGTCCCATATTCATAAGTCCCTGTGCAACCTCTGTGAATAATGCATAAATAAACATCACCACCACAAAAAGCCATTTTTTTTGTTTTGGGAAAGACACACTATAGCAAAACCCTAAAACAGTAAAAATAAGGAAATGAACTATCTTGTCTAAATTATGAAACTCAAACCAATGTTTCTCCCTATCAACCTCACCAGGTCTAAGAAGCATATAAGTAAGAAATGCCCAATAAATGGGCAATATCTTGTATCTAAATAGGCGACTAATCTTATCCAATCACTTCGTTATATTGTTCTGCAGAAAGAAGTTCTGACTGATCTGCTCCTGCTGCTATTTCTATTTTTATAATCCAACCTTTTCCATAAGGATCTGTGTTCACTAGTTCTGGCTCACTTTCTAGCTCTTCATTAAACTCCACTACTTTCCCAGAAAGCGGAAGATATAGGTCAGACACTGTCTTCACAGCCTCTACGCTTCCAAAAACATCTCCTGCATTCAGCTCATCACCTGTGCTGTCAATGTCTACGAAAACAATATCTCCTAACTCACTCTGTGCGAAATCCGTGATTCCCACCACAGCGATGTTTCCTTCTATTCTTACCCATTCATGGTCTTTTGTGTACTTTAGTTCTGCTGGTATGTTCATTTTATTTAAAATTTTTCTCCAAATTTAAACTAAAATCAGTAGAAAACAAAATTTATTTTATGAAATTCATCATGTTATTTTTTAGTGTTTTTCATAAAATTTACCTTACCTTTGTAAGAGACCTATTTGGTTTAACTATAATTGACAAAAGACATGCAAAAACCTTTTAACGCAAAACAAATTCACATTCTAAATGTGGCTGAGGAGCTTATTGCCCAAAATGGCTTTGAAGACACCTCTGTAAGAGAGATTTCTAAAAAAGCCAATATCAATGTAGCAATGATTTCGTACTATTTTGGTTCAAAAGAAAAAATGATGACCTGCCTGTATGAATACCGCATACAGAGAAGCAAAGAAAAATTCTCTGAACTTACCCAAATATTGGGCAACATAAGACCAGAAATCCAGATAAAAGAAATTATCAATTTTGTGGTAGGAGAAGTTCTAAAATACACTCATTTTCATGGTTTTGTCACTCAGGAAATGAAAAATTCTGAGAGAGTCAGAAATCTTCTCACAGATTTCTATCTCATCTGCACTAATATTATAGAAAAAATCATAGAAAAAGGTATGGCCACAGGAACTTTCAAAAAACCTGCAAAGGCGGAGGACATCATCTCCACTATCGTAGGAACTGTTCTATTTACCATCAGAAATAAGTCTTTCTATGAAAAATTCCTAAACTGCACCTCACAAGACCTGCCTCTCAAAATAGAGAAAAAAGTAATAGAACATTTGCACAACTGTGTTTTTGCTATTTTAGGCTTTGATGAAAAATAATTTTCTAATAAAAATGATAATTTTTTGTTAAATCAATTCTTTTGGCAAAAAAAATTATATTTTTGTGGTTTAAATTTATTTTTAGTCAAAATTTATGAAAAAATATTTTGTTATTGCTTTAGCTTCGTTGAGCATAATTTCGTGTAATAGACAACTTACCACTGCACTTAAAAGCAGTGATAAAGACTATATCCTCAATACTGCTAATGAATTTTATGCACAAAAAAAATGGTCTAACGCCATCGCACTATATGATAGACTTCCTAACCTAGTCGCTGGAACTGATGATGCACCTGAAGTGGTTTTTAAACTAGCTTATGCCAACTATTATGACAAAAACTATAGATTGGCTGGGCATCAGTTCAGAAATTTTGCAAATACTTTCCTCAATGACCCTAGAAGAGAAGAAGCTGCATACACAGCCGCGATATGCTACTATCAAGATGCTGCGGACTACAACCTAGACCAATCCAGTACGGAGTCAGCTATCAACATGCTTCAGGAGTTCTTAAACAATTATCCTAACTCTGATAAAGCAAGAGCAGAAGATGCGAACAAAAAAATAGACGAACTTACCCAAAGACTAGAAACCAAATACTACGAACAAGCCAGAAGATACTTCAAAATGGCTGATTATAGAGCGGCTGTTACAGCATTTGAAAATCTACTGGAAGACTACCCAAGCACAAAACTAAGACAAAAAAGTTTTGAGCATATCATGAAAGCCAAATATGAGCTTGGAATGCACTCTATCTATGATCTGAAAAAAGATCGTTTAGAAAGTGCCATCGCCTTTTCAAAGGATGTGGAAAGAGATTTTCCTGACACTAGTTCTTCTAAAGAAGCGGCTTCTATGAGAGAAAAACTATCTAAGGAATTAGAAAAACACCTAAAAGTAATAGAAGAAAACGAAAAAAGAAAAGCTGAATTCCTAGAAAAACAAAGAGAGGAAGAACTGAAAAAGAGAGAAAAAGAAGAAGAGGAAAAATAAAGTTTTTTGAATTTATTTTTTATTTACTAAATTTGCGGAATAATTTTTTGTAAAGATGAGAAACATTAAAGATATCAAAGCTGAAGTTAATACCATTACTTACGACAAAGACAAAATAGAGGAAAAAGTAGGAAGTATCTATGAAGCTATTGTAATCATGGGAAAAAGAGCAGAGCAAATCAACTCTGAAATAAGAACCGAGCTGCATAATAAGCTTGATGAATTTGCTGTGCGTGACACTTCTTTAGAAGAAGTTTTCGAAAATAGAGAACAGATAGAAATCTCTAAATACTACGAAAAATTACCAAAACCTACATCTATTGCCATCAAAGAATGGTTGGATGATGAGATTTATTTCAGAAAGACAGATAAATAATCTTTTTTATTTTTATATTTATTTTATCAAAAAAGTTGTAATTTCGTGTGAGTTATAACTTTTTTGTTTTTATTTTACTTAATTTTATTCCAAAATTTTAAAACCACATGGACTTATCAGGAAAAAAAATACTAATCGCAATCACGGGCGGTATCGCAGCCTATAAAATCAATACCCTCGTAAGGGATTTCATCAAAAACGGAGCAGAAGTACAAGTTATCCTAACACCATCCGCAAAAGAATTTGTAAGCCCTCTTACCCTATCCACCTTATCTAAAAGAAAGGTATTCAGTGAGTTTTCCTCGCAAGATGGAGAATGGAACAGCCATGTAGATTTAGCCTTGTGGGCAGATGTAATGCTGGTAGCGCCATGCACCGCCAATACTCTTGCAAAGATGGTGAATGGCGTATGTGACAATCTAGTGATAGCCACCTATCTTTCGGCAAAATATCCTGTATTTATAGCTCCTGCGATGGATCTAGATATGTACATCCACCCTTCTACCGAGCGAAATCTAAAACTTGCCGAGGAATATGGAAATATCATCATTCCCGCAGAAGAAGGCGAACTGGCGAGCGGGCTGGTAGGCAAAGGGCGAATGGCAGAAACCGAAACTATTTATAAAACTATTGCTAATTTCTTTAATTCAGAACAAAAAAAATCTTTAGCAGGAAAAACAGTTCTTGTAACGGCAGGCCCGACCTACGAAGCTATTGACCCTGTGCGGTTTATCGGAAATCATTCCTCTGGGAAAATGGGATTTGCCATCGCAGAAGAAGCCGAAAAAAGAGGAGCAAAGGTGATTCTAATTTCAGGGCCAACTGCACTAAGCACAGACAAAAATATATCATTAGAAAAAGTAAATTCCGCAAAAGAAATGTACAATGCTGTTTTTCAATATTTTGACAATACAGATATTGCGATAATGAGTGCAGCAGTGGCAGACTATGCTCCAAAAGAAATTGCCCAAGAGAAAATCAAAAAAAATGATGAAGAGATGACTATCACACTAGTCAAAAATCCTGATATTCTGAAAACTATGGGTGAGAAAAAGAAAAATCAATTTTTGGTTGGGTTTGCTTTAGAAACTCAGAACGAAGAAGAAAATGCAAAAGGAAAACTGGTGCGAAAAAACTTGGATATGATAGTCCTAAACTCACTAAAAGACAGTGGTGCTGGATTTAAAAATGATACCAACAAAATTAAAATCATCACACCTTCAGAACAGAAAGATTTCGCTCTAAAATCCAAAGAAGATGTCGCAAAAGACATTTTGGATTTTGTAGAAGAGCAGTTACAAAAAAAACATACTTAAAAAAGTATGTTTTTTTTATTTATAGATTAATACTATTCTGCTCTATTAACTTCCCATAGATAAAAATTATCCAGTTCTTTTGTCAGTTTGGAAACTGCAATAGCAAAAAGTCCCAAATCATCCAAAATACCGATAAAAGGAATAAAATCTGGAATAAAATCCAAAGGAGAAAGCATGTAAATAAATATAAGCACTGGAATGATTACTGATGACTTGTTCATCTTATAATTTCCTCTAAATGAAGACCTTACCATTCTAAAAATATCAGGAATTTTAGTAAAAAAACTTCTGTTTCTATAAACTTGATAAGCCATCTTAATTTTTTTCATTTTTATAAATATTTTTTGATAATAAAAGCAGCAAAACTCTTGCCAAAATTATAATTTATCTATAAAACTATGAACCGCCTGACTATTCCAGTCGGACGCTCCTTCATCTTTTTTGAGTATCTGCCCTTCTTTCCCAAGGATGAAAGTCGTAGGAAAAACATCTATACTAAACTTCTCGCTAAGAGGCTCTTTCAGTAGATAAACAGGCGTAGTATAGCCATTTTTCTTAATAAAATCTCTCACTTTCTGTTCCTCATCCTGCATGGCAATGAGAACAAATTCTATTTTCCCTTTTTTACCTTCATAAAGGCTTTGGATAGTAGGAAATTCAGCTCTACAAGGCGGACACCAGCTTCCCCAAAAATTGAGAAAAACAGGTTTCCCCTTAAAATCGGACAAATTGGCATCTGGGACATTTATTCCCTTTAATTCTACATTATATTCTGATTCTGAGAGCGTTCCTATACTCTGCGACTTCTCCAAAGAAGGCTTCATCAAGAAAAGTCTTTGAATAGACTCACGAACACCTGGCACAAAGAAAAATGCCAACACAAACCCGCCAAATAGGATATTACTCCATTGTTTCTTTAAAAAGTTTTTCATTTTTTGATAATTTCTAATAATTTTTCTAATTCTTCCTGTGTGTAGTCATATTTTATCCAATGGATATTTTCTAGTTTTCTAAGCCATGTAAGCTGTCTTTTGGCATATCTTCGCGAATTTTTCTTTATTTCTGAAATCGCAAAATCCAGCTCCCACTCACCTGAAAAATATTTGAATAATTCTGTATAACCCACTGTCTGCAGGGCTGTTTTGTCTTTATAAGGAATAAGATTTTTCGCTTCTTCCAAAAGCCCATTCTGCACCATCAAATCCACTCTTCGGTTAATTCTGCCATAGATAATCTCTCTGTCCGCAGAAATCCCTATTCTGACAACCTCAAAACCTCTTTTAACCAACGGATTATCAATGTTTTCCGTGTATGTTTTTCCTGTCTGCCAGATGATATCCAAAGCCCTCATCAGTCTGCGCGGATTTTCTTTGTCAACTATCTGATAATAAGCACTATCCAATTCTTTCAAAAGTTTTTGCAAGGCTTCTATTCCGCCCTCGCTGAAGAGCTGTTCTAATCGTTTCTGATTCTCTGGGTTTGATTCTGGGAGATTGTTCAATCCCTCTGCAACTGCCTTTTCATACATTCCTGAACCGCCCACCAGCACTACATTATCATACTTTTGGAAGAGTTGTTCTAGTTTTTCCAAGGCATCTTTTTCATACTGTCCAATGGAGTATTCATCCACCACACCGAGATTTCCTATGAAATGGTGTTTCACTTGGGCAAGTTCATCTTCTGTCGGTGCAGCCGTGCCAATGGGCATTTCCGCAAAAAACTGGCGCGCATCACAGGATACAATTTCGGTTCCAAAATATTTCGCCACCGCGATTGCTAGTTTCGTTTTACCAATTCCCGTAGGCCCTACCACAGAAAAAAGTCTTTTCTTCATTTAATTTTAAAAATAGGCCTCAAAGATATGGATTTTACTCATTTTGAGAATAAAAATATTTTCTATGATGCCATTTGTTTTTTTCTATTTTTTTGGCTAAAAGCTGTATATTTGTAACATTAAAACCAAAATTTTAACATGAAAAGTAATGAAATTATTTCCCACAATAGAAGAAGTTTTTAGCAATCCATTGCCCATTTACAAAACTATATTTTTCCCACTGGTTACCATAGATTTGGGAGAAGACATGGACAAAAAAGAAGGTAAGGTGCATTTTATTTCAGTTTTGGGTGATGCTTATCCTTATCTCATCAAAGATGGCGAGAGATTCGAATGGGATTTCATTATATTTGACTGGGATGGTACTCATTATCAATTTGATAATTCCGTAATCAATATGGAAGAAACAGCTCCACTTTTAGAATGGTACGCCTCCATAGAAGAAGACTACAACAAGCATAAATCCGAGTATCTAAAGAACCACTCATGGGAAGAAGCAAGGGATAGCCATTTGGAAAAAATGAGAATAAAACGAAGAAAAATCTCCCATGACCTCTATATGTATGCTGATATGCTACTGAGCTACTGGATCACCCGTGATAAATATCTGGAAACCGGTCTTTTCATCCGTGATTATGGATACTATGGACTCAATGACCAAGTGAATAAGCCTGTAATCAGCCTTAGTAAAACTAGCATAACTAACCGAAGCGATGAATTGGTCGGAAAAGTCTGTGGATACAACTATTTAACATATGGTGAAGATGAAATAAAACTCTCCATCGATCGTAAGAAACAACAAATTATCCAAAAATTCTATTGGAGCTAAATCCTCTTTAATATTTTGTTTCTTGCATAATATGGCGTTTTATTTTAACTTTGCACAAACCTAAACGAATGTCTAAAAACAATACCAAATACATCTTCGTAACAGGAGGCGTAACATCATCATTAGGAAAAGGAATCGTTTCCGCTTCCCTAGGTATGCTACTGAAAGCCAGAGGATTTAAAGTTACGATACAGAAACTTGACCCTTATATCAATATCGACCCAGGTACACTGAACCCGTATGAACACGGCGAATGCTATGTGACCGAAGATGGCGCAGAGACAGACCTTGACTTGGGACACTATGAGAGATTTCTGGATACCAATACCAGCCAAAATAATAATGTAACCACAGGAAGAATCTACCAAACCGTAATTGAAAAAGAGCGAAAAGGTGATTTCCTAGGAAAAACTGTGCAGGTAATTCCGCACATTACCAATGAGATAAAGAGAAGAATAAAAATTCTTTCTAATGAAGGCTATGATATCATCATCACTGAAATAGGCGGGACTGTAGGAGACATAGAGTCTTTACCCTACATAGAGTCTGTTCGTCAGCTGAAATGGGAACTGGGAGAGAAAAACTCTATGGTGATTCATCTTACTTTGCTGCCTTATTTGGCTTCAAGTGGCGAATTAAAAACCAAGCCTTCTCAGCACTCTGTAAAAGCATTGATGGAAAGCGGCGTTCAGGCAGATGTTTTAGTGTGTAGAACTGAACATACCATCACTAAAGATATCAAATCTAAACTTGCTCAGTTCTGTAATGTAGCCATAGAAAATGTGGTGGAATGTAAGGATGTAGATACTATATACCGCGTTCCTATAGAACTGCATGAGCAGAATTTTGACCAAGTGGTTCTCAAAGGTTTAGGACTTCCTTACGACAAAGAACCCAACCTAAAAAACTGGCAAAATTTCCTTAAAAAATATAAAAATCCTAAGAAATCCGTAGAAATAGGACTTATTGGCAAATATGTTTCTTTACAAGATTCATACAAATCCATAGCTGAGGCTTTCATCCACGCAGGAGCATCAGAGGAAATAGATGTGAAGCTAAAATGGATCTACAGCGGTGACCTAGAAAACGGAAATGCAGAAGATTATCTAAAAGATTTAGATGGTATTCTCATCGCCCCTGGTTTTGGAGATAGAGGAATAGAAGGGAAAATAACTGCTGCCAAATACGCCAGAGAGAACAAGATTCCATTATTAGGAATTTGTCTCGGAATGCAGATTGTCACGATAGAATTTGCAAGAAATGTATTAGGATTTGAAAAGGCGAATAGTATGGAGTTTGATGATAACTCGCCTTATCCTGTTATCAGCCTGATGGAGGAGCAAAAAGATGTAATAGACAAAGGCGGAACTATGCGTCTGGGCGCTTGGAAATGCGAACTAAAACCAAACACCAAAATCGCGGAAATCTATAATGCAGAACTGATTTCGGAAAGACATAGACACAGATATGAGTTTAACAATGACTACATAGAGGATTATGAAAAAAAGGGACTTATCCCTTCTGGATTCAACCCTGAAACCCACCTTGTAGAAGTAGTGGAGCTCAAAGACCATCCTTTCTATGTAGGTGTGCAATACCATCCAGAATACAAAAGTACGGTAGCATCTCCTCACCCTTTGTTCATTGCTTTTATAAAAGCATCTGCAAAAAATAAAAAATAATTTTATTTCAAAATATCCTCTTTAGCTTGTGAGTTGAAGGGGTTTATTTATCACTTTATTCCCAATAAAAATCACAACTTATTTTTTTAATGAAATAAATCTTTTCACTAATTTTTGTTTATCTTTGTCGGCAATAATTTTTTAAACTAAAAAAAATGCAGAATAGTAACAGAGGATTTGAAAGAAGCCAGTTTATCAATATGGTTGTCTTTGCTGGATTTATTTTAGCGGTATCGTTTTTCTTCCAGTATTTTAATAAAGAGGACAAGCAAAAACAGGCTGAAAAACAAGAAAAAACTGAGCAAAGAGAAAAAATTACAAAAGCTATTGCTTCTCACGGTGGAGAAAAATCCGTTCTCAAAAATGACGAGCTTACTTTAGAAATTTCTAACCTTGGTGGGCAGATTTCTTCGGTAAGAATGAACCAGTACAACTCTTATGACAGAACAGACAAAAATAAACCTCTGTATTTATTCAATAACGAGAACTCAAACTACGGATTTACTTTTAAAGACAAAGCTAGTAAATTAGTAAGTACCAAAGACTTAACCTTTACTCCAACAGTAAATGGCAATGTAATAACTCTACATGCACAGCTGGAGTCTGCTACAATTCAGTTTATCTATACTTTACAAAAAAACTACAAAGTTGATTTCCAAGTAAAAACAGAAGGTCTTTCTAAAGTAACCAATGACAACAAAGCTGAATTTACCTGGGATTATCAGGCTTTGGCTACAGAAAAAGGGAGGACACAGCAGCAGGGCTACACGGAGTTTGTTTATTCATTTGACAACTATTCCGGCTATGATTATGATGGAAGCGGTGAAATGAACGAAACCGAAGAAACATTAGACTGGATAGGTGTGAAAAGCCAGTTCTTCACGGCTGTTTTCGAGGCTAAAAACGGACTTACGCAGTCTACAGGAAGCCAAGAACCAGTGGACAAAGGCGATTATCTAAAAACTTTCAACTATAAAGCTGAAGTAAATCTCTCTGGAAATAAGGAGTTTAATGAAAGCTTCTCTTGGTATTTCATGCCGTTAGATTTGGATTTACTTGAAAGCTATGATAAAAACTTTGATAGAATCTTGCCGCTTGGCTGGTCATTCATCAGAACTATCAATGTTTGGTTCTTTATCCCTATTTATGAATTTATTCAAAACTATTTAGGTCTTACGGCTGGTTGGGCTATTTTAGTTCTGACTATCATGGTTAAACTCATCCTCTCGCCTATCATGTTCAAACAGCACAAACTAAGTGCGATGATGAGAGTAATCCGACCTGAAGTAGATGCTGTAAACGAAAAATACAAAGATGCAGACCCGCTGAAAAAACAACAGGAAGTTTTGGCGGTGTATAGGAATGCGGGAGTCAATCAGCTCGCGGGATGTATCCCAGCCCTTATGCAGGTTCCTATTTTCTATGCGCTATTCCGTTTCTTCCCGAATTATATTGATTTCCGAGGCAAGAGCTTCTGGTTCGTAGAGGATTTATCTTCATATGATGATATCATCAAGATTCCATCTAACTTCCTTGGAATAGACCATTTGAGTATTTTTGCGGTGGCTTGTACGGTGGTTATTTTAATCTACACTATCATGACCTCTGGAAACATGCAGGCACCAAGACAAGAAGGAATGCCAGACATGAGACCTCTGATGTACATTTTCCCTGTTACATTCATGTTCTTCCTAAACTCTGCTGCATCTGGGCTTTCTTGGTATTATTTTGTATCAAATGCTCTGAACATCGTGATTGTACTTGTCATCAAACACTTTATCATCGATGAAAAGAAAATTCACGCTCAGATTCAGGAAAACAAAGCTAAACCTGCTAAAGAAGGGCGTTTCCAAAGAAAAATGCGTGAGCTGATGGAACAAGCACAAGAACAGCAGAAAGAGCAACAAAAACAACAGAAAAACAACAAAAAATAATTTTAATTATTTATAAAAACAGCCTTCAGCATTACTCTAAAAAAGAAAATGTTGAAGGTTTTTCTTTTGAATTATGAAAAAAGTAATCATCATCGGTGGAGGCGCTTCTGGATTTTTTACCGCTGCAAATATTGATACCAAACTATACGATGTCACTATTTTAGAACAAAATTCTGATGTCCTGCAAAAAGTAAAAATCTCAGGCGGCGGCAGATGTAATGTTTCCCACGCCTGTTTTGACCCGAGAGAACTTGTGCAATTCTACCCTCGTGGAAACAAAGAACTCCTCAGCGTGTTTACAAAATTCCAGCCTGGGGACACCATGAACTGGTACGAAGAACACGGCGTAGCTCTCAAAATAGAAGATGACAACCGAATTTTTCCCGAAAGCAACTCATCACAAAGCATCATAGACTGCCTTGTCAATGAATGCAAAAAGAAAAATGTAAAAATACTTACCAAACAGACTGTTACCGAGATTTTACCACAGGAAAACAGATATAAAATCCATACCACAGACCAAAATTATTTTGCGGATTATGTGGTATTCAGCACCGGAAGTTCGCCGAAAGCATTTAAAATACTGGAAAAACTTGGACATCAGATTATCGCGCCCGTTCCGTCTTTATTTACATTTAACATTAAAAATGAAATACTGAAAGACCTCATGGGAACGAGTTTTCAGTATGTAAATATTGAAATTCCAAAATTAAATTTAGAAGAGTCTGGCTCTCTGCTCATCACACACTGGGGACTGAGCGGCCCTGCAATCCTGAAACTATCGGCTTGGGGAGCGAGAGAGCTTGCGGCACTAAAATACCAGTTTGAAATCATCGTTAATTTCATCGGAACAGCTTCAGAAGATGCTTTGGAAATATTTAAAAATTTCAAAGAAAATGAACCGAAAAAATCCATCGGTCAGGCGAAAATTTTTGATATTACCAATCGTTTTTGGCAAAGAATTTTATTCGTTTCTGGAATTGACACAGCCAAACAATTAGCCAATATCAACAACAAAGAAATGCAGAAAATCATAGAAAATCTGTGCTGCTGCAGAATGAATATAACAGGAAAAAGCACTTTCAAAGAGGAGTTCGTCACGGCGGGTGGCGTGGATCTGAAGGAGATGGATTTCAAAACCATGAAAAGCAAAAAACTGCCCAATTTCTACATCTCTGGTGAGGTTCTCAACATCGATGCGGTTACTGGCGGTTTCAATTTCCAAGCATGCTGGAGCGAAGGCTGGCTGATTGCTCAGGACTTAAACGCTATGAAGTGAAATCTTTGCTACTTAGATTTTGTTTGAACTATATCATTTAGTTTTTTGCAAATATTAAATCTTATTTTGCTCAAAACAAATGATTTTTATGAAATAAGAAATCTTATTTTCTTCAGAACTAATTATTTCGCAAAATCACAAATCTTATTTCAGGAAAACAAATTGTTTACACAAATTTTAAATAATAAAATAAGGGACTTAAACACATTAAGCCCCTTTGTTTTTATGATGATATTCCGTTTTGTTAGTTAGAAATTCTTTTCTTTAAAGGTTTTTTGCACCTTATCTTTTTCGGATAAAATAATATCAGAAAGCGGGAGTTTCCAATCTATGCCAAGCTCTGCATCATTCCAAATGATACCGCCTTCGGATTCTTTATTATAGAAATTATCACATTTATAAGTAAAAACTGCGGTCGGGCTCAAAACCGAAAATCCATGAGCAAAACCTCTCGGAATGTAGAACTGCAACCTGTTTTCGGCACTAAGTTCCACTCCAAACCACTGCCCAAAAGTAGGCGAATCTTCACGCAAATCTACCGCAACATCCCAGACTCTTCCCTCCAAGCAAGACACCAATTTAGCCTGAGCCATATCTCCTTTCTGCAAATGCAGTCCGCGAAGAACTCCGTAAGAGGATTTGGAAACATTATCCTGAACGAAATGTCCGTTCATCCCTGTCAGTTGCTCGAATTTTTGTTCATTAAATTTCTCATAAAAATACCCTCTGTCATCTTCAAAAACAGTAGGTTCTATGATATAAGAGTTTTTAAGTGGCGTTGATTTTAATTTCATAACATGTTCTCAATTACATTTTTTATTCTCTCCAAATCTTCAGTTGTCAAATTAGACCCCGAAGGCAGACAAAGTCCATTATTAAATAAATTTTCGGCTACATTTCCTCCATAATATGGCGCATCAGCAAAGACAGGCTGTAAATGCATCGGCTTCCAAAGTGGACGGCTTTCTATATTTTCTTCTTGTAGTTTCAAACGAAGTTGCTCTCTGTCAAAACCTGTTTTCTGCGCATCGATTGTAATGGCAGAAAGCCAATGATTAGAGAAAAAGTCTGAATTTGGCTCTGTAAATAGCTCTATTCCGTCTATATTCTTAAATACTTCTTGATAGAAATCATGATTTTTACGGCGCTGAGAAATCCTTAAATCCAAAACTTCCATCTGCCCACGCCCTATTCCAGCTGAGATATTGCTCATTCTATAATTGTAGCCTATCTGTGAATGCTGATAATGTGGCGCATTGTCTCTCGCCTGAGTGGATAGAAAAACTGCTTTTTCTTTGTGCTCCTGCGTTTTACATACCAGCGCTCCTCCTCCAGAAGTGGTTATTATTTTGTTTCCATTAAAACTTAAAAAAGATATTTCTCCAAAAGTTCCGCACTTTTTCCCTTTGTATGAGCTTCCGAGAGCCTCTGCTGCATCTTCTACCACTGGGATTTCATAGCGGCTGGCAACTTCTATGATTTCTTCCATTTTTGCAGGCATCCCATACAGATGCACCACTATAACGGCTTTTGGCTTCTTCCCTTTGGCTATTCTATCTTTAATGGCTGTTTCCAAAGCCACAGGACACATATTCCATGTTTCAGGCTCGGAATCCACAAAAACAGGCGTAGCTCCTTGATAAACAATAGGATTCGCTGATGCCGCAAATGTAAAACTTTGGCAAATAACCTCATCTCCTGCCTTTACGCCTAAAATAACAAGCGCCAAATGCAGAGCCGCTGTCCCTGCTGAAACCGCCGCAACTTTCACATTTTCAGAAAGGTACTGTTCTAAATCCGTTTCAAAATTATTCACATTCGGCCCCAAAGGCGCTACCCAGTTTTGATCAAATGCTTCATTGATGTATTTTAATTCGTTTCCGCCCATATGTGGAGAGGAAAGCCATATTTTAGATTCCATAACTATCTATTTTACAAATTATTATACTTTATTATTCTTGCTGGACTGCCCACAACTACTGCAAAATCAGGAACATCCTTTATGACCACTGCCCCTGCTCCTATCGTAGCCCATTTCCCTATCTTAATGCCCTGAATAACAGAAGCTCCAATTCCCACATGCGTTCCCTCTCCCACTTCTACATTTCCTGCCAAAGCTACATTGGGCGAGATGTGTGCAAAATCCGAAATTTTACAATCATGCTCCAAAACTGCACCAGTATTGATGATGCAGTGTTTTCCTATCTCTACACTTGGATTGACCGCTACATTTGCCATGACAACTGTCCCTTCTCCTATTTTGGAATGAACCGAAATGGTGGCTGTCTTATGAACAGCGATTTGATACTGAAACTTATATTTCTCGGAAATTTTTTTTCTATTGGTATTGTTTCCCACAGAAATGATGGCTGCTTTATTTTCTCCTATCTGACTGCTGTGCTCCACACCGATACCGAAAATATTATCTGTTCTGGGATTGTCATCATATATTTTTTCCACCTGCACGCCATTTCCTTCCAAAATATCTATAATTACTTTTGCGTGTCCGCTTGCTCCAAATAATATCATCTCATATTTCCTTTAAATTCCTCTGATGTAGCCTGTCCCTGTTCGTTGATTCCTTCTGATTTCACAACCTTTAACACAGTCATTATCAGTATTTTAACATCCAATAAAAAACTTACATTATCAACATACCAAACATCATATTCAAATTTCTTTTCCCAGCTTATGCTATTACGCCCATTGACCTGAGCCCATCCCGTGATGCCTGGTTTGACCTCATTTCTTCGGCGCTGAAAATCATTATAAAGCTCCAAATACTTCGGTAAAAGCGGTCTTGGCCCTACGAGAGACATATCTCCCTTGATGACATTCAGCAGCTGTGGAATTTCATCCAAAGAGGTTTTGCGTACAAAACTGCCTATTTTAGTGAGTCTGTCTGCATCTGGCAGGAGATTTCCGTTTTCATCCTTTTTGTCAGTCATGGTTTTAAATTTGATTATTTTAAAAATCTTCCCATCCTTTCCTGGACGAAGCTGAAAAAAGAACGGTTTTCCATCATTTGCAAAAAACAAACCTATCATAACCAGCACAAAAACAGGACTTAAAAACAAAAATCCCACAAGTGCAAGCACAAAATCTATGGCAGGCTTAATAAAATTTTTATACATATCAAAAACTGACTTTAAACACTTTGTAACAAACCTTCATACTCCTCCAAAAGGGCGTTCCAAACCACAGACTGTTCATACCGACTTTCTATCATTCTGCGGCTGTTTTCTTTTAGTTTAGCATATAAATTTTTGTCTTTTGCCAAAGTTAGCATTTTTTCTTTTAATTTTTCTACGTTTTTAGGCGGAATGATAAGCCCATTTTCTCCTTCTACAATGATTTCATTACAACCATTGATATCAGAAACGATGCTCGGCAGCCCCATGGTTCCTGCCTGCATGACCACATTAGGAAATCCCTCACGGTAACTTGGAAAAACTAGTGCATCAGAAATAGCAAAAAATGGACGAACATCCTGCTGAAAGCCTACAGAAATGATATCTTTATTTTGGTTTATTTCAGCCAAAGTTTCTGGATTCAAAGGATCTAAATCACTCTCCAAACCTCCTACCAAAAGGAGTTTTATACCTATCTGTTCATTATTTCCTGCTGCCTGAAGCTCGGAAAATACTTTTATCAGTTCATTTATTCCTTTGTCACTAACTATTCTTCCCACAAACACAAACACAAAATCATCAGGCTGAATGTTCAATTTCTCTCTAAGCGTAACCCTTTCTGTTTCAGTTACTTGTTCTGGACTAAAAAATGTAGTATTTATCCCATTAGAAGAACCATTAGCGATGATTTTCAGTTTATTACTTTGGGTAAAATGATTTTGCAAAATAAAATCATACAAGCCTTTGGAATTAGGATAAACCCTTGTAGCAGAGCTGTATGTGAGCTTTTCCACAAAGTTTAAAATTTTTCTTTTAATTCCTGTAGCCTCCATCAAAGGCAGCCCTGCCACGGTATGCAGACGATGCGGAACTCCTGCTAATCGCGCTGCCAGCATCCCTATAATTCCTGCTTTAGGAGTATGGGTGTGAACTATCTGTGGTTTTTCTTTTCTCAAAAAATTCCACATTTTCCAAAGCGATTTGAAGTCCTGAAAAGGCGTTATTTTACGGGACATATTGATGGCTTCCATCACAACCCCTTCATTTTCACGAACTTCCCTTAACTCCTCTCCTTCAGAAGAAACTCCTTTCACATCAAATCCATTAGAAGCCATAAACCGCAACTGCCCTTTTAAAAGTACTTTAAAAGATATTGGCACGGTGGTTATACGAATGAGTTTTTTCAAAATATTTTATTTCTATTTGGTTGCTAAATATGTGTTTTTATACCACTTTTGGAAACAATAAAAAGTCCAGATTTTAAAGGAATTGTCCTCCACAGAATTCAAGTGGTTGAGAACAATTTTCTTAATATTCTGAATATCAAATATATCCTGTTCTTCTAGGAATTTATCATCTATATAGCTCAAAAGTTCGTTTCTCATCCCTTGTCTAAGCCAGTCTCCAACAGGAACTCCGAAGCCTTTTTTAGACTTTTCCAAAAACTGATCTGGAAACTCGTTTTCAAAAGCTTTTTTCAGAATCATTTTCTTATTATTCCCTTTCAGCAGATACTCATCTGGAAGACTCAGGGTGTAATTCCAAATCTCTCTGGTCAAAAACGGAGCCCTGCATTCCATAGATGCCAACATACTCGTTCTATCCACTTTTACAATCATATCCCCTTCTAGGCTTATCAGCTTATCTACATTCCTAAAATCTGTGAGATTTTTAGGATTTGGGATTCTTTGCTGATAATACACCAAAGGATTTTTGACTCTGTCTTTTTCATTGAGATAAATGGACATTTCCTTGTCCGTGAAACCTAATTTTATAATGTTATAAAAAAAGGAATCATCATAATCTATTGAGTTTAAAGCTTTTCTAACTTTAAATTTCAGTCCTCGCTCATCTCCTTTTTGTTTGGTCAAAGCATTTGCTACTTTCAGCACGCTTTGATGTAAGAATCTGGGAACCAGACTTGTATATTTTTGGTTAATTCCTCCGATTAAATATTTATTATACCCTCCGAAAACCTCATCGCCTCCATCTCCTGTAAGGGCAACTTTCACATAATCAGCTGTTTTAGAAGCGACTATATAACTCGGAAGAGCTGATGAATCCGCAAAAGGCTCATCAAAATTCAGCAGAATCTCATCCAAATGAGAGGTCAAATCCTTCTCAGAAATCACGAATTCATGGTGGTTACTACCGATAAGATTCGCCACAAGCCTTGATTTTTCGGTTTCATCAAAAGATTTTTTATCAAAACCGATGGAAAAAGTATCTATTTTACTATCGGACTGCTTTGATAAACAAAGACTTATAATAGAAGAATCCACTCCTCCCGACAGGAAAGCCCCCAGCGAAACATCCGAAACACTGCGAGAACTTACACTTTCTTCAACTAATTTTCTTACATTTTTCTTAGCTTCATCAAAACTAATTTGCTGTTTTTCAATCTTTTCTGAATGAATTTCATGAATTTTAAGCGCATTAGTACTTACATCATATTCTATGAAACTATTGGACTCTAACTTACTGATTCCCTTGTATATAGTAAAAGGAGCTGGGATATAGGTCAACTGAAAATAGAGATTCAGCCCCGTGTTGTCAATTTCTGGTTTTTTATCCAAAACGGAAATAATGGATTTCAGTTCTGATGCCCAGATTAGACCTTTTTCAGAATGTTGGTAATGCAGTGGCTTGTCACCGAAAAAGTCTCGAGCGATGAAAATTTTACCCAAAATTTTATCATAAATAGCAAAAGCAAACACACCGTCAAGCATCTTAAAAGCCTCTAAACCAAAACATTGATAGAGTTTTAGCACGACTTCCGCAGGAGAAGAAGTATGAAAAGCGAAACCTTTCTGAATGAGTATTTTTTTCAGTTCTTCGGAATTGTAAATCTGACCATTAAAAACAATGACCTTGCTCTTATCTTTGGTAAAAATCGGTTGTTTCCCAGTGGATAAATCAACGATGGAAAGCCTTATCATGGCGAAAGCTATCGTTTTGTCTTCCAAATACTCTACGAAAAAACCATCTTCATCAGGCCCCCGATGAATGATTTTTTGGTTCATTTTTTCTATAATGCTCTGAACATCTGTGTTTTCTGCATTTTTATACACCAGTCCATTGATACCGCACATAATCTATATATTGTTTTTTAATAGTTCTACATATTTTTTGCCCCAAACTTGATAAGAATAGCTCTCTTCGGCTCTTTTTCTCCCTGCTTGTCCCATTTTTTGGCGAAGTTCAAAACTCTCCAACAGAAGGGACAATTTCTCATACCATTCATCCTCGCTCTCTGCTGTGAAACCTACATCACTGGTCACAATGTCCCTATTCGCAGGTAGTGGAGATGCCACCACAGGAATACCGCTAGCCATGTATTGGATAAGTTTGAAACCGCATTTTCCCATTTCCCAATAGCTGTTTTCCAAGGGCATGATGCCTATGGTACTCTCGGCCAAGTCTTTATTTTCTGTTTGAGCATTCCAATTCTCAAATTTAGTTTTAATTCTTTTATCCAGCTCTACTTTTCCACCGATAACTTTTAAAGTGAAATCATATTTTTCGGAAAGCCTTCCGAGGGCTTTATCCACCAATTTAAAATGTTTCGTCGTAGAAGGAGAACCCATCCAGACTATTTCCTTGGCATCGTTTTCTTTTTGAAGACCACAAAGAGGGTATTTATCCAAGTCGATTACCGTCGGAAGAAAAATGAGTTTTCCCTGAAATTCAGAAATATACCAGTGATTTCCCACGGTGACAAATTTCGCTAATTTCATCAGCTCTGGAATTTTGTTCTGCAAACTCGTTCCTGCATAATTTGCAGAGATATTATCATCAAAATCAAGGCTGAAAGATTTTATTTTCTTTAAAAAGAACAATTCAAAACTCAGTGGAAGTTTTGGGAAAAGCTCGTATTCTATGACTACATGGTCGTATTTCTTTGCATGGAAAAACAAATAAAAAACTCTCTTTACCATACACCAAAGCGCCACCATGTTTTTCATCAGAGCATTACCATGCAGGTATCTGAAATACAAATCGTTAAACAATGGCGAATAGGAAACCTCTACGCCCTCTTTCTCAAACCATTTTTTATAGTTATAAGAACGATAGCGAGAGCTGGCACCTTTACTCGTGTATTTGGTCAGAAATAGAATTTTCATAGAATGAGTTTCTGCTGTTTTTTACAATAAAAAATAAAATTAAGAAAAATGGGAATATCATAATCTTCTGTCTCATCGAAATCCCAAAATTAGCAAGTGTATAAGCCAAAGGAAGTGTACATGCCAATATGATTCCTATATAACTCCACAAGATATAATTTGTCTTAATTTTATCAAATAACAATCCTTTAATTATGATGAAAAAGATGTACAGCCAAACTAAATTTTCCAAAGCAGAAATCAAAAACATTGGATCTCGGGCTTCAAAAACAAAAGGTCTGAACATGTAGCTGAACCATTTTACAACTAAATTACTGTCTTTCAGGTCTATTCCCGCCCCTCCTTCTACATTGGCATTCATAGAACTCTGTAATTTTCCTTCTATATCGTTGATGTTGGTAACTGCTATTTCCTTTAAAAAGAAAGGAATAAGAAACAGCAAAGCTCCTAAAACAAGCCCAGCAAAAACGAATTTGGTCTGTGTTTTTATCTTTTTATTGGTAAAAACATAGCTGACCCCTCCTCCCACTAATACAAAAATAAGAACATGAAGCCTAATAAACCCGATCAATATCAATGGCAAAATATAATGACTCTTTGGTTTATCAAAATAAATATTATAACACAAGCAGCACATAGCATAGAACATGAGGGCATCTTTCCCAAGAGAAACTGTCCAAAAATGAACACCTATAAGTAATAAGAAAAAATACCAACCTTTGTAGTCTTTATGAGTAATATTAATAATAATTTTAAATAATTTCAAGCAGCCTAAATAGGAAATGAAAGAAAAGACCAAAAAACATCCCAAAAACGATAACTGAAGCCACTGAACCAGCATGTAATTCAAAAAGACAATAAAAGATGTTCCATTAGAAAGATAAGACAATCCCCAATCTGTTATATATGTGGATTCCCAGTAGTAATATTTAGCATCTGCAGAACCACTTATCACAAAACTATATGAAATAAATGTCACGAAAAAATGCATAAGTCCCATCAAAAGGGAAAAAAATCCTATTTTTCGGTCTATTTTGATGTAAATAGAAAATTGTCTCAATATAAATAAGACATAAATAAGTGTTAATACTAAATCTAGTAAGTTAGTCTGACTATATAATTCACTATGTATAGATGGCGTTTTCATTTTTTATTTTGTAATCTTAAAATCAAGAAAACCAGCATCTGTATAGGAACACAACAAACCATATATCTACCCATCCCTAAAAAAGGAATCATCAGCAAAAAAACAATTCCTATACCACTACTAATCACTAGATTTTTAACCAATATATTTACTTCGTTTTTCTTTAAATACCCCAATGTAACCATATTCACAAAAACAGCCAATACAGAAACTATAAGGTAAGAAATAACATAAACTATATCCAAATCCGTTTCGCCACTCCAAATCAGCATATAAACACAAAGAGCAACAGACATTCCCACTCCATAAAGCACCAAAATCCATTTGTATTTATCCAAAACCGCTATCAGCCCTTCCCTGCTTTCTATAATCAAATACGGTGCATACATAAATGACAACGAAACCAAAACTCCTGAAACCAGCTCTGGGAATTTGGATAAAAACAAAATCTGCTGAATATCCTGCCCTGCAATCCCAAAAAACACCAATAAAACAGCTCCAAGTGAAATAATAATTTGGTCTATTTTAAATAAACTAAAATTCAATATCTGCTGGATTCCCAAACTAAACGGAACTTCCAGCTTTATCAGTTCCATATTTTCTGCCTTCTTCTTTTTCATGATGAAAATCCATGAAAGCAAAAACCTCAGAAAAATACACGCCACATATAGCGCTATCATTTGCCCATAGCTGTATTCAAAGAAAAGCGAACTGACAAGAAGAATTCCAAAAAAAAGAGGATAAGCCGCTATATTCGCAAAGAGCGCATAGTTATAGTGCTTCATCACATTCATCTGGACAATAGCTACCACACTATAAACATCAAATACTATTATGCAAAAAATAACAAATGCATAGGTATAATCATACATTATCGCATAAACACCCGCACACAGAATAGATAATAGAATTCCCTTTTTTTTTATGTATTCCAATGGATCATACACACTATTGGAATCTCCTATCATTTTTGCAAAAACCAAACTATCCAGCCCATATTTGGAAATGGTAATTCCTATTATTTGGAACTGAATAAAAAGAAGTATCTTGACTGACAGCTCATTAGATATATAACCAAATTTACCCGAAGACAGCAGCACAAATCCCAATGAAGTAAGAAGCCCTGACCCTAATAATTTGACTATTACAGGGAAATATTGTTTATACTTATCTATTATCCTTATCGCATGCCGATACATAAGTTGTCATTTGTTACCACCTTCTGCTTCTACTGATGATATGCTTTATTTTATTTTTAAGCCTGTCAAACCAAGTTTTTCCTTCGGTATAATAGCCATAGCCATACTTGTTTCTATATCCAAAATTGCTCTTCTCCACATCATTAAGAACAAATCCCACATTTTTGATTTTTCCTTCTCTGATATTCTTATTCGCAAAGTCTATCAATGCTTTTTCTGAATATTCAGAACGCATGATATAGATGGTAGCATCTGCTAAATTAGCAAGCAATAGCGTATCTGTCACAAGCATCAATGGCGCTGTGTCTATGACAATATAGTCGTATTTCTTTTTCAGATCACTCAGTAGAAGTTCATATCTTCCATTGGTTAGAAGGTCAGCTGGATTTGGCGGAATACTTCCAGAGTAAATCACATCTAAATACGAATCAGAATCATATTTATGTATGATGCTTTCTATGGTAGTTTCATCATTATACAAGAACTCTGTAACTCCTACCACGCCTTTTCTTGCTTTTTTATTATACCTCTGAAGCTGTGGATTTCTAATGTCGGAACCTATCAAAATCACCTTTCGCCTTGGTGTGGACAATGTCTTCGCTAAATTAACAGAAGTAAAGGTTTTCCCTTCGCCATTTACCGTAGAGGTCACAAAAACCACCTTTCCTTCGTCTTTTTTAGGAAGAATAAAGTTCATATTGGTAACCAATAATCGGAAGGCTTCTGCTATCAGAGAAGAATCGTTCATTCCTACTAGCTCGGACTGACCTTTTTCTACTTTCGGCAACTCCGCTAAAACAGGCGTAGAAGAAAGTCTCTCTACATCTTGTTTTGTCTTTATCTTGATATTTAAAAGCTCTTTTATGTAAATAAAAGCAAACGGAATTATCAAACCTAAAAGTAGTGCTCCCATCAATATTATAGACTTTTTAGGAGACACTGGCACATCAGAAGAATACGCCTCATCTATCACCCTTGCTTTATCGCCTGTGATGGCTAGTGAAATGGCTGATTCCTCTCTTTTTTGTAGTAATAATAGATACAACTGCTCTTTAATCTGCTGTTGTCTTTCTATATTTCTAAATAATTTCTCTATATTCGGTAACTTAGAGATTTTTCCATTTGCTCGGTTTTGCTCCATTTGCAGCTCCGAACTTGCTATTTTTAGATTGGTTTTAGTCTTTTGCAAACTCTGCATGATAGAGCCTTTTAGCTCATTTAACTGTTGAGATATATTAACAACTGCTGGGTGATTTTCCGTAGCTGATGCTAACAATCTATCTCTTTCTAAAACCAAACGGTTATAAGATTCTATCCCTGCAGAAGCCGTAGGATCTGTAAGTCCTACTGCTGACGGCAGCACCTGATATGCACCCTTATTATTTAGATAGCCTATCATACCATCCACCATCTGCGCCTCAGCATCTATATCAAGCTGTTTAGCTCTGGACTGAGCGCTAGTTTCCAAATTAAGTTTGGCTTCTACTCCTATATCTGTAAGTTGGTTTTTTTCTTTAAACCTTTCCTTCTCATTTTCAACACTTTGCAACTCACTAGATATTACCTCAATACGCCCTTCGATGAACTTCATCGTTTCTTTTGACTGAGAGTTTTTATCGCTGATTGCATCTTGGTTGTAGGCCACCACCAGATTGTTTATAATGTCTTTGGCTTTATCGACATTAGGATAGTTCATGGACAGCCCTACTATTGTCGCATCCTTGTTAAGCAGCCCTACATTGAGCATTTTTTGCAGCTGAACTACGCGAGCTTCTTTTGACAAGATAGAAAGGGACAATTCGCCCAAAGCCCCTGCTTTTACAGAATCAAAGTCTTTATTTTTAGTAATGATGATATTGGCATATGGAAGGCTTATCAACTTGTTAAACCTTCCTGTAATTTCATTATCCAACTCACTGGAAGACAATGTAATCTTATCGCCATTTATCTCTATTTTCACATTCTCCTGAGGAAATACCGCATTCTTTTTTTCATTAACTACATTTACAAAAAATGGAGCCGTATCCCCATAAAGCTCTTTACTTTTAAGATTGTCGCTAGAATAAATAGCCACTTGTAGATTTTTGCTTTCTACAACGGCATTCATCAGTTTTTTGGATTTAAAAATTTCTATCTCATTGTCTATACTATTAGAACTCATTCCTCCCAGCTTTGATAAATCCATAAGCAAATCTGCTTCTGTGCTGGAACTTGATGTATTTTTGGCTTCTTTTACCAATACAGAAGACTGTACCTGATAAACATGAGTTACGGTTCTAAGGTATAACAATGCCAATACTAAAGCGAGTAATGCAGAGACCACAAACCATTTCCAACTCTGTGTATATGGTTTTATCAGCTCTAAGACATCTACTTGGTGCTTGTCTGTATTGGGATATTTTGATGAATTTTTATTATTCATTTTTGATGTTTATTTTTTAATAATCAATGCCAAAATTGTCACAATGATAGACGCCACCGATATGTAAATCGTAGTCTGAGGACCAAAAGAAGCAGAATTTTTCTTGGCATTATTAGGAGTTACATAGACCACATCATTTTGTTTCAAATGGTAATAAGGAGAATTGATAAAATTAGCATCTGTAAGGTTGATATAGGCCTGTGTTCTTACTCCATCCTGCTCTCTTACTACTAAAATATTATCTCTTTTCCCATAAATGGTCAAATCCCCTGCAAGCCCCAAAGCTGCAAGCAAAGTAGTTTTTCCATCTGGAATAAGATATTCCCCTGGTTTATTTACTTCCCCAAGCACCGTTACACGATAATTAGCATAACGAACACTTACTGTAGGGTCTATGATATATTTTCTCAATTTTTTAGACAACTCATCTTTCAAAGCCTCCACTGTTTTCCCAGTAGTGCTTATTCTACCCAAAACAGGAAATTCTATAAATCCATCTGAATAAACGGTATAAGTAACACCTGATACAGAAGTCTGTCCAGATGCTGGAAGGTTAGTATTAGGTTGGGAATAATTAACTTGTGATTTATTGATATCAGTCGCTACACCTTGGTTGAAGGGCGCTGTGATGCTCATATCCTTTGCGGTCACATATATCAAAAGCTGATCGTTAGGTTGTATGGTGGCTTGCACATTTTTTTGAGATGCCTCTTTTGCTATCTGCTCTATATTCTGCATATAGGCTATTTCTTTTTGATTTTTACAAGAGGTCAAAGCCAAAAGTGCTGTTATTATTAAAAATATTTTTGTTTTCATCATTGCTCATTTATAATTATTGCAAATATATCCTTTTTTTCGGAATTAGGGTTAATCTAACTGCTGGTAAACAGAATTATTACTCTTAAATTCTTTTACTATTTCCTTCAAAGTTCTAACCACTTCTATCTTATTACTTTCTTTGGCAAGATCGTATATTTTCTGGGTTAATGTATTTATTTTTTCAAATTCCATGGTTTCATCCTTGGAAATCATTATTTTCTCGTGATGTGTCGGCAGTGTTTTCGTTCCATCACTGAGTAGTTCTTCATAAAGTTTTTCCCCTGGACGAAGCCCTGTATATACTATTTTAATGTCTATATCTGGCTCAAAACCAGACAATCTTATCATTCTCTCTGCCAAATCCACTATTTTCACAGGCTCTCCCATATCGAAGACAAAAATCTCTCCCCCTACGCCCATAGTTCCTGCCTGAAGAACCAGCTCGCACGCCTCTGGAATAGTCATAAAGTATCTCACAATATCTGGGTGGGTAATCGTGATAGGCCCGCCTTTCTCTATCTGTTTTTTGAAATATGGAATAACAGAACCATTAGACCCCAAAACATTTCCGAAACGAGTGGTCACAAACTTGGTTGTATTCCCTGGTTGGTTTTGAAGCGCTTGAACGAACAATTCTGCTGCTCTCTTAGAGGCTCCCATTACATTGGTAGGATTTACCGCCTTGTCCGTAGATACCATCACAAAGGTATCCACTTTGTATTTACTCGCAAGAAGAGCCAGATTTTTACTTCCTTGGATATTTACCAAAACTCCCTCATGTGGATTTTCCTCTACCAATGGAACATGCTTATAGGCCGCAGCATGATAGACCACAGAGAACTTATATTCCTCAAATACGCTTTCGAGTCTATTGATATTAGAAATATCCGCTAATACAAATTTAAAATTAACATTCGGAAAACTTTCCTTTAATTCTAGTTCTATGGCATACAGCGGTGTTTCCGCTTGGTCTAAAACAACCACCAAAGCAGGGTCTGACATTGCTACCTGCCTTACGATTTCACTTCCGATAGAGCCTGCGCCTCCTGTTATCAGGACATTTTTGTTATAATGTCTGCTTTTGACTTCCTCATTTTCTATGCTGATTGGCTTTCTATTGAGTAAGTCTTCTATCTGAATGTTTTGTATTTTGAAATAGTCTCCGCCCTCTTTTATCTCCTCTAAAACAGGCGCTTTATACATCTGAACACCTTTCTCCAAGAAGAAATTTACCCATTCCTGCATCGCTTCCTTGGTCAGCCCATTTCGGTTGATAAGAACGCCGTCTATATCAAGTGTTTTCTGATATTCCTCTATATCATGTTTAGTATAGATTTTTCTATTTAGCAAACTTGCTTGTTTAGAATCTGTTCTCTCCGTAATAAAACCTACTAAATGATACGGAATAGAAGAGTTATCGGCTATTATTTTTGCCAAAGAAATAGAAACCTCATCTATTCCTAAAACCAAAATTCTCTTCTTTTGGAAATTCTTTCTATATTCTCTTATAAGATTAAAAAATTCTTTTACAAAAAGACGATAAATAAACAATAGCACAAAAGAAACTCCCGCATAAACAAGCAATAATGAAGTCTTGAACAATTTATAATCCATTCTCCAATACACCACTACATTAAGGATAACCAAAACAAATATGGTGTATACTATGGATAGAAATATCTTAGAAAGGTCTATAAAAGTAGAATGTCTGACAATACCTGAATATGTACGGAAAATAATCATAAAAAACACATTCACTCCTACAATGAGAGAACATTTTTTATAAAAATCCATTGTCCCTGTAAAATAGACACCTATCTGTTCTATGATTAACAATGAAAACAGCAAAATACATACATCTATAAATAAAACCCCCCATCTTGGAAGGTATCTCATTTCAGATATATCTATATTATTATCCCCATCATATATTTTATTAATTATTTTGGATAAAGTTTTTTTCATTAGCTTATTATTTTATAAAGTAGAAACTCTATTTTAAGGCTGTTACAAGACCTCCTTATCCCCCATCACCTTAATTTTAACGAATCTTATCAAAATCAAACCTAATAGGAAAAACACACCCATAAAGAAAGCCGCAAAACGCATTCCTGCCGCTGATGGCAATACAATATCTACTTGGGCAAAACAATTCTTTATCACATCATATTTATCAATAATAAATGAAAATATGAGCGTTCCCATCATTATGGCTATTTTTTCTAATACATCATAAAAACTAAAAAATGTAGTATTATCCATACTATTCTCTGGCAAAAGTCTACTATAAGTAGAACGGGACATGGCCTGTAATCCTCCCATTACAAGCCCAACTAAACCAGCAACGGCATAGAAATGATATTCTACATTGGGATTGGCTTTATTAAGTGCATACGCCCATACACATACCACTATCCAAAGAAAAACTGTGATACTGATTACATTTTTATTTCCTATTCTTTTAGACAACCTTGAAAATATAACCGCTCCAATAATCGCTTCTATTTGAATGATTAACAGAGTTGCTATCAGTTTTCCTTCTTCTAAGTTTATTTCACTTTTCCCAAATAAAGTTGCCATTAGAAAAATCGTCTGCATTCCTACACTATAGAAAAAGAAACTTGACAAGAAATACTTTAGATTAGGTGTTTTAAAGAGTTCCTTCCCTATTTTATAAAGTTCCTTGAAACTCTCTTTTACTATTTCTATATAAAATTTAATATTGCCTTTTACTACCTGAAACCACCCTCCGTGTTCTTCGTGAGATTTAAAAATATTTTTAAAATTCAATAATACCAAATCCTTTGGCAGCTGGTCTTTAACCTCACCAAATTTCGGCAGGTGTTTAAATGTATATTGTGAAAAACCAAACCACCAAGCCCCTGTCAATAAGAAACTCACCCTTGTATAAAACAGTGCTTGTTTAGCATCTCGTGCTACTACCTGTATGAGTATCAAGCAGATAACCACCAGCACCACAGAGCCTATATATCCATACACATAGCCCTTCGCGGACAATGCATCCTGTTTATCTTTCGTGGCAATATCAGGCAAAAATGAATTATAAAAAACCAAACTCCCCCAGAAACCAATACTCGCAGTAACACTAAAAAGCAAACCTAAATACACCGTTTTCATATTCACAAAGAGCGCCAATCCCATACAAGATGTCGCACCAAGGTAACAGAAAAACTGTAAAAAAGATTTTTTATTTCCGATAATATCCGCCAAAGAAGACAAAATAGGCGTAAGGATAACCACTATAAAGAAAGATAATGTCAAGGAATATCCATAGACTGCATCTGGTTCATACTGCTTCCCAAAAAACGAAATCATGTTTCGCACAGGCACTTTTATCCATTTTCCTGTTTCCTGCACAAATTCATTTTTCTGATAAGCCGTCGTTAGAATAGAATAGTAAATAGGAAAAATGGTAGATGTAATCACTAGGGAATAAACTGAGTTCGCCCAATCATACACCGCCCATGCACGCATTATTTTAGGGTTATTTTTTATCTGTTTCATTATTTTTATCATTTAAGAATCAGCTCCTTTTTAGATTTAATTCTTAGGTAATGGGCAAATTTATGAAATTTTTAAGAAATAATACACTGCCGCCTGAACTCTCGCCAAAACTTCACGCATATGATTTCGGTAAAAACTCTCATTTTTTGTCACATCTCGCGCATCAAATCCCAGCGCATTCATTCCGTGATTTCTTGCAAAAAACAAAGCTCTGAGGTTGTGGTACCCCTGAGACACGATAATCACATTAGACTCATTAAAAATATTTTTACACCGAAGAATGCTCTCCCGCGTACTAAATCCTTCAAAATCCTCCATTATCACATTTTCTGGAACACCTTCATAACCAACCAAATAACTCTTCATCGCCTCTGGCTCGTTATAATAAGGGCTTTTCTCTCCACTTACGATGATTTTTTTTATTTTCCCATGGTGATACAGAGTCGCCGCTGCCTTCATTCTAGAGATGAAATAAGGATTTGCCTTACCAGATTTCATCTTTGGAGAAGTTCCCAAAACCAAAGCACATGTCCGAGGAGGCACCTTGCTCACTTGGCTGAATGTCCTTCCATTGGTCAAATGAAAAACCCATACATTCGCCCAAAACATGAGCAGCACCATCATTTCTATCATAACAATAGATATTTTCAAAATATTGCCTAACCTCCTCAATGTATAGCGTTTTTTAACTTTTATTTAATTTTTTGTGTTTGGCTGCTACTTCTTTTTTTATTTAACTTTGCCAAGCTATAAAATTTAGCCCAAGAAGTCTAAGGCAAATTTAATTAATTCTTTTCTAAAACCTATGAATAAGAATGCTAAAAATTGATAGTTTTGGATTTTTTGGGATTTATTACAAATAATAATTTAATAAAATAATTTTTCGAATGAAAAAAATCATCGCTGCATTAACAGTTTTAGCTTTAGTAAGCTGCAACAAAAAAGAGAAAACAAACATCCAGACAGAAGAAACCCAAACCGTAGAAACTACTGAAAAACAAGAACCACAAAGCTCTACCCTGCTCAAAGAAATGAGCCAAGAACAAATTTCTGAGGTTTTTGCGAATAAGAAAAATGACACTCTCTATGTTACCAACTTTTTCGCTACTTGGTGCAGACCTTGTATGGATGAAATGCCTCATTTTCAGGAGAAAATGACGGAAATGAAAAATGAGAAAATAAAATTCACCTTCATAAATTTAGACGAGCCGCAGAATTGGACAAAAGTTGCTGATTTCGCGGAAAAATCAGGATTAGGAAACAACATAATTTTATTCAATTTTGGAAACCTTTCCCAAGATTTTTTCAGCAAAAACTTCGAAACATGGAGAGGTGATGCTATTCCTTTTACCCTGATTACAAAAGGAGAAAAACGAGAAGAAATAATGGGAGCTTTTCCATCCAAAGAAGCTCTCACAGAGAAAATCAATTCTTTGAAATAACATTGTAAAAATCTAATAAACAATGGTCTCAAAAGTAAAAACTACATTGAGACCATTTCTTATTTTTCAGTTTTTCCTTTCAGAATGTTTAGAAATTTTTTGATTCTTTGCGTTGTATTATTATGCTTGATATTGGTTTCTCTGGTCATCAATCTTAATACTGGATTTTCTGACCTGAGTTTTTCTGATTTTTGGAGCCAAGAAAATTTTCATCAGGAAATTATAAGCATAAGAGTGAATAGAACTTTAGTGGTTCTGCTGGCAGGAATTTCTATTCCTACAAGCGGATTTCTGCTGCAAGAATACTTCAAGAATCCATTGGCTGGACCTTCTATTTTGGGAATTTCTTCCGCGGCGAGTCTGTCCGTGGCTTTCTACATTTTAGCCTCAAAAGATTTCATCATTCCTGAATTTATCCAGCATAGCCTAATCAGTATTTTCGCTATCTGTGGAAGCATTATTCTGCTGATTTTTTTATTGATTTTTTCTAAAAATTTTAAGGATTCTTCCTACATCATTATTTTTGGATTTTTGGTGTCTGCTCTGGCGGGAGCTGTTATCGGCATTTTACAATTTTATGCCGAAAACGAATCCCTGAAAAGCTACATTCTATGGTCTTTTGGTGGGAATAATCAGGTTAGTTTTTCACAAAACTTGGTGCTGACCACCCTTGTTTCATTAGGTCTAATCATCACTTTCAAAGCCATAAAACCACTGATAGGAATGAGCCTTGGAGTGGACTACGCCAGAACTTTCGGAATTAATCTTACCCAGCTGAAATTTACTATCATCATCGCCTCATCTCTCCTATCAGCCTCTGTCACAGCGTTTTTAGGGCCTGTTTTGTTCATCGGTGTGATTGTTCCACACTTCTGTAGAATGATTTGGAATCCTGCCCAGCTATGGCATCAGTGGATTCTCAACATCCTCATCGGCGCCCTAATAATGGAACTTTTTTCCATTGTCTCCGAAATCTGGCAAATGCCTCTCAATATCATCAGTTCACTATTCGGAATTCCTGTGATTTTCCTGATGATGATGAAAAAAAGATAAATTTCACAAATTTTAATCAACAATAAAAAATATTTTATTTTTAAATTTTAATTCTAAACAAATGAAACTCATCAGTTATAATGTAAATGGCATCCGTGCTGCCTTTGGGAAAGATTTTTTATCTTGGCTAAAATCAGCAAATCCTGATATTTTGTGCATCCAAGAAAGCAAAGCCCAGCCCGAGCAAATCGACCAAATCAGTTTTGCGGAACTTGGCTACCAAAGTTACTGGTATTCAGCAGAAAAGAAAGGATACAGCGGCGTGGGAATCGTTACCAAACACGAACCCAAACATATAGAATACGGATGCGGAATAGAACATATAGATGCCGAAGGGAGAATCATCAGAGCTGATCTTGAAGATTTTTCCGTGATTTCGGTTTATGTACCGTCTGCCACAAATATTGACCGATTGGATTTTAAAATGCAGTTTTGTTATGATTTCCTAGATTACATCAAAGAATTAAAAAAGAAAATCCCAAACCTCATCATTTCTGGCGATTTTAATATCTGTCATCAGGCGATAGACATCCACGACCCTGTCCGACTTGCCAACACCTCTGGATTCCTTCCCATAGAGCGCGAATGGCTCAGCAAATTCATCGATGAATGCGGACTAATAGACAGTTTCCGATATTTCAACCAAGAACCGAACCAATACTCATGGTGGAGCTACCGAGCAAATGCCAGAGCGAATAACAAAGGCTGGAGATTGGATTATAATTTCGTGAGCCAATCGATGGAAAACCAGCTAAAAAGAGCTGTCATCCTAAAAGAAGCCGTACACTCTGACCACTGCCCTGTGATGGTGGAATTTTAATCAAAATATTACTATCTTTGCTATGTAATTGGGTTTAAAAATGAAAACATCAAAAATCGCTTTTGGAGCAGCTCTCATTTTAGGATTCGTTTTCTTTCCTGCTCATATGATTATGATAGGTATAGTTTTAGTCTTAGTTGCTATGGCGATTGGATTTATTTCTATTGCTCTTAAAACAAACGATGAAATCAATTCTTCTATTTCTGATGATGATGCTTTTATGGCATATTACCTATTAGAAAAGAAGAAAAAAGAGGAAAATAAATCTTAAAACTTTTTTAAAACCGCTATCCTCTTCGGTAGAAAAAGCATATTTTTATTATCTTTGCCAAAATAAACTTTTATGCTTGTTATTGGTATCGCTGGAGGAACTGGCTCTGGAAAAACTACTGTAGTTTCTAAAATTTTAAAAAGCCTTGACCCTGAGAAAGTTAATGTTCTTTCACAGGACAATTATTATCATGATAATTCCCATCTTTCGCTTCAGGAAAGAGAAAGCCTGAACTACGACCACCCTAAATCCATTGATTTTGATTTATTGGTAAAACATGTCCGCGCCTTGAAAAAGGGCAAAAGCATAGAACAGCCTATTTATTCGTTCGTAGCACATACCAGAACGGGAAATTACACCGTGATAGAACCTCGCGATGTATTGATTGTAGAGGGAATTTTAGTTTTAACAAGCAAAGAACTTCTGAAAGAATTTAACTTAAAAGTTTTTGTCCATGCTGACAATGACGAAAGGCTCATCCGCCGTATCCGCAGGGATACCCAAGAAAGAGGCAGGGATTTGGAAGAGGTTTTACACCGTTACCAAACAACCCTAAAACCAATGCATGATGAATTCATAGAACCGTCCAAATCTCATGCAGATATCATTATTCCAAATATGAAACCAAATACTGTAGCAATAGATTTTCTTTCTACCGTAGTAAGAAACTCGCTAAAAACTCCTAATAATGATGCAAACAGAGAATAATACACCAAAGACCAACAAAAAAATGGAACTTGTGAAAAAGGTATTTTTGAACAAATTTTTTTTCACAGGTGCGGTGTTTGTTTTTTGGATGACTTTCATTGACAATACTTCTTGGCTCGTGGTCAGAAATCTGAACCAAGAAATCAACAAATACGAGGAACAACTGGCTTTCTACAAAGGAGAATTTGAAAAAAACGAGGCTTTCTACAAAAGACTTATGCAGAATAAGGACGAAAAAGAGAAATACGCCCGCGAAAACTACTTTATGAAAAGGAAAAACGAAGAAATTTTCATCCTCGTGGTGGATAGCGCTGCACTAGACCATCCAAAGCCTCAAAACAAATAATACATGCGTTTTTTTCAGAAAATAACGGCTCCAGAAGTACAAAAATTCATCAGTGAAAATCTGAACTCTGACCTTACCAAACTACTTCTGAAAAAATCGCCTTTCCCTGAGGTTTCCATGCAGGAAATCGCCCAGCAGATAAAGGGAAAACAAATCGCTGCAAAGAAATTTCCTTTCCTATTAAAGGAAAATATAGTCTTCCCGCCACATCTTAATTTAGAGCAAGCTTCCTCGGAAAATACCGCAAAGGAAAAAGCCGAAAAACTCAGTGGAAAAACTTTTCTAGACCTTACCTGCGGTTTTGGGATTGATGCTTATTTTCTCTCGCAGAATTTCAGTGAAGTTACACTTTTAGAGCAAAATAAAGATTTACTGGAAATCGTACAGCACAACTGGAAAACTCTCAGCAGAGAAGCGAATTTTATCAACGAAAATTTAGAGCAGTTTTTAGAAATTAACGAAAATCAATTTGATTTAATCTATTTAGACCCAGCAAGAAGGGACAAAGACCACCGAAAAAAGTTTCTGCTTTCTGACCTTTCACCGAATATTTTGGAAATCCAAGACAAACTTTTGTCAATTTCAAAAAAAATAATAATAAAACTCTCGCCGCTTATTGATTTGAAATATCTTCAATCCGCTGTAAAATCCATCGATGAGATAGAAATCATCGCTGTAAAAAACGAAGTAAAAGAAATCATCCTCCACCTCATCCCAAACACTGAAAACAAACTGAAAATCACCACAAAAAACCTCAGCACAGATGAACCGAATTTCAGTTTTTCGCCAGAGGAAGAAACTGCTGTAACGCCCGAATTTTCAGACATTTTGGAATACCTCTACATTCCGAATAATGCTGTTCTAAAATCGGGAACTTTTAATCTGATTTCAAAAAAATTTGGATTAAAAAAACTACATCCAAACACGCATCTTTACACTTCAGACAAAACTGTAGATTTCTGTGGAAGAGTTTTTAAAGTAAAAGAAATCAGCGCCAAAGAGATAAAAAAAGGTGATGTGTTTAACATTATTTCTAAAAACCACCCACTCTCGCCAGAGCAGATAAAAACCAAATACAAACTGAAAAACGGCGGAGAGCATTACCTTATTTTTACACAATCCAAAAAAGGAATGGTAATTTTACAAACTTTGTAAAAATCCACCTTATTTTTTGTTTAATCATTCAAATTGTTTAACTTTGGTATTCATTTATAAATTTAACCAATGAGTACTACTTTATCTTACATTCAAGAAAATAAGCAACGATTTTTAGACGAGTTAATCGATTTGCTGAAAATAGCTTCTATCAGTGCTGACCCAGCCTACAACCAAGATGTGCTACAGTGTGCTGATGCCGTAGCAAAACACCTAAAAAATGCTGGTGCAGACAATGTAGAAATCTGCGAAACAAAGGGATATCCTGTGGTTTTCGGAGAGAAAATTTTAGATAAAAACCTGCCGACTGTTTTGGTTTATGGGCATTACGATGTACAGCCTGCTGACCCTATAGAACTTTGGGAAAGCGGCCCTTTTGAGCCTGTGGTGAAAAAAACCGAAATCCACCCAGAAGGCGCTGTTTTCGCAAGAGGAGCTGCTGATGACAAAGGGCAGTTTTTCATGCATTTAAAGGCTTTTGAAGCGATGATGAAAACCAACTCATTGCCTTGTAATGTGAAATTCATCATCGAAGGAGAGGAAGAAGTAGGTTCAGCGAGTTTGGCTGATTTTTTGGAATCCAATAAAGAAAAACTGGCTTGTGATGTTATTTTAGTTTCAGACACGAGTCTTTATTCTATGGATCAACCGACGGTTACGACTGGGCTTCGTGGTCTAAGCTATGTAGAAGTGGAAATCGAAGGGCCAAACAGAGACTTGCACTCAGGACTTTATGGAGGTGCTGTTCCTAACCCTATCAATGTTTTATCAAAAATGATTGGCAGCTTGATTGACGAAAACGGAGTAATCACTGTAGAAGGATTTTATGATAATGTAAATATAGTTTCGCCAGAGGAAAGAGCCGAAATGAACAAACTGAAAGACGATCCTGAAGCTTTCAAAAAAGAAATCGGTCTGAAAGGCGTAGAAGGCGAAAAAGGCTATACTACACTAGAGAGAACCTCTATCCGCCCTACTCTGGATGTGAACGGAATCTGGGGAGGCTACACAGGAGAAGGAGCTAAAACAGTAATCCCTTCTAAAGCTTTCGCAAAAATATCTATGAGACTCGTACCAAACCAAACTCCAGAGGAAATCACCGAAAAATTCACTAAACATTTTGAAAAAATCGCTCCTGACAGTGTAAAAGTAACTGTTACGCCGCACCACGGAGGTATGCCTTATGTTCTAGAAAGCAACACGAAAGAGTTCTTGGCAGCAAAAAAAGCTATGGAACAGGCTTTCGGAAGAGAAGTTCTTCCATTCCGCAGCGGCGGAAGTATCCCTATTACAGCTCTTTTTGAGCAGATTTTAGGAGTAAAATCAGTTCTGATGGGATTTGGGCTAAGCACTGACGCCATCCATTCGCCTAATGAACATTTCGGGCTTTATAATTTCTACAAAGGAATAGAAAGCATCCCACTTTTCTTTGAATATTATACAAAGGGATAAATTTTCCATATTGAAAAAAATAATAACTATAAAAAGGAAAATTAGTTAATATTTAATAAGTCCAAACCGCAGAAATAATTAAATTTTAAAAGTCCAAAAAATAATATTGTTTTTTAAATATAATGAATATTTATTTAGTACATCTATTTTATTTATATGTTAAAATTATCATATAGATTCAATAAGGTAGTAGCATGAGAAAAAATTCTATTTTTTCAATATCAAATGTTTATCTTTTATATTGTAGGAAAGAAATTTACTTTTTATAATATATATTTTTATCAAAATTTATAATAAATAATATAAATATATATTTAATTTATAGGTTTTATTTTATAATAATTAGTCTTTTACAAAATGCTTTAACTCAAAAAGTTTTTAAAAAAAGTAACACGAATTCTATTTTTATTTTTGAAGCAAAAAGTAAGAATTGAATTTTTATGAGTGAAAATTTCGATATCCAGATTAGTTGATTTTTGGAAAAAATAACTCCGCTTTTTTGAATAATGGTGTTTCATTTTTGTGCGTTTTTCTCAATGGATATTTTCTGTGAAAAAGGAAATTAGAATTTAAAAATCCTAATTCTGTAGTTGGTTATGATATTATTTAATGGATTATTATAATCAATATATTATATAAATACTACTTTGGAAGTATTTTGGTAGAAAAAGAATTTTCTATTTTCTTATTAAAAAAGAATAAAAATTTGTGTCTATGATATTTTTTTTAAATTTTGCAATATGATTACGCTCTTGGCGAAACATTTTCAACTTTTTTAAGTTAAGAAAGTTCTTTTATAGCGAAAATGTCTACCCCTGAGCATTTTTTGTATATGAATAAAACAGCAATTTTAGTAGATGGTGGATTTTTCATAAGAAGATACAAATCCATCAAAGGTGAAACTGATCCTAAAACACTAGCAGATAAACTTTTTCAAATGTGTCTTGCACATTTAAAACAAGGAAATATAAATAGAGAGTTATATAGGATTTGCTATTATGATTGTTTTCCTTATGGAGGAAAGCAAACGAATCCTATCACTAAAAAAACTATAGATTTTTCCCAAACACAAATTTTTAAATTTAGGCAAGAATTCTTTGAACAACTAAAGAAAAAAAGAAAAATTGCATTAAGATTGGGGGAATTACAGACATATAATAACTGGTTTATTACTCCAAGAGTAATGAAAGAAATATTTAATAAGAAAAGAAAAATTGAATCTATTAAAGAAGATGATATTTATTTAGATTTAAAACAAAAGATGGTAGATGTAAAAATAGGATTAGATATTGCTACTATTACTCTAAAGAAACAAGCTGATCAAATCATTCTAATTTCAGGAGATTGTGATTTTGTTTCTGCTTCGAAATTAGCAAGAACAGAAGGAGTAGATTTTATTTTAGATCCTATGCGGAGCCAAATAAAACCTCACTTATTTGAGCATATTGATGGACTTCAAACAAGAATAAAAAAACATCACAGAATACTATACAAAAACATCCTTGATTCTAGATATTTATAAATAGCAAATTGAATATAAGAAAGAAATTATTTTAAAAAAGATAATAATTGTTTAAAATTAAAATTAATTTTTTTTATTATTTGTTCTTCAGATAGATCATGTATTTGAGATAAATATTTAATTATGGAGGCAACATTACCAGGAAGTATGGTTTGTCCATTTTCTTTTACAAATGGGCCATCAGTTTCTGTTAAAATATTGTTTAGAGGTATTTTTGAAATTATTTGTTTCCCTTTTTCTGATCTTGTCATGTAAGGGTTTATTGAAAAATAATATCCTTGTAAAGATATTTCTTTAATAAGATTTAAATTTCCAGAATACCAATGAAAAATAGCCGATTGTATATTATATTTTGTTAAAAGATGCAAAACCTCCTTATCTGCTTTTCTTGAATGAATACTTAATATCTTTTTTTGTTTAGATACAATTTTTAATATTTTGGAAAATGTTTCTAATTGAATATTTTTTGTAGAAATACCATCTTTAGAGAAATCTAGTCCAATTTCTCCAATATAAGAAGTTTTACTGATATTTTTTAAGAATAAATCAAATTCTTTCTTGTGTGAGTTAGCCATTAGAGGGTGCATTCCTAAAGCTAACCTTATTTTTTTTAATGATTGAAAATAATGATATCCCATTTCAAAATGGCTGGGCAGATTGGTCATGGCCAATACTGTTATATCAGCATTTATACAATCCTGTAAAACTTTTATTGGATTTGGATATAAATCTATGTGACAATGTGTATCAATAATCATTTTATCCCTAATATAGATTTTATAAATTTATTTCCTTTATTTCTAAACAAAAGTAAAACTTCTTGTTTAGACCTTAAGACCATTTCTGCATATTCAGTAAGATTATGAATTTCAATATTACCATTCACTAATAAACCTCTTTTTATATTTTCCAATGAAAGCCCTCTCTTTAAATAACTAATTAATGCTGGTAAATCTTTACTGTAATTTAGTGATGTAGCATTTGTAATAAAATTACCATATTGATTTTCATTATCTAAACCAGCTTTATTTAAGGCTGCTCTCCTATAAATACAAGGCATACATATTCCACATTCTTGAACTCCATTTTTAACTTTCCAATTTTGTTTTCTCCCTCTTTTCCCACAAGAAACAGAATTATGATAAATATTCTTTAATAATGTTTGGTTTGTACATTCAACAAACATTTCTCCTTTTGTCTTAAAAGAATAGGGATTATATATTATAGTAGATAACATTAATTCTTTAAATAATTCTTGAGTATTTTTTAAAACATATGGATGTGTTGTTCTTGTACTTAAAGAACTTACTCTTGATGGTGTCAATGGATAGTTGATTGAGATTGTTCCATTCTCAGGAATTATTAACTTATCGATTGGAGAAAAGTAACAGCCTAATCCAATAAAAAAAAGTGAGCGACTTCGATAGTTATTTTCTACAGATATTCTATTACCATTAATATCTTTTCTTGATAAAGACAATTTTGATTGCACCCAATATATTTTATTGGGGTATTCTTTTTCTAAAAGTTTTAGTAATATTTTTTGATCTCTATTTGGGCCAGGGGATTTTGAATCAAAATGAGAAACTAAAAGCATTCTTTCGTTATTACTAAGTTTTTCCAATTCATCAATAACTCCTATTAAAGAATCTAAACCTCCTGAAAATAAACTTACAGATTTAATGGAATCTTTGTCATAACTTGGAATTTTTCTTCTGTTTGTACGTGGCTGAAACAAATCAACATTTTCTATTTTTCGAAAAGAAACTAGCCAATTATCTCCTGTAAGAAAATCTAAAATCTGTTTTAATTTCTCTTCTTTTCCACTCCAAACAGCTAAGTTATTCACGGGAAACTCTACTTCTATATCTCTTGTCCAACCATCATTTGAATAAATAGCCCGACTAAGTAGATTATCTACACCATATACAATTGCAGATACAAGAAAGAAATCAAATTTTACAGAAGTAAAATCACTTGTGAAATCGAAAATTCTTTCAAAAGCACTATTTCTTCCTATATTAAAATTTAAAAGAATTCTTTTTTCTGATCCACTATCATTATAACAAAGATACAAGTCTGAAAATTTTCCATACTCTGCATCGACAATAACTATATCTATTCTCATAACTATTCAAATACGGTTAATACATCTTGTTGAATATTTTTCACAAGTCTGTCGGCTTCCTCAGAACTCCAATCAATGTTTTGTAATGGATTTCTTTTGTGCATATCTCCAGTTCTTTCAACTATGAAATTTTTTATTTGACTGAAAAGATTGTTGCAATCAGTTTCATTCTTGTTTTTTATTAAATTTTCATAGAACCACTTTGATAGAAGCTCATTAATGTAATATCCAAAATATTTTACTATTACATCTTCCAAAGTATTGGTTGTAAATGTTTCTTGTAATAAAGTTTGTACTTCATCAATGGATTCAGCTTGCCCCATTAGTTCCTCCAATAATAATCTTGTAGCTTCTTTCGCAGCATTATCATCTATAGAAGTTGCACTACCTGAACAATATTCAATTAAATGATTAATTACGTCGCCAACCGTTTTATTATCAATATCTGATAAGCCTGTAGATTCAAGAGTTTCTCTAATATTATTACCCGAACTGATAAACTTTGAAAAGACTCCTCCGATTTTCTTTGCAGTTCTGATACTGCTTCTTCCTCCTGCTTTTGAACCGCCACGCCCTCCTGTTGATGCTCCGCCCAATGCTGAAACAAAATGTCCCATAATGTTCTGTAGCTTCTGAGCTGGAAGAACAGAAGAATCACAATTTGAGGTAAGCGAAGAACTAAGCGTACCCCAATTCGGAACCATTGAGTGTTTTACATCAGAAAATGATTTAGATGTTCCCATTTTTATTTTTTTAGATTAAATGCTTTACTTGCTTTCGATTTGCCATCTTTGAAATAATCATTCAAGAAATCTCCAATCTCAGGCTCTGATTTAAAATCTGCTAATCTTGTCGCAACCGCAGGTTCAATATCCGATACACTTATTATTTTAAGAGTTTCCATATAGTGATAAACTGTATTTTCTATTTTATTTTCTGTCATTGCATTGAAAATGTCATACAACCGCTTTTGCTGAGGATTCCTTTTTAAATTTGAAGATAGAAGATTGAAAAACGCATCTTTTTCAATATCACTAAAAGGTTGAAATTTTTCAGTTAATAGAGATTTTGTAACTGTTGCCGTCATATTATCGGGTAATAACTCATTAAACAATGCTCTTACTACTGGTGGAATCATACTGGTTGCAGTGATAGAGTTTTCTAATTTATCACGGGCAATCCAATAATAATCTCGTAAATCAACCCCAGATAATAAAGGCTCAATTTGAAACCATTTTATTATTTTGGGTTTACTCCACTCTTTGAAATCTGTATCTTTTATTTCCGAAATAACATCTTCAATTCCTTTCTCTTTACATAGAGCTTCTATATCGGTTATTTCTTTTGGTATTCCATCTTGAATTATTTGCCATTCAAATAACTTCTTGAATAACTTAGGTTCAGAATATTCAAGTATCATCATTTTTGCAAGAACAGCGTCATTAAAGCTTTGTAAAGACGCAACTTCTGCAAGTCTCTTTCTGATTGTATAAGTATTTAGAAACCGTTTAATTTGTCTGGGATTTCCATACAAACTATTGGTAATTAATGGTACTAATGCAGGAATCGTAATTACACTATCTTTAACTTTTCCAAATTCCTCTGCTTCTAAAATCTTTTCAAAATTTGACAATCCAAACGCAGAATATTTATTCGTTAATCTATACTTCTGAAATTCAGCAAGCACATTTTCAAATTTGGTATCGCCAATCTCTTTTTTACAGATAAGCATTGATATATAAGTTTCAACTTCTGATTCCGAAAGTCTTGGCAAAGAATAAGGAAGCTGAATTAATTTTTCTAAGTAATCAATAACAATCCGGTTGTTATCTTCTTCGATTTCTTTATTGTTTTTGTACTTATGCTCAATAGCGTATTTCACAATTCGAGGGTCTGCTCCAATGATAAATGCTGTTTTGTGTACATTTAGAAAAAGCTTAATTGCCTCAAGGTTCTCAATAATTCTTTCGGGGCTGCATCTATCTAAATCATCAATAATTACAACTAATCTTTTAAAGTTTGTCGCTTCTAAGAGTTCAGCAAAATCTTTTCTAAATTCTGCTACCGCATTTGTAGAATTTTTATTTTCTTTTTTACTTTCATTTACAAAGGCTTTAAATATTTCCTGACTCTCTTCTGATTTAAGTTTTTCTATTATTTTTTCTGGGCTATCTCCCCACTCAATTAGCTTTTGGATTGTAAGAGGAAACAAGTTAAGACCTCCTGTAAAATATGCAGAAACAGCTGGAAAAGCAATATTTTTCATTACCATACCCGCTCCTCGTATCCAATCAATGGATTTCCAAAGCTTCTTTGATTTCTCTTTTATGGTATCCCTTATCTCAGCGGAAATCTTTTTGTTGTCTTCCAGTTCTTTAAGAATTGAATTGAGTAATGCAGCTTTGGCATCATCATACCCTTCAAAAGTCCATCCATTAAAATATATACAAAGTGAATCCTTGTCATCATCCTTATCAAATTCTTCTTTTACGATTTGCAAGATGCTGGATTTTCCACTTCCCCAATCACCAAAAACCCCTATTGTAATTGGTAAAACAGACTCATCATTAATTACATTAATTAATAAATCTGCGTGTACTTTAAATCCTAATAAGTCTTCAGATGTTTCATTGTCTGCCCACATAGTTTTTATTTTAAAAATACAAAGTTACTTAAAGTATCAAGAAAACATCTCTATAATTGTGTTTATTAGTTTTTGCTGAGTATCTTCTTTTAGGCTTTCTATATGGTTTTTCAGCCGAGATTTGTCAATTGTCCGTAACTGGTCTAATGCAATTTGTCCTTGTTTTCCCTGTACTATACAATTTATCCTCATAGGATAGTTTCTTATGGTAGATGTAAGAGGAGCGATAATCACTGTATTAAGAGCATTATTCATTTCATCAGGAGAAATGATTACACAAGGTCTTGTTTTATTGATTTCACTTCCTATAGTTGGGTCTAGTTCAATAAAAAATATATCAAATCTCCTTACCAAGTCCATTCTTCTTCATCAAATTTGTTATTGACATTTTCTAAAAATATTTCTTTATCCTTTAAAGAACCTGCTTTTATCATCATTTCTTCCCATCCTTCCCTTGGATTATTTTTTGCTGGCTCTATGATGATTTTGTTGTTTTCTATGGATAAGGACACTTCGTCTTTAACTTTTGCTTGTTCTAGTATTCTTTTACTTAAAAGGATACCATAAGAATTTCCAATTTTTCTGACTTTTGTTTTCATACGACAAAGTTATAACAAAGTTATAACAAAACAAAATTTTCTATAAATTTAGTTGTAATTAATTGCACATTTATTTGTGCAATTAATAATTATTTTTGCATATTTCAAAATACAAAATTCTATTTTTCTTTTTTCAAAGTCTTTTCTACCCTGTAGAAGCTGGTTTTGCTGATACCTGCTTGTTTACAGGCTTTATCAATGGGAATATTTTTGTTTTCATAAAGATGAAAAGCAAAATGATATTTTTCCAAAGTTTCTTTTTTTATTCCTTTGGGTCTTCCGATGAGTTTCTTTCTTCTCCTTGCTCCTTCGATTCCTGCTTTCGTTCTTTCACTGATGAGATTTCTTTCAAACTCAGCCACCGCTCCAAAAATCTGAATGATAAATTTCCCATTGGCAGAAGTAGTATCAAAAGCGGGTTCAGAAATACTTTTGAAGAAAACACCTTTTTGATTAAAAAGCTCAATGAGCTCAATCATATTTTTTAAAGAGCGGAAAATTCTATCGGTTTTATAAACAATAACCACATCTCCTTCGCGAAGGAAAGAGAGCATTTCATTGAGTCCTTTTCTGTCTTCTCGCACACCACTGGCGATGTCAGTATATATTTTTTCGCAACCTTGCTGCTTTAATAGTTCTATTTGGGTTTCTAATTTCTGCTCAGCAGTAGAAACACGCGCATATCCGAAAATCATAATTTAGATATTTAATGTTTATTGTTATGGCTTTTTGTTTATTTATCTATAGGAATATTCTCCAATATATTTCTTACAAATAATGGTAAATATTTTTCATAAAAAAGACACTTTTTAATTATTTAAATTGGAACAAATACAATATCCAAATTTATAAAATAATCAAAAAACAAGTTCCGAAGTTTTTTACTCCTTTTTTATCAAAAAAGGCAAGATGGTTTTTGTGTATCAACTGAAAAGTTGTATATACAAAGACACATCTTGCACCTCTCATTTCGGTTAGCTCTCAGATATTTTGTATTTTGGTAAAGGAATTTTATTAGAGCAACATAAAACATTGATTTTCAATGTCTGTTTTTTGTAAAATAGATTTTAAGCTCTGAAAAAAGGATTTTTTTATTGAAAATATATTAAAACCTTGATAATCAAGATATTAACAAAATTAACCCTGTATTATTTTTCACAGGTGGTATATAGATGTACAGATTGTTTATGAATTGGTTTTATTGGACCATTAAATTTATTTTTCACAACGAAAAATAGGGACTTCATTTTTTAACGAAGTCCCTATTTTAGTCCCTTACACCTATAATCATATGATTTATAGATGTGATTGTGACCGCAGAAAGCCCTCAAAAAAAGTTTTAATTCTGTGAATGGTATGCGTTTCTTTCATTTGATTACAAAAAAGAATAAAATCATTGTTTATATTTATCTAAGAACACATGTGGAATAAAGTAAATATCCTCTTTAGATCTTGTGCAGGCAACATAAAATTTATTTATAGTTGATGGACTCAGTTGATGGAGAGTATTATTTTTATATCCTTGCAAAGTTGTTTTGTTTAAAACAATACATATGTCTTGGAACTTATCAAGCCCTTTGGATTTACCCCAATTCTCCGCATAACAAGAATATTTATTAGCCTCTTGATAAAATAGTTTAACTTTTGAATTATCAAAAAAGAGATCATCCGCATCGTCTTGATTATCTACTAGAATGATTTTTGTATCATTTTGCTTATGAGAAGAAATTTGGATATGTAATTGTTGTAAGACAAGTTGGCAAGTTGTAGGCGAACATCTATAACTGTTGGAAAGTGTAGTCTCGTCAATAGTAATTCCTATCTTAGACCATTTTTTCTTGTATTTATTGTAGTCTTTATATAGTCCTTTATTAACATTCCCATCGTTACTGGTATCGAAAGTATGTTGGTAGAAATCTCCTACAAATAGACAATCAATAGCTGTAGGAGTGATGGCTTGTAACAAATTGAAGTCATGCCCACCAAGGTCTTGAATTTCATCAACCATAAAGTAGTCATAAAATTTCTCTATACGTTCTTTAATCAAATTTGCACAACATTCCAAACACAGCTTGGCAATCCTATTATGATATAAATACCGCCCTTTGGTTAGGTAAAATAAAGGATTGTTTCGCTTTAATTTTAATGTTTTCTGGTTTGGCATATCCCATGTGATACCTTTTGCTCGAACTTTATCCTTGAGAAAAGGGCGATAACATACACATATTAAGAATTGGAAATATGACATAAGTGTTATATTTTGAGGTACATAACCAAAAGTGTTGATTATGCGTTGGCGGATATTTGCTAAATTATTATCCGTGTAAGTAACTATCAAGAAACGCCGTTCCAAGTTTAATTTATTTATTAAGTAAGTCGTTTTCCCAGATCCTGCGACTGCAAGCATTAAGCGTCTATCCATCTTATTGCATCTTGTATATATTGAGGAACAACAATTGTATCAGCTTTATTCTTCAGCAACAAGTATGCTGCTTCTGCCTTATTCTTAAGCATATAATCCACGGTGGCTAATCTACGTCCAGGAGTTTGAAATTCGCTATCGCATATGGCTTGATTCTCTTGATAAATACACACTTCGAAAGTGTTCCTTGTGTTATCTGTATCTGAATAAATATTGATATTGGGAAATTGATTTTGGGTGTAATCCGAGTAATTATTTGTTACATTGACAGCATAATCATGATCATTGTTGGTTATTACCGCTACTTTATTATTCAATAATTTTGCTATATCCAAATATCTTTTGAAGCATTTTCCACCAACAGCAATAACTCCTATTCCACTTGAAGAAAGTTCTTTAGCAACCGTTCTTTTATACAAAGCCTCCATTAAAATAAACTCCGCATCTCCTTCTACCAAGACGGATTTCGGAGATAATACAAATTGCAACATATTATTATCTGGAGCCTTTATGAAAAAATCAGCGGTATCATCAGGTAAAGCCCCCAAACTAACAACATTGGTAGATGAACTATTAAAAAGCAGACATTTTTTCAGGTTTAATCTTGTAGCAATAAGGTCGCAATGAGTAGAGATAAAGAGCTGTCGATTTTGAGATCCTCTTATAAGTTCAATGAGTTCCAGCATCTTTGTATAGCTCAAATGATTTTCCGGTTCTTCAATCAATACTGCATCAATACTATTAACTGCCCGGTTTATAGAAAGTTCTGTTTTTATAAAGCACTGAGTCCCAGTTCCCTTATTTTCTAATGGAATATCATTCTCTAAAAGTGTAATATCAGTTTCAATATTATCGTCAGCAGATTCCCTTATTGCAAAACTATAAGGTGGTATCAAAGCATTATATTGAGCCAATATTTGATTCTGAAATCGAACTTTATTATCCTTGTAGGCATATCTTGCATTTATACGTTGCTCATCAGTTAGCTGTGCATGATAAATATCATTCACATAGTCACGCATAGCACGAGGACTACCTATTGTAGAGTTGTCAACAAAAATACAACTTAACTTTTTAGTATAAGCATTGAATGATTCACCAGCAAAAGTCTCAAATACAATTTTATAAAATTCCAAAGGAAAAGAAGCATTAGGGTTTTGCAGCAATTGTGCAATCTGCTCACTATATTCATCATTGGGGACACAACACAATCTTATACCTGAACATAGGTTTCTTGTACTATTGTTCATCCCTTCTAATGAGAGATCTGGTTGATTAGGAAAGTAGAGTTCCACATACATCTCTGGCATCTTGTTCAAATCTCGATCCCCGTTCATATATTCACGGATAGTCTCAATGTTGAAAAGTTTGTCGAGACCAATATTCTCAATACGTGTTCTACTTCCTCGAGCAACAATATCTATCGCTTGTAGAATTGTACTCTTTCCAGATTCATTATCACCAATAAAAATATTAATATCGGGATTAACATCAAAAACCAGATCTTTGAATCTCTTGAAATTGTGTAGCTTAATTTTCTCTATAGTAATCATTTCTTTATTGCTTGCAATAAATATGCACTTATTAGTTACAGCCTCCATTTTTTTATGACTTTATCATATTCTTCTGATGAATGCATATTAAATGAAGGTGGATCAATTGGAAGATTTTTGATATTGTATGTCATCGTTGAAATGGTATGGTCGTTGGGAACTGAACTTTCAAGAAGTCCATCTTTGTAGAAATGATGTCCAGCTCGAGGAAAAAGGTTTGGACTTAATGGTATCTCAGCAAATGGGTTATGAAATATCTGAATGCCATCTGCCCATGTCTCCCTGCACTCCTCATTCACTACCTTACCAATCACATTTGGTAAAATTGCATTCGGATTTGAATTATAGCAGATCTTTATTTGATATACCTTGTTGTTATTGTTCCCATAGCCGGCTTGTATTCCCATTCTGTTGAATTTTGGTAAAGTACCACAAGGAGAAAACAATATAGCACTCACATGTTTGAATTTGTCATCAAGGAAAAGTGGTTTAATGCTAATTTCTTTTTTCTGAAATGTTATACCGGCTTCGTTTTCCAATGATATTGTACCATCATTATTATGGATTGCTTTCTGATCAATACCATATAAGATACTTACAATTCCTGGAAAAGACCAAGTCATAGACATATCTGCATGAAAATCGGCAATGGCATAGACCAATGGCTTGCCCTTTACATGTGGAAGCTCCCAATATGGTTGTTCTTTATATGTGTGATTTAACTTTGAATATAGAGGAGAACCATACATTAATGGAATCTCATTCTCCATTTTCTTGAAAATTTCTTCAACTGTCGGAATATTTGCAGGTTCGTCTAATCCTTGTTTGCGATTTATATGAACTGCCTCTATTGCAATCTCATATCCCATCTTCTCTATCAAAAAGTCTGGAGCTGTATGATTATAGTTGAAATTAAAGTTCTCCTCCCTAAAATAGCACCATAAATATAATTCCCAAATTCGTGCATCAAAGCCATTTATTGATTGAAATTGATCTACAAAATTGCCATCTCTATCCTCGTAGTGAAAAGACAACTCTTCAATGACAGATTTCGCCGCAGTAAAGAATCCATCTTTATCCAATAGCATAGTAAAGTGTGGATGTTGTTGCTCGGATTTTACAATCGGAGAGAAAAAGTCATTTGCTGGAAGCTCTTTTTTCAGAGCGTCTTCATTTCGTACATATGTACCCATCATGTCTTTTAGAGCTTTTCTTCCTTCCTCTATTGAATTAAGATCCAAATTCATAGAAACGAGACAATACTTGTTTCTTGAATCTCGGTCGAAAAGCATGGCATGGAATGTTTTATCCTCCTTATCTAAAGAAACAAGACCTATCAGCGAGTCGTCTTTAGAAGAATAATATTCCAACTCCTTGTTTACAAGTTTAACAAACGGGTCTCTTGTAAAAAGGAGTAAAAGATTTGCCTTATTAGGATTTAATGATTTCATTTCTATCAAAAAACTATGTTTCACTTCAATTATTATAAAGGTAATTTGAAAACACAAAGTTACTCATTGATCTCGAGAAAAAGAATAAAAACGGTAAGAAAAACCCCTTGCAAGTTGTTAAAATTGTAAGTTCCAAAAACCATCTTAAAAGAGAACAAATAAATAAAACGGAAAAAGGAACTATTTTTAGAAAGGATTTTTTGAAGAGTTTATAGTTTCAAAAAAGGGTCGGTTTTTGTGCTCAGAATTATAAATAGGAAGAGGATGACAAGCACAATATGATGATTTAATTTTTTTTATAAATTATCTTTTTACATATTTCAGTAAAAATAAAAACTGCAATTGTAGATTCAACTAAGGCGGCACTGTCCTGCAACTTAACTTTGTGAGAAAAAAAGTGATTTTTTAACAATTAAGTAACTGATATACAGTAAATTAAATTTTTTATCGTGAGAAAGAGGTCTGTTTTTTCTCATTTTTTAGTGTATTTATTACACCAATAAGGTATTATTAAGCGTTTATTGCTTTGAAAAAATGCAGCTTTTGAGAAATTTTCTCAAAAATTAGAATCTATAATTATACCCAACAGTACAGGTTATTTCATTCATTTTTGGATGAGGAATATTTTGATTAGTGAGTCTAAACATATTGATAATGTTTAAATCAAAATTATGTTTTTCCCAAGGGGCATAACTTGCTCCTGCTCTAAAATTAAATACACTTGTCCTAATTCCCCTACCACTTGATATGTTATATGAGGCTCCAGAGGAAATCTGCATTTTATCTTTTAGTATTCCTTTATTAAAACTTATGCTTGGTCCAATTATATTGGTGTATTGAGAAGCAGCATAAGTGTTGGTGTAATTGATAGAAGCCGCAATATTCATCTTTCTTTCAGGAAAAGAGATGTTATAGTTAATATTAGCATTATGAAATCTAGAAATTCCACCTCTCCTTACAATTCCATTTTCTTTGTTAACCATATCATTAAGTGAATAGTTAATATTTATATTTTGTGCTTTTTCCTTTGTTGCTGAAAGAGCATAATTTATATTTATATTCACATTCTGCGAGATTTGTCTATATTGAATAGAATCTCTTGGTTGTTGTATTTGAAGAGGATTATTGTTAATATTATTAAATTGATTAAGCTGATTATTTGTAAACATCGTAAAATTCGAATAAGAAGCCGTAATCATCAATTTATCAGAAGCCTGAAAATTGGCATTTACTGTTCCGACCCATCTACTTGTTTGTTTGCTTTTTTGGTTTTGTAAATTATCCCGCTGTCTTCCAATATTAGTTTGTAAGGAAAGTTTATCTTTTAAAAGATTAAAGGCAGTATTTAAGGTAATGTTTTCGAAATCATTATTAAAATAATATGCGCCTAGTGTTTTATATTCAGGGTCTACTCGTTCATATCGGATACCAAGCATTCCTTTTTTCAAAGTAAAATTCGTTCCAAAATTATAAGCAAAATTATTTGTTGTAGTTGCATTAGATTTAATAAAACTTGCTGCAATTCCTTTATGGGAAGTTCCTTTTGGATATCTTAAATCTTCTGTGAGTGCAGAGTTCGCAACTTCAGCAAAAATCTCTAGGTTATTATATACTTTCACGCTTCCTTGTAATGAAAACACCATGTTTTCTTGTGGTAGAACTCCTTTACTTTCTGGATTGCTCTTTAACGAACCCACATCATCTTTTGCATAAAATCCTATAAATCCTAGCTTATATTGTTCTTTTTCCCATTCTATTTTTGTACCATACCCCATTCTTCTATAAGAAGGAATCGTAGCAGGATTGTCATCATCTTCAATGGCTTTGTTTAGCCTTCCAGTCATTAGTGAAACTTTTAGAGGAAATTCAGGAGTAAGTTCTACTCCACCACCTGTAAATAAAAGTCCATTATAGGTATATGGTGAAAAAGACATCCCTGCATCTCCTAAATATACTTTTATCCATTTGTATTTTGGAGCGATACTAAAGCGATTAAATTTAAAGGGAACTTGATAATTTAACTGGCTTCCCTGATTTGTAAAACTGTATGAAATAGGCAGAGACCAGTTGTAAATACCTAAATTAAGATTTCCATTTAGGAAATAAGTAAAAGGATCCCTAGAATCATTAACATTAGAACCATAAAAAACAGTGCTGGCAGAGACACCGCCAGTAATCTTAAAAGGATTTCTTTTTAAAGTTTCTATAGTTCTTTCTCCGATATTTTCTAAATCGATCTCCTCTTGAGCAGAAAAAAACTGCCCCAGCATCAAAAAAAATCCTAAAAGAAATCGCCTAAAATTATTCATATATTTTTGGTTTTCTTATGTTAAGGTTTTTTTTGAACTTTAATATCTGTAAGAATATAAGATTCTTTGCCTTGAGAAACAAATTGTTTGATTTTAATTGCTCCCTTTCTGCCATCCTGAGTCTGGAACAAAATGATTCTCGGTGTGTTTTGTCCTGTAAAAGGAGTTTTGCCTCTATTTGATTCTACAATATTTAAACTATTAAAAGCATTTCCATGCTCAATAGCATCAAAACTGCTTGAGTTAAGCTGTACTCCAACCAATTCTTGCGAGTTAATTATTTTAGTAGAAATAGCGTTAGGAATAGGCAAAAACGCAGTGTTTTGAACTTCATTAGGAGAAATAATTTGATTATAAGTAAAACGGTCATCCAAGCCAAAAAATGCAAAATCAATTTTTGCCCCATTACTAGCTGTTACTTCGTTTTTGGTAAGAACTTTGCCTAGCTGAGAGGAGAAAAAAGAACCTATTGATGAGTGCGCTGTACTAATTCCCAGTTTGATATTTTTGAAATTCAATAAATTCTTATTTGCAAATACTTTAATTTGTTTTTGAATTATTTTTGTTCCTTTATCATTAGTTGCTTTTAAAGATATGGTATAGTCTCCAGCTACAGGAAGCACAAAACTGGGGTTGGTTTCAGTACTTTGTAAAGAAGCAGCACCAGAAACATTCCATACATAGGAAACAGCATCTGTGGATTTGTTTTGAAAATTCACAGTTACAGGAGCTTGAAAATCACTATTTACAAAATCTACTGACCAATCAAAGTCTACTACCATAGCTGGTTTTACATTCACTTCCTTTTCTATAGAATGAGATTCTCTACCATTAGAAACAGTAAGTTTTATTTTATGATTTCCTTCTGTAGTAAAAATAACAGTAGGGTTTTGTTCTGTAGAAGTCGCAGGAGAGCCATTTTCAAATGTCCATACATAAGAAGTTGCTCCTACAGATTTATTATTCATTTTTAATTTTACAGGAGCAATATCGCTTCCTTCTCTTTGCCAGTCAAAATCAACTTTTATGGCTGGATCCACACGGATTTCTATTTCTTTGGAATCAGTATTTCCATCCCTATTAGAGGCATTTAGTTTAATTTTATAAACTCCACTCTGAGAATAAGTAATAGGTCTAGGGTTTATCTCCGTGGAGGAAGTTCTGTCTGCTCCTTCAAAAGTCCATTCATAGGTATCTGCTCCTGAAGATTTGTTGGTGATTTTGACCACCACGGGAGCAGAGTAATCATTATTTACCACTTCAATCTTAAAATCTGCTTTTACAGGAACATCTTCTTCCCGTACACAAGCAGCAAAAATAATTGAAATAATAAACAGGCCTATATTTAAAATTGAAAATCTAAAACTTTTCATATTTGTATATCATTTACTTGAAATTAATTAACAATCATCTTTTTTACTTGAGATTCACCTTTCGTTTCAAGGATGATGAGATAAGTTCCTGCAGTGAGATTAGGTTGATTGAATGGAATCTCGTAATTAACAGATCTATTTCTTAAAACAGGAGCAAAAGGCTCATGAGATACCATATCAATGATTCTTAACTTAATATCCGCTTCTTCATAAAGTTTTACGATCACTTTATATTCTCCGTTATTAGGATTTGGAACTATGGTAAATTCCTTGATATTTGAGGTTCTTGCAGGGTCTATATCTATACCTGAGAGATTTTCTTCTACCACTACAGTTTTATAGAAGATTTTTTCACAAGCTCCCTGATGACCTTTTAACCCGAAGTTATATGAACCTGTAGAATGGAATTTTACTTCCAAATAGTCATCATTTTGCTCTATTACTTGTACTTGGCTAGTTCTAGGAACTATCCATTCCACTCTTTGTGGTCTGGGGTTAGAGGTATTGACAAGTTTTACAGTTCTTTCTACATAGGCTTGTGTAGAAAGCATCAAGTGTGGATGAAGCTCCTCAGTAGAATTTCGTACAGTGATTTGGTCTGTTGCTATACAACCTTTTGCATTCGTAATTATAGCTGTATAAGTTCCTACTTGAGAAATTCTAATTTTAGGATTAGTAGAAATTACTCTTCCATTTGCATCTTTCCATTGATAAGTAGCTGTTCTATCACTTACTGTGATATCATATTCTTTTGAATCACCAGCACACAGAGTAATATCCCCTCCTAAATCTACTGTAAATTCCTCTGGGTTGGTAAGAATATATTCTTTTGTCATATGGCAGCCATTAGCATCTGTGAAAGTTAGTACATATTTACCTGCTTTTAAACCAGAAATAGTTTCTCCTGTCATTCCATTTGACCAAACCAAAGAATAAGGAGCTCTTCCTCCCGATGCTCTTACACTTATTTTACCATTAGCAGTTCCATGGCATACAGGATTTTTAATATCTACATCAGTAATTTCTAGCTGACCAGGCTGTTCAATTTTGATACTTCCTTTTACAGAACAACTTTTGGAATCAGTTACAGTAACAAAATAATTTCCAGCTCCTAACCCCTCAACTACAGGGGATGTATCTAGTGTATTCCAAAGGTAGGTATACCCTCCAGTTCCTCCTGTTGCAGATACTGTAACTTTGCCATCTTCTAGACCATTACATTTTAAGGTTGTAGAAGAAAGGTTTATTTTTAACTGAGAAGGGAAGTTTAGCTGAAACACCGCTGATGTGGTATTATCATTTCTATCTTTTACAATTAATTTATACTTTCCTGCAGTGAGACTTTCCAAAATATTTCTTGTAGCACCGCTGATATTTGTGAAAATTCCTCCAACTTCTTTCTGCCATTGGTATTGATAACCTCCAACACCACCTCTTACTTGGGCTTTTATGCTGCCATCTTCGGCATTGTCATTGATACCGTTTCCATTTGCATCCAGCTTAAAGGCATCATTGTTATCTTTATGACAAGAAATGCCATGTTCCTGTATAATATTAGCAATAAGCGGGTCTGGCTGGGTAACAATAAATTCTCTTGAAATAATACCACAATTTTGTAAATTAGAAGTTGCTCCTGCATGGTTTTTATCTTTTACAGTGAGATAATATTTCCCTGCTGGAATATTCTTTAAAACTATGGTGAATGGATGAGTTGTTTTATCTGTTGTTATTTGTGAAGATGGCATCACAGCTCCTGTTGGTGAGTCTTTTCTCCATTCATAATGGTATGAGCCATCTGCAAAAGGAGTTCCTCCTGTTACTCTTACTGAAATATATCCATTACTTAGTCCATGTCCTTTGGGCTGGACATTTTCTATGTCAGAAAAAGCAATAGCTTTAGTAGGTTCTGTGATATTAACAGTGATGACTTTATCATTTCCTCTATTATTTTTAGCCATACAATGGTTGGTATCCCTTACCTTCACATTGTAGGTTCCTGCAGAAAGTCCTGTAATTATGGTGTGCTGAGTATGGCTGAAATTAACCCAAGTGGCACCATTATCCAAAGAATACTGATAGCTGTTCTGCCCGCCAGTTCCATCTATCCTAAAAGCTCCATCATTTCCTCCAAAGCAGAAAACATTGGTTTGTGAAGTTAGTGAAAACCCTACAGGGTCTGGTTTTTTTACCTCAAATTCTACACTATGCTGACTGCCATCAGTATAAGTGGGTTTACCATTATAAGTTCCTCTTAGATTCAATTTGTATTTTCCTGGAGCTAGGCTTTCTATGGAATAACTAGTTCCAGCTCGAAGGGCTGCAGTTACATCATAGTTGTTTACTATGACTCCTGTATCAGTATTGGTTAGAGTGAATTCTAAAGTTTCCCCTGTTTTTAATGTTCGGTCAAAATTTAAACGGATTTTTCCATCTTCTGAATCAGAACAAGTTACAGGAGATACTGTGTGAGTAGAAATGTGGGGAGCAGAAGGTAAAATATCATACCAAATATAATTTTTTGATTCTCCGTTACAAGTTTTTATCCTAAAAAACAACCTTTTATTTATGATTTGTTCATCAGAGAAAATATCATTTGGTTTAATTCTAAAAGATTCTTTACCAATTATGTTGCTCGGCATAGATATCCATTTATCAGAATCAATATTTTCCCCATTTTTATAATCAACAATTTGATATTCCCATTGATAAACATTTGAAGGAAACCCCTTTGAATCATTTGTAACAGAGACATCTATATAATCTTTATTTCCTTTGTAAGAAAAAACAGGATCATTGGGAGTTATATTTATAATGGGTGATATTTTTACAGTAATATTTCTTTGAGATAAAACCTGATTGCTACCATTATTGACGAATGATGTTGTTTGACAATATCCACTTATTCCTGCATATTCATCAAAAAATCTATTGCTAATGGCACATTTATGACCTCTTCCTCGGGCTCCTGTAAAATATATATTATAAAGTTTGTCCATCTTTTCTTTTTTAAATGTATATTTTACATATAAGTTAAAAGATGTGTTTTCTTGCCCATATAATCTTTGATATAAAATTTGTTCATCTCCATCATGAAATTTTAAGATGGTTTTGAAAAAATGATTTTCACAATCAGTAGCAGGACTCCCATTTGTTCTAATATGACCAGTCAACTCAACCTCATATGATTGTGCCTTAATCTTATTACAGAAAGTAAAAAAAACTAATAACCCCAATAAAACTCTCTTCATATATTATATTTTTAAAAATTAATGGTTATTTTTTCAGTTTTAGCGACTTGGTTGTTTTCCAGCATAGGTTTTATGTAGTAGGTATACACATTCCCAGAGGAAACAATCTTGTCTTCTAAAAATTCCTGTTTTCCTGATAGAGTTCCCCACAGAGTAGGTTTCTCATCTCCCTTTTGTCTGTATACTATAATTTCGCTTATGTTCTTGCTTTTATTTTTCCAATTCAGCTCTATCATTTTCTTATTTCCATTTGCAGAACCTGCAAGATTTGTAATTACAGCATCAGGAACTATCTTATTACTTCTTAAGGTAATTTCAAGAGACTTATCTGATACTAGATTACTCTTGTCTACTGCCTGAAGATAATATACATATCGTTTGTTGTTTTCTACTTGTTTATCTGTATAGGAATAAAGAGTGTCTATACTTTTAGTTTCATATATTTTTCTTACAGGAGCTTTTGGCTCATCTATATCTTTTCTGAAAAGCTGATGCAGCACAGCATCATTACTATGGCTTTTATGCCATTTTAGTGTGATATCTCCAGTATCCTCCAGCTTATATTCAGCAAACACAGGAGCTTCTGGTCTTATTTTGTCCGGCTTTTCTATTTCTATTATTTCTGATGGCTGGGATTGGTTTTTTCTTTTATCCAAAGAAACTACATAGTAATACACCTTTGAATTAAGATTTTCCAGCGCTACTTTATCCTCAAATGTATTTTTGGTAATCATTTCTGGAGTCAGTCTCATCATTTCTTCCCCTTTTTGTACTCCCCTAAAAACATGATACCCCCCTAAATCCTTCTCTGTATTAGCTTTCCACTCCAAACGGACAATTCCTGTCGAGTCTATTTTTCCAGTAAGTCCCACAGGAACAGCAGGAGGAGTTTCATCATACAACTGCACCAAGATGGAGAAAGATTCTGTCTGATTATTATCTCCAATAGCTCTTATTTTGAAATAATTAGAAGGAGTTATATTTTTGGTAACAATACTCCTTTGGTTTCTAGAAATGTTTTTTTGTACTACCTTATAGGTATTTTGTCCATCTGTTTCAGAATGTAGAAGTTCAAAACCTACTATCTGATTTTCTGATTCTTTAGGAAACTCCCATTCTATTTTTACTAGATCGTCACTGATTACCTCAAAGTTTTTAATCATTGGAGCAGCTTCCATTGCCTTTTTACCTGCTCCTGAAACGATTTCTGAATAGGGACCATAATCTCCAAAAATGGTTTTCCCACGAATCCGGTAGCTGTATTGTACATTATTTTGTGCTAATGAGTCTGCATAGGTCATCCCTTGGGCTGGCTTTCCATCCTTGTCATTCATGTTCATTACAGGTAAATCTCCCAAAGGTTTAAAATCTCTTCCGTTTTCTGATTTTTCAATAAAGTAAGAGGTATAAATATCCCGAAGCTGGAGGTACTCCCATGCCAGTAGGACAGTTTTATCTTGAAATATACCGATGAAATCTAGTGGTTTAGGTAAATCTTGGTAGTCTGAAAGTTGAGCTACAGCACTTCCCTTTTCTACCAATAAAGAAGAGGAAACATCAGTGTTGATACTTACAGAATAGAGGTATTTTTCATTGGGTTTTGCTTCTTTATCTACATAAGCCCATCCTGCTAGTTCAGCCACTTTGAAATCCAAATCAGCAGCCATAAGAGCAAAAGCAAACCGCTGGTCTATTTCTTGCGATTTGTTGATAATTCCTTCTATTCCTTCTTTTTTCCCTTCTCCCATTTCTACTTCAAAAGACTCCCCAAAAAGAGACTGTGCGACAATAGCAGCATTATCATTTTCCTCTACATATTTTCTCCATTCTTTTTCTGGTTTTGGAAGGAATCTTCCTAAATCTTTCTGCTCAGGGACAGATAGAGTTTTTCCGTTTCTTACAAGGGTATATCTTTTTAACTGAAAACCTATTTTATTTGCTTTTTGCCAGGCTACAGGTTCATCTACTGCCCAGCGTAAGGCAATAGCATCTTTCTTTACTCCTGCTTTTAGTCTGATATGAGGAACAGGAAGTTCTTTTTGTTCCTTTCTCTGAGAGTAACCAAAATTTAGCCCAAAAATGAATAAAAATAAAAAATAGTTTTTCAGCATATGTTGTTGATTATTAATTCACTCTGATTAAAAATCAGATGAACTACAATATAAATTACAAAAGTAATAAAAACATTAACATTTATTAACAATATTTTTCAATTATTACTTATGATACATCTACTTCTTCATCTGAAATTTTGAATATTTTGTTTCTTGAAACTAAACATTATAAATAGGCTCTACGCTTTTTAGGCGCTCTTTGAGTTTTTCGTAATATGGAAGCCAGTCATCTGGAGATTCATAAAATATGGAATCAACATATTCAATTTTTTTATTATAATTCTTGTCGTTACATAGTTTTGATATGATTAACCCCCTAAACAAATTATCCTCACAGCCCGATAAAATTTCACTCCAATATTTGCCTTCAGCTTGCAACTCATCCATTTTTTTTAGAATATTAGGAAGATACGAATAGGTTTCTATGAATTTTTGACCATCTGTTTTTAAATAATTAAGAATCCATTCTGTAAAAAATACTAAGTCTTCTTGGGAGTTGATATCATATCCTATTCCTCTGTAATAACCGTCAGGCATTTTAGTTTCTCCATCAAAAACAGTAAGTAAAAAATATTTCTTGTTATCAATAAAAGAATAATCCTGATTTGGCTTCTTTATTTCAAAAATTATTTCCTCAACACATTTGATGGATATAAAAATTTTTGAAAAAGCTATTTGTCCCATATCTTTAAAGTTAAATCCTACATTAACAATGTAATTATTTTCTTTGAGAACATACAAGGGGTCTAATCCTGTTTTTACCAAGTAATATCCTTGAGGTTTTAGAATTTCATCTAACTTTTTGAAAACATATTCTTTTTTTTCTTTCTTTGTAAGCATACTTATCTTATTTTAGTTATTTTTTAAACACTTACTTTGGAATTACTTACACATTATAAATAGGCTCCACGCTTTTTAGGCGTTCTTTAAGTTTTTCATAGTATGGAAGCCATTCCTCATAACAAGATTCATTAAAAACAGTATCACACATTTCTACTTTTTTTTGAAAGTTAGGGTCATTGCATAGTTTAGCTATTATTAATCCTCTAAATTCGGCATCTAAAGAACCTGACAATATTCCATTTTCTCTATTTTGCCAAGTTTTCCCCTGAGCAGTAAGCTCATCCATTTTTTTTAAAATATTTGGAAGATAAGAATAGGTTTCTATGAACTTTTGACCATCTGTTTGAATATATTCTTCTATTTTTTCTACATAATATTCTATATGCTCTTCAGTTAAAAATTCAAAATCATTATCAATATCAAAAACTCCATCTACATCTCCAAGAGTTATAGAGTATTCATTTTTTTTTGCTAAAAAACCATCAAAATCTTTATTAGGATGTTTAATTTCTAATATTATATTTTCTACTTCTTTAATTGAAAGATTCAATTTTCCTCCTATCAATGTTTTAGAATTTGTTAAATAATTAAATGAATCAATCACGATGTATCTTTCGGTTTCTAATACAAATTTGAAATTGCCTCCTGCTATGTATTTATAGCCTAACCCTCTAAAAAAAGGAGTTATTTTTTCTAAAAAAATCGTTTTAACATTCATATTATTTTACACTTGTTATTTTTTCAATTGTTACTTTTGATACATCTACTCCTTCATTTGAAATTTTGATTATTTTTTTGAAACTAAACATTATAAATAGGCTCCACGCTTTTTAGGCGTTCTTTAAGTTTTTCATAGTATGGAAGCCATTCCTCATAACAAGATTCATTAAAAACAGTATCACACATTTCTACTTTTTTTTGAAAGTTAGGGTCATTGCATAGTTTAGCTATTATTAATCCTCTAAATTCAGCATCTAAAGAACCTGACAATATTCCATTTTCCATATTTTGCCAAGTTTTCCCTTGAGCTGTAAGCTCATCCATTTTTTTTAGAATATTAGGAAGATAAGAATAGGTTTCTATGAAATGTTTGCCTTCTTTTTCAAGATAATCAATTACCCAATTAGTAAAATCCTCTAACTCTTTTTGTGTTTGAATTATCTTGTATAAATAGGAATTTTTACTTGTATCTAAAATTGTTGGTGAAATATACCTTTCTTTATCTAAATGAGAAGTATCATTTGGGCTGCTAATCTCTTCCACTATACTTTCTACTTGTTTTATGGACATACTGTATTTTGAAAAATATAAATCTCCCATATCACTGAAATTAAGATAGAATTTACATCTATAGTTTTCTTTATTTATGATATAGCAAGGGTCTCCACCTGTTTTAAAACCTTTGTATCCTTGTGGTTTTAGAACTTCATCTAACTTTTTGAAAACATATTCTTTTTTTTCTTTTTTTGTAAGCATATTTATCTTATTTTAGTTATTTTTTCAATATTAACATTGTTTATGTTATCTTTCCCGTGGTCATAAATGCGGTATATGTTGTCTTTTGAAATGATTAATTTATCATTTTTGTTTATATCAAAATTTGGTCGTGAATACTTAACATTCATTGTATGTTGTCCTTTTTGCAAAATAGCCCCAAAACCTTCTTTTTGGCGAGCTGTAAATGCAGTACTTTGGCTTAATTTATTTTCAATGATAATAGCATCTTGAATAACTCCTCTATCGTTTTTCAAAATTAAAACTATATCTGCTTTCATAAAGCCGTTAGTGGTTTCTAAAGGAAGTTCTGTAATAATTTGGTATTCAGAAAGATTTTTACCAGTTATCTTTTCAAATTTTTTCAATAAATTACTATTAGCCTTACTTAAGGCGTTAACAATCTTGCTATTTAAACTTCGCCCTAATTCTGTAACTTTTCCAAATTTTGCTAAATCTGAACTTCGGTCAATCCATTTTTGTGTTTTTTGTAGAGCACTTACGCCTACTGAGGACATATCTGTCAAATTTTCGGCTATATTTTCAAAATCAGTATGAGTCCAAGAATTTTTGTGTCCTACAAAAGCTTCTGATAAATTAGGTCTTTCGTTTATAAACTTCAAAAATTCTACATCATCACAGTCATCCAAAAACTTTATCAAAGTGCTATTAGCGTCCTTATCTGAAAATTTAGCTACATATTGCTGTACCTCAGGGTTTAGTTTCGTGAATTTTTCAAATAGTTTTTTGTCCTTAAAAACATATTTGCTTCCTGCTTCTTTTAGGAGTTTCCAGCTTTTAGCATTTTCAAGGGTTTGCGCTCCTTTGAATGTGTTGTTAAAGAGGTTTATGTCATCTGTTGTCCAACCTAATTTTTTGAGTTGTTCTAAAGTATTTTCTACAGCTTCCCCTATCTTCTCTAAAGCATTTTTGTTACCAATAGGGATAGCTTCCCCATCGATATCGGCTATTCTTATTCCGTTTTCATCTACAGGCAGTTTTTCTATATCTGCTTGTTTCAGTTTATCGATGATGGAAATTTTCCCATTAGGTATTCCGCAGTATAGGGTGTTTCCATCTATTTTGAACCTAAGCTCATATCGTTTGAAGTTCTTCCCTGCGGTATTGATTACATATTTAAAGGTTCTACGGGTTGTGTTAAAGGTTACTTTGACCGTTTTACCAGCTGCTTTCATGGTGTTGCTGATAGGGTCTAGGAGATCCATGAATTTATTGATTTTTCCTAGTTTCCCAGCCTTCACCATACCGAGTGGTATGGTTATCAGATCAAAGGTAGATTTTCCGTACTGCTGTGCAATCTTCGGAGAAGAACCTGTTGTATGGGCTTGTTTTATATGCTCCCAGAGCATATCCCAGGCACATCCTACATAGGTATCAGAGTCGTTGTATTTATTACATTTTTCTATCCATTCATCAAATTTATCGATGAGTTCTTTTCTAAAATCTCCATCATATAAGAATTGCATTCCTTTATGTTGTAAAGAGGCAAGCTCAGGAATACTTTTTACAGTATCTACCAGTCCGTTCCATAGTCCTACCTTAAAGGCAAAAGTAAGATGCTCAGGAGTTACATTTTTTTCTGTTTTGATACCGCTCTTCTTTATGACTTCTTTAGCAATGATGTCACTAGGAGTAAACTGTGATATAGCTTTGTCTACTTCATACAGAATAGGGTTATATTCTTCCACGGTAGGATCGTAGAATTTAGGCGGTATTTCGAGATAGGAAATAAGATGAGCTAATCCATCAAATATTGCGCTCATTGGATTTAGTTTTCCTTTCCACCACGACAATACATCGAAAGGGATTTTTTTGAAAACCGCTCTGTTTTTGATGATGTTTTCTCTGTTTTCTACCCCTCCCCCTACTGCAAAATCTATGGTAAATTGATTTTCATCTACATAATTAGCCCATAGATAGATTTCTTTTTTAGAGGATTTTTCTAGATTATTAAATAAATCTTGTATTTCTTTTATTCGTTCTGGAGGAGTAGAGGAATCAGTGATAAAAATTCTTCCTTTTATTCCAGTTTTTCCACTTGTTACATTGAGAGATTTTATGATTTCTTGTAGTTTTTCTTTGGAAATTTTCCCAGAATAGTCTACTACCCCCCCTTCTGTATCATCATTAGTATTTCCAATACAAACTGCATCTCCATAGTATGAGAATATCTTATTGTTAAAATCAATATGAGAGTCCTTGTTAAAATTGGCTTGTAAGTCTTTAAATTTAACTTTATATAATTTACCACAACCAACAGAATAATCTATAACAATTACATATTCAGGATTATTTACAATAGATATTTTTAATGTGTCATTTCCATTGATATAATCTCTTTGTGTAGAAATATAACTATACTGCTGACCATTTTTTTCAATGGAACAAATTCCTCCGTTGTTTTTACAGGAACTATTATTTCCATGAATAGTACTTCCGTGATATTCAAAAGGAATCCAGTCAGGAGTTAGCCTAACATCATTAAACTCTCCCTCTTCTTGTTTTTGGAAAGCATAAATTTTTATTTTAGGGTCGTTAATTTGTTTCCAGTCGAAGTGTGATAGTTCAGCGGCGCCGGCGTAATCCATCAGGAGGTTAGTTGAAGCCCGAGGTGTTTTAATGAGTTTATTACTCCAAGGGTGCTCTAGTCTGAAGACACCATGTCCGAGTTCATGAGCAGGCGTATTTTTATCCTTGGATTTGTAAGCATATCCATACTGTCCTCCCAGCGGCATGAACCCTTTTTGCCCAGTAGAAGAAGCTTTTTCAGTAATGAATAGTACATATTCATTAATTTTTGCAGGATAAAGAGTATTGATGCTCTGCTGCATTTTGCTGTAGTGCGACAGGGGATTATCATCAGGAGTTTCAATATCTTTAGTTGTGACAGCCGATATATCCAGTACAGGCTGTTTTTTTATGTCGAAGTTGATACCTGCTCTGCTGTAGGTATTATGGATATTTTTTGCTATTGTATCAAGTTCAGCCTCAGAAGCCTTATCAAGAGGCACGAGGGATAGATTGACATTTTTTGGCTCTAGATGCACAAGTCTAAAAGAACCGATGATTTTTTGTTTCGCCTCTTTTAGTTCTTTTTGTTTCTTATCTACTTTGTTTGTTTTCTGCTGATTTTCACTAGGGAGCAGCACCGCCATGATTTCTTCTTCTCCATAGCTGAAAACACCCTTAAGTTCGAGCTTGTATTCTCTTTGGTTTCCAGTATTAGAGACTAATTCAGCGTTGATGAGTTTTCCGCTTCCTAGGACTTTAAACTCTATTTTTGCCTCTTTTAGTTTCGGGTCCTCTATGATGATTCTTGCTCCGATGAACTCCTTCTGTCCTTTTACTACCGCCTTGTAAGGAATGACGATGTTTCTTCCTTTGGTATCTTTTACCTGCGGATATCTATCGAAAGGAATTTTTGTGATATCAGGTGTATCAAAATAGAAATGGGAGTTCTCCATTGAGATCCATTTTATGGCAACCCCATTAGCGGAGTATTGTGTAATCTCAGAGATATTTCCTGAAGCAGAAGTTTTTACCCCTTCAGTATTGTCAGCATTAGATTTTCCAGATTGAGCGATTTTTTCACCTTCAGTGACCGTTCCCTGCTCATCTACCTGCCAGATTTTTCCACTGCTGTCAGTGATGGTGTAGTCTCTTCCTGCAGGGAGTTCCTGCACAGGACCTTTATTTTCTCCATTGGAGTCTATACCTACTATTCTCAGCACTCCAGGAGCAGGAGTCATCACTAATGTAATTTTCTCTATTTCATAGTTTATTTTTATATCTTTTATTCCTTTGTCTCCAAAGATTTCTCCCAGTCCGGCAGAAGCATAGTGTACGGCAGACTCATTGGCATCATACGCTGTTTCTACTGTACCATTGATGAGTTGTTTGTCGGAGTTGAGCTGGATATTATTAAATTTTACTTTGATTTTGGTATCAGCAAGATAAGGTACCTGAATAAAGCCTTCACCAGTGTAGTTTCCAGCGGTTCCTTGCGCCGTGATTACAGTCACGGGGAAGTCTCCCGCGGTGAAGACCTCATTAGGCGTGAGTTGTCTGTCGTAAGGTTTTTTGTTTGCTAAATCCACATGGGGCATTACCCCGCACTGTGCTGAGTTTTTGTTTTGGTTAGAGAAGTTGGTGGTAAAATACTGCACACCACTGTAGGCAAAGGCATCCGCTTGAGATAAATCATTAGGATCAAAACTTTTGTTTTCCCCGCAGACCGCCCCTACGCGGTATTCATATTCTGTATTGTTTTCAAGTCCAGAGAGAATGGCAGAAGCCTGATAGGAAGTTTCAGAGAGCCAAGGGGATGAAGAGCCCTTTTTTCTGTATTCTACACGGAAGAGTTTAGAGGAAGCCCCTTGTAGCATCCATTGTATTTCTGCTCTTCCCCTTGCGGTAGTTTTTGCCATCAGGAAAGCAGGAACGGGACAGTTTTCTACATAATCAAAGAAGAATATTTCAGAGAGCCCGTTGTTTTTATAAACCCCGCCTTCTTGTATTGGGCTGTGGTTATACTGAGGGGTTCCCGATACGGCTTGTACCTGCCAAGCGTATCTTCTTCCTGGTATGAGCTGAGTTTTGTCTACTCCGTAGTAAAGAGAAGGGGCAAAGCTTTCTTCTTTCCATAGTACTCTGGCAGCGAGGAAAGCAGACACAGGGTCTCTTTGTTTGTCCCAAATTTCTTTTAGAGTAAAGATGTATTTAGTATTAGGAGCGACCTGCCTTGGAGACCAGTTAAAAACGACGCCTTGGAACTCTGCTTTTTTTGTTACTTTTTCTCCTTTTTGGGGGAGGTTAAGGAAAGGTGGCTCGTAGAGTACCTGATAAACGGAGGCACAAGATTTTTGCGAGAGGTTGTTTTTAGTGTAGAAGTCGTAAGCTTGAAAGCAGTATTGGTAAAGTCCATCAGGGAGTGCTTTTGCATAATTAGCGGGACTGATACCAGAGAGGTTTTCGAGCTTAAATAGTGGTTTTAGGTCTAAATTGGACAGCGAAATGGGACTTCCAGGATGCAGCATGAAAGGGTCAAGACCATTTACGAAGGGAGCGGAAACGGCAATGACTCTTCCGCCGCTTTCTAGGGAGAACTTGATGCCGGTTTTATGAGGCGGCTCCAAGAGGTCAGTCATGAGGACTTGGAGCTGTAGTTTAGGCTCAGAGTTTAGCGCATAGTCAGAGAGCCTGACATTATAGGGTGGGAAGACTACAGGAACCAAACGAACAGGATACTGCTGGGCGGAAACAGAACCAAAAATACCATTGATTACAAATAGAAAATTTAAAAAGTATTTCATAAAATACCCTCTTCTTATGGTTTTAGTTTTATTTCCTCTATTGTTATTCTTTTCAAAAATATCGTTTTGTTTCATTTCGTAGTATTGTTTTATAAACCTTATATCCCATTAGGCATCCGCCTAATGGGGGTAATAGATTATTTAAGCTCATATTCGATTATTTTCTCTGCTCCTGAAGTCTGTCCAGGTAAAATATATTTTATTTTTGCCCTGTATTTTTGTTTAGGAATTACTCCAAAATCAGATTCTAAGAGTTGATTTATTTTTACAGGTCTTGCTTCTGCAGAAGTGTCAATATATTTATTGGCAGCTTTAGAAACTAACTCATACCAGTCAATTTTATAATATCTGAACAGGTCATACTGATATGGGAAGGTGTGTTTTAATAGAGCATTTCCTTCACTAGAATTTAAGAAAGTAATGTATGAATTAAATATAGGCATTGCTTTTACAGGAGGAATTCCTGCAAAATCTTTATCATCTTCTGCCCTGCTTAGTACAAGCTGGTCTAATGGATAATCATCATAAAACAGCATTTTGAACTTTTGCGCAAAAGAATCATCCATTAAAGCAGCAACTTCGATAAGAGGTTTTCCATCTGTATATTTTGTTCCTTGAAGCTCTACAATATCGAAATACTCGTCAGCATTCATGTTGTTTTGAAGAAATACCAAATCGGAACTAATTCTACCCCACATAGATCTAAATTTCAAAGATTTAAGTTTATCTAAGAATGTATAATGTCTACTTGTTCTAAAAGTGAAAGAAAGTCTTTCTATTTCTCCATTTTTAGATAGATTTTGTGCCTTTTTGGTTTCAGTGGTTACAGAAACAGCCGATTCTTCTTCACTTTCTTCCGTTTTTCTAGTTTCTATTAAAGTTTCATTATTAGTTGTTCCTCCTTTTGTGTTTTTGGCAATAAGAGCAAAAGTATAATCTTTTTCTTTATCTAGCTTAGGAATACTGAAATGAATAGTATTAGCATTATTGTCGTAAGAAAAATCATTTTCAATAGGTTTCTCCGCTGCAAACTTGCTGATGGTTTTCCAGCTAGGATCATCAAATAAATAATCTTGTCCTCTCTTAAGTTTAATATATCCTTTGTTTGATTCCTTTGTGTAGAAATTATGTTGTTCTACCACAGGGTAGCCATATTGAATGTTTGAAAGTGGAATGCTGCTAGGAGCAGTTCCTGTTGTGAAAACTCTTTCTTCAGTTTCTGTAGCTTTTTTTCCATCAAGCATGATCGTTTCATAGATACCTCCTTTTTTCTCCATGAAACTTACCTGTGCTATAGCTTTGAGGGTTTTATTAGGAGGAAGAATATCTGTAGATATAAAATTAGCCCCATCTTTAGAAGAAGTATATTCTATATTTCCGATGATTTCTTTACCAGATTCATCTACAATGGTCATTTTTTCCAAGATAATCTTGTAAGTGTGGTCTCCATCATCTTCAGGAATTACGATAGGCTCATTTACCTTCATAGCAAAAGTTGCCTGCGGTATAGCAAAAACATCAATATTCTTATCATTATTTCTTGGTGTAAGGTCTGTGATGATTTTCATACCACCAAGAACTGAAGCTTTTTCAAGTTTACATTCTTCTCCAAACTCAAGTTTAAAGCGGAATCTACCTTTAATGAGACCTCCAAGTAAATTATAGTAGCCTCCCAAATAACCTCTTACCCAGAAAGGGTTAGGTCCTCTAGCCTGAAGAAGGGCAGCTACCCCAGCTTTTATAATTGGAATTTTCTTTTTGATAAACCAGAGTTTTATTTTAATACCCAATTCTCCTTGTAGATAGGCATAAGCTTGTCCATTTGCATACCAGCCATCAATACCGATATGACTTCCGCCTCGGTTGGAGCATTGTGCATCTCCATAGTTTTTGAGCATGATATCAGCACCTAGCCCTGCCTGAAACCTAGCATAAAGTATCAGGGCAGTCATATCTCCTGTATCAAAATTTAAATGGGCTCCAAAAGCAAAACCTTTCCCTTCTCCAAGAGCATTGAGGTTTTTCATGTAGTCAGCTTCATTCAAGCTTATTCCTAATATATTAGCTACTTCTGCAGGAGGCGGAGGGCTTCCAGGGATACGGTTTCCTACCATGAAATAACTCTTTGCTTCTAGATAGAATTTTCCAAATCCTACTTTAAGCCCGATCATATCGGTAGGGTTTCCGATGTGTAGATACCATTCTGTTGGAGCTATATGAAGCACAGCCCAGCCTGCTTTTCCATTGGGACCAACTCCTCTGATAACTCCTCCGGCACCATTGATATTGACATCTAAATTTGCATGAAAAATATTATTATTAAAATCATAATTCATGGCTAGTTTTCCATAGATGGTAGAAGGAACACTAGCAGATAATGGATATTGCTCTTCTACATCACTGATATCTAAAACAGCTTTTAGCTTATGATCTTTAAGGGATTGTAGGAATGAAGATTGGTTAACCATTCCTTTAAAGTTCTCTTGCAGTTTTGCAAAAGGTTGTGGAGCCAGCGCAGTAATATTGCTCATAATTACAGCTTCTCCTATAAAGCCGATTTGTGATAATCCCCCGTTCTTATTAGTAGAAACATTAAATCCAGCCATGAAAGAAGCTACACTATTGTTCTGAACTGCTCCATAAACGCCAGCTCTTAGTGCAAGCCCTACATTTTCATCAGGTTTTAGTACAATCGCCATATTTTCATAACCAGGCAGTATTGTTTTCTCTTTATCAGGGATCATTCTATAGAAAGCACCTCCTGTGAAACCTGTAATTTTTATTCCCCCCATAATAGGAACATTCAGGTTGTCCACCTTCCCTTCAAATCCCCAGTATCTGAATGTACTATAACCAAAGGCGGCATTTACAGATATTTTAGCTCCTTGTAAAGCTGCAATTTCTGCTTCTAATGAAGCATTGAATCCATTTCCATATAATGGATCTTTCTTCATAAGATGTAAATATCCGTTTAATTTTGCTACTCCTACATCGACATTTCTTAAGGAAAGTTTAGATAGCGTGAATCCATTATATTCCCACTTTTGTCGGTGATCACTACTAGTAATTGCTCCATGTATGATGAGACCGCCTGAAGCAGAGAATTTGTTTTCTTGTAGACCTACATGGATTTCAAAGCCTAAATCAGCTCGGTTAGCATCTGCAGAAATCACGATATTCCCAATGCTCACAGGAAAACCAGCAAGTCTTTGTTCTCCCTCTACCCCAAAACTTTTTGCAGTAAGAAAAGGGGTTTTAGTTTGTAGAACTAATCCTTCAAACTTAATTCCTTTAAAATGGGCATCTTTTTTTGTATCTTGATCATTAGGAGATGTATTAGCAGCTACAGTAAGTTCTCCATTCAAAATAGCTCTGGGAAGAAATTCCTGATTAACAACTCTAAGTTCTACAGCAGATCCTTTTGCAATGGTAGCTTTTGCACTCCAGATATTGAAATCAATATCATCGACTGTATTTACAGATATTAGATATTCTTCCTCTGTAATTTGTCCTGTATATCCTAGATATTGAGGGATTTTTGAATTTTCATCTGTTACTTTTTTCTGAATAGGAAGCTGAATTTTTCCACTTAGATTAGCTCCTACGATTTTAGAAGCAGCAAGATCAACTCCTATTTTGTCTAGAGAATATCTCCATGCATTTTCTTTGCTGGTAATGCCTTTTTCAAGCGGGAAGAGATTTTCAGCTGAAAATCTTCCTGACACGCCATAATTATCAATAATTAAATTTTGTGCTGCTAATTTGACTCTAGAATTTATTTTATCCGAAGTTTTTATTTCTTGAGGAAGTCCTACCTCTAAAGCTTTTAGATAAAGCCCACGCCATGATTCTGCACCAGCAATAAGGTATCCATGTGCAGCATAATATTGAGGGAAAATGACATCAGGATCATTTCGTAGATCACTAAGGTCGAGAATAGCTTCACTTGCATAAAAAGTAAAATATCCTTTGTCTCTATGCTGAGTCTGCGAAGTAATGGCAAAAGGAGTGATGGAAACTTTAACAAGTAAGTCGTTCCAATCACTAGCTTTTATAGCAAAATCTCCCCTTACTCGGTTAGGTAGAGGGAGAAGATTTCCATTTTGTTCAACAGGGCTGAGTATGTCTCTTGAAATTTGGACATTTCCTTTTAGAGCCAACTCTTTTATACCATCACAATCAATTATCACATAAGTATTATCATTAATACTTTCTCCACTCTCCTTGTTTATATGCCCTCCTTCTAAGGTTAAGAGCCATTTATTTTTATTAAAAGGAATATGTATGTCTCCCAACAGCGAAAGCTTAGCATCTCCTATAATTTTACCATTGTAAGAAAGTTTGATATTTTCTGCTCCAAAATATAATTTTTGTCGTCCTCCATCTATTCCCTTTTGAGGAGTAATTACTCTGGCATATACATTGATAAGAGCATATTCAGGTGTGAATTTTGCCTTGGTAACTACTATGGAATATTCTACATTCCCTTTATTCTCACGAAGCCCGATAGGAAGAGTGGTAAGTTCATTAGGATTAATAGAATAAGCATAATTTCCACTTTGATCTAATTCTTCAAAAGCCCCTATAGCCTTTTCTCTTTCTTTATCTTCAGAAGGAAGTTTATATTTATTCCCTTTTCCTAAATATTCCTGAAAAAAATCCTCTTTAGAAGACGGATGATATTTTATATAGTCTGAGGAATTCTTTAGGAGGGTAGAATCCTTAAAAATATTATTTGAATAAAAAAATTGAAAAAATAAAAAACAAAGTATTGAGAATATAGATTTTTTCCTCATATAAAAACACATTTGCAACAAATGTAATGATATCATATTGTTGTAGAATTATCTTTATACATGATTTTTGTCATGTTTTGCTTTTACGAATATTTTCATCTATAAAATGTTGATATACAGGCTGTGTAGTTGTGAAATATCATTGAGGTATAAAATGAATATTATAAATTAAAATAATAATAAAGATATATATTTATTTTATATATTTGCAATAAGATTAATTTTTTAAATAATGAAAGTAATATCTGTTATAACAGAAAAAGGAGGAGTAGGAAAAACAACTACAGTTATTCATCTTGGGGCTGCATTATCAGAAATGGGGAATAGAGTTCTTCTAATAGATTTTGATTCTCAAAGAAATTTATCGGATGGGTATAAAATACCTGAAGATTATTCTTATACGATTAAAAATTTTCTTGATGGAGATGGCGATTTTAGGGTTACACAAAAGAAAGAAAATTTATTTATTCTTTGTGGAGATAGGAATATAGAAAAAGAGAAATATAAAAGATATATCATCAAAGAACGATTGGAGCTGCTGAATAGTATAATGAATTTTGATTTTGTATTGATAGACTGTCCGCCTAGACCATTGAATGGTGATTTGATTTTGGGAGAATTGGCTTTGTCAAGTTCAGATTATGTAATTAGTCCTATTTGGGCGGAAGAATACTCTATAAAAGGAATTAATAAACTTTTTCCAAGTATTCAAAGGATCATAGATGAATATAATGGAAATTTAGATTTCCTTGGTTTCTTTTTTAATATGGTAAAGGTAAATAGTAGAAATTTTAAGGAGTATTCTATCAAAGCAAAGGAGCAAGCTGGAGAGTTTGTACTAAATACATATATTAGAGAGGATGTTAAGGTAGAAGATGCTAAAAAATTAGGGAAAACAGTTTTTCAAATAGCACCAAAATCTAGAGTTGCAGAAGATTTTAAGCAATTAGCAAAAGAATTATTATCAAAAATAAATAATTAAAATGGAAGAAAGTAAAGATTTCGTTCTTAGTCTCAATAGGAATAAAAGCCAACAACAGACAGCTGATGAAAAAACACATAGAATAAGTATAAGAATGTACTTTGATGATTTTGAAAAGCTATTGAAATTTAGAAATTATAAAATTTTAGAGGAAAAAGATAGGGATTTCAATTTTACGAGAGCAATTTCAGAGGGAATAAACCTTCTGAATGAGAAATACAATATTCAAAGAGGGCGAGAAAAAGTAAAATTAAAAAAAGGGCGTCGCTTTGAAACTTCCTCTATGGAAATAAAAGATTCCACGATTAATCTTCCACAAGATGATATAGATTTTATAAATGATTTTATTTATTTCATGATGTATGAAAAAGGAAATATAGAATATACGAGGATGGAGTTTTTTAAGGAGTTGGTGTCTGAAATAGAGAAAAAATATAATATATAGATAAACTCAATTATAACAATATATATTGAGTATATTTTATATATCTATTTACAAGCAACGACGAATTAAAAGAATATAATGAATATATATTTAATACAATTATAATAATCATTAGATTTAATAAAATACACAACAATGAAAAAATATGAGGCGGCAGTAAAGTTATCAACGGGTGAGGTTGTTGTATATCATAATATTAATACAGGATTATTTAAGTTTCATAAATTCATTTGTGAAAAATTTAATAAGGAGCAAAAATGGAAATATTATAAAGTAAGAAGAATAAAAAATAAAGAAATTATAGGAACTTTCTACAATGAAAAATTAGAAAACTATTTTAGAGGGATAAAACTCTATGTTAGTTTTAAACTAAATTTAGCTGAAACAGGATACATATTTTCTCTTCCTTTTGAGAGGAATGGATATATTATCAATCGGAATTTATTCATTGCAAAGACACAAGTTCTGGAGGAGGGTAAAAACTTTCTTTCTATCATAGAATATACATTTAACAAGATGATAGAAGAAGCAAAAAATGCCCTATACCAATATTACAAAGAAAAAGGGCATCAAGTAGTGTTAGATGAGTTTATCTTAGGAGAAGTTGCCATGGAAAAAATATTGAATTATAATGGTAAGGAGAGACAAAGTTGTCCTCTTACAGATTTCCCATAAAAAAGCCCCAAACAACCATAAAAGTTGAATAGGGCTAAATATTATTTTTTGCGTTACAAATATAAAGAAGAAAATATAAAATATGACAAATTTTAATAGAAATTTGGTGAGAGTAGATAAAAATATATCTTATCACTATAATTACTTTAAAAAATATAGTTTCGATGATAGTAAACTAATGTTCATGCTCTTGGTTTATTTTGCGAAGCAGCATCAGCAGGATTTATTCGGTGCAGGAACTCTAGATCCTGTTTTGTTTTGTAAGGAGTTTGGATTATCTCCACAGAATTATATATGGGCTAAACATCCTAACCCAAGACAATTAGCTGAAACATCAGCAGAAAGTTTAGAAAAAATAGGTATTCCTATTTTTGACACTATTTTTGAAAACGCACTTTACTGCCTTTATGCGGATATCTTTCAATTTCCTAAAGGCAAGTTTTATCTTTCAAAAGTAGGAAAATACCAAAATGGAGAAACAATCGATAGTATCCAGTTTATTACTTCATTAACCAAAAAAACAATACAAGTAGGTAGGAATCTAAAAAAAGTATATGAATATGATCTAAGCGAAAGATTTATTTCAAATTTATCTTTTCTGTTTTTCAATGTCAATCTTAATAGTTTAAAAATTACAACAAAGAAAAATAGTGATGGATTATATTTTTTTGTCAAAAATTTGATTAATGAAATGAGAGGGCGCAATGAGAGTATCCGCGAATTAGATTTTAATGAAGTAAAGGAAAGGCTTGGAATAAACAGCGATAATGCTAGGTATATAAAGAATAAAATAAATAAAGCCTTTGCTGATTTTTCTAATCTCGAAGATTTAAAACAAGTTCAATTCGAATGGTTTAAAAAGCCTAGCCATCGCTATGAATATGGTATCCATATCAAAATAGAAGGAGGGGCTATGGTTCAACAAAATGAAATGATTATAGAAAACACTTGGAGAGAAGTAAAAGAAGATCTTTTAAAAAAAATGCTGCTGGATGCATTCAAAAGGCGTTATCCTGAAAAAGCATACTTGCCAATCCCTGAATTAAGAGAAGAGTATATAAAGTGGCTAAAAAATGAGCAAATAGACATAGATAGTAAAAAAACAGCATATGTTGATTATATGAAAAATACTAATACGAAAGATATGGCACAAAAGTTAGCTTTTTTTGTAGATGGCTTTCCAAAAGAACTCTCAAAAAATTACCAAAAATACATCTAACGACCTCTAAAAATGTTACAGCAAAGTAAATAACGACCTCTAAAAGTATTGCAATAAAGGAATAACGACCTCTAAAAGTGTTGCGACAAGCATCAACGACCTCTAAAAGTGTTGCAGTAAAAAGTTTTTACATTAATTTTTAATACTGATTATCAGATATTTATATTAACGACCTCTAAAAGTGTTAACCTTATATAATATTTTAAGGCCTTTAAGTTTTTTTAAAGGCTTTTATTTTTATTTTTTTATTTTTGAACCTCTAAAAAAGTAAAATATGTGGTTTTTTAAAAGTAAAGAAAGTTTTGACACTGTTCTTAAAAAATATTTTTCCGAGCCTTACACTTTGGACTCTGTCCAGCCTATGCGTGAGCTTTTCCAAAGTCTGAAACGAACCAATTTCGAAGTGTTTTTGGCTTATCTAAAAAACAATGAAGAAATAAAGAACAACTTCCGAGATTATTTATTTATTCTTTTCTCGAATAAATCTTTTACAAAAGCTCTTACGGATGCCAATATTTTATCCGAAAATGCCTTCTTTCCAGAGCTGAAGAAAAGAATTTCATACAAGTTTCTCCCACCTGTAGAGGACGAAAATACCGTTTCGTACATTATTTCCAAGGTTTTGTTCAATCCTAAATCTGATTCGAACTACATAAAAAACATCAATCCAGAGGACGGAAGCGAGTTTTTCAAACTAATGGAAATAGAAAAAATCAGCAGCCTGCCGAAAGTAAAAAAAGAACTGCTCATTTCCGCTAACATACTAGCACTGAGAAGTGTAGGAAACGCGTTAGAAGCAGGAATTGCAAAAATGGTTCCTGAGTATAAGAACTTTGACAACCCATTTGTAGCTCTTCAGAGCGAATTGGACTCTCTCATCGGGCGTTTCAAAGAAGATGAAAATCTGCAGATAAACTCTAAAGATGTTGATTATAAGCAAATTAAAATCTATCTTCAGCAGTGTTTGGATTTCGTGGATAAGGCTTTCAAAAACGCCTGTAAATTCGGGATTTCTAGTAAAATCAACCAATCTCTGCTCAAAATCCGCCAGCAGTTAAGGAGAATTCAAGATATTATTCCTATTCTAGTGGTTGATAATGAGGAAGATGTATTGATTAACTCTAAAAATTTGGTTTCCAATACATTAAAATACAATTCACACCGAAACAATGTCCGTGAACTCATCGATGACAGCACGAGACTCATCTCTCACCTCATCACTTCTCACACGGCAGAAACGGGAACTCACTACATCGCTACCTCATCCAAAGAATACCTGAAAATGTTCTGGAAAGCGAGCGGCGGCGGGATTATTGTGGGCTTTCTATGTATTTTCAAAATGATGATGAGCTACAGCCACGGAAGTGAATTTTCCCACGCAGTGCTGTATTCACTCAACTATGCTTTTGGATTTATCATCATTTATTTGCTTGGATTTACTTTGGCTACGAAACAACCAGCGATGACCGCTGCCACGATGGCAAAAGTCCTCTCTGATGAAAGCAGTTCTGATAAGAACTACAAAGAATTTGCTAACCTCGTTGCTAAACTATCGCGAACGCAGTTCATCGCTTTCGTGGGAAATGTACTTTGGTCTTTTCCTATGGCACTGGCTATCATCTACGGAATGGATTGGGTTTTAGATAAAAATTTTGCTGTTGCAAAGGCTGATAAACTTCTGAAAGACCTCAACCCTATCGAATCCAAGGCGATTCTTCACGCTTGTATCGCTGGGTTTTTCTTGTTTATTTCTGGGATTATTTCTGGAAACATCAGCAACAGCTCTATTTTTAACCAAGTTCCTGAAAGAATATCCCAAAGCCCTTTCCTAAACCAAGTCATCGGAGCAAAAAACTCCAAGAAACTCTCCGATTTCTATACAAAACATTGGGCTGGAATTATTTCCAATTTTTGGTTTGGGATTTTCCTTGGAGTTATCGCACCTCTGGGAGTTTTCCTTGGTTTAGATTTGGATATCCGCCACATCACTTTCTCGGCAGGGAATTTTGCGCTGGCTCTTTACGGAAAAGGCTTTGATATTGATACTTACACTTTTGTGATTTCATTGGTTACTATTTTCCTGATCGGAGCTTTCAACTTCATCGTAAGTTTCGGGCTGTCCATGTTATTGGCTTTCCGTTCGAGAAAAGTGAATTTCGGAGAACTAACGATAATTTACAAATCCATTTTAAAATATTTTATCAAAAACCCTCTGCGGTTCTTTATTCCACTGAAATCAGAACTGGATGGAGCTTCAAAAGATTTGATTCAAGACAACAAAACTCATCATTAAACAAAAACTGCCCTTTTGGGGAGTTTTTTTTCATTTTAATATTTTTTATTCATTTTATTTGTATATTTACAAAAATTTATAACAAAAATTTATCATTTATGAAAAATATTACATCTATTATGCTGCTTTCCTCTTTGGGAGCAGGAACTATTTCAACAATGAATGCACAAGACAAAACATTAAAAGTAACGCCAGATTTAAAGGGAAATCCTTTCCTTACGAAAAGTCCGCTGCAATATCAGGCGCCGCAGTTTAATAAAATAAAGACAGAACATTTCAAACCTGCCTTCGAATACGGATTAAAAGTCCATGAGGCTGAGATAGAAAAAATTGCTAATAATAAGAAACAGCCGACTTTTGAAAACACGGTTCTGGCATTAGAAAAAAGCGGAGAAGTTCTTAAAAGAGCTCAGACTATTTTCTACAACCTTATGGGCTCTATGTCCAACCCAGAGATGCAAAAAATCCAAAAAGAATTTGCGCCTATTTTCTCTGCACATACTGATAAAATTCATCTTAATTCTAAATTATACGAAAGAATCAAAAAAGTTCCCGTTGCCAATTTAGATGCGGAAAGCCGCCGTTTGGTGGAATATTACAGACAAGTTTTTGAGCTTTCTGGAGCCAATCTTTCTGAAGCAAAGAAAGAAGAGCTAAAATCCATCAATTCCCAATTGGCAGGACTTTCCACAGAATTTTCTTCTAAACTTTTGGAAGCTAGAAAAAACAATGGACTTCTTGTGGAAAATGTAAAAGAACTGGACGGGCTGACTGCTGACCAAATAAAAGCTGCCGCTGATGCTGCCAAAAGCATCGGAAAAGATGGGAAATACCTCATCGTATTGCATAACACCACTCAGCATCCGCTTCTATCGAGCCTTCACAACCGTGCTACGAGAGAAAAACTCTTCAAAGCTTCATGGACTAGAGCAGAGAAAAACGACTCTGCTGACACGAGAAGCATCATCGAAAAAATGGCTGCACTTAACCTGAAAAAAGCTCAGCTTTTAGGTAAAAAATCATTTGCGGAATGGAAACTTCAAGACCAAATGGCAAAAACACCTGAAGCGGCTCAGAAAATCCTTGCTGATTTAGGAAGACCAGCCGTAGAAAAAGCCAAAGAAGAAGCCAAAGAAATCCAAAAACTCGTTGATGAGCAAAAAGGCGGCTTTAAGCTGGAACCATGGGACTGGGCATACTACGCAGAGCAGGTGCGCAAGGCTAAATATGACTTAGATGAAAACGAAATCAAGCCTTATTTTGAGGTAAAAACTGTTCTAGAAAAAGGGATTTTCTTCGCGGCTGAGAAATTCTACGGAATCACGGCTAAAAGAAGAACAGACCTGCCTGTATATCACCCAGATGTATTGGTTTATGAAATCTTTGACAATGATGGCAAATCTATGGCGCTTTACTATGTGGATTTCTTCTCCAGAGACAGCAAGAGAGGCGGCGCATGGATGAACAGCTTTGTGAAACAATCTAAACTATTCGGGCAAAAACCTGTAATCGTAAATGTGCTGAATAACCCAAAACCAGCCGATGGAAAACCAGCACTTGTCAGCTTTGATGAGGCTTCTACGATGTTCCACGAGTTCGGGCATACCCTGCACGGATTGTTTGCTAATCAGCAGTATGCTACCCTTTCGGGAACGAGCGTAGCAAGGGATTTTGTGGAATTTCCTTCTCAAATCAACGAATTTTTTGCCCTTGAGCCTGAAATCTTGAAAAACTACGCTATCCACTACCAAACAAAAGAACCTATCCCGCAGGCATTGGTAGAAAAAATGAAAAAAGCGGCTACTTTTAACAACGGATTTGCTTCTACGGAAATCCTTGCATCAGCAGCTGTGGATATGGCATGGCACAGCATTACCAACGAAAACCAGCTGAAACCTGCCACAGAGTTTGAAACAGAAGCCCTGAAAAAATATGGTCTATACCTGCCACAGGTGCCACCAAGATACCACTCTCCTTACTTTGCGCACATCTGGGGCGGAGGCTACGCTTCTGGCTATTATGCCTACACATGGAGTGATATGCTGACTTCTGATGCTTGGGACTGGATTACTCAGCACGGCGGAATGACCAGAGCCAATGGTGACCACTTCCGTAAATATATCCTTTCTGTAGGGAATACTCTCCCTTATGACAAGGCTTATTTTAATTTTGCAGGAAGAAAACCAAGTCTAAAAGCATTGCTAAAAGATAAAGGTTTCACGAAATAATTTAAATACAAATAAAAAGTCCTTTCTGATATTAGAAAGGACTTTTTTTATTGATTGGTACTGCCCAGCATTGGGACAAATTTATACGCTCCGAACTCTTCTTTTTCTATATGATTTTCAGATACTTTTGTGAATTTTGTAAGAATCTGTTCTTCTGACTTTCCGAGCGGAATAATCATAAATCCACCCACTTTCAATTGTCTCAAAAGCTCCAAAGGCAATTCCTCCGCGCCGCAGGTAACCAAAATTTTATCAAACGGAGCAAACTCAGGAAGCCCAGCAAACCCATCACCAAAAACCTGATATACAGGCTGATGATGAATTTTAGCTAAAATTTTTGTAGAAAAATCATACAAATCTTTCTGCCGCTCTATGGTGTATACTTCTGCTCCCATATTTACCAAAATAGCCGTCTGGTAGCCGCTTCCCGTTCCTATTTCCAAGATTTTTTCGCCTGGTTTTACTTGGAGTAATTCCGTCTGTTTGGCGACCGTGGAAGGATGGGAAATAGTCTGGTTGGCAGCAATAGGAAATGCCCTGTCTTCATAGGCAAACTCTCCAAAAACACTTTCTAAAAAGAGATGACGAGGCACGGAATTCATAGCCTCCAAAGTCCTTGTATCCTGTATTTTCATCGAATCCCGAAGATACTCCACCATTAGTTTCCTTTTCCCTCTATGTACAAAACTTTCTTTCATTTAGCTATTAAAAATGTTTTTGTTGGTATCCAAAAGTAAAATTACAAGTATAATAAAAAATTTCATGAAAGAAAAATTTTAAAACTTGATTTAAAGTAAAAAATAATGTTTATATCCCTTATTTCTCAAAATAAAAATCCGCAAAAACAGGATAATGGTCAGAATAGCCAATTTCTCGATTCACGAAATAATTCGCCGCTCTCAGAGATTTTGAAGAAAAAACATAATCTATTCTTATAGGGAATTTATAATCGTGAAAACTCGTCGCGCTTCCGTTTCCCGCCTCTACGAAGGCATCTGTGAGACTTTCTGAAATTTGATAATATTCATAAGAGCTGGGCATGGCATTAAAATCTCCTCCTAAAACAACTGGATATGGAGACTCTGTGATGAGTTTTTTAATCTCCTGAATTTGGTTTTGGTGGATTTTAAAAACAGGAAGGAATTTCCTCAACAAAGCACTGAATTTATTCTCATTTTCAGCAAGTTCGTAGGTTGGCTTTATCATGTCTTTGGTCAGCTGAAATGGCTCCAAATACACCGTAATGAAGCGGATAACTTTGTCCCTCACTGCTATATCTGCACAGAGTGCATGCCCTATGCTACTTGTAGAAACATGCTTTTGGCTGAGAATAGGAAATTTAGAATAAATACTGACTATTTCCGAATTTGCACGATGTTTAAAATTAGAAAGTTCATACCTTTTACTCTCTCCCCAGCCGCTTTCCTGCAATAGCAGAACATCCACCTGCTGCTGATTTAGGAATTCTGTTTTCTCTGGCTCTATGGTTTTGGTGTTGTAGGTCATCACTTTCACATCTGCATTTTCGCTTGATGAAGAAGTATAGTTCAACCACCTTTGTACTGGAGAAATCAAGAAAATAGAACCAATCAAAAAGACAAAAGCCCTGTTTCGCCTGCTTATCAACCAAAACAAAGTAAAAACAGCATGCACAATCAGCAAAATAGGAAAAATAAGCGATAACAAATTGAGAAACGCAAATTTACTTGGAGGAATATAAGCATTAAGACTTGCCCCTAAAAGAAGAAGCAAGACCAATGAATGCCCTATAAATAAAAGTTTCCTAAAACCTCCCATTTTACCTGATATTTCGGTTTGCTTTCCAGTTTCTAATCATAAGCCAGCCCACCAAAGCCCCGCCAATATGAGCAAAATGCGCCACATTATCCCATTCAAACTGTCTTATCCCCAGATAAGCCGAAATAAGTATAACTATAGGCAGCAGATATTTAGCTTTTATAGGATATGGGATGAACATCAGGCTTATCTTCGCATCAGGAAACAATGTCCCAAAGCCTGCCACTGCTCCAAAAACAGCTCCAGAAGCCCCCAGCATAGGCATTGAAAGATAATCCAGTAACGAATGTGCCTCCTCAGATTCTATCAAAGACTTCTCAACGAAAGATTTCCCTGCATTTAGATAGATTTCACGAACATCCACTCCCTGCTGTAACAAAGCCTGAGTCAGCTCATAAACTTGGTAATAATTCCAAAAATTAAATAAAATAAATGACCCCAGCCCCGATAAAAAATAAAGAATCGCAAAATGTCTTCCGCCCAGTGCCTGCTCCAAAATACTCCCAAAACTCCATAAAGTAAACATATTAAAAAGCAAATGCATCAGAGAACCATGCATAAACATATGGGTAAATATCTGCCACGAATGAAATAGTGGAGATGTAGGCATATAAGCCGCCATCTGATATCTTAGGTCAGGGTATAATAACTCCGTAACGGCATACAAAAGAACATTTATGATAATGATATTTCTAGTAACTGGTATTGCGTTCATTTGTTAATTTTCTAGTTATTTTTAATTAAAATTTATTTTTCAGCTCTTCCAAAGGCAGCTCCAAATAACATCTTCGCCCATCTGGAAGATACTGCGAAAAACCTATCTGTATATATTCCTTGATAAGCTCTTCTACATCGGTTTTATATAAGAAATTATAACTAAATCTTGTCTGCACCTTTATCCATTGTTCCTCATAATGGTTCATAAAATCCTCCTCCGTTTTGTAGTCTAATATTTCAAAAATTCTTTCCAAAAACTCCATTACTTTGGTTTCATTCAGCCCAACTGGAATAGCGCTGATTTTCAAAATATTATCTCTATCTAAAACAATATCAAATCCCAGCTCTGGAAGGTATTTTTTAATGGATGTGTATTTTATTTTTTCCATCTCATTGAGGTGGTATTCCAGCGAAAAAAGAAGCGTCTGCCCTGCTTTTTCTTTGGGAACTTGTTTCTTTTTATCCGCTAAAACCAAAGCATAAATACGCTCCATATTCAGCATCAAAGTCTTGTCCCCACGGTTATAAAGCCAATATCCATTAGGCAGCCTCATCAGTTCTTCATCAAAATCATCATCTTCAAAAAGTGTATTGAGTTTAGAGGGTTCCGCCTGTATATCATGCTGATACATTTCCTCTAAATTGAACATTTTCACATCTGTGATTTTTTCAGACTGAAATGGATTATAATTCCTATCTACTTTAATATCAGTGAACTGCGATGAAGTATTCGCTTTGGATGAAATTCCTGCAAAAATATCTTTCTGTGGGTCTCGGTCAAAATCCAATGAAGGTGCGATGTTATAAATTCCCAGTGAGCGCTTAATCGTAGAGCGAATCAAGGCGTATATAAGGTGCTCATCCTCGAATTTTACTTCCGTTTTCTGCGGATGGATATTGACATCTATTTTTTCTGGGTCAAGCTCCAGATAAAGGAAAAATGTCGGAATATAAGCTGGTGCCAACAGCCCCTCGAAAGCCTCCTGAACAGCACGGTTAAAATAAGCACTTCTGAAAAACCTTCCATTTACAAAGAAAAACTGCTCGCCTCTGGTTTTCTTCGCGCCTTCTGGTTTTGCAACAAATCCATCCAATTTCACCCAGCCCAAATCTTCCTTCACAGGAACCAGCAGCGGCTGGAGTTTTCGCCCAAAAATATCTACTATTCTCTGGGATAAATTCGCCTTTCTGAGTTTAAATATCTCCTCATCATTATGATAAAGAGAAAATTCTATCTGCTCATGCGCCAGTGCCACACGATGAAATTCATCTATAATATGCCGAAATTCTACATTGTCCTTCTTCAAAAATTTTCTCCTTGCAGGAACATTGTAGAACAAGTTTTTCACCAAAAAATTAGAGCCCTCAGCAGTCTGAATAGGCTCTTGAAATTGTAACTCTCCCCCTTCTATATAGATATTTGTCCCTAATTCCGCATTTTGTTTTTTAGTCCTCAATTCCACCTGTCCTACCGCTGCTATGGATGCTAGAGCCTCTCCTCTAAATCCCTTGCTCGATATTTTAAAAATATCCTCCGTAGTACGAATTTTAGAAGTCGCATGCCTTTCAAAGGCCATTCTAGCATCAGTTTCGGACATTCCTATGCCGTCATCTACTACCTGTATCAGATTTTTTCCAGCGTCCCTTATGATGAGTTCCACCTTACCAGCCTTCGCATCTATGGCATTCTCCAGCAGTTCTTTCACTACGGAAGCAGGTCTCTGCACCACTTCTCCCGCCGCAATCTGGTTGGCAACATAGTCTGGCAAAAGCTGAATAATATCTGACATATTTTTAGAAAGGTTTTACTTTATTTATTTTATCTTTTCTGATGTTTTTTTCTTTGTTTTCAACTCCTAATTTATAGTAAACACCCACACCCAAAACCTGCTTCATTTGGATTTTCTGCACTTGGTCGTGATCGTAGACCAAATCAATATTGAATGTAGTGGTTATGAATTTGTTAAATTTCAAGCTCAATGTCCCTGTGTATGCGACATCCACTCTTTCAGGGTGAGAAGTGTAGCTGCTAAATAAATTCAGCTGATTGGTAAAATAAATATCCTTATAAATTTTCCAACGATGAATCACATTGAGCATTGCTCCCATTTCGCTTTTTATGCTCTGCCCATCATGTTCTAGTCCGTATTTTCCTTTTTTCTGAAGGTGTTTGTCCAGCACGAAAGTTAGTTTAGCATTGATAGGTCTGAGTATCACTTGGAAATTCTCCTTCGGATTATACAAAACCCCAAGACCGACATTCAGATACCCAGGCGCCATAAATCGCGAAATTCTGTCCTCAAATTTCACTTTTTTCCCTGAAGAATAATAGTATCCTGGCGAAAACTGAGACAAAAACTGGAAACCTGTAGAAAGATAATACTGACTACCCAAATCATAGCCATAGTCAGAAGAAACATTGAGGTAATCTTCTGTTTTTCTGAGTTCTTCTTTTCTGTCAGAAACCATTCCATAGCCCATCTTCGCATGAGTATCCCAAAAATGCTTTCCGTTTTTGTAAATCAATGAATAATCTATCCTGCCAATAACACCGATGCTGTTATCCCCTCCCGTGTTCCAGTTGGAATAGGAAGACTGATTGAAAATCAAGTTGTTCTGTCCATAGAAAAACCAAGACCTCTCACGATAAGTATTCATCAGCAAAAACGGCGTCACAGGAAGCTCTCCTTGTTTATCCTCCTGATTTCTAAGGATAATGGTGTCCTTCTTTTTTATATTCAGTTTTACCAGCTTGGGAGTATTCAGACTATCCAAATTGACTGCGGTAGAATCCCATTTTTTCTGATTGATAGAATCAATCTTGTATTTCAATGGATTTTTTTGAGCAAATCCCATCACTGAAATGCTGAATAATACAGAAATGAGTATTTTTTTTACCATAGTTGCAAAAGTATAAGTTTTTTATGGTAAGACAAAAAAATTATTGCAAAATTATATCTTTTTTCTCCGAAAAAATATTATATTCGCAACTAGATTTTTTACAAAAATGATAAGAAAATGGCTAAATTCAGCGAATATAAGAACCTTGATTTGATAAATGTTTCCGAAAACATAGCAGCATTTTGGCATAATAATGACACTTTCCATAAGTCGGTAGAAATCCGCGAAGGACACCCAGAATTCGTATTCTACGAAGGGCCGCCTTCTGCTAATGGTCTCCCTGGTATTCACCATGTGATGGCAAGGACTATCAAGGATATTTTCTGTCGTTTTCAAACTCAAAATGGTAAGCAGGTTTTCCGTAAAGCAGGCTGGGACACTCATGGGCTTCCTGTGGAACTGGGCGTGGAGAAAGAACTTGGAATTACCAAAGAAGACATCGGTAAAAAAATCTCCGTAGAAAAATACAACCAAGCCTGTCGTAATGCGGTGATGCGCTACACAGACATTTGGAATGACCTTACAAAAAAAATAGGTTATTGGGTAGATTTGGAAAATCCGTACATCACCTACGAACCAAAATATATGGAGTCTGTTTGGTGGCTTCTGAAACAGCTTTACAATAAAAATTTACTTTACAAAGGCTACACTATCCAGCCGTATTCACCAAAGGCAGGAACGGGACTTTCTTCGCACGAACTCAATCAGCCAGGGACTTACCGAGATGTGAGCGACACGACTATCGTGGCTCAGTTTAAAGTAAAAAACCTTAGCCCTGTGCTTCAGTCTAAAATCTCAAATACTGAAAACCTGAGCATCCTTGCTTGGACTACTACGCCATGGACATTGCCTTCTAACACAGCACTGACTGTGGGTGCGGATATTGACTATGTTTTGGTTAAAACTTTCAATCAATATACTTTTGAACCTATCAATATTATCCTTGCTAAAGCATTGGTAAATAAACAATTTGGAAATAAATATTTTGAAACTTCTGATGAAGCCGAATTTTCTTCGTTCCAAAATAATCACAATAACGACAGCAAGAAGAAAATTCCTTACCAAATCTTAGCCGAATTCAAAGGTTCTGATTTGGTGGAAACTACCTATGAACAGCTCATTCCGTGGTTCCTTCCAGCAGAAAATCCTGAAAAAGCATTCCGTGTAATTGCAGGAGATTTCGTAACTACCGAGGACGGGACAGGAATCGTGCATACAGCGCCGACTTTCGGTGCGGATGATGCCCGTGTAGCGAAAGAAGCTGGTGTTCCACCGATGCTCGTAAAAGATGAAAATGACAACCTTGTACCATTAGTGGATCTGCAAGGGAAATTCATCAAAGGAGAAAATGTTCCTGAACTTTTCGCTGGGAAATACATTAAAAACGAATACTACGATAACGGCACCGCTCCTGAAAAATCTTGGGATGTGGAACTCGCCATCCTTTTAAAAACTGAAAATAAAGCCTTTAAGGTAGAAAAATACAGCCACTCCTACCCTCATTGCTGGAGAACAGACAAGCCAGTATTGTACTATCCGCTGGATTCTTGGTTTGTGAAAATGACCGAGGTGAAAAATCGTTTGGTAGAGCTAAACAAAGGTATCAACTGGAAGCCGAAAGCTACTGGTGAAGGGCGTTTTGCGAACTGGCTGGAAAATGTAAATGACTGGAATTTATCCCGTTCCAGATACTGGGGAATTCCGCTTCCTATCTGGAGAACAGAGGATCTGAAAGAGGAAAAAATCATTGGTTCTGTAGAGGAACTAATCACCGAGATAGAAAAATCCGTAGCCGCTGGTCTAATGTCCGAAAATCCATTCAAAGGCTTTGAAATCGGTAATATGTCTAATGAAAACTACGCTAAAATAGACCTTCACAAGAACATCGTGGATGAGATTATTTTAGTGTCTGACAGCAGAAAACCGATGAAGAGAGAAAGCGACTTGATAGATGTTTGGTTTGACTCTGGTGCGATGCCTTACGCTCAGCTGCACTATCCTTTTGAGAATAAGGAACTTATCGACCAAAACAAGGCTTACCCTGCGGATTTCATAGCGGAGGGAGTAGACCAAACGCGTGGCTGGTTCTACACGCTTCACGCGATTGCAACAGCAGTTTTTGACTCTGTGGCTTATAAGAATGTGGTTTCCAATGGATTAGTTTTAGATAAAAACGGACAAAAAATGTCTAAAAGACTAGGCAATGCCGTAGACCCATTCGAAACTTTGGCAAAATATGGCCCAGATGCTACGCGCTGGTACATGATTTCTAATGCCAATCCGTGGGAAAACCTGAAATTTGACATTGAAGGAATCGATGAAGTTCGTAGAAAATTCTTCGGAACGCTTTATAACACTTACTCTTTCTTCGCGCTTTATGCCAATGTAGACGGCTTTAAATACGAAGAAGCAGAAGTACAGAACAAACCAGAGATTGACCGATGGATTTTGTCTGAATTAAATATCTTAATCAAGGAAGTAAAGGCTTTCTACGAAGACTACGAACCTACGAAAGTGGCAAGAGCCATCAATACTTTCGTGAATGATAACTTGTCTAACTGGTATGTGAGACTCTGTCGCCGCCGTTTCTGGAAAGGCGACTACACAGAGGACAAAATCTCTGCTTATCAGACACTTTACACTTGTCTGGATACCGTGGCGAAACTTTCTGCTCCGATAGCGCCATTCTTCATGGACAGGCTATATCAAGACCTAAATGCCGTAACAGGAAAAGACAAGGCAGAAAGTGTGCATTTGTCAGACTTCCCAGTAGCAGACGAAAACCGAATAGACGCAGATTTGGTGGAGAAAACTCATCTAGCGCAGTCTATCACTTCGATGGTATTTTCATTAAGAAAGAAAGAAAATATCAAAGTTCGTCAGCCATTACAAAAAGTGATGATTCCTGTTTTGGATAAGAAAACTGAAAGCCAGATTTTAGCCGTAGCGGATTTAATCAAACAAGAAATAAATGTGAAAGAACTACAGCTCATCAATGCTGAAGAGGCTTCTACACTGATTGTAAAACAAATCAAACCTAACTTTAAGGTTCTGGGAGCAAAACTAGGCAAAGATATGAAAGCTGTGGGAGCAGAAATTTCTGCAATGAGTTCTGAGCAGATAGCAACCCTTGAAAAAGAAGGAAAAATGAACATCGCAGGACACGAAATTACCATCGATGATGTGGAAATCTTGACCAAAGACATCCCAGGATGGACAGTAACCAGCGAGGGCAGAATAACTGTAGCTTTAGACCTTACTGTAACTGATGAACTCAGAGCAGAAGGTGTGGCAAGAGAATTCGTGAACCGTGTTCAAAACCTTAGAAAAGATAAAGATTTTGACCTGATGGATAGAATTTGTATACAATTAGAGGAGAATAATTCGTTTAAGTCAGAAATCAATGCTAATAATTCTTACATTTCTGCAGAAGTATTAGCAAATAAAATAGAGTTTGTGAATTCACTTTCTCCAGCTGATGAAATAGAAATCAATGATGTGTATTTCAAAATAAATATAAACAGAGTATAAAAATTTAAAACAACTAAAAACGACTAATTGATAACAGAATGGAAGAAAGAACAAGGTACAGCGATGCTGATTTGCAGGAGTTTAAGGCTATAATCCAGCAGAAAATAGAGAAGGCAGAGAAAGATTTAGCCCTGTTAAGAGAAAGTTTCATCAATGACCAAAACAACGGAACAGATGATACTTCGCCTACATTCAAAGCCTTTGAAGAAGGAGCTGAAACGCTCAGCAAAGAACAAAATGCGATATTGGCCGGCAGACAGGAAAAATTCATCCGCGACCTGAAACACGCGCTTATTCGTATAGAAAACAAAACCTATGGAATCTGCCGCGTAACAGGAAAACTGATAGACAAAGAGCGACTGAAAGCCGTTCCACACGCTACACTGAGCATAGAAGCGAAAAACATGCAGCGGTAAATATCACACATATGAGGGCTAAGATATCTTAGCTCTCTTACTTAATTTAACCAAAATGAGAACAATTGTCATTACATTTATGAGTCTTTTATTTTTGTCTTGTGCAAAAAAAACTGACCTTGAAAAAGTAGATTTTTCTTCGAGTTATAAAGAAGTTTTCAATGGCGTAAAATTTGAAATGGAAGATGAAGATATAGCCACGACATTACCATGCGCTTTCACCGAAGAAATGACACATTTTAGCTTTGGAGATATTGAGTTTCAAAATACTAATAAAGAAGAGATTCCTTTATCTAAAGTGAAAATATTGTTCAATAATGCTTCCGAACAAAAAACATCAGGAATTATAATTAAAATAGAGGAAGAGGAAATTGGCAATAAAATGTTTAGCTATTTAAAAAAACAATACAACACTCCAAAAACATTATTACCTACCCCCTCAAAAAATGATGAAGGAAGGATAACAGGGTATTCTGCCTACCTGTGGAATGTAGAAGGGAAAACCATGATATTTTCTCAATATTATTACCATAGAGTTGATGAATACCCCGATGGACACGAGGAGTATTTCCCGCGTGTAAGTTCTACATTTTATTTAATAGACAATAATGTTCTTACAAGTTTTAAAGATTTTAAACAGACAGCCGTTGAACGCCTTTTAAAAACATATTCCCCATAAAAACTAATCAAACATGATTTTACAATTTAAAAATGGTACAAAACATTTAGTTTCATGAAAAAAATTATATTCATCACAGCGCTGGTGCTGCTCATAGACCAGTTATCCAAATTTTACATCAAAACTCATTTTCATCTGGGCGAAAGCATCCCTGTTTTCGGGCTGGACTGGTTTCGGCTCACTTTCGTAGAAAACCCAGGAATGGCGTATGGGATGCAGTTTGGTGGAATTTTCGGAAAAT
>CAUQBR010000007.1:0-80533 GCA_963516475.1 uncultured Flavobacteriaceae bacterium
AATAAGATATACACTATCTATGGTATCAATAAAATCTTTCTTTAGTTTTAGCATACTGTTATCTTTTTGTAGTTTATCTGGTTTTGCTGTTTTTAACATTAAGGATAAATTCACTCTTTTTTTGGATTTCCCTGCAAGTCCATGTAGAATTTCTTTTTGCCAAGATGCGCTTCTATAGAGCCTCCACAGCTATTAAAAAGATTGACCCAGTCGTATATAATAGGAATTACTTCCTTGCCTTCTGTATTTACAAAGCCCCACTTTTCATCGCGTTTTGCTTCACAAAGCCCCTTGAAAATATAATTTCCTAATTTGTCATATATCACAGGAATTACTTCCTTACCTTGGGTATTGATATAGCCCCATTTATCTCCGCGCCTTACTTTCGCAAAACCATTTTCAATATCAGAAAAAGAATTAGAAAAATACTCCGCTTCATCATACACAAAGGGAGCTATTATTTCATTTTTCTGGTTTATGTAGCCCCATTTACCATTATACCGCACAGGGATTATTCCTTCTCTGAAATAAGACCCTTTAACAGCTTCATATTTACAAGGAATTATTTCTTCTCCTTGGGTATTTATAAACCCAAATTTGTCATTGAGTTTCACTAAAGCAGTTCCCTTTTCAAATCGGCTCACATAATGATGAAAAATAAGCCACATGGTTTCATACTTCGGAGAAACGAGTATTTCTCCTGTTTCTTTTATGTAGCCTATTTTTCCATCTTTAAACACTACATGGATACCTTCTGTAGGTGGAAGTATATTGGCATATAAAAAGGGAATGATGACCTTATTATCCCAGTCAATGACACCCATTTTGCCATTTTTCACTGCTCTTATTTTATCTTTGGGTTTTGGATAATAATCATCTGTGCGGATAGCATCATATTCAAAGGGAATGAGTGTTTTACCATCCTTATTAATAAATCCCCAAAGTCCATTTTTCTTGGCTTTGGTGTAGTCAGTATTGTAATGGAAGGATTCAGCTTCTTCGTATTCTGCAGGAATCAGCATTTTGTCATCTTTATTGACAAAGCCCCATTGCCCCTTGAATTTTACTAAAGCCCTTGAAGAGCTGAATTCCTGAGTTTCTTCATAAAGAAAAGGAATGACATTTTCTCCTTTGGTATTAATGCCGCCCCACTTATTGTTTTTCTTTACCCAAGCAATTTTTTCAGGATAGCCAAAGCCTTGGGCATCATCGTACTCTATGGGCGTTACTTTCTTATTGTCAAAGGTTACATATCCATATTTTTTAGTTTTTTTGTCTTGGACAATGAGTATATCCACAAGATTACTTTCCTTAATTGAAGAATATTGCTCCCTCCACTTTGATGCGAACTTGCGATGGCTCATCCCTCGGAAATCCACACCGCTTGCCATTATCTGAAAATCTTCATGTATATGCTTTACATGAGCCGTATCTTGAGCAGGAAACATACTGCCCAAAAGAAATAATAAAAGTAAAAAAACTAATTTCATGAATTTATTATTTTTATTTTTTTCAATAAATAGAATTTTTACTTTTTATTGAAAAAAATTATTGGTATCGTTTATGCTCTTTATGCTTTGAAAATCTCTTTATCAAAGGCATTATCCAAGATTTATATTTCTCTACATCTAGGATTTGTGAGTCTGTATTGGCTTTGTAAGTTATCCAAATACTGAAAGGCAGGAATATAAAATTCGGCAGCCAAGCAGCGATATATGGATCCATTTCTCCCTTCCAAGCCATGTTTTCAGCAGAAATATTGAGAACGAAAAATATGATGAATATGATGATGGAAAGAAGAATTGGCATTCCTATTCCGCCTTTTCTTACGATAGAACCGAGACTAGTCCCTATCAGCAGGAATAAAACACTCATCACCGAATACGCCAAAATCTGCTGCTGGTGCATCACTACTTTTGCATAAAGTTTGATTTGTGAGAGCATTTCTTCATTCTTTCCTTCAATATTTTTTTGGATGAGGTCTATTTTCTCATGTGCATTGAAGAGGATTTCCAGCTTTTTTTCTTGGTTTATAGAATCTAAACTAAATGGTGCCTGAGTTTTTTTGTTCTTATTTTTATCTTTGTTTTTATCCAAAATTTCTATGAAAGAACTGCTCTGAGAAACTAAATCTGAGGAAATTTCAGAGTATCTTTTTTGTTTTTCGGCTTTTACAAGGTCTACAGTAGAGTTGAGCTGTGCATAGTTCTGGAACTCATAGCTGTCCGTGATTTTTTCGCTCTCGATAGCCTTGTCAAGAAGTTCACTGATGTCAAAATGAGACACCAAAGAATCAAACTTAATGGTCTGATTTTCCTGTCTGAAACGGTCTTGAAAGTTGGGTTTAGCGAGATTATCTTCAAAAATATACCCATCATAAAGCACCATTCTCAGATAGTTGCTCCCTTGTTTGGAAACTATTTTTCCTCTTTTAGCGATGATGGTTCTTTGGTCATCAAAGCTACTGGCAGTCTTGTTGATGAAAACGCCTTCTATCAGTTCATCATTTTCTCCATAAAGTCTGTCAAATTTGATAGTAGTCCCAGGGAGTGAATTGATAAACTGCCCAGGTGTGAAATTCAGTGCAGGTTTGGAGGAAACGATGTTATACAGCATATTTTTCGCTTTTCGCTGAAAATCAGGAATTACGAAGTTAGAAAACAAAAATAAAATAAACGCTAAAACTAAACTCGTAAGAAACAAAGGTCTTATAATTCTGATCAAAGGAGCTCCAGCGGCTTTCATCGCAGCGAGTTCATAGCGCTCTCCGAAGCCTCCAAAAGCCATGATAGAGGCGAGGAGTACAGTGAGTGGGAGCACCATCTTTATGACTCCCACACTCAGATAGTAGAAAAGTTTGGTTAGTTCCCATGTTGTCAGCCCTTTGCCTCCAAGGTTAAACATCTGTATCCAGATAATATTCACCATGAAAATGAAGAATAAAATACTGAAAATGAATATGAAAGGACCTAAAAAGGTTTTTATAATGTATAAATCTAATTTTTTTAACATTATAACTCTGTGATTAGATAGTTTTTATAAAGGTTTTTATTAAAACTAAAAGTGGAAGGCTCTACTTTTAAGTTTTCTTTATACTGGCTGATGCTTATCGTTGTAATATCGTTGTTATCAGCGTATTGTTCTATTTTTTCTATTTGTTTTTTTGCTTTATTGATATGTAGGAAAACATGCTTGATGCCATTCTTTTTTGTAGGAGTGAGTTTTATAACTTCCAGATTATTTTTATTTCCTGTATAACTTATGTTGTAATCTTTCTTGTAAGAATCTAGATAATTGATAGGAGAGAGCATCGCTTCGGAACCATTTGGTTTTGCGATGGTCACTTCCATATCTTCAGCATTGATGTTGTATACTTTATTTCCATCAAAGATCTGCTCGTTCCCCATTATTTTGAGTTTGTATTTATTCTTTGAAGCGTAGAAAATACCTGTTTGATTTTTAGAAACTTTGCCGTTGCTTCCCATTCCATATGAGAATTTAAAATACATTGTGCTTTTGGATTTATAATTGGCTGAGGTTTCATCCAGTATGTTTTTGGCTTTGATATCTACTTTTTGAGCAGCAGCCAGACTTACCATTCCTAAAGATAATATCAGTAAAATTTTTTTGAAAAAAGTCATAATTTTAAATTTAATGAAATTAATTGTTTCTAAGGCTCTCCAAAAACTGTTCCAAATGCTGAATATCAGAAATTAGCACTTCTCTTGCTTTTGCTCCGTTGAAACTTCCTACTACTCCTGCGTTTTCCAGTTGGTCCATGATTCGCCCTGCGCGGTTGTAGCCCAGTTTTAGCTGTCTTTGTAACATGGAGGTAGAGCCCTGCTGTGTATTAACTACGATTCTGGCAGCCTCTTCAAACAAAGCATCCTTTTCATTTGCATCAAAATTTCCTGAACCAGCGCTTTCGTTTTCGCCCACATATTCAGGGAGTTCGTAGGCATTTGGATAGCCTTTTTGCTCACCGATGAAAGTTACCACTTTTTCCACCTCAGGCGTGTCTATGAAGGCGCATTGGATTCTAATCATGTCATTTCCATTAGAATACAGCATATCACCTTTTCCTATCAGCTGGTCTGCACCTGTGCTGTCTAGTATGGTTCTAGAGTCTACATTAGACATAACTCGGAAAGCCACTCTGGCAGGGAAATTGGCTTTAATCATCCCTGTGATGACATTTACGGAAGGTCTCTGTGTAGCGATGATGAGGTGGATTCCTACGGCTCTTGCAAGCTGCGCTAGACGGGCGATAGGGTGTTCCACTTCTTTGCCAGCGGTCATGATTAAGTCCGCAAATTCATCCACCACCAGCACAATGTATGGCAGGTAGCGATGCCCATTTTCAGGGTTTAATTTTCTTTCCTTGAATTTTTTATTGTATTCTTTCAGGTTTCTACAAAAAGCTTCTTCCAAAAGCTTGTAGCGGTTATCCATTTCAATACAAAGCGAGTTTAATGTGTTGATAACCTTTGAATTATCTGTTAATATAGCTTTTTCCGTGTCAGGGAGTTTAGCTAAATAATGTCGTTCGATTTTGGAATAGATAGAAAGCTCCACTTTTTTAGGGTCTACCATCACAAATTTCAGTTCGCTAGGGTGTTTTTTATAAAGCAGCGAAGTTAATATGGCATTGATACCCACGGATTTACCCTGTCCTGTAGCTCCCGCTATCAGTAGGTGAGGCATTTTGGAAAGGTCAGCCATGAAGATTTCATTGGAGATGGTTTTTCCAAAGACTACGGGAAGATCCATGTCTGTGGAGTGGATGTTGGACGCTTGTAGAGCAGAACGCATTGATACCATCGCTGGAGTCTGTCGTGGAACTTCTATCCCTACGGTTCCTTTCCCAGGGATAGGAGCTATTATCCTGATACCCAGTGCAGAAAGGCTTAGAGCAATATCATCTTGAAGCCTTTTAATAGTAGCAATACGAGTTCCAGATTCAGGGACAATCTCGTAAAGTGTCACTGTAGGACCTATAGTCGCTTTAATTTTAGAAACACCGACATTGAAATTTTTTAGAACCTCTACGATTTTGTTTTTGTTTTGTTCTAGTTCCTCTCTGTTTATGGTGATTTCTTCGTTGCCATAGTCTTTTAGTAAATCAAGACTAGGCATCTGGAAATTAGCCAAATCTAATCTTTGGTCATAGAGACCGTGTTTTTCTACCAATTCATCAGCTTTTTTGTTTGGGTCTGTGATGATGTTAGCAGCAGGTAAAGGCTCTATGGTAATCTCAATATCATCATCTTTTTTAGGTTCATTATCAATGATGATTTCTTTATCAGTTTCATTTTCAGGTTTTTCATTAGATGAAGGTTTATTCTTGTTTGATAAAAATTCATCATCTATTTCCACACTGATGGTTGAGGCTTTTTTAGGCTCTTCCACTTCTGTTTCTACCTTTTCAGTGGCAGTATTTTCTTTTGCATTATTTTCAGTGACAGGTTCAGCAACCGAAACTGGACTGGTGTTTTGTGCTGATATATTGGTGTTTATATCATCCTCTTCTTCCTCTTTTTTGTATATTTCTTCTTGAATATCATCTTTTATGGATTGTATTTTTTCTTTCATTGTGGAGACTTTATCAGTAATATTGCTTAAACTGATATTAAATTCCAAAATGAAATACAGGGCAAAGCTTAGAATGATACAAGTCCAAAGCCCAAAACTCCCTATAATGCTAGAACCATAATCATAAATCTGATAGCCGAAAACACCGCTTAGAATGCCATTTCCTTTGGTAACAGCTCCCGTGAATACAGGCAGCCATGCCAAAAAGAAAAAACTATGGGAAATGGTTTTCCATGGTTTGAATAGTTTTATTCCTAAAATCAAAGTTCCGAAAACAAAAAGCAGGAAAGCAATGATAAACGCAGAAATTCCTACGCTTTCAAAAATAAATACATTCCCGAGCCAATCACCCGCTTTACCAAAAATATTGGTGGATTTGATTTCCTTATTTAGAAAATTTCCTATTTGGCTCTGGTTTTCTCTCCAGTTCATTAGGTAAGAAACAAAGGAGATAATGAGTATTACTGACAGAAATATAAGCGTGGAACCAAGAGCTATTCTTGGTTTTCGGTATTTTTTTGTAGGTGTGGTATTATTTTTCATAAAAAGAATAAGTCGCAAATTTAATAATAAATTGTATAAAAATGAATAAAAAAAAGTAGGCAAATTCATTTAACTTTGTAGAAAATTAATCTCATGGAATCCAAAAACAAATTCTTTTTAGAATCTTACAAATTAGAAATCATTAAATTTGGAAAATTCACCCTAAAAAGTGGGATAGAAAGCCCTTTTTATGTGGATTTGCGTCCGTTGGCATCAGACCCTAAAATTTTGAAAAAACTAGCGGAACATCTTTTAGAAATTTTACCAAAGGATAATAAACTGGATTTGATTTGCGGAGTTCCCTACGCTGCACTTCCGATGGCGACTGCGATGTCTCTGCTATCATGTATTCCATTGATAATCAAACGAAAAGAAGCCAAGGGCTATGGAACTAAAAAACTGATAGAAGGTATCTATAAACAAGGACAATCCTGCCTCTTGGTGGAAGATGTGATTACATCTGGAAAATCCCTCATGGAGACAATAGCAGAAGTGGAAAAAGAAGGTCTGAAAGTATCTGATATTGTGGTGGTTTTGGATAGACAGCAGGGCGGAAAAGAGCTTTTGGAGCAGAAGGGATACAGAGTTCATACACTATTCACAATCACAGAAGTGGTGAAAATCTTGCACGAAGCAGGAGAAATAGATAATGAGCAGGTTGCAAAAATCCATGATTTTTTGGCGGGAAAACAAGTGAAATTTGAGGAAGAAAAAAGACTTTCTTACGAGCAGAAATTAGAAGTAGTCAAACATCCCACAGCAAAAAAACTTTTGCAGACAGCAATCAATAAAAAATCTAATCTGATAGTTTCTGCTGATGTGGTGACTACCAGTGAGTTACTAAATTTAGCAGAGAAAGTAGGGCCGCAGATAGTGGCTCTGAAAACACACATAGATATTATAAAAGATTTTGACCATGATAAGACCATTCTTCCGCTGGTAGATTTAGCGAGGAAGCATAATTTTCTACTGATGGAGGATAGAAAATTTGCGGATATAGGCAGCACGCAGGAATTACAATTCTCAAAAGGCGTTTATCAAATCTCAAAATGGGCGGATATGGTGACATCACATCTCATAGCAGGGAAAAAATCTTTGGAATATTTTAAAAATGTGGGTGTTATCGCGATTTTAGGGATGTCTTCTCAGGGAACGCTTACAGATGCTCATTACCAAGAAGAAGGGCTTAAAATCGTTGAGGAACAGCCTAATATAATGGGCTGTGTGGCTCAGAGAAAAATAAACAAAGAAATGCTGCTTTTTACTCCAGGTGTCAGTTTAGAACAGGCTGACGATGATAAAGGGCAGCAGTACAATACGCCAGACCATGTTTTTCATAATCTGCATACGGATTTTATCATCGTGGGGCGTGGAATTTATCTAGCAGAAGATGCCGAAAAATCATCAAAAAATTACAGAGAAATAGGCTGGGAGGCTTATGAAAAATCTTTAAAATAAAAATTAAAAATGTTACCTTTGCAAGGTGCAGATTTTACAAGACCATTTGAACGAGCTGGAGTTTCCTAAATTATTGGAGGAAATCACGCCCTATGCGTACTCACCGAGAGTAGCCGAAAAAATATCAAATATAAAGCCGCTTCCACAAAAAGAAGCGGAATTTTTGCTGAAAAAAACTTCGGAATTTTTGTCTTCCTATGAGAGTGAAAATTTCATTCCCTTTGATGAATACGAAGATATAGAAGAGCCTCTGAAACTGATGCTTATAGAAAATTTCAGATTAGAAGCATCGGCTTTTTTGAGAATCCGAAAAATTACCGAGCAAATAGGAAAATTGCAATCGTTTTTCCCGAAATTCTCTGAAAACTTCCCGAGTTTAGAAGAGGAAATTAAAGAGCTGGAATTTAGAAAAGAGATTATAGATAAAATTTCAGCAGTTTTTAATCGTTTTGGAGAAGTTAAAAACGAGGCATCGCCACTTTTGAAGGAAATTCGAGAAAGCATTTCTATTGCTAAAAAAAATATTCAAGAAAACTTTAATAAATCCCTGAATCACTATGCCCAGCAGGATTTCCTTGATGAAATCCGCGAAAGTACGATAGAAGACCAAAGGGTTTTGGCTGTGAAATCAGGCTTTAAAAAACGAGTTTCGGGGCGTGTTTTAGGAGTTTCCAAAACGGGTTCTATCACATATATCCAGCCTGACAGTGTTGTAAGGCATTATCATCAGCTCCGCGAAAGTGAAGAGGAGCAGAAAAAGGAAGTGGATAGAATTTTGAGGAAACTGACATCAGAAATCGCTGAATTTCATGCTCAATTATCAGATTATCAGGAATATCTCTATAATCTTGATATTACAAGAGCTAAAGCAAAATTTGCTGAAAAAATCAATGGAGTTTTACCTAAAATCAATATTCATAAAACCCTGAAACTTATCGATGCCTATCATCCGCTTCTTTGGCTGAGAAATACGCAGGAAAACAAAGAGATTTTTCCTCAGACGCTGGAGCTTTCGGAGAAAAATAGAATCATCTGTATATCAGGGCCTAATGCAGGTGGTAAGTCCATCACTCTGAAGACTTTAGGGCTGCTCCAGCTGATGATTCAGTCAGGGATTTTGGTGCCTGTTCACCCGCGTTCAGAAATGTTTTTCTTTGATAAACTGATGACGGATATAGGTGATAATCAGTCTATTGAAAACCATCTTTCTACATATTCATCAAGGCTGAAAAAAATGAGCCGAATAGTACGAGAGGCAGATGAGAACACATTATTGCTGATTGATGAATTTGGGACAGGCTCAGACCCAGAGCTTGGTGGAGCGCTGGCAGAGGCGTTTTTGGAATTCTTTTACGAAAAAGAGAGTTTTGCAGTGATTACGACCCATTATACCAATATAAAACTGGTAGTGGAGCAGCTTCCTCACGCTCAAAATGCGGCGATGCTCTTTGATGAGGAAACGCTGGAGCCGATGTATAAACTGGAAGTTGGTCAGGCAGGAAGTTCCTTTACTTTTGAGGTTGCCGAGAAGAACAATATCCCAAGATTTATCATCCATTCCGCGAAGAAAAAGATAGAAAGAGATGTGGTGAATTTGGATAAAACGATTGTCAAACTTCAGCAGGAAAAATTTGAGGTTGAAAAACTAAAATCTGACCTTACCGAAAAACGAGAAATTACCCAAAACAAAAGAGAAAATCTCCAAAAACTAAACGAACAACTTCAGCAGAAACTTTATAATTTTCAGAAACTTTATGAGGAGGAATATAGAAAATTACAATTTGGGACAAGGATACAGAGTTTCATAGATGATTATGCAAAAGGAAAGTCTCGAAAGGATATTGTGAAAGAATTTATCAAAATTCTGGAACAGGAGAAATTTAGAAAAAACCAAAATACAGAGAAAATAGAAGCTGAAAAACTGAAAGTGGTAAAACGAAAAGTAACACAGGAGCTGAAAAAAGAATCTGTGATACAGACCATAACAGAAACTCAGGAAAAAATCCAAGAAAGAGAAAGAAGGGAAAGAGCTCTTTGGCTGAAAGTGGGACAGCGAGTGAGAATCATAGGAAGCACGAGCATAGGAACGATAGAAAAGATAGACTCCAAAACCAATAAAGCCACGATAAACTATGGGCTTTTTAAGACACAGATAAGCACGGATGAGCTGGAAAGAGTGTAATTTATTCATCTGATAATTAGGTTTTTATCGAGCGATAGGTTTCCTTGTAGACACTTTGTAGACACTTGATTTTTTCTTTGAAAGAACGAAAATTATAGATTTGCACTAACAAAAAATTAGTATTTAATTATGACTTGGACAGAGATTTTAGCTCCAATAAAAAATACAGAATATTTTACTATACTTTGGGAAAAAGTAAAAGAGGAATATCAAACAACAAAGTGTTTTCCTCCTAAAAATATGATTTTTAGAGCAATAGAACTTACGCCCTTTGAAGAGGTTAAAGTCGTGATTATCGGGCAAGACCCGTATCATAATGATAATCAGGCGAATGGGCTTTGTTTTTCGGTTTCGGATAAAGTTAAAGCACCGCCATCGCTTAAAAATATTTTTAAGGAGCTGGAAGATGATTTAGGAATAAAGAAAACCTCTAATGAACTGGAAATGTGGGCGAAACAAGGAGTTTTGCTTCTTAATGCCACGCTGACAGTACGGGCTCATGAGGCGAACTCACACAAGGATTTGGGGTGGGAGAAGTTTACAGATTTCATCATTAAGGAAATTTCGGATAAAAAGGAGAATGTGGTTTTTGTGCTTTGGGGGGCTTTTGCACAGAAAAAAGCAGGATTGATAGACGCTAGTAAGCATTTTATCATTCAGTCTGCCCACCCATCGCCGTTTTCCGTGCATAAAGGCTTTTTTGGAAGCCGTCCTTTCTCTAAAATCAACCAATTTTTGAAGGAAAAAGGTAAAGAACCGATAAACTGGTAAATTATTTAAAAGTAAAACATTGAAAATTAGATAAATTAAAAATTAACATTATGACAGAACAGCAGATTTTAAAGAAAATAGATGCTTGGGATGAGCAGGATAAAATTCAGGCGATTGTAGATTTTGTGGAAGGGCTTCCTGTGGAGCAGAGAACTACGCAGGTTTTGAGTGAGCTGGCTCGTGCGTATAACAATCTTTACTGGCTAGACCAGACAGAAGAAAACAAAAACCACCTTAGAAAAGCGATAGAGGTGTTCAAATATCTAGAAGATGAGCTTTCTGAAGAGGCTGCGTGGAACTACCGTATCGGTTATTCTTATTTCTTTTTGGATGATAAAGCCAACGCTAGAAAGCACTTCGAGAAACATGAAGAACTGGGCGGATGTAACAATGCTTATGAATTCCTTAATTGGCTGAATATTGCTGAGAAAAAAGGTATTCCTACATATGATGTATATACAGGAGGAAAAGGTGAAGTGGAATATGATTTAGAAGTTTTTGTAGACCTTTTAAAAGAAAAAGCACCTAAAATGGCTGAAAAACTGGGAAATCCTGCATCAGAAGCAGAAATTTCTGCACTGGAACAGAGATTAGGTTTTGAGCTTCCAGAATCTTTCAAACAGCTGCATAGAACTTTCAGTGGACAGAAAGAAGATGTGCCGTTTTTTGCGGTGGGAGAAGGACAGAGTTTTGTAGGAATCAATGAAGTGGAGCAGGTTCAGGAAGAGGTTATTTCTTACTTGAAAAAACATTACGGAGAAAACTGGGCAGACCTAAAACTTCCAGAGGAGAATTTTGAGGATGATTATTTGGTTAAAAATACACTTTATAACCGTAAATGGATTCCTATTTTGAAAGGAAATGACCTTATCTGTATGGATTTAGACCCTGTGGAGGAAGACCCAATTCCTGGGCAGATTATCATCATATCCCTTGCAGAAAATATAGAGGACTACTATGTGGGACACATTCAGTTCAGAATGAGAGCTTGGATAGATTATATGAATGATTCTATTTCATCTGGACGATTGAGCTATGATGAAGAAGAGGATATTATGAAGTTTGAAGGAAGAGATTCTGGACTTCCAGCTTATTATGATGAGGAAGACAGAACAGCTTTGGAGAAATATATCGCAAAGGAATTTGGAGAGTTTAATGATGTATTCCATGAACTGGAATCTCCTGATATTCATTGTGATGTGTATATTATAGAACCTACACCAGAAGCTAACTACTACACATTGGTAACGGGTGGAATGGGCGCTCATATGATGAATGTTCCAGCAGACTACCCATACACACCACACATGGAGCTGGCAATCAATCTGCCGCCAACTTGGAATATAAGAAGCGAAGAAGAGAAAGATTATTGGCCTATCCGTTGGCTGAAAATTTTGGCTCGTCTGCCTATCAATCACAATACTTATTTAGGAAACGGACACACTATCCCATCTAATGAGGCTTTTGAAGGGACTAATTTCAAAGGTGTGATTCTCGTAGCGGCTCAGTCTAATGAGAAAAACGAGGATGGAGAGAACCTTCCAGCTATTGTGGAGCTTCCGAGTGAGAGAAGAGTTGAGTTTTTCTATATCCAGCCGTTGTATGAGGAGGAAATGGATTTCAAATTAGACCACGGAACGGATGCTTTGTTTGATAAATTTATAGAGCAGGATGTACCATATCCGCCAGTAGTGGATGTAAACAGAGTAAATGTCTGCGAAGGCTATGCACCAGCAGAAAACCCAAATCTTTTGGATAATGTGGCATGGGCGTTCAATGATAAAATTTACGAATCTTTACAGAATTTCTGGATGGCTGTCTATGATTACAACCAAGATATAGACAATAATCTGGATGATTACGCACCGCATTCTACGATTTTCAATTCTAAAAAAGTGAAAGTAATGTATGAGGCCTATATCAAGGATGAAAAATCGCTTTGGAAGTATGAAAAACTTCTTAATCCAGATACTTTCGATGAAGAGCCTGAATATGATGGATTGTATTATGCTGAAATCATGGCAGAATGCGAGGCTTATGAAGACCATTTCGGAGCAATAGAACTATTGCAGTGGATTCATAATTCATTGGCTAGTAAAGAATTAGGAGATCATATATTCTTTGAAGGCTTCAGTATCGAGGGCTACGAAGAAGATGGAACGCCTGTAATTAGCTTACACTTAGGAAGTTAATAATCAGTGATAGATAAAGAAAATCCCTTTGAGTTTTTATCAAAGGGATTTTTTATTGATAAATTTAAGCAAAGTCAATATCTATATAAGGAATATTCTGATTTTTAAGTAAGTCTATTGTAGCGTTATCAAATGGTCGTTTACAATCTAGCACGATTAAATATTCTAGATTTTTAATATTAGCCAGTTCATTCACATTTTTAAGGTTAAAACAGGAAACTAAGTCTAAATAGCTTAAAGAGGGCAAATGAGTAAATAACTCACAATCTACTTCAGCCTTTTTGATTCCATTCAAAGCAATGTACCTCAAATTTTTAAATTCTTTCAATTTCGAAATTGAAAAATTCTGCCCTGAAAATCCAACAAGACTAATTGACTCCAATAAATCAGAGCTTATATTTTCTAATATATTCAATGATTTACCATGATGAAAACTGGCATGAATTAGTTTCTTAAAATTTTTAATTTCATCAAGTTGCTTAATATTTTTATACTTTGAGATATTGCACTGTAAGTAACTGATATTAGGGAAATTATTTGCCTTAATTCCAAATAAACCATTAGTTTCACTTCTTGATATAAATGCTGAAAGATTGGGCATTTCCAGACTTGCTGGTATTTCAAATTTTTCTACATCCCATTCTATTGGATTGAAAAAATATAATGTTTCTAATGTAAGCGCAGAATTTTTTATGGTATTTTCTAATTTAGAAAAACAAACATATGGAAATGCCAATACCTTTAAATTACCGAGCGTATTTATCCAATCTGGTAAGTCGGATATATCATACTCTCCAGATTCTGGCTCCTCAATAATCAATGCTTGAATTTTTGACAACTCTTCTGAAGAAGGGGTTTTATCCCATGTCAGAAATTTAATATTTTCAAACCTGTCATAGTCATCCTGTAAAGTCTCAAGCTCATCATCATCTGCCGCTAAGCAATAAGTGGTCAGATGTGGCTTTATCCACTGACTTAATTCAATATTTTTAAAAATAAACATACTCATATTTTTTTTACTCATTTTTTAAAACAATTCTTTTGGGATTTTGCAGACTGGGATAGGGTTTATTTTGTGCTGGGTAGCCCTATTTAGGCGGTCATATATCATAAAAACTTCTTTTTCCCTGCCAGAGAAATCCTCTGCGGAATGGTCTTGGTGAACGCTCATAGCCCATTCCAGCTCTGGGTAGGTGGCGCCTATCTGCTGTTCATCAGTTCGCTCCGTGTCCCATAGCCCATCGGTGGGAGCTGCTTTTTGGATGCTTTCAGGGATGTTCAGCTCTTTGGCTAGTTCATAGACTTGGGTTTTGGTTAAATCTCCAATCGGTGAAATATCCACGCCGCCATCTCCGTATTTTGTGAAAAAACCGATGCCGAAATCTTCTATTTTATTGCCTGTTCCTGTAACCAAAAGGTTATGAATCTGCCCAAAATAGTACAGCGTAAGCATTCTGAGCCGAGAGCGGGAATTGGCAAGGGAAAGCTCTCTATTCTGCGTAGTGGAGCTTTTGCTGATTACTTTTTTTTCAAAAATATCAAAGGTTTCTGTCAAATCTATTTCCAAACTTTCCACATTTTGAAAGTTGTTTTTCAGAAAGGAAATCTGCTCCTGAGCCCGCTGCACTTGGTCTTTCTTTTGGCGTATGGGAAGTTCTATGACTAGGGTTTTTAGCCCTGTTTTAGCGGTAAGGGTAGAAACCACCGCTGAGTCTATCCCGCCAGAAATCCCGATAACGAAGCCGTTCATTTTAGCAGTTTCTGCATAATTTTTCAGCCAATTTATAATGTGTTCTGTTACTTTTTGTGTCTGCATTTTATATCTAAAAATTTTCTATTTTTGCGAATTAAAAATTGGAGTTAAAGATAAATAAATTTTAAATAAAATGAAAAAATCAAGAAATATTCATTGGGTATTATTTTTGTCATTGTGTTTGGTCGTTTTTTCTTGTAACAAAAACCAAGAAGAACTATGGAAAATAGAAGTGAAGAACACAGAAAAAGTAGAAATTTTTGACATTTCTGGTGAGTTTTTTGACCCAAAAGTTTCATTAAAGGAATTTAAAGAAAAATATCCGATGTTTCAGGGGTCTATTCCTGATGCGGAGTACGAAATCAGAAGAAAAGATACAGCGGAAATCCGTGTGTATCAGGAGGCTGTAAAGGGAATTGATAAAACAAAACTGAAAAACGAGTTGTCAGAAATGTTTTCACGAGTGAAGCATTATTTCCCAGCTTTCAAAACGCCTAAGGTTTATCTTTATTCCTCATTTTTAGACAGAGAAAGTGTGATAGATCCTATCTTTTTCAGAACGGACGAAGGGATGCTTTTCGTGGATATTTCTGCATTCATGGGAGAGAAAAGCAAAAACTACCAAGGGCTGGATGAGTATCATAAAAAAATCATGAATCCAGAGAATTTGGTGCCGAGAATTACAGAAATTGTAGCCGAAACTTTCTTGATTTCTAATCCTCAAGAAAATAAATTTATAGACCAAATCATTTTAGAAGGAAAAATCAAAACACTTCAAGATGCCTTTCTTCCGAATACTCCAGATTATCTGAAAATGAACTATTCCCAGACTCAGGAGGAATGGGCAGAGGCTAATGAAGCTAATATCTGGAACTATTTTGTGGAAAATAATATGGTGTTTAGCGATGACCCGAAACTCTATGAGCGTTTCCTTTCAGTGGCGCCATTTTCTAAATTCTATACCGAAATAGACCAAAAATCTTCGCCTCGTGTGGGTAGTTTCATCGGCTGGAGAATCTGTAAGGCTTTTTATGCCCAAAAACCAGAAACGAAATTATCAGATTTCTTAAAGATGAACGCTACGGAAATCTTTAACCAAAGTAATTACAAACCAGAATAATGGAAAAACTGCTGGAAGTCCTAAAACAGGGCGGAGTTATTCTCTATCCTACGGATACCATCTGGGGGCTGGGGTGTGATGCTGCCAATCCCGAAGCCATACAAAAACTGTTTTCCCTGAAAAAAAGAGAACAAGGAAAATCGGCGATTATTCTGGTGGAAAACGAGCAAAGACTGCAGAAAATAGTGGATGTTCCAGCCATGGCGTGGGAAATCATAGATTTGAGCGAAAAGCCTGTTACCATCGTTTATGACAACCCAAAAGGGCTTCCCAAAGAACTTTTGGCAGAAGATGGAAGTATAGGAATTCGTCTGGTAAAGGATGATTTTTGTAAAAAACTGATTTCCAAGCTTAATAGTCCCATTGTTTCTACTTCGGCTAATTTCAGTGGAGAAAAAAGTCCGATGAGTTTTTCTGAAATTTCGCAAGAGATTAAAAACCAAGTAGATGCCATAGCGGAAGAACGCCAAGACCAGAGGGCAGAGTGGGAAGGCTCCTCGGTGATTAGGATTTGGGAAGATGGAAGAATAAAAGTCATCAGAGAGTGATAGATTTTAAATAAAAAAATCCTATTTTTGTAGAAATAAAAATTCTATTTTGAAATTAAATAAAATCACTTCAGCTCTTTTTCTGAACCAAAATAGTGGAATGGAGTTTTGTGCTGAAAATATACCAGCCGGCCAGCCTTGGGGTTTGTCGGCTTTTTTATATCTGAAATTTAACTTTAAATAAAAAAATAAACTATGAATAACACTTACAAATCCGCAGGAGTAGACAAAGAAGAAGGTTATAAAACTGTAGACAAAATAAAGTCCGCCGTAGCCGAAACTCACAATAAAAATGTACTGAACAATCTTGGAAGTTTTGGGGCGTTTTATGCCATTGGAGAGTATAAAAATCCAGTTTTAGTGAGTGGAACGGATGGCGTGGGAACGAAACTGAAAATCGCTTTGGATACCAAAAAGTACGATTCTATCGGGATTGACTGCTTTGCGATGTGTGCCAATGATATTCTCTGCCATGGCGCGAAACCTTTGTTTTTCTTAGATTATCTCGCTTGTGGAAAATTGGATTCTAATGTAGCATCAGAAATCGTTTTAGGAATGGTAAAAGCCTGCAAAGACAATGAATGCGCCCTCATCGGTGGGGAAACAGCGGAAATGCCAGGGATGTATCAGGTGGGCGATTATGATGTGGCAGGTTTCTGTGTGGGAATCGTAGAAAGAGATGAAATCATCGATGGTTCAAAAATCAAAAAAGGAGATAAAATCATTGCTATTCCGAGTTCTGGTTTTCATTCCAATGGATTTTCTTTGGTGAGAAAAGTGTTCCCAAATTTTGAGGAAGAATTTGAAGGAAAACCGCTTTATGAAACGCTCCTTGAACCGACAAGGCTTTATTATCAGCCTATTCATCAGCTTTTGAAGGTGGTAAGCCTTAGCGGAATAGCCCATATCACAGGCGGCGGACTGATAGAGAATGTTCCAAGAATCATTCCGAATGGACTTTGTGCAGATATTCAGACAGAAAAAATCCGTATTCCGAGCATTATGCTTGAACTTGAAAAACGAGGAAATGTAGACCGAATGGAGATGTTCGGGACTTTCAATATGGGCGTGGGAATGGTAGTTGTCGTAGATGAAAAAGATGTAGAAAAAGTGCTTTCTACGCTGAAAGATGCCTACGAAATCGGAGAAATTACAGAAAACGAAGAGAAAATCAATTTAGTATAAAATTCATTTTCATGGTTTTAGAAAAGGAAATCAAATTTATCTTAACCCTTGATGCTCTGAAAAATGTGCAGCGCAGGAATTTTAACCACGATGACCAAAGGAGGGAAAACTCGGCGGAGCACAGCTGGCAGATTATTGTTTTGGCTCAGATACTTTTCCCTTATGCTAAAAATAAGGAAAAAATAGACCTTCTGCGAGTGATTAAAATGCTGTCCATTCACGATGTGGTGGAGATAGATGCTGGCGATACTTTTATCTTTGATGAAAAAGCGATGGTCGGCAAATACGAAAGGGAATTTGCCTCTGCGGAGAGGATTTTTGGTATCCTTGAAGAGCCGATGAGCAGGGAGTTTCTTGATTTATGGAAAGAATTTGAAGCGGAGGAAACGCCCGATGCTGTTTTTGCCTGTGCCATAGACCGAATAATGCCTTTTCTGCTCAATACGCATTCCTCTGGCAGAAGCTGGACAGAGGCAGGAATTACAGAAAACCAAGCCAGAAAAATCATAGAACACGCCGTAAAACGCGCATCAGATGAACTAGGAGAAGTGTTTGAAATCCTGATAAATAAAGCCTTGGATGAAGAAAAACTAAGAAAAAATTAATTTGATACTAATGAAAAATTTTAAATTGAAAAAAATAACTGTTCTTATTTTAGCATTTTTATTTTTGGGTAATATTCTAAATGCCCAAAAGAAGCCCGTTTCATCAGGAAAAGAACAGCAGAAAGACTCTTCCAAAATAGCTGAAGTAGCAGCATCAATAACTGGGCCTGTTGTGGCTATTGGATATGATTATGATAAGGGCGAAGAGGATTTACAACCCAAGCTCATCATATCGGAAAAAAGATTGGAGAAAGACACTTCCAGAGCAGGAATAGACGGGCCGTATATCTTTTACTCGGGTTTAGGTCGGTCGGTCGTGAAGAGCATTAAGGAAGAAAATGGTGTTCCTACGCCAGTTTATAAATGGTATGAAGAAAATCAGGAGCTAAAATCCTACATTACAGATAAGGATTTCTTTTCTTTTAGGCTGAAAAAGGAGCTAAAAGAAGAACCTTCGGTTTATTCAATGCCTAAAAAACTGATAGCCATTTCAGATATTGAAGGGAATTTTGAACAATTTAAAGAATTTCTTATCAATAATAAGGTGATGGATAAGAATTACAAATGGACTTTTGGGAAAGGGCATCTCGTAACGGTGGGAGATTTCTTCGACAGAGGGCTTTTAGTAACGCAGACTCTTTGGCTGATTTATTCCTTGGAAGAACAGGCGGAAAAAGCAGGTGGAAAAGTACATTTTGTTCTTGGAAATCATGATTTGATGAACATGAATAAAGATTTGCGCTATGTGCGAAAAAAATATTTTGAAAATGCAAAACTCATGAACGAAAATCCAACTTTCCTTCTTTCTCAGTATGGTACGGAACTCGGCAAGTGGCTTAATACAAAAAACATCGTAGAGAAAATCGGTGATTATATTTTCGTTCATGCAGGAATTTCTAAGGAGGTAAGTGACCTAAATCTTTCCGTGGAGGAGCTGAATGAACACGCTAGAAAATATTATTTCAATAATAAAGAAGGGCAAAAAGGGAAAGATGCCATCGCAAATGTCATCTATATGTATGGGAAAAGCCCTATGTGGTACAGAGGCTATGGGAAGGAAACTACAAAGAAAGAAGATTTAGAGGAAATTCTCAAAAAACTCAATGCAAAGAAATTTGTCATCGGTCATACCCTTAGAAAAGAGGTTACTTACCTAATGGACGGGCGTGTGATAGACATCGATGTGCTGCATTCCAAAGGCAAAACCCAAGGGCTGCTCATCATAAACGGAAAAGAATATGCCGTAGATATCAAAGGGAAAAAATCCAAGATAAAGCACGGTGTAGAGGAGGATAAGGAAGATTAACAAAATCAAAAAATGAAAAACATCATAGTTTTGGCTTCTGGCTCAGGAACCAATTTAGAAAGGATACTGGAATGCATCCAAAACGGAGAAATTCCTAACGCAAAAGTAAGCATGGTGGTTGCCGATAGAGACTGCTATGTTTTGGTTCGTGCCGAGAAACACCAAATTCCTCATCATTTGATAAAGAGAGGAAAAGATTTCTGTGAGAATTTAGAAAAAATCCTTCCAAAAGATACGGATTTGATAGTCTTGGCGGGGTTTCTTTCCATCATCAGCGAGGATTTTGCAAAAAAATATGCGGGTAAAATTATCAATGTTCATCCTGCGCTTCTGCCCAAGTTTGGGGGAAAGGGCATGTGGGGAATGCATGTCCATACGGCTGTAATAGATGCCAAAGAGAAAGAAAGCGGTGCCACGGTGCATTTTGTGACGGCTGGGATAGATGAGGGCGAAATCATCCTGCAAGGGAAAGTTGCCATAAGTGAAGGAGATACACCTGAAAAACTCGCGGAGAAAGTGCATAAAGTAGAATATGAAATTTTCCCAAAGGCGATAAAAAAAGTTTTGGAACAAATAATTTAAAATTAAAACTATGAGAATATTATTTTTTATTTCGTTGTTTATATCGGTGAGTTTTTCTGCGCAATCGGAAGATTATCCATCTTTTACAGCAAAAAGCAAATATGATTTTAAACAAACAATTAGGAGATTAAAGAAGAATTTCAAAGCCAATAATATCGCAATTTTTGCGGAAATAGACCACGCAAAAGCTGCGAAGAAATCGCAAGAAAATCTTTTGCCAGCTACGGTTTTGGTGGTGGGAAATCCCAAGGTGGGAACCAGCCTGATGCAGGAAAATCCCAAAGTAGCGATTGAGCTGCCATTGAAGGTTTTGGTCTATGAAGAAAACGGAATTGTCCAAGTGAGGTATAAATTCGTAAGTCTTTTAGTATCGGATTATAAACTTGAAAAAGTAGAGCAAGTTACCCAAAAAATAGACATAGCAATGGGGAAAATAATAGCCGAAAGCGTTAAGAAATAATGATTTTTAGTGCATTTTTGCTGCATTTATTTATAGTTTTTAAATCTAAATATTATGAAACAGTTAGTAACAATCTTAATTACCGCAGTAGCATTAACTTCGTGTGGAGATTCTAAAAAAAGTGAAACAATGAGTACAACAAAAGAAAATCAAACACAGGTTTCCCTTATTGGGAAGAAGGCAGTGCTTACCTATCCAGAGATGAAAGCCGAGGTGCACTACATCAGTGAGAATGAAATTCATTGGAAAACTACTGATAAGGAAGGAAAAACTGCCGATGAGAAAAATCCGCTCGTGCTGAAGCCCATCAGCGAGACACAGTTCTTTGTAAATTGGATAGAAAATGATGGCACTACCATAAGCCAGGTGGTGGATGTGGAGAAAAAGACCGTTTCGGTTTTCCTAACCTATACTGATGAAAATGGAAAACGCCTTTCGCAGTCTTTGGAGGGGACTTTTGAACTGAAAAACTAGCTTAAAACCGAGAGAAATCTCGGTTTATTTGAATAATAGATAAAAGGAAAAATTTATAATAAGAATATAAATAAATGAATATGAATGATTTAGAGCAAAGATTTAGAGTTTTTATAGAGAAACTGACTGAGAGAGCAGAGTCCTTAGCAAAGGAAACCCGCGATGCTATGCAGGAGATATATGATGAGGATACAGACCCATATAAACGCAGTTTTGGGAATTTTTTGATGGGGGTAAAGGGACAGTTTAGTGGAATTATAGACAAGGCGGAGGATGTTTTTAAACAGCAGATAAAGCCTTATGAACCTTCTTTTTATGAGTCGCAAACGCCAGAAGGAGAACTTCAGGAAAAATGGTTTAGAAAAATCCATGATGATTTTGAAAAATGGAAAGACAAGATGAGAGATCTTGCTGATAGCATTGAGAGTCATGTGAAAGAGCCTTCTGCAGAGGAAAAACTCCGTGAAATAGTAGAGGAATATAATGCAGTGAAGAATAATTTCCACTGCTCTCAGTGTGGCGCTAATCTGGAAATCAAGGAGTTGTATTTTATTTCTACTTATATAACCTGTCCATACTGCCAGACGCAGAATACATTCATTCCAAGTGATAAAATGCGGGAATATGAGTTTGTAGCGAAGGATTTTGCTGAAGAAAAAACCAAAAAGGAGGAAGAATTTTATGAAAAAATTTCCAGCAGTAATGCGGTATCGGAAGAAAAATTTTTGGTTTATTTCTTATGGAGAGCTGCTATATGGAAGGTTTTGGCTGATACGGTGCCAGTACTTGCCGAGGCGAACAAAAAAGTTTTTTATAGAGAAATGAGCGATATGCAGGTTTATGCTGAGTTTAATCTTGATGAAAAACCAGATTTATACCGAAAAATCATAGCAGAATTAGCTCAGTTGGATGGTGATTATCTTCAGTTGGCGGTTGGAATGTTAGAAAATTTTGGTGCAAAAGGAATCCCTTCTGATGAATTTGAGAAAAATTTGTCCGAAATGAAAAATAAATGTAGCTAAAAATTGGGAATATAATTTTTTAATTTCATTTGGATTTAAAAGATAAAATAAATATAACTTGGTTATGAAATTAGGTGTCTATAAAATATTTAATTGAAAATCAGTATTTTACAATAAGTTTAAAAGCTTGTAGACGCTTTGTAGACGCTGTTTTTATTGGAGGGATGAGGTAAGTTTATACATTTGTTCCATCGAAAATTAAAATATTTATTAACCAAAAAAATTAAAGTTATGTTTAAAAATCTTTTTAAAACAGTACAAGACCTAGTAGGTGGAAATGATGAACCAAAAGGAGGCTATGATGCAGAAGAAGGAGTATACTATGCTAAAGGTAGTTTTGATGATGAAGTAGAATATAATAACGAAATTATCTGCATCACAAACGGAAACCATGACAACATGGATGACATGAATGATGCCATGGATGACAAAGACTATGCTCGTGCAGAAAAAGTGCGTCTTCAGTGGAAAGAAGATGTGAAAACTTACAAAGAGCAGGTTAGAAAATTAGGGCCATACAAAGGAGATACTATGCTGATGGATGCTGCTATTGCGTTCTTGGATGAGTATGACCGTTTGATGGATAATGGGTATAAAGTGCTTATCGAAATGCGTGCAGCAGGAAAGAGAGGAACACCAGAAGAACAAGCTCAGCTGAAAAACAATAACAATCTGATACAGCGTTTTACAGATAAACTGAATGAAGTTTCTGATGAGTTCCTTGAAAAGTATGAGGATGACTAAAAATAATCTTGAGTAATTTTTAAGGTTTCAAAAAAAAATTATGTTTAAAAATCTTTTTAAAAAAGTTCAAGACCTTGTAGAAGATAACCAGCCTAAAAATCAGCCAGAAAAGAGAGGTTATGATGAAGAAGAAGGCGTATACTATGCAAAGGGAAGTTTTGACAATGCTATAGAGTATAATAATGAGCTGATGTGTGTAGCAAATAAATGCGAAGACAACATGGCTGATATGAATGCTGCTATGGATGCCAAAGACTATGCCCGAGCAGAAAAGGTGCGTCTTCAGTGGAAAGAGGATTTGGAGGATTATATCGCAGAAGTGAAACAGCTGGGAGCTTACAATGGAAATGACTCTCTCCTGAAGGCAACTATCAGATTCTTTGAGTTTTATAAAGGCTTGATGGATGATGGGTATAAGGTGCTTATCGAGATGCGTGCAGCAGGAAAGAGAGGAACGCCAGAGGAACAAGCTCAGCTTAAGAAAAATAATGATGCTATCATCAAAAACTCAGGTGAGTTTAATGGAGAAAGTGACGATTTTTTAGAGAATTATGATGAAAATGGAAATGAGTATGATACTTCTTTTGAGAATCCTTACATGAATATGGCTCATGATGATAGTAATCCTATGCTGCAGCCTATACATGGTATTTCACTGCAAGACTATGCAGCGGCAGCCTCTAAAATGACTAATGGAATGTCGGCAGAAGAGGTTTGTAAGAGATTGGGAGTTGATATGCCTGTTTGGGATGAAGCTAACCATCTCTGGGTAAAGAGAATGCAGCAAGACCAGACTATGGCTGTGATGTCTCTCTACGGACAGTATTATGGAAGTGCAGATACTCACCCTAAATTCAATGATTCTGTAAAAGAATCTAATCAAGAAGGAGACTATCTTGCTAAAATCCAAAATGATGAAGCGTTCTACTATGAATTGTGTGGTGCTCGTCAGGCGGCATATGAAGCAGGGCTGGATGGCGCTCAGTGGATACAGGATAATTATGGAATTTCCTTGGGAGATTTTCAGTCTGTAGCCATGAAATGGATGGCTAATATGGGTAACATCGAAAAAATGCTGCGATACCAAGAACAAAAACAAAGAGAATATGCAGAGAAATTCTCAAAAGAAATGGGAGGTGGCGTAGCAGATGACATAGAATTTTAATCATTCTTAAACTTTATTGTAAATGAAAACGGTGTCTGATATTATCAGGCACCGTTTTTTGTTATTATTATTTAATTCTAATGATGTAGGGCATAGTCATCTGTATGCTGTTTCTAAAATTTTGATCAGCAAAAATTTTGAAGAGCTGATAGTTTTCTTCGCCCATTTGGGATTTTACATAGTTTGTAGTTATGCTTTCCTGTTTCAGGCTGCTCATTATCTGCTCGAATTTATCCACTTTTGCAGGATAGCTTATGGCTTCATATTCTACTACATTTGCCTTGCTTGCAGCGTATTTTACAGCATCATTTAGTGAGCCTATTTCATCTACCAGCCCTATTTCTTTGGCTCTTTTTCCAGACCAAACTCTTCCGCTTCCTACAGCATCTATTTCTTCAAAGGTTTTCTTTCTATTTTTAGAAACAAAATGCACAAAACGATTGTAGGTATTTACTACGCTTCTCTGTGTGATAGCAAGTGTCCCCGAAGAAATCCCCGAAAAAGGCGACATCATGTTTGAATTGGCATTGGTAGAAACCACATCGGAGTAAATACCATTTCGGTTCGCTAGGTTTTTAGCATCAGGAATTACCCCAAAAACCCCGATAGAACCTGTGATGGTATTGTTTTGGGCAAAAATCCTGTCCCCAGCCATGGAGATGTAGTATCCGCCAGAAGCAGCATAATCCCCAAATGAAATGATTAAAGGCTTTTTTTGTTTAAGTTGCTGAAGTTCATACAAGATTTCATCAGAAGCATTGGCGCTTCCACCAGGTGAGTTTACACGGAGAACCACAGCTTTGATGTTGTCATCTTGGGCTAAATCCTTGATATACTGGATGTATCTTTCAGAATAGATATCACTATATCTGTTTCCATTGTAGATAGTTCCAGACGCGTACAGGACAGCGATTTTATTATCGTTTGTTTTCGTGTCTACTTGGGAGAAAGCATAATTTCTGATAGAAACTTTGTTTAGTTTTTCATCTTTACCAACATTGAGTTTGCTTTTTATAATCTCTTCATATTCAGATTTTTGAACTAATTTATCGGCAAGTTTATATTTCAGACTCAAATCAGGAATTGTAGCGTATAAACTATCAACCACAGTTTTGAATTCCGTAGGGTCTAGTTTTCTAGACTGGATGATTTTAGAGGAAATATCTCCCCAAGCGTCATTTAGAAGGGTAGTCATTTGCTCTTTGTTTTCTGGAGACATTTCGTTTCTGAGGAAAGGTTCTACAGCAGATTTGAAATTTCCATGGCGGATAACATTGATGTTGATTCCGTATTTTTCAGCAAATTCTTTTAGGAAAATCACTTCTGTGGAAAGTCCTTTCAGTTCGATGCCTCCCACTGGATTGAGGAAATATTGGTCAGCCACCGAACCCAGATAGTAGGACGCTTGGCTTACATTATTCCCATAAGCATAGACAAATTTTTTACTTTTCTTAAAATCTTCCAGACTTTTTCGGATGTCGTCTATCTGCGTAATCCCAGCATCTATGTCGTCTAGTTCTATGCTGATTCCCTTGATTTTATCATCGTTTTTCGCAGTTTCGATGGCTTTGAGGATATCTTGGTATTTTAGTTCAGCATCTTCTTTTATCTCAAATATAGAAGACTCGCTTTCGTTCTCATGTTCCACAACTTTGGATTTAAAATCAATCGTAAGAACTGAGTTTTCTTTAATTTTGATATCTTTGTCTGCGCTGGACATGCTTCCGATGATGATAATCACAAAAAGCAGGAAAAAAGGCAGCAAAATACCAGCGATGAATAATGCAACGACATTTGCAAGAACAGTTTTGATGAAATTTTTCATAAATAAAAATAAAGTTTAAAATTTTACAAATTTACAAATAGTTAGTAATGTATAATGTGGTTTTGTTACTAGGAAGTAATTTAGGAAACGCAGAAAATAATATTTTATTGGCTCTCAGCGAGTTGGAAAATAGGGTAGGCAAGATTATTAAAAAAACTAAAATCTCAAGAACTTCACCTGTGGAGTTTGATAGTAAGAATATTTTTTGTAATATTGCAATAGATGTACAGACAATATATTCGCCTATAAAGCTTTTAGATGAAGTCAAAAAAATAGAGTCTGAAATGGGAAGAATCCATGATTCTAAGTTCTTCGGTGAATACAGAGATAGGATTATAGACATAGATATAGTGTCTTATGAAGGGCTTATTTTTAGCTGTGATAGATTAGAAATTCCACATCATAAACACCTGTATGATAGGGATTTTTCTAGAAAGTTGTTAGATGAATTAGATTCAGAAATATAGTTTTGTATAAGAATCAATAGTATGATTTTTGCTTTATTAAAAAAGGAAATGAATAATAAAATTTTAATATATGAGAAAAATAATTATCTCTTTGGGGCTCCTGGCTGCAGGTGTAGCTTATGCTCAAACAGGAAAAGTTGGTGTGAATACTAGTTCACCAGAAGCAACTTTGGATATTAATCCTACAACAGCGAATGCCGCTGCTACAGCAACAACGAATGAAGGTATTCTAATCCCAAGACTCAGCAGAGAAAGAATAGAAAATATCTCTGCAACTGATCTCAGAGAATCTACACTGGTTTATGTAAATGATACAACAGAGCCGATAGGAGGTGTTAGCACAACAGAAAATGTAACTACTAAAGGTTTTTACTACTATGATGCAGATACAGGGGTTTGGTTGAAAGTCTTAGGAAGTGAGGATGTAGACCTTAGAATAGTAGGTAATAGTAATCACATTACAAAAGATGCTGGTATAGGAGGAACAGGAACAGCAGCAGGTGCAGGTGCCAATAATATAGGGATAGGAAAGGATGCCCTTTTAGCAAATACCAATGGAAATGCAAATATCGCTGTTGGAGCTAGTTCAGGAAGATGGATAACTAGAGGAAATGGGAATATACATATAGGAGGTGCAAATAGAGGGAACAATTCTCCTCAGCTGGACAATGTAGTAGCTATTGGTAATGGATTTAACCAAACAAGCCTTACTACTGTTACATCAATGGATAATGTGATACTACTTGGAAATGCAGTTGATAATCCTAAAATAGGTATAGGAACATACAAGCCTTCAGAAAAAGTTCATGTAAAAGGAAATGTACTGACAGAGGAGGGAGGTTTTTACTCTTCTGTGAGTGGTTGGCATGGAGGAAAAGTAGAACTTCTTAACCCAAGTAAAACAGTTTCTGGAACATCTGATAGATGGGTAATGTATAATAATACAGGAGACTATGCCAATGGACTTCAGTTTTGGAACTATAAGGTAGGAAGTGGTAGTGAACAAGTAGTAATGTTCTTATCTGATGAAGGAAATGTCGGGGTAGGAGATTTTAGAACCTATGCACAGATTCCTGCTTTTGCAGATAGAACTCCACAACACAAACTCCATGTTTTGGGGAATGTAGTGGCGGAAGGAGGACTTCTGAGAACTTCATTAGCAAGTGAAGAAGGAGGGTATTTAAGTATAGTAAATTCAGGTAAAACTACAGTAACGGGAGGAGCTAGGGAATGGAGAATATATAATATGAGAGGTTCTTATTCTAACTCACTACAATTTTGGGGCTATGACGCCAATGGTAATAACTTAGGACCTAAATTTACTATTGCAGATAATGGAAATGTGGGGATAGGTACTGGTGCACCGTCACAAAAATTGGAAGTAGCAGGGCAGGTGCTGGCAAGTAATTTTACTTTGTCATCAGATTCTCGTCTAAAGGAACATGTTAAGAATATTGATAATGCATCTAAAACCCTTTCTCAACTAAGACCTGTAACATACCATTGGAATACAAAAGGAAAGCAGAAAGGTGGTAATGCTAAGCTACAGTATGGTTTCATAGCTCAAGAAGTAGAAAAAGTGCTTCCAGATATTGTAGAAACAGATAAATCTTCTGATAAATATAAATCTGTAAATTATACAGCTATAGTTCCTGTCTTGGTAAAAGCAATACAAGAGAAAGATAAAGAGATAGAAGAACTGAAAGCAAGGCTGGATGCTATAGAAAAGAAGATAGGAAAGTAGTTTTTTGATAATATAATTTTATTTGTTGTGTGCTGAGAAATTTTTCCTTAGCACACATTTTTCTTTTTGTAAAAATAAATAACTTATCTTTTTTGCTATTTTTGTGAGATAAAATAAATTTATGCCTATCGAAACACGAGACATTCTACTAAAAACCTTGAAAAGTTTTTGGGGTTATGATGCTTTCAGGGAGAGTCAGGAAGATATTATTTTGTCTATTTTAGAGCAAAATGATACTTTGGCTCTGCTTCCTACTGGCGGTGGTAAGTCTCTCTGCTATCAGCTTCCTGCATTGGTTTTAGATGGGACTTGTCTGGTAATTTCACCGCTTTTAGCCCTCATGAAAGACCAAGTTTCTCATTTGAAAGATTTGGGGATAGAGGCAGAATATCTTAGTTCCGAACTGGATGAAGCAGAGCAGGAAGAAATCTATGAAAAAGCAATATCAGGCAAAATTAAACTACTGTATGTCTCACCAGAGCGACTTCATAACTCTTTGTTTATGAGGAAAATGCTGGATGTTCCGCTTTCCTTTATAGCGGTGGATGAGGCGCACTGTATATCAGAATGGGGGCAGGATTTTAGGCCGAGTTATCAGCATATCAGCGAGTTTAGAAAAACGATAGGGAATCTGCCTTGTCTAGCTCTTACAGCTACTGCAACGCCCAAAGTCGTTCTTGATATTAAGGAAAAATTAGGCTTGTCTTCGGTTCGTGTTTTTCAGAAAAGTTACAAAAGGGAGAATATTCATATCTTCCATGAAGAGATTTCTGATAAATACCAAAGAATGCTTAGTTTCTTGAAAATCAATAAAATATCTGGAATAGTCTATGTCCGAACAAGGAGAGAAGCGGAGGAGCTGACAGTGTTTTTAAAGGAAAACAATCTGCAAAATGTAGATTTTTATCATGCAGGGCTATCGGCAAGGGAGCGAAACGAGAAACAAAGAAAATGGCAGGAAAGGAATGATTTTGTTTTGATTTCTACCAATGCTTTTGGGATGGGAATAGACAAGGATAATGTGCGTTTTGTTATCCACTATTCGCCCTCTTCATCGGTTGAAAATTATTACCAAGAAATAGGAAGAGCAGGGCGAGATGGGCAGGAAAGTTATGCTTTTTTGCTTTGGAACAGGCAGGAACTCGGCGAGATGGACGATGTTTTGTCTGCGCAGATTCCAGATAAAACCCAATATTTGAAGGTGATATCCTACATCTATTCTATATTTCAGATTGCCGATGGGGAGGCTACGGAGAGGATATTTCAGCTCGATTTACAGAAAGTGCAAAGTTTTACCAAGATTTCCTTTGCTAAGATTAGAAGTGTTTTGGGATTTCTTCATAATCAGGAAGTTATATTTTGGAATAATTATAAATCGCCTTCTACAATAGAGCTAAAAATCCCTGCCGAAGAATTGGAGGATTTGCCGCCGAAAGATGCGTATTTTATAGAATTGCTGCTTAGAAATGTTTCTGGAGTTGCCACGCACAAGGTTTCTTTCAGCGAAGAAAGTCTGAGTGCAAAACTGGGCGTAAGTCAGCAGATGATAAAGGACAGAATAAAGGAATTGCAAAAAAAAGAATGGCTGGAATATGTGGACGGAAGCTCCGACAGCATAAAGTTCCTAAGACCGCGAGACAGCAGAGAAATACAAGGAAAATACTGGAATTTATTTGAGAAAATCCAGAGAAATAAAATCCAAAAATGGGAGGAAATGAAATACTTTATCCAAGATAAAGATTTCTGTAAAATGAGAATGATTTTAACTTATTTTGGAGAAAAATCCTCAGAGAACTGCGGGAAATGCAGTTTTTGTTTATCCCAAAATCCAGTCAAAGAAAAAACTTTGTCCGATGAGGTTTTAGAAATATTAGCCAAAAATCCAGCTACTTTTGATGAGCTGAGCGTAAAAATATTTTGGCATGAAAAGGAGAAAATCTATGAAACCCTGATAACTCTGCTGAATTTAGAGAAAATAAAAATGTTGAACTACAAAACTTATATGATCAATGAATAAACTAAAAGTCGTTTTCTTCGGAACGCCTGATTTTGCAAGGGCTTCTCTGGAAGCTATTCATACCTCTGCGCATGAGGTGGTAGGAGTGGTTACCGTAGCTGATAAAGCTAGCGGGCGAGGGCAAAAAGTGCATCAGTCTCCCGTGAAAACTTATGCTGTAGAGCATGATTTACCGCTGTTTCAGCCAGAAAAACTTCGTAATGAGGAGTTTCTATCACAGATACAAAATCTAAACGCAGATATCTTCGTAGTGGTGGCATTTAGAATGATGCCAAAGGTTCTGTTTTCCATGCCGAGGTTGGGAACATTCAATCTACATGCTTCATTATTACCAGATTACAGAGGTGCAGCACCGATAAATTATGCCGTTATCAATGGCGAGACAAAGTCTGGTGTCACTACATTTTTCATCAATGAAAAAATAGATGAAGGGAATATTCTCCTTCAAGCAGAAACTGAAATTTCTCCCGAAGACAATGCAGGAACACTTCACGACAGACTGATGGAGATAGGCGCGAAACTAGTGGTGGAAACTCTGGGTGGTCTTGCGGAAGGGAAACTTACGGAAATTCCTCAAAATCAGAAAGAAAATCCTAAAACAGCCTATAAAATTTTCAAAGAAGATACTAAAATAGACTGGGAAAAAGAAGTGGAAGTTATTCATAACTTTATCCGTGGAATGTCGCCGTATCCTGCTGCTTTTACTATTTTAGAAGTGGGTGGCGAGCAGAAAATATTAAAGATTTTTAAAGGAAAATTCCAAAAAATAGAACACTCTAAAGAGTATGGCGAGATAGAAATTTCTAAAAATGAATTTAAAATCTATGCTAAAAATGGAGTTTATTTCCCAGAAGAATTACAGCTGGAAGGAAAAAAACGAATGAATTTAAAGAATTTTCTAAATGGATTTCATAGTTTTGACGAATTAAAATTGATTAAATAAATTTTGTTATGTATAAAAGTGTTATAAAAGGAATAGGTCATTATGTTCCAGATAATGTGGTGACTAATGATGATTTAGCTAAAATAATGGATACCAATGATGAGTGGATAACGGAGCGTACAGGTATCAAGGAAAGAAGACACAGAACGAGTAAATTTGACAGCCAAGAAACTACGAGTTTCTATGGTTTCAAAGCTTCTGAAAAAGCGCTGGAATCAGCAGGTCTGACTGCGAAAAATATAGATTATATTATTTTTGCGACACTTAGCCCAGATTATTATTTCCCTGGGTGCGGTGTGGTTTTGCAGGAAATGTTGGGCTGTGATACCATAGGGGCGCTGGATGTGAGAAACCAATGTTCAGGATTTGTCTACGCACTGAGCGTTGCAGACGCTTTCATTAAAGCGGGTCAGTATAAAAATATTCTGGTTGTAGGTGCTGAAATTCAGTCAGTTGCATTAGATATGACAGATAGAGGAAGAGGTGTTTCAGTGATTTTTGGTGATGGAGCAGGAGCGGTAGTGCTTTCAGCTTCTGAAGATGCTGGTGTTCAGGGGATTTTGTCTTATAATATGCATTCCGAAGGGAAATACGCAGAGGAGCTCATGATAAAATTACCAGGGACTAATTTGGGCTGGACAGACAGACTTCTTACAGAGCCAGAAAACATAAAGGCAGAGGAAATATATCCGTATATGAACGGGAATTTTGTTTTCAAACAGGCGGTTACCCGTTTCCCAGAGACTATTATAGAATCTTTGAAAAAAGCAGGAAAAACGGTAGAAGATTTGGATATGCTTATCCCACATCAGGCGAATATCAGAATTTCTCAGTATGTTCAGCAGCTGATGGGACTTCCAGATGAGAAGGTATTTAATAATATCCAAAAATACGGTAATACCACTGCGGCTTCTATTCCTATCGCACTGAGCGAAGCGATAGCAGAAGGAAAGGTGAAGAGAGGCGATTTAGTTTGTTTGGCTGCCTTTGGAAGTGGGTTTACTTGGGGAAGTGTGTTGTTAGAATACTAATTTGGATTAGCATAAAAATAAAAACCAGCTTGATTTCGAAGCTGGTTTTTTATTTTAAAAAGATTTTTAATCTTCGTATTGTTCCAGAAAATAGGAAAAAGAAAAGTCAGGAACTTCCTCCACTAGGTCTTCTAAAGTCACCAAAAGGTCTTCGAAAATTTCTAACTGCTCCACAGTCATATTTACAAATTCTATATGTAAAGGCATTTCTAAATCGCCAGAAATACAGTCATAAAGAGCATCCAGATTATCTCCGAAATACTTAGGAAGTTCTATTTTTTCTTTCAGCTGGGCGTAGAAATCCTCCATATCGCCGATTTCTGAAAAATCAATGTATATCGTATTCATTATCAGTTAATTATTTTATTGTTTTTCAAAACTTTTATAGTGGTTTTTAGTGAGCCACACATCTCCTTCTTCGTTGAAAACTATTCGTTCTGCATTTCTTCTTCCGCAGCGGTAGTTTATGTCTGCTTCATAGTATTTTCCACCATTAGGAAGCTTTTTTTCTCGGTTGCTGAAGCGGTCTCCACCGATAGCCCTGTTTGGAAGTACATCGCAGAGATTTCCTTCGGATGGTCTCCAGCCCTGTCTTTTGGCTTCTCCTTTGGTGATGTAGTATTCAGGGAGTTTTTTGTGTTTTTTGACATAGTTGATTACGATGGTTTCATCCGTAAGTTTTTCTATGTAGTTTCGCCCTTTTTGGTCTGCGATGCCGTATGGGTCTTTTGTTTTGGATGAATCTTTTTTATATTGATAACCAACGATTTCTGGAGTGTCAAAATCGGATTTTTTCTTTAAACTAGGAAGAAAATCACACAAAGCTACACAAAAAATAGCTCCAAAAATTACACTCAAATAGATTTGTTTTTTTGTCATTTTATATGATTTGAAAAGGCAAATTTATTTAAAATAAATGTATTTTTACACTTGCATTTTGCTTTTATCAAATTGTTGGGTATTTTTTAATGAAAAAATAATCAAAATATATGAACAAAACACGATTAGACTTTCGAAAACAAACATTGGAATATTTTATCGATGTCCGAAATATAAAGACAGAAACAGTTTTTTTACAAAAAATGAATCAGGTTTTTCAGTTTCCGAGCTATTTCTGGATGAGCTTAGACTCTATGGATGACTGCATGATGTCTTTGGAATGGATAGAAGAACCGCATATCATCATTCATGTGGTTCATCTTGAGGAATTGAAACAAAATTGTTTTAAACTTTATGAAATAGTAGAAGATACCTTCCAAACTTATAAAAACTACTGGCAGGACAAAACCAGTGAAAAACAGGTGGAAATTCATCTTTAAAGAACAAAATTTGTAAAAAGATAAATTTCACTAAAATTAAGAAAAATATTATCAAAAATAGGTAGAGATATTCTGCCATAGTAGAGAAATAAAATTGTAAATTTGTTCCATAAATACAATCTATCATGCCAAAAATATCACAAAGAGCAGAAAAAATGCCTGCTTCACCAATCAGAAAACTTGTTCCGTATGCATTACAAGCGAAACAAAAAGGAGTAAAAGTCTATCATCTCAATATCGGACAGCCAGATATAGAAACGCCTCAAACGGCTTTGGAGGAGCTGAAACATATTGATCTAAAAGTGCTGGAATACTCTCTTTCCGAGGGAAATATAGAGTACAGAAAGGCTTTGGAAACTTATTACCACTCGCTTGGTTTTACAGATTTGACAACGGATAATTTTATCGTGACTAATGGTGGTTCAGAAGCGCTGAGCATCGCACTTGCTACGCTCTGTGATGATGGTGATGAGATAATTATCCCAGAGCCATACTACGCGAATTACAATGGTTTTTCTAATCATATCAATGTAAAAGTAGTAGCAGTTTCGTCTTCTATCGAGACAGGTTTTGCCCTGCCGTCTATGGAAGAATTTGAGAAAAAAATCACTCCAAAAACCAGAGCTATCCTAATCTGTAACCCTGGGAATCCTACGGGCTACCTTTATACAAGGGAAGAATTGCAGAAACTGGCTCAGATAGCTCTGAAACATGATATTGTCATCATCGCAGATGAGGTGTATCGTGAGTATGTGTATGATGGAGCAAAGCAGGTCTCTATGCTGGAATTCCCAGAAATAGCAGAAAACTGCATCATCATAGACTCTGAATCCAAGAGATATTCTATGTGTGGAGTTCGTATCGGATTTATGGTTACTCGTTCTAAGCTGATTCGTGCTGCTGCGATGAAATTTGCACAAGCTAGACTAAGCCCAGTGCTTTTAGGGCAAATAATAGCTGCAAAAGCCCATGAAAACGATAAAAAATATATAGAGAGCGTTCGCGAAGAATACACTAAACGAAGAAATTTATTAGTAAAATTACTAAACGAAATCCCAGGTATAATCTGCCCAACTCCAAAGGGTGCTTTCTACTGCGTGGCAGAGCTTCCGATAGATGATGCAGAGAAATTTGCACAGTGGCTTTTGGAAGAATATTCTCTTGATAATGAAACCGTTATGGTAGCGCCTGCGGGAGGCTTCTATTCTAATCCAGAGCTTGGAAAGAGACAAATAAGAATAGCCTATGTGCTGAAAGAAGAAGACCTGAGAAGAAGTGTAGAACTGCTGAAAGATGCTCTTCAAAAATACAATGCACGATAAAATGCAAATTTTAGAAAACATTTCCCTGAAGCCTTACAACACTTTCGGAGTGGAGGCTTCTGCGCGGTATTTTGCTGAGGTTTCTACAGAGTCAGAATTATTAGATTTACTGAAAAATCCTAAATTTAGGGAGCTTCCTCTTTTGTTTTTGGGAGGAGGAAGTAATTTGTTTTTCACGAAGGATTTTGAGGGACTTGCGATTAAACTAAATTTAAAGGGGACTTCCGAGGAAATCATCAGTGATAATGAAGTTTTGGTATCAGCACAAGCGGGAGAAAACTGGCATCAGTTCGTTCAGTATTGTTTGGATAAAAACTATGGTGGGCTGGAGAATTTGTCTCTGATTCCAGGAAACGCAGGGACTTCTCCTATTCAGAATATCGGAGCCTACGGAGTGGAGATAAAGGATAGTTTTGAGTCTTGTAAAGTGCTTAATATGAGTACTTTGGAGATTGAGGTTTTCGATAAGAAAAAATGCCAGTTCGGATACAGAGATTCTTTTTTTAAGGGAGAGGGAAAAGGTAAATATGTCATTCTAGAAGTTACATTTAGGCTGACTAGAAAAGAGCATATTTTGAAGGTGGAATATGGAGCCATCCAGTCGGAATTGGAAAAAATGGAAATAAAAAATCCAACGATTCAGGATGTATCACAGGCGGTTATTCGTATTCGGCAGAGCAAACTTCCAGACCCTAAAAAAGTAGGAAATGCAGGAAGTTTTTTCAAAAATCCTGTGGTTTCTGATGAGTATTTTGATAAGCTGAAAACTCAGTTTGCAGATATTCAGGGATATAAAACGGAAGAAGGCGTGAAAATCCCAGCAGGATGGCTTATAGAGCAATGCGGCTGGAAGGGTAAACAAATAGGAAATGTGGCGACTCACGCTCTACAATCCCTTGTAATAGTGAATGTTACAGGAGATGCAAAAGGGCAGGAGATTTTTGATTTTTCTCAAAAAATAATAGATTCTGTGGAAGAAAAATTTGGAGTAAAATTAGAAAGAGAGGTCAATGTATTGTAAAATAAACTATATTTGAATAAAAAAATAAAGAATGGATATTCAGGAAATTTTAAATCAAGGAAACTATCATTTGATAGATGTGCGTGAGCCAGAGGAACTTATAGCAAATGGAGCGATAGAAGGCGCTGAAAATATTCCGTTGGGAGAGGTGGAAAATCATGCAGATGAAATTGCGAAATTAGAGGGAAATGTAGTTTTTTTCTGCCGAAGCGGAAACCGAAGCGGAAAGGCTACGGAAGCGTTTAAACAGAGAGGATTTACCAATGTCTATAACGGCGGCGGCTACGAGAAATTATCTAAATTGTTATAATTCTTAAAAAATAAAAAACTTACCCAAATTTGGGTAAGTTTTTGTTTATCAGTAAGTTTAGTTTATTACAGAAACGCCTTTTTCTAAAAGTTCAAAAACAGTGTTTTGGGCATCATCAGGGTGGAGGTTCACGGCTTTCGTGCCTTTAAAATGAAGAATGACCTTAAAACCTTCCGAAACTGCATCAATACAGGTGTATTTCACGCAATAATCTAGTGCTAATCCTACGATTTCTACGGTTTCTATGTTTTTGGATTTCAGATAATTAGAAAGTCCAGTGTCAATTAGTTTTTGATTGTCAAAAAATGCGCTGTAGCTGTCTATTTCAGGGTTCATTCCCTTCTTGATGATGTATGTAGCCTTATTTTTTTCTAAATCAGGATGAAACTCTACTCCCGAAGTTCCCTGCACACAGTGGACAGGCCACATTGTCTGTGAGATGCCGTTTAGGTCAATGATTTCGCCAACAGATTTTCCATTATTGACTGCAAAACTTTTGTGTTCTGCAGGGTGAAAATCTTGGGTAAGGATGATTTCATCATAGTTGTTGGTTTTCATCAGATGGTTGATGTAAGGGATGATTTTTTCTCCATCAGTGACTTCTAGGCTGCCGCCTTTACAAAAATCATTTTGGATGTCCACTACAATCAGGGCTTTTTTCATTTTAAATTCAATTTATTTTCAATATTACTAAATTATTGATAATTTAGCAAAAATTTTTTGACTTATGGGATTAATGGATTTTTGGAAAAAACTAGTAAAAGCGTATAAAGACAGCCAAATTTGGAATAATATAGAAAAGAGTGAGGACTTAAAGCAGGTTTATAAAGAATCTTATGAGAAGCCTGTGGCTCTTTTGACCTGTGCGACGATGCATTTCCGAAGTGATTATATGATATCGGATTTTGAAAAGCAGGCAAGAAGAATGGATTTGTCCAGAGTGAAATTTTATAGACTGAACTATACAGGAAATTCTAAACTAAAACAAGAACTGAGCGAAGATTTGGGAGTTCCGATAGAATCTGCTACCTTTTTGCTTTTCCGTGATGGACAGGTTATTTTCAAGAGACACGAAGAGCTGGTGGATATGGAAAGGCTGATGAAAAAGTTGTTTGAAGAATAGAAATGTTTGATGAGTATCTTCTAAATACATTTGGTATTTCGCCCTCATCTATTGAGGGATATAGGAAATACATAAAGCCTCTCAAAGTGGAAAAAGGACAATTCCTGCTGAGGGAAGGGGAAGTGTGTAGAAATACTTTTTTCGTGGAGAAGGGACTTCTTCGTTTATATTCTATCAGTAAAGCAGGTAAGGAACATATTATCCAGTTTGCGCCTGAAAATCATCTAATTACAGACAGGAGCAGTTTATTTTTTGGAGAAAGTTCAGATTATTTTATTGATGCGATAGAGGACAGCGAAATCATATCTTTAAGTCCTGAGTTTTATGAGGATATGAGGATAAATAACCCTGAAACAAGCGCAAAACATATTTTGCTTCTACATAATCACGCTAGACAATTACAAAAAAGAGTAAATCTTCTTCTTGGGGCGAATGCAGAGGAGCGGTATTTGGACTTTATCAAGGTTTATCCTAATGTTTTCAGGAGAGTTCCGCAGTGGATGGTGGCTTCATTTTTAGGAATTACGCCAGAGAGTCTGAGCCGAGTGAGAAAAGAAATCGCAAATAAAGAGAGAAAAAATGATTAAATTTTATAAATATCAAGGGACTGGAAATGACTTCATTATGATAGATAATAGAAATCAGTCTTTTCCTAAAAATGATGTAGATTTAGTGAAAAAAATGTGCGACCGCCGTTTCGGAATTGGTGCAGATGGCTTGATTTTATTGGAAAATCACGAAAGCTTTGATTTTCAGATGGTTTATTATAATTCAGATGGGAACGAAAGCACGATGTGTGGCAATGGAGGGCGCTGTATTGTGGCTTTTGCGCATTTTTTGAATGTTTTTGAAAATAAAGCTAAATTTAATGCAATAGATGGGCTTCACGAAGCTGAAATCAATGGAAATGTAGTGAAGCTAAAAATGATAGATGTTCCAGAAATTGCTAGAATAGGATATGATTATCAATTAAATACAGGTTCTCCGCATTTTGTGAGATATGTAGAGAATGTGCAAAATCTAGATGTTTATAAAAATGGCTATGAAATTAGAAATTCTGAGCCTTATAAAAAAGAAGGAATAAATGTAAATTTTGTTTCTAAAACATCTGAAAATGAAGTATTTGTAAGAACATACGAACGAGGAGTAGAGGATGAAACATACAGCTGCGGAACGGGAGTTACGGCGAGCTGTCTTACATTTATGAATGAATTTGGTGGAGATGAGGTTTCTGTGAAAACGCTCGGCGGAAATCTGAAAGTTTATGCAGAAAAGCACGAGGCAGGATTTAGAAATATTTGGCTGGAAGGCCCTGCAGAATATGTTTTTGAGGGTGTATTCAAATTAGATTAAAAATGAAAAAAGTAATTATAGTTTTTTTAGGATTGCTCCTAATTGGTGGAGGATTTTTTGGTTATACTTTATATAAAAAATATAAAGGAAATAATGTCAAAAAATCTGGATATTTTCTGGTGCCCAAGGATGCGAGTTTAGACCAAGTTTTGGATAGTATAAAGCCATACATAGCTGATATGGAGGCTTTTCGAGATGTGGCTGAATCTAAGCATTTGGGGAAATTTCTCAGAGCTGGAAGATATAGAGTAAAAGAAGGTGATGATAATATAAAGCTGGTCAATATGCTGAAAGCAGGACTACAGACAGAGGATACATTTAGAATAAAGGATTTTGACGATGTTTATCAAATGATAGGGCGTGTGGCTAGGAAAACGCAGGTGGATTCTTTGAGATTTGTGACTGTGTTTGATAGAATCGCTCAGGAAAAAGGTTTGACTTTGGCAGAAGATTTGAAAATATACTTCTTTTCAGATACTTATCAGTTTTATTGGACAGTTACACCAGAGGAGTTTTTTAAAAAATTTGAAAAAGACTATAATGAATTTTGGACGGAAGAGAGAAAAGCCAAAGAGCAGAAACTTGGGCTGACAAGAGAGCAGGTCTATGCGCTAGCTTCCATCGTTCAGAAAGAATCTGGAGGGAAAGAAGATGAGCAGAAAACTATAGCGGGGCTTTATCTAAACCGCTACAAAAAGGGAATGAAACTGCAGTCTGACCCTACTGTGATTTATGCGATTAACAAAGAGCATAATTTCACAAAGCAAATAAAGAGAATTTACAATAAAGATCTAAAACACCCATCGCCATATAATACCTATGCAAACGCAGGAATTCCGCCAGGGCCTATCTGTATGGTGAATAAAACAGCGGTGGATAATGTGCTGAATGCCGAAAAAAATAATTATATCTTTATGTGTGCAGACCCTGAAAAGTTGGGTTATCATAAATTCACGGATTCTGATATAGAGCATGCGAAAAATGCAAAAGCATATCATGAATGGTTGAATAAAAATAAAATAAAATAAAAAATAGTGTGAAATCAATAATTTTTGTAATTTTACACCCAATAATAGAAAACTTTAAAATTTGTATATTATGAGAAGAAATGTACTAGTTGCTTTACTCTTGGTTAGTTTACTAAATGCTCAGCAGGGTAATGACAAATTAAAGAAGGAAATGGATGAGAGGAGAAAGCAATTGTTCAAACAATTTGAATTCTACGCTCAGAAGGAGGTTTATAGAAATAATTCTACTGAAAATCCAAAATCAGAAAGTGTCATTAAACAAGACCTAAAGAAAGAAAGGGAAACTATTTCTTTCTTCTTTGGGGGAATTCCATATTTTCTAAAATCTTATGATACAGACCAAATTAAAAATTCTAATGTAGATGCTATCCAAGAAGGGACTATAGATGGACTTACAGGAAGTTTTAATGGAGAGGGGGTGAAAGTGTCTGTTTTTGATGGAGGGCGTGTTTATGCAGAGCATCAAGATTTTGGAAATAGTACTAGGATAACTAATAAAGAAGCCAATACTATACCTTATGATAGCCATGCGACGGGGGTAACAGGGATGATAGGTAGTGAAGGAAAAAATGTATCAACAAGAGCAGGGGTCTTTGTAGGGAACACCAAAGGAATGATGCCCAAAGCAACTTTTGATAGTTATTATTTTGGAAATACTACCCTTGCTGGGGAAGCCGTAGAAAAAGATATATCAGCTAAAATAAGAGATAGTAAACCTGCCTTGTCTAATCACTCTTATGGTAATGTTATAGGATGGAATTTAAATGATGGTCCTATGGGTGTTGTTTGGTATTGGAACGGTGCGTACGACCAAGCAACTAGGCAATCATTTGATTTAAATGGAACATACTATAATAGAGACAAAGAGTTGGATGATATAGTATACAATAATCCCTATATGGTGGTAGTGAAATCTGCAGGAAATTCATATGGAGATGGGCCAACATCAACTCCAAGGTATCCTGCTTATTATAGAAAATCTGACGGAACTTGGGGGCAGTTTAATCCTCCTACAGATGTTATTCCTCAAGATAACTGTGTTTTTGGATATGATTGTATTCCAACAGGAGCTGTTGCTAAGAATATAATTACAGTGGGAGCAACAGAAAAAATAACTAATAACAATGGTAGGTATATACAAGCTTCTGATGTCGTTAAGGCGGATTATAGTAGTGCAGGGCCTCGTGATGATGGCGCTATCAAGCCTGATATTGCAGGAGTAGGAAGTAGAGTGGTATCCCCTTCTACATCTGCTACGGGATCGGATAATTATCAAATGGGAAATGGGACTTCTTTTTCTGCTCCGCAAGTTACGGGAATTTTAGGGCTTTGGAGTCAGATTTATAAGTCACTTTTTGCAGGACAAAATCTTAATGCAGCATCAGCTAAAAACCTTCTTATCCATACAGCACAAGAGGCAGGAAATGTAGGACCAGATGTTTGGTATGGATGGGGCTTTGTAGATGCCAAGAAAGGAGCAGAGCTGCTGGTTCAGAAAAAACAAAATAAAGTGATTTTTGAAGATAAAGAACTCAAAAATGCTAAAAAGAACGAAATATTAGTAAAAACAGATGGTTCGCGACCACTTAAAGCAACTATCGTTTGGACGGATCCATCTTATAAGAACGCTAACTATAATACATATGATGAAGCTTACAATGATAGAACTTCTAGATTGATAAATGATCTGGATTTAAGAATAACCAACACCCAAACCAATGAAGTGTATTATCCATGGAAATTAGATGTAAATGTTCCGCGTAATCCAGCGATAAAAGGAGATAATACTGTGGATAATGTGGAACAGGTTCTTATAGACCAGCCAGCAGCAGGAATTTATAAAATAGAAGTGTCTAATAAAGGAACTTTAGTGAACAATGATGGAGTAAATACAGAAAAGCAGACTTATTCTATCATAGTGACGGGGTATACTGGGGTTATAACTCCAGAGGTGATACCAGCAGAGGCTTTTCCTACATTATTGGCGGATGGAAATAATAAGGTAAATGTGAAATTTGTAGAAAAAATCAATAGTATCAAGGTTTTTGATATGTCAGGAAGACTCATCAGAAGTATAGCTCCTAGCAGTGTACAGACTTATGATGTAGATTTTTCTGGCCTTCCAGCAGGAATATATGTCCTAACGGCATCTTCTGCAAATCATAAACTGAGTAAGAAAATCAGAAAACAATAAATTAAAAAAAAGAACTCTTAAAAATAAGGGTTCTTTTTTGTTGCTAGAATAATAAAAAATATTATCTTTGTATTTTAAATTTTTATAATACTACATTTTCAGTGAATTTATAGATTTAAGCAAATAAATATAAATTTGTTGATTAAAAGAAGAACATATTAAAAAATAAATATATGAAAAAACACTTTATTTTATTAGGGGTGCTGGCTATGGGGTTAGCATATTCCCAAACAGGAAAAGTAGGGATAAATACAAGTAATCCTGAAGCGACTTTAGACATAAGACCAAATGCTGCAAATTCAGCAGTAGGAGCAACTACTAATGAGGGGATGCTTGTTCCTAGATTGAGCAAAGCAAGATTGAATTCAATCGCTGCTGCTAATTTGAAAGAATCTACATTGGTATATGTATCTGATTTTTCAGGAGCTACTACATCTACTACAACTGATGTAACTTCTAAAGGTTTTTATTATTACAGCACTGCAACTAATAAATGGGTGAAAATAGCAGAAGGAGTTATGCAGGAACAAGACCTTAGATTAGTGGGGACTAACAGCCATATCACGCAAGATGCTGGTGTAGGTGGAAATGGTAGTGGAGTAGGGACAGGTCCACATAATATAGGTATAGGAAAAGATGCTTTATTCTCCAATACAAGTGGTTCTCATAATATAGCTGTAGGGCTAGATGCGTTGCGTTCTAATACCACAGGAGTTAATAATGTGGCATTGGGTATAAAATCTCTCCATTCTAATCAAGTAGGAAGAGGGAATGTAGGGGTTGGTGCTAATACATTGTATTCTAACACAGGAGGTATGTATAATGTAGCTGTAGGAGAGAATGCTTTGTATCATACTGTTTCCGGTATTGGAAATGTTGCTGTTGGTACTGATGCTCTATATAGAAATACAACAGGAGCTAATAACACAGCAATTGGTTACAATACACTCTATAATAATACAACAGGATCTAGTAATGTGGCTAATGGATTTGGTGCATTATATAGTAATACAGTGGGGCATCGTAATATGGCATTAGGGCATTTTGCATTATATAGCAATACTAGTGGTAATAATAACATGGCTTTTGGAACAGAAGCTTTGAAAGCAAATACCATAGGAGAAAATAATATCGCATTAGGAACTACTTCTCTTACATCTAATATTGGAGGGAATTTTAACATTGGTATTGGTCAAAAATCATTGATGACAAATACAGTGGGAGATAGCAATATAGGTATAGGTTCTCAGGCGCTGCAGAATAATATTTCAGGAAGTTACAATGTGGGGCTTGGGTACGATGCTCTTCGTTTCAATACTGCAGGAAATCATAATGTGGGACTTGGATTATATGCTCTTAGTAAAAATACAGTAGGGATGAGTAATGTGGGATTAGGACATTCAGCTCTTTCTAATAACACTACAGGGAGTCATAATGTGGGGCTAGGAACCAATGCTCTTACTAAGAATACTACAGGAAATTATAATGTAGGTATAGGAAATTCTACATTAACGAATAATGCGGCAGGAATGGGAAATGTGGCTATAGGAAATCTTTCTTTGGTTTCTAATAATGGTGGAAATTATAATGTGGCTGTTGGGAATGAAGCTTTAGGAGCAAATACTTCAGGAGCTTATAATATTGCATTAGGAACAAGTGCATTAGCAAACAATACTACAGGACAACATAATAATGCTCAAGGTTTAAATGCACTACAGAATAATATAGTAGGAAGTAATAACATTGCCCTTGGTAATGGATCTGGTGGATGGGTAAAAGGACATAATAATATCCATATAGGTAGTGCTAATTTCCAATCAGTGTCTACAGGAGAATTGGATAATGTGATAGCAATAGGAAATGGAATAGGATCTAGTGCACTTACAACTGCTAATTCAAATGATAATACCATTATCTTAGGATATCAGAACGGACATAGTTTTAGTCCTAATGTGGGAATAGGTACCTATAAACCAGATTCTAAAGTTCATATTGTAACTAATGGACCAAACGCTATCAAGATACAAGACACAAACCAAGGAGTAGGTAAAGTCCTTACTAGTGATGCTAACGGAGTGGGAACATGGAAAGAACCAGCTTATCCAATGGCAGAAATTGCTAGATTTTATGCAAGAACTAATGTAGATGTTGTTTTACCTGTTGCACAATCAATAAATGTACCAGGTGTAGCGCCATATACAATTCCTAAAACAGGTAAATATATGATTATGTATAGTGCTTTCCTTCCATATACATCAACAGGAACTAAAAGATTGTATTTCGTAACACTCACAAATGGAGTGCCCATTGTAGATGCAGATGAAATATACCAGTGGGGCTATGGACCAACAGGACCAATAGGTAGAGATGTATTTACTGGTAGATTTCATTATTTAGCTAGTTTTAATCAAGGAGATGTAGTTACATTTCAGCTAAATGCTAATGTGGGAGGGTTGCTTATGAATCCTGCTCATGCTTCAAGAAATAGAATAGAATTAGTCTACATAGGACAATAATTTTTTAAAATTTCACATTTTATAAAAAAGAGATACTATATGTGTCTCTTTTTTTATGAAGTTTAGAGGATAAAAATTTTATCTTATTTATTCTAAGTATAAAATTTTCAGTGAATTTGATTATATTTGCAGACTTAAATAAAAATTATAATTCATAATGCAAGGAAAAGGTCTTATTACTATCATTGCTGTTGCCCTTGGGCTTATCTGTATTACAGAGCTTCTGCCGACTTGGTATGCCAATAAAATAGAAAGCGAAGCGAAGGCATTAGCAGGAAATAATGAAGAAAAATATCAGAAAGAATTAGACAAACTTTCTAAAGACACTCTGAATCTTGGCTTTACAAAGCTATACTACACCAATGCCAAGGAGCGTGAAATGAAGCTGGGGCTTGACCTAAAAGGAGGTATCAATGTCCTTTTGGAGATCAACCAAAGAGATTTGGTGACTAATCTGGCTGACTATTCCACAAACGCTGTTTTCGTTGAGGCTTTGGATAGAACGGATAAAGCACAGGAAAACTCTACCAATTCGTATATTCAGAATTTCTTTGTTCAGTTTGATATCGTTAATAAAGAAAAGGGAGCAAACCTAAAACTTGCCAGCCCAGAGGTATTCGGGACACAAAATCTGAGCAGTGAGATAAAATTTAATACCCCTGATGAAGAGGTTAAAAAAATCATCACTAAGAAAATAGAAGCAAGCATAGGAGCAGCTTATGAGGTTATCAGAACTCGTATTGACAAGATGGGAGTTACCCAGCCGAATGTACAGCAGGTGCCAGGGACAGGAAGAATCTTGGTAGAAATGCCTGGTATCAAAGACATAGATAGAGTGAAACAAATGCTCCAGACTTCTGCAAAACTACAGTTTTGGGAAGTGGGAACAATCCAAGAAGTTTTCCCTTACTTGGAGGAAATGAGCAAAAATGTTATCGTGAAAGGTGATTCTATGGGAGTGAAAAAAGGATTTAACTTTACTAAAGCTCTCAATTTAGATAAATTAAGATCTAATGCTGTGGCAACTGTCAAACTTTCTGACACCGCTTCAGTTAATAAAATTCTTAATAGCGAAATTGCAAAAGAAGCTAGACCATCTAACCTTAGATATGTGGACTTTATGTGGGCATACAAACCACAAGAGGATGCACCTGATTATTTGGAGCTTTATGCTATAAAGAGTAACGCTAGCAAAAAAGCGCCTATTGATGGTGCAGTGGAGTCTGCTAGAGTGGATTATGACCAGATGAGAAGGATAGTAGTGGATATGCAGATGGATGCTAATGGAACTAAAGAATGGAAATCCCTTACAGAAAAAAATGTAGGAAGACCTATTGCTGTTACTTTGGATAATAGAGTTTATACAGCACCGAATGTAAATGAGCCAATTCCTAATGGAAGCTCTCAGATTAGTGGGAATTTCACAGAAGATGAAGCGAAAGATTTAGTAAATGTACTAAGCGCAGGAAAACTCCCTGCTAGCGCGAAGATTGTTCAGGCTGATGTGGTAGGGCCATCTTTAGGAGAGGAGTCTATTCAGGCGGGGCTTTGGTCGTTTGTGGCAGCGTTTTGTATCATCATAGCTTATATTATTTTCTACTATGGAGGTGCGGGAGTTTATGCTGTTATCGCTATGATATTCAACCTGTTTTTCCTTTTTGGAATTATGGATTCTATGGATGCTACGCTTACGCTTCCAGGGATTGCGGGGATAGTTCTAACGATGGCGATGGCGGTGGATACCAATGTGATCATTTATGAAAGAACGAGAGAACAGCTTTTTGCAGGAAAAGATATTAAAACAGCTTATAATGATGGGTTTAATGATGCTCTATCTGCGATTATCGATGGACAGCTTACATCCATTCTTACAGCGCTAGTTCTTTATATTTTCGGAACAGGGCCTATCCAAGGTTTTGCGGTGACATTGCTTATCGGTCTGATAATGACTTTCTTTACTTCTGTATTGATGTCTAGAGTGATGATATTCAGTAGATTAGAGAAAGGAAAATCATTGTCTGTTTGGACACCGATGACTAAGAATTTATTCCGAAATATTTGGGTAGATTTTATAGCAAAAAGAAAGGTAATGTATGTTATTTCTGCTGTATTGGTAGCGGTTTCTATAGGGTCTATTGCAACGAATGGATTTAAATATGGTATTGATTTCACTGGAGGAAGAAGTTTTGTAGTGAAATTTGATAAAACTGTGGATGTAGAATCTGTAAAAGGCAGTCTTTCACAAGTTTTCAAAAATGAAAAAGGTGAGACAAGTTCTATCGATATCAAGACTTTTGGAAATAACCAGCAGTTGAAAATCACTACGGATTATAAAATAGGAGATGAGTCTCTGAAAGCTGACCAAGAAATTGACCAAAAACTATATCAAGGACTTAAAAACCAGCTTCCTGCGAGTTTGACTTTTGAAGAGTTTAAATCTGCAGCTGAAAACCCAATAGGAATAGTTTCCTCTACAAAGGTAGGGCCTACGGTGGCGGATGATATCAAGATGGGCGGAGCTCTGGCTGTATTAGGTTCATTATTAGGTATTTTCGCATATATATTGCTTCGATTCAGAAGATGGCAGTTTTCACTTGGGGCGATTATAGGTTTGGCGTTTGATGCCACTATCATATTAGGAGCGTTTTCATTATTCCATAGCGTGATGCCGTTTAATATGGAGATTAACCAAGATTTCATCGCAGCGATACTCACAGTTCTTGGATACTCTATAAATGACACGGTGATTATTTTTGACCGTATCAGAGAAAACCTAAAAGATGGAAGAGAAAGAACGCTGGCACAGTTGTTTAATGATTCTATATCTGGAACACTGGGTAGAACGATAAACACTTCATTGACAGTTCTTTTAGTGGTGTTGGCGATATTTATTTTTGGAGGAGAGAATTTGAAAGGATTTATGTTCGCCTTATTGTTAGGGGTAGTTTCGGGAACATTCTCTACTATATTTATATCATCACTTCTTGCCTTTGACTTTTTTAAAGGCAAAAAAATAGAAAAATAAAAAGTAAAAAGCATTCCGCAAAGGGTGCTTTTTCTTTTAGTAGTGATGGTTCAAAATATTATATTTGCACTTTATTTTAAATTTACAGAAAATGGAAATCCAAAATACAGAAAATCCTAATGTGATTAAATTCGTGACTGATAGGACTCTTATAAGCGGTTCTTTGGAGCTGGATAGAAATTCTAATATTTCGAATGTTCCGCTGGCTCAGGAATTGTTTCAATATCCATTTGTGAAGAGTATTTTTATTACGGCTAATTTTATTGCGGTAGCAAAGGAGAACATCGTAGAATGGGACTTAGTGGCAGACAATCTGCAAAATATAATATTGGAATCTTTGGATGATTTTCCAGAAATTATCTATTCCGAGGAGAGCACTGCACCTATTTTTTATTCAGAAAAAACGCCGAATCCATCGGTGGTAAAATTTGTTTCGGAGCATCAGCTGATAGATGGTTTTTTGGAGCTGAAATCTTTACGGGAAGCAGAAAAAGTTCCACTAGCAAAAAGACTATTTGAGGAATTTTCTTTTGTAAAAGAGATTTTTATCAATGATAATTTTATTTCTATTACCAAGACTGATGATATTTCTTGGGAGAAAATAATGCAGAAAATCCAAAATTTTCTCTCTGATTTTATCAAAAATGGAGAATCAGTGAGTGAAATCGAAGGAATTCAGCAAAATGCATCAAAATCAGTTGCTAATAAGAAATTTACAGAAACGGAAGAAAAAATAAATGCTATTTTGCAGGAATATGTGACGCCTGCCATAGAAAACGATGGAGGGAGAATTTCTCTTATAGAATTCGATGAAGAGACCAAAATAGCAAAAATGCTTCTACAAGGGGCGTGCAGCGGCTGCCCTTCTTCTGTGGTTACTTTGAAAAACGGTATAGAAAGCATTCTTAAAAACTTCCTTCCAAATGTTGTAGAAAATGTGGAGGCAGTGAATGGCTGATAAATATCATAGGTCAAAATTCATGGAAATATCAAGATAATCAATAGATACATTATTAAAATTAAGAAAAAATCACTACCTTTGCACCGCTGAAAATAAGCAAAAAGGGATATTTTTACTACACAATTATTAAATTCAAAAGATGAAAAAAACAATTTTACTACTGGGAATGTTCGTTTGTTTTTTAGGAAATGGGCAGACATTGCAGGAAATGGAAGAAATAGCAGAAAGTGGCGATAAAGGTGCTCAGTATCATTTAGGTCTGAAATATTACAGAGGTGAGGGAACTTATCAAAATTATGCAAAAGCAAGCTATTGGTTCGAAAAACTAGCTACACAAGGACATAAAGATGCACAGTTCTATTTAGGGTTGATGTATTTTGATGGAGATGGAGTAGACCAAGATTATTCTAAAGCTGAATATTGGTACCAAAAATCTGCAGAACAGGGAAATCCTGAAGCTCAGCATAATTTAGGGGTGATTTACTATAAAGGAGAAGGAGTTGCTCGTAATTTTGAGAAAGCAAAATATTGGTTTGAAAGATTATCTGACCTAGGAAATGCCGATGCGCAGTTTTATTTAGGGCTGATGAACTACAAAGGGGAAGGAGTTCCTCAAAACTACAAAGATGCTAAATATTGGTATGAGAAAGCTGCGGAGCAGGGAAATGTGATGGCAAGATACAATCTGGCGCTGATGTACTATAAAGGAGAAGGAATAGAAAAAGACTACAAAAAAGCGAGATATTGGTTTGAAAGACTTGCAGAGCAGGGTAGAGTAGAGGCTCAGCATAATTTAGCTCTGATGTATTACAAAGGAGAAGGAGTAGAGAAAGACTATGCAAAGGCTATGTTTTGGTTTGACAAGTTAGCAGAACAAGGAAACGCTGATGCTCAGTATAATTTAGCAGTGATGTATCACAGAGGAGAAGGGGTTTCTCAGGATTATGCAACAGCTAAACAATGGTATAAAAAATCTGCAGAACAAGGAAATACAATGGCCCAGTACAATCTAGCAGCTATGTATCAGAGAGGAGAAGGAGATTCTAGAGATGAGGTGATGGCGAAGTATTGGTTCAAGAAATCTTGTGAAAACGGATACCAAGAAGCATGTAAATATACAAGATAAAAACACACAGCAAGAGTATTACACTCTTGCTTTTTTATTTGTAAAATTTTATAAATTCGCGAAATGAATTATTTAGTACGAGAACCTGAAAATATACACGCTCAAACTCCTATTTTAGTGTTGCTGCATGGATATGGAAGTGATGAGAAAGATTTGTTTAGCTTTACACCTGATTTGCCCGAGGATTGGTTGGTAGTCAGTTTTCAAGCTCCTCACACTACCCCAAATGGAGGGTTTAGCTGGTATGATATAGATTTATTGGATAGAGAAAAATTCATAAATGTTCCACAAGCTGAAGAATCCATAGAGTTGATTTTGAAAACAATAGAAGAAATAAAAGAAAAATATAAAACCAGCGGAGTGGTTAATCTGTGTGGATTCAGCCAAGGGGGAATTTTATCCTATGCTCTTGCGCTTAGGTTTCCACAGTTGTTTCAGAAAATAGCCTGTCTGAGTGCTTATCCAGAACAGAAGATTATTAAAAATCTTTTGGATAGAAAGGCTTATCAGCATTTATTTTTCTTCGTTTCTCATGGGGTAAATGATATGGTCATTCCGCTGGAATGGGGGAAAAAGGGAGCAGAGCTGTTATATGACTTGAGTATATTTTTCTCTTTCCGAGAGTATCAGAGCGGTCATGGTGTGGATGCAAGGAATTATATGGATTTAATGGAGTTTTTTCAAAAATAAAAAGAGGCTTTTAGGCCTCTTTTTCGTATAGTTTGTTGTATAAATCGATGTATTTTTCTTTGATTATTTTTCTTCTCAGTTTCATGGTAGGAGTGAGCATTCCATTTCCTACAGTCCATACATCTGGTGTAAGTTCTATTTTCTTGATTTGCTCCCAGTTACCGAGTTTTTCGTTTAGTTTCGCGATTTCTTTTTCTATTCGTTGTTTTAGTTCGGCACTTTTTACCATTTCTTCTGGTTTAGTTCCGATGTTTATTTTATGGATTTCAGCCCATCTTTTAACGAAAGTAAAATCTGGCTGAACTAGTGCGCACGGCATTTTTTCGCCATCGCCCACCACCATTATCTGCTCTATAAATCGTGATGATTTGGCCATGTTTTCAATCACTTGCGGCGCGATGTATTTCCCTCCCGAGGTCTTGAACATTTCCTTTTTTCGGTCAGTGATGATAAGGAATCCTTCATCATCTATGTATCCGATGTCTCCCGTTTTGAAATATCCATCTTCTGAGAAAGCCTCCTTGGTTTGTTCAGGATTTTTGTAGTAGCCTTTCATTACGGAAGGTCCTTTTACTAGGATTTCTCCATCTTTATCGATTTTCACTTCTAAATTATCCAAAGGCTGTCCTACGGAACCTATTTTCATCTTTTCGAAGCTGTTTACGGCTATTACAGGAGAAGTTTCGGTAAGACCATATCCTTCAACGATAGGAATTCCTGCTGCTTGGAATTTTTTATTTAGATTTTTAGAAAGAGCCGCAGAACCAGAAATCAGTGTAATGATATTTCCTCCCAGCCCTTCTCTCCATTTGGAGAAAACAAGTCTGTCAGCTATTCTTTGTTTAAGGTTTTTAGGAGTTCCCAGCTCATAGTTTTTGTTCACTCCCAGAGCCCAAAGGAAAATCATTTTTTTGAGCCCTCCAGCACTGATTCCCTTGTTGTATATTTTATCATACACTTTTTCTAAAAGCCTTGGTACCACGCTCATATAGTGAGGTTTTACTTCTTTCATGTTATCACCTATTTTATCGATATTTTCCGCAAAATAGATAGAAAATCCACTGTATAGGTAGTATAAATACACCACCCGTTCAAAGACATGGCAGATAGGCAAGAAGCTCAGGGTTTTTATTTCCTTGTAATCTATTTTTTTCTTTGGAATTCTGCTATCCACAGCAAACACATTAGAAACGATATTTTTATGCGAAAGCATCACGCCTTTTGGTCTTCCTGTAGTTCCAGAGGTGTAGATTATGGTGGCGATATCATCTTCATTTACAAGGTCTCGCAGGTCTTCCACTTCGTATTGGTTAGAATTATCTTCACCAAGGCTTAGAATTTCTGACCAGTTGGCAGCACCTTCCACTTCATCAAAAGTGAAAATTCCCACTAATGAAGGCACCTGCTCTTTTACTCGTAATAATTTTTCGTACAAATCTTTATCCGAAACGAAACAATATTTCAGTTCAGCATTGTTGAAAATATATACATAGTCCTCCTCGCTTATTGTAGGATATACAGGCACGGAGATGGCTCCTATCTGGGAAATCCCTAAGTCTGCTATACACCATTCTGTACGGTTATTAGTGGAAACGAGTCCTATTTTATCATCTTTGGTAATGCCCGATTTTAGAAGTCCTCTAGAAAATTTGTCTCCTAAATCTACAAACTGTTTAGTAGAAATTTTTTCCCATTTTCCGTCATATTTTGTAGCCAAAACATCATCTTTTGGGAGTTTTTTCAAAGAGTTGTGTGCAATATCGAATAATCTTGTAATAGACATTTCTTTCAAATTTTAAGCCGCAAAAATAGTGTTTTTATTTTAAACAAAAATAGTATGGGATTTATTCCTAATCTTCTAGGTCTGATTTTGTTTTTTCTATGAATTTTATGTTCCTCATCAGTCCAGAGAATTTAGTTCTTTTTACAGGAGATTTTCGGAATATTTCAGAGAAAATTTCTTGGGTCAAATCCTGCCAATCGGGTTTTCTCAGTTGGCTGAATTCTTTTAAGGCAAATTTTGGTTCTGTATTTGGAGCCGCAAATCTATTCCATGGGCAGACATCCTGACAGACATCACACCCGAAAATCCAATCATCCATTTTTCCCTCGAAATAGTCTGGAATTTCGTTTTTTAGTTCTATTGTAGCGTAAGAAATACATTTGCTTCCGTCTATAATTCGTTCATTTACAATGGCTTGTGTAGGACAAGCATCTATGCATTTTCTACAGCTTCCGCAGTGGTCTGTGGTCGCACCATCTTCTTCTAATTCTAAATCACAGATGATTTCCGCCAAAAAGAAGAACGAACCGTGTTTTTTGGTAATCAAATTGGCATTTTTCCCGACCCAGCCTATTCCAGATTTTCTAGCCCACGCTCGGTCTAAAACAGGCGCAGAATCCGTAAAAACCCTAAACCCAAATTCTCCTATTTCTTCCTGCAGTTCAGCTATCATCTGGCGGAGAATATCTTTTATCACATCGTGGTAGTCCTCGCCATAGGCATATTTAGAGATTTTGAAATTATTTTCTGTTTCTAGTTTGTATTGAGGGAAATAGTTGTAAGATAGTGAGATAACAGACTTTGCGCCCTCTACCAGAAGTCTTGGGTCTGTCCTTTTATCAAAATAGTTTTCCATGTATGCCATCTCGCCGTTGTAGCCTGCTTTCAGCCACTTTTCCAACGCTGTGGCATCTTCTTCTAGGAAACCTGCTTTAGAAATACCACATGCCTGAAACCCAAATTTTTCGGCTTTCTGTTTGATGATTTTTGCGTATTTCTCTGCTGTTTGTGACATAATTTTCTGCGAAAGTATTGTTTTTAAATCTAAAATCCAATTTTTAGAATTAACTTTGTATAAAAATAAAAGGGTGAAAAAATTAAAAATATTTTTGTTTGCATTGGTTCTTTTGTTTCTGGGAAGTGCTTATTTTATGCCGAAAGCAGAAAGTTTAGACAAGGAAAAACAAGAAATAAAAACACAAAAAACAGCCCAGCGGACAGTAGATTACAAAAAATACGCAGAAGAAGCTCTTTTGTATTGTAAAAAGAATAAAATTTCTACCGATTTCTTTGTATTGATAGACTTTTCTATCCATTCTGGAAAGAAACGAATGTTCATTTGGGATTTTAAAAAAGATAAAATTACAGACAGCTTTTTGGTAAGTCATGGATGCGGCAGCCAGCCCACAGCGAGGGATTATTCCAAGGAAAAACCAGCATTCAGCAACCAGCCGAACAGCCACAGCTCTTCACTTGGTAAATACTGTATTGGCACGAAGAAAGTTCCCAGCCCAAGTTTTGGGGAGAAATATCTGCTCTATGGCAAGGAAACGACCAATAACAACGCCCTCAAAAGGGATATTGTGATACACCCTTGGTCTATCATTCCTGATGAAGAGCCCTATCCTAGCGGTGTGCCGGAGAGCTGGGGCTGTCCTGCGGTGTCACCTGATGTTTTCAAGGTTTTGGATGGAAAATTCCAATCCGTGGGGAAAAATATTCTTCTCTGGGCGATTTATCCTTGATGTATAAATAATTGCTCTTATAGAAATAGGATAATTTTATCTTTAAATTTGATGAATGAATCAAAATAAAACATTAAATTCGCAGAAACAAAAAAGTTAATCACAATGAATTATGATATTATCGTCATCGGGAGTGGTCCTGGTGGGTATGTTACAGCAATTAGAGCATCACAATTAGGTTTTAAAACTGCAATTATAGAAAAAGAAAATTTGGGTGGAATCTGCCTTAACTGGGGCTGTATCCCTACCAAAGCGCTTTTGAAATCAGCACAGGTTTTTAAATATATCAACCACGCGGAGGATTTTGGTTTAAATAAAGTAGAGGCGAGTTTTGACTTTCCTAATGTGGTCCAAAGAAGCCGTGGTGTAGCCGAAAAAATGAGCAAAGGTGTGGAGTTCCTGATGAAAAAGAACAAAATAGATGTTATCTTCGGGACAGCCAAAGTAAAACCAGGAAAGAAAGTAGCTGTGGAGAAAGATGGAGCAGTTACAGAATATACAGCAGAGCATATTGTTTTGGCGACAGGGGCTCGTTCTCGTGAGCTTCCTAATCTTCCTCAGGATGGCAAGAAAGTGATAGGTTATAGACAGGCACTTACCCTTCCAAAACAGCCTAAATCTATGATAGTAGTAGGTTCTGGAGCGATAGGAGTGGAGTTTGCATATTTCTATGCTACGCTGGGTACAGAGGTTACAGTGGTAGAATTTATGCCGAACATCGTACCAGTGGAGGATGAAGATGTTTCTAAACATTTGGAAAAATCCTTTAAAAAAGCAAAAATAAAAGTAATGACCAACGCTTCTGTGGAGTCTGTGGATACCTCTGGCGAGGGAGTGAAAGCACAGGTGAAGACTGAAAAAGGCATCGTAGAGCTACAAGCGGACATTTTGCTTTCGGCGGTGGGAATTACAGCAAATATTGAAAACATCGGTTTGGAAGAAGTTGGCATTAAAACTGAAAAAGGCAGGGTAGTAGTGGATGAATGGTACAGAACTTCCGTGCCAGGATATTATGCGATAGGAGACATCCTTCCTACTCAGGCTCTGGCGCATGTGGCGTCAGCAGAGGGAATTACCTGCGTGGAGAAAATAAAAGGATTGGATGTAGAGCGTATAGACTACGGCAATATCCCAGGATGTACATACTGCACGCCAGAGATAGCATCTGTAGGGCTTACAGAGAAACAGGCGAAAGAAAAAGGCTATGAAATAAAAGTAGGAAAATTCCCATTCTCTGCAAGTGGAAAAGCTACTGCGAATGGAGATACAGATGGTTTTGTGAAAGTGATTTTCGATGCGAAATACGGCGAATGGCTTGGTTGTCATATGATAGGAACAGGCGTTACCGAAATGATAGCAGAGGCTGTGGCGGCTAGAAAATTAGAAACCACAGGACATGAAATCCTAAAAACTGTCCACCCACATCCTACACTTTCTGAAGCGGTAATGGAAGCTGTAGCAGCAGCCTATGGAGAGGTTATTCATATTTAATGAATGATAAAAAAGATATAGACTGTCCTAAAATATGGGCAGTCTTTTTTTTGTTTTTTGAGATTATTATTAGATTTGTAGTTTATTAAGATAAAGATGAATAACAAATTAGGATTGGTATTGTCTGGTGGCGGTACAAAGGGAGTGGCTCATGCAGGAGTGCTCAAATTTCTTGATGAAGAAGGCATTCAGCCAGAGATATTGGCAGGTGCGAGTGTGGGGGCTATTGTGAGCTGTCTCTACGCGGTAGGAAAAACACCAAAGGATATTCTGGATTTCTTTAAATCGGTGTATTTTTTTCATTGGAAGCATATCGCATTTAACAAACCTGGGCTTGTTAATTCTGCTGTTTTTAAAATATATCTAAAACCTATTTTTGAGGATATGAAGATAGGTGATTTGGGAAAAGAAGTGAACATCACCGCTACGGATATTGTGACTGGAGAACTGAAAATTTTTGATAAAGAAACTAGAGTGATAGATGCCATCATCGCTTCATCGAGCTTCCCCGGGATTGCTACGCCGTATATGTTTGGCGGGGTGTTGTATAGTGATGGTGGAATCCTTAATAATTTCCCTGCGGACATCATACGAGACAGATGTGAGAAGATGATAGGTGTTTATCTTTCTTTACCACAAGAAGTGAAACAAAATCAGATGAATTCCATAAAATCTGTTACCTATCGGGCGTTTGACCTGCTGTCTAATAGGGTGGAATCTTATAAATTTTCCTACTGTGACTGGCTTATAGACTCTCCGAAACTCTCTAATTACAGTACCTTTGAGACTAAAAAGAGTAAAATGGATGAAATTTTCCAAATAGGATACGAGGAGGCGAGAGATAGTTTTAATAAAGGTTTATTCGGATAGGAGGGGGATTTTTGTTTTATTTTTATTCATAAAAAATTAATTGGAAAAAATGGAGTTTGGTAATACTTTTATTATTCCCATACTAAAAACTGTAAATTAAATAATCATGGATGATATATTAGAAGGATTTTTGTGGATATTTTTCTATTTTTCCCTCTTTTTATTTATTAGGAGTTTATGGTGCTTATCTAAAATTATATGATAAAAATAGCTGGTTATATAAAGAATCCCAATAGGAAAAGTGACCTTATAATTTCGATAGCCAAGGTTTATGGAGAATAATTTTATTACTTATTATTGGGGGAGGAGGAGCTTTTTTAGCTAGTTTAATTGGAATAATATCAGATATTATAAAGAAATAGATACTCTCAAGAAACATAATGAATGAGTTATTAAAATATGTTTTAATTTGTGTGGTAAGTTTTATTATATCTTTTGTAGGCTTTTTGGGAGCCTATCTAAAATTATATGATAAAAACAGTTGGTTGTATAAAGAGTCTGAAGGAAAAAGTTGGTTATATGATTTAAGTGGTATGAGGTCGTGGGGTTTAATTTTTGCCATGACTGTTTGGATAATTGGATTTTATACTTCTCTATATGAAATCATAGCTAAGTTGATAGAGTTATTTAAAAAATAATATACAAAAACGGTAATTCTAATTTTAGAATTACCATTTTTTTATTTAGATAAAATATCTTCCTGTCTATCGATGGACTCTTGGTGTATGGCTTTGAATATTCTGAGAATCAGCTCTTCTGAAAGATTTTTTTCTTTTCCGAGGATTTTCATGCGTTCTATTATCTCGTTCCAGCGTTTGTTTTGGAGGACAGATATATTTTTTTGTTTTTTGAGTTTGCCGATATTATCAGTGATTTCCATTCTTTTTCTTATCAAATCCAGCAGCTGCTCATCCAGAATGTCAATTTGTGAACGGAGGGTTTTTAGTTGTATCTGAAAATCAATTTCTTCCGTATTCTCTCTGCGAAGAACCAGTTTTTGCAGCATTTCCGAAAGTATCTCTGGCGTAATCTGCTGCTGGGCATCGCTCCATGCTTTTTCTGGCGAGCAGTGGGACTCTATCATCAGCCCATCAAAGTTGAGGTCAAGTGCTGTTTGCGATATTTCGCCTATCAGTTCTCGGTTTCCTGAGATGTGCGAAGGGTCGCAGATGATGGGCAGATTAGGGAAAATATTTTTCAGTTCTATCGGAATCTGCCATTCAGGAATATTGCGGTATTTAGATTTTTCATAGGAAGAAAATCCACGATGTACAGCACCAAGTTTCACTATACCTGCCATTTTAAGCCGTTCCAAAGCTCCTATCCACAAGGCGAGGTCAGGATTTACAGGGTTTTTGACAAGTACTATTTTGTCAGTTCCTTTTAGTTCATCGGCTATTTCTTGGACAATGAACGGATTTACCGTAGTTCTAGCACCTATCCAAAGCAAATCTACATTGTATTCCAGTGCTAGTTTTATATGGTCTCGGTTGGCTACTTCGGTGGCGGTTTTCAGTCCTGTGACTTCTTTTACTTTTTTCAGCCAATTCAGCCCGATTTCTCCCACACCCTCAAAACCACCTGGGCGCGTTCTGGGCTTCCAGGTGCCTGCTCGGAAGAAGTCTATTTTGCTGTTTTTCAGGTTTTTGGCTGTTTCCAGCATTTGCTCCTCGGTTTCAGCACTACAAGGGCCAGTGATGATGAGAGGTCTGTTGAGATTCAAGTCTTTCAGCCATTGGTTGGAATAATCCTGTTTAGTCATTCTTTTTTTATTCCTTATTTAAAAATTTTAAAAATTTGCCCACTGCTTCAGACCTGTGGCTGATGCTGTTTTTTTGTTTTGGAGGCATCTCGGCAAAAGAAATTTCATAGCCTTTTGGAATGAAAATAGGGTCGTACCCAAAGCCTTTTTCGCCTCTTTTTTCTTTGGAAATAGTGCCGTATACTCTGCCTTCGAAATAGTTTTCGCCTGCTTCATCCACCAAACACATTACCGTGATGAAATACGCCTCGCGGTCTTCTATATCCTGCATTTCGGTGAGGACTTTTTGAATATTTGCCTCAAAATCATGCTTCCCTGCATACCTTGCCGAAAAAATACCAGGTCTTCCGTCCAAAGCTGGGATAACCAGACCGCTGTCATCTCCTACGCTTGGTTTTCCTGTTTTCTCAAAACAATATTTAGCTTTGATAAGGGCATTTTCGTGAAAGGTAGTTCCGTTTTCTTCGATTTCATCAAAGAGCTGATAATCAGTAAGGCTGGTAACATGATATTTTTCGCTTAAAATTTCTTGGATTTCATCTTTTTTATGCTCGTTGTGTGTGGCAAGTAGTATTTCCATATATTTAGTAAAACAATCTTTTGTGTGGTTATTCACTTAATGATAAAACCACGATTTTTAATTTAAATATCAGCTTTATTTAAAAATGGTGTAGCGGCAGGAACTTTTTTTAGTTTTACCAGCTACACCTTGGATTTTGTATAAATTTAATTAGTTAAAAGCCTTGATGATTTTAGAAAAATCTTCTATTTTCAGCGATGCACCACCGATAAGTCCGCCGTCTATATCAGGCTGTGAGAAGATTTCTTTTGCGTTGTCTGGCTTTACCGAACCTCCGTAGAGAATGGAGATTTCATCAGCGGTGTCTTTTCCGTATTTCTCAGTGATAAGGTTTCGGATGAAAGCGTGGATTTCCTGCGCCTGTTCTGGCGTAGCAGTTTCTCCTGTTCCGATAGCCCAAACAGGTTCGTAGGCGATAACCACTTTTTTGATTTCCTCAGCAGAAAGCTCAAACAGTGCCGTTTCAGTTTGCTTTTTCACTACATCGAGGTGCTGTCCAGCTTTTCTTTGTTCCAGAGTTTCTCCGTTGCAGTAGATAGGCGTAAGCCCTGCATTTAGTAGGTTTTTTACTTTTTGTGCTGCATGGTTGTCAGTTTCGTTGTGGTATTGTCTTCTCTCGGAGTGCGCTACGATACTTCCGTTTAGTCCAGCAGATTTTATCATTTCTACGGAAATTTCGCCAGTGTAGGCGCCTTTGTCGTGCTCGGAAATGTCTTGCGAGAAGACTTTTACTTCATCATTAGCAAAAATATTTTTAGCTGTGGTGAGATAAAGACTCGGCGGAGCGATATACACCTCACAGTTGGTTTTGTTATTCTTTTTGTACTCGGCTAACTGAAGCATAAGGGCTTCTGCTTCTTGGAAATTTTTGTTCATTTTCCAGTTTCCAGCGACGATGTTTTTTCTCATAATTATTTTATTTATTCGTTATCACTTGTTTTTACATTTTTATTTTCAAAGAAAATGCTTTTTATATAGTATGTTTTCACATTTTTGCCTCTTTTTTGTGCAGGGATGAACTTTGGCAGGAGGCTGATAATTCTTTCCGCTTCTTTTTTGAGCGTTTCGTTTTCACTTCTGCTGAAAAGCACCTCCACTTCGCCTGTTTTATCAATCCTGAAAGCTACATACACTTTATACACTTTGCTTTTTTCGGCATCAATATTATTTGGGTTAAAATGTATCTTCACATGCTGTTCCAGTTGGTCTTGGAAGCATTTTCTCTTGTTAATATTATCCTTGCATACCTCAAAAATGGGCGGTTCATCTACTTGCATAAAGAGATAATCTCTATTTTCATCCAGTTCCTCATCCAGTTCCTCATCAGCTTTGGGAAGCTTGCAATGTGGAAGTTCTACAGGAAGATAGTAGCTGTAGGGAAGTGACGGGCTTTTCTTTGTTTTATGGCGTTTTTTGTAGGATTTCTTACCTTTTTTCTGAGCCTGTGCATGGGCTGAAAATCCTAAAAACAAAATAATAAGTAAAAATGACCAAAATCTTTTCATAACAGTTAGTTTTATTTTTAATGAAATTCTGTATATTCTACTTTAAATTCCAGCTTTTTTCCTTGGTTTAATCCATTTTCCAGATGGTTTTCATCAGTTTATAGAACTGATGTTCACGGTCAGTCACCTGCTCATCGGCTTTGATAAGTGTTTTTGCAAACTCGGCGAAGTTTTTTCTTTCCTCCTCGGTAGAATCATCATAAAAACAGCGTGCATGGAACTCAAAATGGTCTTTCCATTCCTCTGGCTGCAGGGAAGCGATGACTTCCAGCTCGTTATCCAGATTGATTCTGAACGGAAATTCCTCCGATAGGTATTCTTGTATTTTTAGTCCTTCTTTTGGAGAAAATTCGTGGTCTACAGCCGAAAGAATCATCAATAAATGATAACCTGCAATGGGTTTGTTTGATTTTTGCATAAATAAAAGATTTAATAAAATTTTCTAAAAACTGGGAAAATAGAAAAGTCTAAAATCCCAAAAACTTTTGGCTAAAATACAAAAATTAACTTTAATTTTAATAACTTTATCGCTTTAAAAAAGTTAGATTTATGAGGATAATAAAATTGTTGTTTCTGTTTTCGGTGTATTTTGCTTTTGGTCAAAATTTTACAAAAAAAGACACACTGCTTGGGTCTAATACTGCATATCGTGATTTTTGGGATGTCCAAAGATATGATGTGAAAGTAGAGCCTAGCTACGAACAAAAAAGCCTGAAAGGAAGCAATAAAATAACATTCAAGATAACAAAGTCTGTGAGAAATCCTGTTTTTCAGATAGATTTACAGCAGCCGATGAAGTACGACAGCATTCGCTCTAGTTTTAAAGTAAAATCTACAAGAGTGGATGGTAATTTCATCTTTTTAGAAACAAAAGAAAGTTTTAAAAAAGGGCAGACACATACCTTGGAAATAGATTTTAGCGGAAATCCTATCATTGCTAAAAATGCACCTTGGGATGGCGGATGGGTTTTCACACAAGATGAAAAAGGAAATCCGTGGATGTCCGTAGCCTGCGAAGGTATAGGGGCGAGCGTGTGGCTTCCAATAAAAGAATACTGGGACGATGAGCCAGATATGGGGATGACCCTCGCTATCACTACTCCGAAGGATTTGGTGGGGGTAGGAAATGGGAAATTAGTAGAATGGAGCGTTAAAAAGGACAAAAACATCTTTACTTGGGAAGTCAAAAATCCTATAAACTCATATAATATCGTTCCTTACATCGGTAAATATGTTCATTTTTCTGATGAATATTTGGGTAAGAGAGGAATGCTAACTTTGGACTATTGGGTTTTGGATTATAATTTAGAAAAAGCCCAAAAGCAGTTCCAGCAGGTAAAACCTATGCTTAAAGCTTTTGAACATTGGTTTGGTGGATATCCTTTCTATAAAGATGGTTACAAACTGGTAGAATCTCCGTATTTGGGAATGGAACATCAGAGTAATGTAGCCTATGGAAACGGCTATCAGAATGGCTACTATGGAAGGGATTTGTCAGGAACAGGAGTGGGCTTGTATTGGGATTTTATCATCGTTCACGAAAGCGGTCACGAATGGTTTGGGAATAATATCACTGCCCAAGATAAAGCCGATATGTGGATACATGAGGCTTTTACGACTTATTCAGAAGTTTTATTCACGGAAAATTATATGGATAAAAACGCAGCAAATACCTATATAAAAGGACTTAGAAAAAATATCCTAAATGATGAACCTATCATAGGCACATATGGCGTGAGAAAAACAGGTAGTACAGACCAATATATAAAAGGGGCAAATATGATACACACCATCAGGCAGGTTATCAATAATGATGAAAAATTCAGACAAATTTTGCTGGGAATGAATACAGATTTTTATCATAAAATAGTGACTTCCAAACAGGTAGAAGATTATATCAGCAAAAAAGTAGGGATAGATTTTTCACTTGTTTTTGATCAGTATTTGAGAACGACAAAAATTCCACAGCTGGAATATGAGCAAAAAGGAAATCAGCTGAAATTCCGCTGGAATAACACGATAAAGAATTTCAGAATGCCTGTGAAACTAAAAAGCCATTCTACGCACATAGCTCCTACTCAGGAATGGCAGACTATCACTTTGGCTAATGATAAGGCTGTGGAAATAGATGACAACTACTATATAGATGTTTTGAAAAAATAAGAAAATCCCCATAAAAGGGGGATTTTTTTAATATTATTTCTGTTTTCTTAGTTTTTCTAATTCCAAAGCTATGTCGCTGTAGCTTAGGGTTTTATCTTGCATTGTAGTAGAAATCAGTTTCTTTTCTTCTTCATTTGCGCCCAGCTGGTTTAGAATGTTGAATAAATGCATTTTCATATGTCCTTTTTGGATGCCTGTGGTAACCAGCGAGCGAAGTGCAGCGAAGTTCTGAGCCAAGCCAGACACTGCCAGAATGCTCATAAGTTCCTTTGCATTAGGTTTTCCTAAAAGAGCCAAAGAGAATTTTACCAATGGATGAAGGCTCGTGAGTCCTCCTACAACTCCCACAGAAATAGGCAGTTCTATCCAAAATCGAAATATTCCGTTTTCTATCGTGCAGTGGCTTAGTGAGCTGTATTTGCCATCTTTACTTGCGTAGGCATGCACGGAGGCTTCCACTGCCCGAAAGTCATTTCCTGTTGCGATAACCACTGCATCCACACCGTTCATAATGCCTTTATTATGCGTAGTTGCTCGGCAGGTGTCTATCTCTGCTATCGTTACCGCTTGTTTGAATTTCCATGCAAATTCCTCTGGTGTGATGCCGTCATTATTTCCTAATTCTTCTATTTTACAAGAAACTTCGGCTCTTACTAAACATTCAGGAGTGTAGTTAGATAGGATGTTCATGATGATTTGCAGGGAGTTTTTTTCTTCTTCGCTGAATATTTCTGACTCAAAAATCTCTTCTTTCAGTGTTTTTCCAAATACTTCCAGACACGAATTGATGAAATTCGCTCCCATCGAATCCCGAGTGTCAAAACTTGCTTTGATTTGAAAATAATTTTCCAATTCATCAGTTTTGTCAATGAGGTCAATGCTTAGGATTCCGCCGCCTCTCTTGCGCATATTCGCCGTGATATCTTGTGTGGCTTCGAATAATTTTTCTTTTAAAACCAAATCAAAGAACTGGAATAATTTTTCCTTGTTCCCATTGAAAATGAAATGAGTATGCCCGAGTTTTTCCGTGTTGATGATGGTTGTTTGGAATCCGCCTCTCTCCATCCAGAATTTGGCTGCTTTGGCCGCTGCTGCCACTACCGAACTCTCTTCCACAGCCATAGGAATAGCGCATGGTTTTCCGTTAATCAGGAAGTTAGGAGCGATTCCGTAGGGGAGATAAAAATTAGAAATGGTGTTTTCAGAGAATTCATCATGAAGTTCTTGTAACTCTGAATTTTCATTCCAATATTGCTTTAAAACAGACTCAAAATCAGTATCATTTTCTAAATATTCTTGGATAAGCCAGTCTATTTTTTCTTGTTTTGGCAGCTTGGAAAAACCATCTATGGGGCGTCTCATTGTATATAATTTTTAAAAATCCAAAGATACAAAAATAGAAAATAAAAGAAACTTGTAAAAAAAATAGAATTGATTATCAGTGTTTTGTAATTAATTTAGAAAAAAAATAGAAAATATTTTTGTGATTAATGATAAAGTCTCTATATTTGCACCACTTAAAACGGAAGACCCATGGTGTAACGGTAGCACACCAGATTTTGGTTCTGTTTGTCGGGGTTCGAATCCCTGTGGGTCTACAATCAATTTTAGCAACTACTTATAAATCAAGTAGTTGCTTTTTTATTTTTACTAATTTTAGGGCTTTGGTCACGATTTTGGTCACGGTAATTTTAAATTCTATTCATATTGAATTTCTTTGAAAGATAATGAATCATTCTTTGTGAAAATAGAAAAAATATTCATTTTCTAAAGAATCCTTTCTTTAAATAATTAATTACAAAAGTGAAATTCTAATTTTCTACCCGATAAATTTTAAAATAAAAACTAACTATTAAAAGGGGGATACAAAAAAAATCACATTTCACATATGCAGAAGAGGTATAGTAAGGAGACACTAACCTCTATCTTTATATTAAAAACAATAAAACACTTGTTGAAAAAATTTGAATATTGAGAAAAACATCCTTATCTTCGCAAAGATTTTAACGATAAATAAAGCGTTGGCTTTTGTTCTGTTGTCAAGGAATCTACCAAATTTCAAACAACAAATACAGAACTAAGAGGTCTAATGCTCATACCGTATAGGCATGGGTTGAGACTATCTGTATTTGTTAGGTTTTGGTAGAACCTCTTGCAACAGATAGATTGATATCCGTGCTTTTTTTATTGTAACATATTATTGACATAAAAAGAGTTAGCTTTATTCTGTTGCAAGAGATCTACCAAATTTTAAACAACAAATACAGAATAGGTTAGCCTAAAATGGTAAAGGGAGGCTGTAGTAAGTCTCTTCCTTTACCATAGGGTTTGTATCTGTATGGAATAACGCTCTTGTTCCAGCTCTTTTTGAGTAAAATATTCACATCTCCAAAGGAACAAAGGAGATTATTCTGTACGGATATTAGATGGAAGGCAGACAGGTAAAATCCAAAAAGCGGGTAGCAGACCATGGAGAGGTATTTACTAATGAAAGAGAAGTAAAAGCCATGGTAGACCTTGTGTGGAAAGAGCTAGAAAAAGGTACAGCGGACAAGGTTCTTACTGCTACTTTTTTAGAGCCGTCATGTGGTTCGGGTAACTTTCTTATAGAGATTTTACAAAGGAAAATAGCACTGCTGAAAAAGACCAAGAAAAACAAATCTGATTATGGATTTTATTTGGTGCTGATAGCAGGCAGTCTTTATGGTGTGGAACTTCTTCCTGATAATACCCAAGAGTGCCGAGAGAGACTTCTCACAGAATTTAAAAAATCTTATCCCAAAAAAGAAGCAGACTATGAGAAACTGATGAGGAGTATTGCGTTCATCATCAGTCAGAACATTATCTGTGGAGATGCCCTTAGTTATACTACGCCAGAGGGAGAGCCTATTGTTTTCACACATTGGTCTGGACTGAGTGATAAAAAAATAGTCGCCAACTATTTTGACTATGGAGAACTGTCCAAAAAAGAACAAGGTATGGCTTCTTTATTTGCGGAATATACAGTGAAAGAACCTGTGATAAGGCATTACTTGGAACTCGGTGCAGAACAGCCCTAATCTTTTCTAACAATGAATGCACAAAAATACAATCCCGATGTGCTTACTTGTCTTGCCAATCTGAGTAACGATGAGGTTTTTACACCTCCTGATGTTGCTAATAGAATGCTGGATACTCTACCCAACGAATTATGGAGCAATCCTGAAGCTAAATTCCTAGACCCTTTCTGTAAATCTGGTGTGTTTCTGAGAGAAATAGCCAAAAGACTGCTGAAAGGTTTAGAGAGCCAAATCCCAGACTTGCAGGAACGCATAGACCATATTATGCACCACCAGCTGTATGGAATAGGCATCACAGAGCTTACTGCCTATCTGAGCCGCCGTAGTCTCTACTGTTCTACCCGTGCTGATGGTAAACATTCTGTGACTGAATTCCCTGATGAGAGTGGCAATATCTACTTTGAGGAGATAGCTCATACATGGGGCAAAGAAAGAAAATGTATCTACTGTGGTGTGAGTAGTGAAAACTTTGGAGAAGAAAAAAGAGAAGGGCTGTCACAACACGCCTACGCCTTTATACATGATAAAAACCCTTATGAAAATATGAACTTTGATGTTATTATAGGAAACCCTCCTTACCAATTAAATGTAGGAGTTGAGAAGAAAAATTTTGCTATTGCTATTTATCATAAATTTATCCAACAAGCCATTAAACTTAATCCCCAATATCTATGCATGATTGTACCAAGCCGTTGGTTTGCAGGAGGAAGAGGATTGGATGATTTTCGTGATGAAATGCTCAATGATAAAAGATTAAAGGAAATCCATGACTACCCTGATGCTTCTGGAATATTTCCTGGGGTAAGTGTAGAAGGCGGAATTAATTATTTCCTTTGGCAAAATAATTATAGGGGAGATTGTTTAGTGAAAACTTATAAAAATGGGGATTGTGTTTCTGCCATGACAAGACCACTAAAAGAAGAAGGAACAAATATTTTTATAAGAGACAATCAAGCCATTAGTATCTATCATAAAGTAAAAAAAATAAATGAAAAAAGCTTTTCTGAAATAGTAAGTGTTCAAACTCCTTTTGGATTGGTAACTTCTTTTAAAGCGTATAAAAAAGAACCTTTTGATAATGCTGTGAAAATATATATAAATGGAGGTATAGGCTATATAACCCCAGAAACTATATTAAAAAACCATGATTGGATAAACAATCATAAGGTTTATATAGGGGAAGCTTATGGAATGGGAAAAGAAACACCTTATAAAGTCTTAGGTACTCCTTTTTATGGAGAACCCAAATCATGTTGTACTCAAACTTATTTAGTCATAGGTCCATTTGTTAACAAAGAAAGGTGTGAGTATGTAATATCTTACATTAAAACACGATTTTTTAGATTTATGGTTTTATTAACGAAAAATACACAACACGCAATGAGAGGTGTTTATAAGTTTGTTCCCCAGCAGAAGTTCGATAAGCCGTGGACAGATGAAGAGCTTTATGAGAAATATGGTTTAACAGAAGAGGAAATCGCCTATATAGAAAAAATGGTGAGACCTATGGAGTAAATATTGGAGCTGGAGAAAACCAAGTGTAAAATATTAAAAACTTTAAAAGAATATAGAAATTTAACTACTTAATAATGTTCACACAGAATAACATCCCCAGAATATATGCCTACACCGATAAAAGCTTTCCTGATATGCTAAAAGTAGGCTACACCACCAAGACCGCAGCAGAGCGTGTAAAAGAACAATACTCTACAATAAGACCCCACCAGACTTGGGAAATTGTTTTAGAGGAAATCGCCACCAGAGAGGATGGTACTTACTTTACTGACCATGAACTCCACAAAAGGCTGGAGCAGAAAGGCTTTATCCGTGAAGCTGGAGAGTGGTTCCGATGCACCATAAAAGACCTGCAAAGGGTGATTTTAGAAGAGAAAAGAGGCATCAGAAATACAGAAAACCGTAGTCAGAGTTTTGGTATGAGACCAGAGCAGAAAGAGGCTGTAGAGAAGACTGCTTGGTATTTTAATTCCGTGAAAGATGAAGGTGTTATCCCTCACTTTCTTTGGAATGCCAAAATGCGTTTTGGGAAAACCTTTGCTGCTTACCAGCTGGCTCTAAAAATGGGCTGGACAAAAATACTGGTGCTTACCTTTAAACCTGCTGTCCTCAGTGCATGGCGGGAGGACTTGCAGTCTCATATAGATTTTGAGAATTGGCAGTTTATCTCTAACCGAGAGGAAGACATCAGCGTAAAAGATATAGACAGAACAAAGCCTTTTGTATATTTTGGTTCTTTCCAAGACCATCTGGGAGAGGATAAAAAAACAGGCGGAATAAAATCTAAAAACGAATGGGTGCATAAGGAGGACTGGGACTGTGTGATTTTTGATGAATACCATTTTGGTGCATGGCGAGACAAATCCAAAGACCTTTTTAACAAAGAAGAAAAGGAAGAAATAGAGGAAATAGAACAAGAAATAAGAGAGTTGGAAGCCGAAGAATCTGGTAAAAAGGAGGATTTTAGCTATTTTGATGAAGGTCTATTACCTATCACTACCAAGCATTATCTTTATCTTTCAGGAACTCCGTTTCGTGCCATCGCAGGGGGAGAATTTATAGAGGAACAAATCTATAACTGGACTTATTCTGATGAGCAAAAAGCTAAAGCAGAATGGCAGGGCGAGAACAATCCGTATGCTTCACTCCCAAGAATGGTCATGATGACTTATCAGATACCTGATGAAATAAAGAATGTAGCCTCCAAAGGTGAGTTTAATGAGTTTGACCTAAATACTTTTTTCTCAACTGAAGGAAAAAATAAAGAGGCTGTTTTCAAATATGAAGATGAGGTACAAAAATGGCTGAATCTTATCCGTGGACAATTTTCGGGCAATATAGAATCTGACCTAAAACTAGGTAGAAGCAAAAACTTTATGCCTTTTTCAAATGTTAAATTATTGGAAATTTTACAACACACATTTTGGTTTCTGCCCAATGTAGCATCCTGCTATGCTATGGCAAATTTATTAGGTAAGGCACAGAATAATTTTTTCCATGATTATGATATTGTTGTGTGTGCAGGAGAAAAAGCAGGAATAGGTGTAGAAGCACTGAAACCTGTGAAAAAAGCTATGGGAGATCCATTAAAAACTAAGACCATTGTCCTTTCTTGTGGAAAACTGACTACTGGGGTATCCGTACCGCCATGGTCAGGAATTTTGATGTTGAGAAATACCTCCAGTCCAGAGACTTATTTTCAATCTATTTTTAGGGTACAGACACCTTGGGTTATTAAAAACCCAAATGGAGACAACCCAAACCAGCAAGAAATTATCAAAAATGAATGCTATGTATTTGATTTTGATGTCAATCGAGCCTTAAAACAAGTAGCATCTTATGCCTATAGTCTTAATGTTAATCCTAATGCTTCTCCAGAAGAAAAAGTGACAGAACTAATTAGCTTTCTGCCTGTTTTAGCATATGATGGAAGTCGCATGAATGCTTCAGATGTTTTAGATTTGGCAACTAGTGGAACTTCTGCTACTTTATTAGCAAGAAAATGGGAGTCGGCTCTCTTAGTGAATGTAGATAATGTTACTTTACAAAGACTGTTAAACAATGAAGAAGCCTTAAAGATATTAGAAAGAATAGAGGGGTTTCGAAGTCTGAGCCGAGATATAGAAACCATCATCAATAAATCTGAAAAAGTGAAGAAAACCAAAAAAGAGTTTTCAGAAGCAGGGGTAGAGATGGATACTAAAACTAAAAAAGAAATAACAGATGAAGAAAAAGAATACAAGAGTAAAAGGAAACAGATTCAGGAGAAATTGATAAAATTTGCAACGAGAATTCCTGTTTTTATGTATTTGTCCGAACATAGGGAGCAGACTCTAAGAGATGTCATTACTAAATTAGAACCTGAGCTTTTCAAAAAAGTAACAGGGATAGAGGTAAAAGACTTTGAACTCCTGCAAAACTTGGGACTATTTAATAGCGTGATGATGAATGATGCTGTATTGAAGTTTAAATATTACGAAGATGCCTCACTTGCCTACACAGGAAAAGCGACTTATGAAGGCTTACGATTCATAGGGGCTTTTGATACAGTAGTTCCTGTCAAAGAGTATGTAGAGGAATAAGTGAGTTATGTCTAATTATAATCAGGATTTAGAAGATAAAAGAAGAACTAGCTAACGGATTAAGTTAGTGAGTTTTTTCAAAAGATAAATTCAATTGTAATCTATATTAGTCACTACATGATTTTACAAAAAAAATAATTATGAGAAATATTGAATAGACATAGAGATACTTCTATAGTAAAGAAAATAAGTCCGTATTAAAGTTTATTATTTAACACGGACTTATATTTATTTTAAAAGGCTTACACCTGAGTATTGTCAGGTTCAATCTCGTGAGCCTCAACTTCTATTATTCCACGCTTTACCTTGCCTTCAAAAGAGACAAAATAAATGCCCTTATTCGGTGTCCATTCCATACAGAAAAGCTCCGATGGACTGTTAAAGCCATTTCGTTTGATGTGATATAAAGCCCATTCCTTTGATTTCTCACTTCCTGCAAGACCACTCTCTACAAATTCTCCATTGTTTACAATTAAAAAAGAATCTGCCGTTTTTCCTGTAGGAAGAACTGTAACTGCACCATTTGTTTCGAATAATACATCTTCAACATCAAACATTGAGAAAATACCCTTTTGTCTTAACAACATACGGAATTGTTCCATCTCTAGGCTATTTCTTTTGAAGTTTCCAAAGTTTATAATTCCTTTTTTAACAAGGAAATCACTCTTTCCCTTAATAAGATGTCTCATATATGCAGAACGCATCGCAAAACGAACGAGCATATTGAAGCCAGTCCACACAATCAAGGCAAATATAATATGCAACATTGACATATCTGGATTATACAATACACCACCGACTAATGCACCAATAACAAAGGCACTTACGGTGTCAAGTGGGGTTATCTGTGCCATCTGTGCTTTACCTGTGATTCGCAGAAAAGCCAAAATTCCTATCATGCCCGTAACTAGTTTTAGAGTGATACTTATATAGGGCTGTAATAATTCTATCATAATACTTTACTTTTAATAATAATATCGCGAAATTACAATTATATTCTTATACCAACAATAATTTTTTTGTGAATGTATATATATTATTACTTACTTTTGCGCCTAAAACTAAGATTGTTGTATACAAGAAGTCTTTGTTATAGTGGGAGTGTTTTGGTCTAAATTTGTTAAGGATAAAAACAACAAAAAGTCCTCAAAAGTTACAATAAGATAGAACAATAATGGCTGAATTACAAAAAGAAAACTAGTAATGAATTTTAAAATAGTGGACAACAAATAGACATTTTAGTCTAACAGAACAAGATAATAATATATACTAAGTATATGTTTATCATTGTACTGCATATTTATATATAATAATTTATTTGCTTTATTGCTTTTTACTCCATTGAGTATTAAAATCCTTCAAAAAATGTATAGTAAAATGATCAAGAAATTAGTTTTTTTATTGTTTACATTCTCGGCATATTTTCCAATATACTCACAAATGATTTTTTCTGAGAATCTTACAATGAAGATAGACAGTACAAAAAAGATACAAGGTTTTTTCTTCCCATATTGGATTTCAAAACGGAAAAAAAGAATGTCTTTACCTTAAAGAATACAGCAAATATCAATTTATTGATAAATAATAACCGTGTCATTAACTTTATCAATAAACTAGAATTTTCTACTTATGGCGATAAAGTTACTATCAGTGGTGGATATGTACACCTTGAATATCGTTATCTATTAAGTCGTGCCTTTGAGATTTATCCTTATGCTGAGTCTCAATGGGCTGAGAGCCGAGGCATGGAGTACAAGATTTCAACTGGACTATTATCTAGATATCGAGTAATAAACAAAGAGAAATTTGTCATGTTTGCGACAGCTGGACTATTCTATGAATTTGAAAAGTGGAAATCTCCTATACTTAATGTAGATCCACTTCATGTCTTTAGCCGAAGTATCAAGAGTCACCTATCGGTAAGCATCAAGCATTACATAAATGATTATTGGGAACTAACCACTACTGCTATTCATCAAGCAAAACCTGATAGTTATTTAAAGGCGGCACGATTAGGAGGTGCAGTTGATATTAAATATAATATTACACCTAAAATAGGTCTAAATGCTGGTTATCGTCTCATTTATGATACAGATCCTATTGTCCCTATTAGGAAGGATTATAACAATATAGAGGTTGGTATAAGTGTTTCTTTCTAGTTTCAAAAACAAGAATAAGTCTGCTGATTTGAGAAACACTACCAATTCAGGTTTAAATTTTTTATAGATTATTATTTAAATATTTGTTTTATTGTTCCAAAAAATCAAAAGGTGTAAGGTATAAAGAATAATAAATATTTTCTATTTTGAAGCCCTTTGAAGATGCTTTACTTGCCTACACAGGAAAAGCTACTTATGAAGGCTTACGATTCATAGGGGCGTTTGATACAGTAGTTCCTGTCAAAGAGTATGTAGAGGAATAAGAAGTTTTGCCTAATTATAAGTTATATATAATTGTTTGATTATGTAAAAAAAGTACCATATGAATTTAAAATGTTTTTTTAGTACTAGTCGCATATTAATATCATGATTCTAATGGAAATATTACGAATAAATTTAAACTTTTTATGGTAGTTCATAAGGTTTCAAAATTATGAAAATACTCAAATAAAAATGACAAGTTTTACCCAACTACACTATAGTAAAACTTGTCATTATATCTAATCTGATGTGTTGATAGGTGTACCTTCACAATCTTTAAAAAGCTCGTGGTATTTATCTGTAATTTTTTGTTTAAGATAGTGAAAAGTAGTCATTAGATCATTGTCTCGAATGAACTCACGGAACTTTTTCTTGTGTCTATTTTTGGTACTGTCAGAACCAAAATTTCTGTTCCAGTAAGTATATTCTAACTGATTACCCAAATATTCTTTCTCTGTTTTTGATAAATTTGAAGTAAAACGATTATCCACGATGATTAATTGATCAAATCTTTTGAGGAAATTTAGAAATAGGGATTGTAGTTTTTTAGGATCATATAAATCCAGAAAAGTTATAATTCCTAAATCTTTATTTCTTAGTTGTTTATGACTGTATTTTATCTCAATTCTAAGCAAGGGATAATCCAAATTATTCTGGGCACCTTTGTCATAAATCTTAAATGTACTATTGCTCATTTTGAACTTTTTCATCAGAAAACCTTTGTTATCTTGAAAGAAATAATGAGGTTTAAAATTCCATAGAAGAATATTATTTTTAATGATTTCTTGAACTGACCGCTCTAATTTTAAGTTAAATCCAAATTCTAAAGAAGTGATTTTTGTATTGATAAAATCATATTCAGGGATTTGATTTTGCAAGTTATTTAATGCTTGAGTTATCTCACAATATGAGAAGTCATTGTAGTTGATGTCTTGTCCTATTGTATTTGAATTGTGATACTTGTGTAAGGAATTTTCTATGTATGCTCCATTTTGAGTAATTACATAAGTCAGTGTTCCGATTTGTCCTACAATAGGATAAATAGAGTGCTCAAGCCTGTCATTTTTAATATCATTGCTATTAATGGTACAATTAAATTCATGATTCTTCTTTATAATTTGTTCGAATTTTACTTTTTCTGTAAAATAAATTCTAATATTATCTTGCATATATTAAGTTTTTTGAGATTAATAAATAAACTTCCTTGTGTCATATTTAAATAACACATAATCAATGTTTTCATAAAAAATAAATTTTGGGATTTTGGATAAGTCAGGGCAAAGATGTGCATCTCATTGCCTTGAGCTGTTTATCCTAAGAATTTTGATAGTGAAAAGCTATGCTGAAACATGGTCATTGAGAAATGTATCTACATCATTTTTTCTGTATAATACTTTTTTCTTACCTACTTTTGTAGCAATGATTTTTCCTTTTCTTGTCCAATCCCAAAGACTTGTTTGCGAACACTGCAGGTAATCACATACCTCTTTGCGTGTCATCAAGTCTTTGTTATTAGACTTTTCTCCCGAAACCGACTGGAACTTTTGTAGTTCTTCTCTAATGCCTGAAATTATAATCTCTGATAGTTGCTCAGGGCTTATTTGGATTAACATATTTGTTTCCATAATTATGATATTAAAATTAATTATGAGGCAAATATATTGGCTTCTTTATTCGGTGAAAATTCGGATTTATTCTAATTTATTCGGGTGAAGAAGAGATGTGTAATTGAATAAATTTTTCTATATCATTTGAATAGTTATTAGAATTAGAAATGTTTGTGAGATTCATGGTTTTATTAAATCTCTCATTAAGATATTGGATGTATTCTTTTTGTTTTAAATGACTTTTTAATATATGATTCTTACAATTACTATTTCTAAAAATACCACCAATCACAGCCCCAAAACCTCGTTCTCCATTACTTACATTAAACTCTTCTAACATAGAATAAAACCAAGCCTCTGCCTCTTTATTTCTGAAAATATCACTTTTATATGGAATATTATTCTCTGGTCTTACGGAAATTACTTCCTCTTTTTTCTTAAAGAAATCGGGAAATATCAACGAATATTCATTTTGTAAGAGTTTGTACAAATTGTCATTAAATGCTAATAGTTCTGATATAATAAATATGGGTTTTCTACTTTTTATTCTTAAGCGTTCTTGTTCTTTAATAAAAGAAGAGAGGAACGATGTAGAATCTTCAATTCTTTTTAATAGCTCTTTAAACATTATTTTTGATTGAATATCGCCTTGATTGGATATAAAATGAAATACACTTTTCAAAATTTTATCTTTCAATTTTTCATCTGAAAATCTATAAGACCAAGCAAAACAACGCATTGCTCTATAAAAATCTTTGTAATTTACATGTATTCTGATTTCGATATACCTTCTTTTGTCATAATTGGGATATTGACTAGTGATATCTTCATAATCATATTCATAATCTCCATCATAGCCAATAGGGATAACAAATCTTCCACTAACAGACATTTTTATGATATTAGCTTCATCAAGAGAAGCGTATTTTTTTAGGATGTTTACATACTCTCCTTCATTTGTTACTATAGTGTCTATGTATTCTATCTTGTTAAGCATTTTATCCATAGTTTTCAATCCTTTTCTTTATTGTGTGTAATGTTGAAATAATCTCTTCTTCTTTTGGTAAGCTACCATAAACTAAATGTTTGAAATCTGTATTATAAGTATTTGATAATTCTTTCCAAACTTCTTCTAAATTTTTGAAAATTAAGGCGTTTTTCAGTGGTTGGGAAAGCCAGTTGTTATTGTTTTTATAGCTTAAAACATCGTCTTTTCTTACTTTTTCCAGCATTTCAGGGAAATCACTGCTTTCAAAGAATGTTATGATTTCTTCGTTTTTCAATAATTGGTGTAAATCATAGATATGTCTTATTTTACTTCTTAAATCTTGTATTGGATTTTCAGTATAAGAGAAACGGACAAGACTCATGATTTTCTCACAAAAAGTGCGTTTAGGATTAAGAACCGAAACATCAAATGGCTCTAAACAGAATTCTTTTATCATTTCTTGCTGATGATTTTGTTCCATCATTTCTGTAATAAAAGACCTGATTTGGCGTTTTTCATTTGGTTCAAAATACCCGAGCCAAGAAGCTTCTACAATAATAACATCTCTAATTTGCCCAAAACTGCCCTCAAAGTTTCGAGAATAAGAATGTGCGGTTTTCCTATTCATTCCCATTTTTTGTGTCACTCCACTGATTGGGATTTCAGGCAAAACCTCATTTACAATTTCAGATATTTTTTTGATTTTATTTTTGAGCTGATTGGGAGTTTCTTCATTAGATTTTATTACAACAAGGTCTATGTCCTCTGAAAATCGTTCAATGACCTTATAGCATTTTGAAAGAGCTGTACCGCCCTTGAAAATAGAATATTCAGCCACAGGACTGCTGAAAATCTGTTTCAAAGCAAAACAAACCCAATAGTCTTTTTCTACATAAATATCTAATATTCCCATTTGCTGAGCTGTAAATCTTACCGCTTCTTGGAATTGTTTTTTATCTTCGTGTAGTTTCATTTGATGTTCCAGTTTTTGGCGTTAGGTAAAATGTTTTCAATGCCCTGAATTTCGTATGTAGAGATGGGATTTAGCGAGGTTTTTAAATCATCTGTATCAATATTCATTTTTTCTAAAATTGCTCCTAAAATCGCTCTTGTTGATGCTGGGTATTTCATTGATAATCTTATCATTATTTTAAAATCTTTCTCTTCAAAGTCTTTAAAAATTTCTATTAGCCTGACAATGACTTTTTCGGGTGTCGTATCAGGAATGTTTTTAATAAATCTTAATATATCAAGAAGCTGAAGATAAGGTATATTTTCTTTGTTAATCGTGTTTTTTTGCTGTACCATAGAAATATTAAATATACCTCTTTTAAAAGGTGAACGGATATTGTTTTTCCCAATTTGAATACTATTACTAATCTGTGTCGTAAATCCTAATTCATTGTAAATACTTAATCCCGTTAGGTAACCTATTGTTTTTCCATTGTCTACAAGCAGGTCTTTAACAATTTGATAATTATTGGGATTAAGTTTACCAAAGCGGGTAATCTCTGGTTTATAGAATTTTCCTTTGGATAGTTTTTCTATTTTTCCAGATTTAGCCATTCGGTTTAAGGCTTTAATAATAGCTTCTTTGTTCTGTTTTTCTTCAGTTAAAAAATCAGAATAGGTGAAGATATAACCTTTGGGCAGGTAATTTATTTTATCGTTTATGAACTGCGTGGTTGTCAATGTCTTTATTTTATTCTACAAAGATATAAAAAGTCCAGTTTATTACATAAAAAACTGGACAAAATATTAGGCGATATTCATTGTGTTGTTGTTTTGTGTTTGTTCTTCTTGTTCTAATTTTTTACTCATTTCCTCTATTTTTTCTTGTAATGCTCGTATTTGTTCTGATTGTAGGTCATATTTTTGCAATTTCTCATTTCTTGATTTTATACTTTCTTGTCTTAAGTGTTCATGTTCACTAGTTGGCTTGAAATAAGTTTTAAAAGTGTTTTCATTAGTATGTCCTGTATATTGCCAAATTTCTAGTAAATCCCAACCTTCAATGTATCTGTTGGTACAGAAACTTCTTCTTGAATCGTGGAAGGCTATTTTTTCTGAAAAGCTTAATTCTTCAATGATAACACCTTTATTCGTGGGTTTTTCTATTGAAATTTTCTTGTCTTTGAAATAGGGAATTTCCTCAAAAACTTCTTTAAGGTAGTCGTTTGTTTTTTGATTAGAAATAGATATGGACTTAATATTGCCATTATATTTTTCTAGTATTTCTTCTGTGTATCCAAAGAAAGAAAAGCAAAGTGTTGTATATTTATCGTTTGTTGATACTTTTTCTGAAAGGATTGTTATTTTTCTGTTATCGTAATCTATATGGGAGTTTTCTATCCTTGTTATATCGCCAAATCTCAAAGAAGTGTGGCAACTAAGTACAAATAAGTCTCTTATTTTTTCTAATCTTTTATTCTTGGATAAATCATATTGATAAAGTTCTGTTATATCTTTTTCTGTTAAAACGACATTAAAAGAAGGGGCTACTTTAGGTTTGAATTCTTCTTGTAGATAGCTTCTGTTATCAGTGTAGCCTTTTTCAAATGCTTTTCTTAGGACTTGAGACAGTCTTTTTATTCTTGTTTTAAGGGTATTAGAACTTAATTTTTTACTATTAATCAACCAAGATTGAAATTTTAAACATAAAACTTCATCAAATTTATCTATATCAATAAATGTATTAGTTTCTTCAGCGAACTCTTTTAAATCTTTATACATTACATTAAAAGAGGAAATATAACTTTTGTGTTTGGGTTTTTGTCCAGAATCTATAGCGTTATTGTTTTTAAGTTTAAGAATCTCCATAAATTCTTCAAAAATATCATCAAAAGATTTTTTGCCTTTTTTGACAACTTTAATATCTTTTCCTTCTTTTGCTGAATTTACAATGCTTTTTAGCTCTTCCTTTGTTGGGATTCTATTGTATTGTTCGTTAAATCTATTGTGGGTATCAATAATTGAAGCTCTAAATTTATCAAGTTTTAGATTTATTTCTTTTTTAGATGCTCCTGATGACACATATTGTTTGTTTTTGTCCCAATGAATAGTTGGAATTTTTATTCCTGTTGAAAAATCTATTTGGTAATCCTTGAAAGAATATCTTCCTGCTATTCTTGAAGTTTCCAATTTAGGGTCTTTCAATCTAAAGCTAATGCTTCCTATCTCGTTGTTATACTGCATGATATGTGTGTTAAATTAACTTTTACAAAGATACAAAAAAAACATCAAAATGGTCACGATTTTGGTCACGGTAAAAAATAAATCTTAATAAATTTAATTAAATTTAAAAATATTTAATTCATTGATTTTTAATTATTTAATATTTGATTTAGTTTTAATGAAATCTATTTTTATACAAGGTTGTAGTCCCTGTGGGTCTACATTCAAAACTCTCTGAATTTCAGAGAGTTTTTTATTTTGATATAAAGAAACTTATTGAACACTTTAAAACATAAAAATAAGATTTTTAAAGAATAATATATAAGGTATAGATATTAAATTAGAAAAAATAAATTAAAAAAGTGTTTATAAATTTTAGCAGGGAAATGATTTTTTAATTCATCAGAAATCATTATTTTTGGCATCAAAATATAAACTATGAATTCTTACAGAAATCCTCTTGAAGAGCGCTATTCCAGCGAGGAAATGCTTTATAATTTTTCACCTGAGAATAAGTTCCGCACTTGGAGACAGCTTTGGATTGCTCTTGCTGAAATCGAAAAAGATTTAGGTTTAGATATTTCTGATGAGCAGATAGCACAGCTGAAAGAACAAGCCCAAAATATAGACTTTGCCAAAGCAGCTGAATACGAAAAGAAATTCCGCCATGATGTGATGGCGCATGTGCATACTTACGGAGATGCCGCTCTTTTGGCGAAGGGAATTATCCACCTTGGAGCTACTTCTGCGTTTGTGGGGGATAATACAGATTTGATTCAAATTCGTGATGGACTGCTCATTATCCGCAAGCAGTTGGTGAATGTTATCAAAAAATTGTCCGATTTCGCACTGAAATATAAAGACCTGCCCACGCTTGGTTTTACGCATTTTCAGCCAGCACAGCTCACTACCGTGGGGAAGCGTGCTACACTTTGGCTGCAGTCTCTTCTTTTGGATTTTGAGGAATTAGAATTTTTCTTGGAAACCCTCAGATTTAGAGGTGTGAAAGGAACTACGGGAACGGCTGCCAGCTTTTTGGAGCTTTTCAGTGGAGATTATGCCAAGGTAAAACATTTAGACAAGGAACTTTCCAGAAGATTTGGCTTTGAAAAAGTTTTTGGTGTTTCGGGGCAGACTTATGATAGAAAAATCGATGCAAAAGCAGCAACTTTGCTCTCGAATATCGCTCAATCGGCACATAAATTTACCAATGACCTTCGCTTGCTTCAGAATTTGAAAGAAATAGAAGAGCCTTTTGAGAAAAGCCAAATCGGTTCTTCGGCAATGGCTTACAAACGAAACCCAATGCGTTCCGAGAGAATAGGGGCTCTGGCTAAATTTGTAATGTCTGTTTCCTCAGGCTCTGCGATGGTGGCCTCTACACAGTGGTTTGAGCGTACGCTGGATGACTCTGCGAATAAGCGACTTACGATTCCTCAGGCATTTTTAGCAGTGGATGCTATTTTGCTTATTTGGAACAATATCATGGATGGGCTTGTGGTCTATGAAAACCGCATCAGAAAGCACATTATGGAGGAACTTCCTTTTATGGCTACAGAATACATCATCATGGAAGAGGTGAAAGCAGGGGGCGACCGACAGGAAATCCACGAAACCATCCGCCAGCACTCTATGGAGGCAAGTAAAAAAGTGAAAATGGAAGGAAAGGAAAATGACCTGATAGAACGCATTATGAATGATAATTCGCTGAAAATGGATAAGTCTAAAATCATGGAAGTCCTTGACCCGAAAAACTTCATTGGATTTGCGCCGGTGCAGACAGAGGAATTCATCAAGAATGAAGTTCAGCCGATTTTGGATAAATACCAAAACCTTGTGGGGCTGAGTGTAGATTTGAAAGTTTAAACTAAATAAAGATATTTCATTTACTAATTTTTTTAATTAATACTGATAGAATTTTTGTGTTTTTAAGTTCTATTTTAGGAAAATTCCCTGCCGTTTTCGGTGGGGATTTTCTTTTTTAACTCAAATTTTATTTTTAGAAGAAAGCGGTTTGGTTGTCTGCTCATATTTTTCGCTAAATATATAGTATCTTTGCCGTTATGAATCAAGATACGATATGCGCCCTTGCGACTGCCGATGGGGTGGGAGCGATAGGCATCATCCGTGTTTCAGGGCAGGATGCTCTGGCGGTGGTCAATAGAATTTTTGAAGGGAAAAACTTGGAAAAAGTGCCGACCCACACGGTGCATTATGGTTTTATAAAAGACAAAGAAGAAATAATAGATGAGGTGATGGTCTCTGTGTTCCATGCGCCGAGGACTTTCACGGCGGAAAATTCGGCGGAAATTTCTTTTCATGGTTCGCCACACATCGCCAAGAAAATCTTGGAAGCTCTGCTGAAAAATGGTGTGAGAACCGCAAAAGCAGGAGAATTTACCATGAGAGCCTTTATGAATGGGCGTATAGACCTTTCTCAGGCGGAATCCATTGCTGACCTTATTGCTTCTGAAAATGAGGCTTCGCGAAAGGCTGCCCTTGAACAGCTGAAAGGCGGAATTTCTAAGGAAATAGCTGTGCTGAGAGGTGATTTGCTGAATTTTACTTCGCTTATCGAACTAGAACTTGATTTTGCTGAAGAAGATGTGGAATTTGCTGACCGCTCGGCATTGATGGGGCTTATCGCTAATCTTAAAGCCAAGTTGGGCAGTCTTATTGATAGTTTTCAGTATGGAAATGCAGTGAAAAACGGCATCAATGCGGCGATAATCGGAAAACCTAACGCAGGGAAATCTACTCTGCTGAACGCACTTTTAAAAGAAGAAAGAGCGATAGTGAGTGACATAGCAGGGACTACCCGTGACACGATAGAGGAGGTTCTGCATATAAAAGGCACGGCGTTCCGTTTCATTGACACGGCAGGAATCCGCGAAACTACGGACACGATAGAGGAAATAGGCGTGAAGAAAGCCAAAGAAAAAATAGCATCAGCAAAGGTGTTGCTTTATCTCTATGATGAGCAGGACAGCAGCGCGGAGGAAATCATCAGCTTTATAAAAGAATTCTACCGCCCAGACCTTAAAGTGATGCTTCTTCATAATAAAATAGACCAAAACAAGGGAGTTTCTGCTGAAAATCTTCCAGAAATAGACCAAGTACTGAAGCGCGAGCTTGTCCCTGATTATACAGATACTATTCTAGGGATTTCGGCTCGGGAAAATATCAATATAGAACTACTCAAAGCGGAATTGTCCAGTTTTGTGGAAACTCTGAAAGGTAGCGAAAATGCAGTGGTAATTACCAATCAGCGCCACTATGAAGCTCTCAGGAAATCGCTGGACTCTGTGGAAAGAGTGGAAGAAGCGGTGGTTTCTGGTATTCATACGGAACTTCTGGCGTATGAACTGCACACGGCTTTGGAACACCTTGGGGAAATCTCTGGGGAATTTACCAATGATGAGGTTTTAGGAAACATTTTTAGTAAGTTCTGCATTGGTAAATAATCTCTGTTTTTACAAAGGATTGATAATGAGGTTTTTGTCTTTATAAGATACTGTTTTACAATGAATTATCATTAAAATTTTTGATACTTCTTGATACTTTTTGTTGTT
>CAUQBR010000008.1:0-78079 GCA_963516475.1 uncultured Flavobacteriaceae bacterium
AGAGCAATACACTTTTAATGTATGGGTCCTGGGTTCGAATCCCAGCCAGGTCACTTTTATAAATAGAAAATAGTAATTTTTTTCATATTAATATTTTGTGATTTGGTGTTTAAAACCTTTAACTTTCTAGTTAAAGGTTTTTTGTTTTTTACTTTTCTATTTTTTTAATTTTTCTTAATTTCGTTGCAGAAAAATATGAATAAAAAATGGAAGAACACACGGAGAAAATTCTCATTACTGGAGCCAATGGACAAATAGGCAGCGAATTAGTAACAAAACTTGCCAGCATATACGGAAAAGAAAACATCATAGCTTCCGACCTCTACATAAAAGAAGGACTGGACAGCGCTGGAAAATACATAAAACTAGATGTTACTGATGACCAAGAACTAGAAAAAATCATCAAAGAATACAATATCACTACTGTCTATCATCTCGCTTCCCTCCTATCTGGGACTTCTGAAAAACAGCCTCTTTTGGCTTGGAATGTAAATTTAGATCCTCTACTTCATCTATGCGAAATGGCAAAAAATGAACTAATCAAAAAGATATTTTGGCCAAGTTCCATCGCTGTTTTTGGAAGAGGAATTTCTCCTTACAATGTAGAACAGGAAGTCGCACTCAACCCATCTACTATCTATGGAGTAACCAAAGTAGCAGGTGAAAAACTCTGTGAATATTATCACCAAAAACACAATGTAGATATCAGAAGCATCCGATACCCAGGACTTATATCTTGGCAGACGCCTGCTGGCGGAGGAACCACAGATTATGCCGTGGAAATTTTCTATGAAGCAATAGAAAAAGGAAAATACACGAGTTTCATCCAAAAAGGAACAGCCATGCCTATGCTATACATGGAAGACGCCTTAGATGCAACTATAAAACTAATGGAAGCACCTAGCGAAAATATTTCTGTAAGAACATCTTATAATTTAGGCGGAATGTCCTTTACACCAGAAGAATTAGCAGAAGAAATTAAAAAAATAATTCCTAATTTTGAAATCTCTTATGAACCTGATTTTAGGCAAAAAATAGCAGAAAGCTGGCCAAAAAGCATAGATGACAGCGTTGCTAAAAGAGACTGGGGACTGAACTATAAATTTGGAATAAAAGAAATGTCCGAAGACATGATAAAGAACCTGTCCATAAAACTAAAGAAATAAAAAAATCCTCTCAAATTTGAGAGGATTTTTTGTCAATTTTAAACTTTTATGAATGAAATATATTTGTTTATTTATTTTTCAATAAATCTCTAATTTCAGTCAATAATTCCTCTTGTGTAGGAGCTGCTGGTTCATCAGCTGGTTTTTCATTTTTAAGTTTATTAATTCCCTTTATCATCACGAATAAGATGAAAGCAATGATAACAAAATTAATTACTGCTGAAAGAAACATTCCATACTTAACCCCTCCAAACAGAGTCAGTTCTTCAATATTTTTCAAATTAGCAGCTTCTAAAGCTGGAGTAAGAAGAAGAGGCGTGATAACATCTTCTATAAAAGAGCTCACTATCTTACCGAAAGCACCTCCAATAATCACCCCTACTGCCATATCTACCACATTTCCTTTAATGGCAAATTCTTTAAATTCTTTAATAAAACTCATAAATGCATTTTTTAATTTGCACAAAAGTAAAAATTTATTTATTAAAAGCAAGTTTTTTTCATAAATTACATCCAATAGATTAAATAAATATTATCTTTGCAGGATATGGAAAGTAACAGACAAAGAAAAGTAGCACAAATCATACAAGAAGACCTAGCAGAACTTTTTAGAAAGCAGGCATCAGACAGCAAACAAAGCCTATTAGTAAGCGTATCTGATGTAAAAGTCACTGCTGATCTAGGAATAGCTAAAGTTTATCTAAGCATTTTCCCTCAGGATTTTAGAGATGCTGTGATGAAAGAAATTGAGGAAAACAAATCATATTACAGAAATTTCATTGGGCAAAAAATGGCGAAACAAGTGAGAGCCATCCCTCAGCTCAATTTTTATCTAGATACTTCTTTGGATGATGTAGAAAAACTAGAACGAGAACTAAAAGGTCTAGGAGACAACCCTATTCTGTAAAAATGAACACTCCTTTCTACATCGCTCTTCGATACATAGTTTCCAAAAAAGGCAGTCAAGCTGTGTCCTTTATCACAGGATTAGCCGCTACTGCTATGACTATTGCAGTAATGGCGATGTTTATAGTGATTTCTATTTTTTCTGGATTGGAGGAACTTAATAAAGAACTGATTAACAATATCCATGCGGATTTAACCATAAAAAGCAAGGAAGGAAAACTGCTAAAAAATCCCGAAGAAATCATTTCTGTATTAGAAAAAGAACCTGAAATAAAGGCATTTTCAAAAGTAATTGAAGAGAAAGTTTATCTTAATTATAATGAAAATGGAGAAATCGCTTATTTAAAGGGAGTTGATTCTGTCTATACACAGATAAATCCCATCCAAAAATCCATCATATATGGAGAGTATCCTTCCTTTCAATACCAAAATGAGGTCATCGTAGAAGGACTTCTTAACAACAGGCTTGGCATTCCCATTGGTGGAGATGATGACAATACAACTGCCACTATTTTCATCCCAAAAGCAGGTGAAGGACTCATCAATAAAGAAGAAGATATCTTTAATAAAGAAGCGATATTCGTTACAGGTATTTTCTCTGAAAATGAACAACTTAATAACTACATCATTGCTCCAATAGAGCTTTCTCAAAGACTGCTCAATCTCCCTAAAAATTCGGCTTATCAAATCGCTATAAAACTAAATAATCCCGAACAAGCAGATGCAGTAAAAAAATCCCTGCTGGAAAAATTGGCTGATGATAGTATCTTCATCAACACTCAAATGGAGGAAAACGAAGCGTTCTGGAAGATGATAAACACCGAAAAACTAATCATTTATCTGATTTTTATTTTGGTAATTTTCATCACGACATTCAATCTCGCTGGTGCAATCATCATCCTACAATTGGATAAAAAACAACAAGCTAAATCACTGATTTCGTTAGGATTTACATTTTCACAGCTAAGAAAAACCTATTTTTATACAGGCGCACTGATTGTTTGTTTAGGCGTTTTCTTTGGGCTGATACTGGGAACTTTAGTTTGTATTTTACAGATACAAACAGGCTTTTTCAAGGCATCGGTAGGTCTGGACTTACCTTTCCCTGTGAAAATAACTTTATATAACTACCTGATTGTCATATCATCATCGTTTTTCTTCGGACTGATGGTTTCTTGGATTTTCTCCAAAGTGAATAGACATCATTTGTCATCTAATTAGATTTAAAGCCAATAAAAATGATTAAATTTGGGCTTATCGGAAAGAATATTTCCTATTCGTTTTCAAAAAAATATTTTGAACAGAAATTCCATCAATTATCTTTGTTGGATTATTCTTACGATTTATTTGATATTCAGCGAGTTGAGGAAGTGAAAGAAATATTTAACTTTGATAATCTCCGCGGGCTGAATGTCACCATTCCCTACAAAGAACAGGTGATTCCTTTTTTAGATGAACTCAGTGATGAAGCCGAAAAAATAGGCGCAGTCAATTGTATTCTAATCAAAAATGGAAAGAGAATTGGGCACAATACAGATGTTTTTGGTTTTGAAAAATCCTTATTGACTTACCCAAAAATCCTATCAGAAAAGGCTCTGATTTTAGGAAATGGAGGAGCTGCAAAGGCCGTGAAATATATTTTTGATAAATACAATATTGATTATCAAATAGTTTCAAGGAAAACTGAACTTAATTTTGAAAATCTTTCGGAGGAAACCGTAAAAGAGCATAAAATCATCATCCAATGTACGCCAGTAGGCACTTTCCCAAATGTGGAGCAGAGCCTTCCCTTTCCTTTCGGTGGGATTTCTTCTCAGCATGTGGTCATAGATTTAATCTACAATCCTCCTCAGACTCAGTTCCTTAGAAAAGCTCATGAAATGGGAGCCGAAACGATGAATGGACTTCTTATGCTGGAACAACAAGCAGAAAAAGCTTGGGAAATTTGGAATTTTAAGTAAAAAACCTTTAATTTAGTGCCTTGAAATGTTGAGGCATTTTTTAATCCTCAAAATTTGGCTAAGTATTAAACAAAAACTGATTGTAATGAGTACAGAAATGGAAAACAAAAACGAAGAATTTTTAGATATCAATTCTTACGAAGAAATAGAAGAAAATGAGCAGAATACTCTGGATACGCTCTCTGTGAAAGAACTTTTGTCTGAAATGGAAAGCATCGTAAATAAGGCAGATGCGGGAGCTCATGCTAAAAAATTCAATCAGTTAAAAGACAAGGCTCATAACCTTATTCAAGATGAAATCGCGGATAAAAAACACGATTTCGTAGAGGAAGGGAATGATATGGAAGATTTTTCTTACGAACATCCTGAGCAGTCCAAATATTCTGCTTTAGTAAGTATTTTCAAGGAAAAACTGGATGCCTTTAACAAAAATCAAGAAAAAGAGCACCAAGAAAATTTGGAAAAGAGAAACCAAATCATAGAAAAACTCAAAAATCTCTACATCAATACTGAGCCTAACACCAACTTATTCCGTGCAATCAGAGAAATAAAAGAAGAATGGGCAAATGCTGGAGCAGTTGCAAAATCTGAATTTAAAAACCTGAATCACAATTACTTCCATCATTTGAATCAGTTTTACCAAATGCTGGATTTAAATAAAGAATACCGCGAGCAGGAATATGCGCACAATTTAGAAAAAAGAAAAAGCATCATCGCTCGTGCGGAAGAGTTGATAAACGAAGTTTCTGTCCAAAAAGCACTGAATGAGCTGCAATATCTGCACAGACTTTGGAAAGAAGAAGCCGAACCTGTGGCAGAAGAGTTTCGTGACAGCACTTGGGAAGTTTTCAAAGAAATTTCTAATAAAATCCACGAGAGAAAATCGGAACTTTTGGCTCAAATAGAAGTGGAACAGCAAAAGGCTTTGGAAAAGAAAAATGAAATCATCGCAAAACTGAAAAATTTCGCTTCTTCGAAAGAAGCTCTTACTCATAACTACTGGCAACAAGCGATAAAACAAGTGGAACAACTTCGCAGCGAGTTTTTGAAACTGGGCAATGTTCCTAAAAAATTATCCAACCAAAACTGGACGGAGTTCAAAACTGCGCTTAGAACCTTTAATGCTAAGAAAAATGATTTTTATAAAAATCTAAAAAACTCACAGCATCTCAATTTAGAAGAAAAGCAAAAACTGATTTCCATCGCGCAGGACAACATGCATTCTGAGGACTGGGATACTGCCGTTCCTTTGTTTAAGAAGTTACAGGAAGATTGGAAAAACATAGGACATGTTCCTAAAAATCAAGCAAATAAGGTATGGAATGATTTCCGTGAAGCTTGTAATACATTTTTCAATAATTTCCGTGAGAAAAACACTTCTACAACGGACGATTGGAAGCAAAACTACCATCAAAAGAAAGCCTTACTTGGAGAATTAAAGCAAATAAATGATGAGGATGGAAGCGTAGAAAAAATAGAACAAATCAAGAGCTCTTGGGACAGCATTGGTAAAGTTCCAAGAAATAAAATGAGCATCAACAATGAGTTTAATAAAGTTCTGAAAGAAAAACTTAAATTAAACAAAATCAATGTATTTGACTTAAAAGAAGATAATCTTACAGAAGCTCAGCTTACCGATAAAGCAAGAAAAATCAAGAGCCAAATAGCTGATTTAGAGGCGGAAGTGGTGAAATTAGAGAACAACATCAATTTCTTTAACAATCCTTCGCGAGAAAATCCTCTGCTAAAAGATACTTATGACAAAATAGATGAGAAAAAAGCTCTGATAGAAAGCCTAAAACAGAGCCTTCATAAGCTTATCACTGATGAATAATTTTTAAAATATATTCTTAATATTCTTCCAATTTTGGGAGAATATTAAGTTTTAGACAAAACCTAAAAATGCAAGATAAAATCTACATGAGGCGATGTGTAGAACTCGCCCAAAAAGCTGTCAGAAAAACCTATCCTAACCCTATGGTAGGCGCTGTCATCGTCTATAATGGGAAAATAATAGGCGAAGGATACCACCAAAAAGCAGGAAAGCCTCATGCAGAAATAAATGCAATCAACTCTGTTCAAGATAAAACTTTACTGAAAGACTCCGCCATTTATGTTTCTTTGGAGCCGTGTGCCCATTTTGGAAAAACACCTCCTTGTGCTTTAAACCTAAAAGAAATTGGTTTCCAAAAAGTTGTAATAGGAACCTTAGACTCTCACGAAAAAGTAGATGGAAAAGGGAAAAAAATCTTAGAAGATTCGGGAATAGCGGTAGTTTCAGGAGTTTTAGAGAACGAATGCAGAGAGCTTAACAAAAGATTTTTCACTTTTCATCAAAAGAAAAGACCTTATATTATCCTAAAATGGGCTGAATCAGAGGATGGATTTTTGGATAAAGACTTTAAACCAACAGCGGTCAGCAATTCATTAGCCAAACAATGGGTTCACCAGTTAAGAGCCGATGAACACGCTATTTTAGTAGGGAAAAATTCAGCGCTAAATGACAATCCCAGCCTTACCACGAGGGAAATTTTTGGAAAAAATCCTGTACGAATTTTGATTGATTTAGAATTAAAAGTTCCACAGAGTTTCAATATTTACAATAATGAAGCGCCTACTTTGGTTTTTAATTCAATCAAAAACGAGGAGAAAAAAAACATAAAATTCATCAAAATAGAAAGAGAAAACTTCATAAAAAATCTTCTGGAAAAATTGTGGAAAGAGCAGATACAATCGGTAATTGTAGAAGGTGGAAGTTTTACTTTACAGCAGTTCATCGATACTGGAATTTGGGATGAAGCTTTTGTCATTAAAGCTGATAATATAAATTTAAAAAACGGAACCAAAGCGCCTGTTTTCAGCCCAAAACCAAATAAAATCAGTAAATTGCGAGACAATACGCTCTATCATTTTCAAAATTAGTAAATGAAATACGAATATCAAACCATAGAGAAACCCATTGAGAATGTTTTAGTTAAGGAAAAAGGAAGCAAATTTATCGGTTTTGCTTATCCTATTCTTTCTGAAAATGATTATAAAGAAAAACTAAACGAAATCAAGGAGTTACACCCAAAAGCTACACACCATTGCTACGCTTTTCGGCTGGGGCTGAATGGAGAAAACTACCGTATCAATGATGATGGTGAGCCTTCGGGAAGTGCAGGACTGCCTATTTATAATCAGCTACTTGCCCACGATGTTACCAATATTTTATTGATTATTGTAAGGTATTTCGGGGGAACCAAACTGGGCGTGGGAGGACTCGTAAAAACCTATAAAGAAAGTGCAAAAGCAACTCTGGAAGAAGCGAAAATCATCACAAAAGAATTAGAAACTGAAATAGAAATCCAATTTAATTTTTCTCAGCAGAATGTAATTTTCTCATTACTGAACAAATTCGATGCACGAGTTGTAAATTTTGACACGCAGGAAACATGCTCTATCAAAGCATTTATCAAAACTTCACAAAAAGAAAACATCTCAGATATTTTATCCGAGATGTATCAAGTTACATTTAAATTTATCTAAAAATTATTCCTCTCTTCGGCTGCCTCCTAAAAGCATGGAAGCGTAATATAAAAGCTGAGCCAAAGAGCCTAATGCTGCTACTAAATATGTTCTCGCTGCCCATTTTAGGCTATCTTCTGCACCTTCCATTTCTTGCGGAGTTACAGTTCCCGTTTGTTTCAGCCATGCCAATGCACGATTGCTGGCATCATATTCCACTGGAAGAGTTACGAATGCAAACAGCGTAGTCATCGCAAATAGCAAAACTCCTATCAGCAAAACTGTTTGTCCCAATGCCATCTGAGCCGCCAGCATGGCAACACCAGCCATCATCACAAACTGAACCAAATGAGAACTAATGTTCACAATAGGAACTAATCTGGAACGAAGCTGAAGCATGGAATATCCCACAGCATGCTGTACGGCATGTCCGCATTCATGGGCTGCTACGGCCGCTGCGGCTGCATTTCTTTCGTTATAAACCACATCAGAGAGGTTTACTGTTTTATCCATTGGGTTATAGTGGTCTGTGAGCTGTCCTGCTACGGAAATCACCTTCACATCGTGGATACCATTGTCCGCCAGCATTTTTTCAGCGATTTCTTTACCAGACATTCCATTTTGCAATCTTACATTTGAATAATGAGCGAATTTTGACTTTAGTTTGTTTTGAACAAACATACTCGCCAAAAAAATTGCACCTAAAATTAAATAAATTGTCATTATATTACTTTTATATTGAATTTATTTTAATATAAAAACTATGCCAAAGCACATTTTGTCATATTTTTTGGTTCTTATTCGTTATAGAAAAATAAATAATCTTATTTTTGCAGAATATTTAAAAAAGAGAATGTCTGATATAAAAGTAAAACAAGTACTTAATTCATCTGATTTGGAGCTTTTTATAAAGTTTCCAATGGAGTTGTATAAGGGAAATCCCTACTATGTACCGTCACTCATCAATGAAGAAAAAAGTATTTGGGTAAAAGAAGAAAATCCTGCCCTACAATATTCTGAAGCAGCTCAGTTTCTAGCTTATAAGGGTAAAAATATCGTAGGAAGGATAGCTGTAATGATAAACCACAAGGAGGAAAAAGAACTTGGCATCCGAAAGGTAAGATTTGGCTGGCTAGATTTTATAGATGACATAGAAGTTTCTAAAACACTAATAGACACCGCGATAGAATATGCTAAATCCAAAGGTATTTCTAAAATAGAAGGCCCGATGGGTTTTACAAATTTGGACAAAGCAGGAATGCTCACCAAAGGTTTTGACAAATTGGCAACGATGATTGGGATTTATAATTTTGATTATTATCCTAAACATATGGAGCAGCTGGGCTTAGTGAAAGAAAAAGAATGGGTGGAATTTGAAATCAATTTCCCTGATACCCTGCCTGACAAAGTGGAAAAATTCAGTAAACTCATCGCTGAAAAATATGAACTGGAACTCGTAAAATTCAAATCAAAAAAAGACATTCTCCCTTTGGTAGAACCGATGTTTAAACTCCTAGATGACACTTACAAGCATCTTTCCACATATACACCGATTACTCAGGAACAGATTAAACATTATAAAGAAAAATATTTTAAATTCATAGATAAAGACTACATTGTCTGCATCAAAGATAAATATGGCAGTTTGATTTCTTTCGCCATCACTATGCCTTCTTATTCCAAGGCTTTACAAAAGGCTAAAGGAAAACTTTTCCCTTTCGGCTGGTGGCATCTGCTGAACGCTGGAAAGAAAAACAACAGAGCGAATTTCTATCTGATTGGGATTCACCCTCAATATCAAAAACGAGGCATAACGGCGATTATTTTTAAAGAAATTTACGAAACTTTTAAAAAGAAAGGCGTAAAGTTTTTGGAAACCAATCCAGAATTAGAGGAAAACGCAAGTATTCAGGCTCTTTGGCAGGACTATCATCCGACAAATCATAAAAGAAGAAGAACTTATTCTTTGGAAATAAAATAAAGTTAATATGAAACTAAATAACAAAAAATTAGCAATAGATTTTGATGGAACCATCGTGGAAGACGCCTATCCTAGCATTGGGAGAGCACAGCCTTTTGCATTTGAAACGCTGAGACAGCTTCAAGCGAACGGATACAGACTTATTCTCTGGACTTACCGAAGTGGAGAAGCTTTGGAGGAAGCTGTGGAATTCTGCAAAAAAAACGGAATAGAGTTTTATTCTGTAAATTCAAGCTACGAAGGGGAAATTTTCGATGGAGATACACAGTCAAGAAAAATAGATGCAGATGTTTTTATAGATGACAGAAATCTTGGTGGTTTCCCAGGCTGGGGCGAGGTTTATGAAATCATAACTCAAAAAATAGAATTTGGGATTTCAAATGGCGAGGTTCAGGCTTATTCAAAATTGAAAAAAGAAAGAAAAAAAGGTTGGTTCTGGTAAAAATTTAAAAATGATTCAGTTAAAAACAATAGACGAAATTCGTTTGATGAGGGAAAGCGCTCAGCTGGTTTCCAAGACTTTGGGTATGCTGGCAAAGGAGATTAAACCTGGGATTACTTCTCTTTATTTGGACAAATTGGCACATGATTTCATTATGGACCATGGCGGAAAACCTGCTTTTTTAGGAATGTATGGCTTCCCAAATTCGCTTTGTATTTCTCCAAATTCAGAGGTGGTGCATGGTATTCCCAATGACAAGCCAATAGAGGAAGGAACTGTTCTGTCTGTGGATTGCGGCGTTTATATGAATGGTTTTTATGGTGACCACGCCTATTCTTTTGAGGTAGGAGAAGTCGCAAAAGAAACCAAAAAACTCCTTAAAATCACCAAAGAATCTTTATACAAAGGCATCGAACAATGTATCCGCGGAAAGCGTGTAGGAGATATTTCTAATGCTATCCAGACCTACTGCGAGAAAGAAGGCTATGGCGTTGTGCGTGAGTTAGTTGGACACGGACTTGGAAAAGAAATGCACGAAGACCCACAAGTGCCGAACTATGGTAGAAAAGGCTCTGGAAAAGTCCTAAAAGACGGTATTGTCCTAGCAATAGAACCGATGATAAATTTAGGAACAGAAAAAGTAAAATTCCATGATGACGGCTGGACTGTAACGACTTTGGATAATAAACCTTCTGCCCACTTTGAGCATGATGTGGCTATTATCAGCGGAAAATCTGTTCTTCTGTCTACTTTTAAATATATTTATGAAGCTTTGGGAATTCAAAGCAAAGAAGAAGAACCATTTACAATGGATTTTTAATTAAAAATACAAGAGCCGAAGTTTTCTTCGGCTTTTTCTTTTAGAAATTATAATTTTCAGTTATTTTTTTGTCTTCATTCAGCCTTTGTATAAGCTGGTCAAGGTTGTCAAATTTTATCTCTTCATGGAGAAAATCCCTGAAATTTACAGTCAATTTTTTACCATAAATATCTTTATCAAAATCCAAAATATACACTTCCACCGAGAGTTTTTCTCCGCCGACTGTCGGATTCGTCCCAATGCTGAGCATTCCTTTATAAAATTGATTATCAATCCATACTTCCACTATATAAGCGCCTTTTTTAGGAAGAAGTTTCGTAGAATCTACTTTTAGATTTGCTGTAGGAAAGCCTATTTTTCGGCCTAATTTTTTACCATGAATAACTTCACCAGACAGATTATAAGTGTATCCCAGCATCTCATTAGCATCCTTTATTCTGCTTTCCAAAAGAGCTTTTCTAATTTCAGTAGAGCTAATATTTTGATTTTCAACACTTACTTCTTCTAACTGTTCCACTTCAAAACCTAATTCATTTCCCATTTTTTGGAGCAGTTCAAAATTTCCTTTTTTTCCTTTCCCAAAGCTGTGGTCATGCCCTATTACAATATATTTGGCTTGAAGTTTTTTTACCAAAATCTCTTTCACAAAATCCTCTGCGGCCATATTTCTAAAATCTTCACTAAATTCCTGTAAAAAAAGCAGTTCTACACCTGCTTTTTCCAAAAGAGTTTCTTTTTCTTTCAAAGTATTCAGCTGGTAAATTTCCAATTCTGGATTTAAAATTTTTCTCGGATGCGGCCAAAAAGACAACAAAGCTGTTTTTAGATTTTTTTCCTTCGCTTTCTCTTTCAAAAGGCTGATAACGGACTGATGACCAAGATGTACGCCATCAAACATTCCTATAGAAACAGCAGTAAAATCAGAGCTTTTGTAAGCAGATAAATCTCTTATAATTTTCAATTGATAAAAATTTGTCGCAAATATGATAAAAATCTTCTTTTTTAACAATGTTATTTTATAAACTTTCACTATATTTGCAAACAAGAAAAATTTTAGAAATGGCAAACCATATTAAAGGAAAGATTTCACAAATCATCGGTCCAGTAATTGATGTTGTATTTCAAGAGGTTGAAGAATTACCAAAAATCTATGACGCTCTTGAAGTAGTTAAAAATAATGGAGAGAAACTCGTTCTTGAGGTTGAACAACATATTGGTGAAGACATGGTAAGATGTATTGCTATGGACGCTACAGACGGGCTTCAGAGAGGTCAAGAAGTAGTAGCTACAGGTAAGCAGATTACAATGCCAGTAGGAGATGGTATTAATGGTAGATTATTCAATGTGGTAGGTGATACTATTGATGGTATTACTGCTCTTTCTAAAGAGAATGGTTTACCAATTCACAGAGAAGCTCCTAAATTCGAACAACTTTCTACTTCTGCAGAGGTTCTTTTCACAGGTATCAAAGTTATTGACCTTATCGAACCTTATGCTAAAGGAGGAAAAATCGGATTGTTCGGAGGTGCGGGTGTAGGTAAAACCGTATTGATTCAGGAATTGATTAACAATATCGCTAAAGGACATGGAGGTCTTTCTGTGTTTGCAGGTGTAGGAGAAAGAACCAGAGAAGGAAACGACTTGATGAGAGAGATGTTGGAATCTGGTATTATTAAATATGGTGAAGATTTCATGCACTCTATGGAAAATGGAGGTTGGGATCTGAGCAAAGTTGATTTAGAACAAATGAAAGATTCTAAAGCAGCTTTCGTATTCGGTCAGATGAATGAGCCACCAGGAGCGAGAGCAAGAGTTGCTCTTTCTGGACTTACTCTAGCTGAATACTTCCGTGATGGAGGTGAAACTGGACAAGGTAGAGATGTACTTTTCTTCGTGGATAACATCTTCCGTTTTACTCAGGCAGGTTCTGAGGTGTCTGCACTTCTTGGGCGTATGCCATCTGCGGTAGGTTACCAGCCGACATTGGCATCTGAGATGGGTGCGATGCAGGAGAGAATTACTTCTACTAAAAATGGATCTATTACATCTGTACAGGCGGTATATGTACCTGCGGATGACTTGACAGACCCTGCTCCAGCGACTACCTTTGCTCACCTTGATGCTACTACGGTACTTTCAAGAAAGATCGCATCATTAGGTATTTACCCAGCGGTGGATCCACTAGACTCTACTTCTAGAATCTTGGCTCCAGAAATCATCGGTGAAGAGCACTATAACTGCGCACAAAGAGTAAAAGAAATTCTACAAAGATATAAAGCACTTCAAGATATCATCGCTATCTTGGGTATGGAAGAACTTTCTGAAGAAGATAAATTGGTAGTTTACCGTGCAAGAAAAGTTCAGAGATTCCTTTCTCAACCATTCCATGTAGCAGAGCAGTTTACAGGTATTCCAGGTGCATTAGTGGATATTAAAGACACTATCAAAGGATTTAATATGATCATCGATGGTGAATTAGACCACTTACCTGAAGCTTGTTTCAACCTTAAAGGAACTATCGAGGAGGCTATAGAAGCAGGAGAAAAAATGCTTGCTGAAAACGCATAAATTATTCAACGATTTGGAATTTGAAATTTGAGGTTGATGAAAATTCAATTTCAAATTTCAAACTTCAAATTTCAAATCTGATATAAATATGAACATTAAAATATTAACACCAGAGCTTGTGGTATTTGAAGGAGAAGTGGAATCTATCCTACTTCCTGGAGAATTGGGCGAATTTCATATTTTGAATGACCACGCCCCAGTGGTATCTTCTCTAAGAACTGGCAAAGTAAAACTGATTACTTCTAAAATAGAAAATCAGAACTACGCTAAGTTTTTCACAGCAGAACCACAGCGAAACAACTGCTACACTTTTCCTATCAATGGAGGTGTGATAGAATTTAATAATAACTCTGGTATTATCCTTTGTGATTAAAATAAATAAAATGATAAACTTTACAAATAATATATGGTGGCAAGTTGGCAGTCTCAGAAACGAGGGTGTTTAGCTCGACTTTTTATATTTGTAAAGAAAAAGATTTTATTTTTATCAAAATATATAAAAGCCGTTAGGAGAACTTCCTAGCGGCTTTTTGTTTTTTTATAATCGAATAATAATTTTAAATAATAAAAACATGACAACAACAAACAATGCCCAAGGGCAAAAAGAAGTAATCAATGTAGAACCAATAGCAGAAATGCTATCTTACAATGGTAATTATGGTGAGTATGGTGGAGCTTTCGTTCCTCCTGTTTTAGCGGGACAATTAGAGAAACTAAGCAATTTCTTTGATGAAATTACCAAAACAGATGATTTTAAAAATGAATTTATTCAAATTTTAAAAGATTTCGTGGGAAGACCATCCTCTCTTTATTTCGCGAAAAATCTCAGCAATTATGTAGGTTCTAAAATTTACCTCAAAAGAGAAGACCTAAACCACACAGGTTCTCATAAAATAAATAATGCCATTGGGCAGATTCTTTTAGCGAAGAAAATGGGAGCGAAAGAAGTAATTGCAGAAACAGGAGCTGGACAGCATGGTGTGGCTACAGCTACGGCTTGTGCTTTATTAAACATTCCTTGCAAAATCTTCATGGGAGCAATAGACATTGAAAGACAACTTCTAAATGTAAAGAGAATGAGACTTTTAGGAGCGGAAGTTGTTTCATGTGATTCAGGCACAAAAACATTGAAAGATGCGGTGGATAGCGCTTTGGGATATTATATAGAAAATCCAGAGTCTTACTATCTGCTTGGTTCTCATGTAGGCCCGCACCCTTATCCTAAAATCGTGGGATATTTCCAAAGTGTAATCGGAAATGAGGCAAGACAGCAGATTTTACAGAAAGAAAATCGCCTTCCAGACAGCATTGTCGCTTGTGTAGGTGGTGGTTCTAATGCTATCGGGCTATTTTCAGGGTTTTTAAATGATGAATCTGTAAAAATATACGGTGCCGAGGGCGGTGGAGAAGATAAAATTTTCCATACTGCGGCTACACTTAACTATGGTAAGCCGATGGTTTTCCAAGGGACTTTTTCTTACTGCTTAGCTGATGAAAACAATGAACCTATCGCATCAGAGTCCATTGCGGCGGGATTGGATTACCCAGGGATAAGCCCTCAGCACGCCTTTCTGAAAGACACCAAAAGAGCTGAATATTTCTCAGTAACGGACAAGGAAGCCATAGAAGCTTTTCAGCTTTTGTCTCGCTTGGAGGGAATTATTCCTGCAATAGAATCTTCCCACGCGGTGGCTCTCGCTATAAAATTATTTAAAAATAAAAATCAACTGGTGCTTGTAAATCTCTCTGGAAGAGGCGACAAGGATGTAGAAAGAGAGCTGTAACCAATTGGACAAAAAAGTAACTTAAATTAAGTTACTTTTTTTGTTATCATAATAAAAAAACTAAATTTGTCCAAAATCTAAAAATATGATAAGAAAAATTTTGTTGATAAGTCTCGGTTTTTCGGTGTTTGCATCGGCACAGAAAATAGAAAACGCAGAAAATCTGGCACCTTTCTTTGATAAACTCAATAAATATGAATCCGTTACGAATGTCCTTTTCATCGGAGATTCTCACATTCAGTCAGGGCATATTTCAGAATATTTAAGAAAAAAATTCCAAAATAAATACGGCAACGCAGGGCGAGGAACGGTTTTCCCATATCCTTTGGCAAACTCAAACGGAGCGGTTGATTTCACGGCTTATTCCAACCAGGCTTGGCAGACTTTCCGCCTGGTCTATGAGCAGGATGTTTATCCACAAATGGGAGCTTTGGGCTTTGTGATGGGAAACAGCGGAAATTCTTTCATTGAAATCAACTTTAGTGACCCAAAAGACAGCTTTGATGAAGTGAAAATCTTTAATGATAATGCTTTGACAGGCGAAAATTTCACTATTTTCAAAACTTCTCAAAGTCTGAAAAACTTTATAAAACCGAAGAAAACGATTTTGAATTATCAAGTTCAAAATGGCGATACTTTCCCTGAAATCGCGGCTAAATTTAATGTAATTACCACCCGACTGGTTCAGTTAAATGGCAACAATGTCCGAAATGCAAAAGCTGGACAAACCATAAAAGTGGAAAATGTAGAAATTCTGTACGACAAGCAGTTTGAGGAAAACCTCACTCCCATAGGAAAAGGACAATTTGCGGAAAACAGCACCAGTTTTAAGTTTAAAAATCCCACTCAGGAATTCATCATCAATATGAATGGAAAAAAAGGAAACATTCTGCATGGTTTTCAGTTCCTGAAATCCACTGCTAGAAATGGTGTGGTTTTCAATACGGTGGGTGTAAATGGCGCTACTTATGCCGATTTCTTGAAATATTCTTTGCAAACTAAACAATTAAAATCTCTAAATATTGATGTCCTGATTATTGCGCTGGGAACCAATGAATCCCTGAGCAACATCACAAAACAGGAATTCAAAGACACGGCTAAAAAGCTTATCAACACTTGGAGAGCTGAAAATCCCAACTTCCCTATTCTTCTAATTTCTCCAACGGATAATAAAATAAAATCCGCAAAAGCGAAAGAAATTTCTTCTTGGATAAAAGAAGTTGCCGCTGAAAACAAAACTTCATTCCTTGACCTGCATACCAAAATGGGCGGAACAGGGTATTTCCAAAAGGCTCTACAGCGAAAAGAAGCCAACGCTGACGGTGTTCATTTCCTAAAACCTGGTTATGAAAAACAAGCTGAAATAATCTGGAATGAGCTAATAAAATAAGTTATTTTTCTATCTTTGTAACGAACTAAAATTTTTAAAAATGGCAAAAATATCATTAGGAGGAAGTCCTATCAATACATTAGGCGAGCTTCCAAAAGTAGGCGAAAACGCAAAAAATTTCACACTCGTAGCTGCTGATTTAGCTGAAAAATCTTTATCTGATTTTAGTGGTAAAAGAGTGGTTCTCAACATCTTCCCAAGTATCGATACAGGAGTGTGTGCTGCTTCGGTAAGAAAATTCAACCAAGAGGCTTCATCTCTAAACAACACCGTGGTAATCAATATTTCAAAAGATTTACCCTTTGCACTTAATAGATTTTGCGCTTCCGAAGGTTTAGAAAATGTTATCAATTTATCTGATTTCAGAGGAAATTTTTCAGATGACTATCAATTATTAATAACAGATGGACCTCTAAAAGGACTATGCAGCCGAGCTGTAATCATCGTAGATGAAAACGGAAAAATCATTTACACAGAGCAGGTTTCAGAAATCAAGCAAGAGCCTGATTATGAAAGAGCAATCGCAGTTCTGAAATAAAAAAACAACTAAAAAAATCCCTAACTCAAATTTGAATTAGGGATTTTTCTTTTTTAGAAATCAATGATTGGAGCCAAGATTTTTTCCATCTTCTGTTTTACCTGTCCCACACTTCCACTGTAATTATTTATCAAAAGGGAAAAAGTCAAAAGTTTTCCGCTTTTAGTTTTGATATATCCTGCCAATGTTTTTACCCTATTGAGTGTTCCTGTTTTAGCAAAAACCTGCCCAAAGGAATCTGAATTTCTAAACATTGATTTTAAAGTACCTGTCTGTCCGCCGATAGGTAAGGATTTAAAATAAGAATCAAAATGCTTGTCATCCATCAAAGAGGATAAAAACTTAACCTGAGAAATAGGTGTCACTACATTAGAACGAGAAAGTCCGCTTCCATCGGCATAATTAAACCCTTGAAAATCAAACATTTTCTTGGAAAGATGTTTATTCATCATCGTTCTTCCTGTATCTAGAGAAAAATCTCCATATTTATAGAAACCTGTAGTCTTCAGCAATGCTTCTGACATGTGGTTGTTACTAGTCTGGTTGATGAAATAGACCATATCCTCCAATTTTGGAGACTGATATGCCATTATCTTTTTCCTTTCTTCAGAAAGATTTTGCTCTGGTTCAGACTGGTTTACTACTCTTCCTTCTGTAATGATTCCATTTTTAGCAAGACTTGCTTTCAAATTGTTACCCAAATACGCTGGAGTATCTGGTAATTTTGTTGAAAGAGCAATTCCTCCAAAATTCTCTGTATAAACCATTTCTTGGGTAAATGGGGATAGGTAGACAAATTTCTGATCCTCAGGATTTTTCCTTCCCAAAAGTCTCTCTTGTCTTGGGTCTGTATCATTAGTACTTCCCATCGGTACAAAATATCCTCTACTTCCTTTCCAAACAATATTTGCCGGGAGAACCAATGTTTTATTACTCTTAAAAACGGCTGTTTTTAAAACAATATCTCCTTTTACTCGTTTTATCCCTAAATCTTTTACAGACCTTACGAAATCACTCACCAAAGCCCCATAGGTGGATGCTCCTGCCCTACCCGTTCCTAATGAAGGGTCTCCACTTCCTACTATGTATAGGTTTCCGTTTAGAATTCCCTGCTCATCTATAGAACCAGAATGCTCCAACTGTGTAACCCATTGATAATCTTTACCAAACAAGGACATCGCTGCATCTGTAGTCAATAATTTTGTAGTGGAAGCAGGAATCAATGATGCATTTTCGTTATATGAATTGATAATTTTTTTCTTTTTCGGGTCATAAACTACGAAGCCCCACTGCGCATTTCGCATTACTGGGTCATTAAACATAGATGCTATATTGCTATTCAACTGTTCCTCTGGTGTCAAAGGAGTTGGAGGTGGAGTTTCTATCACAATACTCTCTCCTGATACAGGTGGTAAAAGTGGATTATTCTGTGCGCAAACTCCCAGCGGAAGCAGCATCGTAGAAACTGTTGTTATTTTTACAAACTTTTTCATTGCATTTATTTTTTTGATGTTTAATTGACTATTGCCAATATTAAAAACAAGTAAAGTTAATAATTATTGTTCAAATTAAAGAATATTTCATTATAAATTTTGTTAATTTTCCTTAAAAATCAATATAGGTTTTTAGCTTTACGCTTTTATAAGCGGCTATTTCATCGAATTCTTTTAGCGATATAGCTACTATTTTTTTATAGTCATTATATTTTTTGGAACGAGGTAATTTTAATAAAATCTGAAACTGATACAGATTATTTATCTTGCCGATAGGTGCTATTTCTGGCCCTAAAACACACTCCTCTGGGAGATATTTTCTTAGAATATATCCGAGGAATTTAGCTGCTCTTTCCAGTTTGTCTTCTCGTCTGTGTTTCAGCTCTATAAAGATAAGTTTCACAAACGGTGGATAATGAAATTTCTTCCTTTCTCCCAATAAATGTTCATAAATTTTCTCGAGATTATTTTCTCTAATCAGCTTAAAAATAGGCTTTTGCGGCTCGTAAGTCTGTATCAGAACTTTTCCATTTCCAGAAGTTCGCCCTGCTCTTCCTGCCACTTGGGTAATGAGCTGATAGGCTCTTTCCTCTATCCTAAAATCCTGAATATGAAGCAGTGAATCTGCCCTTGGAATGGCAATCAGCTCAATATTAGGAAAATCTAAACCCTTGGAAACCATCTGTGTACCGATGATGATGTCCGTTTCGCCATTTTCTATTTTTTCGTAAAGTTTTTCGTAGGCAAATTTCTTCCGCATGGAGTCCACATCCATTCGGTCTATCCTGCTATTGGGAAAAATCTTATTCAGCTCCTCCTCTACCTGCTCGATTCCTATTCCGCGAATACTAATATTTTCCGAATGACATTTAGGGCAAAATTTAGGTTTAGAAGCTCTTTGACCGCAGTAGTGGCATTTTAGCTGGTCTTCGGTTTTGTGATAAGTCATCACCACATCACAGTTTCCACAGTAGGTAACATGCCCACAGCTTTTGCATTCTGACACATTGGCATAGCCTCGCCTATTATGCAGAACTATGGTTTGTTTCTGATTATCAAGCTGATGCCTGATTTCCCTTATCATTCTTTGAGAGAAATTTCCTACCACACTTTTCATGTCCATGGCTGATTTGAAATCTATCAATTCATAAATAGGAAGTGCCGTACCGCCAAATCTTTCTCCGAGATAAATATAGCACAGTTTGTCTTTTCGAGCGTTGTAATATGTTTCTAATGAAGGAGTTGCAGAACCCAAAATCACATTCGCCTGATAAAATTTAGCCAAAACCAAAGCTGCATCTTTCGCATTGAAGAAGAAAAAAGCATCTTTCTGTTTGTAGGCGCTGTCGTGCTCCTCATCTACGATAATCAGACCCAAATTCTGAAAAGGAAGGAAAAGCGAATTTCTGGTTCCTATCAGGATTTTGATTTCGTTATTTTTTATTTTTCGCCAAACTTCTACTTTCTCAAAATCACTTAGTTTGCTGTTATAAAACCCTAAATTTTTTCCATATTTCTTCTCCAATCGCTGGGTAATCTGTTGATTGAGAGCGATTTCTGGAACGAGAAAAAGAACATTTTTCCCACTTCTGATGCAGTCTTCTATTTTTTCCAAATAAACATGCGTTTTCCCAGAAGAGGTAACGCCGTGGAGAAGCACATTTTTGCCCTCCGAAAAGGCTTGGTCTATCTGATTTTTAGCTTCCTGCTGGTGTGGAGTGAGTTTTTCTATTTCCTCCAATTCTCCGCTGTATTGCTGGATTCTATCAACTTCTAAAAAATATTCCTCTACGATTTTTTTATCCAAAAGAGGCTTTAGATGAGATGAACCAAAATTTCCTTTTTCAAAAATATCAGATTTTTTAACCAGCTGATTTTCAGCTTTTTTTTGTTCAGATAAAATTAAAAGAAAAAGTTCCTTCTGCTTTTTAGCTCTATCCAATAGGGAAAGCGTGTTTGCGAGATTTTCTCCCTGCAAAACCTCATCATTTATTTTTAGATAAGAAGCTTCTTTTATCTTGTATTTTTCGGTAATTTTTTCATCTATGATGATGAGTCTCTGGTCTATGAGGGAGTTGATGGTTTTGATGATTTCTTTTTTGGGAATAAAGGCTTCTATTTCCTGTAAATTCAGCACTTTTTTAACCTCCAAGGCTTGGATAAGATAGATTTCATTTGCCTCTAAATCTTCAAAATTCACCTGCTGGCTGTCATTGAGTTTTATGTATGTTTCACTTTCTAATTTCAATGAAGACGGAAAAGCGAAACGATAGATTTCACCGATGTTACAGAGATAATATTCGGACATCCAGCTCCAAAAATCCAGCTGCTCCTGCGGAACGATAGGAACATTGTCCAAAACGCTGATGATATCCTTTGTCTTAAAGGTTTCTGGAGCATTCTGATGAATTTCAGAAACGATTCCTGTATAAATCTTTTTGCCGCCGAAAGGAACCAGCACCCGCTTACCCACCTCCATAAAATCCACCAAATCATCGGGAACTTTGTAAGTGAAAGTCCCTGAAAGATTGAGCGGAAGTATGATTTGAGCGTAATACAAATTTGATTTTATTTGCAAAAATAATGAAATAAAAAGCAGTTAGAAAATATTTTCCAACTGCTCTAAAAAATTCTTGACTATTTATTCTTAAAATTTGTATCCAAATCCTAAGTTCAAGTAAATGTTATGCAACGCAAAACTAATTGATCTAAATTCGGATTTAAATATTCCATTGATTCCGTAGTTCAGCTCTGGGAATAGAATGAAATGTTTGTTCAGATGCCATTCTGCTCCTAACTGCCCTCCCCATTGGAATAATCTCAAATCATTAGAGAAGTTATAGTTTGCTTTTGTTCCGTTTTCAAAGACAACTTTTGTCCCAATCGGTGTATCTTGGCGAAGGTATCCATCAGAAACATAACCGCTAAAATTTTTATCAACTAAAATGCTGGCATACAGACCTCCATAAAGTTTCCATCTCGGAGAAACCTTATAAACCACTGATACAGGCATCGTTACATAAGTGTTTTTAATATCAGTTTCTACCGTTCCTGTAAAATAACCCTTTATTTTTTCATCATTTTGAATTACTTCTGTAAAGTAGCTTTTCACAACCGCTTCTGTTTTCATTCCCTTCCCTTCGGTACGGATTCCCACTCGGATACCCCATTTCTTGTTATCAGATACCCATTTAGTAGCATCCGCCTCTAATCCAAGAACCAAAGTAGGATTATAATGAGTGATTTTTCTAATTTCCCTTGGGATACCTAGCGGTGTACTTCCTCCTATACTGAAATTAGCCTTCACCTGATATTCCATATCCCTTGTGAAAAAATTTCCATTCTCATTTTCTTGGGCAAAGCTAAAAGAACTAATACCAAAAGTAGCCAAAACAGCTAAAAATATCTTTTTCATTAGATTATTTCTTGTTTAAATTATTTATTCTGTAATGATTTTTACCTCATCAATATCCAATGTACTTCCTACCGCACCATTGTATTTATCTCCTTCTATACTAGATGTAAATACTATCGTAAACATATATTCCTTAGTAGGGTCAAAGGATTTTCCACTCACAAGCTCAAAAGGAATTTCAAATCTTGTCCATTGGCTGGTTTCTATTCTGTGTTCATTTTTTAGTTTAGCTACACTTACCATTCTTGCATCTGCAAAATTGTGGTCACCTAATAAATAGTTATTGGTATTTCTCTTTTCAAATAAAATAGCATATGCATTCCATGCATCTCTTGTCAATGTGCTGGTTCTGTCAGTTTTAGTTAATCTATTACCTGCTGTATATTTAAAATATCCTGTAATAGCCTTAGGGGCTTTATTTAGAGTGTAAGGAATACCAAATTTAGTAGATTTAATGGCAGGATATGCAAACTGGAAATATCCTAAAAATGCACTTCCAGCTGCCAGAGGGCTTCCAAACATTCTTCCAAGGAAACCAGTGTCTCTTGTTATCATTCTTATTCCTTTGCCTCTGTATCCATCGGCAATCTGTAGGGTAGGATATGTATCAGCACTTCCGCCTGAATTTACAAAACTATATCCTTCATTTCCACTGCTCCAGTTATATAGTTTTTGTCCACTATTTAGTAATTCATAGAATTTTTGATAGTGAGATGCCCCGTCCTCTTCCGCATTTTCAAAGGAGTAATTAGTAACGAAAGCATTGGCATCTGTTATGAAAGAAATAGTGTACTGTCTGCTCCACGCTCCGTCTTGGGAGGTTACTGTATAAGTCTGTGGTAGCGTAAAATCCAGTTCTGTCCCACTCGCTGGAGAGATAGTTGCTCCATCCGATAGCTTAAATTCTGGAGCGAATTTATAACTTCCAGAAAATGTTTTCATTCTGAAAGTAATGTTATTACTCTCTATCACTGGTTGTGTTTGTAACAAACTTTCTGCATTAGCAATTGTTACACTTTCAATGTCGGCTTCCATATTGGGTGCTTCTTCGCGGATACAAGAGTTGAACAACAACCCTGCGGATACCACCACAGTAGGAATTAATCTACTTAATTTCATTTTATTTATAATTTTTTTTATTAAATCTTAAGAGTTTTGTAAGTCATAGAAGGACTTTTGTCTTACACTTGCTAAAGAAATGAGAGTGCAAAGTTAAAAAAATCATAAAAAACAAGAAAATATTCATAAAAAAATTAGCCTTTTTAGGGCTAACTTTCATTTTAATGCTTCATAAAAACCTTTATTCATCGGTTTTTCCTTTTATTTCTCGGTAAGAATACTTGCAGTTTTTGAAGATTTCTGACCATTTTTTAACAAACGCTATGGAAAGTTTCTTTTCCTTCACTGATACAAAGACTATACAGACCGTATCATAGCCCATAAAAACATAATATAATTCTGATTCTACCTTATGTGGAAGCTTTTCTGCCCGTATATTTTCTATTTTGAAAATCGCTGTTTTTCTGTCTTTGCTTATCTCCAAAACTTTCATTTTGGCATTAGGTGCATTATTCTCAAAAGTATCTTTATAAGTATCTATGACATCTGCCACATCGTTTTCTGCAGCATAGTACAGATAGAGTATTCTTCCCTTTATAGTCCAGTTGTTTTCGCTCTCTTTATCAGGAATATATGCCACTAATCGGCTGGTTAATCCTTTTTTATCATAGAGCTGTTTCCATTTTTGTTCTTTTGGCCAAGGAACTTCCAATGTTTCCTCTATTTCCTGCCCAAAAAACATTCCTGAGAATAATATCAAACATAAAAAAATTAACTTTTTCATTTTATTAAAATTTAGATTTATACTATAAACTATTGTGTTTTATCTGAATACTCATAAAAAAACTCTCCACTTTTAAAAACTTTGCTCCATTTTTTTATAAATTCTTTGGAAAGTGTTTTTTCTTTTACTGCAATCATAACTTGATAAAGAGTATTTTCTTTTTGTATAATATATAATAATACAGAATCAGATTCAGCTTCCAAAGATGGAGAAGGATTTTCTATTTTAGAAATAAACCAAAAGTTCTTCTCTTCATTACTTTTTTCTAAAAGTGTAAATTTTGCAGAAGGAATTTGTTTAGAAAAATTATTTTCATAATGTTTTATAATAAAATCTACATTAGAAAGAGGAGTATTTCTAAAAATCATTGAGCTACAACGAATAGTCCAATTATTTTCGTTTTCATTTTTAGGAATAAGTATAATGAAATCAGTTTTATCACTTTCATAATTATGAACCACTTTCCATTCATATTCCTTCGGCCAGTCTATTTTTAAGACCTCCTTTTTCTGTCCGAAAAATATCCCTGAGAATAATACCAAACATAAAAAAACTAATTTTTTCATTTTATTAAAATTTTATTCATTTATCAATTTACTTTCTTTGAAAATTTTACTCCACTTTTTTACAAACTTTTGGGAAAGTGTTTTTTCTTTTATCATAACAAAAACATTATGAATATCATCTTCTCCTTGTATCACATATACTAATTGAGCTTCAAGGTTTGATTTTTTAGAAACAGATGGTGCTTCTATCTTGAAAAGCGCCCAAATATTTTCTACTCCATCATTTTTTCTAAAATTGTAAGTTTCGCTGAAGGTTCCTCCTTCAAAAAAATTTCTTCATAAGATTTTATAATAATATCTATATTAGGAGCTTTCGTCTTTTTATAAGAAACCAAACTTCCTAATATAGTCCAGTTATCCATAGTTTCGTTTTCGGGAACAAACACCACAAAGCGAGTCTTTTCATCTTCTATATCTAAAGCTTTTTTAATTTTATATTCCTCTGACCAGTTTATTTTTAAGACCTCTTTTTTCTCCTGTCCGAAAAACATCTGGAAACACAGCAAAACAAACACAAATCCCGCTTTTTCATCTTTTAAAAAAATAAATCTACCTTATTCTTGCATAGATAATGAATAATCGCAAAAAAACAAAAATCTGAGAACATGAAAATTCTCAGATTTATAAAATATGTTTTTTAGTGTAAAAAATGTCTCATTCCAGTGAGCAGCATTGGGATGCCGTGTTGATTGGCTGCCTCTATGCTTTCTTCATCCTTGATGCTTCCGCCTGGCTGTATAATGGCTTTTATGTCTTTTTCAGCACAGAAATCCACCACATCACGGAACGGGAAAAAGGCATCCGAAGCCAGAACCAGCTCTCCGCTGAATTTCTCTTTGGCTCTTTCCACCGCTTGCTGTGTTGCCCAGATTCTATTCACCTGTCCGCCACCGATTCCCAGTGCCTGCGTTCCGTTAGAAACTACTATCGCATTGGATTTCACATATTTCACTACTCGTTGTGCAAAGAGCAGGGCTTTTCTCTGTTCCTCTGTTGGCTGTTTTTCGGTTACAGCTTTTATTTCCTCCGAGAACTGATTGTCACAGTCCTGCACCAGCAGTCCGCCATCTATTTTCACCCAAGTTTGTTTGTCCGAAACAGGGTTTTTGATTTTAATAATTCTAAGATTTTTCTTATGTCTAAGGATTTCCAGCGCTTTTTCCTCAAAATCTACCGCCATCACGATTTCAAGGAAAGTTTTCCCAAGTTCCTCCGCTGTGGCAGCATCCACCTTGTAGTTCATCGCCACAATGCCTCCGAAGATAGAAATAGGGTCACACTCAAAGGTTTTAGTGTAAGTTTCCACCGCTGTATTTCCGATGGCTACACCGCATGGCGTAGAGTGTTTTACGGCGCAGCACGCCATTTCGTTTTTGAATTCATTTACTACTTTCCAGCACAAATCCATATCGCGAAGATTATTGAACGAAAGTTCCTTTCCTCCAAGCTGTTCGAAATCTTTCATCGCTCCGTTTTCCACTGTCGAAACATAATACGCTGCGGACTGGTGCGGATTTTCGCCATATCGTAAATCCGAAACTTTCTTATAAGAAGCGTTCAGATACTGCGGATATTCCTCCTCCAAAAGCATTTTGGAAATAGCCGCATCATAGGCAGAAGTAAGGTTAAACACCTTTCCTGCAAGGGTTTTACGAGTTTCCAAAGTCGTATCGCCCGAAGTTTCTATTTCAGATTTTACTTTCTCATAATCTTCCACATTGGTAATAACTGTCACAGATTTAAAATTCTTTGCTGCTGAACGAAGCATAGACGGCCCTCCTATATCGATAAACTCCACCTTTTCATCCAAAGGAATATTCTTCCCTGCATTTTCAAAAAATGGGTAAAGATTCACCACCACCATGTCTATCAGCTCTATTCCGTGTTCGGCTACTGTATCCATGTGCTCTTTATTATCACGCACAGCGAGAAGTCCTCCATGCACTTTTGGGTGAAGGGTTTTTACCCTGCCGTCCAGCATTTCTGGGAAATTCGTAACTTCATCTATCTGAATAGGACTAAGCCCAGCATCTTTCAGATGTTTGAAAGTCCCGCCTGTGGAGATAAGTTGGTAATTGTTTTTTTCTAAGAACTGAGCGAATTCTGTAAGTCCGCTCTTGTCCGAAACGCTGATTAAGACTCTTTTTTTCATAGTTAAATTTAAGTTTCACAAAATTAAAAATAATAATTGGTTAATGTGAGTTTTAGAATTAAATATTCATATTTTTACAAATAAAATTTTAATTAAAATGCTTATCAACCTAAAAAGAGTTTATGAAATCCCTGATGAAACCGATGGTTTCCGTGTGCTGTCTGACCGCCTTTGGCCTCGCGGTATCAAAAAAGAAGAGTTGGAGTTTGATTTTTGGGCAAAAGAAATCGCTCCTTCCACACTTCTACGAAAAACCTATCACCAGACGCAGGATTTTGATACTTTTAGCCACGATTACCGAAACGAGCTGGAACAAAACACCGCCGTAGATACCTTTTTAGAGCTTATTCATGACAAAAAAGCCCTTACCCTCCTTACCGCTGCCAAGGAAATAGAGAAATGCCACTTGCCAATTCTCAAAGATTTTCTGCTTTCCAAATTACCCAATTAAACTTTATAAAAATTCCCTTCTCTATTTCAGAAAAGGGATATTTTTTAGCTTTATAAACTTTTTATTTGCGCAACTAATCTTTCTGCATGGGTTTTGACTTTCCTGTTGTAGTTTTGTGGAAGAATAACCAGTCTTTCCCTTTGAATGGTGCTCTTTTCATATAGTAAAAAGAGAGCTATTAAATTTGTTTTAGCTTTTTTATTTAAAGAATAAATCTTCTTTTATCATCCATGTTTTAGTAAAATAGAAACTCATTAGATTAAAAATAAATACTAAAATAATAATTACTATTGCTGTATTTATAATCTGCTCGAATAATCTGCTGTACTTTTGTCTGATTTTCTCAAGTTTACTTATGAATTCCTCTCCACAATTATTGATAATGGCTATATTGAACAAAAATATTGGAAACTGACTGATTAAAATCCAAATAGTAAAGGCTATGATGGTAACTATCAGGTTTCCATTATGCCCACATAGTACAACTAAAGATATAAAAGCGGGATCAGGAAAGGCGGATAAGGTAAAAAGAAGTCCCGTGACAAACATATCCATCTGTGACCAGCCTGATGAGGTTTTTATTTCTTTCTTTTTATTATTTTCCGAAGTTAATCTCTTTATTAGCCAATAAGATAGACCTAAAATTAATAATATATTCAATACTACCCAGACATAATTAGGAAGGAGACCAAAAAATTTGGAGAGGAAAGAGATATTATTCCCCAAAAAGACAGACATAAATGTTCCGCTAATAATGCTTCCAAATAAAACGGTAAGTGTGAAAGTTGTAATAGCTTTTTTATCAGCATTTGCTGACAAGGCTCCTATTATAATAGGAATCCCAAGTGGGTCAAATCCTGTAATTCCTAAAACAACAGCTGAAAATAATAACTTCATATGGAAACGATAAGGTGATAAAATTAATATTTTCCTTAATTTTCAAACTCCTTCAATTTGATAATAATATTGAAAGACAAGGCTCTTTTGGCTTTGATATTTACTATTTTTATTTTACTATCATGCTTTCCCAGCCGTCATAGTAGGCGTCATAATTATCAGCCAGTTCTTTCAGCTCCCAGACTATCTCATCTATTTCATGTGGACAATCTTGTCTTACAATATGCAGCTGAAAATGGTAAGAATCCCCCTCTTCTATAAAATCCTCCGAAACCACTTTGTAGCCTTTTCTTATTACTTTTTCCACATATTCTGCTCGGCTCTGTTCATTATCAAAATAAATCCAATGGTCTATTTCTCGCGGGGCATCTAGGTTATCCCCATTTTCTTCCAACTGCATCACTACTTTTCTATTTTGCATAGACTGGTAAGAGTATGGGTCTGGGAATAGGAATTCAAAATAATCCTTCCATTCTGGGTCTTCCTCGAAATAGCTCTTATACTGATACCCCTCAAAAGCAGCCAACTCATCTACACAAGCCTCTGAAAGCCCCTCAGAAAGATTGGTATAATAGATAAGTTCTAGAATTCCACCTGATTTCACAGCTCCTGCTGAGATGGCTCCCATCTGTTCCATTTTATCTGATATAGCATCCTCTATATCACACAAAATAGGATATTCCTCATTAGAAGACATACCCTCTGGTGTTGGGTTTTTCATTTTAATGAGAAAGTTCAAGCGGTATTTATATCCCTCAACTGGAGCTATCTGTCTTAGGGCTAAATTCACTCTTACAGAGGCTGGTTTTCCCTCAACTCGGCAGAAAAAGAAATCCCAATTTTGTGGAACTTCATAGTTACTATTTATACTCATGTTTTTATTTTTTTGCTAAAATTACATTTTTTTTGTATTTTATGCAAATCAAATATAACTGACCCACATATCTGTCCTTCCTCCTTTCCTATCAAAAGCGGCTCCTACCTCTCCCCAGACAAACTCCCACTCTTCCCCTATGTGTGCCGTAAGCCATTTTTTATATAATTTTTCGGTTTGGAGCTCGTATTCCTCTGTCCAGTTTTCCCAGGGTGTATATCTTTCTTTCATAGAAAAAAATATCGTTTCGAGTTTTTCTCCTTCGAAACAAATAGAAACATCAAACTCTTTTCCCTCAAAAGGACATTTTTCAAAATAAATCCAATAAAACCCCGTCCCCACATCCCAAATATCATTATTAGGAAACAGCTCTCTGAGCTCAGAAAAAGTAGTTTTAGAAGAAATCACTACACCGTTTATAAGGAAAAAATCTCCATTCTCAGTATCTAAAAATGATATGGATTTTGTGCTGTTCATTTTTTATTAAAATTCTTTTTATGACTATTTTTCTCAAATCTTACATTTCCTCTCCTACATCTTTTAAAAAATCATCCATCGCCTCAAAGGAATTTTCCGATGAAGATGCATACACCAGCTGCTCACCTCCATCTAAAACCACTATGCTGTCAGTAGCCCCACCATAGAACTCCACTCCTTGCAACCAATGGCGTATAGCGAAAGGCTTTTTGGGAAAATGGGCTTTTATAGCAGCCAAATCTTCGGAAGTAATGAATTTAAATCCTTCATAAGTATAAGGCAAAGCAAATACCGCCTGTAAGTGAGCCATAGCCAACAAAAATTCAGATAATGTATCGCATTCCACCTGCCATTCTTTTTGGTTATAGCTAACATATACTTTGGGATTTTCTTCGCCTAAATCTCCCTTTGCAATTGCCCATAAACAACAATTTTGATTTTCTGCATAAAAAACAAAATAGTCTGGATGATTGAAAAGAGTAAGATTAGATTTAGGTGTTATCAAATTATCTTGCGTTTGGTTCAGAGCCTGATGCTTTCCCAAAGTCGTATAATAATCATATAACAGCTGTGGCATCTGCTCCACTACACTAAAAAACGGCTGCATTTCAGCTTCTGTAAAACCACAATCCTCCTCTATACCAAAGAGCGTTCGGATTTGGGTAAATGTATTTTCTTTATTCATATTATTTATATAGGGTAATATTCTATTGTTCTTTCTACAATAAGGTTTGTGTAGCGTTTGGAGTATTCGATGCGTTTCTCTATCCAATTGCCGTGATTATCATAGCGATAGGTGTATTTGCGAGTATAGACTTCGCCTTCTTTGTTGCTAATTCGCTCGAAAATTTCGTTGTTATGCTCATCGAAAGTGGTTTCAGTTATTGAATAAGGTTCGGGGTCGCCTATATCCTGATGGGCAACATAAATTACATTGCCTTTTTCATCAAAACGAGTTATGGTAAACATAAAAGGCTTGCCATTGGCTGAAAGATTGGTATTGACTTTTTCGGTATCGCTACGAAATTCAATAGAGTCGTGAAGAATCTTTTCTCCCGTAGTTATGTTTGTATGACAACGATCTATACATCTGCCTTGTGTATCATATTGGAGTTGTAAGAGATATTCGGCATCGGCTGTGCGGGAGTGCTGACTTATGTTATTACCGTGCGCATCGTATTCGAAAGTAACAGTTTTTTTCCATTTGCCATCTTCGTAGGTAATACATTCTACTTGCTGATGTAGGTCGTTATAGCGGTATTGTTTTTCCTCCCAGCAGTCGGTTAGCGCTTCATCTTCAGGGTCGTAGAGGTGAGAACTCAGGCGGTTGCCGTGGGAGTCGTAGGTAAAGAGGAAGTGGTATTCCTCGCCATAACAAGCCTCTACGAGCTTACCTTGCTCATTGAAAATGAGGGTTTCAGTATAGTCTTCTAAGAAGTATTCTTCGCCTTTTTGCCACTGACCATCTTCGGTGATGACAGCAGCATAACAACGCGATTCATCTCGTTTTATCTTCATAGTATTAAATTTGCTAATTAGTTAATTGCCGAATTACTTTTCATCATCTTGTATTTCTTTCTTTCTCCTTCAACAGTTGCTACTACTTTAAATCCAAGTTTTGTATAAAGACCTTTAGCCGAGGGGTTGTCGTCAAATACATTTAGGCTAATAGAATGAACTCTTTTATTCTCAAAAAGCATTGCGATAAATAACTGCATTGCTGAGGTGCCTAATCCTTTTCCTGTAAGCGAAGGATTGATAAGAAATCTACCGATATGTACGTTGCTCCCTTCTACTCTTATTTGCTGAATCATTCCTATAAAACTACCCTCTGTCTCAATACGAAAACAATGAGACAATGCATTGAGTGCTTCTATGGTAAGAGGATAGGGCAAAGCATCTCCTGCCCATTGTTGCAAGAAATCAGCACCTTTGCTATTTGTCCAGCGTATAATAGCCTCTCTATCTTCAGGCAATAACCCTTCAGTTATTTTCATTCATTTACTAAATTAAAATCTGTTTCAAAAATATTAAATTTATTTTCAATCAAAATAAAGGCTTACGGAGATTTGCATTTTTTCTAATAAAACGATACTTTTGGACAAAAATCAATTAAATTATAAACCTATGAAAAAAATTGTTTTTACTCTCCTCATGGGAATTCTCTGCCCTTCGCTGGGTGCGCAGAGTTACAAGAAGCCTTTGGTTTCGGCTATTAAGGAAAAAGACCTCCGCACAGACATGTACCAGATGGCAGCTGACCAGTTCTGGGGAAGAGAGGCAGGAACCCTTGATGAACTCAAAGTTTCTGTGTGGTTCGCAGACAAAATGAAAGAAGCAGGGATAAAACCCGCTGGGGACAACGGCACTTATTTACAGTTTTTTGATATGTACCGCCACCAGATTTCTCCACTCAGCTCGGTAAAAATCGGTGATAAAAACCTGAAAATATGGAAAGATATTTTGGTTTCTGATGTGGTAAATGCTCATTTCTCTCTGCCCATCATCAGTGTAGGCGAGGTAGAACCAGAGCAGCTGACATCCCAAATTGCAGGAAAAGTAGTTGCTATCAATGTTTCTAAAAAAGGCATCGAGCAGGAAATGACCCTTTTCGAGAGAAGATACCCAAGATTCATCAAAGCTAAATATCTTGATTCAGTTAAAAAATTAGGTGCGAAAGGCATCGTTTTCATTACGGATGAAATCTCTGACAAAAGCTGGATAGAAGTAGAACCAATGATGAAAAGAGGTGTCTACGGAGTGGAAGGACTTAATGAAAACATCAAAGAAGATATTCCTGTTTTTTGGGTAAAAAAAGAAAACCAAAACTGGCTGAAAGGAAATCCACAAATTACCGTAAACTTACAAACAGAGACTTACAAATATCCTTCTGTAAATATCATCGGAAAGATAGAAGGAACAGACCCAAAACTAAAAAATGAATATGTATTGCTCAGCGGACATCAGGACCATGATGGTATCCGCCACCCTGTGAAAAATGACACCATCTACAACGGTGCCGATGACAATGCCAGCACTTGTGTGGCTCTACTAGCAATGGGAAGAGCATACAGCAAACAGCCTGCAAAACGAAGCGTCTTGTTTGTAATTCATGGCGCTGAGGAAAGAGGACTCCTAGGGTCAAGATGGCATTCTGCGCATCCTGTAGTTCCGAGAGAAAACATCGTAGCCGTGCTGAACGGCGATATGATTGGAAGAAATGATATCAACGAAGCTGCTCTTCTCGGTGGTCAGTCTCCACACAAGAACTCTGATGATTTGGTAAGAATGGCGGAAGAAGCCAACCAAGAAAGCACTAAATTTAAGTTTTTGAAAGACTGGGATTTACCAGAGCATCCAGAGTTTTTCTATTTCCGAAGCGACCACCTACCTTACGCAAGGCTTGGTATTCCAGCGGTATTTTTCACAAGTGTGCTGCACCACCAGTACCACCAGCCGCAGGACGAATCAGAAAACATAGATTTCAAGAAACTTTACAAAATGACTGAATGGATGTACAGAACTTCTTGGAAAGTAGCCAATGAGCCACAAAGACCAAGACTTCTGCCCAATGTGAAATTTGAAAGATAAATTCTAAAATAGTCCGCCTCCTTTTCTGAATGAAAAGAGGCGGATTTTTATTTAGTTTAAATTGGAAAATTAGTGTCTATGCTCTTTTGGTGGGTTCGGATAGTGTCCTTTATCTGCTTCCTCCACTTTGTGCGCTGTGTTCATGGCAACTATCAGGTCATTGAGCATGGAATTTGCCGCCATTGGCGAATTTGGAAGAAGAACCAAATTAGAACGGTTGTTAGCCCCTATAGAATGAAGCGTGTCATAATGCTGGGTAACTACTATCAGCGCTGATGCCTCCTGTGCATTGATATTCACGCTATTAAGCATTTTTACGGATTCTTCCAGACCTTTCGCGATTTCCCTTCTTTGGTCTGCTATCCCCTGCCCTTGTAGCTTTTTAGACTCGGCTTCCGCTTTGGCTACGGCTACGATACGGATTCTTTCAGCTTCAGACTCGTACTCAGCAGCAGTTTTTTCTCTTTCCGCTGCGTTGATTCGGTTCATCGCTTGTTTTACCTGTTCATCAGGGTCTATATCCGTCACCAAAGCCTTTATAATATCATATCCATAACTCTGCATTGCCTCCTGAATTTCGGCTTTTACAGCGATAGCGATATCATCTTTCTTCACGAAAACATCATCTAGTTTCAGTTTTGGAACTTCGGCTCTTACCACATCAAAAACATATGAAGTTATCTGATTATGAGGGTCTTCCAGTTTATAGTAAGCATCACTTACCTGATTCCTAATTACCTGATACTGAACCGAAACTCTCATCTTAATAAACACATTATCAAGGGTTTTGGTATCTATCAATACATCAAGCTGTTGGATTTTCAGGGTTAATCTTTTAGTAATATTATCAATAAATGGAATTTTGAGGTGAAGCCCCGCGTGGCGAACAGAATGGAATTTTCCCAAACGCTCTATGATTGCCGCAGTCTCCTGCTTTACAGTAAATAATGATGCCATAAAAAACAATACAGCAACAAATGCAAAAAAACTAAAAATAAGTAGTCCCATAATTATAAAATTTAATTTCAATTTATTAGTATCAATGTCTAACGAAATGTTACAAAAAATGTAAAAATTTTACATCGTCATTCCGATATCTATTCCTTTTATTTTTCGATAAAGGTCTGTAGCGTAGTTATCCGTCATCCCAGAAACAAAATCCAAAACGCCCATTACCTTTTCATAAGATTCGCCATCGTATCTGAACTGCTCGGGCAGTAATTGAAGGGCTTTCTTGTCATAATCCTTAGGATTTTCTTTTATAGCCGATGGAATAAAATGATTGAGAAGCTCATACATTACATTATACCCTGCATTTTCTATCTCTACTACCGCTCTGTGATTGTAGATTTCGTCAATGGAAAACTGCTTTATATCCTGCAAAGTTTTATTTTCTTTTTTAAAAATAGAAAGCAGCGACTGGTCTAGATTTCCTGTAAGAATATCATCTATTTTTTCCTTGTAAAGCCTTATGGAAACATTGATTAGAGAATTGATAACCTTTGCACGGAGGTAAGATATTCTGTCATTTTTATCAGAAATCACGGATAGTTTATCCTCTACTCGTTTTATGTTTTCATCCGTGGTTTTGATGAGTTCTAGGATGAGGTTTTCGCAGTCGGAAGAAGAGATAATTTTCAGTCTGTGGGCATCTTCTATGTCTATGATATTGTAGCAAATATCATCCGCCGCCTCTACCAGCCATACGAAAGGATGTCTTTTATAGACCAGCGGTTCTTCCTGTTCTGTAATAAAAGCCGTGGCATTGGCTATTTCTTTGAAAGTCTCTTTTTCACTTTGGAAAAAACCGAATTTCTTTCTGTGAAGCTGTTTTTTATCTTTCGCGATGGATTCGCACGGGTATTTAGCAATACTCGCCAAAGTCGTCATGGTCAGCTGAAGCCCGCCTCTGTCCTTGCCTCTCTGCTGGTGGGTAAGCACACGGATGGCATTGGCATTTCCTTCAAAATTAATAAAATCTGCCCATTGTTTCTCGGTCATTAGAGATTTTAAATCTTCATTTTTCTCAAAATAACTTGCGATGGCATCTTCCCCAGAATGCCCGAAAGCAGGGTTTCCTATATCATGGCAGAGACACGCTGCCGCTATCACATTATTTAAATTATGTAGATAAAAATTCTTTGAATTCTCATTTAATTCTTGAGCAAATTTCTCCACAATAAACTCCCCTGCAAGAGTCCCCAAGCTCCTGCCCACCGAAGCAACTTCCAGCGAATGGGTAAGCCTGTTATGCACAAAAACGCTACCTGGGAGAGGGAAAACCTGCGTTTTATTCTGCAGCCTTCGGAAAGAGGTGGAGAAAATAATTCGGTCAAAATCCCTCTGAAAATCAGTTCTGGATGCTATTGGACTTTCTGAATTTCCTGTTCTCCGATTGGTATATAATTGATTAAGCATAAATTAAAAATAATCCCAAATATCGGAATTTTTTAAATTATAGTAGCAAAAATTAATTACCTTTGTTAGAAAGTTTTAAAATATGAGAAAAATAATCCTTATTCTCATCCTATTAATCGGGAAATTAGCGTTTACACAAGAGAAATTATATTATTTTTATACTTCTGACAGCACTTTGGTAGGTGTGAAAAATGAAAAGGGGAAAATCATCATCCCTGCTCAATTTTCGGGATTTAAAATCTATGATACAGAAAACCCTATAAATGAACCTACAATAGAGTTTTGGGGGGCTTCCTTTAAAAATAAAAAATATGATAAAGATAACCCACGAATAGAGGCAGGAGAAGTCTATGATAGAAATGGAAAATTTCTATACTATCCACAGTGGTTTGATAATGGAAATGATATTTGGGAAGAAGGACTGAGACGATATGTAGAAAAAAATAAAATGGGATTTGTAGATTGGTTTGGGAAGAAAGTTCTACCTGCAAAATGGGATTTTGCAACTCAATTTAACTACGGCTATGCAATAGTCTATACAGGTGGATGGAAAAGGGAATTTGATAAAGGAGGAGAACATTGGTTTATAGCCCCTATTTCCAAAAAATCAACCTCTTATCTCATCAATAAAAAAGGAATAAAAGTAAAGCCTCTGAAAAAATCTAATAATCCAAAAGACTATTTATATGAAGGGAAATACTATCCTTACCCTTTTGTTTATAACAATATTGAACAAAAAATAGTAGATGAAATCAATCAATTAGAAATCCTAACAGAAATTAATCATCCTTTTGACAAAAAAATTATAAACCATTACGAAATTGTAAATCGTCCTAATAAATATCTGCCCTATTATGAACTAAAAAACTTCTATGGTCAAGAGAAATATAATAGCCCAAACAATAGTCTCTGGGTCAATAAAAAAGGAGAAATATTTTATAAGAACTATGATTATAAATTCATCCCTTTAAAAGAATATATAAGAAAAATACTAGAACGAATCATAGAAGACCAAAAACAAGGCTATAAAACTAAAGACTACCTTATTAATGCTGAAAAACAACTAAAAGAAATAAAAAAGATAGATTTTAAAATAAAAATGTAAGCTAAAATAAGCTTACACTTTTATTTATCATTACGCTTCACAACTTGAACAATTCATAAAATTAATAACTAATTCCTTAGAAACAGACTGCGAACGCTGATAATAAAGCGTTTTCACCCCCAATTTCCAAGCGTCTATTATCACTTTATTCACATCTTTTATTGGCATAGAAGATGGAATATTTAGGTTTAATGACTGGGCTTGGTCTATATATTGTTGTCTTTGTGCCGCCTGAGTTACGATTTCCAAAGGTGAAATCTCCTTAAAGGTCTTAAACACATCTTTTTCCTCCTGAGTTAGCTGGGTCATATGCTGAACAGAACCATGGTTTAGCATTATATCTCTCCAAACATCTTCCGTATCCAATCCTTTCTCTTCCAATAACTTAGCTAAATATTTATTTTTTCTAATGAAATTTCCTTTCGCCAAACCAGCCTTGTAATAATTCGATGCAAAAGGCTCTATCCCTGGCGAAGTCTGCCCTAAAATAGCCGAGCTGGATGTCGTAGGTGCTATCGCCATAGTAGTGGCATTTCTCACGCCATAGCCTTTCAATAATTCTGGCTCTCCGTAGATATTTGCTAATTCTTTAGAAGCGGCTAATGACTGCTCTTGGATTTGTTTAAACACTTTTGCGTTAAACATTTTCGCTTCCATGCTTTCAAAAGGAATCATATTTCGCTGTAAATAAGAATGATACCCTAAAACTCCAAGTCCTAAAGCACGGTGGCGAATTGCGAAATTTCTCGCAGCAGAAAGATAATAATTCCCTTCTGTTTTCTCAATAAATTCAGATAAAACTGCATCAAGGAAGTAAATAGCTAATTTCACCGCATTCGTATCTTTCCACTCATCGTAAAGCTCCAAATTCATGGAAGACAAACAGCAGATAAAACTTTCCTCTGCCGTAGAAGGCAGCATGATTTCAGAACAAAGATTAGAAGCATTGATAGTCAATCCTTTATCTTTATAAACTTGCGGTTTATTTCTATTGACATTATCCGTGAAGAAAATATATGGCATTCCTTTCTGCTGGCGGCTTTCCAAAACTTTAGCCCAAATTCTTCTCTTATCCGTGTCGCCCTCTATCATTTCATGCATCCAATAGTCTGGCACACAGACACCCATAAACAAATTCTGAATAGGATTTCCGATGTCTCTGATTTGTAAAAACTCCTCTATATCATCATGGTCAATATCTAAATACGCCGCAAAAGCCCCTCTTCTCACGCCTCCCTGTGATACCACATCCATTGAGGTATCAAATAATTTCATGAAAGAAACCGCTCCAGAAGATTTTCCATTATCTGTAACTGCTGTTCCTCTGTGTCTCAGCTCACCGAAATACCCAGAAGTACCACCACCTATCTTAGTCTGCATGATAACTTCTCCCATTTTGTGGGTAATTCCCTCTATGCTGTCTGGCACATGAACATTGAAACACGAAATAGGAAGCCCTCTCTGCGTCCCCATATTTGCCCATACAGGAGATGAAAAAGAAATCCATCCTTTGACAATCATTTCCTTAAAAGCCTCCTTTAATTCTGGTTTATAAAGCCTCTTCGCCGCAGCTTCAGTTATTCTATCTATAGCCCCTTCTAATGTTTCGCCTTTTAGTAAATATCCTCTGTTAAGCATTTGTTCTGATTCTTCATTGAACCACCAAATGTTTGTTTTTTCTTCCATCGCTTTTTTTCTCTGTTCTAAATATAATTTATTTTAAAATTTTCTCAAATGCTTTTCTGGCACTGCCTCGGAAATACACTTCTCCTCGGTATTTATAGCCTCCTTTTTCTATAATTTTCAGCATCGGAATATTATCAAAATTAGTATCTATGCGGATACTCTCTATTCCCTTTTCTTTTGCTAATTTTTCGGCTTCCTGCAAGATTTTTTGTCCCAAACCTTTTCCTTTTGCTTCTTTGGAAACCGCTATTCTGTGGAGCGTGAGATAATCTCCCTGTCCTTCCCAGCTTTTTAGCTCTTCATAAGCCGGTTCTTTGTCAAAAATAATCGCAGCATAAAGATTCACAGTACCCTCTTCCTCAAAAACAAAACCATATCCTTTCTGAATATCATTCTGTATCGTTTCTTCATTTGGATAGCCGTCCTGCCACTGGGTGCTGCCTTCATTTTTACGGGTTTCCTTTGCAAAAGAAATTATCTCCCAAATCTGCTCAAAATCCGCTTGTTCAGCTTTTCTAAACTCCATCAGAAACAAATTACAAAGTTTCTAAGAGCTTATATACTGATTTCAGTTTATCATCTACCTGAGTCACTCCGATAATCCCTCCTGAAAATCCTGTAGTTTCTTTTTTTACAAATACTTCTATTTGATTATTTTCATTTTCGCTGATATGGATAGAACATTTAAAGTAATCAACAAATATCCCAAATAAAAGTCTCATCGTTCTATTTCCTTTTTCGTAGACTGTATTTCCAATACTTTCTGAAAGCGCTTTGTAGCCTGCGTCTGCCATTCTTTGCTTAATCTTTTCGTGCAGTTCTTCCTTAGATATATTTGCAAATACGCATAGAATTTGTTTTTGTGCTCCTACTTTATTTTCTACAAAATGTCCCATAATTTTTATTCTATTTCAAATCTTTCACAAGCTTCCAACTCGCCTACTTTCACTTTATTGACATGGGTAAATTTCACATTTGGGTCTGCTTCCGCAAATTGTTTTGCTTTTTTTATGCAATATTCTATCTTGTAGCCTACTGAAATACACACTCTATTCTCTCCCACTAATCCCATTCCCATATAGATATACTCGCCCAAACGAAAGTCATCATTTAGGCTCAATTCTTTCTCTTGTTGAATTCTACTACACATGGTTTTTATTATTGTTTTTAAAGTTTAGAATAAATCGTCCTCCGTGATGGATTTATCGTGTTTTGTGTATGCTGTTGGTCTTTTTGCAAAGAAATCATCTAATTCATTCGCGAAAACTTCTTCTTCAAACCAAAGCATCGGCTTTATTTCATCTCCTGTTATCCCAAAAGGTCTGCCCAAGCCCAGCTGCACCAAAGAGTCATCCAGCCTGTATCTCATATAATTAGCCAAATCTTTTTTGCTGAAAAAGTCAAGTTCTCCATTTTCAAAAATCCAATCTAACATCTTGTCTTCCAGTTCTATATAGTTTTTCATAAAGCCTTCTATCTCCTTCATTCCTCTTTCTTTCATGTCTGGATTTTCTTCAAAAATCTTTTTGATGATAAAAATCCCAGCATTGGCGTGTGTCTGCTCATCCACGGATGTCCAAGCGATGATATTTGCCACATTTTTCATATACCCCTTAAAACGAGTGAATGACAAAATAGTCGCAAACTGACTAAATAACGAAGCATTCTCTATAATTAGAGTAAAAAACAAAATTCTCTCCAGCGCATTTTCTTTATTTTTAGAAAGATACTCCTTCAAAACTTGATTTCTTTCCTTGAAAATAGGAACTTCCAACAAGTTTTCAAACTCATTATTATACCCTAATACTTCCAGCAATCTAGAATATGCCTCCGAATGCCTAAATTCACATTCGGCAAAAGTAGCCCCAAGTCCGTTAAATTCTGGTTTTGGGAAAAGATCATAAAGGTCTCCCCAAAAAGTCTTCACAGAAACCTCCACTTGTGCTATTCCCAGCAAAGCTCTCTTTACAGCTTCTTTTTCTATCGGGCTCAGATTCGCCTTGAAATCCTGAATATCAGCTGTAAATTCCACCTCAGAATGCACCCAGAAGGACTTATTCATGGAATCTACAAACTGCATGATTTCTGGATATTCAAACGGTTTATAGTTTTCTCTTTTATCAAATATTCCCATGATGATACTTTTTCAGATTAGTATTTGCAAAAGTAGAAATAAATACTCTCTATAAAAATCATCTCTTATGAAAGTTTTCCACACTCATTATAATACTCTATAAATAAACAGGTTATAAAATCTAATATCATTTTGCCTTAATTTACAATTAAACAACATTAAAAAACACGCAATGAATAAACAAAATAAAATTAAACAATCATGATAGTGCATAAAAATGAGTATCAGAAAAACTGATACTCATTTTCAACTTTAAAACCTTATATTATGATATAATCTTATCCTTTTTTCAATGCTTCTGCACCAGAAACGATTTCCAAGATTTCATTAGTAATCGCTGCCTGACGAGCTTTGTTATAGAAAATAACGAGTTCATTTTTCAGAGCATTAGCATTGTCTGTCGCCTTATGCATCGCGGTCATCCTTGCTCCATGCTCAGATGCTATAGAATCTAATAACGCCTTATAAACCTGCGTCTTTATAGACTTAGGAATCAAAGTTTCCAATATAGTCTGTTTATCAGGTTCAAAGATATAGTCTGATTCTGCATCCTCTTCAGCTTGTTCTGGCATCGTAATCGGTAGTAACTGTTCAGTTCTTACCTCCTGTGTCGCTGCATTGATAAATTTATTATAAACCAAATATACTTCATCAAAAATCCCTTCACTAAAGTCTTTCATCACAGCACTTGTCAGTTTAGAAACAGCCTCAAAACTTACACTATCGTAAATAGAACTTTGGTTATCATATATCGTTCTCACTCTTCTCACCGCATCGAAAACTTTTTTCCCTATCGTAAGAACTTCTATTTCTACATCTTCTTTTTGTTTATAATTAGCATTCAGCTCTTTAATCACTGATGAGTTAAAAGCTCCTGCCAAACCTCTATTAGAAGAAATAGCGATATAAAGTATTTTTTTGACTTCTCTTTTCTGAGCATACTCTGACAAACTTCCTTCAGAACCTGTACTCACTTTTTGAATAAGTTCCTGAAGTTTTTCAGAATAAGGTCTAAGCATCGTAATGGCATCTTGTGCTTTTTTTAGTTTCGCTGCCGAAACCATCTTCATCGCACTCGTAATCTGCATCGTAGATGATATAGATGTTATTCTGCCTCTAATCTCCTTTAAATTCGCCATCTGATAAACTTACTTTTTTATGTTCCAAAAAATTTAGAACAAATTGGTTTATATTTTAATTATTGTATTTCGCTACTAAATCTAATGCCACTTGTTTCAACACATCTGTCAAATCTTTATCGATTTTACCAGCTTTTAGTGCAGACATTACCTCTGGATGTGCAGTTTTTAATAATCCTACATATTCTTTTTGGAATGCTCTCACTTTTGCTACAGGAATGTCTTTTAACAAGTTTTCTGTTCCAGCATAAATCATCGCTACTTGGTCTTCCACTGGAAGTGGTGAGTTTACTGGTTGTTTTAGAATTTCCACATTCTTTTCTCCCTTAGAAATTACCGCCAGAGTAGCTGCATCTAGGTCAGAACCGAATTTAGCAAATGCTTCTAATTCTTTATATTGAGCTTGGTCAAGTTTCAATGTTCCTGAAACTTTCTTCATTGATTTAATCTGAGCATTACCCCCTACCCTTGATACCGAGATCCCCACATTAATCGCAGGTCTTACCCCAGAGTTGAATAGATCAGACTCCAAGAAAATCTGTCCATCTGTAATGGAAATCACATTGGTAGGAATATATGCAGACACATCCCCTGCCTGAGTCTCGATGATAGGAAGCGCCGTCAATGAACCACCACCTTTTACCATAGGTTTCAATGTTTCTGGAAGGTCATTCATTTGAGATGCGATAGTATCATCTTTGATGATTTTCGCTGCTCTTTCTAACAATCTTGAGTGAAGGTAGAATACATCCCCAGGATAAGCCTCACGCCCTGGTGGTCTTCTTAATAGAAGAGACAACTCTCTATATGCTACTGCTTGTTTAGATAAATCATCATAAACTATCAATGCTGGGCGTCCTGTATCTCTAAAATACTCCCCGATAGCAGCACCTGCCATAGGAGCATACACCTGCATTGGAGAAGGGTCAGAAGCATTAGCTGCTACTACTACCGTATAAGCCATTGCGCCTCTTTCTTCTAGCGTTCTTACGATTTGAGCTACTGTAGAACCTTTTTGTCCTACTGCTACATATATACAGAATACAGGCTGACCTGCATCATAAAATTCTTTTTGGTTCAGGATCGTATCTATTGCTACCGTAGTTTTACCTGTCTGACGGTCACCAATAATCAACTCTCTCTGTCCTCTTCCGATAGGAATCATAGAGTCTATCGCAACAATACCTGTTTGCAAAGGCTCATTAACAGGCTGACGATAAATAACCCCAGGAGCTTTTCTCTCCAAAGGCATATCGTATAAATCCCCTCCAATAGGACCTTTACCATCGATAGGATTACCCAAAGTGTCTACTACTCTTCCCAAAAGTCCTTCTCCTACTTTGATAGAAGAAATTCTTTTAGTTCTATTTACTGTATCACCTTCTTTTACTCTCTTAGATTCTCCAAGTAGAGCCACCCCTACATTATCCTCTTCAAGGTTTAATACAATTCCTTCAACTCCACTTTCAAATTTTACTAATTCTCCGTACTGTACATTTTCCAAACCATAAATACGAGCAATACCATCTCCTACTTGTAATACGGTTCCTACCTCTTCTACATTAGACTGAGTATCAAAATTTGCTAACTGTTGTTTCAATATTGCAGATACTTCTGCTGGATTTATTCCTGCCATTTTATTGGTTATTTTTTCTAATTAAGTTGAAATTCTTTTCTAAGATTGGTCAAATGAGTTTTTACCGAGTTATCTATCTGCTGGTCTCCTACCCTTAGGATGTATCCACCAATAAGCTCTGGTTTTATTATAGACTTTATCTTATACTTCTTATTTGTATCTATTAAAGATGAAGATTTTACAATCTGTTCTATGCTCTGTTGGGAAAGTTCTTCAGCTGTTGTCAGGGTTGCTTTCTGCACTCCATTCATTTCCTCTACTTTCTCAATATATTCTTTAGCAATATCTTCTAAATATTTTTCTCTTCCTTGCTTAATAACAAAGGTAATCATGTTTTTAGTTACCACAGAAAACTTAGAAAAAATTTCGTTTGCAACATTCTGTTTTCTTCTGTAATCTATAATAGGCGTAGCGAAAAAACTTTTCAATTCTTTAGAACCGGAAATAGTTTCTGCCACATCTTTCATTTCATTGAATATAGTTTCTGTGTTGCCAGTTTCTGTTGTAAAATTCAACAATCCCTGAGCATATCTTTTAGCAACTTTTGTTGTGTTACTCATAAGGATTAGTTTAAGTTTTTATCATTTAATAAATTAGCCACCAAGTCATTTTGGGCATCTTTATTATCCAATTTTTTCTTCAATATAGTTTCAGCAATATTTACAGACAAAGAACTGATTTGCTTTTTCATATCATCTATCGCAGCAGCCTTTTCCATAGCAATAGAATGTCTAGCAGCCTCTATCATTTTTTCTCCTTCTACTTTAGCTGTATCTTTCGCTTCGTTAATCATTCTATCCCTGATTTCTCTTGCTTCTCTCAATATATTATCCTTTTCTATCTTAGCTTCTTGGATAATTCTTTCGTTTTCAGCTTTTAAATTCTGAACCTCTTCTCTTGCTAATTTAGCTTGGTTAAGGGCGTCTACAATTGTTGTTTCCCTTTCATTAAGTGCATTAAGAATTGGTTTCCATGCATACTTTGCTAAAAGAAGCATCAATATAAGAAAAGTAAGAGTCATCCAAACAACTAAACCTAATCCTGGTGTTATCATTTCTAAATTATTTTATTTTTTATTTTACTTTAAATATTTTTTAGTACAAAATTTTAAAATAATCTTGGTAAACACCAACCGTGTTACCAAGATTATTAGGATTTTTGATTATCCTTTCATGAACGGAGCACTGAAAATCAATCCGATAAGTCCAGCACCTTCGATAAGACCACAAGCGATCAACATCGCAGCTTGCACCTTATCAGCCGCTTCTGGCTGTCTAGCGATAGCATCCATCGCGTGAGAACCAATTTTAGAAATACCATAAGCTACTCCTAATACAGCAAATGAAATTGCCACATAATTTAAATTAGACATAAAATCCTCCATGATAAAAAATATTTAGTTAAAATTATTATTCAAAATTAAAATTCTTTTTAGTGTCCTTCTGCATGTCCATGCACATCATCATGACTATGTTCTGCCACTGCAATACCAATATATAAAGCTGATAATATTGTAAATATATATGCTTGTAAAGCTGCAACTAACAATTCCAAGATGGAAACGAACAACGCCAATGGCACAGAAACTGCTCCTAAAGCTGCATTTTTGAAAATAAATATCAATGAAATAATACTTAAAATCATAATATGTCCAGCTGTAATGTTCGCCATAAGACGCATTGTCAAAGAGAATGGCTTAGTAAAAATACCTATAATCTCCAATGGAATCATAATTGGCTTCAACAAGAACGGTACTGGCGGCCAGAAAATATGTTTCCAATAATCTTTATTCGCATTCAGCAAAATAGTAAATAATGTGAATAATGAAAGAACTAATGTAACCGCTATGTTACCCGTAAGGTTAGCCCCACCAGGGAAAAACGGAACAAGTCCTAATAAGTTATTCAACCAGATAAAGAAGAATATGGATAACAAGAACGGCATAAACTTCTTGTAATGTTTAGAACCAATATTTGGAATTGCAATTCCATCTCTCACCAACAATACAACAGGCTCGAAAAATCTCGCTACTCCAGTAGGCACTAAAGACTTCTTGTAAGAATTTGCCATTGAAATAAATAATCCTAAGATAATCAAAACAGAAATGAACAATGCAAAAACATTCTTAGTAATAGAAAGATCGTAAAACACCTTTTCAGTTCCTTTGAATAAATCTGGAATTTGTGCTTTTTCCAAACCTTCTTTATTCACTAAAACACCATGCTCCAAAGTATACCCATCTATTACTTCCCCATGAGCCACACTACTTGACATGAAAACATGCCAACCTTTCCCATCTTTCACAATCACTGGCAAAGGAATAGTAATATGAAATTCTCCCTCTTCACCTTCATTCCAAGTAGCAATATGCCACTCATTAGTATCATAAATGTGATGATTGATAAGTTCAGAAGGATTAAAGGCTTTTTCACCTCCATCTGCATGTTCACTAGCAAGAGCAGTATTCCCAAACAGCATGAACATCAAAACAAAAAATAGTGAATAAATTCTCTGGTTCATTTCTTATTTTTATTGATTTGCAAATATACTTAAATAAATTAAGTTTTAAAAATAATTATAATTGATTTTTATCAGAATTTTGATTGTTCTTTATTTCCCTAAGGACAGAATGGTATAGAGGTATGGATAACAGAAGAAAAACAAGAGCCAAAAACATCACTAAGACCTCATTTTTCTTAATTACAAACATCCATAAAAATGCCCAGAGAATATCTTTCCCAAAATTCATAGCCATGAAAGCCATCACAGCCATAGACATTTTCTTTAACCCTTTATAAATCTTGAAAAGTAGAAAATTAAGAATAAGGAATGAGAAAAAAATCCCTATAATATATATATAATATTCAGGATATTGATAGAGATAAATCCCCATGAATACAGCCGCAAATGCGTAAATAATGATATCTATTTTATTCAAAATAAAGTTTTTGCAAAGTTATGGATTTTCTTTTTATAAATACAAAGTTTATTCTTCGTCTTCTTCATTCTCTATATCGAGAAAAAAAGCGTCCCAGTCATCCTCTTCTGCATTATCATTATCTAAAAAATCACTCATATCCCTACGGTCTTTTTTCGTGGGTTTTCCCTCTCCTTTCTGGCGATAATAATCCTGCGAGAGCATTCTCATTTTCAATATTTCATACTGCTCCTTATCGGTAATATCCTTGATATGGAGCGGAACAAGCTTGGCACCGAGGCGGCTTTTAGGAATCTGCAAAACTTCTATTTTATAATTGATTTGGTTTTTCCTAATCTCCACTACATCGCCTTCATGGACTTCCCGCGAGGCTTTCACTGGCTGTCCGCCGATGGAAACTCTATTTTTTTTGATTTCATCTGCGGCAATGCTTCTTGTTTTATAAAAACGAACGCTCCACAGAAATTTGTCTACACGCATACTTATTTTATTATTCAGAAAAAATTTGCCTCAAAACATCCAAAGATTTTGGGATTTTAAATTCTGGAAAATGACAACTATAATACACCAGCACCGAATCCAAAAAATCTTCTTTCATGCTGTTTTTTATCTTCACATCATAGATTTCTTCATTTGAAATCATTTTTTTCCAATACTCAGAAACCTGCTCATCAAACAAATGATGACAAATACTCTCCGAAAAAAATCCAGACTCTGGGTCTAAAAATTTTTCTTCCCTACACAAAGGCGCCACTCCCTGACTTCTAAGATATTCAACCAAAAAAGCATAATGAGCCTGATAATTTTGGTTCTCTAACTGATGCAGAAAAACCTTTATATTGGTATAAATCTGAGTATTTACCAGCTCTGTTTTTAAAACCTGATGAAGGAATTCCGCCACAAAGAACAAAATAGATGACACCCGAATATCTTCATAATTTTCCAAAGTTTTCACCTTTTCTATTTTACTGATTGTCTGTATATTATATTTTTTATGAAAATCAAAAATCGTAAAATACAGCTCTGTCATGGGAGCAAGATAGGCCTTTTTCTTGTTTTTAGGCGAATAAATCCCTCTCATGAAAAAACTCTGAAAACCAGCATTTTCGGTAAAGCAATGTAAGATAGCATCATTATCACCATATTTTATATATGACAAAAGAAATCCTCTATCTATCATATTATCAAACGATTATCTTATTATCTATGAATTGGTTTTGAAAAGATACTTTGCTGATTTTCTTATCTTTATCAAAATAAAAATCAATCCTTCCCAGCAGAATCCCTGCCCAGCCTACTTGGTTCACGAGAACATTCACGCCTTTACTATTTTTAAGGACATTCGGTTCCGTCAAAAATGTGTGCGTGTGCCCTCCTAAAATAATGTCTATTCCGTGAGTCTGAGCTGCCAGTTTTCTATCAGAAACCATATCTTCTGACTGCCCGTAATCATATCCCAAATGCGAAAGACAAACAACCAAATCACATTTTTTGGTATTTCTAAGGAAATCTGCGTATTTCTGCGCCGTCGAAACAGGGTCAAGATATTTAGTTTCGCCGTAATATTTTTTCCCGACAAGCCCTTCCAATTTCACTCCCAGACCAAACACACCTACTTTAATATTTCCTTTTCTAAAAATCTTATACGGCTGTGTTTTTCCCTTTAAAATCGTGTCCGAAAAATCATAATTAGAACAGATAAAAGGAAATTTAGCATTCGGTAAAACCTTTAAAAACCCTTCCAAACCATTGTCAAAATCATGATTTCCCATAGTAGCCGCATCATATTTCATCATGGACATGAGCTTAAATTCCAACTCGCCGCCAAACATATTAAAATAAGGCGTTCCTTGGAAAATATCACCGCTATCGAACAAAAGCACATTCTTTTCCTCGCCTCTAATCTGCTCTATCAGAGTAGCTCTCCTCGCAAATCCCCCTTGATTGGGATATCTGCTGTGCCCTTCCTCAAAAGGCTCTATCCTGCTATGCTGGTCGTTGGTATGAAGAATGGTAATTTTTTCAGGTGTATCTTTCGAATCAAATGTCTTTGCTGACAAAACATTTGGCGTAAGTGTCGTTGCCAAAGCTCCTCCACCTAGTATTTTCAAAAATTCTTTTCTATTCATTTTCGTTCATCCTTATTGGTTATTCCCGATAAATTGCAGTCTTTGTTCCTGCTTTATTTTTATCTCTGGATTTTGTTTAAATTTCTCTATAAATAAATCCCTCAGGGTCATTTCCGTTAGTATAAGCTGTTCTCCTTTTAGGAAAAATTTCATATAATCTCCTCCGTAGGCCAAGTAGTCCGAGGTTGCGATGTAGTAGTACTGACCAGCTTTTGGTTTTTCACCATTTATCAGCCCTTGTTTTAGTTTTCCATTTTCTACCACTATCGTAAATCCAGCCACGGGATTATTTCTTTTTTGTTTTTCGTAATAGTCAAAAACACCTTGTATGTCTTCGCCCTTCATTTTGACAATAACCAATTGATTTTCAAAAGGCATCACTTCAAAAATAGTTCTCAGCAAAATATCTCCCTTGCTGATATCATTTCGGATTCCTCCTACATTTAAAATCGCCGCATCTACATTAGGAATGCTGTTTTTCGCGCCCCAGTCATTCGCTCCTTCCAACACGAAATCCGCCAAAAGCTGCCCAAGAGAGCTATTATCTCCCTTCCTATTAAGCTCCACCTCGGTACGGGAAATTTTCTGGTTCATTTTATTCTCCAACTCCTTTTTATATGGCGTGATAACGGAAACCAACTCTTTTTTCTGCGTTATTTCTCCATTTATCAACTGATTTTTTTGAGGAGAAACTTGGCTTATATTCAGCTGTGTAGTACATGACACCACAGCCATCAAAACTGCTCCTAATAATATACTTTTATTTTTCATTTGTTCTTAAAATACAGCCACAAATATATAGATTATTTCGGGATTTTTACTCAAATATGACATCCAAAACCATAGAATGAAAAGAAGAATCAGCAAAATCCTAAATTTTACTTAAAATATCATTGCTTATTTTTATCTTTTTAAATAAAAACCTTAAATTTGGCTTCAAAATTTTAAACAATGAGTAATTTAAAAGGTCTGGGAGTAGCTTTGGTTACGCCATTTAATGAGGATTTATCCATAGATTTTGATTCTTTAACCAAATTAGTAGAATATAACATCGCCAATGAAACGGATTTCTTAGTCGTTCTGGGAACTACGGCGGAAACAGCCACGCTTTCCAAGGCGGAACAGGCGCAAGTCATAGAACATATCGTAAAAGTTAATAACAAAAGACTTCCATTAGTTTTAGGTATCGGAGGGAATAACACTTTGGCTGTTAAAGAACAGATAGAATCTACTGATTTAAGCGACTTTGAAGGAGTTCTTTCCGTTTCACCATATTATAACAAACCTAATCAAGAGGGGATTTATCAGCATTATAAAATGCTGGCTTCCACAGGAAAAAACATCATTATTTATAATGTTCCTGGGCGAACAGGACAAAATATAGATGCCGCAACGACGCTGAGACTTGCCAAAGATTTCCCAAATCTTTTCATGATAAAAGAAGCTTCACCGAATATCAGCCAATATTTTGATATTTTAAGAAAGAAACCTGCTGATTTTTCTTTGGTTTCGGGTGATGACGAATTCACGCTTCCTGTCACTCTGGCTGGTGGCGATGGTGTAGTTTCGGTAATTGGGCAGGCTTATCCTAAGCTTTTTTCAGACATGATAAAACTAGCCAAAGAAAGCAAAGTGAAAGAAGCATATACTATTCACAATCAAATCGTTGAACTCATAAGACTTATCTTCGCAGAAGGAAACCCTTGCGGCATAAAAACAGTTTTAGCAGAAATGGGCATTATCAAAAATCATCTAAGACTTCCTCTGATAAAAGCTTCTGAAAATCTGCAAGATAGAATAAAAGCTGAAATGAAAAATCTACAGAATTAAATCTTTTTTGAAGTTAAATTTTAATTTTAAAAACTATTAATTTTAAGAATTTATGTTGTTAAAGTTTTTATTTTTCTTACCCCTGTTTTTCATTGCAAATGGCAAATGCCTTGCTCAAGAACAACAAGGGCAGGAAATGACGGAACAGGAAATAAAGGAAACACAGGAAACCCTCATCATAGAACCCAAACAAGATAGTGTAAACCTCATTGAAAGACCTAAATTCAGACCCAAAGAACTCTACATTCCTGCTGGGCTGATGGCTCTTGGGCTAATTTCCGAAGGAAAAACCAAACAGGAAGTTCGTGAATGGAGAAACAAACAGATTCCTCATTTTAGAAATAAATTTGATGATTATCTCCAATTTGCTCCTCATGTTGCTGTCTATGGTTTTGAATTGATGGGAATGAAACCCAAAACAGACTGGAAAAATCGTATAGCCATACACGCCAAGGGGCATATCATCACTTTGGGACTAGCGCATTTAATGAAAACATTAATCAACAATGAAAGACCCAATGGAGCCCGTATGTCCTTCCCTTCTGGGCATACTGCATACGCTTTTAGTGGGGCAACAATCCTTGCCATGGAATACAAGGACGAGCATCCTTGGGTGCCTTATGCTGCATATGGTTCGGCTAGTGTGGTGGGAATCATGAGAATAGCTAACAACAGACACTATGTGAGCGATGTCCTGTTCGGCGCTGGGCTGGGGATTCTCTCCATGAAACTAGCATACTGGACGCATAAATACAAATGGAACAAACCTAAAAAAGAAAAAAAAGACCCTTTCTTGGGCGTAGTTTACTAATAGTTTAATAATGAAGATTACAATTTTTGTCAGCCTATTTCTAAGTTCTTTTTTCATGGCGCAAACTAATGATAGTCTGGCTATGGAAACTCCTTTGGACAGCATACAAACTCAGAATATAAAAATTCAGGAAGTAAAAATATCTGAAAACGAAACTTTTATCTATCAAAAACCAAAAATCTGGGATATTGTTAATAAAATGCCCAAAAACATCACAGGAACAGCCACAGATATAGTTTCAAAAAAATACTATCCATACGGACTTGCCGCCTTGGGAAGCACCGCTGCTCTCATTCCTGCCGACCCTTGGGTCATTAGAGAAAGCCGAAATCTTGGTGAAGCTCTCGGCATGAATGAAGCCCACACCTACCGAAAACTCGGATTTCTAAAAATAATCCCTGCAGATGTGAACTCTGCGCTGTATTTCATCGGTAATGGAACTACTGTGATTTTAATCAGTGGAGGACTTGCAACCTATGGTTTATTTAAAAACGATTATCGGGCAATCAGCACCTCTATGCAGCTCATAGAAAGCCTTGCATTGTCAGGTGTTTTCGCTCAGTCTATAAAGCGTATCACAGGGAGAGAAAGTCCATTCATCACCGCTGAACGAAATGGATGGCACAGCCACTGGACTTTCGCACCGAGTTTTGCGGCATATCAGAGAGAAACTTCTAAATATGATGCCATGCCCTCTGGACACCTAACCACTGCAATGGCTGCCCTCACAGTGCTTACGGAAAATTACCCAGATAAAAAATGGCTAAAACCTGTGGGATACACTCTTTTAGGGCTGATGTCTTTTGAAATGCTCCAAAGCAAGGTTCACTGGGTATCAGACTATCCTATCGCTATTTTCCTCGGCTACCTTATCGGAAAAAATATCGCCAAAGCGAGAATAACGAAAGTAAACAATTCTCCTGTAGCAGAAAAGAAGCGAAAATATGATTTACAGTGGTCTGCTGGTTCTCTGTATGGATACCAGACCATCGGCGTAAATATCAAGTTTTAAATTTTAGTATAAAAAAACATCTTACTCAAAAAAGTAAGATGTTTCGTTTTTTATTGTAAAAGACTTTTTAGTATTGTTCTAAGAAGTATTTCAATAAATCTGTTGTAGTGATTACTCCTTTCAGTTCACCATTTTCTACTACTGGTAGAGAGTGGAAACTTTGTTTTGACAAAATTTCGGTTACATCTCTCACTGTTTGGTCTGGTGACACACCTACTGGATTTTTCGCCATCACCTGCTCTATAGTGTATGCGTTATACACTGTAGTGTCTACTTTTTCCTCATTATCCGACAATTCTGAAAAACTAATTCTCAACAAATCCGAATAACTCAAAATACCTATCAGCTGGTTTCCGCTCACAACAGGTAAGTGTCTGATGTTATGCTCTTTGAAAAGTTTTTCTGCATCAAACAATGTGTTTTTTGTAGTAAGCTTAACTACATCCTTTGTCATAATCTGAGATACTGGAACTCTGTGTTTCATAATAATTTATATTTAAGATTAAACTTCCTTTTTTTCTTTGATAAAGGTACGACTTTATATTTATGTCAAAGAATTTTTTTTAATGACATTTAACATCTTTTGCAAATTTCCTTCTATAAATAGTTTAGAAATTGTATTTTTACAAAAAATTTTGGTTATGAGAAAAATCCAGATGGTTGATTTACAAAGTCAATATTTCAAAATAAAAAACGAAGTAGATAACGCGGTGCTGAATGTTTTCGAGTCGGCGGCCTTTATCAATGGCCCTGAGGTTCAGTCTTTCCAAGCTGAATTAGAAGAATATTTAGGCGTGAAAAATGTGATTCCTTGTGCAAACGGCACGGACGCTCTGCAAATTGCCCTAATGGCGCTCGATTTACAGGAAGGCGATGAAGTGATTACGGCAGATTTCACCTTTGCGGCTACGGTGGAAGTTATCCATTTATTAAAACTAAAAGCGGTTTTGGTGGATGTAGATTATGATAATTTCACTATTGATATTGAGCAGCTTAAAAAAGCCATTACGCCTAAAACTAAGGCCATCATGCCTGTGCATCTTTTCGGGCAGTGTGCAAATATGGAGGCTATTTTGAAAATTGCAAAAGAGCATAATCTTTTTGTAATCGAGGACAATGCACAGGCTATCGGCGCTGATTTTATTTTCTCTGATGGAACTCAGAAAAAGGCTGGAACCATAGGAACCATAGGAACTACATCGTTTTTCCCTTCTAAGAATTTAGGTTGTTATGGAGATGGCGGCGCTATTTTTACCAATGATGATGATTTGGCCTATAAAATGAGAGGAATCGTAAATCATGGAATGTACAAAAGATATTATCACGATGAAGTGGGCGTAAACTCTAGATTGGACAGCGTGCAGGCAGCTATTTTGAGAAGAAAACTGCCTCATTTAGAAACCTATAACGAAGCTAGAAGAAAAGCTGCAAACTTCTACGATGGGGCTTTTGCTGGACATCCACATCTGCTTATCCCAAAAAGAGAAGAAAATTCTACTCATGTTTTTCATCAGTACACACTGAGAGTTTTAAATGGAAAAAGAAACGAACTACAGGAGTTTCTTGCTTCAAAGGAAATCCCTGCGATGATTTATTACCCTGTGGCTCTCAGAAAACAAAAAGCATACTTCCAAGCGAGTAATGATGTTGATTTTAAAAACACCGACAAGCTTCTAGACCAAGTAATTTCTCTACCAATGCACACAGAGCTGGATGAAGAGCAGCTGAAATACATTACAGAAAGCGTTCTGGAATTCATGAATAAATAAATTTTTAAACACCTTAATTATGAGAGTATTTTTGTTTTTAATGCTATTTTTCAATTCTTTTGCGTGGGCGCAAGAGGAGGGTAATAAATTTTTAATCAATAATGACTATTTAGTTCAGTTTCCTGAATCCGTAAAATACATAAGAATGGATGAAAATTCAGGAGCGTTTTTATTCCATGACAAACAAAATTCAAACATACAGGTTTCTGTTCGCCCTTCACAAAATATGGAATTTTACAAGGAAGGACTTTCAAAAAGTGAATTGCTAGAGGCTTTTTATAAATGGGATTTTGATTTTTGGAAAGGAAACACCATCAATGCTAAAGTTACTGAAATCAGTAAAAAACTATCCGAAGACTATGTTCTATGGAGTATCGAACTTGATTATGAATCCCAAAAAATCAATCAAATCATACTTTCTGGAGTGAAGGAAAACAATGTGGTATTTATCTCCATTATCAATCCTAAAATGAAGATGAATGAAAAGAAAAAATTCTTGATAAACTTATACAAAAAGGGAATTTCAAAATATAATTAAGAGCATGACAACACTAGTTACGGGTGGTCTAGGCTACATCGGTTCGCATACCGTGGTGGAGCTTATAGAAAATGGTTTTGATGTGGTTATCGTAGACAACCTCTCTAACACGGACAAAAAAATACTAATTGGAATAGAGCAAATCACTGGAAAAACTCCAGCTTTCTATCCTAATGATTTAAAAAACCGAAGTCAAATAGCGCAGGTTCTAGATGCTCATAAAATAGATGGCTGCATTCATTTTGCTGCATTCAAGGCTGTGGGAGAAAGCCAAGTAAAACCTATTGACTACTACGAAAACAATATGTTTTCTCTTATCAATCTTTTGCAGGAATTCAAAGAAAGAAATATTTCTAATTTTATTTTCAGTTCTTCCTGCACCGTTTATGGACAGGCTGACCAGATGCCGATAAATGAAGAAGCACCTATAAAACCTGCTGAATCTGCCTATGGACGAACCAAACAGATGGCAGAAGAGATTTTGAAAGATTTTGCTGCTGCCCACCAAAAGAAAGTATCATTATTAAGATATTTTAATCCTATTGGTGCTCATCCTTCGGCTAAAATAGGCGAACTTCCTCTCGGAATTCCCAATAATCTCGTTCCATATGTGACTCAGACCGCAGCAGGAATACGAGAAAAACTAAACATCTGGGGAGATGACTACCCTACTCCTGATGGCACTGCCATCCGCGATTATATCTATGTGATGGATTTAGCCAAAGCTCATGTGAAAGCCTTGCAGAAACTGGCCTCCGAAAAATCAGAAACTTTGGTTGATGTTTTCAATCTGGGAACTGGGAAAGGTTCTTCTGTCCTTGAAATCGTAAAGGCTTTTGAAAAAGCAAATAATCTAGAAATTCCTTACCAAATCTGTGATAGAAGAGCGGGCGACATTACCATCGCTTATGCAGATGCTTCCAAAGCCGAAAAAGAACTTGGCTGGAAGGCGGAAACTCCATTGGAAGAAGCGCTGAGAACCACTTGGCTATGGCAGAAAAATCTAGAGCAAGAAAAATAAATTTCAATAAAAAAATCTCTTTCAAATTGAAAGAGATTTTTATTTTTTTTAGAGGAAAACTCCACTACTTTCAGAATTAACTTTTGAATTCAATTTTGCATTTATATCAGCTTTTATTTCAGCTTCTGTAACTCCAAATTCCCTCATAGCATCTTCAATCAAGCTATCTTCGTTAATTCTATCTGTATAAATATGGACAGGGATTTTGATATCCAATTTTTTATCAAAAGAAGCCGAAGGAAGTTTATCATACTCCAAATTATCTGGTTTTTGGCTGAACTGAGCCAAAACAATCCTCAAATCAAAATTCAAATACGGTTTTTTCACATCAAAAAATCCTTTCAGTCCTATTTTTTCTGGTCTTATTTTGGCATCACGCTGGCCTCCAAAGCTTTTATAGATATATTTGTTCTCAGGATTAGTATCACGGTATTTATAAGTCATGATTTCCTTATTTGGAACTACTGTCCCGCCACTTATAGCTACTATATTTTCCATTAAAAAGAAGTGCTGATATTGCTTTGCTGCCTCATCAGATGCCAAAACACTGTTGATTCGCTCGCCTTTTTCATTGTAATAGAAAATCTCCAATCCATAGAGAGACAGCCCTCCATCAGCAGACATTACACTAAGGGCAGCAGGATTATCAGCCGATGGAACTATCTGACCATTTTTATTCTCAAAAAAGAATTTTTGTACAGATTTCAGATATTTCACACCTGGATATTCTGGCGAACCATGAAAATACCCGTGAGAATGCCCTTCTGTAAAACGAAATTCCACCTTACTCCATTTCAGCTCCGTACTAGGCTGCTCTGGTTTTGGCTTTGGTACGACTATATCATCATTGTCTTGACTTCGACAAGCCAAAAGTGAAAAAACAAAAAACACTACTGCTAATACAACTTTGATTGATTTTAAAAAACTTTTCATATTATTAAATTTTTATTTGTTTACTTTATTAAATTATTCTAAAATATTATTGAACTATTTTCACTGGGACTTTCATATCAGCATCTAGGACGAATGAACCGCTATAATACACCACATTGTATTTTCTAACTCTTCCTGTCTTAGGCTCTAGTTTATTTTTAACTAAGAAATGGGCTAATCTTATCCTTAAATCAAAACTCTGAGTTCCCAAACCAGTCGTTTTTATGGTGAAAACTCCTTTCAGTCCGATAGGGTCTACTTCCGTAGGGTTCTGCGTATCCCACGAACGACGACGAAGGCTCACTCCACTCTCTCCTAAAACTCCATTTTCAGGGTCTGTATCCTGATACTCATAGCTTACCAATCTATCCATTTCTGCTTCTTCTACCTGCTTTCCATTTTTATTCAGCTGAAAGAAATGCTGATGGATAGGCGCCATTTCTTGTGAAACAAATTCACCATTAAGTCTCCTTCCATTATTATAATACACTATTTCAAGGAGATAGCTATTTCCTTCTTTCCATTCTACGGCTTCTGTATTGTCAAATTTCAATCCATCTTGGGTCAGCAGCGCCGTTCTTCTTTGCTCCTGTGAGGTCGCTGTATTTCTAAATATAAACTCCACTCTATCAGGCATTTCGTGTCCTCTGTCTTTGGTTTCGTCCGTTGGCGCCTGAGGGCTATCACCATCTCTGCTACAAGAAGAAATACTGAAAACCGCTAAAAACAGCATTAGCATTGTCAAAATTTTGTTTAGTGAAAACTTATTTTTCATAATGTTAAAATTTATTAGAATTAATGATTATTAAAAATTAAATTGTGTTTTAAATTGAATGTCAATCCCTTTCCCATGAATAAAATACCTCAGTCTGTCGGTATAATTCTTATAAAGTGCATTGGTAAGATTTTCTACGCCTAAAAAGAATTTTACACTTTTCTTATTATTGTATTCCAGCTCTGCTCCTATTTTTAGACCCAATAAATGGTAGGCATCAGGAGAGTCCGTCACGAGGTCAAAATCAGGATTAAACCTTCTCTGCTTCGCGAAATACTGGTGTTCCACTTTTGCATAAAAATTCTTGAAAACAGAAGTCGGAATATTCCATTTTAAACTCTGCGAAAGCTGTAATGGCGGTATTTGTGGAAGATATGCCTTGGTATGCTGGTCGTCCGCATAGACCAAAGAAAGATTAGAATGGTATTCTAAATTTTTAGAAATAGGAATTCCCACTGCCAAATCTCCCCCACGAAAAAGAGCATCGCTCTGCACAAACTTAAATAACGCCGCCGGCCCAGAAAACAACACTCTATACTGATGCGTAGGAATGCTGTAAATAAAATTGTTAATCGGCTGAACGAACGCAGACATCTCCGCGAAAAATCTATTTTTCTTGTAAGACAATTTATTGACAATTTTCAGCCCTTTTTCTGCATTTAGATTTTTATCACCTACATAATAAATCGGAATTCCGTGCTGTTTTCCATTGATATACAGCTCATAAGGCTCTGGCGCACGCCACGCATATCCCGCATGAGTCACATATTCCAGATGGTCAGTAATCTGATAATGAACCCCCCCGCTGTACGAAAAACTTGAAAAATCTCTCTTCCCGCCGTAGAGCTGACCGAACATATCGTAACCCAAAGAATTTATCGTTCTAAAATCAAAACGCGCTCCCAGCTCTGCCAGCCATTTTCCTCTTTTAAATTCGGAGATGAAAAATCCTGCGTAATTATTCAAAACAAAATTCGGAATCGTAGGAACCACGCCTGTTCCTGGCACATTCAAATTTTCTTTCCTCGAATAACTTACCCCAAACTGAGTTTCCAATCCCCTAAAATGTGTGTTTTTCCAAATCGTTTCCACAAAATGAGAATCTAGTTTGGTATCCTGCGTAGGAATTGTAGTTCTGTCTAACCTTCTAACATCAAACTCTTTTCGGTGATTATTTTGATAAGCATAAACCAAATCAAAATGATTATTCGGACTGAGTCTAAATTCGGTTTCACTTTTCAAGAAATAATGAGCCACATTATGCTTTGGAGCTGTAATATCGTAGGAAAAACCATATGTAGTAATAGGTCTGCCAAGCTTGAGCCTGCTCTCAAAATCATCTATATTGCTGGACGCCGCACCATAAAAAATCCCTAATTCTGAGTTATATGCACTAAAATACAAATTAGACTTAAATTCATTCTTACGGTATTCCAGCTCAGCAGAATAATTCAGCTCCCGAATTCCTGTATTATTGATATAATAATTTTGAGTTTTATAATCTCCTGCATACTGTGCATTTACCTGTGCTCTCCATGCCCAGTTTTTTCCCAGCACTCCTTCCAAATAGCCTCCGCCAGAGACTTTCCCTGAATTAGAATTTCCAGAAAGCATCACTGCACCAGCCAGTTTCTCACTATAATTAAGGTTTTTAGGAGACAGCAGAACCACTCCACCAAGCGCCCCAGCGCCATATCTCACACTCTGAGCACCCTTTATTATACTGATATTCTGTGGAATACCCATACCAATTTCTGGTGCGTGGTCATCAGACCAGTCTTGGCTTTCCAGTTTTACGCCGTTATTTAGAATTAAAATCCTCGTGTTTCCTAAGCCCTCTATCACAGGTTTTGCGACTGTGGCTCCTGCCTGCCGAAGGGTAATACCTGCCGCTTTGGACAACACTTCTGAAAGATTTTGACCTATATTTTCTGAAAGATTTTCTTTAGAAAATTTTACAAGATTATCTGCCGATATGTTTTTATTTACAATTGTAAGCGTGTCAATGTTTTTGGTGGTTACTTCCTGTGAAAAAAGCATATGAAATCCACAGAAAATAATCCCAAATACCAATTTTTGAGTCATATAAAATGATTTAATACAAAAATGAAATGGATGATTTCTTTAAACCGAAAAATATTTTGTTTGAAAAAGGGAATGCCTTGGTTTTAGTTAAAACCAACTATGATATTGACTTTCATAAAAATCAATAAACATTCTATCAAAACTAAGAAAATACAGGAGGAGCACGAGACTGCCATAGAAGAATTATCCTCTCTGATATGAAAATTTTATACGATGAAAAATATGATAAATATTCATTTACATGAAACTCTGTCTGAGGTTTTTCTGGAAGAATATAGAAATAATTCAATGTGCATAAAAACCCACAATCACAGTCGCTTTTGGTCTGTAAATGTGCTTTGTGATAGCAGACTTTATCGCTGCATTCTGCTATTTTTTCTGTTTTTTGATGAGTTTCCTGATGATACAAACGCACAAACAAGCCTGATACATTCATCACAAAGATGAGTAGCAGCACCGAAGCCAAAAAAGTTTTAATATGTTTTGCAGTTTTTATCATCATTATTTGATAACGGATACAAATATAATCTAAATTTCCGAAAATAAAAATTCATTACTCAAAAATTTGCCAGAAGCCTCCTCTACGCTGTACTCTCCTATTTTAGTCCTTCTGAGCTGGGTAAGATAAGCGCCTACGCCCAGTTCCTGCCCTATATCATGAGCCAGAGAGCGAATATAAGTCCCCTTGGAACAGCCCACTAAAAAACGAACATAAGGAAATTCTATCTGAATGTCTTTAATATAATGAATTGTAGTTTTTCTGGATTTCATCTCTACGGAAGCTCCTGCCCTTGCCAAGTCATAAGCCCTCTCACCATCGACCTTTATTGCTGAAAAAATAGGCGGTTTCTGGGTGATTTCACCTAAAAATTTTTGTAAAACTTCTGTCACAAAATCCTCTGTGATATGGCTGATATCTGTAGGGAGAATTTCTGGTTTTTCGGTATCGTAAGATTCTGTCTGCACACCTATTTTTATTTCTGTCCAGTATTCTTTCGGTGTATCTTGGATTTCGGATATTTTTTTGGTTGCCCTGCCTGTGCATACCACGAGAAGCCCCGTAGCTTTAGGGTCAAGGGTTCCCGCATGGCCTATTTTTATTTTCTTAAATTTAAACTCTTTTTTTAGTTTAAATTTCATTTTATTGACCGCTTGAAACGAAGTCCAATCCAAGGGCTTATCAACCAGAAAAACCTGACCTTCAAGAATTTGCTCCGCAGTCATTTATTATTTGTTTAAATAAAAATAAATCAATAAAACTATTCCGACAATGATTCTATACCAGCCCCAAAACTTAAAGCCATACTTGGCAAGAACATTGATAAAAGTTTTCACTGCTATCATCGCCACGATAAAAGCCACGATGTTTCCGATAATGAAAACCAAAATATTTTCTGTAGAAGCCAAAATCATCTCATATCCTTTCTGAGCATTAGGCGTTCCCTCTCCCCAAGTCTTGATAAATACAGAATAAAGTGTAACTGCCATCATCGTAGGGACAGCTAAAAAGAAAGAAAATTCCGCTGACGCCTTTCTGCTAAGCCCTTGGCTCATTCCTCCAATGATAGAGGCCGCAGAACGAGATGTCCCAGGCATCATAGCCAAACACTGCCAAAAGCCAATGGTTACAGCCTTTTTGATGGTTATATCTTTCTCATTATCAATCTTTTCCTTATTATCAAACCATTTATCTACAAAGAGTAAAACAACTCCTCCCAAAACCAAAACACAAGAGATAACGATCTGATTACCAAGTACTGCTTCTATTTTATCGTCAAATAATTTTCCTAAAACCAAGGCTGGAACAACGGCACAAGCCAGTTTGATATAAAAATTAAAATTAGAAAAGTCAAAAAACTTTTTCCAATACAAAACCACAATAGAGAGAATCGCCCCAAACTGAATGGACACTTGGAACATCTTCAGATATTCAGTTTCTTCCATTCCGAGCAGAGCCGCTGTAAACCCCATATGAGCCGTAGAAGAAATCGGAAGATACTCCGTAAGCCCCTCTACGATTGCAACAATAATAGCTTTTACTATATCCATTATTTATTTCTTTTTAGTATAGCCACCACCTGCACCACAAAACCAACAATCACCAACAAAGGCGCTATTCTGATTCTTACCACAGAAAAAATATCATCATTCCAGTAGTTTGGGTCAAAAGAGCCATCTGGCTTGGTATTCGCACCATAGCCCATCATTAGGACAAATCCAAAAGCGATAAGTCCTAAACCTATCAGCATCAATTTAAAATTACTCTTATTGAAATAAAATGTATTTTCTGTAGGAGATGTTTCTGTATTTTTATTTTTGGTTTTCATTATGCTATTTCTCTTTTAAGAATAATATAAATCATCTGTTTTTGTTTTCAAGAATCTCCATGTTGCAAAAATAGTACTTAACACCGTGATAGCTATACCCACTAAAACCACTCCTAAAACCAACCATATAAATTTGTTAGTATCTGGAACAAACTCAGAGCCAATCTGATTTGTAAAATAATACCACGCTGAGAAAAGGAAAACAAGCCCAATAAACGCTCCTATAGAACCTAAAATAACTGCTTCTTTTATAAATGGTTTCAAGATAAATCTTCTTCTTGCTCCTACCAATTGCATTGTCTTGATAATGAATCTTTTAGAGAAAATTTTAAGGCGGATGGAACTGTTTATAAGCACGATAGCTATTATCAAGAATAATACGGTAAATCCTATAATCCACAGCAAAATTCTATCCAAATTATAATAGACTTCCTGTGTCATTTTGGTGTCATTTTTCACCTCGCTTACTCCTTTTATCCCTTGTAAATGCTTCATCACAGCATTAATAGTATCAGGAGCTACATAAGCTGGTTTTAGGGTAACTTCTACCGATGGAGGGAAAATATTTTCTTCGAAAAGTCCCTCTGTATCTATTCCCAGCTGTTTTTTAGCTATTATTTTTGCTTCTTCTTTGGTAATGAATTTTGTCTTTTTTACATATTTTTGCTCAGAAATCAATTTGTATGTTTCCTGCTGATATTCACCTGCTTTTGCGGAATCCTTAGGATCCAGATATTCATCAAAATACACTGCAACAACCAGCTGCTCCTTGATATAGTCAGAATATTTCTGTGCATTTATCAAAATCAACCCAAAAAGTCCAACCAAAAAAAGAACCAATGAGATACTGATAACCACAGTAATATTACTTGAACGCAGCCTTCTTCTATTAAAATCATCTATTGAATGTGCCATTTGATAAATTTTTCGGCTAAAATAGAAAAAATCTCGCTAAATCAAAGTAGGAATACGAAAAAATTGATGTTAATTAAATCATAAATTTTGTTTCAAAAAGCCTTAACTTTGCCGAAAAATTTAGAATTTAATGAGCGTAAAGGCCAAAAAACACCTCGGACAGCATTTCCTAACCGATGAAAATATCGCAAAAAAAATCGCAAACAGCCTCCAATTCAGCGGGTATGATAAAGTCTTGGAAGTAGGCCCAGGGATGGGAGTTCTCACCAAATATCTTTTAGAAAAAGAAACCGAAACCTTTGTGGCGGAGATAGATACAGAGTCTATCGCCTACCTCAAAGAGCATTATCCTCAGCTAAAAGAAAACCATTTCGTGGGAGATTTCCTGAAAACAGATTTTTCCAAAATCTTTCCAAATGAGCAAATAGCTGTGATAGGGAATTTCCCTTACAATATTTCTTCGCAGATTTTATTTCACATTATAGAAAACTATCAGCAGATACCAGAAATGGCGGGAATGTTCCAAAAAGAAGTGGCCGAACGAACAGCAGCCGTTCCCAGAACGAAAGATTATGGGATTTTATCTGTAATGGTTCAGGCTTATTATGATGTCAAATATCTTTTCACGGTTCATGAAAATGTTTTCAATCCACCACCAAAAGTGAAATCTGGCGTGATTTCGCTGCTGAGAAATCCCAAAGAAGGACTTGCAGGAAACGAAACTTTATTCAAAAATATCGTAAAAGCTGGCTTTAACCAAAGAAGAAAAAAACTCAGCAATGCTCTAAAAGTTTTAAACATTCCTGAGGAACTTTCTGGTCATAATTTCTTAAATTTGCGGGCGGAAGAACTTTCTGTACAAGACTTCATCTCATTTACCAATGAGTGGAAAGAAAATCTAAAATAATCTATGCCAAAAAAAGAAGAAAACATCTACCAGCCGCTGCTTTCGTACATTGAAGAGAAAAATGCAAAAGCCATTTCGGAAATTATTTCGGAAATGGAGGCGGTGGATATTGCCAATTTGTTTGGGATTTTAGATGATTCTCAAAGGGTGTTTCTCTACGAACTCATGGACAATGATGTTTCTGCGGAAATGCTTTTGTACATCGATGAAGAAGACCGAAAAGAATTCCTAAAAAACTTCTCGACCAAAGAAATCGCAGAAGAAATCATCAGTGAGATAAATTCTGATGATGCAGCAGACATCATTGCTGAACTTCCAGAACACCAGCAAAATGAAATCATCCAGCATATAGATGATAATGAACTAGCACAGAGCATCGTAGAGCTCCTCCGCTATGACGACCATGTAGCGGGAAGTCTCATGGCTACGGAGCTGGTAAAAGTAGATCATAATCTATCCATCATCGCCGCGGTAAGGGAAATGCGCAAACAAGCCGAAGATATGGATGAAGTCTATTCTATCTATGTGGTGGATGAACAGGACAAGCTCCTCGGCACCCTCAGTTTAAAAAAACTACTTACCACCAGCACTTCTTCCAAGGTTTCGGATGTATATAATTCTAAAATAAGATGTGTGCAGGACAATGAACCTGCCGAAGATGTGGCACGATACATGCAGAAATATGACCTCTTTGAGGTGCCTGTAATAGATGCTTTGGGAAGATTGGTCGGAAGAATTACCATAGATGATGTCATGGACTTTATCAAAGAAGAAACGGATAAAGACTATCAGCTGGCATCAGGGATTGCTACAGATATTGACTCTACGGACACTATTCTAAACATCACCAAAGCCCGTCTTCCATGGCTGTTCATAGGAATGGTGGGCGGTCTGATAGGCTCACGAGTTTTACAAGGAAATGAAGAAGCGATGAGCCATGTACCTGCCTTGATGTTCTTTGTCCCACTGATAGCGGCTACCGCTGGAAACATCGGCGTACAGGCTTCGGCGATTATCGTGCAAGGGCTTGCCAACAATACATTGGGACAAAACACCCTAAAAACCCTAATGAAAGAAGTGAGCGTAGCTGTGGCTTCGGGAATGATTTTATCACTGATTATTTTGGGATTCAATTTGTTTGTCAATCATCATGATATGATGATTTCCATTACGATTTCCGTAGCTCTGCTTTCTGTCATCATCATCGCAGCGATGATAGGCACCATTGTCCCTATTTTTCTCAACAAAAATAAAATAGACCCAGCTATCGCTACAGGTCCATTCATCACCACTTCCAACGATATCCTTGGTGTGATGGTATATTTTACGATTGCAAAATTAATATTAGGACTTTAAAAAAACAGCCACAAGTTTCAACTTATGGCTGTCAATTTTTATTTGCTTTTTCTTGTTTGGAAAATATATCCAACTCCGAAATTCACTTGTCCAAAAACAAAATCTTGTTGTGCTTTGTCTGGTCTGTCGTTTAGTGTTGTCTTCACATCAGGCATGTTGATATAGCCGTATTTTGCCTCCACTCTTGCCATCAGATGTTTCCAGAAAACAAAATTCAAACTCGCTCTAGCATCCAGTCCAAATCCTGCCACATGGAAACGGTCACTTCTCTCATTCCCAAAAAGTTTAACATTAGATTTTGGATACAAAACTCCTAAACCTCCACCATAAGACCAAGTAATATTAAAATTATTCCCTTGGTAGATTTTATTATATTTCTCAGCTCCGATGTTTACATAATTAAGCCCATCTGTATGCTCAAATGTAAGGAATTCTCCATCTGTCAAATCCACTTTTCCATCTCTAACCATCGCTGCATAGTGAGGGTCAGAAATTTTCCCAGTAAAATCTGTCGTTTGGTCTTGTTTCATCACATATTTCATATGGTCTAGCGCCAAAACAAGAGCCAAATTATCCTTAATAAAATACCCTATTCTAGCATTAGTCTGAGGAATTGTAACACGAAGTGGATTAAGATAATCATCAAAACTAAAGTCTGTCGGTCTATCTTTAGCTATCATATTATGAAGCGTAAAATCATAGCCATTCCCTCTGAAATGAACATCTGAATTACTATAAATAGCCCTATTCCAGCCCCAATACAAAAATATTGCTCCTTTTCTGTAAGGATTGTAGGCTGTTTTGTTTACAATAGAAAGGTCTGCTTGTGTCTCTGACACAGGTTTTTCCTGAGCCGAAACAAAATTCATTCCCACCAAAAATGATAATAAAATTCCTGCTTTTTTCATAATCAATTATTATTTTTATCTTTTACTAAGTAATTAAATTTCTTTAAAAGTAGAAATCGGTTTAAAGAAATTCGCTTTAAACCGATATTTATATAATTATTAACCCAAACTTATTTTGTCTTTGCAGATTCATCAGCTTTCGCTGGTGTCTTTGCTGCATTGCTTGGTGCAGTAGTCTGAGGCTTCGCATTTGTTGGCACTACTACCGCAGAAGGCTTCGCTGTAAGCACCACACTTAGAAAAATAAGCCCTACCACGACACCACCAAGTGTCCATGTAGCTTTCTCCATAAAATCATTAGTTCTCTGTATCCCAAAAGATGCAGAAGATGCTCCTCCGAAAGTTCCTGAAAGCCCCCCTCCTTTAGGATTTTGAGCTAAAATAATAATAGCTAACAAAATACATGCAATGATGATAGCAACCATCAGTAATATAAATATTGTACTCATTTTATCATCTAAGTTTAGTCGGCAAATATAATAATTTTCTTTAACATGAAAAATAGATTTCACAAAAACTTTCTACATAAATTTAGACAATAAAATTGTAAATTTGTCTAAATTATCAAAAGATGGATCCACAAAAGATAATCGAACTAGAGCAAAGGATAGGAAATTTATTATATAGGCAGACTGCTATTTACAATGAAATAAAACAGTTGGAGAATGTATTGGCTGAGTTAAAAAAACAAAACAATCTCTCCTCGTCTGCTGCAAATACAGTAAAAACTCCTGTTGAAAAACCTGTTGAAAGGTCAATGGAAACCTCAGCTGAAAAGCCAACTGAGAAAACAGTCATAACAGCACCTACCGCTCCTAAGCCGCAGATTTCTGCTCCTAAAATAAGCCTTCCTAAACAACCATCTGATTTAGAGAAGATTATAGGAGAAAGCTGGATTAACAAAATAGGAATTCTCATTGTGGTAATCGGTGTAGCCATCGGTGCTAAATATTCCATTGAAAATGAACTTATCAGCCCTCTTACAAGAATTATACTTGGATACCTGATGGGAATCGGGCTGCTTGGTTTTGGAATCAAACTAAAACCAAAATTTGAAGGATACAGTGCAGTTTTGGTAAGTGGAGCCATTTCTATTTTCTATTTTATCACCTATTTTGCGTATAGTTTTTATGACCTCATTCCGCAGGCTTTAGCTTTTGTGATGATGCTGATATTCACAGCTTTTACCGTATTTACCGCAATAAAATACAATCGTGTGGTGATTGCCCACATTGGACTTATAGGAGCTTACGCTGTTCCATTCCTTCTATCATCAGGCTCTGGAAGAGTGGATATTTTGTTCAGTTATATGCTCATAATCAACCTTGGTATTTTATTTATTTCTATAAAAAAAGACTGGAAATCATTACATTACAGTGCTTTCTTTTTCACTTGGATGATATATGGCTCTTGGTTCGCGGATAAATCTTTTGATTCAAATCTACAAGGATATGAAGCTCTGGGATTAGGCTTTGCTACGGCATTTTTCTTGGTTTTCTATGGAGTTTCTTTATTTAATAACATCATTTCAAAAGAAAAACTGGATAAAGTCAATATTATCCTTATTCTACTGAATTCATTTATTTACTTTGGATTTGGATTTGGTATTTTTAATGGACATAGTATATTAGATTCCTATTTAGGGTTATTCACTTTGTTTAATGCTGTTATCCATTTTGCTGTTTTATTCTTTATCAAATCGAAAAAACTTGCTGATTCTACCTTGTTCTATTCCACATTAGGGATGGTTTTCACTTTCATTACGATTGCAATACCGATACAGCTGGATGGAAACTGGGTAACGCTTATGTGGACAGCTCAAGGAGCTATTTTGTTTTGGCTTGGAAAAACAAAAAAAATATCCATTTACGAAAAAATATCCCTCCCTATACTTGGACTTGCTTTTCTAAGTTTTCTCGAAGACTGGGAGCGTTATAGTTATGCTGTTGATTTAGATATTCATGCTTTCTGGAATATCAATTTCCTGACAGGTATTTTTGCTGTTTTGGGATATGGTTCTGCTATTTATCTTTCGAGAAAATACCCTGACGCAGAAGGCGAAAAATTTAGTCCTTTTAATACTATAAAATCTTTCTATTTACCAGCTTTATTAGTATTGACAGCATATCTTACTTTTAGAAATGAGATTGCATACTATTTTGATTATTGGTACGAAAGTTCGTCTGTTCTTGTCCGTGAAAAAGGAGATGAATACAATGACTACAACAATGATATCGGCATTTTTAGAAACATATATCTCCTTAACTACTCCCTAGTATTCTTTGGAGGAATGGCTCTACTGAATTTCTATAAATTCAAGAACAAAATTTTAGGAGTTTCATCCATTGTTATCGGGCTTTTAGTATTATTTGCTGCTCAGACTTACGGGCTGGGAGAACTTGGAGATCTTCGCTATTCCTATATCAATGGGCATTATAGCAAGTATTTTGATGTTAGTATCAACTATATTTTGGTGCGATATCTACTCTGGGGGGCTGCTGGCTTTACGCTTTGGGCGATTTTCAAAAATGCTAAAACCCAACTGGAAAATACAAAATTCCATGTTTTCCTAGAAGTGGTGATTCATATTTCTATTCTTAATTTCTTGAGCAATGAACTAGTTACTTGGCTGGATATCGCTGGTTATCAGGATATTTTCAAACTAGGACTAAGCATCCTTTGGAGCGTTTATTCACTTATTTTGGTAAGCCTCGGAATTTACAAGAAGAAGAAACATCTCAGAATTTTTGCCCTCGTGTTGTTCGGCATCACTTTGGCTAAATTATTCCTATACGACATCTCTAATCTCAGCACGATTTCTAAAACTATCGTATTGATTATCTTAGGGTTACTACTTCTTATCATTTCATTTTTATACAATAAATTTAAAGACAAAATCAGTGATGAAACTAAAAATTAAATCCATATTTTCACTAATTTTCTTGGGAATTTCTGCTTTGGGATTTGCTCAGAAAAATGATTTTTCGTTCAAAAGAGCCATAAAACCTAATCCAGCCACCGAGTGGAACAAAATAGAAATTCCCTTGCCGATGTATGAAAAATTGAACCAAAATCTTTCTGACATTAGGATTTACCAGCTTTCGGGAAAAGATTCGCTGGAGGTTCCGTATTTACTGTCCAAAACACAATTTGCTTCCCTTGAAAATGAAACTACTGAATATATAGGTTTTAAAATCCTAAATCAGACCAAAACTGCTGATGGATACTATTTTACGCTGGAAAGTCCCATCACAGCGGACATAGAGGAAATTGACCTGCATTTTTCTAATCAAAATTTTGATTGGAAAATAACCTTGGAAGGCAGCCACGACCAAAAACAATGGTTTTCTATCCTAGAAAATTACCGAATACTTTCCATCCAAAATAGCAAAACTGATTACAATTTCCAGCTGCTGGCTTTTGAAAAAACGAATTATAAATTTTACCGAATTTTCATTCCTAGTAAAGAAACTCCCATTTTACAAAGGGCTTCTATGCAGGAGAAATTCACACCGAAAATAGAATTTAATAAACTGTTAATCAATAATATAAAACAAACCAACAGCACAAAAGACAAAAACTCTGTCATCACTTTTTCTCTACCCTACAAAATTCCTGTTTATTCACTGATTTTGAATATAGATAAAAACGATGCTTTTTCGCGCCCTATAGAGATTAAATATCTGGTAGACAGCATAAAAACAGAAAAAGGCTGGGTGAAAAATTATGAAACTTTTTACTACGGAAAAATCATTTACTACGGAGCAAAGGATTTAGATTTTTCATTTTCAAATAATGATGTGATATGGGCAAAGAATTTCCAAATAATCATTGAAAATCAAGATAATACACCTATTACTGTAAAATCTGTCAATGCAGTTTCGCCTAAATATTTTATCTATTTTAAACCAAAAAATGAAGAAAACTATTTTCTATTTTATGGAAATAAAAAATCTTCCCTTCCAGAATATGATTTAAAACTGATAGAAGACAAGGTTTTCAAACTCTCAAAATCTGATGCAAGTCTCTCTGATGAGGAAAAACTCCCTAAAAAGGAAAAACCCACCAAAGAACCTTTATTCAAGGACAAAGGCTGGCTTTGGGGGGTAATGATTCTTATTATCTGTATTTTAGGATTTTTCAGCCACAGAATGCTTTCTACAAAGCAAGAAGAGTAGTTATTTTCTCTCTATCAGCGCCATGTAGAAACCATCATAGCCATCGCTCGGCATGATATTTTCCTCCTTCACGAGGGCAAACTCTGTATTTTCGGAAAGGAATTTTCTAACCTGCTCTCCGTTTTCAGATGGAAGAATGGAACATGTGGCATAGACCATTTTTCCTCCTTTTTTCAGGATTTTAGAGTAGTTTTGCAGAATATTTTCCTGCTCGGTTTTTATTCTGTTGATGAAATCTTCATCTATTTTCCACTTGCTGTCAGGATTTCTTTTTAGCACTCCGAGCCCTGAGCATGGTGCATCTATCAGAAGTCTGTCAGCCGTATTGTGAAGCCTTTTGATGACTTTATTATCTTCTATAAATCTAGTTTCTATGTTGAAAGCTCCCGCCCTTTTTGCTCTTCGTTTCAGCTCGGCAAGTTTCCATTCGTAGATGTCTAATGCTATTATCTGCCCTTTATTTTTCATCAAAGCAGCGATATGAAGGGTTTTCCCTCCTGCTCCTGCACAGGCATCCACCACTCTCATTCCTTCTTTTACATCCAAGAGTTCGGCTATTTTTTGTGATGAAGCATCCTGCACCTCGAAAAAACCTTCCTTAAATGCCGATGTCAGAAATACATTTTTCTTGTCTTCCAGCTGGACAGCATCTGGATAACCTCTTAACACAAAAGAATTTACGCCCTCTTCTTTTAAAATTTCTACAAGATTTTCTGCTGAAATTTTGAGTGAATTTGCCCTCAAAATCACAGGCGCCTGTTCATTGAGAGCGGACATTTCCTTCTCCCATTTTGTTCCCAGTTCTTTTTCAAACAAACCTGCCAGCCAGTCTGGCACAGAGTGTTCTATGGCTTTGGTAGGGAATGTTTTTTTGTCTAATTTGGACAAAATTCCGCCTGTTTTTATTCCATCAAATTCATCAAATTTCTTGTATTTCACCTTTTTCCAAAGAAGATAGGCTAAAATCAAGTTATAGATATTAGACGGCTTTGTCCCCTCGCCCATGTAGTATTCTAGGCGTTTTTTCCAGCGAACTATATCATAGAATATCTCCGAAACCACCTGCCTGTCGGCACTTCCCCATTTTTTATGAGCTTTTAATAATCGCTCTAAAACCTTATCAGCATATTTTTTATCCTGAAAAAAAGTCTCCTCCAATGAATCATGAATTCCTATCAGTAAGTTGCGGTGTATCAATTCCATGTTTGTATAAATTTCGGACAAAAATACATTTTAAAAACCAAAACTCCCAAAATTATTTGAGAATACGGACTTTGTGAATTATTTTTTTCTTAAATTAGCGCTGATAAATTTATTTAATTATGAAAAGATATTCTTTATTTGTGTTTCTATTTTTGCTTTCGGCAAATTTATTTTTCGCACAAAAACCCATTTACACAAAGGCAAAAGTAACTGCCGTGAAAGTGTATAGAAACTCTGCAGAACTGCAAAACACAGTAAGTTTCAGTGTTCCTTCAGGAATTTCCGAAATAGTGATTGGCAATATTTCGGAAGAGATTAACGAAAAAACCATCCAAATCGGCGTAAACAGCAAGAACATTTCTATTCTTTCTTCGCAGTTTACCAATGATTATTCCACTGATTTTAAAATGGATACCACCAATCCACAGATTAAAAAAGTAAATGACAGCATCAAAATTGTGGAAAACCTCATCTCTAAAAACCGAATAGAGCTGGATGCCAATAAGAAAGCCGTAGAACTTTTGGACAAAAACCAAACCGTGCTGGTGGGAAGCAATTCCTCCAATGTCGCACAGCTGACACAGCTAACCGAGTTCTACACCAATAAAAGAATAGAGCTGGAAAACAAACTCGTTTCCCTCAAAACAAAAGGCGATGACCTCAGCAAAAAACTTTCCCGACTGAAAAGCAGCCTAAAAACCAAAGAACAGAAGGAAGCAGAAGAGTTTGCAGATGGCGTAATCGTCCTAAAACTAATGTCTCCTACGGCTGGAAATATCAAACTGAATATCAACTATCTTACAGACAATGTTTCTTGGAAGCCTTACTATGAGATAAAAACTGACAAAATCTCTGCTCCTTTGGATGTAACTTTCAAAGCGATTGTGAAACAAAACACAGGCTTGGACTGGAAAGGTGTAAAACTTACCCTTATCAATGGAAATTCTTCCAGAAACAATTATGCTCCCGTAGTAGATCCTTGGTTCATCTATGCACAAAGCCCGAAAGAAAGAGAAATCTATAGGGAAGAACGAATCGCCGACAAAGCTGCAGCCATAAAAATCAGAGGAATGGGAAGTGTAACAAAAGAGTATGATGTTCAGTCCAATGCTTTAGAAGGTCGTGTCGCAGATGTTGCTGTAGGCTACGCTGGGTTTAATGTCAATGCAAATGAACTAAATACCAGCTATGACATAGACATTCCTTACGATATCTTGTCCAATAATGAAGACCACCTCATCAGTCTTTATCAGCAGAAAATCCCTGCCGATTATCAATACTTCACTGCGCCTAATTACAGGAGAGAAGCTTATCTTTTAGCGAAAGTAAAGGATTTCAGCAAGTATCATTTGGTTTCTGCGCCTGCGAGTGTCATCTTTGAGAACATGTATATCGGTGAGACACGCGTCAGCCCAGACCAAACCAACAATGAAATGAACATCACGCTGGGCAACGACCCGAAAATCAGCATCAGAAGAGAAGATATCCAAGATAAATCCGGCGAGAAATTCCTTTCTTCTTACCGCGAAAAGGTGGTTACATATGATTTAATCATCAAAAACAACAAGAAAGAACAAATCAGCATGGAAATCAAAGACCGTTTTCCGCTGAGCAACAACGAAGCCGTAAAAATAGAAGTGCTTGACAAAAGCGGTGCCGCGAAGGACGACGAAAAAGGTTTCCTCACATGGAACATAAAACTCTCTCCTTCCGAAACCAAGAAACTAAGAGTAAGCTACAAAGTCCGCTACCCGAAAGACTACACCGTAAGCGGACTATAAAACCAAAAATAGTAACTCCCCAACCAAGCGGGAGTTATTTTTTGATTTTTTCTAAAAGTAAAATGAAATTAAATTTGGACATTAAAATTTTATTATTACTTTTAGAGCTTATTTAAAACTGTAAAATTATGTCTAAAAATCTTATCAGTGCTACCATTTCAGCCGAAACATTAGCACAAATTGAAACAAAAGTGAATGAAATTCGCCAACTGCTTAGCCCTTATCTGGTAAATCTAACCGCCGAAGAAAAAGCTAAATTGCCAAAAATGAGCGACAAATCCGTATCCTTCGTATCCAAAGTGGTAGAATACACCAAAACTAATCCCAACCTCGTCCCACCGATGATGGACAAGGAGGAAATGGAGAAGGATTTCAAACTCAATCAATCGCTACAGCCAGTCTTCCAGACTCTAAAACAGCTGTCCGAAAATGTCAGCGAAACCCTTACCCTCACAGGTCACGAGGCGTATGCCCAAGCTCTTCTCTACTACGCCACCGTAAAAATGGCAGCAAAAACAGGTAGCCCAGACGCCAAAACCATCCAAGAGGACTTAGGGAAGAGGTTTGCAGGTCAGGGAAAAGTGAAAAAAGTTGCTCCAAAAACTGAATAAGTTCACCAAAAAGGGAAACTAGTTTGTGTTTTAGCTAAACTGGTTTAGGTAAAAAGGGAACTATTTCAGCTTAAACCTAAACTAATTCTACTAAGACCTAAACTCACTAACCCAAAAGGTAAACTAATTTAGGTAAAAGAGAAACCAGTTCACCAAAAAGGTGAACTGGTTTAGGTAAATTGTAAACTAATTACGGATATTGCCTAAGTGCTTAGGGTGATATCCGTTTTTTTTGGAGAAGGAAAATATATTAAATCTGTTAAAATAAAGATGAAACAGGTTTTATAATTTATAACTAAGTCTTATATTTCAAAAAATCATAAAGGCAAACCAACTTTCTATAATAAGTAATTAAATTTTCATCTTGAAATAAATGTTCTCTGCTTTTTAAAAAATCTTCTAATTCATTTAAACATATTTTATCATTATCAAGCAATGATATACATACTAAGCGATTTAATTCACTATTATTCTTATCATTTATAATTTCGGAAATCGAATTGTATTTTGTATTAATCTCATCTTTATTTTTTAGATAATTTTTGCTTGGATAGAAATTATTTCTTTGTATTGAATTTACAGTTGAAATAAAATGGGGAGAGAATTCTGTTACATCGATCTCTTTATCTATTAGTCCATTATTATTCAAATATTCAGCAGAACTTAAATATTTAAAATAAGGTATATATTTTGCGTGTAATGTTGGTAAACATAGGCGACTTATTGATCTTGGATCCCATTTTTGATTATCAAATATAATATCTTTTAATAAGTCATTTAGTTCAATTCCTTTTATTCCTATATCCGATAATTTATCTTTTATTCCCACGCCATATACAAATTCAGCATTATGAATATCCTCAATATTGTCTAAATTATCTGTTACAAAAATTTTCTGCTTCGAATTATTTGATTTAACAAAATCATAAACCATTCCTTTCATTTGCCTTAATACTTTTATAGGAAGTCGTTTTTTATTATTTGCTAATACAGTAAATAAATCTATAAAACTATTTAATCTAATAAGTTTAATAGGAATAGTAGAATCTGAAATCACCTGTGCACTATCCGTTATTGTTGTTTCAATATTTTCATTCGTCCATTCACAAAAAATAAGACGGTCTTGCAGTTTTTGAATATTATCTTTTGTTAAACATCCAATTATTGATTTTAAAATTTTTTGAATATTCTCATCACTTAGACTATATCCAATAAATATTACAGGTGTTTCAATAAAAATTGTTAGCAATTTAGCTGCAAGATAGGAATTCTTTTCCTCAAATTCTTTATAATCTTCTTCAGTTAGAACTAATGTATTTGGTTTATCTATGCTACCATGAATTTTATATATTTCACCTATTGTAAATAATTCTGAAAACATTAATTCTTGTTGACCAATAAAAGAAGTAAATGTTGGAAACAGTTTTTCACATAAATTATCCCAATTAGTTGTTATTATCCCATCAATATTAGCTTTCTTTAAAAGTTTTATTTCCCTTTCTATTTCTTCAACATTCGATATTACTGTATTTTCTCTTATTCTCCTACTAATTTCATATTTAATAGGAGAGTATTTTGTATTTACTATTTTTTGGAAATTTTTTCTACTATCTAAAAACTTTTCTTCATTCCACCAAATTTCATTAAACTCTTCTCCCATTAATGTGGCTACTTTTGCTAGATTAGAATTACTAGTTGATTTATAATATTCATATGGTTTACTTAGACTGAGTTTGTTTACCATTTCCTTTAATAAATTTTCCCATGTTGGAAGATTTAAATATCTTCTAGAAAAACCAGATCCAATAAATAGAAAAGGAGAAGTATTAAACTTTTGTAAATGGTTTGTAAATTGTTCTATAAACATATTAGTTTCTTAATATTAAAAATTTGTTTAATTTTATCTCTACTCCCCCCACTCACTAATAAAGTAGAGTTTCACATTTGGGAATTTCTCCTGTGTCATCGTGATAGTGAATGCAGAATCTGCTAAAAATACCAGTTGATTATATTTATCTCTCGCTAAAAATCGCTGTTTCAGCCTTGCAAATTCCTTGAACTCTTCGGATTTTTCATCAGCCTCTACCCAGCACGCCTTGTGAATAGAAATCGGCTCGTAGGTGCATTTTGCGCCATACTCGTGCTCCAGTCTGTATTGGATAACTTCGTATTGCAGCGCTCCCACCGTTCCGATAATCTTTCTTCCGTTCATCTCCAGAGTGAAAAGCTGTGCTACACCCTCATCCATCAGCTGGTCTATACCTTTTGCAAGTTGTTTCGCTTTTAGCGGGTCATCATTGTTAATGAAACGGAAATGCTCAGGAGAGAAACTCGGAATTCCTTTAAAGTTCAGCTTTTCCCCAGCCGTGAGCGTATCCCCGATACGGAAATTCCCCGTATCATGCAGCCCGACAATATCCCCAGGGAAAGACTCATCTACCACTTCCTTTTTATCCGCAAAGAAAGCATTCGGAGAAGAGAATTTCATTTTCTTTCCTTCCCTTACGAGAAGGTAGTTTTCGTTTCTTTTGAACACACCAGAAACGATTTTCACAAAGGCAAGCCTGTCGCGGTGTTTAGGGTCCATATTGGCATGAATTTTAAACACAAAACCTGTGAAATTTTGTTCCTCTGGCTTCACGATTCTGCTGTCTGCCTGTTTTGGCTGTGGATTTGGAGCAATGTCAATGAAAGCATCCAGCAGTTCTCTCACCCCAAAATTATTCAGCGCCGAACCAAAGAACACAGGCTGCTGCGTTCCTGCCATGTAATCTTCCCTGCTGAATTTAGGATAAACCGATTCCACCAGCTCCAGCTCATCTCTAAGGACACTTGCTGCCTTTTCGCCTACGGCTTCGTCTATCGCAGCATCATTAATATCATTAAAGGTAATGCTCTCCCCTACTTTTTGTTTCTTTTCTTCTAAAAACAACTGGATATTATTCTCCCAGATGTTATAAATTCCCTGAAAATCAGCCCCCATACCGATAGGCAGCGAAAGCGGAACCACAGAAAGCCCAAGTTTCTGCTCCACCTCATCCAGCAGGTCAAAAGCATCTTTCCCCTCTCTGTCCAGCTTATTGATGAAAACTATCATCGGGATGTTTCTCATACGGCATACCTGCACGAGTTTTTCGGTCTGCTCCTCCACCCCTTTTGCGACATCTATCACCACGATTACAGAGTCCACGGCAGTAAGCGTTCGGTAGGTATCTTCCGCAAAATCCTTATGCCCAGGAGTATCAAGGATGTTGATTTTATGCCCTTTATAGTTAAAAGCCAAAACGGAAGTCGCTACAGAAATCCCCCTCTGGCGCTCTATTTCCATAAAGTCAGAAGTTGCACCTTTCTTTATTTTATTAGATTTTACCGCTCCAGCCTCCTGAATAGCCCCTCCGAAGAGAAGGAGTTTCTCGGTAAGAGTGGTTTTCCCAGCATCTGGGTGGGAAATAATCCCAAAAGTTTTTCTTTTCTGTATTTCTTGAATTAAGTCTGACATATCTATTTTTAAAATATCTGCAAAAATGGTGATTTTTAATGAAAATATTTACTTTTGCAGTCAAAAAAAAATTGATGAAGAAAAAAATATCTAAAATATTAAAACGAATGCTTTATATCTTTTTAGGATTAATTATTTTAATCACAATAATTGCTGCTATAACTCTTAACCAAGCAGAATTCGGGAAATTGCCAAGCGGCGAGAGGCTGGCAAGAATAGAAAAATCCCCAAATTACAAGAACGGCAAGTTTCACAACCTATCCGAAACACCACAACTGACCTCGGATAAATCTTTTTTTGAAAATCTTTATCTATTTATTTTTCCTGAGGTAAAGGACTTAAAACCATCAAGAAAAATCCCTGCCATTCAGACCAATTTAAAGGAAATCCCTCTAAACGAAGACATTATGATATGGCTGGGACACTCTTCTTACTACATGCAGGTTTCTGGGAAGAGGCTGCTGGTGGATCCTGTATTTCACTCTGCATCACCGTTTTCATTTATGGTAAAACCTTTCGATGCGGAATACAACTATTCCTCGGCTGACCTCCCTGAAATAGACCTGCTTATCATCACTCACGACCACTGGGATCATCTGGACTATACCGTGATGAAAGAGATGAAAGACAAGATAAAAAAGGTGCTTTGCCCACTTGGTATAGGGGCTCATTTGGAATATTGGGGCTTCAAACCTGAACAAATTACCGAGCTGGACTGGAACGAAAAAACTTTCATCGACAATATGAAATTTACCTGTCTTCCTACGCGCCATTTCTCTGGGCGTGGTATACAGCCCACCAAAACACTCTGGGCATCTTTCATGTTGGAATCAGAGAATAACACGCTCTACATCGGTGGGGATAGTGGATATGATACTCATTTCACAGAAATAGCAAAACAATTTCCCAATATAGACCTTGCTATCTTGGAAAATGGACAATACAACGAGGACTGGCGCTATATCCACCTCCTACCAGAAGACCTGCACAAAGCCATGAAAGACCTAAAAGCAAAACGATATTTCGCTGGACATAATTCCAAATTTGCATTAGGAAGGCATTCTTGGTATGAACCTTTGAATACCATTGATAAAATCACGAAACAAGACTCCACAATACACGCCATCACTCCTAAAATAGGCGAAATAGTAAAACTAAACGAAAACCAAACCTTTGAAAAATGGTGGTAAAATAAAACCAGCGAATATCATCGGTATTCGCTGGTTTGCTGTTTTAGTTTGAGTGGATTATTGTTTGGTAAAAGTGTACCTTGCAGAATCATCTGTCTTGGTCTGTATCATTGTATTTCCATTAACCTCAATTTTAAAACTGAAAACTGGGTCACCTGGATTTGCATTTTTACTAATATTAAAGATCTTACCATCTTTTAGCTCAAATTTCCCTTCATCTCCTTCAAAAGTTGCTGGATCATTAGGAGCTGCATTATGATAATTTTTATATGTACCATCTGCTTTATAAACTTTATAAAGTACAGTAACTGCTCCTGGTTTATAAACTCCATCTGTATCTTTTTGTTCATTTTTTGTAAGTTTCCATATTCCTACAACATCCTGAACAGAAACTGATGGTTTCTGTGGTACTACTTGCTCATC
>CAUQBR010000009.1:0-71117 GCA_963516475.1 uncultured Flavobacteriaceae bacterium
TTTTGATAATAAAAATCCGAAATATTTTCTGAAATAAAAACAGGAAGCGCCACATCATTCCCAAGGCTGTCTTTGGAGGCTTCCATTACCTTTTTCAAATCCTTATAAACCTTCGTATTTTGAAACTTATCCCCAAGGCTGCTAAATGCTATCTCCATACGAGACTGATTTTCAGAGAAATATGATTTTAGGTTGTCAGGATTGTTGATGTGTTTTTTTGCAACTAGTTTTGCTAAAATCTCATGAGCTGGATTTTTATACTTTTTCTTCTTTTTTTTAGAGATGACCACGGCTTCTATTTTTTTAGAACCATCTGTATTGTCTTCATCTTCTTGTGCATAAGAGGACAGCCCTATAAATAGAGCTCCTGTAAGCAATAATTTTTTAGAATTTAGCATTTTAAAAAATGATTAAGAGGCAAAAGTATAAAAAAATATTTGAAAAGGTTAAAATCTATTTTTAGAATTAAAAATATTGATTAGATTTACCAAATTAAATTAAGAATAAATGTTTGTAATTCCTTATCTAGAATCTGAAGAGTTTTTCTATTTAAATGTATTTCTAAAACTACTTTTGGGACTTCTTTCCCTTGCATTAATAATCAACAAGTCTGGTAAAGGCAATCTGGCACCAAGTTCGGCTATGGATCAGGTGCAGAATTATGTATTAGGGGGTATCATTGGAGGGGTGATTTACAGCCCTGTGGTTACTATTTTTCAGTTTGCTGTTGTTTTGATTATTTGGGCTTTTCTTATCATAGGCTTACGAGAATTGAAAACGAAAAATAATACTTTTAGAAGATTTATAGATGGTGCTCCTGTGATAGTTATCAATCGTGGAAAAATAGACATAGATGCCTGTAAAAAAGCGAAAATCACAGCACATGACCTTGCATTTAAACTTCGTAGAGAGGGTGTATACTACATCCGAGAGGTGAAAAGAGCCGTGCTCGAGCAGAATGGCGAACTTATCATCGTTTTGGCAGGGGAGGAGAACCCTAAATATCCCATCATTACCGATGGAATTATCCAAAAAAGCGTGTTGGAAGATGTAGACAAAACTGAAGAATGGCTGCTGGAATAATTACAAAAATTGGGATACAATGCAGTGTCTGAAATATTTTTAGCAGAATACCAAGGCGGACAGATAAAAGCAGTTCCTTATGTTCATAATGATGAAAAAGAAGTAGTTGTAGAAAAATAAAAAAGTAAGTTTTTCACTAAAAATAAAAACATTAAATCAAACTTTTCATGAAACTAAATTCTAAAATAATTTTAATTTTTATTCTTCAAATTTCTGCTCTTCTTTTTGCACAAAAGCCGAAAATCAGAATTATAGCTACAGGCGGAACCATCGCAGGAGTGAGCAAATCCTCTACCGAAAGCAGCTACAAAGCAGGAGCAAAGGACATCGATGAGCTGTTACAGGCCGTTCCAGAAATTCACCAGGTAGCCCAAGTAAGCGGCGAGCAGTTAGTGAAAATAGGCTCTCAGGATATGAACGATGAGATTTGGCTCAAATTAGCAAAAAGAATAAACGAAATCCTAAACAAGGAAGGTTATGATGGAGTAGTGGTTACCCACGGAACAGACACGATGGAGGAAACGGCGTATTTCCTGAATCTTACAGTTCATAGCTCTAAACCAGTGGTGATGGTAGGTGCTATGCGTCCTTCAACGGGAATTAGTGCGGATGGGCCACTTAATCTATATAACGCTGTAGTTGCGGCATCTGATAAAAACACAGGAAATAAAGGCGTAGTCGTGGTGATGAATGAAAATATCCTCGATGCCAAAGATGTGATAAAACACCATACGACGGCTGTGGAAACCTTTACAGGAGCGAATTCTGGCAAAATAGGCTATATTCATAATGGGAAAGTTTATTTCAGTAAAACGCCTCAAAATCTGCATACTACAAAATCAGTTTTTGATGTGGCATCGCTGACTTCCCTGCCGAAAGTAGGGATAGTCTATGGCTATGCCAATGCTTCGGAACTTCCGATGAAAGCCTTTATTGATGCTAAATATGATGGAATTATTTATGCTGGTGTAGGGAATGGGAATTTGTATCATTCTAATTTTGATTTGGCTGTAAAAGCCCAAAAACAAGGCATTCAGATGGTCCGTTCTTCGCGGGTTCCCACAGGCGCTACGACACCAGATGCAGAAGTGGAGGATGCGAGATATCACTTTGTGGCTTCGCAATCGCTCAATCCACAGAAATCCAGAGTTCTGCTCATGCTGGCGCTTACCAAAACCAAAGACTGGAAGCAGATTCAAAAGTATTTTAATGAATATTAATCAAAAATAAAATAAAAATGAAAAAAAGTATTTTTTTAGTCCTTGCATTTCTTGTTTTCTCGTGTCATCAGCCAGCCAAAAAATATACACAGGAAGAGGCTGAAGCCCAAGTTTTAGCCCTGCCGATGGTGCAGGAGGCATCTAAACATATCTATAAAATAACTAATGGAAAGCATGGAATTTCGTTTATTACAGAAGAAGATCTTATTGAGAAAAAGCCGTTTTATCAGATAACGGTGGGTTACAACTCGGATGTTCGTTTTGAAACTTATCATATTTTTTATGTGAATAAAGAAAACAAAGAGGATGTTCGTATTTCAGACCCTGTTTCTGGAGAAATTATCCCTGTTTCTGAATACAAAGAATAGATTTTGGAAAATGTATAAGAATAAAAAAAAATGCAAAAAATAATTATTAAAATACCACTTATTACATTGTTATTGGGTTGTGATCCAAGTGATAGTTATTTAAAAAACCATGAAGTTTTTCCATGTTCTCCAGAAATTGTTCAAGAAAAGAAATATAAAATTAGTGTCAAAGAAGCTAATGATTTATATGTCAAATATTTATATGATAATAAAAAAAGAAAAGATTTAGATTATGATGAAACACTTCTTTCTCCAACCTTAATTATTGATGATCATTATGTATATTCTTTTCAGAATTTAGTTATGCAAAAGGTAGCCGTTTTTGGTATTTGGATAAATGCTAATACAGGAGAAATAACTACTAATGATGAGTCTATATGGTTGGAAGAGAAAGATATTTTTGATAAAAATTCAAAATCTGAAAAATATTCTAATTAAGCAGATTTTTAATCAATAATGCTTACATTTGTGAAAAATTTAAATTTTCTTAAAAATGTTACAAGTTAATTTTTTAAAAGAACATAGAGATAGAGTTTTAGAAGGGCTTAAAAAGAGAAATTTCAAAGATTTAGAGCTGGTGGATAGTGCTATTTCGCTGGATGATGAAAGAAAAAAAGTTCAGTTTGATATGGACTCCCAGCTGGCTGAAATCAACAAAATTTCTAAGGAAATAGGGCTTTTGATGAAAGAAGGGAAAAAAGAATTGGCCGAAAGCGCAAAGCAAAAAACAGCTCAGTATAAAGAGGCAAGCAAAGACCTTCAGCAGAAACTAAACGAAATAGAAGAGAAACTTACAGAAATTCTGTATCTTATCCCAAATATTCCGCATGAATCTGTGAAAGCAGGTGTTTCTGCGGATGATAATGAAAATATTTATCAATCTCACGATGTGAAAGGTCTTGGCGAAGGCGCGATTCCTCACTGGGAACTGGCATCTAAATATAATCTTATCAACTTCGAGCTGGGTGTGAAAATCGCGGGAGCTGGTTTCCCTGTTTATTTGGGCAAGGGAGCTAAATTACAGAGAAGTTTGGTTCAGTTTTTCTTGGATAGAAACACAGAAGCAGGGTATATGGAAGTAAATCCGCCTCATGTGGTGAACGAAGCCAGCGGATATGGAACAGGGCAGCTACCTGATAAAGAAGGACAAATGTATTTCGTGAATGAAGATAATTTGTATCTAATTCCTACGGCGGAAGTTCCTGTGACCAACATTTACAGAGATGTGATTTTAGAGGAAAAAGAGCTGCCTGTTAAAAACACGGCTTTTTCTCAATGTTATAGAAGAGAAGCAGGGTCTTACGGAGCGCATGTAAGAGGGCTGAACAGACTTCACCAGTTTGAAAAAGTGGAAATTGTAAGAATAGAAAAACCAGAAAATTCTTATCAAGCCCTTGAAGAAATGGTGGAGCATGTGAAAGGACTTTTGACAGATTTAGAACTTCCGTTTAGAATTTTGAGATTGTGCGGTGGAGATATGGGCTTTACTTCTGCGCTGACTTACGATTTTGAGGTGTGGAGTGCGGCTCAGGAAAAATGGCTGGAGGTTTCTTCAGTGTCTAATTTTGAGACTTTCCAAGCCAATAGACTAAAATGCCGATACAAAGCCGATGGAAAAACTCAGCTGGTGCATACGCTGAACGGCTCTGCAATGGCTTTACCGAGAATTATGGCAGCTTTATTGGAAAACAACCAAACAGCAGACGGAATAAAAATCCCTAAGAAATTAGCAGAATACACCAAATTTGATATCATTTCATAAATAAAAAAACTCACTTTTTAGTGAGTTTTTTGTTTATCATGCAGGTTGCTGTGTCGGTAGCCATAAGCAAAGTAAATACAAACGCCCACAGCAGACCAAATCCCAAACCAAAACCAGTTTTCCATGCTCATTCCTGTCATGAGATAAAGGCAGGAACTCAGCCCAAGAAGTGGAATCAGGGATAATTTTTTAACAAAGGCTAAGACAGAAAGCCCTATATTCAGCAAAATATAAATGAAAATAGCAAACCTAAATTCTCCCTCTTTTTCATCGCTGAAATCCATCAAGTTTTCAAAAAACGAAGGATATAAAAGATAAATAAAAGAACCACCTCCGATGAACAGCAGCGGGAAAATCCATTGTCCATTGATATAAGGAAGGTGAAAATGCCCTTTTATTCTCTCTTTTGGTGGAAGTAGTAAAACTCCGCCACACACCAAAACAAAGGCAAAAATAGTCCCTATACTCGTAAAATCTAGTATGAAAGATTTGTCCGTAAATAGGATAGGGACACCTACCACAAATCCTGTAACTATCGTAGCAAATGACGGCGTTCTGTTTTTCTTGTGAATCTGCTGGAATTTCTTCGGAATCAGTCCATCACGGCTCATGGCATACCATATTCTCGGCTGTCCCATCTGAAAAACCAATAAAACAGTAGTAATGGACACGATGGCAACGACTTCTATGATAAATTCCATCAGTGGAAGATTGATATTTTCAGCCTTGAAGACAAAAGAAAGCGGATCTCCTATACCTTCGAATTTTCTATAATCCACCAGCCCTGTAAGGGTCAAAGTAAGTGCGATGTAAATAGCCGTGCAGAGAAATATAGAAATAATCATCCCTTTTGGTAGGTCTCTCTGTGGGTCTTTGGTCTCTTCGGAAAGCACGCTCAGCGCATCAAAACCGATATAAGCAAAGAAAACTCCGCTGATGGCAGACATTATCCCTGTGAAACCATTGGGAAGGAATGATTTTTCGCCTGTTGCCGTATCCATAGGTATCCAGTTATCAGCATTGATATAGAAAACACCAATGGCGATAACCAGCACTATCGCAAGTAATTTGATTAAAACAAAAAGATTATTAAAATTCTTACTTTCCTTCACGCCGATGTAGCAAATCCAAGTGATAAGGGCATTGATCAATAGGGCAGGGAGGTCAAAAATCACCCTCAAAGAACCCAAGCGAGGAGCGTTCTCCCAAGCGGAAATCAGCTCTAAATTTTGAGAGCCGTTTTTCACTGCTTTTTCGGCTTCAGTATAGCTGCACGAGAGGTATTCTGGGATATGTAAGCCCAAATTATCAAGCAATGAAGTGAAATAATCCGACCACGAAAAAGCCACATAAATATTCCCAAAACTATATTCCATAATGAGCATCCAGCCGATAATCCATGCTGCCAGCTCCCCAAAAGTAGCATAGGCATAGGTATATGCACTCCCTGCCGTAGGAATTCTACTGGCAAACTCCGCATAACAGAGAGCCGTAAAACAGCACGAAACGCCACAAATAATATACAATAATATAACCCCAGGGCCGCCTTTATAAATGGCCTCCCCCAAACTGCTGAAACTCCCAGCACCGATGATGGCCGCTATCCCAAAAAACACGATATCCCTAGTGGTTAGGACTCTTACAAGATGATTAGAGTTTTGGTTATCGGAATAATTTTTCTTTTTAAAAAGCTGTTTCATTAGCAAAAATTCGTTGAAAATGGAGGCAAAATTACAGAAAAAATCTTTGAAAAATATAGAACTTAATCATAAAAAATACTAAATTTGCGCTTGACATCACTGGCTGCATAGTTTAATGGATAGAACTACGGATTTCGGCTCCGTCGGTGAGGGTTCGAATCCTTCTGCGGTCACAAATAACCAATCTAAACGCTCCTAAAAATATTTTTTTAGGAGCGTTTTTCAAAAAAATGAGAGTTTTTTTAGATGTAAATCAGATAACAAAATTTTAGATTATGAAATATTATAAGATAGATATTAAATCTCATTTTCCAGAATTAGGGAGAATAGCAAGTGGCGCTGAAGGTAAAAATGTACCTGAAAAAGAGTATTTTTATAGAATAGGAAAAGGGGAAATTATTGAAAATACTCCCATTTTTGATTATTTTGTTTTAAAAAGTTTTGATAAAGAAAAATACTGGGAATGGGCTTTATTTGATGTCCACAATTTTATAGGAGTAGGAAGTATAATGTGTGGTTGGTATATCTCAGATAAATTAAAATCGGTTTTAGAAAATTTCAGAATCGCTCCGAAATATCATTTCTACGAAACACGACTCCTCTACAAAGAAGAAAAATTCAAATACTGGATTTTTCAGTTTATAGCAAGTTACCGAAGATTAAACAAAATGCAATTTGTTAATTTTTCTCAAAGTATTTTTCATGCAAATAATGAAAATTATGTTTTTAATTCTTATGAAGATTGGTCAGATAAAAACGATGAAATTTATGATGAATGTAAAGAAAAATTAACTTTAAAAAAAGTTGTACTAACTGAATCTTTTGATTTTTTTCCTTTAATCCCCATAAGTTCAGACATTATCGTTTCTGAAAACTTAAAACAAGCCATAGAAGAAAATGGTATCACAGGTTTTGAGTTTTTTGAGATTGATTATGAGGTGGTTACAGAATAAGATATAGAATATTGTAGTCAGTGACTTAAATTAAAATCTTTTCTTCCTATAATTTATATTATGTTAAATTGTAAATTAAAAAATAAAATCCTTAACTTTGTATTCTCTTTTTTTTAACTTTATAAAATTTAATGATATGCACGAAAAACAATTTGATATATTGGGAATGAGCTGTGGCAGCTGCCAAAAGAAAATTTCCGACAAGCTGAATTCCCTTCCAGATATCTCTGCTGTGGTAGATTTAAAAACCAACAGCGTTAAAATTTCTTCCAAAAACGAAATTAATCTCCAGCAGCTGAATGATGCCGTTGGTTCCATTGGTCATTATTTTCTGAAAGACCCTGATAACCATGATTATACATTCATCAAACCAGAAGACAAAATCTCGCCTAGCAGTGTGTATTTCTGTCCAATGGAATGTGAAGGTGAAAAACTCTACTTCAAACAAGGAAAATGCCCTGTTTGTGGGATGTATTTAGCGCCTATCGAAGAGCGTGAGGAAATCAGAGAAAAAGCAAAAAACACTGAAAATCAAAAGGTTAATTTAGATAAAATCGGTGAATTTTATTGTCCGATGTTTTGCGAAGGCGACAAAACCTACCCGAAAAATACAGGCTGCCCAGTCTGTGGAATGGATTTAGTTCAAATCGTGGCCGAAGGACAGGAAGACAACTCCACCTATATAGATTTACGAAAGAAATTCTATATCGCTCTCGCCTTTACCATTCCTGTATTTATCTTAGCAATGGGCGGAATGATGGGACTTCCCCTAGACAAGATTCCACACCATACGCAGCTGTATTTGCAGGCGGCTTTCACTATTCCTGTGGTCTATGCTGGATTTATGTTTTTTCAGAGGGCTTATGTTTCCTTTAAAACTTGGAATCTTAACATGTTCAGCCTCATTGGTTTAGGTGTAGGCGCGGCTTTGGTTTTGAGCTGTATTACTTTATTTTTTCCAAATATTTTCCCTAATGATGCTCATCCGCATATCTATTTTGAAAGCGTGTGTATAATTATCACTTTGGTGCTATTAGGGCAGTTATTAGAAGCTAAAGCCCATCAAAAAACAGGAAATGCCATCCGAAAACTCATGAACCTCTCCCCTTCTGAGGCTCATTTGTGGGAAAATGGCGAGGAAAAAACCGTTAAAATCGATGAAATAAAGGCTGGTAACATCCTGAGAGTCAAACCTGGAGAAAAAATCCCTGTAGATGGAGTCATCATAGAGGGATATTCTACCATAGACGAAAGTATGATTACAGGTGAACCTATTCCTGTGGAAAAAAGCATTGATAATCAAGTGATTTCAGGGACTATCAATGGAAATGGAACTTTCCTGATGAAATCCCAGCGTGTAGGAAGTGAAACTCTTTTGGCTCAAATCATTAAAATGGTAAATGATGCCAGCAGAAGCAAAGCACCGATACAGAAACTAACCGACAAAGTCTCCAAAGTATTTGTCCCTGTGGTGATTTTCATCTCCGTTCTTACCTTTGTTTTATGGTGGATTTTTGGCGCCGAACCGAAGTTTTTCAATGCCTTTGTAAATGCTCTGGCCGTGCTGATCATCGCTTGTCCGTGCGCTTTGGGACTTGCTACGCCTATGTCTGTGGTGGTGGGTATCGGTAAAGGTGCTCAAAATGGTATTTTGATTAAAAGTGCTGAAGCTATGGAACAAATGGAAAAAATAAATGTCCTGATAACGGATAAAACAGGAACGCTCACAGAAGGCAAACCATCATTAGAATATGTTTTCCCAGCGAAAAATTATACAGAAAACCAAATTATCAATATTTCTGCATCATTAAATAAAAACAGCGAGCATCCCCTATCCAAAGCTATTTTGTCTAAATCTGATGCCTCGCAGATAGAGGCTGTTTCAGACTTCCAAAACTTGGTTGGAAAAGGAATTGAAGGGATAATTGGTGGTAAAAAATATTTCTTGGGAAATGAAAAATATATCACAGAAAACGCGGTCCATGTAGCAGATGAAATAAAAGAAAAGACTTCAAGTCTTAAAGATAAAGCTTTCACTATTTCATATCTTGTTGAAAATAATGTTGTTATAGGGTTTTTATGCTTTATTGACAAACTAAAACCAACCGCAAAAAAAGCGGTAGAATTTTTGCAGAGTAAAAACATAGAAGTCATCATGCTTACAGGAGATAACGAGGCAACTGCTCATGCTGTAGCAAATGAATTAGGAATAAAAAATTATCAAGCTAATTGCCTTCCAGAAGATAAAATTAACAAAATCAAAGAATTACAAAAAAAAGGAAAAATAGTAGCAATGACCGGCGACGGTATCAATGATGCCCCTGCTCTTGCGCAGGCTGATATAGGAATAGCGATGGGAACAGGGACAGATGTAGCCATAGACAGCGCAGAAATCTCCTTGCTGAAGGGCGATATCTATGGAATAGTAAAAGCGAAAATCCTTTCCGAAAAGATGATGAGAAACATCAAAGAAAATTTGTTCTTTGCATTTATTTATAACACGCTGGGAATACCTGTGGCAGCTGGGCTGCTCTACCCTATTTTTGGGATTCTGCTCTCCCCTATGCTTGCAGCAGCAGCGATGAGTTTTAGCTCTGTTTCGGTAATCATTAATTCTTTAAGATTAAACAATATAAAATTAAATGAAAAATAAATTATTATTCATAGTTTTATGCTCTGTAGCAAGTATTTTTTCATCTATTTTGTTAGGTTTAATTTGGTATTTCATATCGGGAGTAAATTGGTTAGAAATGGAAGGGAAATGTAGTTTTTTCGGAATATTTTTTATTCTTCCCTCTATTATTGCTAGTTTCCTTTCTTCTGTATTTATAAAAAATAATGATTCAGTAATTGTATTACTTGGTAAAACTTATATTATACTTTTTTCAACTATCATAATAAATTGTTTTCTCCATCAGGACTATGGAGGATGGTCAATAACATTTATAATTTTATTCCTAATTGTAATGATTTTACCACTATTTGCATTTATAAATTTGTATAAAAAACTAAAAACTCCCTAAATTGGGAGTTTTTTATTTATTTCAACTTGTTATAAGGGAAATTTATCAGCAAAATTAAATGAAAAAATATAGCCGTGAATCCCCACACAGGCTGATTCTGGAAACATAATCTGTCTATGTAAATAAGAACTCCATTTCCTATGATGAATAGTAAGATGTAAAGTATTTTGTGTTTCATTATTGTAGTATTACAGGCGTTTTACCGTCGGTTATGATTACTTTATTATTGGTATTTCTTATGGCTTCTATCCATTTTTCTTGTAAAATCTTGTTGTCAAGTCCTTCGGCTCTTACGCGGTTGGCTTCGGCATCGATTTTGGCTTTTTCAAGGTTCATTTTAGAAACTTGGAGCTCATTTTTTACTTGTTCTGCTTGTTGTATTGCATTGTTTCTCAGCTCGATAGCCTTCGCTATAGAAGCAGGAGGTTTAAGCCCAGAAGTTAAATTGTTTAACTGAAAAATTTATTTTCAAAATCTTTTTTAAGCCTAGTTTCTACTTGTCTTTCAAATGTATTGAGGTTATTCATCAGACTGTCTGTAGTATAGTTTCTAGCTTCTTCTCGGTAGGCATTGGTAACCAATTTATTCAAGATAGAGTTTTCTACATTGTCCATCATTACCTCTGGCTGATTTATACCTAAATGCTTGTAATTGAACACTATATCCACTCCTTTACCTCTAATAGGCTGATACTGATAGGAAGGATCTACCGTGAAAACGCCTGCATCCTTCGCAGAAACCTGCACAGCTTGTGGGTCTCCACTGGTCTCAAACATTGGTACTTGGTAGAGTTCCACTCCTGGGAAGAATGTCCATTGTCGCCAAGAAACAGTTGAAAAATCTTCTTTCCCATTTCTACCATAATTTTCCATCAAGACACCTTCATAGTTAGGCTCTACTCGAGAACAGCCATTCATCATTAAAAAACAGCTGCCACAACCGAGCACCCTGTGATAACGCTTATAAGTGTATTTTTTTTGTTCAGCATAGTCTAAATATGTTTAACACAAATATAATAAAAAATCTCCCAATTTTGGGAGATTTTATTGTTATTCTGCTTTTGCGCTTCTTTCTGCTCTTTTTCTATCCTCTTCGGATAAAAGTTTTTTACGCATTCTGATGAAATTAGGAGTCACCTCTATACACTCATCATGCTGGATATATTCCATGCATTCTTCCAATGAAAATAGAATTTTAGGCGCGATGCTTCCGTCTTTATCTTTACCTGCTGCACGCATATTGTTCAGCTGTTTTCCTTCCACGATATTTACTACTAAATCCCCTGGTTTGTTCTGCTCCCCTACAATCATACCTGCATATACTTCTTCCCCTGGATCTACGAAAAACTTACCTCTATCTTGTAGTTTTTCAATGGAATACGCTGTAGTTTGACCTTGGTTTTTAGAGATTAAAACTCCATTATTTCTACCAGCTATTGCACCTTTGAAAGGCTTATAATCCACAAATCTATGCGCCATAATAGCCTCTCCTGCCGTTGCAGTAAGCATTTGGGAACGAAGCCCTATAAGCCCTCTGGAAGGAATTTCAAATTCCAAATGCTGCATTTCTCCTTTGGTTTCCATAATGTGCAAATCTCCTTTTCTCTGGGTTGCTAGGTCGATAACCTTGGATGCAAACTCCTCTGGAACATCCACCACCAAAGATTCATACGGCTCACATTTCTCTCCGTCAATATCTTTTAGGATAACCTGTGGCTGTCCGATGGTCATCTCATATCCTTCTCTTCTCATCGTTTCTATCAAAACTGAAAGGTGAAGAATACCACGACCGAACACTAAGAAAGTATTCGCATCATCAGTCCCCTGAACACGAAGAGCCAAGTTTTTCTCTAATTCTTTTTCTAATCTCTCTTTCAGGTGGTTAGAAGTCACATATTTACCATCTTTTCCGAAAAACGGTGAGTTATTGATAGAGAAAGTCATATTCAAAGTAGGCTCATCAATAGCGATTCTCGGCAGAGGCTCTGGATTCTCCAAATCTACGAAAGTATCACCAATCTGGAACGCATCAAAACCTACAATCGCACAAATATCCCCTGCAAAAACTTCCTCTACTTTTTTCTTTCCTAACCCCTCAAATACATATAGTTCCTTTACTTTTCCTTTTACTATTTTGTCGCCTTCTTGTGAAAGTCCTATCCACTGCCCTTCTTTTACAGAACCTCTGGTAACTTTACCAATGGCGATTCTTCCCAAGAAAGATGAATAATCCAGCGATGTTATCTGCATTTGTAGTGCTCCCTCCTCTACTTTTGGTGCTGGAACATGTTTTAAAATCCCATCTAATAAAGGCAAAATACTATCAGCAGGAGTCAAACTTGTATTAAACCAACCTTGTTTAGATGAACCGTAGTATGTAGGGAAATCAAGCTGTTCTTCCGTAGCATTTAGGTTGAAAAACAGGTCAAATACTTTGTCATGAACTTCATCTGGTCGGCAGTTATCTTTATCTACTTTATTGATAACCACTATTGGTTTTAGCCCTAATTCTAAGGCTTTTTGAAGCACGAATCTCGTCTGTGGCATCGGCCCCTCGAATGCATCTACCAAGAGAACAACCCCGTCTGCCATTTTCAAAACTCTTTCCACTTCTCCCCCAAAATCGGCGTGCCCAGGGGTATCTATCACATTGATTTTCGTGTCTTTATAAGTTACAGAGATATTTTTAGATAAAATGGTAATCCCTCTTTCTCTTTCCAGGTCATTATTATCCATAATCAAATCACCTGATTCATCACTTTTTCTAAAAATATTGGTAGCATGAATGATTTTATCCACCAAAGTAGTTTTCCCATGGTCTACATGGGCAATAATTGCGATATTTCTAATGTTTTGCATATATATTTTTTACGGAGGCAAAAGTAATAATTTTTTTTCAAACCATTTTTATGAACTTGGCGTATCTTATATTTTTATTAGAAATAAGCAATTATTTCATTGATTTTTTTGTATTTTCATAATATTTTTTTTATACATTTGCGAAATAATTATGAAAGAGAAAGAAAGAGTAAAACTTCATTTTAGCTTCTGCCATAGAAAACCTGAAAGGTCTTTCTTTTGGAGAGGAAAACAATTTCCTGTTTGTGCAAGATGCACAGGAATACATTTGGGATACCTTTCTTTTCCATTCTTCTTGTTTGGTGTAATATCCATTAATTTTTGGTTGACTATTTTGTTGATAGTTCCCACTTATCTAGATGGCTTTATTCAGGCTTATTATAATAAGGAAAGCACCAATGTGAGAAGACTAATTACAGGACTAATGGCAGGCATAGGAACCATGTCTTTGGTCTCTATTACAGGAATATTTATAGCTGAATTAATTTTAAAATTTGTTTAATTATGAGTGATTTAAATCAAAATCCTAATGTAAATCAACCACAAGATCAAGAAGATCTGGAAATGTGGATGAAAGTTCTTTCATTTTGTATTCCTATCGCAGGAGCAGTTATCTATTTTATGAATAAAGATAAAGCACCTGTAAAAGCAAAATCTGCATGTACTATGGCATTGATAGGTTTCGGTGTAGGACTTGTTTTACAAATCATCCAAAGAGTATTGATGAACTAGGAAAAACAATTAAAAAAATGCATTTGAAAATTTTCAAATGCATTTTTTTTGTGAAAAAATTTGGAGGTTTAAAAAAAAGCTGTATATTTGCAAAACAATACCGCGGGATGGAGCAGTAGGTAGCTCGTCGGGCTCATAACCCGAAGGTCGTAGGTTCGAGTCCTGCTCCCGCTACTAACTAACAATCCCAATAAAAATACGCTTAAAAGCGTATTTTTTTATGCCCAAACTATATGAACTGATACAAAGCGAGTATAAAACCGAGTATATCGGTGAGTATCAAAAATCCGAAGGTCTTATCGAAAAAAAGAAGTACACAGCTCCTAAGATTTATCCGAAAATCATCTCTGAAAAACGCTTAACTGCCTTTCCAGAGGAGGAAAAACAACAGATCCTACAGAGGTACAAGCGTTGGTATGTATACTATTATTTCCGTAATAAAGAGGGAAAAATGGTCAAACAACCCTCTATCTTTTTCAAAATCAACCAAGAATATAAAGATTTTGATAGTAGGTATTTGCGTATCCATAGGCTAAGGGATATTATAGAAAATCTCCTTAAGAGTGGCTATACTCCTATAGATGAACGTTTTGGAAAAAGTAATGAAAAATCAAGATTATACCGCTAATTCAGCCCTTGATTTTGCTTTAAATCTAAAGAAAAGTAGTGTATCCGAACGAATTTTTATTGACTACAAATATCGTATAGGTAAGTTCCAAAAATTCTTAAAAGACAATTCTTTAGATAATGCACCTATCAGGAATATCTCCAAGAAAGAGGTGAATGACTTTCTCAACACCATTCTATTAAAATCAAGCCCTCGCAACCGAAATAATACTCTTGTGGTACTAAATGCTATATTCGGTACCTTAGAAGAAAATGAGCTTATTCCTCACAATGTAGTCTCTAAAATCAAAAAGCTACCAGCCAAACCCGAACGAAATAAAACTTACTCGCAGAGCCAGCAGGATACTATTTTTACTCTTTTGGAGGAAAAAGATAAGGACTTACTTCTATTTGTGAAATTCATAAGCTATAACTTTTTGCGCCCTATTGAGGCGTGTCGCCTACAAGTTAAGGATATAGATTTTGAGGGTGCAAAACTCAATGTAAGAGCCAAAAACAAACTGGTTAAGGTAAAGATAATTCCCGAAATTTTACTTGGTGAGATTCAACATTTCAAGGGACTTAATTCTGAATACTACCTATTTGCTCCTAATGGTGTGGACACTTGGGATAGTACAGAGGGAAATAAAAGAGACTACTGGAGTAAGCGATTCAAAAAAGTTAAAGATGAACTGAACCTTGGTAAGGACTATGGGCTATACTCTTTTAGGCATACTTTTATTACTAAGCTGTACAGGCAGCTTAGGGAAAAATATTCCCAAGGCGAAACCTATGATAGGTTAATGCTTATTACAGGACATACTACACTTACGGCCTTACAACAATATCTAAGAGATATAGATGCTGAACTCGTTGGGGAGTTGGTACAACGTACAGGATTGAAACGCAGTACGATAGCTGCTATACTTACAGGTATCAAGTCCGAGACTTTTGGAATGTATCGTAAGAACCCCGAAGAGTTCATCATTCGTGCCAGCAATATCATCAATGAGCAAAAAGCCATTGCAGTGATAGAACATATTACTTACCATAAGATGAATCAGAAATACGATGTAAGTATATTCTCAGAGCAAGAACTCCGTGGACGTATCGGCATCGATGCCATACAGAGTGAAAAATCGCTTTACGACCTTGTTATCGTGGATAGTCAAGGTGTAGAAAAACATTTTGCTGAGCAGTTAGAGCAGCAGGATGCTGTCGAGGTCTATACCAAGCTACCACGTGGCTTCTATATCAATACGCCTGTAGGCAAGTATAATCCCGACTGGGCAATCGTGTTCCGAGAAGGAGAGGTGAAGCATATCTACTTCGTAGCAGAAACGAAGGGCTCAGAAGATATCACCCAGCTCCGAGCAGTCGAGCATGCTAAGATAGAGTGTGCCAGTCGTCACTTTGCCTCTATCTCTGATAGCAAACTCAAGTTCGGAGTAGTCAAAAACTATGAGACATTGTATAATAAGGTAATGCAGGATTAGAATATGCTTTAAAAAACCTTCAGAGATTTAGACAGAAGCAATAATACTGGGAAAAAGTTAACCTAATTATGATTTAGGAACAGCTTAATAAAAAATCACTTTTAATACTTGAATTTAAGAAAAATGGTTATTTCAAAAATTGAAATCAGTAATATAAAAGGAATTGGGAATTTGACTATAAATCAAAATATATATCCAAATCGTCCTAATATTCTTGTTGCTCCTAATGGTTTTGGTAAAAGTTCTTTAGCTTGTAGCCTTTAAAACTCTAGTGGCAAATAAAATAGAATTAAAACCAGAAGTAGAGCCAATTCCTAAGAATGGTGATCCTTCAATAGTTTTGTCTTTAAGTACAGGGCAAACTATTTTTGCAGACAAGGATAGCAATACAATCCGAGATTTTTTTTCAATTCATGTTGTTACTAATCCGCTGTTACCTACCGCTAAAGCCCAGATATTCGGAAAAGTTGTAACAGCTAGGGCTTCTATGAACATTGAGCCAACCATAGTAATAAAGACTATACCGAAAGCTGTGTACTTTGATTATAAGTTGGCTAATATGAAAAGAGCATTTGGAGCTAGTAATAAGATTCTTATGGATATATCAATGTTATATTCTAATTATACTTTTTTGAATAAAGTAGAGAAAATGGTTAATACACATATATTTGAGCTTAAACCATATGAAAAATCTATATCCAGTATATTAGCAGTTATTAATAATTCATATACAAAAACTGCAATAGAAATCAAGAATTATATTGTAGCAAACTCTATGTGCAGGGTTATGTCCAGAATTCCATGCTATATCTGCATTTATTAAGGAGGAATTGGCACTTGATGATGTTGATGCTTACCTTTCTGCATGGCAGTTTATTACCGTTAAATTAGCGATGGGTACTAATTATAAAAAAGCCCTACGATACGCCGAGTATATTGCTAAAAAGAGAAACTTGGATAACACCCTAAAAGAGATTAATCCATTTTCAGATAGATTTAAAATCGTCTCTAAAGAAAAGAATCGTTCTCTGATAGTTGAATGGCCAAAAGCTCATTTGATATCTAGTGGCCAAAGGGATATTATGGTATTTATTGCAAAGCTAATAGAGTGCGAATATCAGGCAGAACATAACTGTATATTAGTCATTGATGAATTCTTTGATTACCTTGATGATGCTAATGTGGTAGTCTTTCAATATTATATATCAACATTAATTGATTCTTTTAAAAAATCTAAAAGAATAATTTTCCCTATATTACTGACTCATTTGGATCCAAATTATTTGAAACATTTTTGCTTTAATGATTCACGTCTAAATGTTGTTTACCTAAAACAAATCAATGCTCAAGTTAGTGATAAAATGGCAAAGTTGGTTGCGAATCGAGAAAATATACTTATTAAAAATATTCTAGATGAACATTATTTTCACTTTTCTGAAAAAGGTAATAATGTGGATGTTTCGAAAGAGTTTGAGACATTAGGTCTCAATAAAGACTGGGGACGTCCTGAGGCCTTCGTAAAAAAGATTAATCGAGAACTTAGAACGTACTTGTTGCAACCTAAAGACAAGTATGATCCTTTAGCTGTTTGCTTTGCTGTTCGAAGAAGAGTAGAAGAACTCGTATATTTCAAATTGCAAAAAGAACATAGAATCCTATTTTTATCCACACACGGTACGAATGAAAAGCTGCATGAAGCTCAAAAACATTGTATATCTATACTGGAAACTTATTTTCTATTGGGAATTGTTTATAATCATCCTTTACATATTGCTGGTAATGAAGATTTATCTAAACCACTAAGTATGAAATTAGATAATCCTTCTATAAAGAATATGATCAGAAAACTCTGGGAATAGGAACCACACAATCTCTCTTTTGATTCAGAAAGCAGCATTTGTATCACAAATATTTGTGTAAGTGAGAAAATTCTAGTACCTTTAAAACCATAAATAGAGGAATACATAACAAGCAATAAATATTATGGTAGAATGAGAGCTTAGATACTTCTAAATTTTTGATGTAATGGACAAAAATGTTAGGAAGTTGGATAATCCCTTATTTTATCTGCCTTTGCAAAAAATTGAAAAAAATGAATAATCCATTTATTTTTTGTATCTTTGCACAAAATTCTGGATTCTAGTTTTCTTTTCTTCAAACACAAAATCACTAATCTTTAGATTTTTTTACTTTTTTCTAAAGTCTATATCAAACACTAATAAAGAAGAAATTCAAAAATTAGGGCTTATAAACATTGTTGTTTATATTGCTGATTTTAAATACAATGGAAAGACTATAGCAGCTGTTACAGTGGGATTGGATAGGTATATATTTGATGGAGAAGAAATATATTCTATTACTGCTAATAGAACTCCACAAATCTATTTTTCTGGAGCTGATATTCTAAGTGATATGGAATTGTACCACTACTTATCAAGGCTAAGCCTATATTAAAATTAAAATTAAATGGGATTTTATAAAGACTCCCCCCTGTCTCTTATTGTATTTAGCTGATGCAAATATACAACAAATATTTAATATAATAACTTTAACAATTAAAAAATTATTAAAATTGTTAAAAAATCCCCCATTTTAGGAGGATTTTGCTTTTATATTATTCCCAGATGTACTCGTAATTTTCTATAGTTCCGTTGATATATACTCTTCTAGCTGTCAGTGGATATCCAATTACATCGTAGATAAAAGTAGAAGTATAGGAAAAATCAGGTGCTGTAGAGGGTACTAAATGCCTGTAAGATATCGAAATATTATTGTGCTCATGCTGATAAGTGAACGGGCTTAAATATTTATCAAAGGCTTTTTTAGTGTCTTTTACCCAAACATTTACCTGCGTTTTTTGATTGTTTTCATTATATATATTACTTACACTGCTTCCTTGTTCGTCGGTATATTCAACAGTATAGTATCCTTTTGAAGTCCCATCTGCATCATAGTAAGTAGATTTTATCAAGTTATTAATCTTTCCTGGACGATTTTCAAAGGTTTGATAATTCTTTAGCTCATGAACTCCCGAAGTAACTGTGTATCTTTCTCTCTTGGTCACAAGATTTCCATCAAAATAATAAAGCTCATAGGAAGTAAGTTTATCAGTATTGTCGTATCTACTCCATTTCTTCTGTAGACCATTTTCATACTCTACCTTATAACGATAGTTCAAACCGCCATCTTTGAAATAATCAATTCCAGAAATTTTCTTATCTGAATCATAGTAGATTTTGGCATGGAGCATACCATCTTTGTTAATTTGGACAATTCTTTTTTCTTCTAATACTTTTGGAGAAGTGTTGTTAAGAGAATTACTGTCCTCACTTCTGGAACACGATGTCACAGCTATTGCTATTGTAGCAAAAGTCAAAATGTTTTTCATATTTTCACAAATTTTTCTTCAGCCACAAAGATAATAAAAAAAGCCCTGCTGGTGCAAGGAATATTTCTTATTGAAAAAAAACACGATTTTTTCCAAATCAAAAATAACAGCGAAAAAAACAGCGAGAATTTGCCATGTTCTCGCTGTTTTTATTAGCACAAAATATGACTCACAATACTAATTAAAACTCCTCTCACCTATTCTATTCTTTTTGTAAAATACGCATCTTTAGGGAAGTATTTATTGTTTTCAAAAGGTGAGATATCTACAGATAAAATATCAGCAATAGCAGCAATTTCAAAACTCCAATAGCCATAATATATGTTATTATCACTCTTATGATGGTCATAAAAACTAAAACCTTTGTGCCTTTGATAAAATTCTTTATTTAAGAAATGTTCAATCAGAGCAGAAGAGCGTTCTTTTCCGTATTCATCATCTGTTTCTTTGACAGCGTGACGAAGAGACTCATACGCCCATGGCATATCCATTATCATTTTATAACTTTCCTCTGTTATAGGTGGTCGTTCGGATATTTTGGCTTTAATAATGGTTTCATAGAGCAGATCTTTTACAGAAAATCGGTCTAATATTTCTAAAAGCAGTATATATTTCTATTTTTCAACATCTAATAAATATCCCAGCGAGAGCATCCAAAGCATCAAATCATAGTCTGAGCCAAAATAATGATTGTATTTAGTATCTTTTAAATAAGCACGATTGTCCAATACCATCCAGCTCTGGTGTATATATTCTAAAGCATCGTAATAATCTGTATACAACTCCTCTATAGGGTAACCCGCGGAATATTTAGCAATAAGGGATGTCAGACAATCTCCTGCCATACTACTAAGTACAACATACTTTCTATCTATAGTAACCCTATTATTTTTCAATGCATTAAGATAAAAAGATATATTTTCCTTTTTTTGTGTTATTATACTTTCGAAATATTCTTTGTTTTTTATTCTATCTCTTTCCATTTTATAATTAAATAATATTAAAATACAGAAAAACAAAGATACTGCATATTTCTTCATTGCTATGAAAAAGTAATACAAGATTGAATAGAAAAAAAACAAGAATATCGTTTTGTGAAAACTTTCAGAACTTGAAATAAAAAAAGACTTTTGAAAAATTCAAAAGTCCTTATAATTTAGTTTTAATACTTGCGGAGAGAGAGGGATTCGAACCCCCGGACCTGTTACAGTCAACGGTTTTCAAGACCGCCGCATTCGACCGCTCTGCCATCTCTCCAAAAATGAAATAATCTTTCATTTCAGTGGTGCAAATGTAAGGATATTTTTAATACTGACAAATTTATTTATAGGATTTTTACACTTAAATCATTAATGTTTTGAAAATCAATATTAAAACTTTACTTTATTTCAAAAGCTGACTTCCTAAATACACCGCAGAAAGCCCCAATGCAACGCTCAAAGTCAAATACAAAACCAGAATTCCATATTGTCCGCTCTGCCAAAGAGTGATGTTTTCCATAGAAAATGTGGAAAATGTAGTAAATCCGCCACAAAATCCTGTAACCAAAAGGTATTTCAGATATTCATTTTCTTTAAATAAAGAAGAAAATATTCCTATAAAAAAACATCCAAAAACATTGGCTAAGAGCGTTCCAAGAGGGAAAGAGCCTACCATAGGTAGTTTATGAGCATAATTAGAAATCATAAACCTAAAAATACTCCCCACTCCTCCCCCTATGAAAACATATATCAGGGCTTTCATAGTAGTTTTTTATTTTAATTCGCCTAAATATCTCTCTGCATCTATCGCTGCCATACATCCGCTTCCTGCCGCTGTAACTGCCTGACGGTAAATGTGATCCTGCACATCTCCCGCCGCGAAAACCCCAGGAAGATTGGTTTTAGAAGATTTTCCTTCGGTGATGATATAGCCGTTTTCATCCATGTCTATTTGCCCTTTAAAAATCTCAGTATTAGGCTGATGTCCTATGGCTATGAATATCCCGCTGACAGGGATTTCAGAAGTTTCTTGGGTCTGGTTGTTAATAACCACAGCCTTTTCAACCAAGTTATTTTCCCCTTTGATGCCTATCAATTCGTGATTAAATTTCACTTCTATATTTGGTGTTTTTTCCACTCTGTGAGCCATTGCTTTGGAAGCTCGGAAATAGTTTTTTCTCACAAGCATCGTTACTTTACTACAAATATTAGCAAGATAAGTCGCTTCTTCTGCTGCCGTATCCCCTGCTCCAACTACGATAACTTCTTGGTTTCTGTAAAAAAATCCATCACAAGTAGCACATGCAGATACTCCACCGCCAGAGTATTTCTTCTCATCATCCAGCCCAAGGTATTTAGCTGTAGCCCCAGTAGAAATAATCACAGTTTTAGCCAAAATTTCTTTTTCTCCTGCCCAAAGTTTATGAATTCCGCCTTTTTCCTTAGAAAATTCCACTTTCGTAATCATTTCATAATGAACTTTGGTATCAAATCTTTCGGCTTGTTTTTGTAAATCTTCCATCATTTTCAGTCCTGTAACTCCCTCTGGATACCCTGGGAAATTGTCCACTTCCGTAGTCCCAGTAAGCTGGCCGCCATGCTGCAGACCTGTATAAAGTTCAGGTTTTAAATCCGCTCTCGCTGCATAGATAGCTGCCGTAAAACCAGAAGGTCCAGAACCTATAATCACACAATCTAAAATATTATTCTCCATTTTTATATTTTTTTAAAATTCTCTTTTTATTACATAATCCAGCATCAGCTGTAAGGACTTTTTCGCTTCATTATCAGGGAATTCGGATAAAATATCCAAAGCCTTCTGCTGGTAATTTTCCATTATTTTTTCGGCGTAGTCCAGTCCGCCCGATTTTTTCACAAAATCAATCAGTTCTTTTACTCGTTTTGGGGTTTTATTGTGGTTTTTAATGATATTAAAGTAATATTTTCTGTTCTTTTCATTTGCCGTTTTTAAAGAATAAATAAGCGGCAAAGTCATTTTTTGTTCCTTAATATCTATGCCCACAGGCTTCCCTACGATGTTTTTGGTAAAATAATCAAACAAATCATCTTTTATCTGAAAAGCCATTCCTGCATAAATCCCAAAATCTTTCATCTTCATTATCAGCGAGTTTTCAGCATTATTAGAAACTGCTCCTATCTGGCAGCACGCCGAAATAAGCGAAGCTGTCTTTTGTCTAATAATCTGATAATAAACATCTTCCGTAATGTCCAGTTTTCTTGCTTTTTCCAGCTGTAAAAGCTCGCCTTCGGACATATCTTTTATGGTTTGGGAAACGATTTCCAACAAATCGAAATCCTTATTTTCAGTAGAAAGAATTACCGATTTGGACAATAAATAATCTCCAATCAAAACCGCAGTCTTGTTCCCCCACAAGGCATTGATAGAGAAGAAATTACGCCTTATGGCACTCTCATCCACTACATCATCATGCACCAAAGCCGCTGTATGTATCAGCTCTATCAAAGAAGCTCCGCGAAAGGTTTTTTCGCTTACCTCGCCTGTCATTTTTGCTGAAAGGAAAACCAGAATAGGCCGCATCTGTTTGCCCTTCGTAGCGATGATAAATTGTGTAATTTTATCTAACAAAGGCACGCTGCTCTGCATGGACTGATAAAACTTTTCCTCAAAAAGTTTCATTTCCCTGCTTATAGGAGCTTTGATTTCTTCTAAGATTTTAGCCACAATTTTATTTTAATCCACAAATATAAGAATATTTAATTTAAAATTACAGCCGCTCGAAAGGGACAAAATACAAACTCTGTTTTACCTGAAAACCGATTTTCTTAAAAGCTTCAGCAGAGATATAAATGCCCTTTTCATTCACTGCTACGCCCTCTATCTGACCGTATTTAAAGACCGAACCCAACTTGTATTTCGTATATTTTCCACTGAAAAAATTGCCGTTTTCATCTTCATCAAAAATCATTAAAAAGGCTTTTGCGACTTTGTTATATCCCACCAAATACAGTTTTTTATTGAAATAAAAAGCATCTGTCACCAGGAAATTAGTTTTAAATTCTTCCGTTTTTTCAATACTCTGTTCTTCCTCTGTATTGGGATTTATCGCATATTTAGAAACTTTCAGCGAAGCCCATTCTTTGGAAAAAAGATAAATTTTCCCGTCTTTGAAAATCATCGCTTCGGCATCAAAATCGTGTTTGTCTTTTTTAAAGCTAAAATGAGGTTGATTTTTGTATTTAAAACTGATTTTTTGATGAGAATTATCCAAGATTTTATAAATCGCCAAATCCCTTCTTTTGCCTCCATTATTCCCAAAATCTCCTATATAAAGGCTTTGTCCGTCGTTAGTCATGGCTTCCCAGTCTCTGTTTGGGAAATCAACTTTGATGGTAGAAATTATCTGCCCATTTTCAGGGTTTATTTCATAGACTTCATTAGGATTTCCGCCGTCATTAAAGCTATACAGCTTCCCATTCATCAGTGTTAATCCTGATGTTTCCCTCAAAGTATCATTTATATCAGCGATTTTATAATTTTTCAAAGGCAGTCTTTTGGTCTTTTGAGCCAAAGAAAAAACCGATATGAGAATAAAAAACAAAAAATAAAATCTTCTAAAACGCATATATTAATATTAAATTTTTGATTAAAAGCACCATTCCAACACTTTATACCAAATTCCCAAAGTGAAAAACCCGACAATAATACTGATTCCAATAATCATATTGGTGAGTTTGGTATTGAGTTTAAATTGCTCAGCGATAACACTGGACATTACCAAAGTAGGCATCGCAGATTCAAAAACTGTGATTTTCACCAAACTTTCTTTCAGCCCTAAAACAAGCCCCAAAACCAAAATCAAAGCAGGACCAATCAATAATTTATAAACCATCGACATGGAAATTTGGCTCATCAGTTTATTCCAGCCGTTAAATTTCAACTGCAAACCTATCGAGAACAAAGCCAAAGGCGCCACCGTTCCAGACAGCTTGTTAAAAAGCGGTTCGGCAGGAGAAAGGTCTATAAAAGATGATAAAACTAATGCTGTAATACATCCGATAAATGGCGGAAATGTAAAAAGCCTTTTTAGTAAAAATTTAGCGCTTATGGTGTTATTGTTTCCTCCCTTTAGAGCAGTGATGATGCCCAGTGTGGAAAGGGTAAGAAACATGGCTTGGTCGCAGATAATCGCAATGCTCAAATATTCTTCTCCATAAAAAGCAGAAATCAGCGGAAAACCAATGAACGAGGTGTTACTGTATCCACTTGCCAGCTGCAAGGTACTTGTAGAGCGGTTGGAATAGTTTTTCAGTTTTGAATAATACTGCATAAGGAAATACGCTCCCAATGCCAGAACTACCATACTAGCCGCAGGATAGAGTATTTCCAGCGACCACTCTATTTTCGGAATGTATTTAAAGGAAATAGAGGGCAGTGCGATATAAAGTATCCAAGTATTAATTCCTTTGTGAGCATCTGGATGAATGGATTTAGTTGCCTTAAAGACCATTCCCGCCACAATGCACAATATGATTAAAATAAAATTATCCATTTTATTCTCTATTTGTAGTGCTTTTTCTACGCTTCGGCTATTTTATTGGCAAGTTGTCCACAGGCGGCATCGATGTCTCCTCCTCTACTTCGGCGAATCATCGTAGTGATTCCGTTTTTCTCTAATTTACGGACATAGTTTTCTGTGGCCTCAGGGTTGCTGCGGTCATATTTTCCGTTACCGATGGAATTGTATTCTATCAAATTCACCTTTGTTGGCACTTTTTTACAGAATTTTATCAGGGCTTTTATATCTTCATCTTTATCGTTTATGCCTTTCCAGATGCAGTATTCCAGAGTAATGACAGAGCCAGTTTTAGAATACCAGTACTGCAGGGCTTCTATGATGTCTGTCAGCGGGAAATTAGATGAAAAAGGCATGATTTCATTTCGTTTTTCTTCAATCGCAGAATGCAATGAAAGCGCCAATTTTACCTTTAAATCTTCATCCGCCAGCATTTTTATCATCTTCGGAATTCCAGAAGTAGATACGGTAATTCTCCTTGGAGACATGCCCAAACCATCGGGCTGAGTGATTTTTCTGATGGCTTCCACTACATTTTTGTAGTTCATCATAGGCTCACCCATTCCCATGAATACGATATTAGAGAGAGGTCTATCAAAATAAAGTCTACTCTGCTTGTCTATCAAAGCCACTTGATCCACGATCTCTGCTACCTCTAAGTTTCTCATTCTTTTGAGTTTGGCAGTAGCACAAAACTCACAGTTTAGAGAACATCCTACCTGCGAGGAAACACAGGCTGTAGTCCGTGTTTCTGTAGGGATTAGAACACTTTCTACCAAAAGCCCATCATGGAGTTTTACGCCGTTTTTTATGGTTCCGTCCGAACTTCTTTGGAGTTTGTCTACCGAGATGGGATTTATCGTATATTCCTCCGAAATCCTTTGGCGAAGCTCTTTGGAAAGATTAGTCATTTCCTCAATAGAATGAAGATTTTTAGACCAAAGCCAGTCATAGACCTGCTTGGCACGAAATGGTTTTTCTCCCAAAGAAACAAAATATTCTTTGAGCTGGTCTAAACTAAGCGTTCTGATATCTTTCATTCTATTTGATTGTTTTTAAGATAAAAAAGCCTTTTGATTAGGCTTTTTGAAATGATTATTTATGTTTTATTACTAATTCTTCCTTGGAGATTCTCACCTTTTTCATCGGTGCTAGCCAGTCGTTTTCGCGGTCAGCATAGCCTACATACATCAGTACCACGCTTTTCAGCCCAAATTTCTCTAAACCAAGAACTTTATCAAAATTTTCGTTGTCAAATCCTTCCACAGGTGTAGAATCTATTTTGAGTTCTGCCGCTTGTGCAAGTGCCATTCCTAGGGCTATGTATGCTTGTCTCGCTGCATGTTCGAAATTTCGGATAGGCTCACGCTGTGCAAAAAGCTCCTTTATCATATCCGTATATCTCTCATATCGCCCACGAGGAAGCCCTCGTTCATCGGTGATAAAATTATACATCTCATCGATTCTCTCAGGTGTATAATTGTCCCACGCAGCAAAAGCGATAATGTGCGAACATGCCATAATTCCTTTTGGATTAAAAGCACCTTCTACCAGTTTTTCTTTGGTTTCTTGGTCATCTATTACGATGATTCTGAAAGGCTGCAGCCCAGAAGAAGTAGGCGCAAGGCGAATAGCTTCTATAATCTTGTCTATGTCCTCTTGTGGGACTTTCTTTCCCTCTTGATAGGTTTTTGTGGCATAGCGCCATTTTAAATCGTCTAAAAGCATTTTATAATATTTTTTAAAGTTATTTTCTTAATTTAAATGATAAGCATCGCATCACCATAAGAATAAAACTTGTATTCATTCTTAATGGCTTCTTCGTAAGCGTGCATCACGAAATCCTTTCCAGCAAAAGCCGCAATCATCATCAGCAAAGTAGATTTCGGTGTGTGGAAATTGGTAATCATAGCATTTGCCACGCCAAATTCATACGGCGGATAGATGAATTTATTAGTCCAGCCGTGGTAAGCAGATACTCTTCTATTAGAAGAAACAGAGGTTTCCAATGCTCTCATGGTAGTAGTTCCCACGCAGCAAATTCTTCTGTTTTCCTCCACTGCTTTATTGATGATTTCAGCATTTTTTTCATCTATAATGGCTTCTTCGCACTCCATTTTGTGTTTAGAAATATCCTCTACTTCTATCGGGTTAAATGTTCCTAAACCTACATGAAGCGTAACCTCTGCAAAGTTAATCCCCTTGATTTCCAGCCTCTTCATAAGGTGTTTAGAAAAGTGAAGTCCAGCCGTAGGAGCAGCAACCGCACCTTCTACTTTGGCGTAGATAGTTTGGTATCTTTCTGCATCTTCTGGCTCTACTGCTCTTTTGATGTATTTAGGAAGTGGAGTTTCTCCCAATTCTTTTAGTTTTTGACGGAATTCTTCGTAACTACCATCAAATAAGAATCTTAGCGTTCTTCCACGAGAAGTCGTATTGTCAATCACTTCTGCCACCAAGGATTCATCTTCGGTAAAGAAAAGTTTATTCCCTATTCTTATTTTTCTTGCTGGATCTACCAAAACATCCCAAACACGGGTTTCACGGTCAAGTTCTCTAAGTAGAAAAACTTCTATTCTTGCCCCAGTTTTTTCTTTGTTTCCGTATAGTCTTGCAGGGAAAACCTTAGTATTATTAAAGATAAATAAATCTCCATCATCAAAGTAATCAATCACATCCTTGAAGAGTTTGTGTTCTATGGTTTCGGTTTTTCTATTGAGAACCATTAGTTTTGCTTCATCTCTGTGTTCTGATGGGTGTTCTGCCAAAAGATGTTCTGGCAAGTGGAAATTAAAATTAGATGTTTTCATTTGAATGAATAAAATTTACGGATTTTATATTTTTTAAAATTAAAATAAGTTGGCAAATATACAACCTTAAAATGCCTTTGTCAAGTTTTATTTTTATCAACACTCCAAACAGCCCCTAAATTCAAGCTAAATTCAATTTGTTTTTTCAAGAAAGATATTCCAAAATCTTTTTCCAGTCTTCTAATTTTTTATCAAAAGAAATGGTGTGCAGAGGACTGGTTGAAGGCAAAAGTATAATGGGTAAATGAAAATCTGAGCCTAATAATTTGATGAGATTTTTATAAGATTTTTGACCATTGCAGAAAACAGCCTTTATATTAGAGTATTCTTCCAGCAAATCAGGGATTTGATTGGCTGTTTCATTCTTGATTTTCACATCCTGACTTCCTTCCCTTTCGCAGCTCTCTATGGTATCCCAAAGTGCGATATTATATTTTTCTAAAAGCTTTAATCTATCCTGATAATCAGCAGAAAAATCCTCCTCAAACATACAAAATAATATTTTCCAAAAATGATTCTGAGGATGAGCGTAGTATTCTTTTTTCTCCAAAGATTTAGTCCCAGGAATGGAACCCAAAATCAGGATTTTAGACTTTTTTGATATTATTGGAGGAAAAGACTGAATTCTAAATTGCATTTTTATTTAAATTATCAACAAAATTAAGTTTTTTAGGTCTAAAAATATTTATAGTTTCACTTCTATTTTGTAGATTTGCCATTCAATTTTTTAATACTATGATAAAAATAACTTTTCCAGACGGCAATCAGCGTGATTTTAACAGAGGAATAACTCCTTTGGAAATTGCCAAATCAATTAGCGAAGGTCTTGCGAGAAATACAATCTCTGCATTAGTAGATGAAAAACAAGTAGAAGTCTCTACCCCTATCACGGAAGATGCCACGGTTCAGTTATTAACATGGAATGACGATATGGGTAAAAAAGCCTTCTGGCACTCTTCTGCCCATGTCTTAGCGCAGACTATTTTGGATTTTTATCCTAATGCAAAACTTACCATAGGTCCTGCCATAGAAAACGGATTTTACTATGATGTGGATTTTGATGGAGAAATTCTTTCTGAGAAAGATTTTGAAAAAATTGAGAAAAAAATGCTGGAAAATGCAAAGAAAGATTCAGCTTTTAGAATTTATCCAGTATCCAAAGCAGATGCACTGAAAGAATATGCTGATAATCCTTTCAAAAAGGAATTAGTAGAAAACCTTACTGATGGAGAAATCACTTTTGTGACTCATGATAATTTCACAGACCTATGCCGTGGAGGACATATCCCTAGCACAGGACTTATAAAAGCTGTGAAAATCCTAAATGCAGCAGGAGCATATTGGCGAGGAGACGAAAAAAACAAGCAGCTTACCAGAGTTTATGGTATTTCTTTCCCAAAACAAAAAGAACTTACCGAATACTTGGAAAGATTGGAAGAAGCAAAACGCCGTGACCACAGAAAACTAGGTAAAGAATTAGGAATTTTTGCCTTTTCAGAAAAAGTAGGTGCAGGGCTTCCACTTTGGCTCCCAAAAGGCGCTGCTCTAAGAAAAAAATTAGAAAACTTCCTTTCCGAAGCGCAGAAAAAAGCAGGATATGAATTCGTAATTTCACCTCACATCGGTCACAAAGACTTGTATGTAACTTCTGGACATTACGAAAAATATGGAGCAGATTCATTCCAGCCGATAAAAACTCCACACGAAGGAGAAGAATTTTTATTAAAACCAATGAACTGCCCTCACCACTGCGAAATATACAAAACAAGCCAGTGGTCTTATAAAGATTTACCTAAGAGATTTGCGGAATTCGGAACAGTATACAGATATGAGCAAAGTGGTGAGTTACACGGACTTACCAGAGTAAGAGGCTTTACTCAGGATGATGCCCACCTATTCTGTACGCCAGACCAGTTATTGTCTGAGTTTGAAGGAGTTATAGACTTGGTATTGTATGTATTCAGCAGCCTTGGATTTGCTGATTTTACGGCTCAAATTTCATTAAGAGACCCTGAAAACAAGCAAAAATACATCGGTTCTGATGAAAACTGGGAAAAAGCTGAAAATGCAATCATTACCGCTGCTAAAAATAAAGGATTAAATACCGTGGTAGAATACGGAGAAGCTGCATTCTACGGGCCTAAACTAGATTTCATGGTGAAAGATGCTTTGGGAAGAAGCTGGCAGCTTGGAACAATCCAAGTTGATTACAACCTGCCAGAGAGATTTGACCTTTGGTATACAGGTAGTGATAACGAGAAGCACAGACCTGTGATGATTCACAGAGCACCGTTTGGTTCTATGGAGCGTTTTATCGCTATTTTACTAGAAAATACAGCGGGAGATTTCCCACTTTGGCTGGCTCCAGAGCAGTTTACAATCCTTCCAATTAGTGAAAAATATGTAAATTATGCAGAAAAAGTTTCACAATTGCTGGAAATTAACGATATTTGCGGTCTGATTGACAAAAGAAATGAAAAAACGGGTAAAAAAATCCGTGATGCAGAATTAAACAAACTACCATTTATGCTGGTTGTAGGAGAAAATGAAGAGGCTGAGGGAACAGTTTCTGTGAGAAAGAGAGGCGAAGGAGATTTAGGAACGATGAGCATAGAAGATTTCATAGCTTACTTTAAGAAAGAGGCAGCTCTGTCATCAGATATTAAATAAGATATTAACCATTAAAATTTAAAGCGATAGCACTAAAGAAAATTAACAGCAAAGGTCCGATGCGAAAGCCTGCACAGGAAGATGCGCATCAGATTAACGACAAAATCAGAGCCAAGGAGGTTCGTTTGGTCGGTGATAATGTAGAGCCTGGTGTCTACCCTACTTCTGAAGCTTTGAAAATGGCTGAGGAACAGGAATTGGATTTGGTAGTAATTTCGGATAAAGCAGAGCCTTTTATCTGCCGTATCTTGGATTACAAAAAGTTCCTTTATGAACAAAAGAAAAAACAAAAGGAGCTGAAAGCCAAGCAGGTAAAAGTGGTGATAAAGGAAATCCGTTTTGGTCCTCAGACAGATGAACACGATTTCCAATTCAAGAAAAAACACGCTGAAAAATTCTTGGAAGAAGGCTCTAAACTAAAAACTTATGTTTTCTTCAAAGGGAGATCAATAGTTTTTAAGGATCAAGGAGAAATATTACTTCTAAAACTTGCCCAAGAGCTTGAGCATGTAGGAAAGGTAGACCAAATGCCTAAATTAGAAGGAAAAAGAATGATAATGCTAATGAGTCCGAAAAAGGCTAAATAGTTTTATATTTCAGTAAAATAAGATATTGATAACAAATAACATAAAAGAAGTAAGAAAATGCCAAAATTAAAAACGAAATCAGGTGCTAAGAAGCGTTTTGCTCTTACTGGAACAGGTAAAATCAAAAGAAAAAATGCTTTTAAAAGCCACATCTTGACTAAAAAAGAAACTAAAAGAAAGAGAAATCTTACTCAGACTTCTTATGTTGCTAGTGTGGACGAGAAAAGCGTTTTAAAGCAATTAGCAATTAAGTAGTTTTTATAAATCATTTCGGTTTATAAGAATTTTATTCAAAAAAGTTTAACCCTGAAACGGTGCTACTAAGAGAATTCTATGTAATTCCGCCCTTTTCAAAAAAACAAATTAATTAAATTATGCCAAGATCAGTAAACGCTGTAGCGTCTAGAGCGCGCAGAAAAAAAATCTTAAAACAAGCTAAAGGTTTCTTCGGAAGAAGAAAAAATGTTTGGACTGTTGCGAAAAACGCAGTAGAAAAAGCAATGCAATATGCCTACAGAGGTAGAAAAGAGAAAAAGAGAAATTTCAGAAGTCTTTGGATTACGCGTATCAATGCGGGAACTAGACAATACGGAATGTCTTACTCTCAGTTCATGGGAGCTCTTAAGAGAAACAACATTGAGCTAAATAGAAAAGTATTGGCTGATTTAGCGATGAATCATCCAGAAGCATTCAAAGCTGTTGTAGATCAAGTAAAATAAATGTTGAATCACGTTTTTTGTTATCAATAAAAGAAATCCAGGTTATTATTAATCTGGATTTTTTATAAAATATTAAAACAAAATGAAGCTAAAATTTTTAGGAACAGGAACTTCCCAAGGCGTTCCGATAATCGGTTCTGATGATCCTGTCTGTTTGTCTTCTGACCCAAAAGACAAAAGGCTGCGAAGTTCTGCTCTGATAACCACCGAGACAAATGGGAAAATATTGATAGACTGCGGGCCTGATTTCAGACAGCAGATGCTTACCAATGGAGAAAATAACATAGATGCAGTGCTTCTCACACACGAGCATAATGACCATGTAATCGGACTGGATGACCTGCGTCCCATCATCTTCAAAAGACAAAAAAATATTCCTATCTATTGTCTGGAAAGGACTGCGGAAGAAATAAAACTGCGATTTCCCTATGCTTTTAGCGAGGTAAGATATCCTGGAGCTCCAAGTTTTGATATCCATCTGATAGGCAGCGATTTTACAATAGATGAAACCAAAATCACACCGATACATGTTTTTCACAATCAGCTGCCTATAATTGGATTTAAGGTAAAAAATTTAGCTTATATAACGGATGCGAGTTCTATCCCAAATTCAGAAATGGAAAAACTGCTAAATCTGGATTTCTTGATTATCAACTGTCTTAGAAAAGAGGAAAAACATCCTGCACACTTCATTTTGCCAGATGTTTTGGAATTGGTAAAAAAACTAAAACCAAAGAAAACCTACCTCACACACATCAGCCATAAAATAGGTTTTTATAAGCAGACAGAAGCCGAACTTCCTGATGATGTTCATCTGGCGTATGATGGTTTAGAAATTAATTTCTAAAATTATATTGATTTTTTTTGCTGTTATGAAAATAATGTCTATATTTGCACCCGTAAGATTTGAGTAGGCCCAGATGGCGGAACTGGTAGACGCACTGGACTCAAAATCCAGCGCTGCAAGGCGTGCCGGTTCGATTCCGGCTCTGGGTACAATAAAAGAGTTAAGTGTTTTATTAACATTTAACTCTTTTTACTTTTAGATAATATCATTTCTATTCAATTAATATCATTTCACAATAAAATGAAGAAATCCATAACTCTACTTTTTGTCCATTTACTTTTGATTTATCAGCCTTTATTTTCCCAATCCAAAATGAATATCTATGAAATTGGGAAGGGAGAAATACTTTCAAAACCATATGTAAATATCACATACCTTTATGATGATTTATTGTCTGCTGTCCCATTTACAGATGGTGTAGAAAATTATGATTGGAGTAACCTTACGGGGGTTATTGACTTCAATGAAAATGTAATAGTACCTTTCAAATATCGTAATATCAGGCTATTGAAAGACTACTATATATCTGATGAACAGTCTACTCGTAAAATAGTTGCCGTTAGTACAGGAACTTTACCTACTCTATATCAGCTGACAAAGACTAAATTTAAACAGCTAGCACCTTTTGAAGGTGTCAACTTTTATAACATACCTATCAATGATGACATTGTATTTACAGCTGAAAACTTTCTTTTTACAAATCATATCTTCAACCTGAACACCAAAGAACACATTGCGGTAAAGTTTGAATTAGATTTTGCCCTAAACAAAAATTTATTAACATTCTATTCAAAGCGTAAAAAGGGAATTATGAACCTTAAAGGACAAGTGGTAGTGCCTGCCGACTACTATGGAATATATCGTTTAAGTGATTCTTTTATCGAGATAAAAAAAGGTGAAAGGGGGGATAGTATTGGTGTACTTGATAAGAATGCTAATGTTGTGATACCACCAATATTCAGTACGGTAACAAAAGGATACAACAGATTCTTCGTGAGAGCCTTTAATCATAAAACTCCATTAAAACTATCAGATGAAGTAATAAAGCGGGTAAGTAACTGGTCACTTAAATGGAATAACTCAAAAGAGAAAATGTACTCTCTTAACAAAAAACAAATACAACAGCTTGGTTTGGTAGGGGCTTTTGATTTTAAGGGAAATCTTGTAATTCCTTTTGACTATGATTATTTAGAAAAAGGTATTGGATCAGAAATCATAGCAAGTAAAAATGAACAGATAGGCATCATTACCGAAAACGGTAAAGAAGTAATGGGTTTTAAATACAAAAAAATTTCAGCAGCGTTCAATAACTTATATATTGCCAATCTGAACGGCAAATACGGATTGTTTAGCAGCAAAGGAAAGCAGCTTCTTAGTTGTATTTATGATGATATTTTTGCTATTAGTTCGAACAAAGCATTAGTCTTAAAACAAGGAAAATGGTTCTTGTTTGACAGCAAAACATCTAAAATGACAAATACAAAATTTACAGGGGCAGACAAATTAGGTTATATAAATAGGGTGTCTATTCCTTTCCCTTTCTTCAGAGATAAGAAACCTTATGCAGATACCTACTTTTTGCTTATAAGAAATGGGAAGTATGGAGTGATTGATCATCAGCTGAATGTTCTTATTCCTCCAACACATGATGAAGAACCAATATTTTATGTTGATAAACACTTTACTTTTGGTAATATTTACTCGGATGAAGAGACTTTTTTATATACTAGAAAAGGGGTTCCTATGAAAGGGATGAAAGCCATTTTTTATACACATGATTCTTCAAGATTACCTAATACCATTATATGTAAAAAAGGAGAGAAATATGGCGTCATTGATATGGATGGGAAAGAGCTTATCCCTTTCGTATATTCATTTATCCAGAACATAGATGAGAAGAGGTTTATTGTAACTTATTAAATTAATTTACATAAAAATAGAGGGAACTATGATAAAACAGTTCCCTCTATTTCGTTATATTCTTGGATTTCTTAATTCAAGATATCATTTTTCAATTTCTACTTAAATAATCAAATTATAGAACAAAATATATTTATGATTTTATTCCGTTACTCATCATAAGAATTTGGGTAATCTGTTTTCAGTTCATCTATTGATGCCAATACTTTTTTAGAGAGAGATTCTTGATAGTTTTCTAATTTGTCAGCAATTTCAGGATTTGATACCGCTAAAATTTTAGCTGCCAAAATTCCTGCATTCATGGCTCCGTTTAGCGCCACCGTAGCAACAGGAATTCCAGAAGGCATCTGCAAAATGGACAAAACACTATCCCAGCCATCTATGGAATTACTTGACAAAATAGGCACGCCTATCACTGGCAAGGTGGTACAGCTCGCCACCATCCCAGGCAAATGGGCAGCTCCTCCTGCTCCTGCTATGATTACACTGATTCCTCTTTTTTTAGCTGTTTTCGCATAGTCCAGCATTCGTTCTGGTGTTCTGTGTGCAGAAACTATGGTAACCTCGTAGGGAACTCCCAATGATTGTAAAAAATCTACTGCCTGATGCATAATCGGGAAATCACTTTTGCTTCCCATAATAATTCCTACCATATTTTGATTGATTTTAAAATAAATTTAATTAACTTTACAAACGAAAAATTTAAACATTCCAAAGATAAAAAATTAACCTTTAAAACGAAAAACTAATTTTCCTGAGATGAAAAACATGAAACTCACATTCGCTATTTTGGCTATTGCTATCATCTGGGGGACTTCGTTTTTAGGTATTAGACTTGCTGTGGAGACTATTCCTCCGCTGTATGTAGCGGGTATTCGGCATGTGCTGTCGGCTATTATTTTGGGTGTTTATTTATCCTTTGCAGGAAAACTAAAATGGATAGGCTGGGAAAATCTAAAAGTCCAGTTGATACTTTCCACTTGTATTCTTATCATAACCAATGGACTTACCACGATTGCCGAAGAGCATGTTTCCAGCAGTTTGGCATCTCTGATTAGTTCTTGTTCGCCTATTTTGATATTTATCGGCAGCGTTTTGTTTAGAATGCAGCAGTTTACATTAAAATCTGTTCTAGGGATTTTACTAGGATTTTCTGGAATTATCTTGATTTTCTGGGATGGACTGGCTGATTTGGCCAACCCTGATTACCGCAAAGGAATGATTTACCTATTCCTTGCTATTGCTGGAAATGCTACGGGAGCCCTTTACATCAAAAAAACAAACTATAAAAGCTCTAATATTTTATTAAGCCTTTTTTATCAATTTATTTTTGCGGGAGTAGTGCAGATTATCAGTGCTTTAGTTCTGGGTGAAGAATTTGCACCAGAAACATGGAGTCTGAAAAGCCTCATTGCGATGTTCTCACTTACGATTTTCGCTTCCATTATCGCTTATTTAGCGTATATCTATGCACTGAGCCAAATTTCCGCTGTCAAAGTTTCCATGATTTCTTATGTAAACACCATCATTGCAATCTTTTTAGGATGGCTGATAGCTGATGAGCCTGTAGATTCTAATTTCGTTATCGCAGCGTTTTTGATTATTTTAGGAATATTTATAACGAATTATCATCCAGATATGTTTAAAACTAAAAAGCATTAGAAAATTCTAATGCTTTTTTGATATCACTCTAATCATTGATTTTATCGTGGTGAGTTTTTCTAACAGCTCTTCCCTACTATCCGCCAAGATGTTAATATGTCCCATTTTACGCCCTGGTTTGGTCTCGGTTTTTCCATATAGATGAACATAGGTTTTGGGCAGTTTTAAAACATCTTCTAAGCCTTCATAATAGGCTTTCCCTTGGTAGCCTTCCTCTCCTACGAGGTTAAACATTCCGCTGTATTTATCGGCATCTGTATCTGCTAGTGGAAGATTTTTTACCACGCGGTACATCTGCTCGAATTGGGAATTACTGTTTCCTTCCTGCGTGAGATGTCCGCTGTTGTGCAGTCTTGGCGCTGTTTCATTGACCCAGACTTTTCCATTTTTATCCAAAAATAATTCTATTGCAAAAAGCCCAGATAAAGCCATCGCTTGGATGAATTTTCTGACAATTTCATCAATTTGAGTTTGGATTTCATCAGAAATTTCACTTGGACAAATATTAAAATCCAATAGGTTTAATCTCGGATTGGCAACCATCTCCGTGACAGGAAAAACTTTGACTTCTCCCCTATCATTTTTAGCCACAATCACAGAAAGTTCTTTTTCTATATCCACCAAAGCTTCCAAAACAGATGGCGCATTCCAGAGGTTTTCCAGCTCCTTTTCGCTGCGAATTACCTGAACGCCTTTTCCATCATAGCCGCCAGTATTTAGTTTTTGAACAAAAGGCAAAGGAAAATTTACTTCCGATTTATTTTGAATAACCTGAAAATCAGGACTTGGGATTTCGTTTTTTTGATAAAATTCTTTCTGCAGTATTTTCTGCTGAATGATTTTGACAGCATTGGGACTTGGGATGATTTTTATTCCTTGTTTCTGTAAATCTTCCAGCGCTTGGACATTCACATGCTCTATCTCTATTGTAAGAACATCTTTATCCTTCCCAAAATCTATAACAGTCTGATAATCATTAAAGTCACCTTTTGTAAAGTATGATATCCCTGCGCATGGGCAGTCAGAACTTGGGTCTAGTGTATAGAATTCATCATCGTACTTCAAAGCCTCTTGTATAAGCATCCTGCCGAGCTGTCCGCCTCCTAATATTCCTATTTTCATGGGTTAAATGATTAGTTTTGTTTATAATTTTTATTTAAAAATTCTTTTTTCAGAAGTTCTCTATAAATTTTCCTGAATTTCTTTTGCAATTTTTTGTTGTTTGTATTTTGTTCCTCTAATACGACTGATTTCAGGATTATTTTTACTTTTGATTTACTTAATTCTTCCAGCTCAAATCTTATATCTTTCAGTGTTTCATCTCCTATTTTTAAGCTGTCTATGATGTAATAATCACAAAATTGTATTTTTCTTTCCAGCTCCTTTTTTAGGATTTCTTTATCTACTTCCAGCGTTTTTAGGTCAGTTCCGTTCATGATCAAACTTTCACTGCTTATGTTATTTCTTCTAATAATCATCAGCGTATCTTTTTTGAACAAAATATTCCTATTTTTCAGCTCATCCAGAGCCTCTGCTTTGCTTTTTTGCATTTTAAAAGAATAATCGTTGAACAACACTATCCCATCTGAACCATATCTATAGTATGGCGGCGGAGAAGTAGCCATCATCACAAAAACAGAGGGAACAAGCACCAGTGCAGGACTTATTTTTCTTATTTTTAAAGGTTGAAGCAGAGCATCATACTTCATCAAAAGAAAAGGAATTACCAAAAATACAAAAGCTATGAAATCCGTATAATCCACCACACGAGCCACAGCAATGGGCGAAATCTGATTGTAAAAATCAATAAATCCATCTGAAAATGGAGACTTCCAAAATATGAACAAAACAAAACTAACGAAAACGGAAAAAGTTCTTAATTTTGGGAAAATATACGCCAAAAACAATGGAAAAATAATCATTCCCAAAAAATCTGAAAATTTACCTGTGAACCAATTATGAAAATGTAACTTCAAAAAATGGTCATTGATAAACAACAAAATTATGCTCACTACAAAAACATAATTCAGCAGTAAAAACTTATTCCTTTTCATATTATTTTGGATTAAAACTTCATGAAATCCCTTACAATTCCGCCATTCTGCGTGTATTGTAAGAGTTCTGTCTCTATGAAATTAGAAATTTCAGCTTTCTTTTCGCTTGGAAAAAGTAGATGTACATTCGCACCTGCATCCAAAGTGAAAAAAAGAGGCAGATTAGTCTCCTTTCTAAATTCCCAAACTTTATTGATAACCTGCAAAGTCCCTGTCTGCATCAGAATAAAAGCAGGGTCGCTCATCATCATCATCGCATGAAGTGTAAGAGCCTCATGCTCCACCAATTTCATAAAAGCTTGTAAATCACCTGATTTCAATATCTCTTTCATTGGAACAAAGTTTTCTCTCGCTTCCTGAAAACGGCGTTCTGCATAGGGATTGGTGTTCATCAGCCCATGTCCCACGGTGGAACTTACAGACTTTTGCCCTTCATGAATCAGCAGAACATAATCATTAAAATCCCTAAATATCGGATGAATTTTCTCGTCAGGATATTTCACAGCATACAGGTCAGAACTTCCCTCCACTTCATTCACCTCGCCCCAGACTACCAGCCCGTCATAAACGCTTCGGCAGGCACTTCCGCTCCCCAGACGAGCCAAAAATGAGGCTTTTTTGACATCAAAAAAATCTTTCCCAGAAAACGCTTTATCCATCTCCATAAGACATTTAGCTATAGCTCCAAAGCCCGATGCAGAACTGGCAATTCCAGAGCTATGCGGGAAAGTATTTTCGGTCTCAATGACAAAACTTCCCTGCAAAATCCAAGGAAGATATTTCTCTATGTTTCGGAAATATTTTTCTATTTTCTCTGAAAATTTGGTTTCCTCTTTCCCTGCTAAAAAAGTTTTGACTGAAAATTTTTCACCTGATCTAAAAATCATTTTAGTCTCTGTTTTACAATTACTAAGCGTAAAACTGATGCTGGGATTTGCTGGAATCTGCCCTTCATATTTTCCCCAATATTTGATAAGGGCAATATTACTGGGACAACTCGAAAAAACCTCTATATCTTTCGTTAAAAATTCTTTATTTCCTAAAAACTGCTGTGGCATTATGATATATTTTACCTCACAAAGGTAGTAATTTAGATGAAAAAATCCCCTTTCCATTGAGCAGGAAAAGAGATTTTTATTTTATATTGGTTTTACTAATTCTAAGAACCATTCTTTGACCTCACCTGACAAGTGCGGAGCCAATTTCTCCTCGCAGGTCTTGTGGTAGGCGTTCAGCCATTCTTTTTCTGGTTCGGTAAGCAGTTCCGCATCTATCACATCTTTGAAAAACGGACAAAGTGTAAGGGTTTCAAAACCATAGAAAGTACCGTATTCTGTGGTTCTTAGTTTCTTCACTGCTACTAAATTCTCATGACGGATGCCATATTGATTTTCAACATAAAACCCTGGCTCGTTGGAACATACCATCCCTGCTAAAAGCTCCTGTGGATTCATATCTTTTCGTATATTCTGAGGGCCTTCATGCACATTCATGAAACTTCCCACACCGTGCCCTGTTCCGTGTGCATAGTCTTTGCCTTCTTTCCAAAGCGGAAGACGAGCGATAGCATCCAGCTGAACACCTCTTGTACCTTTTGGGAACTGAGCCAAAGAAAGGTTAATCATCCCTTTCAGAACCAAAGTGCAGTCTTTTACAAACTCCGCCGATACTTTACCCAAAGCCAATGTTCTGGTAATGTCGGTAGTTCCCTCTAAATACTGTCCGCCAGAATCTACAAGAACGCTTCCCTCGTTGGTAACTTCCTTACTTCCTTCGCTTTTCGCGGAATAATGCACGATTGCGCCATTTCCTTTATAACCGATGATGCTGCCGAAACTTTCGCCCACGAAATTTTCGCCCTCAGCACGGAAATCTCTCAGTTTTTTCCCAATGGAATATTCTGTCATAGGCTCTTTTCCTACATTGTTTTTCAGCCAATGGAGGAATCTCACCATCGCTACACCATCACGAACCATCACCGTACGGAAACCTTCCAATTCGGTTTCGTTTTTAATGGCTTTCATCAGATTGCCAGGAACGGCAAACAGAATGAAAGTATTTTTATCCTTTAAAGCATTAAAAACCGCTTGGTTACAGTTTGGTGAAATTAAAACTTTTTCATTTTTTAATTGACCTAAATAAGAGAAAAATTCATCGTAAGGAACTATGCTTACTTCGGCCTCTTGCATTTGTTTTTTGGCTTCATCATTGAGTTTTTCTACATCTACAAAGAGCGTAGCCTCCCCATCCTCTGTTACGAGGATATAACCAAGAAATACAGGGTTACAGTCCACATCGCTTCCTCGTAAATTTAGTGTCCAAGCCACATCATCAAGACTTGAAATAACATGCAATGAAGCACCATTTTCCTGCATTTTCGCACGGATGGCGTTTAGTTTTTCTACGACAGACTGACCTGCCCATTTCAGAGGATGAACAAAGATTTCATGTTTAGAAGGTTCGCCTCTATTTGTCCAAATATCCTTTAATAAAGCTTCATTGACAAGTTGTATTTTTCTTGCAGACAATTTTTGCTCAAGACTTTCCCAGTTTAGATGAGATGTTGCCAGAGCATTTACGGCTACTTTTCCATTTTCAGGCGTTTGAGAGATTATCCAGTCTATGTAGTTCGGAGTGCCCTCCATACCGTCTTTCATCAGTTCTATTCCTGTGTTTTCCAGCTCCTTTGCTGCCTGAACGAAATATCTTCCATCTGTCCAGAGAGCCGCTTTTTCATTAGTTACCACCAAAAAACCAGCAGAACCTGTAAAGCCTGAAAGCCAAGTGCGTTCCTGCCATTCTTCAGGTAGATATTCACTCATATGTGGGTCTGCAGAGTAGACAATAAATGCATTGATACCTTTCTCCTGCATCTTCTGACGAAGTTTTGAAATTTTCTCTATTGTAGTCATTTTATTTTTTTATTAAGAAAGCCAATTTACAAAATATTTATATTAAAAAATAAAAAAATTACTCAGAAAGTTTTTCCAAGTAATTTTTCATTATTTTATCCTTTATATTTCTCTTGATAATCTTCTTGAGATGCTTTGATAACTTCTTTTGCGTGTTTAGCATCATAGACTTCATCTATTCTACATGCTACAGGCTCACCAGGAAGATTTTTATAAGTCAAGAAATAGTGCATTAGTCTATCTACTTCAGCCTTAGGAAGTTCTGAAATGTCTTTGATATGACCATAAGACTGATCGCCTACTAATACAGCTACGATTTTATCATCAGCCTCGCCTTTGTCTATCATTTTAAACCCACCGATTGGCACTGCTTCCAGCAAAATACCACCAACAGGAACATTGTGACTGCTCAATACGCAAATATCTAGTGGATCATGGTCTCCTTCCGTGATGTCTGAAGCACCTCTTTTCACTGCAAGTTCCTTTACTCTCTCATCGCAGTAAGTTCTTGGAACAAAGCCATATAAAGCAGGAATTATATTAGAAAACTTCTGCGGTCTGTCTACTTTTAGATGTCCGCTTTCTTTATCGATTTCATATTTAATAGTATCTGATGGAACTATTTCCACAAAAACATTAACTACATCTGGTGCTTTTTCCCCAGCTGAAATTCCATGCCAAGGATGTGCTTTAAAAGTTGGAATCATTATACTATATTTATTTTTAAATTATTCTACTTATTTCATTTCTAAGGTTTTGGATAGTATCTGAGATGTAATCCTCGCCATCCACATACCCCATCAAAAACAGAGTTTTAAACTCCTGTAAAGAAACATTCGGGCTGTTTTCCAAAGTCTTGTGGAGAAGCTGGAGAACATTATTTTTAGAATTTAAAATATTATTCCAAGAATCTTGGCTAATATAAAGCTGTTGTGAAGCGTTATACTCAAATTCTTCCATAATATTTTTTTCCACCAAAAACACAAATTCCACAGCAGCCAATTCCTTGTCAAACTTCTGAACCAAGTTAGAAGGCTTCATTCTCTCCAAAAACAAAGTCATTCTTTCATACGCCTGCAATCTTATCTGTGCATTGGATTTCCCTGAAATAATGCTCAATTCTTTGTTTTTCAACTTAATGAACTGAAACACAAACTGTCTCAGCAATATCACAAAAGGAACTGCCACAATTAAAGCAAAACCGTAAGGCAGTAGGTTATCTAAATTGCTCATTTTTTTAAAATCAAAAGTGTGCAAATGTAAGAAATTTTATGAAACCAATACCTCTCCTGTCATTTTTTCAGGAATTTTTATTCCCATAATGTGGAGAATGGTAGGTGCTACATCGCCCAATTTTCCTCTTTTAAGTTGCCATGTTTTGTCTTTATCCATTACAATCAGAGGAACTAAACTGGTGGTATGATTAGTATTAGGCGAACCATCTTCATTTATCATATAGTCTGAATTACCATGGTCAGCGAGGATAAGCACCGTATAGCCGTTTTCATAGGCTGTATTTGCGACATCTTTTATGCATTCATCCACCACTTCGCAGGCTTTTACTACTGCATCAAAAACACCTGTATGTCCCACCATATCAGGGTTAGCAAAATTTAAGCAAACAAAATCTGCTGTCTGCTTCTGCAATTCTGGAATGATGGCATTACGAATATCAAAAGCCGCCATTTCAGGCTTTAAATCATAAGTTTTCACATCTCTAGGGCTTGGGCAGAGTATTCTTTTTTCGTTTTCAAATTCGGTTTCGCGCCCTCCTGAAAAGAAGAATGTCACATGAGGATATTTTTCGGTTTCAGCGATTCTAATTTGAGATTTCCCTTCTCTCTCTAAAACTTCCCCTAAGGTTTCGTGGATAATTTCTTCATCATAGACGATTTTGATATTTTCAAAATCCCTATCGTAGTTGGTCATTGTCACAAAATAGAGATTCAGTTTTTTCATTCCAAATTCTGGAAAATCCTTCTGTGAAAGAACTTCTGTAAGTTCGCGACCTCTGTCCGTACGGAAATTGTAGAAAATAACCACATCGCCTTCCCGAATATTTCCCACAGGATTTTGGTTTTCATCAGTTAAGATAATCGGCTCGATAAATTCATCCAAAACACTATTTTGGTAAGAATTTTCCACCGCTTCCAGTGCATTTTGTGTTTTTACCCCCACTCCATTGACCAAGGCATCGTAGGCTTTTTTTACCCTTTCCCAGCGTTTATCCCTATCCATCGCGAAAAATCGCCCTGTGACAGTCGCCAGTTTTCCTGTGGTTTTGGATAAATACTCCTGAATCTCTTTTACAAAAACTTTCCCTCTGCGCGGGTCGCAGTCACGCCCATCAGTAAAGGCATGAACGAAAACATTTTTCAATCCCAAATCTTTGGCTTCATCCAGAAGAGCCTCTAAATGAGTGATATGCGAATGGACACCGCCATCAGACAACAGCCCAAGGAGATGGACATTTTTATTATTTTTCTGTGCGTGTAAAAATGCCTCTTGAATAGGTTTTTCTTTACCCAAAGTTCCATTTTTCACAGCTAAATTCAGCCTCGTAAGGTTCTGATAGACAACCCTTCCCGCTCCCAAATTCATATGTCCCACTTCGGAATTACCGATTTGTCCTTCGGGAAGCCCCACTTCCAAACCTGATGCATGCAGCTGAGTGTGAGGATATTTTTGATAGCAACTGTCCACAAACGGCGTGTGAGCCTTGGTAATAGCACATACTTCGGGATTTTCAGCCAATCCCCAGCCGTCTAATATTGCGAGTAAAACTTTTTTTGACATTTCTTATAATTTTACTGCTAATTTACGAAAAATTATTGATTTTAGTTTTGTTTTTCATTGGGTAATTCTATGCTTGAAGCTGGTTTTTCATCAGGAAGGTTAATAAATTGATAATAAAGCACTTTGGACAAAAATCTTTCATCTTTTTTTTGGCTTTTAACATAATCAAAACGATAAGTGGAATAAATTTCATCAGGATAATATTCCAAAAGCAGAGAATCATTAAAATCAAATTCATAAACAGCATCAAAATCACTTACTTTCTGAACTTTTATATTGTAAAATGTCCCCAGATACCCCCAGTTTACGAAGCTGCAAAGCAAAAGTGTTCCGTAGAAATACCAAATCATTTGGTTAAAAAGATAGAAATTGGTTTTTCTGTATTTTATCTTTAAATAAGTGAATATCAGACCGATAACAGACAAAATGAGAAATGCATAAACTCCCAGTCTTTTGTAGGTAAGTCCCCAGTGGTAGATGTATTCGGTGTTTTTGATGAGGGCGGAAAGGACAAGTAGCGAGTTAAGAACTATCCACATTTTAGCTAACTTTTTAAGTAACAATGATTTATCATCAAAATTAAAATAAGACCTAAAGTAAAGCATCAATAGTAAAACTGCCATCACGATGGACAAAATGACCACATTTACACGGCTGTGTGTGTCCGCAGAAAGGTTTGCCAGCCTGTTTGTATCAACTTGGAAAAACTGTTCATAATTAAAAACCAGAATAAAAACCAACAAAAGAAGATTGAGCAGAACAAAAGTCAGCACGCCTATTTTTCTTTCAGAATCAAGGTCTAAAAACTCCAAAAACGGTTTAAATTTCTGATTTTTAACTCTTTCTGAAAAATCATTTTGCAAAAATTGATTTCGTCGCAAGAAATATTTTGCCCCTGAAAAATTCCAATATCCAAACGAAAAATATAATGCAAAAGCCGCTACCACGAAAAACCAGCCATCAATGTCCAACTCATAAAGATAAACCTCTGAAAATATGGAACTTCCCATACTATAAATCCAGAAAAAGAATAAGAAAAACAGGATTGGGATTACTAAAATAATGATTGATTTGAAATTAAATTTAGAGTTTCCATCTCTGATAATCCATGTATTAAAATCAAAGAAACGATACGGAAAAGCGATATTATTCATCGTCGCTATCGGGACAGCCAGAATGCTTTTGAGCCTTCTATATTTTGACTTAAATCTCAGCAACAGCAGGGAAAAAGAAACCGCCAAAAACGAAACGAAATCACCATACCACATAAAAGCAAAAGCCGACAAAATGGACAACACAAAAATGATAAAAAACTCTCTGTCTTTCCTTTTTTTATGTGTTTTTACCAGAGTAATAACACTGAGAAAAATAGCTAATAATCCTACATTTAAGCCAAAAGATTCTCTGTAAAACAGCGCTGTAGCTACTGCTGTAGTCAGCATAATTAAATGATGTGTTTTCATAATATTTAAAAATTTAAATTAACAATCCAAAGAACTTTGCAATTCAAAGTTTAAAAGCAAAAAAATATAATTATTTTTTCAATAATTTTTCCAAAGTATTGATGTGCTGGTTAAAAGCCTCTCTCCCCGATTGTGTAACACGATAGGAAGTTTTCGGTTTTTTGCCAACAAATTCTTTTTTCACCTCAATATATCTTGATTTTTCAAGGGCTGTGCTGTGGCTCGCCAAGTTACCATCAGTGATGTTAAGGAGGTTTTTCATTTCACTGAAATCAACCCAGTCATTCACGATAAGGACAGACATGATGCCCAGCCTTACGCGACTTTCAAATTCCTTATTGAGCTGATCGATATTAAACATTTTCACTAAAATTATTGATACTTTTTATACAAAATAAGTCCATAAATAATATGCAACAGCCCAAATCCTAATGCCCAAAATACCAATCCATACCCCAACAAAAATGATGAGAGCAAACCTAAAACCACCTCACAAATTCCTAAATATCTGATGTCTGAATAAGTGTATTTAGAAGCGTTGATAAGTGACAATCCATAAAAAATCAATGTAGAAGGTGCCAAAAACGCATAAAATTCATGAAAAATAAGCCCCAAACAAAAAATTCCCCCAGTAACCAATGGAATAGAAAAATTGATTATCAGAAGTTTAGTAGATGTAGTCCAGATAGGAAGTTCTTTTCTTTTACTCTTTCTTACTGTGAAGAAAACTGCTGCAGCCAAAGAGAAAACAAGCACTACAAGGGCAACTAAAATTAGTTCGGATATAAAATTAAAATCATAAAATTTAGGATATCTGTCAAAATAGCTAATCCCTTCCCTTTCAAAAGCGAAAAACACATACACCGCTCCCAAAATAGCAAAAACCCCTATGAAAATCCCAGACAACCCACTCAGAGAGATGAAGCGGGAACTTTTCTCCATAATAGAGCGAATGTGAGATAAATCTTCTTGATAATTTTTAGTATCCATAAAAAGAACTTTGAATTGCAAAGTTAATATTTATTTTGAAAAATCAAAATTATTTAATTATTTTTTAGTGTTAAAAATTACTTATTTTTTAGTTTTATCAAAGATGATGACAGGAGCAGGAACTTTATCATAAGGATTTCTATATTCCCAAAAGAAGGAATGGTATTCTTTGACAATCTCGCCTTTTTGAGCATCTATTTCTATATTAACCATAGTGATGCAGTCTTCTTTGGTTCTCTGATTAGCATCCCAACTAATATACCACATAGGAACTCCTTTTTCATCAATTTTTCTATATATCCTTGTATACATGCCTAATAATTCTGCTTTACGGCTTTTCATATACGCCAAAACCTTATCTAATGGATATTTTTCAAAAGGCTTGTCATAATCTATGCTCTTTGTTAGGATTCCCTTTTCATCATAGAAATTCCATGTTCCTATACGAAAACCTCCTCCATCAAAAACTTTACCTTCTTCTTTTAGAATTCCAGTAGAATAGAAATGATAAAGAAATTTTACATTGAATTCATTTTTTAAAGACACATAACGCCCATAACCTCTTTTGGTAATAATTTCTGTCACCCGATTTCCCAAGCTGTCAATATAAATATATTCTCCGTTTTTCTTATTTTCATTAAATCGTTTGATATCAAACTTTTTTTCGGCTTTTATCTGCTCGTTTTTTATTTCTGTTTTTTTGTCCTGTCCATTGCATGAAGATAATAAACAAAGCAAATGGAATAAAATAATCTTTTTCATAAGGTTTTTATTTTAAAAAAAATAAGCCCTACAAAAATAGAGCTTATTTTATATAAATTATTTTTTCAAAGAATCTTCTAACTTCTTGAACTGGTTATACTTATCCATATTGTCCAAATTCATGTAGATTCCTTTCAGAGTACTTACTACTTCTACATTTTTAGGCTCAATGGAATGCCATTTTTCAAGGTAAGGAAGAGCTTTTTTGAAAGTTTCTCTTCTCTTTTCCATCAATTTATTCATTTCATTGATTTTCTTAGCTTTTTGGAAAGCTCGGATTTGCTCCAATGTCTTTTCATCATCCTTTAAATGAACAGCATAAGCCAAACCTTGCAGCGCTAAAACATAGTTTCCATCAATTTCCAATGCCTTTTTGAATGATTTTTCAGCATCCGCCAAAGTAGCATTATCCTGACTTTGTAAGAAACCTAAATTATACCAAGATTCCTTGTCATTAGGGTTTTTAGCAACTTGATTTTTAAGGTTTTGGATAAATTCTGAAGTTTTTCCAGATCTGTAATAAGCAACTCCTTGTAATTCTGACAATCTCTGATTGTTAGGGAATTTTTTAAGTCCTTTTTCTATCAAAACCAAAGCTTCATCATATCTCGCAGCATCCACCAAAAGTCTTATGTTTGATTCATATAGCTCTAGTTCTACGCTCGGAGTTGATTGAGTTTTTAGGTCTTTGTATTCATTTGAACCAGATTTTTTAATCAATTCAAAAGAGTTTTTATCAAAAGACTGAACCTGCCCAGTTTTCACATCTGTCGCCAAATACTGAGTTGTAACTCCTGTGTACCCGCTATTAATCAGACCATTATAAATCTCTATCGCTTCATTATTTTTTCCAGCCGCTTGATAGTTTATCCCTGCGTAGTAAAGATAAGTTTTATCCTCGTTTCCTACGGCTTTCAGTAAGTTGTATACTTCTTCGTATTTTTCTGCTGCTTTGTTGTAGTTTTTAACTTGATAAGCTTTGTAAGCTTCATCACTTGCAGATTTCAAAAGCGGATTTACAAAACTATTTACTTTTTCAGTAGTTTTTGGAGTGTAATTTTCAACTTTCAATCCTTGTATTCCACTTTTGTCAGCAGCTTCTTTTCCTACAAAATATACTTTCTTTTTATCGCTGTTTTTCCCTGTATAAATCGTTTTTAAATCTGCGATTTTCCCTAAAAGAGCGGCTCCTTCTCTCGTTTTTCCTTCTTTTATCAATAAAACTCCTTTCGCGTAATAGTATTCCTCCAAAACTGATGGCTCAAGCAGATACAGCTGGTCGTTCAATAAACCTTCTGCTTTTGATATTTCTGCTTTAGCTGCTGCTATATCGTTTTTTTCTATCGCTTTAGAAGCGTTTTGGATTTCTTTTTTCTGTGCAAAAGTGAACGATGCACCCACTAATGCTAAACTTAAAACTATTTTTTTCATGTTAATGATAATTTTTTATTTAATTTTATTCTGAAACATTTTCTGTGTTTTCCGTGTTTTCACCTTCTTCGGTTTGCTCTTCGGCATCTTCCACATCTTTATCCATTTCTACTTTTGCCACCGCCGCGATTTCATCACTTCCTTTGAGATTGATAAGTTTCACCCCTTGGGTATTTCTTCCCATCACGCGGAGTTCTTCCACAGCCATACGGATAGCCACACCAGATTTATTGATAATCATCAGACCATCTTCATCCGTTACATTTTGTATCGCGATGAGTTTTCCTGTTTTTTCGGTGATATTCAGGGTGATAACTCCTTTTCCACCTCTGTTGGTAACTCTGTAGTCTTCCACCGCGGTTCTCTTTCCGTAGCCTTTTTCAGAAACAACCAAAACAGATTCTTTCTCCAAATCATTAGCGATAATCATACCGCTTACTTCGTCATTATCCTCTAATGTGATACCTCTCACCCCGATAGAAGTTCTTCCCACAGCTCTTACTTTTTCCTCTGGGAAACGGATGCATTTACCGTTTTTAGTAGCTATCATGATTTCGGATTCACCTGTGGTCAGTCTTGCTTCTAAAAGCTGGTCATCTTCACGAATTTCTATGGCATTTACCCCGTTTACTCTCGGTCTAGAATACGCCTCCAAAGAAGTTTTCTTGATAACACCATTTTTGGTAACCATCACCACATACATGCTGTTTACATAGTCTGCGTCTTTCAGGTCATTGGTTCTGATGTACGCCTTGATTTTATCATCTGGCTCAATGTTGATAAGGTTCTGCACCGCCCTTCCTTTGGCTGTTTTAGAACCTTCTGGAATTTCAAATACGCGGAGCCAATAGCATTTTCCTTTCTCTGTGAAGAACATCATATACTGGTGGTTAGTAGCAGATACGATGTATTCCAAGAAGTCTTCATCACGGGTTGTTGCGGCTTTATTACCTACACCTCCCCTAGACTGCACTTTGTATTCAGAAAGCAGAGTTCTCTTAATGTATCCTGCGTGAGAAATCGTAAGCACCACCTGCTCGTTTGGAATAATGTCTTCTATGGACATTTCACCGCCAGAATAATCTATTTCTGATTTTCTTTCGTCTCCGTATTTTTCTTTGATTTCAAGAAGTTCATTCTTTATAATCTCAAATCTTCTGCCCTCGTTAGATAGGATATCTTCTAAATCAGCGATAATTTTCATGATTTCCTCATATTCATCACGAATTTTATCCAATTCCATTCCTGTAAGACGAGCAAGTCTTAAATCAAGAATAGCCTGAGCTTGAATTTCAGAAAGTTCAAATTCTGCTATCAAGCCTTCTTTCGCGGCCTGTGGATTAGCACTGTGTCTAATAATCGCTATTGCCTTATCCAGCGTGTCCTGAGTAGCAATCACCCTCATATACCCCTCCAAAATATGAGCTCTTTCTTTTGCTTTTTTCAGCTCGTATTCTGTTCTTCGTGTTACTACATCATGTCTATGCTCTACGAAATTGTAGATAATATCCTTTAAATTAAGCTGTTGTGGTCTTCCACCAACCAGCGCAATATTATTGATACTAAATGAAGTCTGCAGAGCTGTATACTTATATAATAGGTTAAGCACCACATTCGGAATCGCATCGTTTTTCAATTCATAAACCACACGAAGCCCCTCCCTGTCAGATTCATCACGGATTTCATAAATCCCTGGTATTTTATCCTCTTTTACTAGTTCTGCTGTTCGCTCTATCATATCTGCCTTATTCACTTGATAAGGCACCTCTGTTACTACGATAGCATTTCGGTTTCCTATTTCCTCAAATTTCACCTTTCCTCTCAGCACCACTCGCCCTCGCCCTGTATGGAAAGCGTCTCTTACGCCGTCATAGCCATAGATAATCCCTCCTGTAGGGAAGTCTGGAGCGATGATGTGTTTCATCAGCTCATCTATGGTAATATCTCTGTTATCAATATACGCACAGATAGCATCTATACTCTCGCTAAGGTTATGCGGAGCCATATTGGTAGCCATCCCTACCGCGATACCAGAACTTCCGTTTACCAAAAGTGTAGGAATTCTTGTAGGGAGAACCGTAGGCTCTTTGGTCGTATCATCAAAGTTATTCTGAAAATCAACCGTTTCTTTATCTAAATCAGAAAGAATTTCATCTGAGATTTTTTTCAGCCTTGCTTCCGTATAACGCATCGCTGCTGGTGGGTCACCATCCATAGAACCGAAGTTCCCCTGTCCATCGACCATAGGGTATCTCAAGCTCCACGGCTGCGCCATACGCACCATAGCATCATATACAGAGCTGTCTCCGTGAGGGTGGTATTTACCCAAAACATCTCCTACGATTCTGGCTGATTTCAAATGTTTTTTATTGGAAAAAACTCCCAAATCATACATACCATACAGAACCCTTCTGTGAACGGGTTTCAGACCATCTCTTACATCAGGCAATGCACGGGAAACAATCACCGACATCGAATAGTCTATGTAAGAGGACTTCATTTCATCAACAATGTTGATAGGAATTAACTTTTCTCCTGCGTTCATTTATTTTTATTAAAGTTATATGAATCAGTGCTTTATGCACCACTATTTACATCTATTTTTTCTTTTCTACGATGAGAAATAAATAACATGGCAATTTATGAAAATTTGATTACTTTTACAAAAAAAATTAAGTTAAAAATTTCACAAAAATGGCAATACTCAGCATCACTTTTCACACGGAAGAACACAAGATAAATGATTGGAATTCCTTTTTAGAAGAAGAACTTTTAGCAATTATCAAAAATTTCAGCAGAAAATTCATCATTTCCGAAGTTGAATCAGAAATGCTCTCTGAAGGCAAAAATACCAATATTTTATTATTCTTTGATAATCAATCAGATAGAATTTATTTTTTAGAAAACGAACTTCCGCATATTTCAAATAAAATTTTTGATAAATTCAGCGAAAGCGTATTGATTTTCAATACTTTTCTAAACAAAATAGAATCAAACATCTAACCCCAAATTCCATTCTTTATAAAACTGCTCCAAAAATACCAGCATAAAACTATGCTTTTCCTCTGCTAATTCCCTGCCTTTATCAGTATTCATAAGGTTTTTCAGCAGGAGCAGTTTTTCATAAAAATGATTGATTGTCGTGCCGTTGGATTTTTTATATTCTTCCTTGGTCTGATGGACATTCGGCTGAATATCAGGATTGTAAATCGGATTATTTTTATACCCTCCAAAATTAAAAGTCCGCGCTATCCCGATAGCCCCCATCGCATCCAGTCTATCCGCATCCTGCACAATTTCAAGCTCTTTGGTCTTTTCTATCGTTTCGCTTTTATTTTTAAAGGAAATATGTTTGATGACAAATAAAATCTGCTCTATCACTTGAGCCTCCATTCCTATTTCATTAAGGAATTTCTCTGAAATCTCAAGTGCTAAGGTTTCATCTCCGTTATGAAATTTTGGGTCGGCAATATCGTGTAATAAAGCCGAAATTTCCACAATTTCTTGATTGCTGTTTTCTGTTTTTGCAATGAGTTTTGCAAGTCGCCAAACCCGTTCGGTATGGAACCAATCATGCCCTGCCTCTGCTCCTTCCAAGGTTTTCTTTACAAAATCTATGGTCAAAGATATATTTTGGTTCATTTTAGTTTTCTTTAAACGGAATTTCAGGGTTTAATATTTCTAAAATAATATTTTTAATGGAATTCATACAGATGCTAACATTCTCATTGTCAATATTTTCATTATCATAAATCTTCAAAGTCTGAACGCCCTTCCCTATTTCCGCAAAACTCCAAATGCCGCATTGCAGCTGATTGACCGCAAAACCTTTGTTATGCAGAGTCATATATGCATAAATGCTCAGCTGTAAAGCCTGTTTGCTGTCCGTACTGCTCATGAAATCTTCCAATTTTTCTTCCTTTGGTTTCACGAAAAGATTTTTAGCTTTTGCGGTTTTAAAATCTATCACTCGCACCACTCCATTTAGGCGGTCTATACGGTCTATATAACCGACAAAGTTAATTTTTTCACCATTTTCATCCAGCAAAAACTCAGCATTAATACCATTTTCTAAACTTATGATTTCTAAAGAGTTACCGGCTTTAATTAAACCTAAATCATAATCTAAAATATGCTCTACCACCTTGGCTGCCATAGATTTATGAATATAGTTCATTCCTCGTTCATAGAGCTCTGGCTGGTGTTTAAGTTTAGAAATCGCCTCCTTAATCGCTTCATCTATTTTTGGCTTTAAATCTTCTATATCGCTTTCTTTCAGTACTTTACCTTCTTTTTTTTGATATAGCCAATCCAAAGCATAATGCACCAAATTCCCATAGTTTCGCTGCGAAAGCTCCTCTTCTATCTCATCCGTTTCCTTTGCTTTTAAGATGTTATTTAAGTAAAAATCAATCGGATTATAGAGATAAGAAATCAAATGCGATGCTGAAATCCTACTCTTCCATTCATTTAGTTTCTCTAAAACTTTTTCTGTTTTTTCTATGATTATTGGCTCCTGCAAAATCGGTTCAGAGGTATTTTCTATCACGATATGCTCCATTTTATGAGGACTTTCCATTTCCATTTGAGTAATAAATCTACTTTTCTCGCCCGTATTCACTCCAGAACCTAAGGCATTGTATAACAGATAGATATTTTTAGAATTTTGCAGCAAACGGTAGAAATGGTAGGCATAAATACTGTCATTTTCCAAAAAAGTATTTAGTCCAAAATTCCTTCTCACATCGAACGGAAGATAGGTATTTTGCGTATTCCCCAGCGGCAGTTTTCCTTCATTTACAGAAAGCAGAATAATATTTTCAAAATCCAAAAGACGAGTTTCTAAAAGCCCCATAAACTGAAGTCCCTCAAGCGGTTCGCCCTGAAAATCCAAGTTTTCTGAATTGACAAGCTGATTCATCAAAACCTCCAGCGCATCTATCGAAATCTCAAAATCATAATCTTTCATATGATTTTTTAGAATCTTAAATGTCGTTTCAAAAAGAGAAACATTTTCATATAAAATATCATCTATATCCCTGAACTTCAGCTGATAACAAAAATTAGACAAATATTCCAGCAGTTCAGTAGCTGTTCTCTTCTCAAAAAGCTGAAAATAAGAAAGCTCTCCCAAATGCTCCTGCATCATTTTTTTCGAAATATAAACGATATTTTCGTCTTCGATTTTAGCCATGAATTGGTCTATGATTTTTCGGTCTTCTTCATTATCTGGAAACTCCTCCAAAACCGAAAAAACATCCAAATAATAGTAGTATTTATCATTTTTTTCAAGCTGTTTTTGTAGGTAAAAAAGCTTCTTAATCGCCCCGCTGAAACCAAGATTTTTGATAGGAAATCCCATCGTGATATTGAGATTATCCACAAAACTCACCGCGTCCAGACTCGGCAGAAGCAGATTTTCATCTAATAAAACAACCGCTGTTTTAGAATAATTTTCTCTTGGAATTTCTTGTAAAATTTCAGGCAAAATTTTGGTTTGGGCTACATTCCCTGCGACCTCATAGACCTTGATGTTTTTCTCTTCACAAAAACTATTTTCTACCCACTGGAATTTTCGGTTTTCATTAAATTCCTTCCAGTGCATATGTTTTCTCAGAAACTTTCCAGCCTCCTGTTTTAGGTCTTTTATGTAATATTCATCCGCTTGGAAAAAGCATTCTGCTTTTCCTTTTTGGAGCAGTTCCCGAATCAATTTCTCCTCCAAAGGCGTAAGCGCATTAAAACCACAAAAAACAAATTTTGTTTCCGTTTCCTCTGCGAAATCGCTTATTTTCTCTCTCACCATTTCGTGAATCATCCCATCAGTCGCCCAGCCTTTTGTTTGGAGATTTTCCTTTAATTTAGGTAAAAAAACATTCATCTTTTTCCAAAAATTAAGGTTTCGTTTCCTTGCATTATCTCCATCGCCCAGCGTTTCACCCCAGTTTTTAATTCGCTCATCATCAAGCATATATTCCAAAACAGCCTTGTCCTCTTCGCTGAATTTAAGCATATCATCCCAGTCTTTCAGCAAAGTAGGAAACCATTTTAGGAAGTTTTCCAAAGTTTCTTCGGGATAGATTTTCTTATAAATATCATACCCAAAAAGCCACAGAGATATTCCCTGAATGTGCTGTTTTCCAGATATTTTCTTAATCAATTCATCCACTGTAAAAAACTCAGGCAAAAAACCTTCGTATTTCTGCTCTTTTAGGATTTGTTTCAAAAAAACAACGGGTCTTTTCCCTGGTAAAACGATTACAGTCTGGGACAAATCCGAAGTTTCTGATAATAATTCCGAAATAATTTTTGAGAGAAATTTCATATTCAATTATTTATATAAAAACAATAATTAAAAGCTATAACAAATTAACAATCAATTATCTATGAATTAAAATTTCCTTTTGACAAATACACCACTTTTTTGGTATCAAAAAATTCTTCTTCAAAATAATTTTTCAGCTGAAAAATCTCACAGCGAAGCCCTGCCAGTTCCTCCGCCAAATCTCCTCCTTTGAGGTAAAGCACGCCGTTGTGCTTTTCATTGAACTGTTCCTTTTCAAATTTTCCTTTCAGCCATCGCAAAAACTCAGGCATCTGGGTAACAGCCCTGCTCACCACAAAATGAAACTTCTCTTTCAGTTTCTCAGCTCTTCCATGCACTGCGGTCACATTTTTCAGCCCAAGTCCCTCTGAAACAGCCTCCACCACTTTTATTTTCTTGCCAATGGAATCTATCAGCGTAAAACTCACCTCTGGGAAAAGAATAGCCAGCGGAATCCCAGGAAACCCGCCTCCTGTGCCGACATCCAGCACCTTTGTGCCATCTGCAAAAGGCATTGCTTTGGCAATTCCGAGCGAATGCAGAATGTGCTTTTCATAAAGCCCATCCATATCTTTTCGGGAAATGACATTTATTTTCTCGTTCCATTCGGTGTATAGCTGTTCCAGTTTTTCAAACTGCTGTTTTTGTTCATCAGTGATTTCTGGAAAATATTTTAAAATAAGTGATACAGACATTTTTTAGAATTGATTTTTACAAAAATACATAAAAAACTTCGACAAAGCGATGCCTTGCCGAAGTTAATTTTATTTAGATAAAATTTATTTTAATCCATCTTCAACAGTAGTAACAAAATTAATTTGCTTTCCTTTGTTACTCTCAAAGATAAAATCATTTAGACTTTTACTTTCATATTTCTCAAAATCACCAATAATAGCTAATGGCATAGAATATTGAGAAAACTTTTGAAGGATATTTCCAGCGATTTTATTCTTTAACTCGAAAAAATCTGAAATCATATTTTCTTCATAAATGATGAGCTTGTCAAACCCTTGATAAGACATATTGCCTATCAAATCCACAGCATCCTCAACAGTCTGTAAGACAATATCATCCGATATGATTTCGGCAATTTTTCTGTCATCAATCGTATGGATTTTAATTTCCATTTTATTTATTCAATAATTCTTTTATTCTTCTCATTGCCTCTACCAGCTGCTCTTCTGATGCTGCGTAAGAGAAACGGATACAGTTTTTGTCTCCGAAAGACACACCGCCTACTGTTGCTACATGTGCTTTTTCTAAAAGATACATCGCAAAATCATCAGAATCATTGATTTTCACGCCATCCAAAGTCTGACCTATGTAGTGAGAAATATCTGGGAACATATAAAAAGCGCCTTTTGGTTTGTTGATTTTGAAACCTTTTATTTCTTTTAAAAGATTGAAAACCAGCTCTCTTCTCTTTTCAAAGCTATCAATCATGTATTTGTATTCAGAAGGATTGGTTTCTAATGCTGTGATAGAAGCTCTCTGCGCAATGGTATTCGCTCCAGAAGTCATCTGTCCCTGCACCTTGTCACAAGCGGCAGCAAGCCAAGTAGGACACGCAGAATAGCCTATTCTCCATCCTGTCATCGCGAAAGCCTTTGACATTCCGTTGATTACAGCAGTCTGCTCATACACTTGCGGAAATTCTGCGATAGATGTATGTTTTCCACCATAATTGATAAATTCATAGATTTCATCAGAAATAATGGTAATTTGCGGATATTTTGCGATAACATTTGCAATAGCCTCCAACTCTTCTCTTTCATAGAAACTTCCAGAAGGGTTACATGGAGAACTGAATAGCAATGCCTTAGTTTTAGGAGTAATCGCTGCTTCCAGCTGAGCCGCTGTCATCTTGAAATCTGTATCTATCGTTGTATTGACAAAAACAGAAACACCGCCCATCATTTTTACCATTTCATCATAACTTACCCAGTATGGCGTTGGTAAAATTACTTCATCACCATCATTTACAACAGAAGCCAATACATTGAAAATAGATTGTTTCGCTCCGTTAGAAACGCAGATTTGGTTTGGTTTGTAGTCAAGATTATTATCTCTTTTTAGTTTTTTACAAACCGCCTCACGAAGTTCTAAAAACCCTGTAACAGGCGAATAGTGGCTGTAGTTTTGGTGAATAGCATCTATCGCCGCTTGTTTGATATTATCTGGAACATCAAAATCAGGTTCTCCCAGTGTAAGGCTTATCACATCTATTCCTTGATTTTTCATTTCTCTGGCTTTATTAGTCATCACAAAAGTCTTGGAATAGCTCAGTCTATTGAGTCTATCAGAAAGTTTTTCCATTTTTATTTATTTTTTACAAAGTTAATCAAATTAAAATTATATTTCTCTTTTATTTTGTATCGTTTTTATTTTCAAAGAATATTTTTAGGTTTTCTAAATTTTTCTTCTCGCTTCCTACGAAAATTTCTTTTTCGGTAAGAAAAACAGGGCGTTTCAGAAAACTATAATGGTCTAAAATCAAGTTCTTAAAATCCTCTTCTTTCAGCGTTTTCACATCTATTTCTCTTGCCTTTATCTGTGTAGATTTTTTACTAAAAAGCGCCTCATAACTTCCTGTAATTTTATACATTTCCTGAAGTTCTTCGCTGGTTACATTCTCGGATTTCAGTTCTCTGATTTCCCAGTCTGTAAGGTCAAATTCAGACATTATTCTCTTGCAGGTACTGCATGTTTTTAGATAAAATACTTTTTTCATTATTAAATAATTCTTTTTACGAATTTATATTTACAAGAGCTTAATTCTATCATCTAAAATTTCTATGATTTTATCCTTATAAAGCCCTCCGATAGCTTTTTTAAAGTTTTTCTTGCTCATTTGCAGTTCTTCCTTTATTTCCTCCGGCGAAGACTCATCAGAAAGATACAAAAGACCATAGCCCTGCTCCAGTTTTTCTAATATTTTCTGCTTAAATTCATCCATATTCTGGTATCCTTCTGGCTGTAGAGAAACATCTATTTTTCCGTCTTCACGAAGGTTTTTGATGTATCCTACTTCCTCCGAAAATGGATAAAGTTTTTTGTAAATATCCGAAAAATAAACCAATCCTATATATTTTTGATTGATGATGACATTCCAGCCGAGTTCAGATTCATTAGCTATGATTAAAGAAACTTTATCCCCTTTTTTAAATGGAAGTTCCTGATACTGTGGATTTCTTTTAAATTTAGTTGTCCCTGTCAGAAGCCCTGTTTCTTCATCGATATAGACATAAACCAAATATTTTTTTCCTTCTATTATCTTGGTTTTCTGCTGTTTATAAGGGATAAATAAATCCTTGATAATTCCCCAATCCATAAAAGCCCCACTCGGAAGGGTGTGGGTGCAGGTCATAACCGCAAATTCCCCAACTTGGCAAAACGGCGTTTCTATGGTCGCTTGCAGCTGGTTATTATCCTGATAAACAAACACTTCCACTTCATCTCCTATATTCCAGTTTTCATCAGAAAAAATCTTCGGAAGAAAACATTTTTCCTTATTTTTATCTTCTAAATAAACGCCCTGATGATTTCGTTCTGAGACTGTTAGTGTCTGTATTTTTCCTAATTCCATTAGTTTTTATTGTTTTATTTACTCCTCTTTTTGGGAGTTTTTTTAATGATTTGATACTTTTAATTCCACCAAAACAGGAAAATGGTCACTATACCCTCCTAAATACCGCGTTCCTGCATAGGTACGGAATGGTTTTCCTTGATATTTTCCATCTCTAGTTCTGAGGTCATTATGTGCAAAAACTTCTGCTTTCTCGAATCTTAATAAAGAATTTTGCCCATAGAAATACTCAGAAAGTATGATTTGGTCAAATAAAAGTCCTTGTTTTGAGTAAAAAGTGGAATATCTGCGCTCATGATACAGCCTCGAAAAAGGATTTTCCAAAATCTTTTCCGAGCCGTCATTGTAGAGCAAAAAGTTCATATTTTCTGCATAGGGATTTTCATTAAAATCTCCCAAAAGCATCACGGCTTCTCGGTTGTCTTTGAGTAGAGCCAATGTTTTTTCTTTGACTTCGTTTAGGATATAGTCCCTTTTGGGCTGGTTGATGCCATCATCTCTTTTTGATGGTAGATGAAGAACAAAAATATTGAGAATATCCGCTCTGTATCGGACTTTGCAATGAAGAATATCTCTGGTCGTATCCATGCCATCCACGCCATCTTCTTCAAATTCAAAAATAAAACTTATCGTATCAGAATCTATAATATCTATCTTGGTTTTGTCATAAAGAAGCGCTGTGTCTACGCCTCTTTCATCCAAAGAATCATAATGCACATAAGCATATCTACCATCAAAAACAGGTTGCTGAATCAAGTCTTCCAATACTGAATTATCAGCAATTTCCGCCAAACCAATAATAAAAGGAAGCTCGCCTTTTTCGTGTTTCATAAGCCCAAAGACATGAGAAAGCCTCTGCAACTTGTGTTTATACCGCCATTCATTCCATTTTTTTAGGCCAGAGAATTTTTTACTCTCTCCTTTTACAAATTTCTCATCGGGCGGAAAAAGATTTTCCACATTATAAAAAACCGCTAGTTCTTTATGACTCTTCATCGTTATCCTAAAATATACCGCAAGGTATCATTTTTTTAGCAAAAATCCTTTGAAAATTTAAATTATTTAATCTAATAGGTCTGGGCGCTTCTGCTGGGTGATTTCTAGCGCTTTTTCGTGTCGCCACTGCTCTATCGCTGCAAAATTACCACTCAAAAGAACTTTCGGAACTTCAAGCCCTTTATAAACTTCTGGGCGTGTGTATATCGGCGGCGAAAGAAGATTGTCCTGAAAACTATCCGTAAGGGCTGACTGCTCGTCATTCAGAACACCCGGTAATAGTCTGACCACAGAATCCACAAGAACACATGCCGCCAGCTCCCCTCCTGTAAGAACAAAATCTCCGATGGAAATCTCCATCGTTACATGTAAATCCCTCACTCTCTGGTCAATACCCTTGTAATGCCCACAGATTAAAATCAAATTTTCTTTTAGAGAAAGGCTGTTTGCTATTTTTTGATTGAGTGTCTTGCCATCTGGTGTCAGATAGATGATTTCATCATAGTTTCGCTCTGATTTTAGCTGAGAAATACATTTATCCAGCGGTTCCACCATCATTACCATTCCCGCGCCGCCGCCATACTGGGTGTCATCTATTTGTTTATAATTATTCGTGGAATAATCCCTTACATTATGGAAATGTATTTCTGCCAGCCCTTTTTCTATCGCTCTTTTTAGCATTGAAACCTTGAAAGGGCTTTCCATCAGTTCTGGAACCACAGTGATAATATCTATCCTCATAAATCAGAATTTTCCGCAAAAATAATAATATTTTATCATTTTTAAGTTAAATGAATATATTCTGTAACCAGCACAATGTAACATTTTTTACCCAATCGGTCAGCTACTTTTCTTGCTTCCATTATTCCCTCTTTGGCTTTATCATAGCTTCTTTGCAAATAATCTGCGCTCTCTTCATCATCTAATTTATCACAATACCAGTTTAGATAATGAAACTCTTTTCCCAAAATATCATGAGCATAAACAAGCTCTCCATCGGCTTCCGTGAAAATATCTCCTCCATAGATTGCGATTTTTTCTTCGTTTAATAATTCTATCGCTTGTAAAGCATCTTCTACCGACAAAGCTTTCTCTTCGCTCTGATAATCAACTGATAAAGGCCTGCCCTTTTGATTCAGAAAACCTAAATACCATAATTCTTTTTTCATTCTAAAATCAACATTTCTGCTCAAAATTATAAACAAAAAAGAAATCCACAAAACTAAAAAGTTTATTATCTTTGCCCTCGGCATAATCAGTTTATGCTAAATTCAAACATGATAAAAGCAAAAAACATTCATAAATCTTATGGAGAGCTGGAAGTTCTCAAAGGAGTAAATTTAGAAATTCACAAAGGCGAGATCGTCTCTATCGTAGGAGAATCTGGAGCTGGAAAATCCACACTTTTGCAGATTTTAGGGACTTTGGACTTGCCTTCGGATATTCAAAAACACGAAACAGAAATCCTTCTTTTCGGAGAATCTTTCCTAAAAATGAATGACAAAGAATTATCAAAATTCCGAAACGAAAATATTGGTTTTGTTTTTCAGCACCATCAGCTTTTGCCAGAGTTTACAGCTTTAGAAAATGTGATGATGCCGATAAGAATCGCTGGAAAAAATGTAAAAGATTATAAAGAAAAAGCGATGCAGCTTTTCGAAGAGCTAAATGTAGTAGACCGCATTCATTACAAACCCAAAATGCTTTCGGGCGGTGAAGCGCAAAGGGTAGCTGTTATTCGCGCTTTGATAAATTCGCCTAAAATTATTTTTGCTGATGAGCCTACGGGAAACCTTGATTCCAAAAATGCCGATTCTCTGCATCAGTTGTTTTTTGATTTGAGGGAAAAATACAATCAGACTTTTGTCATCATCACTCACAACCCGATATTGGCAGAAAGCACAGACAGGAAACTAACCATGAAAGATGGTTTAATCATAGACTAAATAGAAAAAAGAGTGATTATTTCACTCTTTTTTGCTTCTTATAGTTTTATCTCTATTACCTGTCCGTCTTTTTTCACTTCTACGAATTTGCTTTCTCTGTGTGAGTCTTCATAGTCATAAAAAAATGTTTCATATATCGGTGTGGAATAGAGCGGAGTTCCATATACATTATACGCTGTAGAGGTTCCTGTTTGTTTTTTATAACTACCGACCGCAGTGAAATCCACTATCGTTTCTATATAATATTTTCCTACTTTCAGATTCTCAAATTTAAATCTTCCATAGTCATCCGTATACGCTTCCCTTCTGACAGCAAATGCTTCTTTGGACATCAGAACCTGCTTTTTACTGCTTTCTATTTTTCTTCTAAGGTTATAAAACTCAGTAAAATACTCAGTAACAGGGAAAAGCATAATCACTGTATTTGGTCTGGCAACATGTTTTTTTCCCATCTTTGCTTTTACCATGCCCATTGTAAGCGGCACATTTCTTTTCTCTCTTGTAAAAGCTACTCCTTCTATGGTAGATTTTCCGTAACCCAGCTGAGCTTCTGCTTGTTTTTTGTCAAAAAATACCTGAGGAAAATAGCTGTCTTTCTGAGAAAACATCTCACCTGCACACAAAAAAGAAATTATTACAATTAAACACTTTTTCATATTTTTTTAATTCATTAAATTTGCAATGTTTTGATTATCCTTCATAAAAAGGACTAACAAAATTAATAAAAATATTATTTACACAACTAAAATTGACTTTAAAATTATGAAAAGATTATTGTTTATAGGCTTGGTTTTTTCAGCCAATTTATTATTTGCACAAAAACCTTGCGGCTTCAAAGATGGGCTGCAAGAGGGACTGTGCAAACAGTTTTATGACAATGGAAATACCAAAGAAGCCTGCTACTGGAAAAAAGGAAAACTAGACGGACAGGCTATTTTCTATTATGAAAACGGAACAAAGAGCGCCGAAGGATATTTTAAAAAAGGGTTTAAAGTAAAAACTTGGACTTATTATTCTAAAAATGGGAAAATCAGCGGAAAGGAAAACTATGTCTACCGTGACCATATGAGCGTTTTGGAAGGAGAATATATCACCTACTTCCCAAATGGAAATGTAGAAATGAAAATAAACTATAAAGACGGCAAAATGCATGGGGATTATCATTCTTATTATGAAAATGGAACGATACAGAGTAAGGCCAAACTCAATAACAATGCTACTGATTCTTTTGAGATATTTTATCCAAACGGAAATATAAACGCAAAAGGCCCTACAGATGCTAATTTCAAAAAAATAGGTGACTGGATATATTATTCCAAGGATGGAACGCCCGAAAAGATAGTTACCTTCAGAAATGGAAATAAAGTATCCGAAAAAAAATACAAAAAATAAAAGGAGACCTCAAATCTCCTTTTTTTTATGACTAATTTTTCTAAAAGCATATACACCAGCCTTACCAATGACTATTCCCATAAAAGTCCCCATCAGAACATCCAAAGGAAAATGAACCCCAAGATAAATCCTGCTATAGCTCACCACCCCAGCCCAAACAAATAAAAACACCGGCAAAAATCTATACTTTTGTCCCAATAATGGACTTAGAAAACTCGCTAAAAGAAAGGTATTGGATGCATGGCTGGAATAAAATCCATAGCGCCCTCCACATTCTACTATTCTCATATACGGCTGTAATTCAGCATCATGACAGGGTCTTAGCCTTTCCAAACTATATTTAAAAATATTAGCTATCTGGTCTGAAACAGCTACCGAAACAGCTAATACTAAAACGATATAAACCAGCTCTTTACGAGAATAATTACGATACAAAAGATACAACAGTCCAGCATAAAGCGGTATCCAAGACCATTTTCCAGAAACAAATCTCCAAAAGGCATCAAATTCTGCACTCCCCAAGTTGTTCAAATACAGAAAAATCTCCTTATCCTGCGATATTACTTCTATCATCTATTTCGTTTTTTTATCTTCTTCCTGCATCAGATTGTCCGCCTCCTGCTTTACTTTGTCTATTTCATTTTTTATTTCAGAGACAGGGTTGTCTTCTGTTTCCTTCATGATTTCCTGCTTGATATCATCCACTGCTCCACGCATTTTTCTCAGCCCCTGCCCTAGTTCACGAGCTATCTGAGGAATTTTCTTCGGTCCAAAAAATATCATAATGACCAAAAAAATCACGAAAATCTCTCCAAAACTTAAATCTCCCATAATTTTTATTGTTTATATATTAAACAATTCAAGTACAAAATAAAGAAAAGTTTTAAGATTCTTGTGAAAATTTAGGTAAAATTTTATCTATATTGTCTTTCATAAACTTATATGCTCCTTTTTCTAATATACCTTTTTCATTAGTTATTTTATTTTCAACCTTAACTTTAAGATATTTAACAAATTTTTCCTCCAATGCTAAATCTCCATAGATAGATTCATATCTATCTCCAATAAAATAACTAAACTTTATTTTATCATATGGTGAGAATTTTTCTATAGCTTTCCAATATTTTTCAAACTCAAATTGAGAAAAAAAGGAATAATAACAAGAATGGTAGTTATGATTATTTTTTTGTTCCTTAAATTTATCAAAATCTTTTTCAAATAAGTCAAATAGTTCCTCCATCTGTTTTTGTTGATTTTGTTTTTTTATTTGTTCATTTCTTTCAAGACAGGCATCCCTTATTTCGAAAAAAAATTCTGGATATTCTTTAAAATTATCAAGACTTAAATAATGTACATCTATGAGAAGATTATACTCATGTTCTTCATTTTTTATCTTATTTATAATTTTATCCTTTAACTCTTCAACATTAATATTTAATGGATTATCAAATCGTATAATGTAATAAAAAACTGTTATATATTCGCTTAATTCTATTTCATCTCTATCTATAAAGTCTATTAGTTTTTGTACACAATCTTTATACTCATGATCAGATAAGTTCATAAAATTCCAATAATCATTTCCATTTAATTTTTTAAATACCTTTTCTTTTTCAGTAAGATTTTGTTCATCATCTAGTAGGTAAATATTTTTTATTTCATTTAATAATTTATTAGTATCCAAAATATTATTTCCAATGATATATTCAAAAATACTATCGAAACTATATTTTTTAATATTATCAATATTGTATTGATCTTTAAAGTCATCTATATAATCTCTTTCTGAATTATCTCCTTTTATAAAATCTTTAATTCTGAAAAAACTATCTGAATAATAATCTTTTAATAGTTTAATATTATCATTAGTTAATTTCCCCAACTTATACTCAAAACATATCGGTAAAGAAAACTTTAATATATCTGATAGTATACTCTCTTTAATTCCTTCTAAATTATTCGTCTCTGCACTTATTATATTTTTTGTTTCTAAAAAAATTTTCTTAAAATGTTCAAAAAAGAAAATAAGATTTCTCAGATTATTACCTTTATTTTCTACCATTTCTACGATATAAGAAGAATGTGCAGTCAGAAATTCTTCATAGTCTCCCTCATAGGAACTAATTAAACTATTAATAATTTTTGAAATATCTGATTTAAATGGAAAAGAAATTCCTATTACTTTCTCTCTTAAAATAGAATAGGAATCTTTATTATAATCATTGCATTCTTGCATTAAAGTATCTTCATTTGCTATTAAAATGACTTTTGCTCTTTTATTTTCAACCAAATCATTTATAAATCCATATACTTCTGCTAAATTTAAATTTGAACTTTTTCTGTCAATATCATCAAAGCATAAAATAATGTTCTCATAATTATTGAGCTCCATTATAGCTGTCTTAATATCATCATTATTATTAAAAATATTATTAAAATCTAGTCCTAAAAAGCTTATAGACCCAACTTTTTTCAATACCCCTATTAATAAACCTGTAATAACTTTAACCCCTTTTTTATTTAATATGGAAGCATATAGCTCAAAAAATATTTTTTCTTGTATCTCCTCTATTGTTGAAACACCAAAAAGAGATATTCTTATAAACTTAAATGGTTTATCTTGATTGCTTTTTATTTCTGAAATTTTTTTAGTCAATAAATTATCTACATAATATGTCTTTCCTATTCCATATTTTCCTGTGATAACTACAGCATAATTTGTTTTTTGCTGTACATAATCAATTATTCTTTCTGTTAATATTTCATTCATTTTTTCCATAATTTTAAGTTATTACAATAATTTTAAATAGCAATAAGAGTTCTAATTGATTAGAACTCTTATTTTAACTATAAACTTTTTAATTTCTCCTCCAAAATCGCGATTTTCTCCAGCGTATCTTTTTGTTTTTTACGCTCAGTTTCTACAATTTCAGGTTTGGCATTGGCAACGAATTTCTCATTGCTTAGTTTTTTCTCCACCGAAACCAAAAAGCCTTTCAGGTAAGCCAATTCTTCTTCGGTTTTCTTTTTTTCTTCGCCTAAATCTAGATTTTCACTCAGCGGAACAGAGATTTCCACCGCTCCCACTAGGAAAGTGAAGCTCGGTTTGTCTGTTTTCTCGGAATAATGAATTTCAGAGATGTTCGCCAGTTTTCTGATTACATTTTCATTCGCAAACGAGCTTTCGCTGGTGAACAATTCCACTTCTTCCCTTGGCGAAATCCCTTTGCTCTGGCGGTAATTTCTCACTCCAGAGATGATTTCTTTCGCTGTATCAAACGCAGAGATGATATTTTCATCAAAACTTTCCGCATTTTTCTGCTGGGCGATAACGAGCGCTTCCGATGTGTTTCGCTCCGCGATATGCTGATAAAGCTCCTCCGTAAGGAACGGCATAAACGGATGAAGAAGCCTCATCAGTTCCTCAAAGAACCTGATGGTTTGGTCATAAACCTCCTGAGAAATACTTTCCCCGAAATTAGGCTTCACCGCTTCCAAATACCATGAACAGAAGTCATCCCAAATCAATTTGTAAAGCAAATGCAGAGCATCTGAAATTCGGAATTTCTCAAACTGGTCGTTGATTTCGCTGATGGTTTTGTTCATCTGATTTTCAAACCAAACGATTGTTTGTTTTTCAGCCTCGCCTGCTGGTTTTGTTTCTTTCGTCCAGCTCTGTGTCAGCTTAAATGCATTATAAATTTTCGTTGCAAAGTTCCTTCCTTGCAGCATCAAATCCTCATCAAAAAGAAGGTCGTTTCCAGCCGCTGAACTCAGCAAAATCCCTACTCTCACGCTGTCCGCACCATATTTATCAATCAATTCCAATGGGTCTGGTGAATTCCCCAGAGATTTGGACATTTTTCTTCTTTGTTTATCCCTTACAATCCCTGTAAAATATACATTTTTAAATGGAACTTTTCCTCTCCATTCCAGCCCTGCCATGATCATACGAGCCACCCAGAAGAAAATAATATCCGGCCCTGTAACCAAATCTGCCGTTGGGTAATAATAGTTAACATCCTTATTTTCAGGGTCTAAAAGTCCATCAAAAACAGACATCGGCCACAGCCAAGAAGAGAACCAAGTGTCCAGAGCATCTTCATCTTGGCGAAGGTCAGTAATTTCTAAACTTGGATTTTTAGCTTTGGCTAATTTTAGGGCTTCATCGATGTTTTCAGCCACTACAAAATCATTTTCGCCATCGCCATAGTAGTACGCTGGAATGCGCTGTCCCCACCATAGCTGGCGCGAAATATTCCAGTCGCAGATGTTTTCCATCCAATGTTTATAAGTGTTTTTGAACTTTTCGGGATGGAATTTTATTTCATCATTCATCACCACATCCAGAGCAGGTTTTGCGATTTCAGACATTTTCAAAAACCACTGCTGTGATATTTTTGGCTCTATCACGGCTCCTGTTCTCTCGGAAGTTCCTACTTTATTTACATAATCTTCAGCTTTTAGCAAAAAATTTTTTTCTTCTAATTCTTTGGCAATGGCTTTTCTTACCTCAAAACGATTTTTCCCTGCATAATGCAGACCATGCTCGTTCAGGTTGGCATCATCATCCAAGATATCAAGCATCGGAAGGCTGTGCTTCTGTCCGATTTCATAGTCATTGACATCGTGAGCAGGAGTAATTTTCAAAGCACCCGTCCCAAACTCTATATCTACATAATCGTCCTCAATAATCGGAACGGCACGATTTACAATCGGCACAATGGCTTTTTTCCCTTTCAGATGAGCGTATCTCTCATCATTAGGATTGATACAAATCGCCACATCACCAAAAATAGTTTCTGGACGAGTGGTAGCCACGGTAAGAAACTCCTCTGAGCCTTCTATTTGGTATTTTAAGAAATATAATTTTCCGTTTTGCTCCTTGAAAATCACTTCCTCATCGGAAATGTTAGTTTTCGCCTCTGGATCCCAGTTTACCATTCTGTAACCACGGTAAATCAGCCCTTTGTTATACAAATCAACAAAGGATTTTATCACCTGTTGAGAAAGCTTGTCCTCCAATGTGAAACGAGTTCTGTCCCAATCGCAAGAGCAGCCCAGTTTTTTAAGCTGTTCTAGGATGGTTCCGCCATACTGATTCGTCCAGTCCCAAGCGTGTTTTAGGAATTCCTCTCGGGTAATATCCGATTTGCTAACGCCCTGTTCTTTGAGCTTAGCCACTACTTTCGCCTCTGTAGCGATGGATGCATGGTCTGTCCCTGGCACCCAGCAGGCATTGAAGCCTTTCATTCTGGCTCTTCTCACCAAAACATCCTGAATGGTGTTATTAAGCATGTGTCCCATGTGTAGAATCCCTGTAACATTGGGCGGCGGAATGACAATGGTGTAAGGCGGTTTGTCATTCGGTTCAGAGTGGAAATATTTGTTTTCCAGCCAGTAGCTGTACCATTTTTGTTCCGTTTCTTGTGGATTGTATTTATCTGGAATTGCCATTTTATTATTTTTTAGATTTGCAAAAATAGGATAAAGCAACAAAATTATTGCAATTTTTATTCAAAATTAACCAAAATAAAAAAAGCCATTCGGTGTGAATGGCTTTTTAGGTTTATAAATTAGGATTTTTAAGTCTTGCTTCTGTTACATCAGCGTTTATAGTATTTCAATTTCTTAAATGGTGTAATTGATATTTTTATAAGAACATGATTTCCTCCAACAAAAAACACGCCTCAATTAAAACAAAATAAAAATTTATAACTATTTTTGAACAAAATACATTTAATATCAAATATCTAAATCTTATGAAACAAGAAATTCTTGACAGAATCCAAGCTCTTGGAGGCAATACCAGCCAAGTGAAAGGCACTTCCTTAGCGGATGACCTATTGGCTATTACTTTTGATACCGTACTCTATCCAAAGCCTCAGGACACTCCTTGGGCAAAGGCCGAAGATACCGAGCCTATTTATGGTATAGGCGCGTGGGTAGATGATCATAGAGAACTTTACCAAACGGATAAAAAGGATTTTTATGACCAGATGATTGCTCAGTTCTATCGACTTACGGAAGAACCTTATGGGCAACACTTTTGGACAGTCAGCCTCTTTACCCCTTTCAAAGAAGGTACCGATGACTATGAAGAATGGTATGACGATTTCTCCGATGAGGAATTTACAGACCTCACTGAAATTATAAAAGTTACAGGCGACAAGACTCCTGATCTTATACAATTGTTCTATACCTCTGGCTATCCTGACCATATATACATAGCCCTTAGCGACCCCAATGGAGAAAACCCCACCCTCTTTGGTACTGATCACGAGGTATTCTTTGGAGAAATCGATAATATGGGAACCTTAGAGGACTATCTCAATACCCTAATGACCCCAGAGGAGCTTATAGAAATAGTAGAAAAAGCATTGACTAAATAGCCTTTATTTTGATTAAAAAAACTAATATATGAATTGGGAAAACATCTGTAAAAAACACCAATTAGATAGTGATTTTTTAAAAGAATTCACTCCTAAAGGAAATGTAATGCTGATGCAAGAGGAAGAGTTTGCCACCACTCAAGAATGGTTATCGGCTTATTCTTTGGGTGCCGAACTTCTACCAATCTTCACCAATAACGAAAGTGACTTTGTAGGAGTATATACCACAGGATTGCTAAAAGGGAAAGTAGCCTTAGTCATACACGATGCTTTAGATTTCACCCCTATTTTTAGTAGCATTCAAAGCTTTTTAAAAGTCATTGAACAATATAACTTTGATGATTGGTACAATATTCCCAAAACCGATTGCGATTATCCTATTAAAGAAGAAAACCAAGCCGAACCCAATCTTCTAAAAGAATGTTGGAAGCAGATTGAGGCTAACCAGTTCTCTTCACACGAAGAGAAAATCCTTATCTGCAAAACAGCTATTTCACTAACTCCTCCCTCTCAGCTCAATAAGCTATTGGTTTTTCTAGAAAGCCCTTTTACAGATAATCCCCAGCACCACGAAATAACAGAGTGGGCTATCTACTGCCTCGGAGTGGCTCATCAATATATTCCAGCCAAAGGTACCATAACCACCCTAATAGCTACCAAGCCTTATAAGCATTATCCCTACAAACCCCAATTGTACAAAGGAGCCTTTACCAAAAAAAGTAATATTTTTGTAGAGGGAATAATGAAAATACTCTTTTTCCCTATATTTCTGATTAGCTTTATTGTTATGATAATTGGTATTGCATTTGCCCAGTTATTTAGCCTTTTCAAAAAGAAAAACAACTCATAATGAACTCATCAAAATAGTAAAAAGCATTGACCAAATGAGACAGAAATTTACACTTATCACTTTAGGTGTCCGCGACTTTAAGAAAGCTCTTGCCTTTTACGAGAACTTAGGCTGGCAGAAGTCGGACAAAAGTATGGAGGAGTATGCTCTTTTCCCTTTGGGAGGAATTGTATTAGGTCTATATCCTTTACAAGAACTCTCCGAAGACACTACGCTACCTTATCAGTCAAGTGCATTTGCAGGAATAACAATTAGTTATAATGCCAAATCGGAAGCAGAAGTAGATGCTGTTTTATCCAAGGTCAGTGAATTAGGAGCTACTATTGTCAAGCCAGCTCAAAAAGTATTTTGGGGTGGATATAGTGGCTATTTCAAGGACTTGGACGGCTACCTCTTTGAAGTTGCTTATAATCCTTTTTGGGAGTTTGACGAAAATGACAATTTAAAATTATAATCCAAAATGACAGAAACAGAACAAACTCTACGCCAGCGCTTCACTGCTTTCTTGCAAGCGATGTACGACTGGGAAACAGAAGCCAACAGAGTGGATGAAGAAGAAGTGGAGAAAAATAAAACCCTCTCTTGGGAAGACTTTTGCAAAAAGCAAACCGAGCTCCGTATCCCTATTTATAAGGAATACATCACCGAACGCGAACGCAAATATGGCGGCGCTGAGTACACCAGTCACATCTTTCCTCCTAACTACGACCCTTCTAAAGAAACCATTACCGAAGTGCAAATCACGGGTAAAAAAGCCTCTATATTTACCGATAGGGTCTATGCCGGAATGAATTACAAGCGCGAGTACAAGTACAAACTTATAGAGGATCGCTGGCTCTTAGATACTATCAAAGAACAGTATTTGCCTGAAAACAAAGACTCTGAAAAATGGAAGAGTGTGATTTTATAAAAAACCTACAAATAAAGTATGTTTATTCCAAAATATAACCTAATATGAAAATGAAACATAAAACAATCATATTTGCCCTTTTAGGAATATTGACAGCCATTTTTATATTTGTAAGATATGGCTTATTCATAGTGTATTGGCTCACAACCCCTAATGCTTTAGAACGAACCAAAGCCGAAAAACAGCTTATAGAACATTTTAAAGAAGTATTTAAAACCAATGAAATAGTCATCTCGCCTGAATATGATTTAGAAAAAGATACTACCTATACGGTATATGTACAGAATATCCCTTGTGCAGATACTTTATCTCCTAAGGAAAAAGCTATCTACATAAAAAACAAATTGGATAGTATAGCCTTAAAACCAAGAT
>CAUQBR010000010.1:0-59885 GCA_963516475.1 uncultured Flavobacteriaceae bacterium
TATCGGAAAATCTGATATGATCCACAACGATGCAATGCCTAAGATTGAGGTAAATCCACAAACACACGAAGTGAAAGTAGATGGTAAACCATGTGTATGTGAACCAGCTAGCAAACTTCCAATGGGACAATTATATTTCATGTTCTAATAGAATTGAAATTTAGAAATAGAACCACCTTTATTAAAAAGGTGGTTTTTTGTTAATTCTTTGTAAAAAAGTGACAAAAATATTTTTTTATTTGGAATAAGTTCTGTAAATTTGTGTTATTAAAATGATAAAGATAACACCTTTCGAATTGTTTTTTAGTAATCTATTATAATTTAGTCGTTGAAGTCAGAGTGTGGTCCAATAAACATATAATATCATTTTTAGCTTTGTAATATTTTGGTTTTTAGATGGTTATTGGGCTGTTTCTGATTTATTTTATTGGAAAAATAAAAAGGCTGTTATATATCATATAATTATGGTGCCTTTATCTACTTTTTTTATTGTATTTTTGAACTCGTTTAAATCCTGAATGGATGGAAACGGGATTTTTTATTTTTTAAGATATTGATAATTTAAAAATGAGCCTATGTTAGTGGTTTCTGAGGTAATTCGAAATGCGAAAGGAGAGGATTTATCCTCAAAAGAAGTAGATTTTTTTGATATAGAATGGTTTGAATCTACAAGAAAACTTTTGCGCAAAGTCAGTCATAAAGGTGAGGAAGTAGGTTTAAGAATATTGAAAGAAAATCTTAGACTAAAACATCACGATGTGCTATGGGAAGATGGAAATAAAATATTGTTAGTCAATGTATTACCATCTGATGCGGTGGTGGTTCAGCCGAAGACAATGAGAGAAATGGGAACTATTTGTTTTGAGATTGGTAATCAGCACATTCCTATTTTCATTGAGAATGATGAGATTATCATACCTTATGAAGATCCTATTTTTAATTTGCTGAAAAAAGGCGGATATGAGCCATTCAAAGCGCAAAGAATTTTTGAAGATATGCTGAAAGCATCATCTGACCACGAAGCTCCTGCAAAGGATCACAAGATAGACACAGACCAGCTTTTTTCAAAAGTTTTTCCAAGTAAATAAAAAGACTAAATTATAATAGATAAAAAACAGAAATAAAATGAAGGTAAATTCACTAATAAGTCTATTACACATTGCGGACCCGACTTTGCCGATTGGGGGATACTCTCACTCAAATGGTTTGGAAACCTATGTGCAAAAAGGACTTGTAAACAGTACGGAGACGGCGGCTTTATTTCTTAATAATATGCTGTCCAGCAGTATATTACATAATGATGCAGCTTATGTGAGATTAGCTTATGAAGCTATGAAAGAGAAAGACAACTACGAAAGAATAGTTGTTTTGGATGAGGAATGTAGTGCGATGAAGAGTCCAAGAGAAATTCGTGAGGCGAGCCACAAATTGGGAACGAGATTGCTGAAAATCTTCATTGAAGAAGGACAAAAGTGCGATTTCTTGACAAAATTTGGGGACTATGTAACTAAAAATATCAGTGTGGGGAATTATCCTGTGGTATATGGTGCATTGTGCTATTTGATGGAAATTCCTTTGGAAGAGGCGATTACAGCGTTTTATTTCTCTACGGCTACGGGTATGGTGACTAACGCGGTTAAGTTGGTTCCACTTGGTCAGCTTGAAGGGCAAAAAATTCTTTTTGAAGTGAAAAGAAATATTCCTTCTTGGGTAGAAAAAACCATGAATTTGGAAGAAGATAAAATCGGTCTTTCTAATGTAGGGTTTGATTTGAGATCAATGCAGCACGAGAGATTGTATTCAAGATTGTATATGAGTTAAGGATTAAAATTATTGAAGTATAACAAAAAATTATAACAAAATGGCAAATAGAAAATATATTAAAATTGGTGTAGCAGGTCCTGTAGGTGCAGGAAAAACAGCTTTGATAGAAGTTTTATCAAGAAAAATGATGGATGATTATTATGTTTGTGTAATCACCAATGATGTTTATACTAACGAGGACGAAAAATTCCTTCAAAAAAACAGTAAATTACCAAAAGATAGAATTGCAGGGGTAGAAACAGGAGGATGTCCTCACACAGCGATTAGAGAAGATGCGAGTATGAACTTGGAGGCAGTAGATGAAATGGCTGCTAAACACCCAGACATGGAAATTCTTTTCGTGGAGAGTGGTGGTGATAACCTTTCTGCTACATTTAGCCCAGAATTGGCTGATTTGACAATATTTGTAATCGATGTGGCTGCTGGTGAAAAAATCCCAAGAAAAGGAGGGCCTGGTATCACAAGATCTGACTTGTTGATGATTAACAAATTTGACTTAGCTCCATTAGTAGGTGCAGATTTAGCAGTAATGGAAAGCGATGCGAAGAGAATGAGACAAGGGCGTCCATTTGTATTCACAAACTTGAAAACAGAAGAGGGGGTAGATGCTGTTATCGGATGGATTAAGAAGTATGCTCTTTTAGAAGATATAGAAGAACCTGCAATTATCAGATAATTATGAACGGAATAATAGGGGAATACACCAGTAAGATGAGCCTAAGGACTGAGATCCGAGATGGGTTTCATCACTTGGCGGAAATGTTTTATACCAATCCGTTTGGATTGATGAGATTTGATAAGAGAAGTGCTCATGACCCTTGGTTGAGATACATGATAAGAAGCTCCACTCCAGGGATTATGGCGGGGGATTTCTATGAAATGTCTTTTAGAGTAGCGAAAGGAACTAATTTAGGTCTTGAAACTCAGGCTTATTCTAGAATCCACTCCATGAAACCAGGTGGGTTTGCTAAGCAGACAACAACCATAGATGTAGAGGAAGATGCTATGCTTCAGTATATTCCACACCCTACTTCACCACACAAGGACTCTGTTTATGAAGCAATAAATACTATCAATATTGCTAAAACATCTAGAGTAATCTGGGGGGAGGTAATTACTTGTGGAAGAAAGCTTTATGGAGAAGGGGAAATTTTTGAATTTAAAGAATTTAAAAACTATACGAGAATATTCCTTGATGGTCATCTTATTTTCAAAGATAGATTGTACATGAAACCAAGCGAAATGGATCTGACTACAATGGGGCAGTGGGAGGATTTCACGCACCAAGCTACTATCTTTATCTATGACCAGCAGCTGGAAGAAGATCACCTTTTAGAACTTTTAGAAAAAGCACTAAAAGATGATGAAGGCGTAGAGTATGGCATCACAACTACTGTAGGAGGCGGTATCGTGATAAGAATCGTAGGGCATGGCGGAGAGCAGCTCTATAACATCGCTAAGCGATTTGAATACAGTATTTTAGATGAAATCATAGAACCGATTTAATAATATTGTGATCCTAATAAAAAAAACAGTTGTATCAGAAATGGTATAACTGTTTTTTCATAAATTTTGAATAACTTTTTGTCAGTTTTGGAAAAAGTTGTACTTTTGCAAATCAAATAATTTAATATAAAGCAATAAAATGCCTACTATTCAACAATTAGTAAGAAAAGGAAGAGCCACAATTGCCAAGAAGAGCAAATCGGTTGCTTTGGATTCTTGTCCACAAAAGAGAGGTGTATGTACGAGAGTATATACAACTACACCTAAGAAACCTAACTCTGCACTTAGAAAAGTTGCCAGAGTAAGACTTTCTAATGGTAAAGAAGTTAACGCTTATATCCCGGGCGAAGGACATAATCTCCAAGAGCACTCGATAGTATTGGTAAGAGGCGGAAGGGTGAAAGACCTACCGGGAGTTCGTTATCACATTGTAAGAGGTGCTTTGGACACTGCAGGTGTAAATGGAAGAACACAAAGAAGATCTAAGTATGGAGCTAAGAGACCTAAACCAGGTGCAGCACCAGCAGGGAAAAAGTAATCATTAAATTTTAAGGAAAGAAACAATGAGAAAGACAAAAGCAAAAAAAAGACCGTTGTTACCAGATCCTAAATTTAATGATCAATTGGTAACAAGATTTGTGAATAACTTGATGATAGATGGTAAAAAGTCTATCGCATTTAGAATTTTCTATGATGCACTAGATATCGTAGAAACTAAAAAAGAAGATCAGGAAAAAACTTCTCTTGAAGTATGGAAAGATGCGCTTACTAATGTAATGCCGCATGTGGAAGTAAGATCAAGAAGAGTAGGAGGTGCTAACTTCCAAATTCCTATGCCGATCAGAGCCGATAGAAAAATTTCTATGGCTATGAAATGGTTGATCAAATATGCTTCTTTGAGAAATGATAAATCTATGGCACAAAAATTAGCTGCTGAGATTATCGCTGCTTCTAAAGAAGAAGGAGCTGCTGTTAAGAAAAAGACAGATACTCACAAAATGGCAGAAGCAAACAAAGCATTCTCACACTTTAAATTCTAATCTGAAATGGGAAGAGATCTTAGATATACAAGAAATATTGGTATTGCTGCACACATCGATGCAGGGAAGACTACCACTACAGAGAGAATTTTATTTTACACTGGTAAAACTCATAAGTTGGGTGAAACTCACCAAGGGACATCTCAGATGGACTGGATGGAACAAGAAGCTGAAAGAGGGATTACAATTACCTCTGCGGCTACTACTTGTAACTGGAATTTCCCAACCGACCAAGGAAAAGTTTTACCAGAAACTAAAGGATACCACTTTAACATCATTGATACCCCAGGACACGTTGACTTTACTGTAGAAGTAAACCGTTCTTTGAGAGTATTGGATGGTCTAGTGTTCTTGTTCTCAGCAGTTGACGGAGTAGAGCCACAGTCAGAAACTAACTGGAGATTGGCTGACAACTATAAAGTTGCGAGAATGGGATTCGTAAACAAAATGGACAGACAAGGAGCTGATTTCTTGGCGGTTTGCCGTCAGGTAAAAGAAATGCTAGGTTCTAACGCTGTTCCTATCGTATTACCAATCGGAGCTGAGGAAGACTTCAAAGGAGTGGTAGACCTTATCAAGAACAGAGCTATTATTTGGCACGAAGATACTCAAGGTATGACATTTGATGTAGTTCCAATTCCTGAAGATATGAAAACTGAGGTGTTGGAATACAGACAAAACCTTGTAGAAAATGTGGCAGAATATGATGAATCTTTATTAGAAAAATTCTTTGAAGATCCAGATTCTATAACAGAAGAAGAAATCAATGAAGCTTTAAGAAAAGCAACTATTGATTTGTCTATTATCCCAATGACTTGTGGTTCTTCATTTAAGAATAAAGGAGTTCAGTTTATGTTGGATGCTGTATGTAAATACCTTCCTTCTCCACTAGATAAAGATGATATCAAAGGAACTGACCCTAAAACGGATGCTGAAATTACAAGAAAACCAGATGTAAATGAGCCATTTGCTGCATTAGCATTTAAGATTGCTACTGACCCATATGTAGGTAGATTGGCATTCTTTAGAGCTTATTCTGGTAGACTGGATGCAGGTTCTTATGTTTTGAACACAAGATCTGATTCTAAAGAAAGAATCTCAAGAATCTATCAAATGCACGCGAATAAGCAAAACCCTGTAGAATATATCGAAGCAGGAGATATCGGTGCAGCTGTAGGATTTAAAGATATCAAAACTGGGGATACGCTTTGTGATGAAAAGAACCCTATCGTTCTTGAATCTATGATTTTCCCAGATCCGGTAATTGGTATCGCTGTTGAACCTAAAACTAAAGCTGACCAAGATAAAATGGGTAACGCTTTAGCGAAGTTGGCAGAAGAAGATCCTACTTTCCAAGTGAAAACAGATGAAGCATCTGGACAAACTATCATCTCAGGAATGGGAGAGCTTCACTTGGATATCATCGTAGACCGTATGAGAAGAGAGTTCAAGGTAGAAGTAAACCAAGGGCAGCCGCAAGTAGAGTACAAAGAATCTCTTACAGCTACAGCTAACCACAGAGAAGTTTACAAAAAACAAACTGGGGGTAGAGGTAAATTCGCGGATATCATCTTCGAAATTGGTCCTGCTGATGAAGGAAAAACAGGTCTTGAATTCATCAACGAAATTAAAGGTGGTAACATTCCAAAAGAATTTATCCCTTCTGTTGAAAAAGGATTCAAAGAAGCTATGAAAAATGGTCCTTTGGCTGGATTTGAGATTGAAGGAATTAAAGTTACACTAAAAGATGGTTCTTTCCACCCAGTGGACTCTGACCAACTTTCATTCGAATTGGCTGCTAAACTTGGATTTAGAGAAGCTGGTAAAGCTGCTAAACCAGTAATCATGGAGCCTATCATGAAATTGGAAGTTGTTACTCCAGAAGAATACATGGGGGATATCGTAGGTGACCTTAACAGAAGAAGAGGTACTGTAAACGGTATGGATGATAGAAATAATGCTAAAGTTATCAAAGCATTTGTTCCATTAGCAGAAATGTTTGGATATGTAACAGCTCTTAGAACATTATCTTCTGGTAGAGCAACATCTTCTATGGAGTTTGAAAAATATGAACCAGCTCCACAGAATGTGGCTGAAGAAGTAATAGCTAAAGCAAGAGGTTAATTAAAATTTAGATTAAAATGTCACAAAGAATCAGAATAAAATTAAAATCTTACGATTACAATTTAGTAGATAAATCTGCTGAGAAAATCGTAAAAACAGTAAAATCTACAGGAGCTGTGGTAAATGGACCAATCCCATTACCTACTCATAAGAGAATCTTTACTGTGCTTAGATCTCCGCATGTTAATAAAAAAGCAAGAGAACAATTCCAGCTTTCTGCACACAAGAGATTGATGGATATCTACTCTTCTTCTTCTAAGACTGTAGATGCTCTTATGAAGTTAGAATTACCAAGCGGTGTAGATGTAGAAATCAAAGTTTGATAAAACAATGTATTTATACATTTTGCTATGATAAAAATCCTTTCCTAAGAAATTGGGAAAGGATTTTCTTTATTTGAAATACTTTTGATATTATTGCAGAATAAATTTTAGTATGGGAAATCAAATTAGTAACAACAAAATCAGACAGATAATACTATTGGGGATGATTTTCGGATTTTTGTTTTTGATAGGATTTAATTTAAGTGATTTTTTGCCTTCATTCCTAGGCGCAATTACACTTTATGTCATTTTCCGAGATTATTATCTTAAACTTACAGAGGTAAGAAAATGGAAACCTTGGCTGGCGATTGGTTTCTTGATGTTACTTTCCCTTTTGGTTATAATCGTTCCGATTTATTACATAGCGGAGACTTTGGTGGTAAAATTGGCAAATTCCCGCGATTATATAGAGGTTGGCATAGAGCATATCAATAAAATCCATGAATATATAAAGGATAAAACGGGATATGATATCATCCAATCCATTGATTTGAGGAAAGTAGGGGAATGGGTGACTGTTTATACCTCATCTTTATTGAATACGACAGTGGATATCGTTACTACGGTCGTTACAGCGTATTTTATTTTGTATTTTATGCTGGTCAATTCTAGAGCGATGGAAAGGGCTTTGGAGAAGGCTGTTCCGCTGAAAGAATCTAATCTTAATAAGATAGGAGAGCGTTTCCGAAAACTTATCATTGCCAATGTGGTGGGAATTCCTGTGGTAGCCATTGGGCAGGGGCTCACAGTTTTCATAGGGTATCTCATTTTTGGGGTTTCTAGCCCGTTTTTCTTATTTATTTTAACGGCTATGGCATCACTTATCCCTATTGTGGGAGGGGCGATTGTCTATGTTCCTGTGTCACTTATGCTGCTGGCGAGCCAAAATCCAGTAGGAGCGGCGGGAGTTTTATTCTTCGGGGTTCTTTCTGCGGGAGTGGATAATATACTGAGATTCACATTCTTAAAAAGAATAGAAAACATCCACCCGCTGAATTCAGTATTTGGGATTATTTTAGGGCTGAAGGTTTTTGGTTTTATTGGGTTGATTTTTGGACCAATATTGATTTCCATTACAGTGCTACTGATTCAAGTTTATCATGATGAATTTTCTGAAAAATGATAAAAAAGAAGAAAATGACACAGATGAAACCGAAGAAATATCTGAAAATATGTCTGCGGTAAAGCCCTAAAATAGGTGTTTTTGAAAATATGATATTTTAAAATGTAAAATTTTAACGATTTGTTAATTTTAGTTAAAAAAATAACCGTAAATTTGCGATATTTAAAATTTAGAAAACCAAAAAATTTTATGAAGACAAACTTTTTAAGGAGATCTGCGATAGCAGCATTGACTTTAACAACGGCAAGTTTTTATTTTGCACAAGAGGAAACTCAAGGTTCAGAAAAGAACATTGATGAAGTAGTTCTTGTGGGAGTAGCAGACATTGCAAAAGACAGAAAGACACCAGTAGCTGTATCTACTGTGAAATCTGCTCAAATCATTGAGAGATTAGGAAATCAGGAATTGACAGAAGTTCTTAACACTACACCATCTGTGTATGCGACTAAGTCTGGTGGTGGTTTCGGGGATGGAGGAATCACAATGCGTGGTTTCGAATCTAGAAATATCGCTGTGATGGTGAATGGTATGCCAGTGAATGATATGGAAGGAGGAGCTGTGTATTTTTCTAACTGGACTGGTCTTTCTGATGTTACAAGTACTATTCAGGTTCAGAGAGGTTTAGGTTCATCTAAATTAGCGATTGCTTCTGTAGGGGGTACTATGAACTTCATTACGCGTGCAGCAGACATGAAAAAAGGAGGAGTTGTAAGAATAGGAGTTGCAAATAATGACTATCACAAAGCATCTTTCTCATATAATACAGGAAAAACTGAAAACGGCTGGTCTACCTCTTTCTTAATGAGTAGAACAGCCGGCTCTTATTATGTAAGAAACACTGATTTTGAATCTTATGCATACTATTTTGCTCTAGGATTTGAACCAAATAAAAAACATAACTTCCAATTTACAATAACATCTTCTCCTCAGTGGCATGACCAAAGAAGTTATACAAGCAGAATACAAGATTATATAGATTATAATCCAGATAGAGATGGAAACCCATACAGACAGTATAACCCAGATTTCGGATACTATACAGATGCATCAGGAAGAAGAATAGCTCTGTCTAACAAATCTAACTTCTACGCAAAACCAGTAATGATGCTCAACTGGGATTGGAACATTACACCAAAATCTAAATTGAGTACTGTATTATATGCTTCTAATGGTAGAGGTGGTGGAACAGGTGATTTAGGAGAAGTAGGAGGAGTAAGAGGTCAAAATGTTACAGCTTACAGAGATGCTAGTGGGTTTATAAACTATGATGCTATCTTCGCAGCGAATGCAGCAATAGACGCTAATACAGCAGGAGCAAAACACACTCTTGTAAGAAGAGCGGCTATGAACTCTCACAACTGGTATGGTATTTTAGCAAATTTCCAACACAAAATAAATGATAACTGGAATTTCTCCATAGGAACAGATGACAGATACTACTATGGATACCACTACCAAATGCTTACTCACCTGTATGGAGCTAATGGATATAAAGATGCGTCTGATAGAAATATTTCTCCGAAAGTAGTTACAAGAGTACATGATTACAAAAACCTTTCATGGAATCCTTTCGGAGGAAAAACATTAGGACAAGAGGAGCATATAGGATATAGCAATGACGGAGAAGTACTATGGTATAGCGGTTTCGGACAGGTAGAGTTTACTAAAAATAATTTCTCTGCGTTTGTACAAGGGTCTATTTCTAATCAAGCTTACAGAAGAATTGATAACTTTGTTGTAGATGGAGTAACAACTCAACAAGGACAAGTTGTTAATAGAAAAACAAGCTTTAAAAACCTTATAGGATATAATGTGAAAGGGGGAGCTAACTATAACATCAACGAAAACCATAATGTTTTCGCAAATGTAGGTTTCTATAGCAAGCAGCCATTTATGAATGCGGTATATCCAAACAACCAACAGGTGCTGAATCCTAACCTGACAAACGAGAAAATATTCTCTGCAGAAGTAGGATATGGTTTTAGATCTTCTAAATTCAATGCTAACCTTAACCTATACAGAACTGAATGGAAAGATAGATGGGCGAGAATTCCAAATCAAACATTTACAGATCCTATTACAGGAGCTAGAGTTAGAGGATATTCAGAAATCAGCGGTATCACTCAGGTTCATATGGGGGTAGAGGTAGATGCTACATATAAACCAGTAAAATTCTTAGAATTACAAGGAATGTTCTCTTATGGAGATTACAGATATAAAGGAAATGCTACAGGAGCTGATTTCGATGAAAGTAATAATCCTGTTACAACAACAGGAAACACTACATTATACTTAGATCAAGTGAAAGTAGGAGGAAGTGGAAACAGCAGTATTCCACAGCTTACAGCTTCTTTAGGAGCAACTGTTAAACCGATAAGTGATTTGAGCATCTATGGAACTTGGAGATTCGTTGGAAATCTTTATTCAGCAGTTAATACAAATGATTACAAAACTGTTGCAAGACAAGAACAAGGAGCTCTTAGATTGCCAGATTACAATCTTTTAGATTTAGGTGTTTCATATAAACTAAGATTAAGAGAGCGTTCTCAGTACTTTACTTTTGGAGCAAATGTTTATAATGTAATAGATACTTACTACATTTCTGATGCTTCTACAAGTCTTCGTGATGGAGATTCTGATGCAACAGGGATTAAGTATAAAGGAATAGATACAGGAAACAAAGTATTCTTCGGAGCGGGAAGGACTTGGTCTGCTAGTGTAGCATTCAACTTCTAGTAAAAAACCAAGAATATAATAAATAGAAATCCTAACTTTTAGTTAGGATTTTTTTATATTTGCGTTTCTAATTTAGAACAAAATGGAGGATTTATTTAATAGTGTATATAGTACTCATAAGGGAATTTCTTTTTCCACAGTGGTAGTTTTCGGAGCATTTATTTTTCTATTATTACAAGTACATCTTAGTTATAAAGGTGCAATTTCAGAAGTTTTGAGAAAAACGGGCTTTTTTTCGATGATGTTATTATATATACAAGGAATATTGGGTGTCTTTTTAGGAATTTATTCACCAGAATTCTCAGAGGCTTCGGGATTTTCTTCGTTTTTTAAGCTTTTTGAGTATGGAATAATTATTTTGATCTGTGCTGGAATGATAACATATGTATATACATACCTAAAAAAGCATCAAAAACTAAACCTAAAAATAGTAATTATTGCATTAGCATCGGCGTTACTTTTTGAGTATGCATATCCTTGGAGAATTATTTTTGGTTAATTAAAAAATTGAATTTACTCATATGAAAATAGCGGTAGTGGGTGCTACAGGAATGGTAGGACAAATCATGCTGAAAGTTTTGGAAGAAAGGAATTTCCCTGTGAAGGAAATTATCCCAGTGGCTTCGGAAAAATCTGTCGGAAAAAAAATTAGTTTTAAAGGCAAGGAATATTCGGTAGTGTCCATGCAGGATGCCATCGATATGAAGCCAGAGATAGCGCTGTTTTCGGCTGGTGGAGGCACTTCTTTGGAGTTTGCGCCTAAATTTGCAGAGGCAGGAACTACGGTGATTGATAATTCTTCGGCTTGGAGAATGGATGTTACCAAAAAATTAGTCGTTCCAGAGATAAATGCCGATGTTCTGACCCAAGAAGATAAAATTATCGCAAATCCTAACTGCTCTACAATTCAGCTGGTAATGATTCTAAATCCACTGCATAGAAAATATGGACTAAAAAGAGTAGTAGTGTCTACATATCAGTCAGTTACGGGAACGGGTAAGGCGGCAGTAGACCAGCTCAACCAAGAAATAAAAGGCGAGGACTGCGAGAAAGTTTATCCTTATCAGATTTTCAAAAACGCACTTCCGCACTGTGATGTTTTCGCAGATGATGACTACACAAAAGAAGAGCTAAAACTAATGACTGAGCCTAAAAAGATTTTGGGCGACAGCAGTTTTGAAATCACAGCGACGGCCGTTCGTGTTCCTGTGCAGGGCGGACATTCTGAGAGTGTGAATATTGAGTTTAATGAAGATTTTGATATAGAGGAGGTTAAACAGATTCTTTCAAACACGCCGGGCGTTATCGTGGAGGATGATGTAGCCAATAAAAAATACCCTATGCCGTTCTATTCCGAAGGGAAAGATGAGGTTTTTGTAGGGAGAATAAGAAGAGATAATTCTCAGCCAAAAACGCTCAACTGCTGGATAGTGGCGGATAATCTAAGAAAAGGAGCAGCTACGAATGCTGTCCAAATCGCTGAATATTTGGTCAGAAATCAGTTGGTATAATTTTGGTATCACACCGTACACATAGTACGGAAAAATGAAAATAAACTTTATTCAGAAATTTTTGATGATTTGCTCTGGTGCGAATCTTCACATCTTAAAGAAAACTCCTTCTGAGTGGAATAAATATTCCGCCATCGGAGGGATTGTTTTATTCACAGGCTTTTTTGCGGGAATCTCCGCAGGGTATGCTACTTTTACCATTTTTGATGATTTCTATGCAGCACTGGCGGCGGGATTCATCTGGGGACTGATGATTTTTAATCTGGACAGATACATCGTATCCTCTATCAAGAAAACGGTTTCTTGGAAAAACCAGCTTCTGCTGACGCTTCCTCGTTTGATTTTGGCGGTGTTTTTAGGGATTGTTATTTCAAAACCATTGGAATTAAAGATTTTTGAAAAAGAAATCAATAAACAGCTAAACACCATCATCCAAAGGAATAAAACAGAACTTCAGGAACAGATGAACAGCAGGATTTTACAGCAGTCAGGGCCTTTTGCAAAAGAAAAAGAACAAATCCAAAGTCAAATAGAATCCTACCAAAAAGCCTATGATTCTGCAGTGGTGGATTTAGAAAGAGAGGTTCTGGGCAAAGAAACAGGACTTACAAGCGGAAAGGCTGGTTTTGGACCAAATGCAAAGCGAAAAACCGAAATCCGAGACAACAAGAAAAAAGAGTTGGAAGCCTATCAAAAACAGATGGAACCACGGCTGAAATATCTGGACGAGGAAATCTCTAAAGTCTATACCAACCTACAAACGGAGCAGAAAAACAGCGAGGATTCGGAAAATAGGTTCAATGGTTTCGCGGCGCGGCTTCAGGCGCTGGATGAGCTGGGGGCAAATCCCATCATGGCTGTGGCGGCGATGTTCATTATGGGACTTTTCATTTGTTTAGAAATTTCACCTGTTTTGGTCAAATTGATTTCTACCGCAGGGCCATACGATTATCTTTTAGAAAAAACCGAAACCGAAACTAAGCTTTATGCGAAAGAAAAAATAGAAAAAGGAACTATCTCCACGGATTTTAGAATAGAGAAATTCAAAAAAGATTTGGATAATTTGTAGAAAAAATCAAGGCTTATAAAAATGAGCCTTGATTTATTTTATAAGATTTTTTCTGTAATAAAACAGCGGAACTATCAGTAAAATAGGCAGAGGCTGAATCACAAATCTTCTGATATAAAACGAAAACAAATTCCCAAAACTAAATTCCGTATAGACAGAATACAGATAAATAGGGAAGAAAAGAGCGAAAGATAAAGTGATTAAAACCATCGCTTGGAAAGTCCATTTTTTATTTAAAAACAAGAAATAAACAATTCCCAAAGAAAAAATAAGATTTAATAAAAATCTGAAAATATGGCTGCCGATGAGTCTTTTCCACTCAAAATGAGGAAATGCAGGATTAGAACTAGTGCTCGCGAAATATTTCAAGAAAGGGTCATAGAATATTTTGTTTTCTAAAACTCTTACTCCTACCAGTCCTATTATACAGAGGGCGACAAGAAGCCATTTTATTTTATTCATTTTTTCAGAACAAAGAATTTAATCCAGATAATCCAAAGAAAAACCACGCCTCCATAGATAATGGCAGGAAAGGCATAATCATGAGCAATCTTAAAATGCTCCGGTGAAAGCTCCATATAAACAATGTTAATGAGAGCAATTCTCGTAACATTCACTACATAAAGGAAAACCAGTCCCAAAAGGGCGAACCAAAAAGTCTGTAATCCCTTATAAAAAGTAAAAATGAAGGCAAGATACAGAATCATGATAGAAACAGCATTACAGCCCTCAATCATAGTGGTAGCCCATATGTTATTGATATAGAAATATAAACCGCTCTTTTCGGTGGATTCTATCAGCTGGGTGTTGTAGCCCATTTTATTCATGCAGAAAGTAGACTGCTCTGCTATAACTCTGGTCAAAGGGTCTGCGGCGGCATCGGAGTATAGATTTAGATAAAACTGATAAAGTAAAATCAATCCCAGATAAGTCGCCAAAAACCTTAATAACAGGATAAGAATAGGCTTTAGGTCATCAAACATTATGATAATTTTGGGCAAAAGTAAACAAAAAAACAGGAAAAATTTAATGAAAAACCATATATTTGCTTTTGCAATTTAATTGACACTAAAAAATATGTTTAAATCATTTCTTCACTGGAAAGTCTGGGTAAATATTTTGATTACCTTAGGGATATTTTTTGGCTTGGTTTGGGGGACATTTAGATGGCTGGATACCCATACCAACCACGGAAAAGAAGTACCCGTTCCGAATGTAGTAAATATGTCTGTCCAAGAGGCCGTAAAAGAATTAGAAAACATGGGGCTGGAGGTGGAAGTAGACAGTTTTAAATACGATCCTAAATATAAGCCTTTTCAGGTGTTACAAATTTATCCTGCCGCAGGCTCTCGTGTGAAAGAGGGAAGGACAGTTATCCTAAGAATTAATCCTAAAACTTGGGCAAAAGTGGAAGTTCCGAATATTTTGGAAAAATATAAAGGACTGGCATTTAGTAGATTAGAGCTTGTAGGGCTAAAAGTAGGCGACACTATCTATGAACCAAGTATTCAGAAAGATGCTGTTCTGAAAATGATATACAAAGGAGAGGAGCTAAAACCAGGAGCATTATTACCTAAATTTTCTGTAATAGATTTGATCATCGGTTCTGGACCGCTTAGAGATATTGCTGTTCCGAATGTAGTGGGGCTTACAGTGAAAGAAGCCCGTGAAGTGATAAAAGCTAATAATTTTGAGTTTGGTATTGCAGAATACGAAAGCGGAGTAAAAGACGAAAATGACATAGTCTACTACCAAGACCCTGCCATGGGTAGCCTTAGAGACCAAGGGATGCAGATAGATGTCTGGGCAAGTAAGAAAACACCTGCCGAAATGGTGGATAAAGCAAGAGAGCTGGATAAAATATATGGACTTCCGAAGGATGAACCAAGTGAACCAGCGAAGGAAACCAGACAGGCTAATACACCGATGGAATATCCTTCTTCTACAAAGCAAAACATAAAAGTAGAATCTTCTCCTGCTAAACCAGTGGAAACGAAAAAGCCTGAGGAGAAAAAAGACACTAAAAAAACAGAGGAAAAACCTAAAGAAAACACTACTAAACCAGCTGAAAAGCCAAAACCGAAAAAAGTAGTAGTAGAATAAGATGATAGAAGAAAATGAAGATTTTATAGAAGATGAGGTTCTTAATGAATCTCTGGAGGAAGGGAGTGATCTGTATGAGCATCTCAACATCGTTGTAGATAAGAATCAGGAACCTCTCAGGATAGACAAATTTTTGTTGATTTTTAGACAAAATTCCTCCCGAAATAAAATTTCTCAGACCTGCCGCGCTGGTAATGTGGTTGTCAATGGAGTTCCTGTAAAACAGAACTATAGAGTAAAACCTAACGACCAGATTTCGGTTCTTCTTGCTCATCCTCCTCGTGAAAATGTTATCATTCCTCAGGATATTCCTATCAATATCGTTTATGAAGATGATGATGTATTGGTAGTGGACAAGGAAGCAGGAATGGTTGTCCACCCTGGTTTTGGGAACTGGGATAAAACATTAGTCAATGCCGTGGCCTATCATTTTGAGAAAAATGGTTTGAAAACGGATTTAGACCGTGTGGGGCTCGTTCATAGGATTGATAAAGATACTTCTGGACTTCTTGTCATTGCTAAAAATGAATATGCGATGAGTTTCCTTGCGAAACAGTTTTTTGAACGAAAAACCAAACGGCTCTATTGGGCTTTTGTTTGGGGGAATTTAGAAAATGATGAGGGAACTATCCGTGGACATATAGGGCGCCACGAAAAAAATAGAATGCAGATGGCAGTCTATGAAGATGGAAGCGTTGGCAAACATGCTGTGACCCATTATAAAGTTTTAGAGCGTTTTCGATATATGACTTGGGTAGAGTGTAAGCTAGAAACAGGACGAACACACCAGATAAGGGCTCATTTCCGCCACATAGGGCACACTCTTTTCAATGATGAAAGATATGAAGGGCATATTCCTCTAAGGGGACAAAACCTGCCGAAATACAAGCAGTTTATCCAAAATGTTTTTGAAATATTACCAAGACACGCTCTGCATGCTCATACACTTGGGTTTATACATCCTACTACAAAACAGGAAATGTATTTCGAAAGTCCAATGCCAAAGGACATGCAGGAAGCTGCTGAAAAATGGAGAAATTATTTAGCTTCAAATTAGAAATAAAATATTTAATTCCTAAAAAATAAAAGAGAGAGATTTTTGGTCTCTCTCTTTTTGATTTATGCTTTTTGTCCATTTACGAATACTTCGCCTTCTGCGGTATAAACCGTGATATTTTGTTTCCCGTCAGGTGTTTCTCCAGTTACTCCCAGCAGGGCAGGAATCAGAGCATCAGGCGTTACAGAGAACTCGTCTATTCCAGCATCTACCAGCCATTTTGCAAACTCTGGATTGGTAGAAGGAAGGTTACCACAGAGGCCTAAATGAAACTCAGGTTTCATAGTATTTCTTTCTTGGATGAGGTTTTCTATTCTAGATTGTAGATGTTGTATATGCCAAGGCAGAATATCTCCTCCGGAGCGGTCTAATCCAAATTCTAGTTGTAAAAGGTCATTAGACCCTATCTGACCACCATCAGACACTTTGAAAAACTCCGTTGCACGAGAAATATTCACAGGAAGCTCGAACATCATTTGAAGAGGAATATTGATACCGCTTTCTTTTACTAATCTAACAACTTCTTTCATCTCATCAGGCGTTCTCACAAAAGGAACTTCTATGTGGATGTTGGTATATCCCATATCATTTATCACATACGCCAAAGCTTTTAGGTCTATGGCAAGGAATGCTTTTTGATATGCACCTAAATATTTTCCTGCACCTCTGTCTCCCAGCATTGGGTTTTCTTCCACTGGCTCATAGGCTCTACCGCCTAATAAATCTGCGTGTTCATTGGTCTTAAAGTCAGGAAGACGAACGACCATAGGCTCATTGATATCATCAGTATAGTATGGAGAAACGATTCCAGCGATTTCCCTTGCGAGAGCTTTTACATACCATTCCACAGGAGAAAGTTCGCCAGATTCAGTTCGGATAAATTCAGCTACGCTTTCGGCTGTTTTTACAGCTTCTTCTTTTGTCATTCTTCCCTGACCTACCAGCTGCAAGAAATCACTTTCCAAAGTAGAATAATTCATCACCGCCATAGGATGCACTCTAAGTTTTGCTGCCAGCATTTCCCAGCGAACAAGTCCAGAACCTCTACCAATATTAAGAGAAGGGAAATAAGAGCGCATACATACAGACCTTGCTGTACTTGCATCGGATACTATCAGACGGATAGGGATAGGAGAAGGTTTTAGCCCTTCTAATTGAGTTTCTGTTACAGAATACTGGTGGCGACCTTCATAAAAAGCAGGAGTGTCTCCTACGCCGTAGTAAGTGATTAGGTTGCCGTCTTTTAGGAATTCAGGTGCGCCTTTTACGGATACAGCACACGGCAAGCCATGTTCTTTACACCAGATAGGAGTGTGGTCATTTTTCCCTCCACGCGTAGTGATGCAGGCTACAGTTTGCTCCATAGAAGGCTCCATCCAAGGGTAAGTCATCGCAGTTACGAGGATTACGCCTATTTTGTCACCGTATTTATCTGTGATTTGTTTTTTCTTTTCGTTAAATTTCTTCTCAAAATCTCTTTTGAACTCAGCTCCTTCGCCAAAGAGAGAGATTACAACTCCGTGTGTGATGCTTGGAATACCAGCATTGATACCTTTTGATTTTAGAAGCAGTGCGCTTTCTAAGGTAGCGTTTTCTTGTCCATCTTCATTCAGCCCATCAAGAGTGAATTTTCTATGTACAGGCTCGTGTTTCAGAGTGGTAATCGCTCTCTGCTGAGTGATGATGATGGTATTTGTCTTAAAGTTAATAGCCGCCTCCAAATCACTCTCTACACTTTCTGCATCCAGCTCTCTGAATAAGTCGCCAAGGAGCATTCCTATCGTAGAAAGGGTAGAAGCAGTCTCATCAGCCATACATTTTTTTGCGGAGTTTTCAGGAGTGTTTTTGTGCCATTCTCCATCGAAATACTCTTGTTTTTCACCGAGTTTAAAGTCTATTAGACCATCTTTTTTTAGTCTCAAAGGTCTTTTTGCAAAAATCCAAGAATCACTAGAAACTCTACCAGAAACCACAGCTTCGCCAAGTCCGTAAGTGAAGTTAATTTCTACAAAGCCAGGGTGATTGCTCTGTGTGTCAGCTGTGAAAATAGTTCCCGCCACATCTATGCTCGGCTGCATATCCTGCACCATTACCGCAAATGAAAGAGAGGCTAAATCCTCACCGAAAGCATGTGGAGCCGAAAACTGATAGTGTAATGCACCACGATTAAAACGAGAAACGAAACAAGCTTTGATAGCATTGAGAACTTCCTCAAAACCAAACTGGCGTAGTTTAGTAGAATATTTTCCACTTCCGCTGAATTCTCCTCCATCTTCGGAAGGCGCTGTGGAGCGGACTGCCCTAGGGACATTAGGATTTTTTTTGTTCAGCCATTCGAAAGCGACACGCACCGCTTCCACAAATTCCGTAGAAAATTCTACTTTTCTGATGAGGTCTTGGCAGTTTTTCTCCGCAGTGGAAAAACTCTCGTTATTTTGTAAATCTAATATGTTTCTATCTAAAAATTTTCTCAGCTCAGGAAGAAGAGGAGCGATGAACAACTGATATGCATAATCTGTTACCGCGAACTGATTTTCAGCAATTACATGAAGAGGTTGATTTTTCAAAGAATTGATAATTTCCTGTGCTTTTGGAGACATGTGGCTGTCCAGTCCATTCAGTTTTCGGAAAATATCGGCTTGTTTTGCAGATTTTCCACCAACCCAGTCTTTATTCAAAATCCCAGCGTTATAGGTAGATACTATCCAAGGTTTTTCAGCAGTTCCTCCTGCCCATAGTAGATTTCCCTCGCTGTCAAATTCACATGCAGCATGCATTTGTTCTTTATTCATTTCAGATAAATTTAGGTTAAATTATGATTTAATTCATTTATTACGAGAATGTTATATTATCCCAAATTTACATTAAAAAAAGCACATAAAACTGTTTTTTTATTGCAAATAAAGGCGTACCTTTGAGGTTCGCTTTTATGAAATGTATTCTCCCGCTGTGGGAGTTTTTTCTTTATGCTTTATATTCATATTCCTTTTTGCAAACAGAAGTGCAGCTATTGTAATTTTCATTTTTCTACTTCTTTGAAATTGAAAAATGAGATGCTTTTTGCCATTAAAAACGAATTGTCATTAAGAAATAATGAACTGAAAAACAAGGCTTTAGAAACCTTGTATTTCGGAGGAGGGACGCCATCTATTTTGGAAGTTGATGAAATTAAAATGCTGATGGATGAAATCCTGAAACATTTTGATTTTTCAAAGGATATAGAAATCACCTTGGAGGCAAATCCAGATGATTTAGACCAAAAATTTTTGAAAGGAATTGCAGAAATTGGAATTAATCGGCTTTCCATCGGGATCCAGAGTTTTTATGATGAAGATTTGAAACTGATGAATCGTGCGCACAGCTCCTCACAGGCAGAATCTTCGGTGAAAAGGGCACAAGATGCAGGTATTCAGAACATTAGTATAGATTTAATCTACGGAGCACCTACATCTAATTTTAAGATTTGGAAGCAGAATTTGGATAAAGCCATAGAACTGGAAGTTCCCCATATTTCTTCTTATGCGCTGACCATAGAGCCAAGAACAGCCCTTGAAAATTGGATAACCAAAGGAAAAATAAGCCCTCCGAAAGAAAATACACAAAACGAGGAATTCTACTATATGGTAGATTTTTTGAAAAATAATGGCTTTGACCATTACGAAATATCAAATTTCGGGAAGCCTGATTTTTATTCTAAACACAATACTTCTTATTGGAAATATAAGCCTTATTTAGGAATTGGGCCTTCAGCGCATTCTTATGATGGAGAACAAATCCGAGTATGGAATATTGCTAATAATTCGTTATACATTAAAGATCTTTTACAGGGAAAGCTACCATTAGAAAAAGAAATATTGTCCGAAAAAGATAGATATAATGAAATGCTGATGATAGGACTTCGCACGAGCTGGGGAGTAGATTTAGCAAAAATAAAAAATGATTTTTCGGATGAAATTATCCAAAAATTCAATGCAGATATTCAGCCAAAAATAGAGCAGGGAATTCTCCTCATAGAAAATAATCATCTCAAAATTCCTGAGAAACATTGGTTCTTTGCTGATGGAATTGCTTCAGATTTATTTTTGATATGATTTTTAGAACATACTCAAAATAAAAAGACTCCCATTTGGGAGTCTTTATTTATGATTAAACTTAATTATTTTTTAAGTTCATCTGGTCCTAAGATGTAATCATCAATAACATCTTCTTGTCTGAATTTAGGTTTTTTAACCAAGAATGCAAGAACGAATGAAATTGCGATCAATGCGATAGCTGCATGGTAAGCGAAGAAGTAAGCTTCACCTGGCGCGTTGTTTGCTTCAGCCAATCTGTTAGAGTAAGCTGCAATTTGAGGTCCGATTACTAATGATAATCCCCAACCTGTATAAACTACACCATAGTTAGCTCCATAAGCTTTAAGACCGAAGTAATCAGCTACAAGAGATGGTGTTGTACTCATTACAGAACCATAAACCACACAAGTAAGGATAGTTCCTAAGATGATTTTTACTGGAGTGTCATAAGTGTGGAAGAAGAACATGTTAATCGCTTGGATAGTGTGGATTACATAGTATACATTCTTTCTACCGATGATGTCAGAAATCATACCTCCTAATGCACGACCTGTAGCGTTAGAGATAGAAGTTACTGGTACCATCACCCCTAGTAATGCAGTTGCTGTTTCTGCATATTCAGCAGCGATAGTTCCTGCTTTTAGTCCAGACTGTACTCTCATGATGTCAGAAGAGTTAGAAATAACCATCGCACCAGCAGAACAATATAGAGCATAGATAGAGAACAATGCCCAAGCTTGCCAAGTTTTAGCCATAGCTGCAGTTCCGATAGAAGCAGTTTTCTTAGCGTTTTCTTTTACTGGTTTGTTTTCTTGTACTTCTGGCTCAGGAACTTCATATCCTGCAGGTGGGTTCACTACATTCAATGCAGCTGGGATACCCATAGCAAGGATAGCACATCCTAATACTCTCAAAGTATTTTCTAATGATAAGTGAGGAAATGAATCGATAGTCCAGATGAAAGCTTGTTGCTTTAAGAACAATGTTTCAAGTGGTCCTAACCAAAGAGCTCCAAGACCAAATCCTGCTACTACAAGACCGTTGATCATCCCTTTTTTAGATGGGTGGAACCATTTCATCGCAGCCGCACGAGGACAAGCATACACGAATCCGATACCATTACCTACTACCATAGCGAATACGAAAGTAAATAAATAAGGATGGTTAGTCAAGAAACTACAAAGGATAGCTCCTATCCCTGTCATTAATACCCCGATCAAGATAACCTTAGTAGGACCAATTTTATCCTGCCAAGCTCCAGCGAATACAACGATAAACGCTGAAGTAAAACCTCCAATACCATAAGGTAATGCTAGGTCAGACTGTCCCCAAGCAGAGTACAATCTATCAGCAGAGTCAATGGCCAATGTGTTGTCTTGGAATCCATTTTTTGCAGTGTACTGAAGGGCATCCTTCAAGTTACTCCAAGTGTATAATATCCCAACAGAGAAGTTGGAAATTATACCAGCTATGAGGACTCTCGTAGCTTTCTTTTTTGCTGTTTGTAAATCCATTGTGTATAATTATTTAAATGTTATTTTTAAAGTTTATAATTATTTTGAGATGATTTGATTTGTTCAATCGGGGTGCAATTTAATACTATTTTTTGAATTGACACTATTTTTGTTAATAAAAATATAAAATTCACCATTGCCCATCATCATACATATCTTCACTACTACAAAGTTACTAAACCTTTTTGAAAATCGGGGGCAAAAATAAAATAATAAATCCTTATTTAAAAGATGATATAAATCATACTTTGTCTTTCAGGCTTCCTAAAAGTATGATTTTTTGGTGATTAAGGAGAAGTTTGAAAAACATAATTGAGCGTCTGATTTTATAAAATGTTAAAAAATCATAAATAAATATACGAATTAAGCGTTTATATGATAAAAGGCTAATTTTGATAAGGTTATATACCTTAATATATATCTGTATAAAGAATAAAAAACAGAAAATATGATAAATATTAGTTTTTTTGTTAAAAAAAATATAAAATAATATTATATCTTTGCAATGTGAAATAATATCACGAAAGAAAATCTTTAAATTATAATAATTACAATTATGAAAAAACAGATCATGGCGCTATTTGCTTTGGCAGTAGCACAAATGGGGTTAGCACAAGAAGAAACAAGTGCTACACTTTATGGGTATGCAAAAGGAGAATTCGCGTTTGACTCTCGTCAAGTAGTTGCAGCTAGAGAAGGTAACTTTATTGATTTAGCATCTCCAAATGTAACAGGAAACAATGTTGCTAATTTCAAAGGTTGGGGAATTGAATCAAGAATAGGAGTAAGAGTGAATGGTCCTGAATTCTTTGGGATGAAATCTGAAGCTTTGATTGAAGGTCACTTCTTTGCTAATGCAAATAGTGGTCCAGATGATAACATCAACAACTTTGGATTGAGACATGCTTATGTGAAATTATCTAGTGATAAAGTAGAGTGGTTAGTTGGTCAGTTCTGGCATCCAATGTTCGTAACGAATGTATCTCCAGGAACTTACAATTTCAACGCAGGAAGCCCATTCCAGCCGTTCAACCGTTCTCCACAAATCAGATTCTCTACTAAAGGAAATGTAAGATTTACTCTTGCTGCAGTTACAGAAAGAGATTTTACATCTTTAGTATATGGAGGAGGTAATGCTGCTAAATCAGGACTTCCAGCATTTCATACTCAATTACAATTTGGTAGTGATGAAAAATTCGTAGGAGGTTTCGGTGCTAATGTGAAGTTTACTAGAAATGAAGGAGCTAATGCTAAAACAGCTCATGGTAAAACTCTTGCTGCGTTCAATTTCTTAGCATATGCAAAAGCTCAGTTCTCTGAAAACTTCGCTTGGAAAATCTATGGTAACTTTGGACAAAACCCTTCTGAGTTGTTACAATTAGGGAGTTTAGCTTATAACTCTACAAAAGATAATCTAAAAAATAGTACCACATTATCTCTTTGGACAGAGTTCGCTGGAAACTTCTCGGAATCTTTTGAATGGGGTATCTTCGGAGGTTATTCTAAAGATTTTGGTTTCAATGAAAATAATTTCAATGCTAATTATGCAACAGCTTCTAAATTTTCACAAACTGTGGGTGTTCCAGGAAGTACATGGAGAGTATCCCCAAGAATGGGATGGAAGTCTGGTAATACTAAGTTAGGTCTTGAGTTTGACTATACTTCTACTACTTATGGTAATTTTGATAACAAAGGGAAAATTAAGAATTTAGCAAAAGATGCTACAGGAGATAACCTTCGTGTATCATTATCTTTAACTCAAACATTCTAAGATAAATAAAATATTTTGAGATGATAGAAAGAGCCACTCTATGAGTGGCTCTTCTATTTTGGATTAACCATGTTGGTTTTTAGATTTCGCAGGCTTTCCATATTACATCATTCTGCGGAACGGGAGCGGTTATTTTTATAAGTTCTTTGCTCACAGGATGGATGAATTCCAGCATTCTGGCGTGCAGGCTGATTCCGCCGTCTGGATTGGAGCGAGGAGCACTATATTTTAGGTCACCTTTTATAGGTATGCCTATTTTAGAGAGCTGAGCTCGTATTTGGTGGTGTCTTCCTGTCTGCAAGTCCACTTCCAGCAGCATATAATTATCCAAGGTTTTGATGATATTATAGCTGAGAATGGCTTTTTTTGCTCCTTCTGTTTCGTGGGAGTAGATGATGGCTTTGTTGTTTTTCTCGTTTTTTTTGAGATAGTGGGTGAGGGTTTGGCTTTGTGGAATCATCTCTTTGGGAACCACAGCCCAGTAGGTTTTTTTTATCTCCCTGTTTTTTACCATTTGGGTAAGGCGGGAGAGCGCTTTAGAGGTTTTAGCATAGATTACCAGCCCAGAGGTCGGCCTATCTATCCTATGAACAAGGCCGAGATAGACATTCCCAGGCTTTTGGTCGCGTTCTTTTATGAAATCTTTCAGCAGTTCCAAAAGGCTCTGGTCGCCCGTTTTGTCGCCTTGAACCAGCTGACCTACTTTTTTATTGATGATGATGATGTGATTGTCTTCATAGAGAATTTGTGAATCCATATAAATGTCTGATTAGAATTTCACAAAGGTAAAGTTTTTATAGTTTTAATCAAATTTCATACCTTTACCGAAGTAATTATGATTTATGATAATTGAAAATTATATCGCAAATGATTTTCCCATATTGGGCGTAGATACTACTGCGGAGGAGGCTTTGCAGACTGCTGTTGATTTTGATTTTACCCATGTTTTTGTAGAAAATGAGGGTGTATTTCAGGGAGTAGTAAGGAAGGAATGCTTGGAGGAAAATCTTAGAAAAAACTTAGGAGAACTACTTCCGTATATGGATAGGTTTTCTATCCTCTATGAAAGCACTCTTTTGGATGGGGTGAAATTATTCCATACATTTAATACCAATGTAATTCCTGTAATCAATAAAAACGAGGAGTATCAGGGGTATATCGCTTGGGACAGCATTGCGGATGAATTGTCTAAATATCCGTTTTTTTCGGAGACAGGGGCACTGCTTACGGTGGAAATCCCAAGAACCAATTATTCCATGGTGGAAATAGCCCAAATCGTAGAAAGTAATAACGGAAAATTCTATGGCGCGCTGGTTACAGAGATGAATGAAGCTTTCGTGAGGGTGACAATGAGAATCAGCAATGAAAATCTCAGCTCCATAGATGAAACCTTTGAGCGCTACGGCTACATCATCGTGCAGAAATTCTATACTGATGAAAAGGAAGAACTGCTGAAAAGCCGATACGAATTTATGCAAAAATACCTTGAATTCTAATGCCAAATATCGCAATATATTCACAGAAAAATGGAGATGAGATTCAGGCTTATCTTCATCAGTTTATTCTTGAATTGGAGAAAAGGGAAAATGTGCAGATTTTTCTCCACGAAAAAATTTTAGAAAAGAATAGTTCATTGGGTAACTATCATATTTTCAGTGATAAAAATTCACTCGAAAAATGTGAAATAGATTATTTCTTTTCTTTCGGTGGAGATGGCACTATTCTGAGTGCGCTTACGCTGATTCAGGATTTGGAAATCCCTGTTGTCGGCGTTAATATGGGGCGGCTCGGTTTTTTAGCAAATTTCAGCAAAGAAGAGATTTTTGATAATATTGATAAAATTTTTGCCGGTGAGACTCATATCAGCCAGCGTTCGGTGATAGAAGTGAAAACAGCCGAAAATAGGATAGATTTTCCCTATGCGCTGAATGATGTGGTGATTACCCGCCAAGAGACCACCTCCATGATTACCGTGGAAGCAGAAATTAATGGCAAATTCCTAAGTATGTTTTGGGGAGACGGGCTTATAGTGGCTACGCCTTCGGGGTCTACGGCGTATTCGCTAAGCTGTGGAGGGCCTATTATAGAGCCAGAAAATGATAATTTTTCTCTTACGCCTATTGCGCCGCATAACCTAAATATGCGCCCAATTATCCTAAAAGACAATGTAGAAATAAAACTAAAAGTCTCCAGCAGGCTGCCGATGTATTCATTGGGCTTGGATTCTCGGCTTTATCATATGAATGAGGAAGATGAACTGATTTTGAAAAAGGCAGATTTTAGCCTAAATCTTATTTTTCCGAAAAATGTCAGTTTCTATGAAACTTTGAGACAAAAACTCCTCTGGGGGAATGATAAAAGAAATTAAAAATCAATACATTATGAAAATAGTAAACACACAGTTTAGAACAGAAGAACCGCTTACTTGGGATGAAATCAAGGAACTTATAACAACAGGAATTTATGAGGAAGATTTTATAGTGCTTTTTGATAAAAAAAGTAAAAACTATGTCCAAATGGCTGAGGATGAACAGAATTTTGTAGTGGAAAGCAGAGTTTATGACGGAGGGAATTTCACGCATTACAGAACTTTTGTGGAAGAACCAGAGGCGGCTATTCCTTTCTTTGAAAAATATTTCAATGATGAAAGCATAGATTTTTCCGCGTGGGAAAATGTTACGGCTGAGTTTTTGAGTTAAAGAAAAAATATTTCTTAAATTTGCAGAATTATTAAAAGATAAAGAATGTCAGCATTTGATTGGTTCAAAAGAAAGAAACAAAATATCAGTACTCCCACAGAGGAAAAAAAGGATGTCCCAAAAGGACTTTGGCATCAGACTCCTACGGGAAAAATAATAGAGAGTGACGAACTGAGAGCAAATAACTATGTTTCGCCAGAGGATGGCTTCCATGTGAGAATAGGAAGCAGGGAATATTTTGAAATTATTTTTGATGATTCTAAATTTAAGGAATTAAATGCAGATGTAGAAAGTATTGATATTCTTAAATTTAAAGATTCTAAATCCTATAAAGATAGACTAAAAGAAGCAAAAGCTAAAACCAAACTAGTAGACTCCATCAGAAACGCACATGGAAAAGTAAATGGCGTAGAAATGGTGATTTCTTGTATGGATTTTGATTTCATCGGAGGTTCTCTTGGGTCTGTGATGGGAGAGAAAATAAGAAGAGCAATAGACTTCTGTATAGAAAAAAAGCTGCCTTATATGATTATCTGCCAGTCAGGTGGAGCAAGAATGCAGGAAGCGGCATATTCACTGATGCAGATGGCAAAGGTTCAGGCAAAGTTGGCTCAGCTTTCTAACGCAGGGTTTCCTTACATAGCTTACCTTACGAATCCTACATTTGGTGGAATTACAGCTTCTTTCGCTATGACTGCCGATATCATCATGGCAGAGCCAGGAGCTTTGATAGGTTTTGCAGGGCCTAGAGTTATCCGTGAGACCATTGGGCGAGATTTGCCAGAAGGATTCCAGACATCGGAGTTTTTACAAGAAAAAGGTTTTGTAGATTTTATAGTGAAAAGAAAGGAAATAAAAGAGACCATTTCCAAAACTGTAAAACTATTAATGAACAAATAAAAATGATAAAATCGTAAGTCTTTTTTGATTTGCGATTTTATTTTAGAAAGAATGACAACGATTTTTAAGGCTATTCTGCAGCTTGATTTTAAGCGGCTTGTCAAATTGTTAGGATTATTGTTGAGGCATCCGCTGTTTGCTTTTCTTACCCTTGTTGCTACTATTAAAACCTTTAAAATTACAAATAAAAAGTTCCCTGAAACCCATCATAAAAACGGAAGAGGAAATGCCTTTCGCCACGCTCTTTGGTGCTGTCTGATAATGATGTACTGCTGTAAAATTTCTTCTCCACAGAAAAGCCTGAAATGGTGTAAGCAGATTACAAATATGCATGAAGAACTCTTTGTAAATGAACAGATTGCAAGAGCGATGGATTTGCATAATAATCAAATAGGGATGAATCTCTTCATGACAATGCTGGAGGGAATTCACCGCCAGTTTTTCGAGACGCTTTTCTTTACCAATCCACTTTATAAAGAATCTCAAGAAGCAAAGCTAATCTCCTCCATAGAAGAAATAGAGGAAGGGCGAATGGCGATAATAGAAGATGTAAACTAAGAATTTTCGTTTCTTGTAAAGAATGAAAAACTTACATTTCCATATTTACGAGTTTCCTGTAAATCAGGATGTTCTATCTTATGGCGTGACTGGTGTTCCAGCACAAAACATCCGTTTTCTTTTAAAATACCTTCAGAAAGAATGAGAGAAATCAGCTCTTGGTATTCGTTTTCAGGCAGGTCAAAAGGAGGGTCAGCAAAAACCAAATCAAAACTTTTTCCTTGATTTTGGGCTTTTTTCAGCCAGTCAAAAACATTGGCTCTTAGAATGTTGATTTGTGAGCTGAAATCCAAATCTTTAGCCGTAGAATTGATAAAACCAGCGTGTTTAGGGTTCATCTCTACACTGGTAATGTCTTTGCAGCCACGAGAGGCGAGCTCCAGCGAGATAGAACCAATCCCAGCAAAAAGGTCTAAAACAGACAAACTAGACAAATCCAAACGATGCTCTAAAATACTGAAAAGAGCCTCTTTGGCGAAATCCGTAGTTGGTCTGACTTCAAAATTTTTCGGAGCGGAGATTTTCTTACCTTTCCAAACGCCTGAAATGATGCGATACATACTTATGAATTAACAATGAAATGTTTTCCTTTAAAGTTTTCGTACATGATGGAGATAGCTGGAACGAATTTTTCTAACTCAGATATAAAGGTATCATTCTCAGAGATTTCTCCATAAATGTAGAAATGAGTTTTATTAACATCAAAACCTATTTTGCTCAGTGTAAACATGATGAAATAAAGGAAATCTATTTCTGATGTAGCATCAAGATTGTTATAAAGAACCAGTTTTCCGTTTTCTAATGCAAGAAACTCTACTTGGTTGTGATACAGATTGATATGGATTTCATTGTCCTTGTTTACATTTACAGAATCCAAAAAACGCTCTCCTGAGAAATGAAAATTAGAAACAGAACTAAGGTCTTTTATTTTTTGATAAAAGTGTTTTGGGAAAGAATAATAAAACTGAACGCCATACTTTTGGTTGATAGACTGCATCAGTTCTTCTGATTCTGTTTTTACATCTGAATTATAAGATATAATCTGCTGCCCGAGCTGATTTTCTGTGAAAACCTCTGGAGTCAGTGAGAAATGATTGAAAGCTGAGAAAACTTTTATCTCAGCCCAAGCCTCTCTGCGAAGAATCTTGTCAAGTTCCTCTTCTATAAAATTCTTTGGAGTTTCATCCGTTACGAAACGAGCTTCTTCCTCTGTAACATTGTCTGCTTCATTTATTTGCCATTGCAAACCATCTTTTGTAAATAGGAGTGAAAGGTTCTTCATAATCTGTATTTATGGGACAAATTTAGTTAAATTTTTTAAATTTTTCTTTCCCAAGTCTGAAAATAAAAATCATAGGCGTGGTTTTCATCTTTTGGGTGGTGGATTTCATTAGTTTTTATCCAAGTTTTTTCATCAATTTTTGGGAAAAATACATCGGCATCTGTTTGGTGATTTACTTGGGTGATTTCCAGTCGGTCAGCCATATCGATGGTGTGGCGGTAGATTTCTCCGCCTCCGAGGATGAATATATTTTCATTGATTTTTTTAGCGTGTTTGATGGCATCTTTTAAACTCGGAACGATGAGAATCCCTTCCTCGAACCAGTCTTCCTTTCTGCTCACCACTATATTGGTGCGGTTTGGGAGAGGTTTTCCTATGCTTTCGTAGGTTTTTCTGCCCATTATGATGGGATGCCCTGAGGTGAGATTTTTGAAATGTTTCAAATCCGCAGGGAGATGCCACAGCAGCTGGTTGTCCTTTCCTAATTCGTTATTTTTTCCGATAGCAGCGATAATGGTAATCATTTGGTTAAAGGGTTTTTAGTTCCAATTCTATTTTGTTTCCAAAGAATTTTTTAGAAATCTTTTGGAAATTTTTGGTCATATCCGAAACATAAAATTCATACTTCGGATTAGGATTATTCGTATTCAGTAATTTATGCTTTTCCAAAGTGAGTTTGATGTAGTTTGCTACAATATTTGGCGAGTCTATCACTCTCACTCTATTGCCGTAGTATTGTTTGATTTCTTCCATCAGAAGCGGATAGTGGGTGCATCCTAGGATAAGCGTATCGATATCTTTTAATTTTTTATTAGAAAGATAATTGTAAATTACGCTGTGGGAAATGGGGTGATTGATAAACCCTTCCTCTATCACAGGGACAAGGAGCGGAGTTGCCAATTCTTCCACATTAATGAATTTATTATATTTTCTGATGCTTTTTCTGTAAAGTTTAGAATTTACGGTTGCTTTGGTAGCGATTACTCCGATGTTTTGGTGGATTTCGTAGGCTACTTTTTCGGCAACGGGATTGATCACATCGAATACAAAAACCTTGTCATTCACCATTTTTTTTACTTCTTCCAATGCGTTAGAAGTAGCAGTGTTACAGGCGATTACTATCGCTTTGCAGTTTTGTTCCAAAAGGAATTTGGTGATTTGTAGGGAATAATCTATGATGGCTTCTTTGGATTTTTCTCCATATGGAAGATGCTTGGTATCACCGAAATAGATGAAACTCTCCTGCGGCATTACTCGTTTGATTTCTCTCGCTGTTGTCAGTCCTCCTACGCCGCTGTCAAAAATCCCAATAGGTTGATTTGCATTAAGATGTTGATATTTCAAAACTCAAATTTTTTACAAAAATAGAAATAAGGAACAAAATAAAGAAAAAAGGCAAAAGTAATTTTCTACTTCTGCCCTTTTTTGTCAATATAAATTCGTGATTATCCAAGATAAGCATTGTACATCCAGACATCTTTTTCCTGCTCTGTGATGTATCCGCTCACAAGGGCGTTTGTCCCTTCATCATTTGCTTTGTCAGTTATTTCTAAAAGTTCTCTTTGTAGGTCTATCACTACTTTGAAAGAGTTTAGAATGTCTTCTACGCATTTTTTGCCATTATGCACTTCCTTGCTCTCTTTAATCGTTGAAACTTTCAGATAATCAGAATAGTTGTGGCTCGGTACATGCCCTAATGTCAGGATTCTCTCTGCGATTTCATCTATTTTAAGAACAAGATTGTCATAAAGCTCTTCGAATTTCGGGTGAAGAACGAAAAACTGGTCTCCCTTTATATTCCAGTGAGCACCACGAGTGTTTTGATAAAAAACAGAATAATTTGCAAGAAGGATGTTTAGCTTCTCAGCGATGTTTTTGCAGTCTTCTTCTCTAAGACCAATAATGTTAGAATTTTTCATATTTTTAGGATTTATTTCTACAAAGTTATGAAATAAAATTCTCCTAACCGATAGTTTTGGTTTAATTTATAAACAATCTAAATAGTTTTTCTCTATCAATATTTTGATTTTTAAACTTAAAAAATCATTAATTTTTTGAAAGAAAACATCAATTTCGGATTAAATTCCTTTGTACATCCATGAGTTTATCATAATTTTGTAACTTTTACAAAAATCATAATATAAATATGGCACAATCACGAGCAAGACAAACCACGGAGGCGATAGAGAAAATATATGTTTCTATGCGTCATCTTTTTTATAGAGGCTCTTTCAAACCTGGTGGAAGGTCAGGTCAGAATATCAGAACGCTGCTTTCTACCATCAATCCTGAAATCTACGGAACGATGAATAATCCGAACAAGATAGAATTAGACGGATTGCTCTATGTTTTGGATAGGCTTCCAGAGAGAATAGAGGAATGTGCATTTATTCATTTGACCTCGGATGAAGGCTTTCACAAAGCGAGTTTCACGCCCATAGTCCCTAAAAAACGAAGAAGAAACTGCTACCGTATAGACCAGCACCAGATGAACATAGAGGTTCTGCTGGGTCGTTCGGAGATTTATGATATCCTTACTCACCTTACTTTCCTTTATATAGAAGCGGACAAAATCAGAAATATCGGTTTTGATATGGAGGAGGGCAGACCGAGAAGAGTTTGGAAAATAATAGAAGAAGTAGCCAAAGGAGAGAAAAAATTCACAAGAACAGAAAAAGAAACAGCGATTATTCATCTTTCGGCGCTGCTGGGAAGGTCTTTTGATGAGACTTTGGAGGCGTACAAAAAATTTGGAAGTGATGACAATCCAGACCGATTGTTCAAGATTATCTATAACCTTGGACAAGTGAGTTTCTTAGACTGGGCAGAGGAAAGAGAACGCGAAATTTATTTTTCTGCGATATTACAGGAGCGTGTGGGACACCACCTTTTCGGAGAAAAATGGGCAAATACGCTTAAAGAAATTTTGGTTAAAGAAAATCTTTACCAAAGACCACTTAACATCATCAGCGCGAATATGCATTCGGTGAAAAATATGCTTTTTGCGAATGATGCCTTGAAAAAAAACTGCAGAACAGGAATAGACTACACACTTTACGAGGAAATCAGCAACAAAAAAGACCTTCAAGATAAGATTTTGGACTATGCTCTTTCTCAAGGGATGATTTACATCAATGACGAAAGCGGAAGTAACATAGATGTGCAAATCATTGATTTAAAGAAAATTAACCTAAAAAATACGCCTTTCGCGGAGGCTGATTTCTCTGGCGAAGATGTTTTGATAGTTTTTGATTACGCCTTTGGAGAGCAGGCTTACGAGATTATGGACGAGCTTCTGCGCCCATTCGATGTGAAAGGAGAGGAGTGCAAGCTCAATGTAAAATCCATCTCTATCATGGGTAAAGCAGGAATTCTTACAGGAGAAAAAGGTGATATCATGATTCCTACATCACATATTTTTGAAGGAACGGCGGACAATTATCCATTTGAAAACGCACTGAAATTGGAAGATTTCCAAGACTCAGAACTGAAAGCCTTTGAGGGAAGTATGGTCACTGTTTTGGGAACATCGCTTCAGAATAAGGATATTTTGTCTTATTTCATGAATACATCGTGGAAGTCTATCGGTCTGGAGATGGAAGGCGCTCATTATCAGAAAGCTATACAGGTGGCTTCTAAAATCCGCCACCATATCAATGAGAATTTATTCTTATGCTATGCTTACTACGCTTCTGATAATCCACTGGAAACAGGAAGTACGCTTTCTTCGGGAGGACTGGGGCTTACAGGTGTAAAACCTACTTATTTGATTACATTACGAATTTTAGAGAAAATTTTGAAATAAAACAATGAACACAAGGATTTTAAAAAAGATTTTCATCGCGGTATTCTTTATTCTTGGAATAGCCGAAGCATCTGCTTGGGGCGTTACAGGTCACCGTGTAGTAGCTGAAATAGCAGAAAATCATCTGACTAACAGAGCAAAAAGAAAACTGAAAAAACTTATCGGGAAACAGAAATTGGCCTACTGGGCAAACTGGCCAGATAATGTCAGAAACTCTCCGGAGTGGAAAAATACCAGCACATGGCATTATGTAAATATTCCGCCACAGGAGACCAAAGAGCAGTTTATAGAACAATTAAAGAATAACAATAAACCCAATATTTATACCGCAATACAAAATGTAAAGGGTGTTATCGTAGATAAAAACACGCCTGATGCAGACAGGGAAATTTATTTGAGGTTTTTAGTGCATTTTCTTGGAGATATGATGCAACCTATGCACACAGGAAGAGAAGAAGATTTGGGAGGAAACCTCATCAAGATACAATTCTTCAAGAAAGATACGAATCTTCATTCCCTTTGGGATAGCGGTCTGATAGACAATACCAAATACAGCTACACAGAGTACGCAAGGGTTCTGGATGTGAAATCAAAAGAAGAAATCCAAAAAATCCAGAGCGGAAGTCTAGAAGACTGGCTCTATGAAAGCCACCAAGCGGCTAATCAGCTCTATGCCAGCGTAAAACCTGGTGAAAACTACAGCTATGATTATCAAGAGCAGTATAAAGATTTGTTAGAAAGACAGCTTCTCCATGCAGGATTGAGATTGGCTAAAATTCTAAATGAAGTTTTATAAACTAAAAAGAGCATCTGTAAAAGATGCTCTTTTTTTGTGGTTATTTTACAATCCAAGTCATTCCCAGCATGAAATTTTGTCCTGCTTGTGGGAAATAATAGGCGGCTCCATCATAGACATGTCCTTTGGTCATGTACATTCTATTGAGAAGGTTATTGAGGTTGAAATAAAGATTTAGTTCGTGATGTTTTAGGTTCAGTTTATAACCAGCCAAGAAATCCAAAAGATTGTAATCAGGAATTGCAAGGGTCTGGGTATTATCCAGATACTGCCCGCTGACAAATTGGTTTTGAATACCGAAATTAAAGTTTTTCAGCTGATAAGAAACGCCGATATTACTGATGAATTTCGGAGAAAGAGCAATTTCCGTAGTTCCTAGGTTTTCCAGCGCTCCGCCATTTTTTACATGAAAATTAAGGTTTTTGTTTTCGCTCCAAGTCGCATTAGCTAAAATTTGGATGTTTTTGATGGGTTTTAGATTAAAGCCAAATTCCACGCCTCTTCTGAAAGATTTTCCTGAATTTTCTCTGATGAAAGAGCCTGTGTTATCGATTTTGCCACTGAAAACCAGTTGGTTGTTATAGTGCATATAGTAAAGGTTCGCAAAAACAGAAAAGAATTTTCCGCTTTTTTCCAGTCCCAGCTCAAAGTCGTGGAGCGTTTCGTGCTGGATATCATTTTTAGAAATAATGTCCTTTCGGCTCGGCTCTCGGTGAGCCAGTGCGTAGGAGAAATAGATTTTTCCGTGGTTAAAATTAAAGTTAATTCCCGTTTTTGGGTTTAGGAAATTAAACGCTCGGCTGAAATCGCCTCCTTCTCCTTTGAAATATTCTAAAACTTTGGCATTATGATAGATATGTCTAAATTGTAAATCTCCAAAAAGCTCAAATTTATTCAAAGAATAAATGAATTTTCCGAAGAAAGAAAGGTCATTTTTCACCGAATGATTGCGGTAATATTCATGCTCGAAAGGAATCTGCGGCAGCCCAAATGCCGAGCTCATATTCCCGAAATGCTTTCCGTGGTATTGGTTTCCTGCTCCGCCGATATTGATTTTCAGTTGGTTATACTTTCCATAAATATGCGCAACCATTCCATAGAAATCATTGTCCAGCCATTTTTTTCTGATGAGGTCTGTTTTTATGATTCCAGAATTGAGAATATTGTATTTTTCGGGTCTTTGGTCTTGTTTGTAGTTTTCGTAGAAACCTTTTCCTTTGGTGTAATGAAGGGTAGTTTCCAAATCCCAATGGTTGCTAATGTTTTGATTTAGAATAAGATGATAATGGTTTTGTTGGTAATTGTCTGTTTCGTTATCGTAGAATTTTACGATATTTCCGCCTTGGTAGATTGCTCCAGAGAAATTGAATTTTCGGTTGATTTTATAGGTATTTTCATCTATTCCGTTCCATGATTGGTAAGTTTTTTCCTTGCCGCCGAAAGCCAAAAATTTCAGTTTCGTTTTTTCAGTTTTGAATAAAGCGGTGATGTTGTAGGACTGCAGGTCAGAGGTCGCCCTGTCTATGTATCCATCTGATTTTATGATGGAATATCTCGCCATGATGGAGAATTTGTTTTGAAGAAAATTCCCTGTTCCAGCCTCGAAAGAGTGTTTTCTGGTATCAAAAGAACCATAGGACTGGTCGGTTCGGAAGTATGGTGTTTCCTCTGGATTTTTGGTGATGATATTTACACTCGCCCCGAAAGCCGCCGCCCCATTGGATGTGCTTCCCACGCCTCTTTGAATTAGGATTTGAGAGGCTGAACTGGCTAAATCGCTGACATTTACGAAGAAAGTCCCCTGCGATTCGCTGTCGTTGTACGGAACGCCGTTCATCATCACATTGATAGAAGTCCCTGCCACGCCCCGAATTCTGAAATCCGAGTAGCCCACTCCGTTCCCCGTGTCCGATGAGGAGAGGACAGAGGTCTGATTTTTGAGAAGCATCGGAAGGTCTTGCCCAAGGTTTTTCTGGGCTAAATTTTCCACATGGATGATTTCTTTGGTGACAGGAAGCCGTTTGGTGAAATTAACAGCTTCAATTTCTTTGATTTTGGCAGAATCTGCTTGTGCGTAGGACATAGAGCTAACGCATAGCCCTAAATAAATAATTCCTTTCATTCTTTCAATAATTTTTTAGTTAAACAATTTTGAGAATAAAAGGATGCGAAAAAATAAGAGAACACAATCGTGCCTAAACACTTCCCTAAACAGCATTACCTGTTCAGGTTCATTGGGTATGATCTCAGCCTTTTACAGCACCCCTTTTGCTGGCGCAAAAATATTAAATTTAGAATAAAATCTAAAAAATAGTGATATTTAACATCCTAAAATCAAATTCCAAATCTGGGTATCCACTAATTCAAAATAATATTATACTTTTGCAAAAAGTTTTGGTATGGCAAAAAATCTAGTAATCGTAGAGTCTCCTGCAAAGGCAAAAACTATTCAAAAATATTTGGGTAAGGATTTCGAGGTGAAATCTAGTTTTGGACACATCAGAGACCTTCCTAAAAAAGGCATGGGTATCAATTTGGAAGATTTTACGCCAGATTATGAAATCTCTGCTGATAAGAAAAAAGTGGTGGCTGAGCTGAAAGCAGCAGCTAAAAAAGCTGAAACAGTGTGGCTAGCTTCCGATGAAGACCGCGAAGGAGAGGCTATCGCTTGGCATCTTGCACAAGAGCTAAAGCTAAAATCCGAAAATACCAAACGAATAGTTTTCCACGAAATAACTAAAAATGCAATACTAAAAGCAGTAGAAAATCCTAGAGAAATAGACCAAAATCTAGTCAATGCCCAGCAGGCAAGAAGAGTTCTTGACCGAATTGTGGGTTTTGAGATGTCGCCAGTCCTTTGGAAGAAAGTGAAACCAGGACTTTCGGCTGGGCGTGTCCAGTCGGTAGCGGTGCGGCTTATCGTAGAAAGAGAAAAGGAAATAAGGGAGTTTAAGCCCGTTCCTTCGTATAAAGTGGAAGGCGTTTTTACCAACCTTGAAAAACAAGAAATTTCCGCAAAACTAAAGAAAGATTTTACCAAAGAACAAGATGCGGAGAACTTCCTAAATCAAGTTCAAAATATTGATTTTAAGGTTCTTAATGTAGATGTGAAACCTGCGCAGCGCTCGGCATCGGCTCCTTTTACCACTTCTACATTACAGCAGGAGGCGAGTAACAGGCTGGGATATGGCGTAACAACGACGATGCGTGTAGCGCAGAGACTCTATGAAGAGGGATATATCACCTATATGAGAACCGACTCAGTGAACCTTTCTCAGGAAGCGATAAACGCAGCTAAAAATCAGATTCTGAAAGAGTTTGGCGAGGAGTATTCTCAGCCAAGAAACTATGTGACAAAATCGGCATCAGCACAGGAAGCCCACGAGGCGATTCGTCCAACGGATTTTGGAGTAAAATCCATCGATGATGTCCAGCTGAACAAGCTTTATCAACTTATATACAAACGAACATTAGCCAGCCAGATGGCCAACGCTAAGCTGGAAAAAACCATAATAGAAATAGGAAATCCAGAGCTGCCGCAGCATTTCGAGGCGCAGGGCGAGGTTATTGTTTTTGATGGTTTCCTTCGTGCTTATGGTATTTATAAAAATGAAGATGAAGAGCAGGAAGATGGAGACAAAATATTACCAAAAGTAAATGTAGGCGAAGCTTTGGCGTATAAAAAAATCACAGCTGTAGAAAAATTCAGCCGTCCAGTGTCTCGTTTTACAGAAGCAGGTTTGGTGAAAAAACTGGAAGAATTAGGCATCGGAAGGCCGTCTACTTATGCACCTACTATTCAGACAATTCAGAACCGTGAGTATGTAGACAAGCGCGAAATAGAACCAAAGGAGCGTGAGATAGTAAAGCTTACTTTGACAAAAACAGGATTGAAAAAAGAAATCCTAACGGAAAAATTTGGAGGAGATAAAAATAAATTTGTCCCAACAGATATAGGAATTGTCGTAAATGACTTTTTGACAACTAATTTCAATGAAATATTGGACTATGGTTTCACTGCGAAAGTGGAGCAGGATTTCGATGAAATAGCCAAAGGAGAAGAAAAATGGAAAGATGTTCTCAAAAACTTCTATAGTAGTTTTCACCCAAAAATAGAGGATGTAGGCGAGAATGCAGATAGAGCGACAGGAGAGCGGCTGCTGGGACAAGACCCTAAAACAGGCAAAAATGTTTATGCTCGAATTGGGCGTTTTGGGCCGATGGTTCAGATAGGAGAAACGGATAGCGATGAAAAGCCTATTTTCGCATCACTGATGGCGACTCAAAACATTGTTACTATTACTTTGGAAGAGGCTTTGGAACTCTTTAAAGTACCATTTGATTTACAAGATTACGAAGGAAAAACCGTTACAGTGGGAGTAGGGCGTTTTGGACCATATGTAAAATGGGGCGAGGCGTTTATCAGCCTTCCAAAGGGAGAAAATCCGCTTTCGGTGGACTATGATAGGGCTGTGGCCATCATAGAAGAAAAGAAAAAAGCAGATGCGCCAGTGGCTTCTTATAAAGGAGAGCCTGTTACCAAAGGTGTAGGAAGATTTGGGCCATATCTGAAATATCAGGATATCTACATCAATGTGCCTAAAAAATACGATTTTGAAAATCTTTCCCAAAAAGAAGTGGAGGAACTCATAGGGGCGAAGCTCGATAAGGAAGCCAACCGCTATATCCAGCAGTGGGAAAAAGAAAAAATATCGATAGAAAATGGGCGATGGGGGCCTTTTATAAAATTTAAAAAAGCAAATTTCAAGATTCCTAAAAAACAAGATGACACTAAATATACGGCAGAGGAACTGAAAGAGATTTCCTTAGACCAAGTAAAAAAGTGGATTTTGGAGCAGGACAAAACAGCTTTTGCAGAGAAAAAAACAGCAAAGAAAAAATAATGAAAATGAGAGGAAAAGGTAATGAAATATTTTGCCTTTTTTTCTTATATATTGTGTAAAGGAATGGATTTACAAGATATTTTTATAAAGCCAGAAAAAATCAGTTGCGAACATTGGCAGCTGGGAAATACCATTTCCAATGAAGTTCAGGAAAATGGAGTGGTGCTTATTTTTTGTTCCGATGAAAGAGGAAGTGGAGGAAATGCTGAGATAAAGGATTTCAGCAGGCTTAGAAAAGAATTTTATGCCTTGTCATCATTTGATTTTGAAGTTCCTATTTGTGATTTGGGAGAGCTTATTTCGGGTAAAACTCAGGCGGATATGCGATATATTTTGGAGGAAATCCTTACATTTTGCTATAATAAAAATGCAGTTCCTGTTGTCATCGGAGGAAGCGTGGATTTGTCTTACGCATTATTTTCAGCATTAAATTTCCATCAGAAAGGCATTAATTATGCTCATATTTCTAATGTTGCTTCTCTTTCAAACGAAGGAGAAGAGATTTCGGAGGCGAACTATTTGCACAAGATTTTAACGAAAAAAGAAGCTTCTTTGCGAAATTTTCATCTTTTGGGTTATCAAAGACATTTGAATGAAATCACTTTATTAAAGTTGATGAAAGAAGTAGATTTTGATGTCCTTCGCCTTGCTGATATGATGAATACGACGGAGAGGGCAGAGCCTTTTTTCCGCAGGGCAGATATGGTTACGCTCAACTGTGATGCTGTGGAGAGTTTTACGGAGGCTTTTTCTATAAATCCGCAGGTAAATGGGCTGAACCGCCGCGAAATCTGTGCCTACATGAAAGAAATAGGGCTGAGCGAAAATCTGAAAACTGTCGGGGTGTTTAATTTCAATGCTGATTCGAAAAACCTTCTAAATCATCAACTTATGGCGCAGATGCTTTGGTATTTGATAGAAGGAATAAATATCCAAAGGACGCATCCAAAGGAGCGTAGTTATGATACTTTTGTGGTTTTGATAGACAATAGGGAGTTTAGTTTTAAAAGGGATACTTTCAGCGGATTATGGTATTTTGCGAAGGGAAACGATGTGAAAAAATGGATTCCTTGCTCCCGAGAAGACTATGAAAACGCTAAGAGAGGCGAACTGAATAAAAGGTTTTTAATATAAGATTATGAAGAAAGTTTCCATCATCGTTCCTGTTTATAATGTAGAAAAATATCTTGCAAAATGTCTTGATTCATTGGTGAATCAGACCTTGGAGGGGGTAGAAATCATTGTAGTAGATGATGGAAGCAGAGATAAATCTAAGCAGATTATAGATGAATTCCAGACCAAATATCCAGATAAAATAAAATCTTTTATAAAGGAAAATGGAGGGCTGAGCGATGCGAGGAATTTTGGTTTGGATAGGGCGAGTGGCGAATATATAGGCTTTGTGGATAGTGATGATTATGTTACAGTGAAGATGTTTGAGGAGATGTATTCTCTTGCTCAAAAATATGATGCTGAAATGGTAATTTGTAACCTTCAAAAGGTGGATGAAAACGGAAAAATTCTTCAAAAACTAACTCAAGTTCCTAATATGCCAGAGAAAATAGATTTAGCAAAAAATCTTTCTGTTTTTTCCGATTTGGGATATTTTGCTTGTAATAAACTTTTTAAAAAGGAATTGTTTGAAAATAAACGATTTAAAAAAGGAGTGCATTTTGAAGATATACAACTTGTTCCGCAGCTTTTGTTGAGTTGTAAGACTTTGGCTCAGACTCAGAAATATCATTACCAATACCTTGAACGACAGGATTCTATTACGAAAACCCATACAGAAAAAGGATTAGATTTATTAAAAGCTGTGAAGGATGTGGAAGAGGTGTTCAATGTATCCCAATATTCTAATGAAAAACAAGCATTGAAGGGGTTCTGGATAATGGAGGCAGTTTATTCTTATTTAGCGTATTTGGCTTTTGTGAAAGATGATAATTTATACCAAAAAATGTCAACAGAATTAAGAAAATTCATAAAGGAAAGAAAAATATCTTTAATAGAAATTCTTAATTATGAGCGATTTGGTAAGAATTATCTTGTATCTTTGCCAATTAAGAAAAAAGTATATTATTTATTGTATTTTTTGAGGCAGGAATGGCTTTTGAGAAAAATACTGAAATAGCAGATAGTAAATGATACATTTCCTACACCCAGTTTTTACGATACTAGCAATAATTCTAGTGGTTTATAGTTTCTTAGAGCTAAATAACTACAAGAATTATAATTCTGTGTGGGTGGTGGTTGTCTTTTTGACAGTATTTATTGGATTAAGAGATTGGATAGGTGCAGATTATGGGAATTATTTCAAGGCATATAAGGATTTTGGAAGAAAGTTAGATACTTCTGAAATTTTAAATATGGTAGTAGAAAGAAAACAGGAAATACATATGGAATGGCTGTATTTATTATTTGCAAATTTTATATATGAATTAGACTTTTCATTTTACACATTCACTTTTCTGTTAGCGATCGTTTCAATTTCGGTTAAATATAAGGTTTTTACTGATAATGCTGTATATCCAGCACTTACAATGTTGTTATTTATGTTTCCTACCTTGTTTATCTCTGATGGAGGTCATATGAGACAGGGAATGGCGATGGCAATACTTCTGTTTTCCTTTAGATTTATTAAGGAGAGAAAACTCCTTATGTTTCTGTTTATGGTATATTTAGCGATGGGATTTCATACCTCGGCAACAGTTTTTATTATTGCATATTGGGTAGTTTTGATTCCTATGAATTCTACTCGTATTTTAATGGCAATTTTAATATGTATGGCGTTATCTCCGCTAAAACTTTATCAGTATATTTCATTATTGGATTCTCTTGCCTCTACAGGGGTTTATTCTGGATATCAGTCTTATGGTTCATTGGATATAGAAGAAACATCGGTTCGTTTTATTAAACTTACAGACTTAATATGTATAGTATATACATACTTTTTAGTTACATATGATAAAGTAGCGTGTCAAAAAATTCCATATTATGAGTATATGAGGAATATAGGGGTTTTGGCTATTTGTTTGTATTTTATTTTTAGGTGGAATGATATATTTGCATCAAGATTGGTATCAAATTTTTTTATTTATATGCCTATGGTATTGGTGAATATAGTTGCGGCTATAGATGATGATAAACTGAAAAAATCATTGCACTATACGCTTTTGATATTTGTCCTTTTTCAATATTTTGTATATGCTAATATGCACGGATTGAGGGCGGGATATACGATAGAATATAGAAATATTTTGTGGTCTCAATAGAAATTATTATGGATGAAATAAAACTATTCTTTGGGTTAGAAGGACAAATGTTTTTTCTTGTGAAAATATGTCTTGTTCTCTTACTTTCTTTTTTGTTAAGTTATAAAGCTATACCTGTAATCATTAGAATTTCAAAAAGTAAAAATCTAATGGACATACCAGGTGACAGGAGTTCCCATGAGTACAAAATTCCTAATCTTGGTGGAATAGCGTTATTTTATACAATAGGCATCTGTGCACCAATTTTTGCTTATGAACTATTTGTGCAGTATAGATTTTTGTTTCCTGCATTGGTTATCTTGCTTTATATAGGAGTGATGGATGATATTCTGGTGATGAAAGCCTACAAGAAACTAATTGGGCAAATTGTTATTGCAACCATGATGGTGGTGGGTTCTGATGTCCGAATAAGAAGCTTGTTTGGTTTGTTTGGTATTTATGAATTAGAATATTTTGTAAGTGTATTTTTTAGTATATTCTCATTTATTATACTTATCAATGCATTTAATCTGATAGATGGAATAGATGGGCTAGCAGGAATATTTGCGGTGATTAGTTTTTCTATTTTTGGATTTAGTTATTATCGTTTGGGAGAATATAATTACCCAATGGTTATTCTTTGTGTGGTGATTATAGGGTCTTTGTTGGGTTTTTTATATTATAACTTATCCAATGACTGGCGGCAAAAGATTTTTATGGGAGACACAGGTTCTATGATTATAGGATTTATCCTTGTGTTTACGGCATTTTATTTTATTGATTTATTTATCAGTGGCGGAGATGCAGTCCCTGTAGGAAGACCAAAATACCATATGGAAACAGCACCTATTATAGCGGCTACTATTTTGATTATCCCTATTATAGATACTTTGAATGTTATCATTGTAAGGATTTTGAATAAGAAATCACCATTAAGGGCAGATAGAAACCATATCCATCACAAGGTTTTGGATTTAGGTTTTACTCATAAAAAAGCTACAGCATTTATTATTACTTATTACATGGGAATAGTTTTGGTTACCTATTTTCTGCGTCATATGAACATTAATTTATTATTTTTAGTGGTGCTTAGTTTAGGTTTTTTTGGAGCATATTTGCCAAATATTATATCAAAAATGAAGAAATAATAATAAAAATCATATTTTTGTAGAATCAATAATAAAAACGATGAAAAGAAACAGCATTTTAGGCCTAGTGGCAGCAATGATGATGATATCTTGTGTGGGAACAAAAGATGTAAAATATCTTCAAAAAAATGAAAATCTAGAAATTAACTCCGAGGGACTAGTTCCATATAATATTCCTGTATATAGAGTTACAAAAAATGATATACTTTCTCTTAATGTAATTACAACTCCTAAGGGAGATGCAGCACAGTTTTATTCTTCATATAATGTTTCAGGAGGAGAAGGTGCTGGAGCAGGAAATTTGAACCCAAGTGTATTAACAACTACATCTACAACGACCACATCTGGGAGTGGTAGTATAGGAACTATGTCTGGTGGTAATGGAAATTATTATTTCCGAGGACTAAAAGTTGACTCTAAAGGGGACATAAATGTTTTTGGAATAGGTTTTATAAAAGCTGAAGGAAGAACATTAGAAGATATTTCTCAAGAAATCCAAACTCGTGTAAACGAAAATTTCTTGGGAGGAAAATCTGAAGTAAGACTTAATTTAGATGGGATAAGATACTATATCCTTGGGGATGTAGAGACAATAGGAATTACAGGTGAAAAAGTAGCATATAAGCAGACACTTACCATTACAGAAGCTTTGGCGATGAATGGTGGACTAAATAGAACTGTAGACAGAAAGAACATAGTTTTGCATAGAAAACTTCCAGAAGGGATAAAGATAGTGAAACTAGACCTTACTAGAGAAGATGTGATGAATTCACAGTATTATTGGCTTCAGAATGGAGACGAAATTTATTTAAATACCAGAGGAAGAAATCTTAATGGATTTGGTAAAGAGCCTGTTCAGACTATTAGTACGGCAGTTTCTCTTATTACATCGGCTCTTACGGTATATCTTCTGTTTTCAAGATTATAAAATATGATTCCAGGAAAAAATAATAATACACAGGAACAAATCCCCACAGCACAAGAAAAAAGTAAGGTGGGGGCTTTTAGCATATTTAGTGTAGAAAGTTTTATTAGGAGAATTATTAGAAGTTGGTATTGGTTCGTGGGGCTAGCTGTTTTTGGTTATAGTTTGTTTTACATTTATAATAAATGGTATGTTCAGAGAGTTTATGCTTCAAATTTGTCTTTGAGTATCTCAAGCAGTACAGCAAGCTATTTTACACCTAACCAGTCTATTAACTTCATTTGGGGACAGGAAGGGAATCAAGATGGAGTGTTTCTCAAAAAAATGGTTTTGTCTAGAAGTCATAATGAATATTTGGTTCAGGAATTGGATTTATTCGTAGGATATTCTACAAAAGGACTTCTAAAATCTACTTATTTGGACAAATATGACTCTCCTGTTCTTGTAGAAGTAGATAAGGAACATTTACAGCAGGTCAATTATCCTATAACGATTTACCCAAAAGAAAATGGAAAATATGAAATAGAACTTCCAGAAGAGGGACATTCTACACATTTGTATAGTTACAAAACGGAAGGATTTAAAGATATTTCTGTATATGGAAGACCAGCAAATAAGGTTATTTCGGTTAATCAATGGTATGAAACACCTAACCTACGGTTTAGATTGGTTCATAATCCAGAAGCTAAAGTTAAGTTAGATAAAATTATAATCAATTTAAGCACAGTAGATCAGGCTGTTAGATCAATCATTTCTACCATAAATGTAGAGTTTGATAAGGAATTAAGCTCTATAATGACAATCACTAAGAAAGGTTATAATCTTCGAGAAACAGTATCTTTCTTAAATCAATCTGTGGAGAAACTTATTGAAAAAAGAGAAGAGGATAAAACCCTTGTGGATAAGAATACTCTTCAATACATCAATGATAATCTCAAAAAAGTTAGACAAAAACTAGATTCTAGTGCAAACAACTTTAATCAGCTGAAAATAGATAAAAAGATGTTCAGCATAGAAGGGAAAGATCAAGAGTTACTCAGAAAAATCTATGATTTAGAAATAAAAAAAGCTGACCTACTTACAAAAGTGAACTCGCTTAATAATATAAGGAGTTCTGTGAGTAGAAGTTTGGAAGACCTTATCAATGTTAATAGTGCAGGGATAGAAGATGGAGGTTTTATGGCAACTATTTCAGAGCTTAAAGCTTTGTATCTTAAAAGATTAGAGATGTCTACTATCTATACACCAGATTCTGAGCCTATGCGAGAGATTAACAAACTTATTAATGAAGCTAGGGGGAAGTCCTATGGTAAGCTAAATGATTATTCTTCTGTTTATTATGAACAATTGGCCAAAATAAATGATGATATCAGAAAGGCAGAACTGGATTTAGCACATTTACCTGATGACCAAAGGAAATATATAGATATGGAAAGAGAGTATAAGGTCATAGAAACAACCTATAATACTCTACTTTCTAAACAAGCTGAAACTCAGTTGAGACTCGCAACATCTAAATCTGATTTGACTATTATAGACCCAGCAAAAGATTTGGGGCAGGCTCCTATTGGACCAAATGTTGCTCTTGTGAAATATGGACTTGTATTTGGTTTTATGCTTATACCATTGTTGCTGATTTTAGTGACAGAGATATTGGACAACAGAGTGAAATCTATAGCAGAATTATTGGGTGTTGTTAAGATACCTCTTCTAGGTGTTATTGGTAAAAACCTTCATGAGAACAATCTTACAGTATTGGAGCAGCCAAAATCGTCTATTTCGGAGGCTTTTAGGGGAATCAGAGCTAATTTAAGATTTCTCTATAATGAAGATGGAAATAGCAAAGTGATTCTGGTAACTTCATCAGTAGGAGGGGAAGGAAAAACATATTGTTCCATCAATATAGCATCAGTTCTAGGGCTGAGTGGGAAAAAAACTATTTTGCTCGGAATGGATTTGAGAAAGCCTAAAATTTTTGGAGATTTTAAGATAAATAACAAATATGGAATTTCTAATTATCTTTCGGGAGATATAGAAATGCATGAAATTATCAATAAAACTAAAATTCCTGCTTTGGATGTGGCGACTTCTGGACCTATTCCACCAAACCCTTCGGAGCTTTTGATGAGTGATAAGAACAAGGAATTTATAGAATTATTGAAAAAAGAGTATGATTTTATCATCATAGACTCGCCGCCAGTAGGATTAGTTGCGGACTCTTTTGAATTAATGAAACTTACTGATGCTAATGTATATGTGGTGAGACATGAGTATACAGAAAAACACATGCTTAGAATGATAACAGAAAAATATCATGCTGAAGAGATTAAGCATCTTGGGCTTATTTATAATGATTTTGTGTCTAAGCAGGGTTATGGCTACGGTTATGGCTACGGTTATGGCTACGGTTATGGCTACGGTTATGGTTACGGTTATTTTGATGAAGATAAAAATTATGAAGAGCCTACATTGATAAAAATCAGAAATAAAATCAGGAGTATTCTTGGTAAAAACAAATAAACAAAAAAGAGCAATGAAAAATTGCTCTTTTTTATATTTCAATATCAACCACATAGCCTTCGTGGTTTCTTATGTTGATGACATTTCCGTCTTGAAAACAAAGATATTGTCCTTTTATTCCATGTAGAACGCCACTGAATTTAGGCTGTTTGTCCAAAGTGAAAACTAAAATTTTCTCAGGAGCTGTGTAGGGAAAATCTATTTTCCATATTTTTTCTTCATTGATGGCGAATTTTCTACTTTCTATCGGAAAAAGGTTTTCTATTTTATTTCTAAAATCAATTAAGTCAATTTCATTTTCATACTCATTTTGGAGCATTTTTCGCCAGTTGGTTTTATCTGAAATGTGTTGTTTCAGAGCAACTTCTATTACGCCTGCTTCATAGCGGTTTTCAGTTCGTGCGATGGGAAGGGCAAATGTAGCACCTTGGTCTATCCATCGCGTTGGGATTTGGCTTTCTCGGGTTACGCCCACCTTTACATCGCCTGTATATGCCAAATAGACAATATGAGGCTGGAGCTGAATGTTTTTTTCTATTTCCAAATTTCGCTCTTCCACACCGAGATGAGCAGTGGAAAGCTCTGGTTTTAAGATGGAGTCGCTGGCGAAAGGGCTTTCGAAAAAACACTTTTTACAAAATCCCATTCGGAAAACAGGTTCGCTGCTTCCGCATTCTATACATTGATAACCAATGTGCTGTATGCTTATTTTCTTTCCAAATAACTCATTTAGGTGTATGATGTCTCCTGAAATATTTAGGTAATATTGCACAGGCTCGGCAAGTTGAGTTATCATTTTACGAATTTGTCCTCTGAATAACATCTTCTTTTTTATAAACACAAAAATATAAATTTTATGAATAGAAATAGAAAATCATGAAATTATTATTTTTTTCATACATTTGCCCTTTGTAAAAAAAGATGATGAAAAGGATATTTATTTTATTAGGGTTTGTAGGATTAACAAACATTTATGCACAAAAAGGAAGAGTTGGAGTTAATACAGATGCTCCTAAATCTACATTGGATATCAATGGTAGTTCAGTAGATAACATAAAAGGTATCTTGATACCAAGAGTAACTGCAGCTGAAATGAAAACTATGTCAGGAGATGCAAATTTTGGAGGACATCAACATTCAGTACTTGTTTATCTTACTGACACTATGCCAACAGCAGACCAGGCAGACAAGCATGAATATGTAACAGATGAGGGATTCTACTATTGGAATAATACAGCTTTAAAATGGATTCCTCTTAATGACCTTAGATATGTAGGAAGAGGGAATCATATAACCATGGATGCTGGACAAAATGGGACATCACTTCCTGCAGGGAGTAATAATATAGGAATAGGAAAAGGAAGTCTTAATGCGAATACTGGGTCAAATAATATTGCAGTAGGGGCTAGTGCTCTTCTGAAAAACACTTCGGGAAGTGGTGCTGTTGCTATAGGAACCAATGCTCTTATAAGAAATACAACAGGAAAGAATAATATTGCCATAGGAACCAATACTCTTACACAAAATACAGAAGCAGATAATAATATTGCTATTGGTATCACAGCATTAAATCTTAATACAGAGGGAACTAATAATGTTGCCATAGGAGGAGAGGCTCTTACTAATAACAAAAAAGGGAAAAATAATATTGCTCTTGGGCCAAATACACTTAGACAAAATGTAGATGCAGATAATAACTTTGCTATTGGTCTGAATGCTCTTGAGGCAAACACAACAGGGCAGGCTAATATGGCGGTTGGTAATGGAGCTCTTTCACGAAATATCGATGGTGGATATAATATGGCGTTTGGATATAATACCATGCCTCTAAATCAAGGAGGTTCTTATAATATTGCATTAGGATATAATTCTGCTAACCAAATTGTAAATGGAAATTATAATACTGTAATAGGAACAGGAGGTGCTTATATAGATAATGGAAATGGGAATATTAGTATAGGAAATTCTGGAGATGGTACAGATACAGCATCATTAGATAATATCATTGCTATAGGTCATGGCATTACACCAACAACAGATAATACTATCATTTTAGGAAATAGTACAGCAACAGGGCCAAAAGTAGGAGTGGGGACTTATACTCCTCAGTCAAAATTAGATGTTAATGGAGATATCAGAGTAGGAGGAACTACAGCACCTTGCTCAGTAGCTAATGAAGGAGCTATCCGCTATGAATCTTCATTAAAGAAATTCCAAGGGTGCGATGGTTCTAACTGGGTTCCTCTTAATTAAAAAATAAATTTAACAAGCATAGAAGTTTCTTTTAAAAGAAACTTCTTTTTTTATACTTTTGTATATCTAAAAAATATAAAATGACATATCTCATTACAGGTGGAAGTGGTTTTATTGGTTCGCATCTGACAGAATATTTACTAAAAAACGGACATTCTGTCATCAATGTAGATAATTTTGATGATTTTTATCATTACAAAATTAAAATAGAAAATACTTTGGAGAGTGTAAATTCTTCGGAAGAATTTGATTATAAAAATAAAGAATCTGATATTCAAAATCTGATAAATAAAACAAAATCAGATAATTACCAGTTATATTGTCAAGATATTCGTGATGTAAATGGCTTGAAAGAAATTTTTCAAAACCATCATATAGACATGGTGATACATTTGGCGGCTCTGGCTGGTGTGCGCCCTTCTATTGAGAGGCCTATGGACTATGCAGAGGTCAATATATTAGGCTCCATGAACATCTTTGAACTTTGTAAAGAATTTGGAGTTAAAAAAATTGTATGTGCTTCATCATCAAGTGTTTATGGAAACAATGAAAAAGTCCCTTTTTCTGAAACAGATAATGTAGACCGCCCTATTTCTCCCTATGCAGCCACCAAAAAAAGCGTAGAGATTATAGGACACACTTACCATCATTTGTATGGAATAGATATGATTCAGTTGAGGTTTTTCACGGTTTATGGGCCTCGTCAGCGTCCTGATTTGGCTATTCATAAATTTACTAAAATAATCTCTGAAAATGGAAAAATCCCATTCTATGGCGATGGCACCACTGCCCGTGATTACACTTTTATAGATGATATTATAGACGGAATTGCTAAATCAGCCCAATATTTAGAGAACAATCAAGGAGTGTATGAAATTATAAATCTTGGTGAAAATGAGGTGGTTATGCTTAAAGACATGCTCTCAGAAATTGAACAGAATTTGGATAAGAAAGCGGTTTTGGATAAACTGCCTATGCAGCCTGGTGATGTCAAAAAAACCAATGCTGATATTACAAAAGCGAAAATATTAGTAAAATACTCTCCAAAAACAAACTTCCAAAATGGCATAAAAAAATTTGTGGAATGGTTTTTGAGAAAAAAACATTAAATTTGTAGAAAATTAAAATAATAGTATGTACTGGACATTAGAATTGGCATCTTATCTTAGTGATGCCCCTTGGCCGATGACTAAAGCAGAGTTGATTGATTATGCTATCAGGACAGGAGCTCCGATGGAGGTTGTGGAAAATTTACAAGCAATTGAAGATGAGGGAGAAATCTACGAAAGCATAGAGGAGGTTTGGTCAGACTACCCAACGGATGAAGACTTCCTTTGGAACGAAGACGAATACTAAAAAATAATGACAGAAAGTCTTACAGATTCTCTGTTATATTTATATATAAAAAGCAGAAATATAGTTAAATAAATACAAAAACCAATGGTGAAAACTATTGGTGTAGATAAGTTATGAGTTTTTTTAATAAGATTTTAAAAAGCTTTTTGGGAGATAAAAACCAAAGAGATTTAAAGGAAGTTGGTAAAATTGTCGCAAAAATAAAGAAAGTAGAACCTGTAATTAGAGAACTTTCTGATGATGAACTGCGAGGAAAGAGCAGGGAGTTTAGAGAAAAAATAAAAACTGCGACAGCAGATATAACTACTCAAATAGAGGAGATAAAAGAACAAATAAAAACTACTGCCAATATTGATGAAAAAGAAGCATTATTTACTAAGATAGAAACTTTACAGAAAGATGCTTATCAAATAGAGGAAAAAGTTCTTAATGAAATTCTTCCAGAGGCTTTTGCTGTTCTTAAAGATACGGGACGCCGTTGGGCAGAGAATGGACAGATTGTTGTACAAGCTACAGACAGAGATAGAGAGCTGGCAGCGACAAAGGATTTTGTAGAAATACAAGGCGACAAAGCCGTTTGGAAAAATAAATGGAACGCAGCAGGAGCAGACATCACATGGGATATGGTGCATTATGATGTACAGTTTATAGGAGGAGCTGTATTGCATAGCGGAAAAATCGCAGAGATGGCAACGGGAGAAGGGAAAACATTGGTAGGAACACTTCCTATTTATCTGAATGCACTACCAGGAAGAGGTGTGCATGTGGTTACCGTGAATGATTACCTTGCGAAAAGGGACTCTGCGTGGATGGGACCACTTTATCAGTTCCATGAGCTTACGATAGACTGTATCGATAATCACCAGCCTAATACAGATTCCAGAAGAAATGCGTATGCATGTGACATTACTTATGGAACGAATAATGAGTTTGGTTTTGATTATCTGAGAGATAATATGGTGAACTCGCCAGATGAGCTAGTTCAGAGAGAGTTAAACTATGCCGTAGTGGATGAGGTAGACTCTGTCTTGATAGATGATGCGAGAACACCTTTGATTATTTCAGGGCCTGTTCCTATGGGTGACAGACATGAATTTGATGTTCTTAAACCATCTGTAGATAGAGTAGTAGAAGTTCAGAAAAAAGTAGTTTCTACGATTTTTAATGAAGCTAAAAAACTAATCGCACAAGGAAATACAAAAGAAGGAGGATTTAAACTACTCCAAGCGTTCAGAGGTCTTCCGAAAAACAAGCACTTGATAAAATTCCTTTCTGAGGATGGAAATAAAGTTTTGCTTCAAAAAACAGAAGCCCAATACATGCAGGACAACAGCCGTGAGATGCATAAAGTGGACAAGGACTTGTATTTCGTGATTGATGAGAAGAATAACCAGATAGACCTTACGGATAAAGGTGTGGAATATATGTCCCAAGGGAATTCAGATCCTAATTTCTTCGTTCTTCAGGATATAGGAACAGAGATCGCAGAACTTGAGGCTAAAAACCTTTCTAAGGAAGAAGAATTTGCTGCAAAGGATGAACTATTGAGAGAATTCGCAATTAAATCCGAAAGAGTTCACACACTGAATCAATTACTAAAAGCCTACACCCTTTTTGAGAAAGATGACCAATATGTGGTAATGGATGGCGAGGTGAAAATCGTAGATGAGCAGACAGGGCGTATCATGGAAGGTCGCCGTTATTCAGATGGGCTTCACCAAGCTATAGAGGCTAAAGAAAATGTGAAAATCGAGGCGGCAACTCAGACTTTCGCAACCATCACTCTACAAAACTATTTCCGTATGTATAACAAATTGTCAGGAATGACAGGAACAGCGGAAACAGAGGCAGGAGAGTTTTGGCAGATTTATAAATTAGATGTGGTTGTTATCCCTACCAATAGACCTATTCAGAGAATAGACAAACAAGATTTGGTATATAAAACCAACAGAGAAAAATATAATGCTGTAATAGAAGAAATAGAAAGACTTACGGCTCAGGGAAGACCAGTGCTGGTAGGAACTACTTCGGTGGAAATTTCACAATTACTATCGAGAGCATTGAGTTTGAGAAAGATACCACACCAAGTATTGAATGCTAAATTGCATAAAAAAGAAGCGGAAATCGTAGCAGAGGCTGGTAAGCCAGGTGTCGTTACCATCGCAACTAACATGGCAGGGCGTGGAACGGATATCAAACTTCAAGATGAAGTGAAAAAAGCAGGAGGATTGGCTATCATCGGTACTGAAAGACATGATTCTCGTCGTGTGGATAGACAGCTTAGAGGTCGTGCAGGTCGTCAGGGAGATCCAGGAAGTTCTCAGTTCTATGTTTCTTTGGAAGATAACCTGATGCGTCTCTTTGGTTCAGAAAGAATTGCAAGAATAATGGATGGAATGGGACATAAAGAAGGAGAATATATCCAAAGTTCTATCATCACGAAATCTATCGAAAGAGCTCAGAAAAAAGTAGAACAGAATAACTTTGGTATCAGAAAAAGATTGCTAGAGTATGATGATGTGATGAATAAGCAGAGGGATGTAATCTATAAGAGAAGAAAAAATGCTCTCTTTGGAGACCATCTGAAGTATGATATAGAAAATATGATCTATGATACCGCTGCTGCTATTGTATCACAAACTAAACCAACAGCTGATTACAAAACATTTGAGTATGAAGTAATCAAGTATTTCACTATGGAAGTGCCTGTTTCTGAGGAAGAATTTAAGAATAAACAAGTATCAGAATTAGTGGATATTGTTTATCAAAAAGCATCTGAAGATTACAAAATGAAACTTCAAGTGTTGAAAGAGAAAGCATTCCCTATTATTGAGAATGTGTATAATCAGCAAGGTTCTTTATTTAAGAATATTCAGGTGCCGTTCTCGGATGGACATAGAATGCTGAACATCGTAACGGATCTGAAAGAGGCGTATGAAAGCCATTGCGATAGTTTGATTACGGATTTTGAGAAGAATATTTCTCTTGCGATTATTGATGAAAACTGGAAATTGCATTTGAGAGAGATGGATGACCTTCGCCGTTCTTCACAAGGTGCTGTTTATGAGCAGAAAGACCCACTAGTAATCTACAAACAGGAATCTTTCCATTTGTTTAGTGAGATGGTGGACAATGTAAATAAACAAATCGTTTCATTTTTATTTAAAGGTGAAATGCCGGTAAATAATAATCAATAAAATAATAAAGAGCAGCTGAGTTTATGGCTGCTCTTTCCTTTATAAAATGAAATTACCAAAGTCAGAACTCAGAAAAATCTACATAGAAAAAAGAAAATCCATGTCTTCTGCAGAGGTGAAGCATTTGTCCAAAAACATTTTTAAGCTGTTTTTGGGAGCATTTGATATGTCCAAAGTTAAAAATGTGCATATTTTCCTTCCAATTAAACAGAAAAATGAAGTTTCTACTTGGGAATTTATAGAATATTTTTGGAAAGAAGAAATATCGGTATTTGTTCCTAAAATGGCACAGAACGAAATAAAGACTATCCAACTGAAACCAGACACACCACTGAAAGAAAATGACTGGGGAATTCTAGAGCCAGAGGATGATTTTGTGGAAGATATTAAATATGATATCATTATAACGCCACTGTTATATTGTGATAATCAAGGGAATAGAGTGGGGTATGGCAAAGGTTTTTATGATATGTTTTTCTCAAAAATAAACCACAATGTTCTAAAAGTAGGAGTTAGTTTTTTCCCACCAGTGGCATTGATATCAGATGTTTCTGAGCAGGATGTTCCCTTGGATTACTTGGTAACTCCTACAGAAGTGCTGTCTTTTATATCAAAATCAATGAAGTAGAACTTGAATTCTTTTACGAATTTCACAGGAGATTTTTTGAGAATATAGCTGGCTTTTTTATCGAAAAAACCAATACTTTTTCGGTCTTTTGTTATATACTCAACCGTAAAATTAGCGATATTAAGAGTGTCTTTATCGGTAATTTGTTTATCGATATCAAGATTTATAACCCGAATATTTTTTACCCTTAAACTATCCAGCTCGGCAATGAGTGGCTTTGTTTTGATAGAATCAGGCGATAAAAAATAACTGTTGATTTGGTTATAAATCAGCGAATCTACTCCTGTATTCCTATTCCCAGAGGCATAGATAGCAGATAGGTCTAGAAGCTCCTGTATTTTTTGTTTTGTGATGTTATTGATTGCCTGCGCACTATCCATTTTTATGGAAGGATAGGAAGTCTTGTTATGGTGTTTTATTTTATCCAAATCACTCATTTCTTCGGTCTCCTTTTTAGAGCAGGAAAAAACAAAAAGACATGAAATGATAATGAGAAATGACGACTTAATTTTTTTCATTGTTTTCAATTTTGAATTTAATAGCAACAATCTTTCCATTTTCGATTTTGGTATCAAGAACTTTGAGGTTTCGTAAAGACTGGGTAGGTGTGGTTACCAGACCGATGTATTTTTGTTTACTAAGCGTTTCTACGCCATATATTTCGTTGTCAAATATCTGGTATATCAGAGCATTATCACTGATTAGGTGATTTAGTTTTTGCTGCCTGTTTTTAATATGTTCTAGGGATGAATTATCCTTATCCTTCGTTGAATAATAATAAAGCATAAGAGCATAATCGTCTGGTTTTAAGGCAATATGCTCGACTTCTGGTGCATCTTCTAGATTTCTAAAAATCTCTACTTTTTCGTACAGAGGCGTACTCACTTCCATTCGTAGAGTTTTATCTTTCGTATTGATATAGAAGCATTCACCAGGGTTTACTTTATAGTGGATAGGAGATTCTTTTTCCTTGATTACTTTTATATTTATTGTATTTTGAATAGCAGTTCCTCTGTCCGCATCTGTAAAACAGAATTGATAAGATTTTTTGAATAAGCCATCAGAATATAATAAAACGATAATGAATGAGGCTAAAATAACCGAAATAATTACCCATATATAGGCTTTTATATTAGAAAAAACTTTCCTTTCTTTTGGGGTATTTTCAGTAGTTTTAGTGTCTAATAAAGCGACAGTGTTTTCTGCTTTTTCTTCAAGTTCAGGCTCTGGCAAGGATTCAGCTTCAACTTCAACATCATTTTCTAAATCTGCTGCTTCCTCAGAAAAACTTTTTTTAAATTCATACCAAGACTGGTATCCGATATATGCCGAAAACATATTCAGCATGTCTATTCTTGGTAGTTTGTCTATGTTTGTAGATTTGAAATAGGTGTAAAAAGTCTTTTCACTGATACTTCCTTTGACTTTTTTTCTTAAATCTTCTTGGAAATATACAATGTCTATTCCCTTCCATTGAGAAATATCCTCCTCAGAAGGGCTGTGATTCTTCAGATATTCTACCTGAATTTCCTTTTTTAACCGCTCAAAACACTCTAAATCCAAATTGCTCAAAATGCGAACTTATATTTAATACACTGATAGTCAGCAGTATTTATTTGTAAAATATTTTACAAAGATATTACAATTATTTTTCATAGGCAATTTTTTTTCTCAGCATATCTTTGCCTTATTGATTTGATGTTCAGATTAACAAGTTGAGTCAAGAAATTTAATTTTAACCTTTTAAAAAATTTTTATTATTATGAAAAAGTCATTATTCGCAGCTGCTGTTGTAGCATTAACATTAGTATCTTGTAACAAAAAAGCTGAAGAAGTAAAAGATGCTGTTGATTCTACAGCTCAAGAAACTGCTGCTGCTGTTGATTCTACTGCTGGTGCTGCTGTTGATTCTGCTGCTGTTAAAGCAGAAGAAGTTAAAGAAGAAGTTGCTGCTAAAGCAGAAGAAGTTAAAGATGCTGCTGCTGCTAAAGTAGAAGAAGGAGCTGCTAAAGTAGAAGCTGCTGCTAAAGAAGTTAAAGAAGAAGTTAAAAAATAATTTAACTCTTAAACAACAATTAAAAATCTCTCACTAATTTTAGTGAGAGATTTTTTGTCTTAGTATTTCGTAGCAGCTTATAGCGACAGCATTGCTTAGATTGAGAGAGTCTATCGTTCCTGCCATTGGGACTATGATGTTTTCTCCTTTACCTCTCCAAAAATCACTCAAGCCAGAATGCTCTGTTCCGAATACGATGGCTGATTTTCCAGTCAGATTCTTTTCGTTTATCCCTTTGGAGTCGGTGTTCATTATTGTAGTAAATGTCTGAAAATCATTCTTTTTCAAGAAATTAACCACTTCTTGATTTTCTGCCTGAAAGAAATTCATCCCAAAGAGACAGCCCACACTGCTTCGGATAACATTAGGATTATAAAAATCTGTTCTAGAATCCGTGATGACAAGAGCATCTATCCCAAAAGCCTCACAGCTGCGCAAAACAGCTCCCAAATTCCCTGGTTTTTCTATGCTTTCCAGCACAATGATGGAGGAATTCGCTTTTGGTTTAAAATCATTTAGTGAGGTTTCTTTTTCTTTGTAAATACCAATAATTCCTTCGGAAGAGCCTCTGTAAGCTATTTTTTCATAAGCTTCGCGAGAAACCAGATGTATTTTCCCTTTTGGGAAATCTGTTCCGAAAATATCTTCGCAGATAAAGAATTCCACCGCTTCAAAATCAAATTTCAAAGCCCTTTCGTTTTCCTGTCTTCCTTCTGCGGCGAATATCTTGAGTTTCTTTCTCTCGTTGTTTTTAGTGAGAATTTTGGTTAGTTTTTTTATTTTTTCGTTTTGAAGACTTTGTATAATCATGTTTTTTTATTCATTGGTTGGTTCAGAATTGTCAATTAAACTCTGTGGAAGCTCTTTTTTATTTTTTATTCCCAGAGATTTCATCTTTTGGGTTTGCGTGATGAGGTTGTCCCTTCCGCTGTGCAGTTGTTTGTAAGCCTCTGTGTAGGAAGCTTTTGCTTGGTCTATATTTTTGCCGACTTTCTCAAGGTTTTCGACAAAATTCACAAATTTATCATAGAGTTTGGCGCCTCTTTCTGCGATTTCTATGGCGTTTCTGTTTTGGTATTCTCGCTTCCAAAGGTCTGCTATCAGTTTTAAAGAAGTGATAAGGTTGCTCGGGTTCAGCAGTAAAATTCTTCGTTCATAGGCGTAGTTCCAGATGTTTTGGTTAGCCTGCATTGCTGCGATATAGGCTGGTTCGCTCGGGATAAACATCATCACGAAATCCAATGATTTTCCATAATCATCATACGCCTTCTGCGAAAGCTGCTGAATGTGGTTTTTCACCGAAGCCAAATGCTGGTTTAGTTTTATTTGATAGACTTCTGGGTCGGTTTCGTCTACCAGCTCTGTGAAAGCCGTGAGCGAAACTTTGGAGTCTATAATCACATTTCGTTCATCAGGATATTTTATCACAGCATCAGGGCGCATTTTCTTCCCTGAAAACTCTGAAAACAGAGCTTTATTGTCCTCGTTTCGCAGTTCGTGTTCTAGGAAATACTCCCGTCCTTTTACGAGACCAGATTTCTCTAAAATACTCTCCAAAATCATTTCGCCCCAGTTTCCCTGCGTTTTGCTTTCTCCTTTTAGGGCGCGGGTCAGCCTTTTGGCATCTTCGGAAATCTGCTGGTTCAGAGAGGCTAGTTCTTTCACTTTTTCGCCGAGAGAGAAGCGCTCTTTTGCTTCTTTGTCATAGGTTTCGTTTACTCGGTTTTTTAGTTCTATGATTTTTTCTTGGAACGGATCCAAAATATTTTTCAGGTGAGTTTGGTTCAGGTTTGTGAATTTCTCTGTTTTTTCTTCTAAAATTTTATTGGCAATGTTTTCAAAATGGAGTTTGCTTTCCTCTTGTAGCTTTTGGGAAAGGTTTTTCTGCTCTTCCATGGAGCTTTGCAGGTTTTTGTTTTCTGCCGAAAGTTCAGATATTTTAGCAATATTCTGTAGGTTCTCTTGATTTAGGCGAGAGATATTTTGATTTAGAATTTCATTTGTTTTTCGGAGTTCTGTGATTTGTTCGTTTTGAAGGTCTTTCTCTGCCGAGATTTTTATAAGTAGGTTTTCAGTAGTGTTCAGCTTTTCCCTTTGGTTAGCAGAAAATTCTCTTTCTCTTTTAATCTGTTCCAAAAGTTCATCGATTTTGCCTTCTGCATTGCTGAGTTCAGTTTCTTTTTTAACGAAATTTTGCTGTAATTCCTCGAAAATATTCCGAGAGATTTGGGAAGATTTTAGTGCGAAATATACAGCCGCGCCGCCTACTATAAGACCCAGCACCAGCCCTAAGAATAAATAAAACATGCCTTAACTTTTTAAACTCCGAAAAGTACAAATAAAGAATTAGAAAATAAAATTTTAAAAAGCATATCTTTGCAAAAATTTGAAATTCATCAATGACAAAAACAGGAAAAATAGAATTAATGTCGCCTGCGGGAGATTTTACTTCTTTACAGGCGGCTTTGGATAATGGAGCAGATTCAGTGTATTTCGGTGTGGAACAGCTTAACATGAGAGCGAGAGCCTCTATGAACTTTACCCTGGATGACCTCCCTGAAATCAGCAGAAGATGTAAGGAAAAAGGCGTGAGAACTTACCTTACGCTCAATACGATAATCTACGACCACGACCTCTCCATCATCAAAACTCTTTTGGATAGAGCCAAGGCGGCAGACCTTACGGCTGTAATTGCGATGGATCAGGCTGTAATCGCCTATGCAAGGCAGATAGGCATGGAGGTGCATATTTCCACACAGATAAATATTACCAATATCGAGACCGTTAAGTTCTATGCACTCTTTGCGGATACGATGGTTATGAGCCGAGAACTCAGTGTCACTCAGGTAAAGAAAATCTGTCAGCAGATAGAGAAAGAGCAGATAAAAGGCCCTTCTGGTAATTTGGTAGAGATAGAGATTTTCGGGCATGGTGCGCTTTGTATGGCAGTTTCTGGGAAATGTTACCTAAGTCTTCACTCTCACAATTCATCTGCGAATAGAGGAGCGTGTAAGCAAAACTGCCGTAAGAAATACACCGTGATAGACCAAGAAAGTGGTTTTGAAATAGAACTAGACAACGAATATATGATGTCGCCAAAGGATCTTTGTACCATTAATTTCCTTGACCAAATCGTAGATGCAGGAGTGAAAGTCCTCAAATTAGAAGGGCGGGGCAGGGCGCCAGAATATGTGGCAACCGTGACAAAATGCTACCGTGAGGCGATAGATTCCATAGCTGATGGTACCTATTCCCAAGAAAAAGTGGCTGACTGGATGAGCCGATTAGAAACAGTCTATAATCGTGGTTTCTGGAGTGGTTACTACCTTGGGCAGAAACTGGGCGAGTGGTCGCCAAACCCTGGTTCTAACGCCACACAGAAAAAAGTCTACATCGGAAGAGGAACGCACTATTACCCAAAAACGAGTATTGCGGAATTCCTTATAGAAGCGTTTGATTTGAATGTGGGTGATAAGGTTCTTATCCAAGGGCCTACCACAGGTTCCCAAGAAATGGTAGTAGAAAGCATGATGGTAGAAGGAAAAGGCGATAGCCAAAAGGCGACTAAATCTGATGTGGTTACCTTCAAAACGGATTTCCGTGTAAGACCAAGCGATAAACTCTACAAAATAGTAAAAAACGATACAATAGCTTAGCATAAACCTCTCCTTTTTGGAGAGGTTTTTACTTTTTTTGTTATTGTGGATTATGGAATTTTGTCTTTAGAATTAAATAAAAAAATATACGAAGACTTAAATAAAGTTGTAATATACTTCCAAAGTGACCACAAAAAGGAAAACAGAGTAAAGAAATTTTAAAATTATTTATTACCT
>CAUQBR010000011.1:0-58579 GCA_963516475.1 uncultured Flavobacteriaceae bacterium
TTATTGTTATTTTTATTACTTTTGTCTTATGCTTAGTCTTGATTCTTTTAATGAAGAAATAAACAAAATCACCAGAGATTTTACACAAAAGAAAATCCTCCTCGCAGTAAGCGGAGGCACTGATTCTATGGTAATGCTCGACCTTTTCCGAAAGAGAAGCGCAGAGCAATCGGACTTTATGATTTCGGCGGCGCATATCAACTACAAGCTGCGCGGTGATGACTCTGATTTAGACCAAAAATTAGTAGAAAACTACTGCGAAAAGTATGAAATTCCGCTGTTTGTTTATTCCGTTTCAGAAAAGGACAACAAGCCCGAAAACGGCTCTATACAGCTCTGGGCGAGAGAGCTGAGATACCATTTTTTTCATCGAATCTGTGAAGAAAACAGTATAGATTTTATGGCGACTGCCCACCATCTGAATGACCAGCTGGAAACCTTTTTCATCAACCTGATGCGTGGAAGCGGTCTGAAAGGACTGAGCGGCATCCCAGCAAACGAAAACAAAATTCTGCGTCCGCTTTTGGCTTTCACAAAGGAGGAAATCTATGATTTTGCGGAGAAAAATTTGGTGTTTTTCCGCGAAGATATTTCTAACAAAAAAAATGATTATTTAAGAAACAAAATCAGAAACCTCATCGTTCCAGAACTGATAAAGGCGGATTCTAATTTTATTCAAAATTTTAGCAAAAGCCTCAATATAATCCAGCAAAGCAGTGATTTCATCAAACAAAAAGCCGAAGAATTCATCGCTAAAAACGGAACAAAAACCGACAACTGCCTGATTTTCAATAAAAAGAAACTGTCTGAAACACAGGATATAATAAAATTTGAAATTCTGAATAAATTCGGATTCGGCAGCGAGACAGAAATTCAAAAAATATTTTCAGCCGAGACGGGAAAGGTATTTTTCAGCAAAGATTTTTCGCTAAAAATAGATTATGCAGACATCATTATCAGTCCTAAAAACGAAGAAAAAGAAAACAAATTTTCCACCGAAATCAGTTTCTCCGAAACAGAAAAATTCTACAAAATAGAAGATTTCAGAATTCGAAATTCTAAACCTTGGCTTTTCAATAAAGAGAAAGTATTTCCTCCCTTTGAGCTGAGAAAACCCAAAGAAGGAGATATTTTTCAACCGAAAGGAATGTTTGGAAAAAAGAAAATATCCAAATTCCTAAAAGATGAAAAAATTTCCAGCCTTGACCGCGAAAAAATCGGCATCCTCTGCGACACCAAAGGACAGATTCTAGGCGTGTTTCCTCTACGGCAGGACGGGAGATTTATATGATAAAAGCATGATTTCTCAGTCTATATCATATTCTTTTTTCAAGATTTCTATGAATTCTTCTTTGGTTACGCCTTTCTGGGAATCAAATTTCATTTTAATAAAAGCATTATCTATTTGGTATTTGTTTCCTTGATAAAGCGAATCCAAAAAATGCTGAAAAGAATACTGCTCCACTTCTATTTTATAAATTTTCCCTTGAAGGCTGTCTATTTTAAAAACCTGCTTTTCATCTTCATCAAAAAAGTATTTTTCAGAAATTTCTATGCTGTATTTTTCTGTTTTTTCTTGATAGGGAGAAGAAAAATTATTTATAAAAATGAATGGAAAAATTAGTGATGCGTTCCATAATGAATGATAAAGTATTCCGTAAAAGAAAAATTATATCTTACTCGGACAAAAGCCATTATAAACCCTCCTATTAACTGAGAAGCTATAATAATGGGAGAAAAAACATAAAACCAAAAACCATCATTAGTATAATTGGTAAGATGACCAAAACCAAAAATCACAGATGAAGCATACACCAAAAAAGGAAATATCCTGTCCCAAAGTTTTTGGCTGAAAATATACTTTATAGGAAAAATTCTCCTTAAAATCAATCTCTTCAAAAACAGGCGCTAAAACAACAGCAAAAAAATAACAGAAGTAATGCTCTTTTTATGTAAATCAAGTTTTGAGTCTGTAGAAACAAAATGTTCCACCAAATCTTTCAATGGCATTAAGACAAAACAAAAAACACACATTTTGCCCACCAAAAGAATGAAAATTGTCTGTAATTTCCTTTTAAAACTTTCTTTTGTCTGTACATCTTTGGGATGTTTCAAAAAAGAAACAAAATCTCACAAAACCCTCTTTATCAATTATTTAGCTTCTTTCTGCAAAATAGTGAACACAGGAAAATGGTCGCTGTAGCCTCCTGTAAACTTGTCTCCATCCCAAGAGCGGAAAGGATAACCCTTGTAATTTCCTTGCTTATTAATAAGGTAAGCAGGAGCATAGACTTCGGTTCTATAAACGGTGTATTCCTCGGCAGAAGAACCAGAAACTAGGTTTTTAGAATAAATAATCTGGTCAAAAAGGTTCGGTGCATCTCGGTAGGCTAAACTCGCTACACCTTTTTTGTACATTTTGTACATCGGATTGAAATAAGGAAATTCCTCGTTCAGCTCTTTCTCATCGCCTACGGCTTTCAGATAATTTTTAAAACTTGGGCTGATAGGGTCATCATTAAAGTCTCCCATCGCGATGAGTTTGATATTTGGGTTTTTCTCTTGCAGGGCGTCCATTTCTTGTTTCAGCAGGACAGCAGCGGCATTACGCTTCGGCATAGACACGGCTTCTCCACCTCTTCTTGACGGCCAGTGATTCACGAAGAAAGCCACTTTTTCTCCATCCAAAATCCCAGAAACAACCAGCAAATCCCTTGTGTATTCTCTTTTGCCATCTTCACGGAAAAGCACAAGTTCTTTTTTATAAGAATTGGTCACAGTAAATCTTTTCTTTTGATAAATCAGTGCTACATCTATCCCACGCGCATCAAAGGAATTATAATGCACCACACCATAGTCATACTTTTTCAGGGCGTCCTGCTGAGTCAGCGCCTCTACCACTTGGCGGTTTTCCACCTCTACAAGTCCCACCACTGCGGGCGCAGTTTTAGTGTATTTAAAGCCGATTTCAGAGATAACCTGCGCGATGTTTTTCAGCTTCTGCTGGTAAATATTATAAGTGTAATTTTTATTGCTTTTAGGCGTAAAATCTTCCGAAAGTATTTGTTTTCTCACTACTTTTTGTCCTTTTATTCGGTCATAGTCCCACGGCCCTTTGTAATCTCTGGTAATTTCCAAATATTTCAAAGAATCCAAAGGCACACTTCTATGGAAGTTGACATGATGAGCAGGAAGCGTCGCATCTATATAATCCACAGATTTCACCGTATCCCAGAGGTTTTCCACATTATAAAATCCCACAGCAGCAGTTCTTTTCATCTGGGCATTATAAAACAAACCTAAAACACAAAAAATAACGATAAATAATTGTCTCATGATAACTTTCTTTGTTAAAAGCCGATAAATTTAAATTTTTCTTTTCATTTAGGAAAAGAAATTGATATGATTTATTTCATATCGTTATATTCGTTTTAATTAAACATTAAGTCTATTTTTGTTAAAACTTGTTAAATTAGATTAGAAAATGTTTAAAAAATCTGTCTTGATTTGCGGTTTTACAGTTGCTGCAATGCACTTCTGTAACGCACAAACCACGGTTTACGCTTATATAAAAGATGAGAAAGGCAAGCCTGTGGAACGAGCTGAAGTAGACATGAAAGGCTCGGAGGAGAATATGATTGCAGACAAAATCGGGTATTTCCAGTTTGTAGATTTGAAACCTGGTAATTATCAGATCGTTGTCTTTAAAAACAATTACGAAACCAAGACCATTGATTTCAGTGTGCAGGAAGGAGAGAAAAGAAAGGATTTGGGCGTTATTGTCTTAAATTCAGTTCTTTATAACTCTACCGAACAAGGCTTCACTCTACTGGACAGTGATAGTGACAATGATGATGACAACAGCTCACTTCAGACCACTGTGGGACTGCTGCAATCTTCGCAGGATATTTTCAATAGAATCGCAGGGTATGATCTGGGAATTTACTGGTTCCGTCCGAGAGGCTTAGACAGCAGGTCTGGTGAAATGATGTTCAACGGCGTGTCCATGTCAAAACAAAACAATGGAAATATAGATTTCAGCAGCTGGGGAGGACTGAATGAGATTACTCGTTATCCAGAAATTGCCACTAACCACTCGCCATCTGAATACGCTTTCGGAGGTATCAGTTCTGTGATTTATAAAAACACAAAAGCAAGTGAATACAGAAAAGGAAGCCAGCTGACCTACTCCCTTACGAATAGAAACTACCGCCACAGGCTCTCTTACCGATATACTTCGGGAATGAACAAAAACGGCTGGGCTTTCACTGGGATGGTCAGCCGAAGATGGGCAAAAGAAGGTATACAAGAGGGAACATTCTATGATTCCTATGCGGCATATTTAGGGGTGGAAAAGAAAATCAATGACAAGCACACCCTCACACTCAATATGGTAGGAAACCCATATAGAAGAGCTACATCCAGCCCTAACACGCAGGAAGTCTATGATTACAAAGGAATTTACTACAACTCCTACTGGGGATGGCAGGATGGCGAAAAAAGAAGCGAGAGAGTAAAACGAGGTTTTCAGCCTATTTTCCAGCTAACGGATTATTGGAAAATCAATAAGAAAACAGAACTTTGGACTACGCTTTCTTATCAGTTCGGGAAAGTAAAATCTTCGCGATTGGATTGGCATAATGCCCAAAATCCTTCGCCTACTTATTATAAAAACTTGCCAAGCTATTTCTTTGGAAAAGCAGAATATGACAATGTCCTTCAAAACTGGGTAAATGACAATCCTTCTGTATCTCAGATAGATTGGAATAGACTTTATCACGCTAACCTCAGCAATGATGAAGGGCGGTCAATATTCTATTTGGTAGATGATGTGAATGATGACAAAATTTGGAATCTTTCCACGCATTTTACGCATAACTTTAATGATAAGACAAGATTTATCCTAAATGTTTCTTATCAAAACTACAAATCTGACCAATACAGAGAAATAAAAGACCTGCTAGGAGGTCAGTATGCTCTGAACAAAGACCCTTACAAGAGAAATGGAAGCGGAAAATACGATGAATACGAAACAGATACCCACAAAGGCGTAGGTGATAAAATAAGCTACGACTACACTTTCGGAAGACAAGAAGTAAAAGTAAATCCAGCACTGAAATTCTCCACAGGGAAATTTGATGTTTTGGTGGCAGGGCAGTTCAGCTATTCTACTTCGTACCGAGATGGTAAATTCCAGCATTATCTGTATCCAGATTCTTATGGAAGAAGCAAAGATTATGAATTTACCAATTTTGGGCTAAAAGGGCAGGTTGTCTATAAAATCAATGGACGAAACTTCCTCGTTTATAACGGAACGGCTTATTCCCAAGCGCCTTTCATGGAAGATTTATTCTTTAATCCAAGGGTAAATTCATCCGTAGTGGAAGGTATGAGAAGTATGTTTATCAATGCTAATGACCTCAGCTATGTACTTTCTACACCTTTCGTAAAAGCAAGGCTGAGCGGATACATCATCAACTCTGAAAACGAAACCAATGTTCAGCGTTTCTTTGCTGATGGTTCAGTTTTACAAGGTGTAACTAATGGTGCATTCTTCACACAGGTGATGAAGGATATGAAACGACAAAACCGAGGACTAGAACTAGGACTAGAAGTAAAAGTAACCTCCACGCTCTCTCTACAAGGGCTGGCAAGCTACGGTGAATATGTTTATAATAACAATCCTAAATTATATTTCAGTTCCGATGCTGTGGGCGCTTCTGGAGGAACTACTTATACCTACATAGGGGATGCCTATATCAAAAACTACAGACAAGGAGGAACACCTCAGACAGCATTCTCTCTTGGATTTAGATATAATAACCCTAAATACTGGTGGGTAGGAGCGAACTGGAACTATTTTGACAATTCTTATTTAGACCCAGCGGCACTTATCAGAACTCAATATTTCATTACCAATCCTTCTACAGGGGATCCATACCCAGGGCTTGATGAAGCGGAACTGAGAAGAGTTCTCCGCCAAAAACAACTGCCTTCTGCATTCTTTGTCAATGTAAATGCAGGGAAATCTTGGCTCTTTGGTAAATATTATCTGATGGTTTCGGCTTCGGTGAATAATCTGCTGAACAACAAGAACTACATCACAGGCGGATTCGAGCAGACCCGAAAAGCATCTTACATAGATTTTGCAGCGGATTTTGACAAACAATATTCTCCTTTCGCACCTAAATATTGGTACGCACAGGGAAGGTCTTATTTCATAAATGTTCAGTTTAGATTTTAATTAGTAATTCTTTTAAAAAATATATAAAAATGAAAAAAGTATATCTAAAACAGGTTGTAGGAGCTTTATTGCTATTCGGAATTACCACTTCCTGCGTAAGAAAAGATGACTGGAGTATTCCAGATATTACATGTACCAATAAGTTTGGGGATACTAACACTACTATGGCTGCCTTTGCGGCATTGGCTCCGAGTAATGGCAGTGCCCTGACTATCACTGATGACCAAATCTTCGATGGATATGTGATTTCTTCCGATGAAAAGGGCAATTTCTACAAAACTATCGTTTTCCAAGACAAACCAGAAAACCCTACTGTGGGACTTCAAATAGAAATTGAAAAAACACACAGCTACACAGATTTTCCTGTGGGAACTCATATCAGAATCAATGCTAAAGGTTTGATTTTAAGAGTAGACAAAGGTGTAACAAAATTAGGTGTTACAGACGCTCAATATACCGTTGGAAAAATTCCTTCGTCTTCCCTTGGAAACTATCTTTCTATCGTGTGTAATAACGGAAGAGCGGACATTGCAAACCTTGTTCCTCTGGCTTTGGCTAATTTAGATGAAGCTAAACAAGCTCAGCACATCAATAAGCTGGTAACTGTTCCAAATGTGCAGTTTACTGACAGCGAAATTTTAGTTCCTAATGGGCCTAAAACTTATGTAGATGTTTCTTCTAATGTTGATACTAACAGAGAGTTAGTAGATGCAAGTGGAAAAACAGCTATTCTGAGAACATCTAAATTTGCTGACTTTGGAAAAGACAGACTTCCTACTGGGAAGGGAAGTATCACCTTCGTGGTAAGTAAATACAATACCACTTATCAAATGCTGATAAGAAGCACCAGCGATGTGAATTTCACAGAGGAAAGAGTAGACACTGCTCCTGCAAAAGGTGGAACAGCCATTGTTTATGCTGGTGCAGGAACTACTGAAGATTTCCAATCTTATAACACAGGAACTTCTTCTGAAGCGTTGCCTAAATATATCAACGACCCTGTTCTAGGAAACAGATACTGGAGAGTTTCTAATTACTCTGGGAATAAATTCCTTAGCTTCGGTTTTGGTGCTACAGGTGCTAAACCAGAATCTAAAACGATGTACATCATTCCTGTGGATTTCTCCAATATGACCAAATTCTCCTTTGATTCCAAAGATGGGCACTATAATGGGAATGTTCTGAAAGTCTACTATTCTACAGACTATCAGCCTTCTGGAAATATCCTAAATGCCACACTGACAGACATCACCAGCGCATTTACTATTTCTTCTAACAATACTAATTATCCTGCAAACTTCACGAACAGTGGACACTGGGTAAAACCTTCCACGCTTACAGGAAATGGATTTATCATTTTTGAATATCATGGTGGAGGAACCCTGCCAACTACGACTATTCAGATAGATAATATCAAAATAGAGTAAATTATCATTAAATAAAAAAAACCGCTTTTTCAAGCGGTTTTTTTTATTTTTATTTGAAAGTAAAACTATTTCACTTCACCGAAAACACTCTTCGTTACGCAGAATTCTTTCAAAGTTTTCAAAGAAAGTTCCAGTCCGTATCCAGAGTTTTTCGTTCCTCCAAATGGGAAACGAGGGTCAGAAGTCATCAACTTATTCAATGAAACTGTCCCTGATTCTAGATTTTCCGCAAAGAAATAAGCTCTCTCTCTACTTGCTGTCCAAACGGAATTTCCTAAACCGAAGTTAGTATTATTCGCTATTTTCAAGATTTCTTCGTCATCTTTTGCTGAAACTATCATTCCCAGTGGCCCAAAAAGCTCTTCATCAATCATCGGATTGTCCAGATTCATTTTGATAAGCCCTGGTTTAAAAGAAATATCATCTACTCTCTCCAGCGGAATTATAATCTCTGCTCCATGCTCTAAAGCCTTTTCATACTGCTGCTGAAGCTCATCTGCAAAAGATTTTGAAGCCAGCCCGCTTAGTTCTGTTTTATCATCAAATGGGTTGCCTAGTTCATATTTTTGGTATTCTGCTTTTAGTTTTTCCAAAAATTCGGCGTAGATGCTTTCTTGGATAATAAATCTTTTCGCTGAGGTACACGCCTGTCCACAGTTTCTCAGCCTTGCTGCAGCACCTTGCTTAGCGGTTTTATCTAAATCTGTATCATCTAAAACGATAAAAGCATCATTACCACCTAATTCCAACAATGATTTTTTAATATTCGCTCCTGCTAGAGATGCTATTTTTCTTCCTGTAGTCTCGCTTCCTGTAAGGCTCACTCCTTTCACCAGCGGATTTGTTATAAGCTCCTCTATATCAGCATATGAATACTCTATATTCTGCAAAATTCCTTCTGGAAAGCCAGATTTTTTGAACAATCCCTCTATGGCTCTTCCCGAACCTTTGCAGATAGAGGCATGCTTCAGAAGAACAACATTTCCCGCCAAAATAGTCGGCACAGCGAAACGAAGTGCCTGCCAGAAAGGAAAATTCCATGGCATAATTCCCAGAATAACTCCCATTGGCTGGTAGTAAACCTCACTTGCAGAAAGTTCTGTTTCTACAATCTCTGGTTTTAGGACATTCTCCGCAGCCACATAGTAGTCGGTCATCATTGCACATTTCTTAACCTCTCCTCTTGATTGGGAAATAGGTTTGTGCATTTCTAGCGTAATCATTTGGCTGTATTCCTCATGATTTTCAAGAATATTTTTAGATAAATTCTTTAATAATTCTTGTCTTTTCTCAAAACTTACTTTTCGCCATTCTTTTTGCGCTTGAACGGCAAGATTTAGTTTTTGTTGAAGTTCTATATTCATTTTCTTGTTTTATATTTTAGTCCAATTTCGCATGACTTCCCACATAGTGCAGGAATTCTTTTCGTGTTGTAGGATTTTTTCTAAATAGTCCGCTGAGTTCGGCTGTGATGGTGCTGCTCGCGGTGTCTTTTATCCCTCTACAATTTACACAAAGATGTTTAGCATCTATGATACATGCCACATCTTCCGTTCCTAGAGCCTCTTTCATCGCTTGGACAATCTGCATTGTCAATCGCTCCTGAACCTGCGGACGACTAGCGTAGTAATTCACAATCCTATTGATTTTAGACAATCCTATAACCTCTCCATTGGAAATGTAGGCCACATGAGCCCTTCCAATGATGGGTAAAAAATGATGTTCGCAGAAAGAATACACCGTGATATCTTTTTCTACAAGCATCTGGCGGTATCTGTATTGATTTTTAAATGTAGAAATCCCTGGTTTTTTTTCAGGAAGAAGCCCACCGAAAATCTCATTCACATACATCTTAGCGACTCTCTTTGGAGAATCTTTTAGGCTGTCATCTGTCATATCCAGCCCCAGAGTGTACATAATTTCTCCAAAAAGTTTTTCTATCTTTTCTATCTTTTCATCAGGTGAAAGCAGAAAAGCATCTTTATGAAGAGGTGTATGTTCCTTGCCTGTAAAAAAATCATCTTCTATATCTGAGAAATCTGTCATTTCTATTTTAATTTTTTATTGATTAAAATCTATATCATCCCCTTGGTTTATCCTGCTGTCAATATCTTCTTCCCTATTTTGGTTTGATTTTGATTTATCTTTTCCTTTGTCAGGATTTTGTATTTCATCTATTGTCTGCAGACCTCCTTCATCTCCATAGCCTCCAAGTCCCTGCAAATCAGAACAATCTCCTTTCCAGTCTGATGGTTTTTCAAACTTATCTTCTTGAGTGATTTTCAATGATTTATCAGCATAAATTCTCTTCATGAAATACCCCCAGATAGGAAGCGCCATTTTCGCCCCCTGCCCTTCTCCTGTACTCCAGAAGTGAGTTGCTCTATCTTCCCAGCCTACCCAAACACCTGTGGCTAATTTAGGAGTTATCCCTATGAACCAACCATCTGAGTTTTTCTGTGTAGTCCCTGTTTTACCTGCTATTTCTGCATTGATACCCATACTTCTAAGCTGTCTAGATGCCGTTCCATAGCTGGCTACTCCTTTCATCATATCTATCATACTATAGGCATGTATAGGGTTCATTACTTCTCTGACCTCTGTTGTCACCTCCTTGATAACCCTTCCGTTGGCATCCTCGATACGCCAAATCATCTCTGGTTTTATATAATTCCCATAATTAGCAAAGGTACTATAAGCCCCAAGCATCTCATAAATCGTAATATCCGAAGACCCCAAAGCTGTCGCTAAGTCAGGAGTCATCTCGCCTGTAACTCCTAAATCTCGTGCTAACTGAATTACATTTTTAGGCCCTGCTGCCTCCATCAAACGGACTGCTATCGGGTTTTTGGAATGAGCAAGACCATCCTTCATCCTAAGCATACCTCCAGAACCTTTTACATGCCAAGAACCTCTGCTATAAGATGCATTGGAAATAGGCGTGCATGGTGTCATCCCTAAATTTATAATTGCTGTAGCATACACAAAAGGCTTAAAGGTAGAACCTACTTGTCTTTTCCCTTGTTTCACATGGTCATACTGGAAATGCTCCCAGTTAATCCCTCCGACCCAAGCCTTGATATCTCCTGTCGTAGGTTCCATAGCCATAAGTCCTGCCTGCGCAATCTGCTTATGATAACGGATAGAATCCCATGGAGACATCTCCACATCCTGCTCCCCTTCCCAAGTAAAGATAGAAGTTTTCACAGGTTTCTTAAACTCCATAAGGATAGAATCCTCTGATATACCAGCCTCTGCAAGTTGTTTATATCTTCCTGTTCTCTTCACAGAAGCCATCATAATATCATTTACCTGTTGGTCGGAAATATGATAAAACGGTCGCTTTCTATTGTTTTTTTGTTCGTTATCAAAACTTTTCTGCAGATTGGTTAAGTGTTCTTTTATCGCTTCTTCGGCGTATTTCTGCATTTTGGAATCAACGGTAACATATATTTTTAGTCCATCTCTATATATGTTCAGTTCTTTTCCTGTTTTCTTTTCATAATCTTTCAGATATGTAGAAATTTCCTGACGAAGATAATGTTTGTAATATGCAGAATAGCCTTGGTCTATTCCTTTAATGTTTTGATAATCAGTTTTTATTGGCTCTTGTACAGCCTTGTCATAGGTTGCTTGGTCTATGTATTTAGTTTCAAGCATTTGTTTCAGAACGACATTTCTTCTCTCTGTCGCTCTTTCCAAGTTTCTAAGCGGATTGTTTTTCACTGGGTTTTCCAGCATCGCTACAAATGTAGCCGCTTCGGAAAGAGTAAGGTCTTTGGTTTTTTTATTGAAATAAACCTTTGATGCCATCTCTATCCCATTGGCATTATAAAGGAAATCAAACTTATTGAAATACAAAGTAATAATCTCCTCTTTGGTATATCTTTTCTCCAAACTTACGGCTACAGACCACTCTTTCAGCTTTTGGAATGCCCTCTCCATTTTGCTCTGTGCTGCTGATTTTGTAAATAAAAGCTTGGCTAACTGCTGGGTAATGGTGGAACCTCCCCCTCTTTCGCCTCGGAAATAGACTGCTCTCACTATGGATTTTAGGTCTATCCCAGAATGCTCTTTGAAACGCTCATCTTCCTTCGCATAAAGAGCATAAACCAAATACGGTGGAAGCTGATTATAAGTAACTGGCTGAGTTTTTTCTTTCTCAAATTTACCCAAAACCACTCCATCAGAAGAAATAATCTCTGATGCTACATAGATATCTGGATTTTCTATATCTTTCATATCGGGCATCTCCCCAAGAAAACCCTGTGATATAGAAAAGAACAAAACTACTATGGCTGCTACTGTTCCTATAAATCCTAACCAAATCAACTTAATCCATCTTCCTACATAAGATTTTTTCTTTTTTGTGGGAAGTTTTTTCTCGTTTTCCATATTTATTACGGAGTTGTTGTTTTTATATTTTCTATTTTAATGCCTATATCCTCTATCCCTTTCAGCTGGTCGGTTCTCATTCCATGTTTTAGTTCCACTTTATATTTACCATTCGCAGGGAATTTGTATTCATTTTTATACTGAACTAGAATTTCCTTAACATCTCCTATACCACTTCCGTACCATTCTCCATTTGGTTTTGCTAAAATATACTGAAGTGTATCCGTTTTCAAAACTTTATTCTTTTCTCCTTTAATAGTAGAAATCAGAAACAAGTTATTGTAAGGATATTCATTATTGTTTCTTACAACAAATATAAGATTTTTCGGAGACTGAGAATCTTTGATTTCAAACTCTATTTTCTTTGCATCATTCTTTCCCCAGAGGTTATTCACCTCGGTCATATAGATTTCTCCCTCGCTGGAACAGCCTATGGAAATAAACCACAATGCTGCAAATATCCATATCTTTTTACCCATCATTATTATTTTTTTTCGGGTTATTTCTTTTTTTATTATTCTTTTTATTGTTCGGTTTTTGTTGCTCTGAATTATTCGGTTTCAGAGCATTATTGTTTTTTTCTTCCTTTGGAGAAGTGTTTTTCTTTTCTTTATTTTTAGACTTTTTATTTGATTTTTTCTTCTCAAAACGGTCTATATTATTCTCCTGAATCAGATCTATTTCCTTCGTAGGAACAGACAATTCTTGGCTTTTATACTCCTCTAACGGCGGGATTTTGTTTCCTTTTTTGTTCATGGAAATCATCTCCTTCACTTCTTGGATATCCAAGTCATACCAAAGGATAGAATTATCCACATAAGCGAACCACATTCTCTTTTTGAAAACATCTATTTTGATGCAGAATGCCTTTCCTTTTTCTGTATCCAAAACCGTACTGGAAGAAGGAAAATGACTGAGTGCATCCATGTAGCTGTCCAGCTCAAAATTCAGACAACATTTGAGCTTACCGCACTGCCCTGCAAGTTTCAACGGGTTTATGCTCAGCTGCTGGTATCTCGCTGCATTAGTATTCACCGAACGAAAATCTGTAAGCCATGTAGAACAGCAGAGTTCCCTTCCACAAGAGCCTATTCCGCCCAGTTTAGCCGCTTCCTGTCGGTAGCCTATTTGTTTCATATCTACTTTAGCACGAAAAACAGCCGCATATTCCTTTATCAGCTGTCGGAAATCTACTCTTCCATCTGCTGTATAGTAAAAAGTAATCTTAGAGCCGTCCCCTTGGTATTCTATATCCGAAATTTTCATTTCAAGATTTAGATTCAAGGCGATTTTTCTCGCTTCTTTCTTTACTTCTTCTTCTTTTTTTCTAGAATTTTGCCATATTTCTACATCTTTCTTTGTAGCTATACGGATTATTTTGGAAGCCTGTTCTTCTCCAAAATTTTTCTTTTTCATCTGTATCCTCACCAGTTCACCTGTGAGACTCACCACTCCGACATCATACCCTGAGCTGGACTCTACTGTTACTATACTTCCTATATGCAGTGGTAGTTTATTTATGTTATGATAAAAACTTTTTCTTTCATTTTTAAATCTAACCTCAACATACTCACACTCATTCAGTGGAGATTTTATATTAGCAAGCCAATCAAAAACACTTAATTTATAACTATATTCACAAGTATCTATTATATCACAAATAAACTCTCCTTTGCTGTTAGTAGAGCAGCCGTGGGAAGAATCGCCAGAATTTTTACATCCTCCACAACTCATATTTATCTTTTGTTTATTCTTGCAAATGTAGTTATTTTTTAGCGAAAAACAATATTAAAATAGTTCTTCCCTAAATCACCATCGACAAGGCTATTCTCTTTCTTTCCGTGTCTATTTCTATTATTTTCACTTTTACCTGCTGGTGAAGTTTTACCACTTCGCTAGGGTCACTCACGAATCCGTCTTTCAGTTGGGAAATATGCGCCAACCCATTTTCTTTTATCCCAATGTCCACAAAACACCCAAAAGCCGTGATATTACTCACTATACCAGGGAGTACCATTCCTGATTTCAAATCTTCAAAGGTTTTTATATTCGGGTCAAACTCAAAGACTTTGCTCGTTTTTCTTGGGTCAAGCCCTGGTTTTAGAAGTTCTTTCAGAATATCCTTTATCCCTAAAATCCCGATGTCCTCCGTGGTGTATTTTTCTGGAGCGATTTGTTTTATTTTTTCCTCATTAGCGATGAGGTCTATCGTTTTGATACCGAGGTCTTTCGCCATTTTTTCCACGATTTTGTAGGCTTCTGGATGCACAGAGGAATTGTCCAAAGGATTTTTGCCATCTTTTATTCGGATGAATGCCGCCGCCTGCTGGAATGCCTTTTCGCCCAGACGAGGAACTTTTTTAATCTGATTCCTATCCACAAAAGCTCCATTTTCGGTTCGGTAAGCTACAATATTTTCCGCAAGTTTTTCCCCAATACCAGAGACATAGCTCAGCAAGGATTTACTCGCTGTATTGATGTTAATTCCTACCGAATTTACGCATTTTACGACTGTGCTGTCCAGCTCTTCTTTTAATAAAGTCTGGTCTACATCGTGCTGATACTGTCCCACACCGATGCTCTTCGGGTCTATTTTTACCAGCTCGGCAAGCGGGTCAGACAGCCTCCTTCCGATAGAAACGGCGCCTCTCACGGTGATATCATAATCAGGAAATTCATCTCGTGCAATTTTACTCGCGGAATAAACGGATGCTCCAGCTTCGGACACCACGAAAACCTGCAAAGGTCTGTCAAACGCTATTTTCTTAATGAAAAACTCTGTTTCACGAGAGGCCGTTCCGTTTCCGATAGAAATCGCCTCAATATGGTAAGCCTCCACCATAGAGCGGATTTTTTTCATCGCGATGGCGGTTTCTTTCTGTGGAGTATGTGGATAAATGGTCTCATTATGAAGCAAATCGCCTTTTTCATCAAGACAAACCACCTTACAGCCCGTTCTATACCCTGGGTCTATGGCTAAAATTCGCTTCTCGCCGAGAGGCGGAGCCAAAAGCAGCTGTGTCAAATTTTCAGAAAAGACAGAAATCGCCTTTTCATCGGCTTTAATCTTGGCTTCCTGCAAAATTTCATTTGAAATAGATGGCTCCAAAAGTTTTTTGTAAGCATCTTGAGCTGCAAGGATTATTTGCTCTGCACACGAAGGCGAAGCTGTTTTCACCAAACTTCCCTCCATGAAAGTAAGGATTTCTTCTTTGTCAATGTCAATACTCACTTTTATAAAACCCTCTTTTTCAGCGCGAAGCATCGCCAGAAGTCTATGAGAAGGGATTTTGTTCAACGGTTCGCTCCAGTCAAAATACTGGGCGTATTTCTGCGCCTCTTCCTCCTCTTTTTGGGTTTTGACTACTTTACTGGAAATCACGGCTTTTCGCTGAAAAACTCTTCTAAGATTTTTTCTAATGAAAATATTTTCGTTTATCCATTCTGCGATGATGTCCCTCGCGCCTTGAAGCGCCTCCTCCGTGCTGGAAACTTCTTTACTCAGATAATTCTGCGCTGTTTGCTCTATGTCACCGCTGTTTTTCTGCGCCATGATGATTTTCGCCAAAGGTTCCAGCCCTTTTTCTTTTGCGGCATCGGCTTTGGTTTTTCGTCGTTTTTTGAAAGGAAGATACAGGTCTTCTACCTCCTGTAAATCAAAGCTTTGCTCTATTTTTGTGCGGAGTTCTGGCGTGAGTTTTTCCTGCTCTTCTATGGATTTTAGGACACTTTCTTTTCTCTTTTGGATTTCATCAAAATTTTTGCTAAGTTTCTGAATCTGTTCTATTTCCACCTCGCCGAGGTTTCCTGTTTTATCTTTTCTATATCGCGCAATAAAGGGAATGGTGCAGTCCTCCGAAAGCAGCTGCAAAACGGCGTTTATCTGTTTCTCTTGAATTGAAATATTCTGCTGAATGAATTGTATTTTGTCCATTGTTCTTTTGATAAATAATCCGCAAAATAAACAAACTTTAATTTAAAATGTCTAATGTTTTTTAATTATCTTTGTCAGTCTTAATAAAACATAATATGAATCATCAACTAAAAATATTCAATTCCTTAAAAGGAGAAAAAGAAGTTTTTGTGCCTTTGCACGAGAATAATGTAGGAATGTATGTCTGCGGTCCTACGGTGTACAGCAATGTACATTTGGGAAATGTGCGTACCTTTATGTCGTTTGATTTTGTATATCGTACGCTGAAATTCTTGGGTTACAAAGTCCGCTATGTCCGTAACATTACCGATGCGGGACACCTTACCGATGACGGCGATGTGAACAACGACCGTTTCGTGAAACAATCCCGCCTAGAAAAACTAGAACCTATGGAAATCGTACAAAAATACACGGTTGATTTCCATAAAGTTTTGGATATATTCAATCTCCTTCCGCCGACTATAGAACCTACTGCGACAGGGCATATATTGGAACAGATCCAGCTTACAGAAAAACTCTTGAATGATGGTTTTGCCTACGAGAGCAACGGTTCTGTGTATTTCGATGTACTGGAATACAACAAACGCGGACTCAACTACGGCGAACTTTCCAATAGAAATATAGAAGAGCTTTTTGCGAATACCCGCGACCTTGACGGGCAGGGCGAAAAACGAAACCCTCAAGACTTTGCACTGTGGAAAAAAGCTTCACCAGCTCACATTATGCGCTGGGCTTCTCCTTGGGGTGATGGTTTCCCTGGCTGGCATTTAGAATGTACGGTAATGAGCACCAAATACCTTGGTAATCAGTTTGATATCCACGGAGGCGGTATGGATTTAAAATTCCCTCACCACGAATGCGAAATCGCACAAGGGAAAGCAGGACACGGCGAAAGCCCAGTTCGCTACTGGATGCACGCTAATATGCTGACAATGAATGGACAACGAATGAGCAAATCGACAGGAAACTACATTTTGCCGATGCAGCTTATTAATGGCGATAACACATTCTTTGAGAAAGCTTTTGCGCCTGCAGTGATTCGTTTCTGCTTTATGCAAGCGCACTACCGCAGTGTACTTGACATCTCTAATGAAGCGATGCTCGCTGCCGAAAAAGGCTTTAACAGACTTATGGAAGCAATAAAAGCACTGAATGAAATCAATACCGAAATAGAGCATCCTACTGCGCTCCCTATATCTGAATGGAGAGAAAAATGCTACAATGCACTATTGGATGATTTTAATTCGCCTATACTTATCGCTCATCTTTTTGAAGCGGTGAAATGGATTTTCCAAGTGAAAAACGGAGAAGAAAAAATATCCATCGATGAACTTCACGAATTGAAAACACTGATGAACGCCTTTGTTTTCGATGTTTTGGGCTTACGAAACGAAGAGCAGGCAGTAGGAAATAATGACAAACTCGATGGTGTGGTTCAGCTCCTTATCAATATGAGAATGGAAGCTCGTGCCAACAAAGACTGGGCGCTTTCGGACAAAATCCGAGATGAATTATCAGCAATCGGCATCCAGCTAAAAGACGGAAAAGAAGGAACGAGTTATGATTTACTCTAAAAACATACTATGAAAAATTTATATAACGAAGCAGATAAGAATGAAATACTTAATCGGTTAGAAAATCTGAAAGTAGATGCTGTGCGTGAGTGGGGAAAGATGAACATTGTACAAATGTTAGCCCACTTGAATGTTTCCATAGAGACTCCTTTAGGGAAAAATTTTCCAAAAAGAATGTTTATTGGTAGGCTCATAGGAAAGTTGATGAAGAAAAAATTTCTGAATGACCAGCCTATGGCAAAAAATTCACCTACTGATAAAATGTATATTATTACAGACATCTCTATTGAGGATTTTGAGAAAGAAAAGCAACGAGCAAAAGAGCTTATCACCCTTTTTTATAACAATGGAAAGGAAAAATGCAGTCAGCACCCCCATTCTTTCTTTGGAGAGCTTACACCTGATGAATGGGGAATCCTGCAATGGAAACATTTTGACCATCATCTGCGACAATTTGGGGCGTAATAAAATATTTCAAAGGGCAAAATTTGCCCTTTGATTTGTATTTTGGAAAAATTAAAACATTACAATTATGTCTATAGAGCAAAAAGGCAAAGAACAAATGGAGCAACTCATTGCTCCAGAGGAGTATAATGAAAAACACGAGATTTTTTTTTAATGATGATAAGGCAAAATCACAAATTTTAGCCTCCACTTTGCAGGTTTCACAAGAAGAATTTAAAGCAGTGCAGGATTGGTTTTTACTGCTTTTACAAAGGCTTTGTAAGCTAGAATTCGATAATGGGCATATCATTATTGACGAGCTTACCATTTGCCTTGAAAAAACTTTTACAAATTTAAGCCTCAACGCCAATAAACTCATCTTAGCTAAGCTCATTTATTACAACAACATTATCCAAAGCGGGTATCTGCAATCATCGGTTTTTGGGATTATGACGAAATTTTTAAATGACGAGATAGAGCAGCGTATGGCTGGTGCAGACTTCACTTTTGCACAATTTAAGGCGCTTAGTGAGTATTTAAAGCATAACTTTTATGTTTCTCCAAACGGTGACTTACTTGAAAACCTCATAAAAATAGAAAAACGAAATAAAATTTTTACTAAAGCAAATGATGAAGAAAAACTTGCTATTATAAAAAATTTACTCCAAATCATTGATGATACAGAGTTTCATCACGACATTATTATCTTTAAAAAAATTTTAGATTTCATCAAGATTAGTGATGAAAAAACGATTTATTATGTTAAAAATTTTATTCCAAAAAATCAGCAAGGTTGTTATCTAGTTACAAATAAAATTCTAAATTTAGCTCATTCCGAAGGTAAATTTGATTTATGTGTAAAAGCCCTGAAATGGTTGGATAGTGCACGAGGAAAAGAACCTTCTAAGGGCTGGCTAAATAATTTCAATGAACTTAAAAATGAGCTAGGCAAGGAGATACTGAATGAGGTAACAAATGAAATTTTAAAACTTGAATCACTTGCATATCACGACTTTGGCTCATATAGTTGGCCTGATGATGTTATGAAACGCTTCATAAAATCGGCTGAGTGGATAAAAGAACTACACTAATTAAAACATTACAGTTATGTCGATGGAGCAAAAAGACAAAGAGCAATTGATTATTAAAGAAATTAGTAGCTTATTTAAAAAATTATTAGACCGTTATGAATATAGAAATTTTAGCACCTTATTGCAAAACTACAAAACAGCAAAAACTCCTTGAAAAGCTCCGCAAAAAGCTTTCACTCAAAAGTAGTAAAGACCTACAAACTGTTTATGAACTTGTAGGATGTCTATTTGTAAGCAAACAATACGAAGGCTTATTAGCTTTCTTGCCAGAAGTGCTTGCAGTGCCTTTTGCCGAAAATTTTGATCTATGGTATCCTATAGAAAATTCTTTTTGTTTGATTGCAGCCATACCTACCATATCTCCAGAAGAGCGTAAAGCGTGTTTCTCTCATTTTAAAACCGTAAGTGATTTTAAAAGCACTAAAGGAGCTCAGGAGGCTTTTGATTACTATTTTCATCGATATTTATCACTCTATTTTGTTAATGAAAATTTAAACGATTTAGAAGAAATAGATGAATATCCTGCCTCTTATCAACTTTGGATTCATATAGCAATTATTGCCAGTGCTTCTGCTGTAAAACTCATCAATGAAGAAGTGGATTATAAAATACTTGATTTTCCGAGCTGGATGTCAAAACCCACCTATAACAGCAGGGAAGAACTACAAATGCGTATGGACGCCCTTATAAATGAGCGACTCGCCGCTTTGCAGGATAAGAAATTTGTAAAGTATTATTAGTTTTGATAGTTAATAATTTTAAAAAATGAATTTACAGCTGTTTATTGAGAATTTTCCTTGGCGAAGATTCGGTACGCCTTACGAAACCAATGCCAATATAGTGAAGCAAAGCGTCCTAAAAATCCTTGATGGAACTGCTACCAAAAAGGATTATTACAACCTTATCAATAGCTTGGAATCACAGGCTTGGCTCGTAAAACTTTCTCCTTGGGGGCTTAAACTTTATTTTGCTTTATTAACAGAAAATAAAGCTGATAAAGCATTGTTACTGAACGATATGCATACACTTTTCGAAGCGGCTAATTACAGTTCCCAATCTCCACAAGCCAAAGAATTTAAAGCGACCAAAGGAAAAACCGCTAAATATGAAGCATTCAAAGAAAAGCTATTTGACCCTGATTTTGATGGCGTAATGGATGATGAATTCCTAAAAGTTATAAAATCACTAGACAGATATTATTACCATACGGCTGTTTTGGAATTATTTGAAACAAATATTTCTTTTTTAGAAAACCTTGCTGTTTCTGAGGACGAAGCAGTAGCAGAAAAAGCTGTTTTACTAGTAAAAGCCATTAAAAATCCTAAAATATATCTCTCAAACTAAATAAATAAATTTTATAAAATAAGTATCATTATGACATCAACTTTCAATTTTGAGCTTTTTAAAAAGCGCTTAAACCTATTTTTAGAAAAGATAGAAGACCTTGGTGGCGAGGTAGAACCTCTTACAATAGAAAAACCCGCTACCGAGGAAGAAATCAAAGCCGTAGAGGCAAAATTAGGCTATACACTACCTCCGCATTTCCGTGAAGTACTCTTGGAAAACACTGCTCATTTAGAGTTTTATTGGAATATCTGTACAGATGAAGACGAGGACTACGAAGATGAGGATGACGAGGACGAAGAAAATGGGGTTTTTCTCCCTGATGAATTAACAGAAATCTCCTCTGGAGAGTTGCTTTTTGGATTAGATTTGCTTTTGGGCTATGAAGAAAGTCGCAAGGGCTGGGAAGAGGATGTATATCCTGATTACAATAACGAATATGATCGTGTTTGGCATAACAAAATGGCTTTTCACCAAGTAGGCAATGGCGATTATATCGCTATTGAGTTAGAACCAGAGAATTATGGCAAGGTTGTGTATCTGAGTCACGATGGTAGTGAAAACCACGGGCTTTATATAGCTGATAACTTTAAGGAATTCCTGATGAACTATGCTGTTGTGGGTTGTACTGGAGGAGAAGATTGGCAATGGGAGCCTTTTTATACCAAAGGCAAAGGCATAGACCCTACCTCAAAGAACGCCAAAACTTGGTATAAGGTATTGGGGATAAATCCAAAGGAGTTGGAAGGGTAAAAAAGTATTAGTTACACTAAAAAATAGAATATGTTAGGTAATCTATTCAAAAAGAAGCCTACTTTTACCCCTGCAATGCAAGAGTTATTTGTAAAAATAAGTCTTGCATTGCCTCAGCATTTTCATTTCCTGCAAAAACAACTTACAGAAGGAATTATCAAAGGAATAAAGAAGCCCGAAGGACAGCGCTACCAACTGCGTTTGGATATTCCTTTGCTCAACAAATACGAAGACAAAAAAGGACGGAATTTTTTGATTGAAAATATCGTAATACAGTCAGTTGAGACAGGCAAAAGTAGTGTGGTGAGTTGGAATGTAGCTTATGGATTGTTATTGTTGTATATTACAGCTAATAACGACTTTCTGAAATGGCAAGCTGAGGCGGTAGGGATAGATACTTCCCGCATTCGTATAAAGTATTTAGATGATAGCCCTATTGAAAAACTTCTTTCCAAAGAAGAACAGCAATATATAATTCCTAATGATTTATACGAAGTGTCTTTAAACGACAAAACCTACTATCACGTACAGGATATAACCGATGGAGATGGCGATTTTATCGGGATAGATGCCGATAAGAATGTTTATGAGTTTAGGCACGACCCTTTTAAAATCACTTTGCTAACAGAACCCTTAGAAACCATCTTAAAAAATAATAAATAACCTCAAAAAATGAATATACCATTTAATTTTGAGCTTTTTAAAAAGCACCTGAACTTATTTCTTAGTAAAATAGAAGCTCTTGGTGGTGAGGTAGAACCTCTTACGATAGAAAAACCTGCTACAGAGGAAGAAATCAAAGCCGTAGAGGCAAAATTAGGCTATACACTACCTCCTCATTTCCGCGAAGTACTTTTGGAAAACACTACTCATTTGGAGTTTGGGTGGGATATTGATGATATTATAGATGAGGAAGATATTTCTTTACCTGATAAATTAGCTGAAATCTTTCGTGGAAAGTTGCTTTTTGGGCTGGATTTGCTTTTGGACTATGAGGAAGATCGCCAAGACTGGGAAGGGGAGGTATATCCAAATTCCGATAAAGAATACGACCGTGTTTGGCATAATAAAATGTCCTTTCAGCAAGTAGGCAACGGTGATTATATTGCTATTGAGTTAGAACCAGAGAACTATGGAAAGGTTGTGTATCTCAGCCACGATGGTAGTGAAAACCACGGGCTTTATATAGCCAATAACTTTAAGGAATTCCTGATGAACTACGCCGCTGTGGGTTGTACTGGAGGAGAGGATTGGCAATGGGAGCCTTTTTATACTGCAGGCAAAGGCATAGATCCTTCCTCAGAAAATGCACTTGCGTGGTATAAATTGCTAAATATAGATGAAAAAGAACTTGATATTTAAGCTTTTATGAAATTATTGCTTTTATTTTTACTGATAAGCAGCTATACTTTTGCTCAAGTAAATGAAAACCATTTCTTTGCTGTAATCAATGACAAAGACGGCTATGTAAATGCGCGAAAAGAAGCGAATATACACAGCAAAGTGATAAAAAAACTTGATAACAATACGCTTATTTTTGCTTTTGATTACAATAAATCAGAAGACGGCAATTGGATTTATGCTTATAATGATGGATACATCTATAATGACAGGGTCAAATGGTTAGAAAAATTACCCAAAGTCACCAAAAGCATTGAAAAGAAAAATGCTATTCACTTTTCAGGGAAAAATATCAAGGTCACTCTTACCTCACAAAAGTTTGATAAAAGCAAACATTCTTTTGTTTATTATAAAGAATCCCATCACTCCATAGAAAAGATCGATGGAAAACCTTTTTGGGGAACAGATGGCGAAATGCCAAGAGAGGAATATAAAAATATCCAAATACACATCAATGGGAAACATGTTTCCCTCCCTAAAAGCGCTTATGATGACCTATATGAACCTACTTTCTATACGGAACATAACTCCGTTTATTACGATAAAGAGCATGACAGCTACTATATAGTAGCTACTAATAGTGATGGCGCTGGCGCTTACATGGTCTGTTGGCAAATAGAAAAAGGAATTTATAAGGGCAGAAAAATTGGTATACCTTTTTAGAAGAAATTTTATTAAATTTGGCGAGAAAATAATTACATTAACAATAAATATTTAGAAATATGCTGGAAATCGGGGAAAGGCCTTGGGGTAAATATTATGTCCTTGAGGACGAGGAAAACTACAAACTGAAAAGAATAGAAGTGAACGCAGGGCATCGTTTGTCTTATCAATATCACCATCATAGACAGGAGTTTTGGACGGTGGTTCAGGGTGAAGCTGTGGTTGTACTAGACGGAGTGGAACATGTAGTAAAATACGGAGAAAGTATCTTCATCCCGCTGGGAGCAAAACACAGAATAGAAAACAGAAGCTCAGAGCTTTTAGTTTTCATAGAAGTGCAGACGGGAACTTATTTTGGAGAGGATGATATTATCAGATTAGAAGATGACTACGCAAGAGGAAACTAAATAAAAAAGACTGTTATTCAACAGCCTTTTTATTTTGTATCATATTGTAAATAAATTCAAACATGGCATATGATCCTTTCATTGTCCAATGGGTATCATCATAAAAATAGACATCCTTTTCTTTTTTTATCATATCTGATAAGATGGAGTAAGAAGGAATATATAGATATTCTTTTTTCTCTTTTTCCAACTTTTCAAAGAACAATGGCTCTTTTCCTTTAGGTTTATTTTTTATGTAAGGATAGTACAAGTCATATTTGTCAGGTGCTATCATCACGATGAGCTTTATTCCTTTTTTCTCTAACAATTGATTTATTTTATTAAAAACTTCATTTGCTTGAGAAACATTTTTATCATCATTTTTTTTAGGCAAGAATTTTATATCTTCTTTATAAAATAATAAATCCTCTGGATTATTTGAGAAAAGTAGATTTGTATTTGACTTAAAGCAATAAATATCTGAGTGAAGCGGTCTATTTAAGAACAAATATTGAAAATTAAACAATGGTATTTTGACCGTGGCATCAGAGAAAAATTCTATTTTTTGTAGTTCATTGGAATTTGGGGATTTTAGTTTTTTCTCTTCGTATTCTTTTATCTGAGTTTTGATGCTGTCTATACTTTTGGATTGGGTAAAAGACAACTCTGAAGTTCTATCAACAGCGTATCTTTCCACTGTTTCCAGTACAACATATTCTGTTTTTACTCTATCAAAAAAATCAGAATTGATAAGTTCTATGAGCACCTGTATAGGATTTTCTTCTGATATGAATCTATCAACATGTGCAACAGAAATCCCTTTATTCGCAAGCATATTTTGATAACCTACCTGTCTCGGCTCTGAAAAAGAGTCTCCAATGGTCAAAATATCTACCTTTATATTTTGATTCAAATCAGCTTCAGAAATGCGTATATATTTTTCTTCTAAAGGTTTATACTGAGCAATTATCTCAGATGAAGGAGCTGGATTATTATAAATAAATCCCAATCTCGCCAAATCTCCTTCGTTTTTTCTATAAAAAACAGCATTTATGAAATAAAAAAGCAGGAAAGGCGCGACAAAAAAACTTGTTTTTGTGATAAATTTCTTCATTACTTATTAAAATTGGAAATAAATAAACTGCTGCTCTTGTCCTCCAAAATAGAACAATGCTAAGATAAGAATATAGTAAAACGCATACCTTATAGGTCTTTTCCATTTTAGCCCAAGATGCTCTATGGCGTATTCATTCCTCCTGCCCATCCACTCTATCACAATGAATACCAGCAAAAGAATAGCCACTGTGCCTACTTTTGGCAAATCTGAAAAAGCAGGAATACTAAATAATGATGGAGAAAATATTTCAGAAATATACGAAAAGGCATGCTGTATATTCTCCGCTCGGAAAAATATCCATGCCAATACAGTAAGTCCAAAAGTAGAAAGAATTTGTACAAATTCCCTAAAAGAAGGTAAAATTCGTCTATCTGCTACAACTCCCAGATTCACTCTGTTTTTACTAGTCAATAAAAGTGGAAGAAAATACATAGCATTCAGCAGCCCCCATGCAATAAAAGTCCAATTGGCTCCGTGCCAAAATCCACTAACAACGAAAATTACGAAAGTATTTCGCACCTTCATCGCTGTACCGCCACGGCTACCTCCCAGCGGAATATAGATATAATCTCTAAACCAAGTATTTAGCGATATATGCCATCTTCGCCAAAACTCTGCGATATCTCTCGAAAAATATGGAAAATGGAAATTCTTTTTTAGTTCAAAGCCAAAAAGACGAGAAGTCCCAATGGCTATATCCGAATACCCAGAGAAATCACCATAAATCTGGAATGCAAAAAATATAGCCCCTAAAATCAGTGTACTTCCAGAGTAATCCGCTGAATTATTAAATATAATATTCGCAAACTGCGCACAATTATCGGCTATAACTATCTTTTTGAACAATCCCCATAGAATCTGCCGAAGCCCATCCACCGCCTTGTGATAATCAAAAACTCTTTTTTTGTAAAACTGAGGCAGCAGGTCTGTCGCTCTCTCGATAGGACCTGCAACCAACTGCGGGAAGAAAGTCACAAAAGACGCAAACGCTATCAAATCCTTCGTAGGTTCTAATTTTCTTTGGTAAACATCTATTGTGTAACTCAAAGTTTGGAATGTATAAAAACTAATCCCTACAGGAAGAATGATATTCAGCGTTTCTATATTAAGCTTTACTCCGAAAAGAGAAAAAGCTTCTACAAAATTTTCTACAAAGAAATTATAATATTTGAAAAAACCTAAAAATGAAAGGTTTATAAACAAACTCGTATAAAGCAAGATTTTTCTTTTTTTCTCGTTTTCTTCTTTTTTCAGAAGACAGCCAATGGTATAATCCACCAATGTACTAAATACTATCAGTGTCAAGAACTTCCAATCCCACCATCCATAAAAAACATAACTGGCAGCGAGAATGAACAAATTCTGTAATTTCAAGTTCTTGTTTACTAAATACCAATAAATAAGAAACACTATCGGCAGAAATATCGCAAAATCAATAGAATTGAAAATCATAATGTCAAAAATATGGCAAATTTAAGAAAAATAAATATACTAAAGTCATTTGACCATGATAAAATATCAAAAATTTGATAGCAATGGCACTCAAATGAAACCATGCTTGGAATTATTGAAATCTTTTGCTTTAAATCAAAGCTTAATTCTTATCTTTGTTCAAATTCTTAGCAATATGAAGCCACTAGTAAGTGTTATAATGATTACTTACGGACACGAAAAATATATTGAAGAAGCCATAAGAGGTGTTTTTCTTCAAAAAACCAATTTCCCTTTAGAATTAATTATTTCAAATGACAAATCACCCGATTCTACAGACGAAATAATAAAAAACATCATAAAATCTGCTCCAGAAAACATTTCGGTGAACTACATCCAGCATCTAGAAAACATCGGTATGCTTCCTAATTTTATTTCTACCCTTAAAATGGCAGAAGGAAAATATATCGCTGTATGCGAGGGAGATGACTACTGGACAGATGAAAACAAACTCCAAAAACAAATAGACTTTTTAGAGAAAAACGAAGATTTTACTCTTACTTTTCACAATGTTTTCATTCGAAATGGCGAAACACTTAGAATGGATTTGGATTATGAAAAAAGACTGAGCAGTAAGGATATTTACACAATAGATGATTTGTCTAAAGGAAATTTCATCCACACTCTTTCTGTTGTTTTCAGAAATATGGAAATAGAGTTTCCAGAATGGTATTTCTCTTCTTTTTTAGGTGATTATCCCATTTGGCTGTGGCTTTCTAAAAAGGGAAAAATCAAGTATTTCCCAGAAAAAATGGGCATATATAGAGAAAATGTAGGCGTATGGAGTGGTAAATCTCAAGAGGAGAGAGAGTTTAAAACTATGCTTGTACTCCGAAATCTTATCCCAGATTTTGAGATGCTCCCTGATGTCAAAAAAAACTTAACATACACAAAAAATATTTATATAAAAAACTTTTTAAAACAGAAAAGTTTTGCTGAAATTGTAACATCACCATATTTTTCAGAATTAAAGTATAAAGATAAATTTAAGCTTGTAGTTAAAAGTATATTTAAATAAAGCTAAATAATATTTATCTTTTCTTATCCATAATCTTATCCGTTAAAAATAATATTCTACTTCGTATAGGATACTTGTTTATAAATTCATTTTTTAGAGAATCATATCTCTTTTTAATGGACTTCGAAATATTATAGGAAGCATATTTTTCATGCTCTCCTTCTATAATAACATTGATTTTATAAAACCTTAATAGTCTTTTTAATAATTTTTTATAACCTGAAAAATGTATAGGTTCTGTATCAAAAATTCTCATGAGTCTAGTTTTTCCTTTCTTTGTCTTGTCAAAAAAAACGCCGCCCACCTGCTGCTCTTGGTGAGTTCTATAATAGAATAACTTGTCATTCAAGAGTTCAAAACGCCCTTTTCTTGCTGTATTTACAGCTATCCATTCATCATGGTGATAGTCTTTTAAAACTGGAAAAGGTATTATTTCAGGTTTTAAAGCTGCTCTAAACGCCATAGAAGCGCCTGTTGCAATATTACAATGAAGTATTATTTCAAAATAATCAATGCTTTTCCCTTTTCCTTTCAAAAATACAGGAGCATCCCAAAGAGAATATTTCTCATGAACAGTTCCATTTTCATCAATGCAGAATCCATTAGTTGCCACCGCATCTATTTCAGCGTGATTATCCAGAAAAGAAACTATTTTTTCAGCTTTGTTTTCTGCCCAGATATCATCTTGGTCACTTAGGAAGATGATATCTTTACTGCATAGAGAAATTGCTTTTTCAAAGTTTTTGACGCTTCGCAGATTGATTTCATTAAAATGTATTTTGAATATCTCTGGATATTGTTCCTGATATTCTGCCAATATTTCGGGAGTTCTATCAGTAGAGCCATCATCACAGACCACTATTTCACTCGGTCTATGTGTCTGATTGAGAATGGAATCTATCTGCTGATGGATGTATTTTTCCCCATTATACGAACACAAAGCTACAGAATACGATGTCATTTTAATTATTTTCTAAATTAAAAACTCGCTCTACCCATTTTTCCAGAGTATATTTTTTATAAATTCCCTCGGGAAGTGACTGGTACGGAGTTTCAAAAAATTCTTTTGTAATATTACTAAAATCTTTATTTAAGACCAAAATATTATTGGGATTGTAGAAATCATAATTTTTTATTTTTTCATTGTCCGTGATTATTTTTTTCTCCAATGCCATCGCCTCAAACACACGGAAACTCAACCCATACTGGTTTTCTCTCATTAGGTCTAAAATAACTTTTGTCCTTTTATAAAACTCCGGCAGGTTTTCGTGATTTATTCTCTTTCTGGTGAAAACTATTTTATTCTTCGAAAAAGGCTTCATCAGCTGATTTTTCCAGCTTTTTTTTCCGATAACATACAGGTCAAATTTTAATCTCAGCTCCTCAAATTTCTGTGAAAGAACATCCAGCTGTTTTATTCTTTTTTTGTCGTAGGAGGTTATGTAGAGAGCATCCTCACTTGGGTTTTGCTTTTCTTGTGACAAAAACGGCAGATAATTATAATTTGTCAATCTTTCAAATCCGTGTTTTTCAATGTCTTTGTCATCAAACGAATAGATTTTATCAAAAAAATGCAGCTTATCCTGCACAGGGCATCTATCTAGATTATCATACAAAAATGTAATGAACCTATTGGTGCATTTTTTCATATATTCTAAAGTAGAATGGTCAAAAGTATCCGCATTTAAAACCAAAATCTGGTCCTGATGTCCCAGCTTATCCAACTGCTCTATCACAAACTTTTGTCTCTTTTGGTATTTTAGGTTTTTGCCCAAAAATACTTTAGAAAAAAGATTGGTCAATCTCTCCCCGAAATTCTCATAAGAAACCGCCCCTATCTTGATGTGGTTCGCCTCTATTCCCTTTTCCTTCAAGGTCTCTACGATATGGGCATCATAACCCCAAAAATCAAAACTGATAACGCAAATTTTCATTTTCTTTCTTCTCTTTTTAGGGATTCATAAGTTTCATAAACACTGAGTGTCTGTAATTTACACAATTCAAAGCCATCTTTCCCATCTAAAATTCCTAATTTTAAAATATAAGATTTAAAGAATTTAAAGGCTGTTTTTGCCATCTGTGTGAAAAAACTATATTTTTTCCCTTTTTCAAAAAGTTCCTTTCCTTTCAGCTCTCCGTAGTGAATCATTTTCTTGCGGTAAGATTCTTTATCAGCCACAGAATAGTGAAGAAGTTTGTTTTTCAGAGAACCGATATTTTCCTTTATATCAAGGGTTTCGTGTACTTTTTTCTCGGTGATGTATCTTGTTTTAGATTTTCTAAAAAGCCTAAAATTCTTATCATTCTGAGTTCCTGAATAGTTGATAGGCTTTCCTTCAAAAAAGAATTTACGATAAAAATAATAAGCATCCTTTTTGTTCTCAGAATTTAGAGTTTCTATGATTTCCGCTTTCAGCTCTGGCGTGATTCTCTCATCTCCATCCAAAAACAAAACCCAGTCATTTTTAGCATTATCCAAAGCCAAATTTCGCTGTTTTGTAAAGTTTTCAAATTTATTTTGAATGATTTTCACATTCGGAAAAGTTTCAGCAATTTCTAAAGTTCTATCCGTGCTGAAAGAATCCACGATAACGATTTCATCACAAAAATCAAAGCATTCCAATACTTCACGAATGTTTTTTTCCTCATTGTGAGTGATAATAAGTCCACTAACTTTTTCCTTGGATACAAGCATCAAATCATAGTTTTCACAAAGTTAATAATATTTATGTATTTTGAAATATTTAGCCCTAAAATAAATATTTTCGATGCGAAAAAGTTATATTTGTTGCCCTAAACGACTAAAATCAAATAATGGGACAGAAATTAGAGGTAAGATACGGGCTGTTCATGGCGGTGTCCATGGTGGTCGGACAGATGGTTGGTTCTGGTATTTTCTTCAAAGTAGACGATGTTTTAGCCTCCACCAATGGCAATGTTTATGCGGGTGTGATGGGCTTTATCATCGTGGGAATCAGTGTGGTTTTTTCTGCGGCATCTATGGCCAATTACGCCATTTTCTCTCCAAAGGAAGGCGGTATCCTGCATTATGTGGAATTTCGCTACGGGAAAAGAGCCGCAGCTTATGTGGGCTGGGTTTATTTCATTATGTTTTTACCTTTGCTGGCGGGAGTTTTGCTCACGGTATCAGGGATTTACATCTCTCATTTCCTTGCGGAGTTTATCCATTTTGAACCTAATTTCCTGCATTATTCACTGATAGGCTGGTGCAATGGAGTTATATTTCTATTCCTTAATATTTTCAGACCAAAATCCAGCGGTGTTTTTTTACAATTAACCGCAGTTTTAAAGCTGTTTCCGCTCATTTTCATTGCTGCTTTTGGAATTATCAGCCTTTTAGGAAATGACACCGAACCACTAAATCAAATTGAAAATCAAGCCTTAATCTCTTCCAATGAAACTAACTTTTGGCTTTTAGTAGGCGCAAGTTTCATTCCTATCGCCTTTTCTATGGATGGATGGTATATCGCTATGCAAATTTCTGGAGAAATCAAAGATTCACAGAAAAACCTTCCAAAAGCCTTAATATCAGGAACTTTGATAGTCTTGGTGGTTTATGTTTTTTATTATTTAGGAATTGTCTCCAAAATGAACAGTAATGAAATACGACAGCTGGGCGACACCTACATCATTGAATTTTCAAGAAAAATTTCCTCTGAAGCAGGTGCGATAGCCATACAGCTATTTATAATCATCTCTGTATTAGGAACTTGCAACGGACTTGTTCTCGCAAATACCCGCGCTCCTTACCAATTCTACAATTTGGAATATTCTAAAAAATTCCTGAATCTGGGAAGTATCAGTAAAAGAACTGGAATGCCGGTAAATAGCGCTTTGGTAGGCTTCGGGCTGATGAGCGTTTATCTTTTTATTTTTTATTTATCTAATACCAATCCATTCCTAAAAGAACTAAATTACGACATATCAGCCATTCCCATTCTGTTCATTTATGTGGTTAATTTTTGTTTGTATTTAGGGCTTTTTAAATTGTTTAGAGAACATTTACTAAAAAATAAACCGCTGAAATACACCATGCTGTTTTTTGCTCTGATAGGGACTTGTGTGGTTTTAGCAGGGACACTTTCATCTCCTAATGGATTGTCTTATTTAGTAATCGCTGTGCTCTTTATTTTACTTGGAAAATTAGGCGTAAAATAAGCAATGCAAAAAATAAAAACACTACTAAATTTTAGTAGTGTTTCTTTTTTTTATTTATTAGTGAAATTCATAATCTTTATCCATCACAAAAGTCTCCATGAACTTTGTTGTGTAATTTCCAGCAAGGAAATCAGGATTATCCATCAACTGTCTGTGGAAAGGAATAGTGGTTTTCACTCCTTCTATATAAAACTCTTCCAAAGATCTTTTCATTTTAGCAATAGCCTCTTCTCTAGTCTGTGCTGTGATGATAAGTTTAGCAATCATAGAGTCATAGTTTGGTGGAATTGTATAACCAGCATATACATGCGTATCCACTCTCACACCATGTCCTCCAGGGATATTGAGCTGAGTAATTTTCCCAGGTGCAGGTCTAAAATCAGAATATGGATCTTCCGCGTTGATTCTACATTCTATAGAGTGCAATTTTGGATAATAATTCTTTCCAAGAATTCTTTCTCCCGCAGCTAATAAAATTTGCTCACGGATAAGGTCATAATCTATAACCTGCTCTGTAATAGGGTGTTCCACCTGAATACGAGTATTCATCTCCATGAAATAGAAGTTTCTGTGTTTATCAACCAAAAATTCTATCGTTCCAACTCCTTCATATCCAATATATTCAGCAGCTTTCACAGCGGCATTTCCCATTTTTTCACGAAGTTCTTCCGTCATAAAAGGAGACGGCGTTTCTTCTATCAATTTTTGATTTCTTCTCTGAATAGAGCAGTCTCTTTCTGATAAATGGCAAGCCCTTCCATATCTATCTCCAGCAATTTGGAATTCTATGTGTCTTGGCTCTTCTATCAGTTTTTCCATGTACATTCCACCATTCCCGAAAGCCGCTAAAGCCTCTTGAATAGTAGAATCCCAACTTTCTCTAAGCTCTTCTTTGCTCCAGATGGCACGCATTCCCTTACCACCACCACCTGCGGTAGCTTTTATCATTACAGGATAGCCGATTTTTTCAGCAATTTTCTCAGCTTCTTCCAAAGATTCTACAAGTCCATCAGACCCAGGAACACAAGGAATTCCAGCCGCTTTCATTGTTGCTTTCGCAGTGGCTTTGTCTCCCATTTTTTCTATTTGTTCTGGTGTAGCTCCTATGAATTTTATTCCATTTTTCTGACAAATTCTAGAAAAATTAGCATTTTCAGCCAAAAATCCATAACCAGGGTGAATGGCATCTGCATTCGTGATTTCTGCTGCTGCAATGATGTTAGGAATTTTTAGATAAGAATCCTTACTCGCCGCAGGACCTATACATACCGCTTCATCCGCAAATCTTACATGCAGACTGTTTTTATCCGCGATTGAGTAGACTGCTACTGTTTTGATTCCCATCTCTTTACAAGTTCTGAGAATTCTCATCGCAATCTCTCCACGATTGGCAATTAATATCTTTTTAAACATTATTTTTCTGTTTATCAATTACAATGAATAGAGTAATTTATGATGGATCTACTAAGAATAATGGCTGGTCGTACTCTACAGGAGTAGCGTCATCCACCAAGATTTTTACGATTTTTCCACTCACTTCAGACTCTATCTGATTGAATAATTTCATGGCTTCCACCACACAAATAACCGTTCCTTCTGTGATTTCGCTTCCTACACTTACGAAAGGCTCTTTGTCTGGAGCTGGTTTTCTGTAGAAAGTACCAATGATAGGAGATTTTATCGTGATGTATTTACCATTATCTGCTGGTTCTGCTGAGTTTGCAGAAACTTCTTGCTCTGGCTGTGCAGCAGGAGCTGTATTTACCACTGGTTGAACTTGTGTCATCTGTGGCGTTGTCACCACCGTACCAAATGTATGATTGGTAATATTGATTTCAAAATCCTTAGTTTTGTATTTTACTCCGGCTACATCAGCCTTTGAAACAAATTTAATAAGGTTTTGTAAGTCTTTAATATCCATAAAAAATAATTTTATTATTCAAATATAGTAAATAAACACAAAAAACCATTCACTTTTGTAAAAAAGAATGGTTCTATATTTCTACCATGATTTTTGGAGATTTTACCAAAAATCTATCGTTATTCTGCAGATTCTACTTCTTTTTCAAGAACTACTTTACCTCTGTAGTAAAGTTTTCCTTCATGCCAGTGAGCTCTGTGATATAGGTGTAATTCACCTGTTGTAGCATCTTTTGCCAATTGAGGAACTACTGCTTTGTAGTGAGTTCTTCTTTTATCTCTTCTTGTAGATGACTGTCTTCTTTTAGGATGTGCCATTTCTAATAATTTTTAGCTTTTTATATTAACTTTTATTTTCTCAATTTATTCAACGCTTCCCATCTTGGATCTATGTCTTCATCATCCGCCTTTTCTTCATTTATTTTAGGACTGAATTTATCCAACAAGTCTTGGAATTCTTCGTTTTCTAGTGCCGTAGGAGATACTTTCTTCATAGGAATAGCAAGAACTACTGCTTCATAGATAAACTGAGCAATATTAAACTCACTATAGTGATGAGGAATTGTAATGATCTCTTCATTACTATCATCATATTCTTCTCCAAACTTTACTAAGAATTTTATTTTATTATTTATCGGATACTGGAATTTTTCATTGCTGATATCACAAGTCAAATCCACTGTTCCTGAAACAGAAATTACAAAATCCAAAAAAGTAGAATGCTTTTCAAGTAAAACTTTACTAACTATTTTGGTATTTTCAAATTCTTCTTCAGCCTCAAATAAATCAAAGAACTGCTGATCAACACAGAACTCAAACTCATGTTTTCCTTGCTTTAGACTAGAAAAACTGATGTCATAGTTTCTATATTTGTCCATAATAGGTTTGCAAAAGTACTTTTTTTTTCTAAAACAACAAAATTATCTATGAAAAAAAGTTACTTTCTTTTAAATTTCAATAACAAAACATTGTCTTTATACAACTCCAAAGAGGTTTCGTTGATTACATATTTATTCACTTTTTCAAGTAAATTTAGATAATCTTCTTCCACAGAAATATTATCACAAAGCATTCGTGTCGCTCCTATACTTTTTACTTGAAAAGTTCCTTTTGGATTTGTAACTAATTCCGAAAAATAATTATTACACCCAGAAAAACCTGAAACTCTGCCCTTTGCTATTTCTAGAGTAATTCCGGAGTTTGTCCTAGTATTTTCCTCCAAAATCCAGCTGGTATTATTCAACTGTACACTCTCTTTCTTTCCTGCAACAGATGCATTGGAACAAGATAATGACAAAACAAGCACAGCTGTTAGTGAAATTATTTTTTTCATAATTCGTGTATTTATGAACGGAGTTCTGCATTAAACTGTTTCTTGAAAACATTTACCAAAGAATCCATTACCTGCGCTATTTCCTTTTCTTCCATCGTTTTTTCTTCGTTAAGAAGTTCAAAACTCAATGCATAAGATTTCTTATCCTCTGGAAGATTTTTGCCTTCATACACATCAAACAAATTGATGCTCTTCAAGAATGGAGACTTGTTATTTTTAGCAGCATTATAAAGCTGTGTGTATAGCACAGACTTATCTACTAACAGCGCCAAATCCCTTCTTGTTTTGTTAAATTTAGGAATATCTTTGAAACGCAAATTCTCTGTATTACGAAGATTTTGACATTCTTCAAGCTCTATTTCTGCATAGAAAGCTTCTTGTTCTATGTCAAATTTTTTCAGCATTTTCGGACTTACTTTTCCAAGCCTTGCAACGGTTTTTCCTTCAACTGAAAATTCTATTGCATCCGAAAAACGATCATCCTGCAATGGTTTTTCAACAATATCAAAATTCAACTTACTTAAAATAAGAGAAACATATGCTTTCAAATGATAAAAACTTGTGCTGCCCTTCGGAAGAAGCCAGTTTTCAGAATGATTTCTTCCCAAAACTAAAATCGCCAGCTGTTTTCTCTCCTCGTATTTTTCCTTTTTATGATAAATTTTTCCTAACTCGAAAAACTTAATATCCGCATTTTTTCTGTTGATATTATAAACCGCATTCTCCAAAAGCCCTTCCAGCAAAGACTTTCTCATAAACGCCAAGTCACCGCTCAATGGATTTAGCAGTTTCACAGCGTCTGTTTCATCTTCCACCGAAGTAAGGGAATTATTCATCACTTCATAAAACCCATTCGCCTGAAGCGCCCTTGCCCACTCGTTTTCTAATCCATCTTGGTCATCAAAACTCAATTTCACTGGAGTAAAAGAAATTTTCTGTGGAGCATCTATCTTATTATACCCATAAATTCTAAGGATTTCCTCTATCACATCTATTTCTCTGGTAACATCGGCTCTGTAGTTCGGCACCAAAAGCTCCAATCCATCAGCAATTTCGTTAAGAAGTTCTATTTCCAATGATTTCAAAATCTCTTTTACTTTCCCTCTATGGATTTTTATTCCTAAAATTTGATCCAATTTAGAATATCTAAAAATCACATTATGAGGCTTTATTTTTTCAGGGTAATGCTCTATATAATCCCCTACCAATGTCGCTCCTGTCAATTCCTGTAACAACTTCACTGCCAAGGAAATAGTAGTTTTAGTGTTATTCGGATCTACTCCTCTCTCAAAACGGAAAGAAGCATCGGTATTCAGCCCATGGAATTTAGCTCCTTTACGAACAGCAACAGGATTAAAGTAAGCACTTTCCAAGAAAATAGATTGTGTCTGCTCGGATACTCCGCTGTCCAGCCCACCAAAAACCCCAGCAATACAAAGCGGTTTCTGATTTCCATCTTTTATCATGATTTCCTCTCCATTCAGCGTTCTCTCCACTCCATCTAGTGTGGTGAATTTCGTTCCTTTCGGGCTGTTTCCTACCGTTATTTTATTTCCTCCAATTTTATCTAAATCAAAAGCATGAAGCGGCTGTCCATAAGCATGAAGAATGTAGTTGGTAACATCCACCACATTATTTATTGGTGAAAGACCTATCGCTTTTAGTCTGTTTTTCAGCCATTCTGGCGATTCTCCTACTTTTATATTTTTCAAAACAGCACCAATGTATCTCGGCGCCAAATCATTATTTTCCACCTCGATAGAGAAGTTGTGCTCACCTTCTGATTCAGCAGAGTAAGTTTCCATTTTAACAAGCTTGGAATCAATTCCATTACAAGTCAAAAATGCATGCAAGTCTCTCGCTACACCATAGTGAGAAATGGCATCGGTTCTGTTAGGTGTCAGTCCTATTTCATAAACTTCATCTTGCTGAATATCAAAATAATCTGCCAGAGGTTTTCCTACTTCATAAGTTTCATCCAAAACCATAATTCCATCATGGCTGTTGCCCAAGTCTATCTCATCTTCAGCACAAATCATCCCTTCCGAAACCTCACCTCTGATTTTATTTCTATTAATAGTAAAAGAACCTCCATTCTTATCAAACAAAGTAGTCCCTACCACAGCCACCGCAACGATCTGTCCTGCAGCTACATTAGGAGCTCCGCAGACAATATTTAGAATTGTAGCATTTCCTACATCTACAGTTGTTTTGCTTAGTTTATCGGCGTTTGGATGTTTTCCACAAGTTAAAACCTTACCTACAACGATGCCTTCCAAACTTCCTTTGATAGTTTCAAATTTATCTATTCCCTCTACTTCCAAACCTATATCCGTGAGGTAGGTTCCTATTTTTTCTGAATTTAAATCTGTACTAATGTAATCTTTAAGCCAATTATTCGAAATCTTCATTGAAATATAAATATTAAAAAAGGAGATGCAAAGGTCTTTTACTCTACATCTCGTTTATTTTCATTTTGTTAATTTAAACCTATTACTGGCATTGACAGCATGAGTATTTGCTCTTCCTCATCCAGCCCGTCCGCTGGTTCTACAATCCCTGGTCTATTCGCTTGGGACATTCTCATGATAATATCCTCTGAATCTAGAACAGCTATCATTTCTGTCAGGAATTTCGAGCTGTATCCTATATTGATATCCTCTCCTGAGTAGTCACATGGTATCTGCATTTCTGCTTTATTCGCATATTCTGTATCTTCTGCATGAAGGTAAAGAATATTCCCAGACAACTTAAATCTCACCTGACTGGTAGATTTGCTGGCAAAAATGGAAGCCCTTTTGATAGAACTTAATAAAAGTGCTCTATTTATAGTCAGCACATTAGGATTTTCCTTAGGAATTACTGCATTATAATTAGGATATTTTCCATCTATCAAACGACAAATCCATACATGCTCCTTGAAGGAAAACTTCGCCATGTTTTCATTAAACTCTATAACCACCTCATCATCTGAACTTGTCAGAATATTTTTAAAGATACTTAGTGGTTTTTTAGGCATAATGAACTCCATAGGCTCACTATTTTTAATATCTGTTCTTTTATAAACTACCAATCTATGAGAATCCGTTGCTACAAAATTAGCCTCCTCTTCTCCAAATTGGAAAAACACTCCTGTCATCACAGGACGAAGCGTATCATTACTTGTCGCAAAAAGCGTTTTAGAAAGAGCCTCTGCAAGAATTCCTGATGAAATAGTAACTTTTTGTGAAGAACTAAACTCAGCCAATTCAGGATATTCTTCTGCATTGTCCAACGCTATGAAATAGTTGTCCTTCTCATCTAAAATTTCTAAAAGCCCTCCTCCATTTTCATTTAGTTTAACCAAAAAAGTAAGAGGCTGATCTCCAAATGTTTTTATCGCATCTTGAAACATCTTAGCAGGAACTGCTATTTTGCCATTACTCTCTGACTTAACCGCCAAAGATGTCAAAAGAGTAGTCTCTCCGTCTGATGCTGTGATTTTAAGCAAATTATTTTCTAACTCAAAAAGAAAATTCTCCAATATCGGTCTGGATTGTGAACTAGATATCACACCACTTACCGTATTTAAAGCTTTTTGTAACTCGCCACTTGTGACAATAAATTTCATAATAATAACTAATTGAGCAGACAAAGGTAATAATTTATCAGTAAAAAATAAAATTTATTTAATTTATTTCGGTTTAAAAATCTAAATAGCAGCCCTTTGAGACCGCTATTTAAATATTTAATTTATGAGAACTTGTTTTACTTTTTCTATTTTCGCTTCTAGTTCCTGTTTCTTTTCCTCGTTGATTATTCCCCTTTCCAAATCAAAATTTTCAGAAAAATTCGGAAGAGAAAAATCCTCTATCACATCCCCTCCATTGTATGGGAATCTTGCCTTTGCTGTCTCTAAAACCGTAAGACCTCCTCTCGGACCTGGAGCTGTAGCAGTGAGGAAAACTTTTTTATCACCGAAAGCACTTCTGTTTGGAATTCTTGATATCCAGTCAAAAATATTTTTGAAAGCCGTAGAATAAGATCCGTTATATTCCGCCAAGGAAATAATAAGCAAATCTGCTCCATCTATTTTCGCCGCAAAATCTTCTGCCAGTTTAGGAACTCCACCACTTACCTCTCTGTCTATGCTGTAAATAGGCATTTCGTAGTCGTTAATATCAAGAAGCTCTACATCATGTCCTTCAAATTTACTTGAAATATAAGAAACCAACTGTTTATTGATAGAGTTAGAATGATTACTCGCTGCAAATGCTAATATTTTCATATTTTTATTTTTTAAAATTTATGAAGCAAAAGTATAAGTTTTTATTTTATTGAAAATTGATTTATGTTAATAAAGACAAAAGACCATCAAAAAATTGACAGCCTTTTGTTTTAAACTTATGAAAAGATTATTTTATTCTTCATCTTCTTCGTCTGCTCCTGCAGCACCTGCGTTTTTCATCGCATTTCTAGACATCTTCACAGCTGCGATTACAGCATTATCTGGATGTAAGAATGTATACGCATCAGTTTTGATATCTCCCACATAAATTTTGTTACCAATTTTAAGTGGAGTCACATCTACCACGATTTCATCTGGTAAATTAGCAGGAACTGCTTTTAATTTCAGTTTTCTGAATGATTGTCTAAGAACACCACCCGCTACAACACCTTTAGCACGACCTGTAATTTTCACAGGAACTTCCATTACTACTGGTTTGTCAGCACTCAACTGGTAGAAATCCACATGAAGGATTCTGTCCGTAATTGGGTGAAACTGAATGTCTTGTAATACTGCTGGAATAGTCTGTCCACCTACCTCAATAGATACCGTGTGTGCCTCAGGAGTGTAAACCAAGTTTTTGAAAGATTTCTCTTCTGTAGAGAAATGTAATGGTTCTTTACCTCCATAAACAACACAAGGAACTAATTCAGCATTGCGTAGAGCTTTTGTAGATTTTTTACCCACGCTTTCTCTTTTCTGTCCTTGAATTGTAATAGATTTCATTTTATAAAAAATTTAATTATTTTAAAATATAAACTTGTCATTGATGGATTTCTTGTTATGAACAAGATTCATCACATCTGCAAATAACGGGGCGCAAGATAGCACTTTTATTTTAGATGACAAACTGTTTTTAAGAGGAATTGAATCTGTGATGATAATTTCCTGCAATTTAGACTTCTCTATATTCTCATATGCCTTTCCAGAAAGCACTCCGTGAGTAGCGATAGCTCTTACACTTTTTGCTCCTCTCTCCATGATGATATCCGCAGCCTTACAGAGTGTTCCCGCTGTATCCACCATATCATCCACCAAAATCACATTTCTGTCTTCTACATTACCAATGAGGGTCATTTCTGCCACTTCATTCGCTTTTTTTCTTTCTTTGTAGCAAATGGTAACTTCTGCTCCTAAATGGTTTGCATAGTTTTTGGCTCTTTTAGCTCCTCCCATATCAGGCGAGGCTATGGTCAAATTATCCAAATTCAAAGAGTTAATATACTCCACAAAAATAGCCGATGCATAAAGATGGTCTACTGGAATTTCGAAAAAACCTTGAATCTGGTCTGCATGCAGATCCATTGTCATCACTCTAGTTGCTCCCGCTGTTGTTAAAAGATTTGCAACCAATTTCGCACCTATTGGCGCTCTCGGTTTGTCCTTTCTGTCTTGTCTTGCTAGACCAAAATACGGAAGAACCACCGTAATATTCTTTGCAGAAGCTCTTTTAGCCGCATCTATCATAAGAAGAAGCTCTAAAAGATTGTCCGCTGGAGGAAATGTAGAACCTATTAAAAAGACCCTTCCGCCTCTTACGGATTGGTCTAAAACAGGCTCAAATTCACCATCACTAAACTCTTGAAAATTGATTTTTCCTAGTTCCTGCCCATAATAATGAGCAATTTTTTCAGCTAACTGTCTACTGGTCCTAGTGCTGAATAAATAAGATGTTTGAGAAGCCATTGTTTAATTTGAGTTTTTTTGAGAATTGCAAAATTAGTAAAAAATAAAACCACTTGAAAAATATCAAGCGGTTTTTATTTAATTATAAAATGTTATGGAAACTTCACTCCTGAATAGTTATTTGGATTTACTTGGCGTAAGTTGGATTTATATTTAGCATTGATAGCTTTGATAAATTCATTAGCAATCACGGCATATCCTTTTCCTGTAAGGTGTACGCCATCTAATGAAAACGAGCCTCCTGTAACGAATGTAGTGGAATAATTCACTCCATTATACTGAATTCCAGAGCTTTTACCCAATTCTACCATTTTAGCATTAGCATCTACAAAAGCCAATCCATAAGCCTCCGCTAAAGCCTTTATTTGAGTATTATAAGCATTTGTCGCTGTCTGAACTTCCGCCACTTCTGACTTCGTCAATACATATTTATCTTCCAAAGGATAAGTAATTCCTAGTTTATTAAATTGCTCAGAAACTCCAGTTACTTTAGATTTGATAACAGGTTTTGTAGATAATAATATCAAGTCTTCACTCGTAGTGTGACGAGCCTGTCCATAGGTAATCCCAATGAAAGCCGCCTCAGCAGCAGAAACACCATTTCTTGTCAAAGCTGCCGTGATTTGAGATGATAAATCAGTCAAGGTTTCATCTTTTATCAATAATGGATTTTGCCCAACTACCAATGTTTTCAATCTATCTCCTTGCCCTAAAGCAGTCAAAACAGGTTTTAATTTTCCTACTAACTCAGCATTATAGGTAGCAGCATGAGCTTCATCCAATGGAGCAGCATTATACGGAACCGTTGTAAAGAACGGAATAGAAGTCACATTCGGAATGTTTGCTATCACTCCTTTAGTTGCCCCTACTGATTTCATCCCTTCTAAAACAGCTCTGATAGACCCCGCTAAAACATTAGGGTCTGTAATGTCATTAGAAGAATATGTTCTTGGATTGGTGTTTCCTGTTTGGTTTGTTCCTACCCCTCCTGAAGTAGCATAAGAAAGCACATCATTATTCCCTATCCAAAGAGAGAAAAATGTAGGATTCTGAGCCTTAGCATCGTCTAAAACACTAGCAGTAGAAGAAGATGCAAATCTCACGAAATATGGGTTTGTTGTTCCAGATGCCAGCCCAGCCATGTTACCATAGCCATTCGCTACCAAATGGAAAGACTTAGCACCAGGCACTCCCATATTATTGTATGTTCCTGTTAATCTGTCTAATTCACTAACAGCCGTAGAATACACAGGAGTCAATGCTCCATTTACCACTTGAAGAGTTAATTTTCCTTTAAACCCTGGTATATTAGCGAAACCACCGATGTTATCAGGCACCAAAGGCTGAGTAAAAGTTCCTCCACCTGCTTTTTGCATCTGCTCGGCAATCATCGCAGGATAAGACTCCAGCTGCCCATCTAAATACACTGTCCCATCTCTATATCCAGAAGTCAAAGAATTCCCAAGAGCCACATATTTACTAAAATCTGCCTCTCCACTAGTTACCGCGATATCCGCTACATCGGTTTCAAAATCAGTTTTACAACTTGTAACTGACAAAACAGCCAGAACGGCCATTGATGATATAAATACTTTTTTCATGATTTCAAATTAAAAAGGGTTATAAGAAATTCCTAGACCGAAATATGCCGCTTTGGATTTCAGCTGGCCATAAAATCCTAAATTATCATTCATACTATTTCTTCTCCTCATAAATGCATATCCTCCAGAAATATCAACATTAAATTTATTGAATTTCAGCCCAATACCAGCCGTTATCACATTATTATCAAAAGATGGAGTTTCTGGAATAAAATCCTTATCCTCATATGGAGACTGGTCATAGTAATATCCTAAACGCCCAGCAATCATGTCAGTAAACTGATACTGCGTTCCAAAACGCCAAGTCTGTGTATTCTTAAAGTTTTTAAGGTTTTTTAATACTGTTTTATCTTTCTGATTTCCTATAAGTGCGTTTTCAAAATCAAGCGTCAGAGCATCATAGCGAGACCATCCTGTATAGTTAAAATCAGCTGAAACTTGCCATTTCGGAGTGATTCTGTATGTAGCTCCTATTGTGTATTCTTCTACTAATGGAAGTTCTGCTTTAAATTTATCCTGACCATTCGCATCCACCTTCAGCGCTGAATACAATGCCGAAGATACATTAAAACTCACAACACCATCATTAGCCTTTACAATTACAGGCGAACGGTATGCAACACTTACATCAAGCTTATCCGTTGGTCTAAAATAGAATCCCAATCCTAGACCATGTCCACTTGCTTTGGTGTCTTTTAAATTTAAACTACCATTAAATTTATTAAGTTTCTTATCCCAGTCCACTTGTCCTTTTACATACATATAGCTCAGACCTACCGACATCCAATCCGCCATCTTCACTGAAACTGCAGGCTGGAAGAAATAACTCTTCAGGCTCATTTTAGTTACGATTTCATCTCCTGTCCATTTTTCTGGCCACTGAACTGTACTTCCGAAAGGCGTAGTAAAACTAAATCCCACAGAAACATTATCCACCACCTTATACGCTACAGCCGCATAAATAGGCGTTCCCAAAGGATTTTCCGTAGAATAAGCCTCTCCTGTGTCTAGATTTTGGTACGACACTTTACTTGCCACTCCAAAACCACCAGCTACTACACTGAGTTTACTTGGAATGAAAGACATTCCCGCTGGATTAAAAAAAGCTACACTCGCATCTTCTGCATGGGCACTCGTGTGCGCCATAGCCAACTGCTTCACTCCTTGTAGCGATACTCTGAACCCTCCCGCATAGGCTAGGGTTCCCGCCAATAATGTTATTGGTAACAAAATTTTTCTCATGTTTCTTGTTTTCACTTTTCTTTTGAAGGTGCAAATATAAAAATATTATTTCTTTAAATTTAAACATTTTTTCAAAAACAATATTTGTTTGAATTTTTAAATAACACTAAATATCTTTAAATTAAATAATTAAAACCAAATTAAATTTAATAAATCTAATATCGTTTAAATTTAAACAATGATTTAATTTACTACTTGGTCAAAAAAATCTTTATCTTTGGTTCTCAAATAGATTAGAAATGCCTGATTTTTTGCATCCAGATAAAGAGAATTTCTCCTCCGAAGAACTTTTACAAGAGGAAAAGATCCGTCCGCAGAGTTTCAAAGATTTTGCAGGACAGAGAAAAACATTGGACAACCTAGAAGTGTTCGTTGCCGCCGCCAAAAACAGAGGAACAGCATTAGACCACACGCTTCTGCACGGGCCTCCTGGGCTTGGGAAGACCACGCTTTCGCATATCATTGCCAACGAACTGGGCGTAAACTGCAAAGTAACCTCCGGCCCTGTGCTGGACAAACCTGGTAGTCTAGCAGGAATCCTGACCAATTTAGAGGAAAATGATGTTCTTTTCATCGATGAAATCCATCGTTTATCACCTATTGTAGAAGAATATCTATATTCTGCGATGGAAGATTTTAAAATCGATATTATGCTCGAAACTGGCCCTAATGCTCGTTCTGTTCAGATTGGGCTAAATCCTTTTACCCTAATTGGAGCGACAACCCGAAGCGGAATGCTTACTAAACCGATGCTGGCGAGATTTGGGATTCAGAGCCGATTGGAATACTATAATGTAGAGCTTTTGGGTATGATTATCGAACGAAGCGCGAGGGTTTTGGGCGTTCCTATCTATGAAGATGCCGCCCTTGAAATCGCGCGAAGAAGCCGAGGAACACCGAGAATAGCCAATGCCCTGCTCCGCCGAGTAAGGGATTTTGCGGAGATAAAAGGCAATGGAGAGATTGACCTTAACATTGCTAAATTTGCCCTTAATTCACTCAATGTCGATGAATATGGACTTGATGACATGGACAATAAAATCATGCGGGTAATGATAGAAAATTTCAAAGGAAAACCTGTGGGAATATCTGCGCTGGCAACTTCTATCGGAGAAAATGCCGAAACCTTGGAAGAAGTGTATGAACCCTACCTCATTCAGGAAGGATTCATCATCCGAACACCGAGAGGAAGGGAAGTTACCGAAAAAGCCTACCGACATCTGGGCATATCACAACCAAAAAATTTAGGCGAACTTTTTTAACCAATATATTAAATATGAAACATTTACTAATTCTTGCCCTACTCTGTGGAGGAACAGCACAAAGCCAAATCAAAAATTTTTATCCTAAAAAAGTAGTAAAACCTGACCTCAGCGCAAAAAGAGAGAAGGAAATCAACCGACAAAATGAACTTTTACAAAAGAAAGTTCCCACAGCTTCGGAACAAAAAGAGCTAAATATCCTCCTCGAAAAATATGGCGAAGTAGTAGAAAACGCTTGGGATATAATTGATGGCGGATGCAGCTGGTATTGCGGTGGCGGAAATTACAAAATAAAGGCTTCATCATCACTTGGAGATTCTTACAAAGCCGAATTTGCAAATGATTTGAGCTACAAAACCGCTTGGGTAGAAGGCAAAAAAGATGAGGGCGTCGGCGAATATTTAGAATATTATTTCAAAAATGACAGCCCTAGAATTACGGAAATTATTATTTCTAATGGATATATGAAATCCGAGGAAACATGGAAAAATAACAACCGTGTGAAAAAATTAAAACTCTATGTAAATGGCGTTCCTTTCGGAATTTTAAATTTAAAAGACAGTCGAACAGATCAATATTTCTCAGTGGGAACGCTAGGACACAATAAAAACAGAACGGATTTAATCTTAAAATTTGAAATATTAGAAGTCTATAAAGGAAGCAAATATAATGACACTGCTATTACAGAAATATATTTTGACGGGATAGATGTACACTAATTTTCTTATTAAAAAAACAAAAAAGCAACCCTATTTTAGAGTTGCTTTTATTTTTATCTTATTATTCTCCAAAGATGTAACTTATCCCTGCACTCAAGATATGCTGAGATTTTTTTCTATATACATTTGGGTTTCCTGTCCAAGATTCTACAAGATCTGGATAAACACTAGACAAACCGAAATCATAACGAGCAAGTATCTCGAATTTTCTGTTTATACTATATCCTACACCTCCTGATAAAGCAAAATCAAAACCTCTTGCTTTACCCATCTTTTCTTTCACATAAAGAGGGCTAGATGGATTCTCAACTTTTTGGTTCAATAAGAAAGCAAATCTAGGTCCTGCAAATGCGAATAAAGAATGTCTTCCTTCTGTAAAGTATCCTTTAAAATAGATAGGAACACTGATATAGTTGTTCGCATAAACTGTAGACCCTTCCCCTTTTTCTCCTGCTGACAAATATTCTACCTGCGGCTGAATATAAAACTGATTTTCAAAATCTAATGGAATCAATGCTAAAAGCCCTCCATAGAATGAATATCTTGCCGCAGAAGGGTTATGGGCATTTCTTACTCTGGAATAGTTAGGTCCTCCTATCACCCCTATTCTAGTATTTTCCAACTGTAAAGAAAGCTGTGCTGACATAAGGCTTGAAAACACCAAAAAACTTCCTAATAATAGTTTTTTCATAATTTTTTATTTTTATTTAACAATTTTATTTTTCTAATTCAAAGTACAAAAGTAACATTTTTTTATTATCCTTGTATCAATCGAGTAATTTTTACTTGTTTTTTATAATATTCCTTGGCTTCCTCAGCTGGTGCTCCGAAATAAGTTTTACCTTTTTTCAAATCTTTTGAAACCCCCGAAGTTGCCAAAATAACCACCCCATCTTCTACTATAATATCTGAGGAAACTCCTACCTGCCCCCAGATGGTAACATCATTACCTATATTACAACATCCTGCAATCCCAACTTGTGAAGCAATCAGACATCTCTTTCCAATGATAGTATCATGTCCTATCTGGATTTGATTATCCATCTTTGTTCCTTCTCCTATAATTGTAGTGTCTGTAACACCTCTGTCTATGGTGCAGTTCGCTCCTATTTCCACCTCATCTTCCAGAACTACATTTCCTACAGAAAGCATCTTGATATAGCCTGTTGGCAGTTTTCTGTAATAAAACGCATCTCCTCCAAGAACTGTCCCTGACTGGACAATACAGCGATTTCCTATCTTGGTTCTATCACCTATCACTACATTTGGCATGATGATACATTCTTCTCCTATCTCCACATCATTTCCTATAATTACAGAAGAATGAATCTGGCTGTTTTTCCCTATTTTTACATTTTCTCCGCAAGTTTTAAATGTCTGTATTGGAGTAAAATGAGCATTGATTTTATTAAAATCTCTAAATGGATCATCCGAAACCAAAAGAGCCTTTCCCTGTGGACAATCAACCTCTTTGTCGATGAGAATAACTGTCGCTTCAGAATTTAAAGCCTTTTCATAATATTTGGGATGATTTACAAAAACAATCTCTCCCGATTTTACTCTATGAATTTCATTTGTTCCAGAAATAGGAAAATCATCCGCACCAATATATTTGGCATCGATAATTTCTGCTATTTGCTTTAATGTCTGGACTTTAGGAAATTTCATAGTAATTATATAATTTTATTTAACTCTCTCTAAATAAGAGCCGTCTTCTGTATTTACTTTAATCTTATCTCCTGGCTCTATGAATAGCGGAACCAAAACTCTAGCGCCTGTTTCTACTATACAGTTTTTCAAGGCGTTAGTTGCTGTGTTTCCTTTCACACCTGGGTCTGCTTCTGTCACTTCCAAAAATACTGTTGCAGGAAGTTCAGCAGAAAGAGGCGTTTCATCTGATTCTTTCAAAATTACAGTGATTTCCTCTCCAGCCTTCATAAACTGAGCGTTTTCTATCATTTCTTTATTTAGATAGATTTGAGAGAAATCTTCATTGTTCATGAAATGATATCCATTTTCATCATCATAAAGATACTGGAATTTACGCGTAATTACTTTAACTTCATCTATTTTATGCCCAGCAGAAAAAGTATTGTCTAACACTTTTCCATTCGTTACTGATTTCAATTTTGTTCTTACAAAAGCTGGACCTTTCCCTGGTTTTACATGAAGGAATTCTATTACTTTATAAATATCATGGTTAAACTCTATACAAAGTCCTTTTCTAATATCAGCTGTTGTTGCCATTTTTTATTCTAATTATTTTTTAATCTTGATTATCTTCTTCCTCTTTTTTCGTACCACCGCCTCTGATGATTCCTCTCTGGGATGATTGTATAAATTGTACAATTTCATCTCTTTCTGGCGTAGACAGTACTTCTTTTTCTACATATGCCAATGCTTGAGATACATTCATTCCCATTTGGAAAATCACTCTATAAATGGACTGAATTTCCAAAATTTTCTCATTAGAGATTCCTCTTCTTCTAAGCCCAACCGAGTTGATTCCTGCATAAACAGGCGGTTCTCCTCCTACTTTGACATAAGGCGGAATATCTTTTCTAACCAAAGAACCTCCCGCTGTGATTACATGTTTTCCTATTCGTGAGAACTGATGCACAGCACTCAGTCCACCAATAATAGCATAATCGCCAATTTCCACATGTCCTCCTATCGCACATCCATTTACTATAATGGCATTATCACCGACAACGCAGTCATGAGCGATATGAGATGTAGCCATGATTAGGCAATTATTCCCAATTTTAGTATATCCTAAAGCCTTGGTTCCTCTATTAACCGTTACACATTCTCTAATGGTCGTATTATCACCAATGATAACTTGTGAATCCTCTCCATCAAACTTCAAATCTTGTGGTATCGCAGCGATGACAGTTCCTGGAAAAATTCTGCAGTTTTTGCCAATTCTTGCTCCATCCATGATGGTAACATTAGAGCCTATCCATGTCCCTTCTCCTATCTCCACATCCGCTGCTACAGTGGTAAATGGATCTACGGTAACATTTTTCCCGATTTTCGCTCTTGGATCTACTGCTGTAAGCTGATGAATCATTTAGTCTATTTTTGTTTTTGCTACTTGAGCCATTAGTTCTGCTTCCACCACTACACTATCACCTACATAGCCATACCCCTGCATGTGCACTATTCCTCTACGAATAGGAGCTAACAACTCTAATTTAAAGACAAGTGTATCCCCTGGGATTACTTTCTTTTTGAATTTAACATTATCTATTTTCACAAAGTATGTAGAATAGTTCTCTGGATCTGGGACACTTGACAACACCAAAATTCCTCCAATCTGTGCCATTGCTTCTATCTGTAAAACTCCTGGCATCACAGGTTCTTTCGGGAAATGTCCTACAAAGAACGGTTCGTTCATTGTGATATTTTTCAGCCCTACGATATGATTATCAGAAAGCTCCAAAATCTTGTCTATCAACAAGAATGGCGGTCTGTGCGGCAATAATCTCATGATGCCGTTGATATCATAAATAGGCTCTTTGCTCAAATCAAAATTTGGAACATTTTTCTTCTTTTGAGCTTTGTATATTTTATTTAATTTTTTAGCAAACTCTGTATTTATATAATGTCCTGGTTTATTAGCAATTACCTTTCCTTTTAATCTTACTCCTGTCAATGCCAAGTCACCGATAACATCCAATAATTTATGACGAGCTGCCTCGTTCGGATAGTTTAAAGTCAAGTTATTCAAAACTCCATTTGGCTGAATGGAAACATCATCTTTTCCAAAAGCTTTTTTAAGTTTTTCAGCTGTTTCAGGAGTTAATTCCTTATCTACATAAACAATCGCATTAGAAATATCTCCACCTTTGATTAGACCTGCATCCAAAAGCATTTCTAATTCATGTAAAAAACTAAATGTTCTCGCAGAAGAAATTTCATTTTTAAAATCAGAAATATTTTTCAAAACAGCATTCTGAGTTCCTAAAACATTAGTCCCAAAATCCACCATCGTAGTTACTTCATAAGTATCCGCTGGGATAATGGTAATTTCAGAACCAGTCTGTGGATCGGTGAAATTAACGACCTCTGTAACAACAAAATACTCTCTCGGCTGCTCCTGCTCCACCACTCCTGCTTTCTCTATAGCTTCTACAAAAAACTTGGATGAACCATCCATAATAGGAGGCTCTGCATTATTCATCTCCAAGACAGCATTATCTACATCCATCCCCACTAATGCCGCCAAAACATGCTCACATGTGTAGATTTTAACTCCTGATTTTTCTAATGTAGTTCCTCTATCAGTAGAAACCACATAGTTAGCATCCGCTTCTATTTGTGGATTCCCCTCTAAGTCCGTTCTTACGAACACATACCCTGTATTTTCCTTAGCAGGTTTGATGGTTAGGGTTACTTCTTTTCCTGTGTGAAGACCTATTCCTGATAGGGAAATTTCTCCTTTTAAAGTTTTTTGTTTATCACTCATTAGTTTTATCTTTTGAGTTGTTTTCTAATTGATTTATCCTTTTTACTATTTCTGTCAAGTTTCTAAAATGCACATAGTTTCTTCGGTAGTCTCCTGCATCTATGGCTGGTGCTCCGTACAGTGCCTCGCCATCTTTTACATTTTTATTTACACCACTCTGTGCTTGTATTTTTACTTGATTTCCTATATTGATATGTCCTACAATTCCCACTTGACCACCGATCATATTCCAGTTTCCAATGGTAGTAGAACCTGCAATTCCTGCCTGCGCAGCAATCACATTGTTTTTTCCAATTTTTACATTATGTGCGATTTGGATAAGGTTATCTATTTTAGTCCCTTCTCCTATAACAGTAGAACCTATGGTAGCCCTGTCAATACTACAGTTAGAGCCTATTTCTACATTGTTTTCTATGATTACATTTCCCAGCTGTGGGATTTTGTCATATCCATTTGGCGTAGGCTGAAAACCGAACCCATCTCCACCTACCACAGTATTAGAGTGGACAACACAATTTTCTCCAATGATACAGCCGTCATAGATTTTCGCACCACTGTCTATTTTAGAGTTTTTACCGATTTTCACATTTTTACCAATGAAAACCTGTGGAGCAAGCTGAACGCCATCACCAATTACCGCTTTTTCTGAAATATAAGTGAACGCCCCTACATAAACATCCTCCCCCAAAACAGCCGTTTCATGGATGAAACTCTGCGCTTCTATTCCTTCTTTCTTTTCGGTCATCTGCTGATAAAGGTTCATCAAAACCTGAAATGCAAGATATGCATCTTCCACTTCTATGATGACTGGCTTATAATTTTCTTCTTTCAAAAGATTTTTTGAAACAATAAGCACAGAACTCTCTGTAGAGTGTAGAAAATGCGCAAATTTTTCATTCGCAATAAAAGACAAATGTCCATGTCTTCCCTCTTCTATAGGGGAAAATCCATGAACTTTTATTCCTTGGTCTCCAATTATTTTTCCTTTGATAAGACCTGCAATTTCAGCAGCTGTAAACTCCATAATCGTGCAAAGATAAGAAAAATCCTATTAGTATAATAAAAATTTATATTTGTTTATATTTTTAACATAAAAAATTATGAAATTTCCTTTGGAAAGGACAAAATATATCTCGTTGTTTTTTCATTGATATTCATTGATAAAATCTGACTTCCCGCCTGCTCTAATGCTACTTTTTCCATATCATTTCTCAGGAGATAAATAGGCTGTTTAGTTTTATCATAAGGCAGCAGGTTTCTTTCAATATTATCCACGAGTAAATCTCCGTTTTCTATCCCAAAATGCAAATTAGTTTCCTGCACTTTCTCCTGCACCAAATCATCCGAAAAAGACATAGAAGAATAAATAATTTTAGGAAATTTTCTGTTAATCACCATTTTACAAAGATACGAAAGCACGAAATCCTCATGATTTTTCCATGATTTTATAGCTTGTAACACATCCGTATCATCCAGTTCCATAAATCTCGCTATATCTTCCTCCGTAGCCTGTGTAGAACTCTCTCTATACAAGAAATATTTGAGATTTTCAGAAGCCTCCACTTTTACATTTTGCGAAACCAATGTTTTGGCTCTGTTCATTATTTTTATCAATAAATTTTCTGCCAACACAGCTGCTTTATGATAATAAACCTGCCAATACATGAACATTCTCGCCACAAGATAATGCTCAATGGAATAAATTCCTTTTTCATCCAAAACCAGCTCATCATCAAGGACATTCAGCGTTGATAAAATCCGCTGTGTATTGATATTTCCCTCTGAAACACCCGTGTAGAAGCTGTCTCTTTTGAGATAATCGAGCCTGTCCACATCAAGTTGTGAGGAAATCAATTGATTAAAAAATTTACGATGATATTTTCCCTGAAACATCTGTATCGCAACGGTTAGTTCGCCTGAAAACTCCTCGTTCAGCTGCTCCATCAGAAGAAGGGAAAGTTTTTCGTGATGCCAGTTGTCCATCAGTATATTTTCCAGAGCATGCGAAAAAGGTCCATGTCCTACATCATGAAGCAGGACAGCCAGCATCGCTCCCTTTTCCTCTTCCGTAGAAATTTTCACGCCTTTTTGTTTCAAAATTTCTAATGCATTAAACATCAAATGCATCGCGCCTATCGCATGATGAAAACGAGTGTGGGTAGCTCCTGGGAAAATCAAACTCAGCAGTCCCGTTTGAGAAATCCTTCTCAATCTCTGAAAACAGCGATGCTCCATGATATCAAAAATAATTTCATACGGGATTTTTATAAATCCATGAACAGGATCATTGATGATTTTCAACTTATTAGCCATAAAAAGATTTTATCGTGTAAAATTATGAAAAAACTTTAACCAAACATTAACATTTCGTTGGTATAATTTTAATATTTTTTCTCCATACTTTTGAAAACAGAAAATTAGTGGAAAAAATCATGTCAAAAATACTTTGGGTAGATGATGAGATAGAGATGTTGAAGCCGCACATTGTTTTCTTGGAAAGCAAAGGTTACAGCGTCACTCCTATCAACAATGTGAATGAGGCTCTGGAACTGATAGAGGAAAACAGTTTCGCACTAGTTCTTCTTGATGAAAGTATGCCTGGCATATCTGGCTTAGAAGCCATTCCAATGATTAAAAACTTGGACAGCTCCATCAAAATAGTGATGGTAACGAAAAATGAAGAGGAACACATCATGGAGCAGGCCATAGGTTCACAAATTGCAGATTATATTCTAAAACCAGTGAACCCAAATCAAGTTCTACTTTCACTAAAGAAAAATCTTCAACAAGATACTTTAGTAGAACAGCAGACCATTTCTGAATACCAACAAGAGTTCAGAAATCTGAGCATGGAACTTTCCAACCTTCATAATTATGAAGACTGGGCAGAATATTATAAAAAAATCCTTAATTGGGAAATAAAATTTGATAAGGTTTTTGATAGTGAGTTTTCAGAATTGCTTCAAAATCAAAAAGAAGAAGCAAATATCCAATTTGCTAAATTCATAGAAAACAACTACGAACATTGGCTTAACTCAAATGACAAGCCTCTAATGAACCACACCCTTTTCAAGGAAAAAGTAAAACCAGAGATAGAAAAAGACAAAGTTCTTCTTTTGGTGATAGATAACCTAAGATATGACCAATGGAAAGTAGTAGAACCGCTTTTCACTAAGTTTTACAATAAAACTTCAGAAGAGTATCTGTACAGCATCTTACCAACGGCGACTCAGTATGCTAGAAATTCTTTCTTCGCAGGGCTGTTGCCTTTGGAAATAGAAAAGAGATTTCCAGATAAATGGTTCAATGACAATGAAGATGGGAACAAAAATGAATTTGAATTTGATTTCCTAAAAGACCAAATGAAAAGACTCGGTCTGCAAGGAAAAAGTTCAAAATATATTAAGATATTAAATGCTGATTTTGAGCGAAAAATATTAGAAGATTTTAATCAGCACAAAAACAATGATTTATTGGTGATTGTTTATAACTTTATAGACATTCTTTCTCACGCGAAAACCGATAATACCATTGTAGATCAGCTAATTAGAGATGATAAAACATTCCGTTCATTAACATACAATTGGTTTGAAAATTCATCTCTTATCAAAATCATCAAACTGGCAGCAGAGAACGGCTTCAAGCTAGTGATAACTACTGACCACGGAATGATTTATGTAAGAAAACCAAGCAAAGTGGTGGGTGATAGAGAAACCTCTACCAACATAAGATATAAAACAGGAAAAAGCCTAACCTATGAAGACAAAGATGTCTGGGCGATTACCAATCCTGAAAAACTATTCCTTCCGAAAGGGAATGTGAGCAGTAAATATATCTTTGCGAAGAACAATTTATTCTTTGCTTACCCTAAAAATTACAACCATTTTGTAAATTATTATAAAGACACCTATCAGCACGGAGGGATTTCCCTAGAAGAGATTATCATCCCATTCTGTGTGTTAGAACCAAAGTAGTTTTAGTTTTTTCATTATATTTTATTTATTTTAGACGAAATCGGATATCCTTGGATATCCGATTTGTTTTTTCTATAAAAGCTGTGTAAGAGCATAGATCACCAGACCTACCATACCTCCTACCAAAGTCCCATTGATTCGGATAAACTGCAAATCTTTTCCCACTTCCATTTCCAGTTTTTGGCTCAGCTCCTTTCCTTCCCAGTTTTTGACCGTATCACTTATAAAATCTCCTATTCTTGTTTTATTTCTCAATGCAAATCTATAAGCCATCTTCTGAAACCAAGCATCCAGCTTTTTCTGAAATTCTTCATTGGTTTTAAATTCGCTAATCTGCTTATTTACATTATCTTTCAGGAGTTTTGTGATTTTATTTTCCCATTCAGAAGAATTAAGCCTTTCATAAAAATCATAGAGCTGCGCTGTCATTTCCCGCCTTACAGAATGCGCCTCATCTCTGGTAATTTTCATTACAAATTTCTGCAAACCTTCCACCACTTTTTCTGAAATCGCTTCTCTGATGAAAGATGGTATAAGCGGCGGAAACTGATTGTCTATTTCTCTCCGAACCACATTTTGGTTTTCAGAAATATAAACTTCTATTTTCTGGAAAAGTTGGTTAAATAATTCCTGATGTTTTCCCTTATCCAAAAATTCTACAAGCATCTGGCTGGCTCTCACATTGAGGGACATTCCCTTTATTATGTTTTCTATTTTTTCAGAAGTGGTTTCTTTGGAAAGCCATTCTACCATATATTTAGATACCTTAATATTCTCAATATGAGAACGGATCTGCTTTGGTTTTAAAAAATTCTCTACAACAAATCCTCCCAAATTATTCCCAATATCCGCCTTTCGTTCTTCTATCAAATTGGTGTGTGGAATGGGCAGTCCCATTGGCTTTTGGAATAATGCCGTTACAGCAAACCAGTCAGCAAGAGCTCCCACCATAGCAGCCTCGGAAAAAGCCTTCACATAGCCTATAAAGGACATTTCGGGATATTTTTTCTGCAAAAACACCATACTTATGTAGATAACAAGCATCAAGACAAGAAGTCCCATCGCCAAATTTTTATGAAATTGCAATTGTTTTTCTCTCTGATTCATGTTTTTATATTTTTATTAAAAAACTCAGCACAAAATCTTGCACTGAGCAGTTATTTATTTCGTAAAGAGCAGTTCTCGGTATTTGGTCATCGGCCAAAGTTCATCATCCACCATCATTTCCAAGGCGTCTGATGCTTCTCGTATTTTTGAGAAAAGCGGCTTCACTTCTTGACAAAATGCTTCTGATTGCTTCTGATTGTCTTTTATTGATTTCGCTTTTTGCTTGGCTTCCAAAAGTTCATCCACGCCTATTTTTATTTGGTGGACATTGTGAGAAATCCTCTCAATCAGATTCATCTGCTCTTTCGCCAAAGGCTTAAAGTCTATTTCGCCATAAATTTCTTTCAATCCTTTCACATTGTCTATCAGCCTGTTCTGATATTTCAACGCCGATGGAATGATATGATTTCTCGCGACATCCGCCAGCACTTTCGCCTCTATTCCTACGATATTGCTGTATTTTTCTAATTTGATTTCGTTTCTCGCCTCTATTTCACGCTGGGTGTAGATTCCCATTTCTTCATACATGCTGATGAATTTTGGGTCTAATTCTCTTTTCAAAGCCTCTGGCGTGGTTTTTAGGTTGCTAAGTCCTCGTTTTTTGGCTTCTTTTACCCAGTCTTCGGAATAGCCGTCCCCTTCGAACATTATATTTTTAGACTGCTTGATGTATTCTCTCAGCACATTAAAAATAGCCTCATCTTTTTTCAAACCTTTTTCTTCTATCAAAGCATCTACTTCCTTTTTAAAGACACGAAGCTGTTTTGCCATGATGGAATTCATGATGGTCATCGCCTCTGCGCAGTTCGCCGAAGAACCCACCGCTCGTATCTCAAATTTATTCCCTGTGAAAGCAAATGGAGAAGTTCGGTTTCTATCCGTGTTATCCAGCAGAATTTCAGGGATTTTGCCGACTACATTTAGTTTTAAATCATATTTTTCATCAGGGCTGAGTTTCCCCTCACTCACTTTTTCCAATTCCTCCAAAACTCCATAAAGCTGAGAACCAATAAACACAGAAATAATCGCTGGCGGTGCCTCATTCGCTCCCAGACGATAGTCATTCCCCGCAGTGGCAATCCCTGCACGAAGAAGGTCTGCATATTCGTTCACTGCCTTAATCACATTTACAAAAAATGTCAAAAACTGAAGATTTTTTTTCGGATTTTTCCCTGGGCTCAGCAGGTTTTCGCCTGTATTGGTAGAGAGCGACCAGTTGTTATGCTTTCCACTTCCATTGACTCCCGCAAATGGCTTTTCATGGAAAAGTATATGAAAATGGTGCTTGTGCGCTATTCTCGCCATCAGATCCATCAACAGGGAATTATGGTCAACTGCCACATTCGCCTCCTCAAACATTGGCGCAAGTTCGTATTGATTGGGCGCATTTTCATTATGCCTTGTAGATACTGGAATGCCCAGTTTCACGCATTCTATCTCTAATTCCTTCATGAAATTCATCACACGGGTAGGGATAGAACCAAAATAATGGTCTTCCAGCTGCTGTCCCTTCGCTGGCGAGTGTCCCAAAAGGGTTTTTCCTGTCATCAAAAGGTCTGGTCTGGTCTTAAAAAGCGCCGAATCTACAAGGAAATATTCCTGCTCCCAGCCAAGTGTAGCCGTAACTTTGGTTACATTTTTATCAAAATACTGACAAACCTCTGTAGCTGCCTCATCCACAGCGTGTAATGCTCTCAGAAGCGGAGCTTTGTAATCCAATGTTTCGCCTGTATAGGAAATAAAAATAGAAGGAATACAAAGGGTAGTTCCCATAATAAACGCTGGAGAAGTAGGATCCCAAGCGGTATAGCCTCTCGCCTCAAAGGTATTTCTAATTCCTCCATTAGGGAAAGATGAAGCGTCTGGCTCCTGCTGAATAAGGTTCGCTCCGTTAAAGCGCTCCATGGCTTTGCCCTCACCTATTGGCGTAAAAAAAGTATCGTGTTTTTCTGCGGTAGTTCCTGTCAGCGGCTGAAACCAATGCGTGTAGTGAGTAACACCCTTGGTCATCGCCCAGTTTTTCATACCGAGAGCCACTTGGTCTGCTACTGACCTTTGGATTTTAGTTCCGTTCTTTATGGCATCCATCACAGCTGTGAAGGCCTCTTTGGTCAAGAACTCTCGCATTTTCTCTTCGGAAAATACATTTTCACAAAATAATTCTGATAATTTGGGCGGAGTTTCCACAAAATTATCTTTTCTATAATTGATAAAAGGCAGTTTTTCTAACGCACTAAACCTTAATATTGACATAAGTATATGTTTTTATGGGGCAAAGTTAATAAAAATATTATTTTTCTCATTAACACCCCCTAAAAAAATACCCTTTATAAAAATTTTAGAAAATATTCTTGTTTTTAAATCAAACTATTTCTATCCTCATAGTTTAGCCTAAAAAACATAGCGGTCATTATAGAAAACGCCAAAAGGGAACTTCCCCCATAACTGAAATAAGGCAGCGGAATCCCCACCGTAGGGAACAGCCCCATAACCATTCCTACATTTATAGCAAAGTGCATCATCAAAATCGATGCAAAACAATATCCGAAAACTCTATTGAACACGGGCTTTTGGCGTTCGGCCAAGAAATAAATCCGCCCTATATACACCGCATAAAGAAGAACCAAAACAGCACTTCCCACAAAGCCCCACTCCTCGCCGACGGTACAAAAAATATAATCCGTACGCTGCTCTGGCACGAAATGCCCCTGAGTAACAGAGCCTTCCTTGTAGCCCTTCCCAAGAAGTCCGCCAGAACCTATTGCTGTTTTAGAGTAAAGCAAATTGTACCCTGCCGTATCACGGAACGCTTTTTCTCCTTTAAACAAAACCTCTATCCTCTCTCTCTGGTGCTTAGGGAGTTTTTCCATTACTTTAGGTGCACCAAAACTTATTCCTGCAAGTATACCAACACTCACCACAAGTGTAAAAATCGTACTAAAACCAAGCCGAATTCTACTAAAATAAACACCCAACAAGGTCAAAATCACTACTATACTTACAATATATACAGGCTCAAAAACCAATGACAATAGAAACACTCCCACTACCAAAAAACCAGCAGTAAAGAGCCATCCACTCAACCCCTCACGATACAGAGCAATGACAAACGCCATGAAAACCATCAAAGAACCGACATCTGGTTGTAATAATACTAAAAGCCCAGGAATACCAATGATAGCAAAGGCTGTGAATAACGACCTTCCGTTTTTCATGCTGAAATCAGGATTTCCTACATAAGAAGACATCATAAGCGCAATGGCTATTTTCACAAATTCCACTGGCTGTAAACTTATCGGCCCAAATACATACCAGTTCCTCTGTCCGTTGATTTCTTTCCCTAAAGGGAAAAGCCCAACCAGCAAAACAACTGCAACAATGTAAAAAAATGGCGCCAAACTTTCAAAAACACTTCCACGGACAAACAAAATCATCATCATAACAAACAATGAGATACCAAACCAAACCGCCTGTTTTATACCGCTATCCGTACTTACACTATACACATTAGCGATACCAAACAAAACGATAAGGAT
>CAUQBR010000012.1:0-54574 GCA_963516475.1 uncultured Flavobacteriaceae bacterium
AAAGTTAAAGAATTTGAAAGAAACTCACAACGAAGTTAAGGAGGGGTCTTATTCAAAAGAGGCTGTGATGTATCCACAAAGTTAAAGAATTTGAAAGCAACTCACAACATTATGTTACAGGGGCTTCTGGAAAGAGCCGCTGTGATGTATCCACAAAGTTAAAGAATTTGAAAGCAACTCACAACAATAAAATCTTTATGGACTATTATGTCCCAGCTGTGATGTATCCACAAAGTTAAAGAATTTGAAAGCAACTCACAACAGAGTGATTGTAGCCTGTAATTCCAATCTCGCTGTGATGTATCCACAAAGTTAAAGAATTTGAAAGCAACTCACAAAGTTGTTTCTACATCTGCAAAATTTTTTATTATAAATAGAAAAAGACTACTTTTAAAAGTAGTCTTTTTCTAATCCCTCTGTTTCAAGGGCGGCACAATTGGCGGTTCTTTAAAACCTGTCCTTTGTATTGCAAAAGTAATACCTTTTTTAATAAAAGGTAAAATATATAGAACAAAAAACGCCCTGATGAAATTTTCATCAGGGCGTTTCCATTAAAATTAAATATAATTATGAAAAGATTTATTACTCTTTATTTTTAATCGCTTCAGTTATTTTCTGGCTAAGTTCTTCGGTAAGCTCTGGATTATCTTTCAGAAGTTCTTTCACAGCATCTCTACCTTGCCCTAGTTTAGTGTCTCCATAGCTGAACCATGAGCCGCTTTTCTTAATCACATCATAATCTACACCAAGGTCTAAGATTTCTCCAATTTTAGAAACTCCCTCGCCATACATAATGTCAAATTCTGCCTGTCTGAAAGGTGGCGCCACTTTATTTTTCACCACTTTTACTTTTACTCGGCTTCCTACGGCTTCATCGCCTACCTTTATCGGTGTGCTGGCTTTTCTGATGTCTATTCTCACAGAAGCATAGAATTTAAGGGCGTTTCCACCAGTAGTCGTTTCTGGGTTTCCAAACATCACACCTATTTTCTCTCTCAACTGGTTGATGAAAATCACGGTACATTTGGTTTTATTGATAGTTCCTGTAAGTTTTCTCAATGCCTGAGACATTAGCCTAGCGTGTAGTCCCATTTTGGAATCTCCCATGTCGCCGTCTATTTCGGCCTTTGGAGTAAGAGCCGCCACAGAGTCTATTACTACGATGTCTATCGCACCAGAACGGATGAGGTTGTCCGCGATTTCAAGGGCTTGTTCTCCATTGTCTGGCTGAGAGATAATAAGGTTTTCTAAATCAATTCCTAATTTTGCAGCATAACTTCTGTCAAAGGCATGCTCTGCATCTATGAAAGCTGCTATTCCTCCTGCTTTTTGGGCTTCGGCAATGGCGTGTAGGGTAAGGGTAGTTTTCCCTGATGATTCAGGCCCGAAAATCTCTATCACCCTTCCTCGTGGGTATCCGCCTACACCGAGGGCTATATCCAGTCCCAAAGAACCAGACGGAATTACTTCTATAGTATCATCTACTGCGCTGTCTCCCAGCTTCATTACTGTACCTTTTCCATAGGTCTTGTCCATTTTTTCTAGGACTAGACTCAGTGCTTTTTTCTTATCTTCTAAATTACTCATCTTCGATCAAATATTGCCTCAAAGTTACAAATATTTTAGTAGATATTATCAATTTTGTTTTTAAAATATTTCCATCAAAATAAAATCCCAGAAATCATAATAGAATAAAGAAAAAATAAAAAATCCTTATCTTTGGCAAAATCTTTTAAATACAAAAAAGTAATGTTAAAAGCAGGTTTAGTAGGTGCTGGGCATCTTGGAAAAATACATTTGAAATTGCTCAACCAATCAGAAAAATATGATTTGGTGGGCTTCCATGATAAAGATATAGAAAATTCAAAAAAGCTGGAAGCAGAATTTGGATATAAATTTTATGAAAACTTGGATGAACTCTTGGATAAAATAGAGGTTCTAGATATCGTGACGCCTACATTTTATCATCACGACTATGCTAAAATAGCCATAGAAAGAGGCTTGGATTTTTTCATAGAAAAGCCTGTAACTCAGACTTTGGAGCAGGCAGAAGAGATTATTCAGCTATGTAATGAAAAGGGAATTAGGGCGCAGGTAGGACATGTAGAGCGCTACAATCCTGCATTTATCGCTACGAAGCCATTCATCAGCGAACCAAAATTCATTGAAATTCATCGTTTAGCCGAGTTTAATCCGAGAGGAACGGATGTTTCTGTGGTTTTGGATTTGATGATACATGATTTGGATATTTTGCTTTCTTTGGTGAAATCTCCTGCGAAAAACATCCATGCAAGCGGAGTCTGTGTGGTCAGCAAATCGCCTGATATTGCCAATGCCAGAATAGAATTTGAGAATGGATGTGTGGCGAATCTTACCACGAGCCGAATTTCAATGAAATCAATGCGAAAGAGCCGCTTTTTCCAAAGAGACGCCTATATTTCAGTCGATTTCTTAGAGAAAAAAGCGGAAGTCATCCGTATGAAACCAGCTCCTGAAAATCCATCAGATTTTGATATGATTATCCAAAATGCAGAGGGCGAAAGAAACCAAATCATATTTGAATATCCTAATATTCAGCCGAATAATGCGATTCTGGATGAATTGGAAAGTTTCGCAAACTCCATCACCGAGAATAAGCCCGTGGAGGTAAGTCTGGAAGATGGAACAGAAGCGCTTAAAGTGGCTTTGGAAATTATGAAACTGATTGATAAAAAATAATTTATATGAAAGCATTTAAACTTGTATTGTTGTTATTTATTACTTCTGCACCGCTTGTTTTTGGGCAGGAGAAAAGATATTTCTTTAAGCATGAATTTCAGCCAAATTCAAAGTATTTGGTAGATTTAAAAACATTGATAGAAGTAGAAGTATATACAAGAAATAAAAATGCTTCCGAAGATTTAAAACCTGAAAGAGAAAAAATAGGAGTTGATGTAAGAGGTCATATTTTTACAGATAAAAAGCAAGGAGAAGATGTTCCAGCTGTAATAGAATATTCTAACTTATTTCTAGAAGAAGAAAATGATGAAGTGAAGATTGATAAAAGAAAGATATCATTAAAAGAAGCTAAAATAGAAGGCGAGTTTTTAAATGGCAATGAACTGGTAATTAATAATATATTGGTTGAATCCACTGCACCTATTAGAATGTTATTGCTTGAAATTACAAGTAAAAACTATCAGTCAGTGGATTTTCCAAAAGAAGGAATAAAAATAGGAGACAGCTTTGATTTAGTTCATATTTATAAAACTTATGTTCCAGAATATGGGTTTGAAAATGCATATACGGAATTAGAAAAAACTATGAAATATAAACTAACAAAAATTGATAGTGAAAAAGCATATTTTGATATATTGATTAGTTTTTCGAAGAAAGGAGAAGAGCTTAAAAAAAAGGATTTGTTAGTATCAGGAGGCGGAATAGGGAAAGCGATATTTGATATGAAAAATAATCAGTTTATTTATTTTGATACAGATATTTTGATAAATTATAAAATTAAAACAAAAAAAGCAGAGTTAGAAAGAGTTTTTAAAGCAAAATCCATCATTACTCAACAAAAAATAAAATAAAAATATTTTTTAGAGAAACTACATTTATATTTATTAACTTTGCAAAACCTTATAAAATATTATTTTTAGTTAAACAATTTAAAATTAGAAAGTTATGAAATTACCAAAGTTTTTAATGGCAGATAATTCAGAATTTCCAGAGGATTTGTTCGTTGTGCATACAGAATATCCAAGATTTATCCTAAATGTAGAGGAAGAAGAAGTGGAATGGTTAGATGATTTGGAAGGAGATGATGAGGAAACCGTTGCAAATGAAGCTACAAAAGTAGTAGAAGAAGCATTCGCTTGGTGTGATGAAGAATTAGCGAAATACGATGATTTGGAAGATTAATTATCTTTAAGACAAAATAAAAACCCACCTAAAAAGTGGGTTTTTTATTTTATAGACCGAAAGCCTTTTTGATTTCTTCTACTTTATCCAGTTTCTCCCAAGTGAAAAACTCTAAACCTTTGATAGTAAGCTCGTTTTTAGCTCCTTTGTTAAAGGTTTTATCCGCTACATAATAATTTCTTCCCATGTGTCCATAGGCTGCCGTTTCGCGGTAAATAGGATTTCTCAGTTTTAGGTTTTGCTCTATCGCATAAGGTCTTAGGTCAAATAATTGCTGCACTTTTTCTGCGATTTCGCCATCAGTAAGATTTACTTTAGAAGTTCCATAAGTGTTGATATACAAACCACAAGGTTTAGCAACTCCAATGGCGTAAGAAATCTGAACCAAAATTTCATCTGCAACTCCCGCTGCTACAAGGTTTTTAGCGATGTGTCTCATGGCATAGGCCGCACTTCTATCCACTTTAGAAGGGTCTTTTCCAGAGAATGCTCCACCTCCATGAGCACCTTTTCCTCCATAAGTATCTACGATGATTTTTCTTCCTGTAAGCCCAGTATCTCCGTGTGGGCCACCGATTACGAATTTCCCAGTAGGATTGATATGAAATGTAATATTATCATTGAAAAGTGCCTGAATTTCAGGTTTTTGTTTTGCTTTAACTTTTGGAATTAAAATCTCGATGATGTCTTTTCTGATTTTTGCCAGCATGTTTTCTTCTGTGTCAAATTCATCATGCTGAGTAGAAACCACGATGCTGTCTATTCTCACAGGTTTGTGATTATCAGAATATTCTATCGTAACTTGTGATTTTGCATCAGGGCGAAGGTATTTGATTTCCTTATTTTCTTTCCTCAATGCAGAAAGTTCTCTCAAAATAGAATGAGCCAAGTCTAATGCCAGAGGCATGTAGTTTTCGGTTTCGTTTGTTGCATATCCGAACATAATTCCTTGGTCACCAGCACCTTGCGCGTTTGCTTTGGTCTCAAAATCAGAGTTTTGGGTAATTCTGTCCACGCCTTGGTTGATGTCTGGTGACTGCTCATGGATAGCAGAAATCACTCCACAAGAATCTCCATTAAACATATATTCACCTTTGGTGTAGCCAATATCATTGATAACTTCCCTAGCGATGGTTTGCACATCAAGGTATGCCTCAGATTTTACCTCTCCAGCTAGGACAACCTGCCCAGTGGTTACGAGCGTTTCACAAGCTACTTTTGAGTTCTTATCGTAGGCCAAGAAATGGTCTATTAAAGCGTCAGATATTTGGTCTGCGATTTTGTCTGGATGTCCTTCAGAAACGGACTCTGATGTAAATAAGTAAGCCATAAATTTCTTTATTTTTGGATTATAGATTTTAAAATTTATATAAACTGTGAAACCAAAATAAAGAAACTAAAAAGAGAATTTCTGTTTTAGCATTTTTTATTGAGGTTGCAATCAGCACAAATTTTTCCTCTTAATTTTGAAAAACAAATTTACATAAAAAAAATTAAACTTCAAAATTAAATTTTACTGAGGAGCGATAATAGAGAAGTCCTTTGGATTTTTATTGTAATTAAGATGTTTTGATAAAGCATCTTTTATGAAAGAACCAAATTCATTGAGCATTTTTTGTTTATAAGTTGGTTTGTAATAAATGAGGCTGATTTCTCTGGAAGGAAAAGGTTTTTTAAAATGAAAAACTTTTTTCTTCTGTTCTTCCGAGAGCTGCTGCATGGCGAGTTCTGGTAGCACAGTGATGCCTCCTGTTTTATCCACCATTTTTATAAGAGTGCTGATGCTGGATGCTGAGAATTCCAAGTTTTTGGGTTTTAGTGAGTTTTCCTTTAAATGACAGATGGATTCCATTTGTTTTCTTAAGCAGTTTCCTTCTTCCAAAAGCCAAAATTTATCTGAATTAAAATCCTCAGAACCTATAAAATATTCATCTTTATTTTCATAAGAGGAATAAATCAGCAGTTCTTCATTAAAAAGAAAATCACTGAAAAACTCTTCTGTTTCATGATATGGAGTAGAAATGATGCCAGCATCTATTTCGCCAGACTTTAGGGATTTTATGATGTTTTCGGTATTCATTTCGTGGATGTTCATTTCTATTTTTTGGTTTTGATTTAGAAAATCAAAAATTTCGTTTGGAATAAGAAATCCAGAAACCGTAGGAATAATCCCAAGATTGATTTTCCCAGCCAATACATTATTGAGTGAATGAGCTTTATTTTTCAGTTCTGTGATGCTATCCAGCACGGCTTTAGCAGAGAAAATAATCTCATCTCCAGCATCTGTGGTGCGGATGGGATGGGTAGTTCTGTCAAATATTTTTATACTAAGTTCATCTTCTAATTTCTGAATCATCGCGCTGAGTGTAGGCTGTGTGACATGACAAGCCAAAGCCGCCTTCCCAAAATGCTTGTATTTATCAACGGCGATGAGATATTCTAACTGCTGGATGTTCATGATTTTCAAAAATATTTTATATAAAACTCATTTTCATTAATGTAAAATTACATAATTACTGTAACCAATCCTGATTGTACAAAACAGAATTGGTTACAGTGAATTTACAAACTTATGTATAGAACTATTTTACAGTCTCTTTGTAAGAATCCGTAAAGTTCTGTCCTGTGTAAGAAGTGAAACTTGTACTCCAGTTCTGAACTCTAGCTCCTGTGTATGTTTTAGTTACTGTCCATTTTACAAATAGATTACCATAAATGTCAGTAGCTTTTACTTCTACAAAAGATTTAAATCCTTTATTTACTTCAAAAGAAATACTTTCTGACATTCCACTTCTCAGATATATTTTTCTCTTGTTTCCATTAGCATCTCTATAGGTTACAGAGCCGTTTACAGCGTTGTTCCTTGAATTACTACTTTGATGTTGAACCTGCAGTTTAGCTGTGTATATGGCATCGTCATCTTTATCCCTAGAACAAGAAGAAACGATAAGCCCTAAAACTAATACAAGTGCACCCACTAAAATACTTCTTTTTGATAAAAACTTTTTCATTTTAAAAATTAAATTTTTTTGTTTTAATAATTCTCAAAAATTATACCATAGACAGTAATAATCTTATTAGTAATCGGTTAGTTCTCTGCATAAGACTCGGTAGGAGCGCAGGTACAGATTAAATTTCTGTCTCCATAGGCATCATCTACACGAGAAACAGAAGCGAAGAATTTGTTTTCTCTTATCCATTCCAGAGGATATGCTGCTTTTTCTCGGCTGTATGGTTTATCCCATGCATCAGAGATTACTAGTTGTTCCGTATGAGGTGCATTTTTCAAGACATTATTTTCCTTATCAGCTTTGCCATTCATTATTTCATCAATTTCATATTTGATGTTTATCAAAGCTTCGGAAAATCTGTCAAGCTCCTCTTTGCTTTCGGATTCAGTAGGTTCTATCATAAGAGTTCCTGCCACAGGGAAAGATACCGTAGGAGCGTGGAATCCGTAGTCCATCAGTCGTTTTGCAATATCGCCCACTTCTATGCCATAGGTTTTGAATGGTCGGAAATCTACGATACATTCGTGCGCAACTCTTTCATTTTCATTGCTATACAGGATAGAATAATGCTCTTTTAACACATCTTTTAGGTAATTTGCGTTTAGAATAGCGTATTCTGTGGCTTTTTTTAGTCCTTGGGTTCCTAGCATTTTGATGTAGGCGTAGGAAATATTCACTACAAGGGCAGAACCATACGGAGCAGAAGAAATAGCATCGATAGAGTGCTCTGAACCGATTTTCACATTTGGATTCGAAGGTAAGAACGGAACTAAATGTTTCGCTACACAGATAGGTCCTACACCAGGTCCGCCACCGCCATGAGGGATAGCAAAGGTTTTATGTAAGTTTAGGTGGCACACATCCGCACCGATGTGACCAGGGCTGGTAAAGCCAACCTGAGCGTTCATATTAGCGCCATCCATGTACACCTGTCCGCCGTTAGCATGGATTAGATTGATAATATCTGTAACATTATTGTCAAAGAAACCATAAGTGGACGGATATGTAATCATGAATGCCGCCAGATTTTCTTTGTGCTGTTCTACTTTTGCTTTTAAATCCTCAAAATCAATCTGTCCGTTTTCTAGATTTTTTACCACAACTACTTTTAGCCCTGCTACGATAGCCGAAGCGGGATTCGTACCGTGTGCAGACTGCGGAATGAGCACGATGTCTCTATGTCCTTCACCTTTGTGTTTTAGGTATTCGCGGATTACCATCAGCCCAGCGTATTCGCCCTGTGCACCAGAGTTTGGCTGTAGGGAAGTTCCTGCAAAACCTGTGATTTCAGCTAAATCTTTTTCTAATTCTTTGATTAGTTTTTGGTAGCCTTTTGCCTGTTCCATCGGCACGAAAGGGTGGATATTTCCCCATTCTGGCCAAGACAGAGGAAGCATTTCTGTAGCAGCATTTAGCTTCATCGTACAAGAACCAAGCGAAATCATAGAATGCGTAAGAGAAATGTCTTTTCTCTCCAGTTTTTTGATGTATCGCATCAGCTCTGTTTCTGTGTGGTATTTATGGAAAACCTCTTCTACTAGCACTTTATCAGTTCTTAGAAGACTGCTAGGAAGGGTGATTTGTTCTTTTAAATTAATCTTAACAGTATTTTTGCCGACAAACTCAGCAAAAGCATCTGCTAATTTTTGTAGTTTTTTATTTGTAGTAGCTTCATTGATAGCAATGCTCACAAAACCATTTTCGAAATAATTTAGGTTGATTTTGTGGTTTTCCATCAATGTCTTCAAAGACTGTTTTTTGTCTTCGCTAAGTTTAAATCTTACCGTGTCAAAACTTGGATTATTTTCAACCTCGTAGCTCAGTTCAGCTAAAGCATCTCGCAAAGCATTAGTTTTAAAATGTATCTGCCCTGCAATGTGTTTAAGTCCTGCTTCACCGTGATAGACAGCATACATTCCTGCCATCACTGCCAGAAGAACCTGCGCTGTACAGATGTTGGAAGTTGCTTTTTCACGCTTGATGTGCTGTTCTCTGGTCTGCAAAGCCATTCTGAGTGCTCTCTTTCCGTACATATCCTGTGAAACTCCTATGATACGACCAGGGATTTCTCTTTTGTATTCGTCTTTACAAGCGTAGAAAGCGGCGTGAGGCCCACCGTATCCCATAGGAATACCGAATCTCTGGGAAGTCCCGACAGCACAGTCAGCGCCGAGCTGTGCAGGAGATTTTAGCATAACTAAAGCCAATAAATCACACGCTAAAACGACTTGAATATTTTGTTCTTTCAGAGATTTTATAATTTCTGTGTAATCCTCTATAATGCCTATTTTAGTAGGATATTGAAGTAAAGTTCCGAAATAAGAGTTATCTAAATTTCCATGATGCTTTCCTACGGTAATTTCTATTCCCAATCCTTCCGCTCTGGTTTTCAGCACGGCGATTGTTTGTGGAAGAACATCATCAGAAATGAAAAATTTATTTGCTCCTGCATTTTTTTGTTCCTTTGTTCTGTTGGAGAAGAACATGTGCATAGCTTCGGCAGCTGCAGTTCCTTCATCCAAAAGGGAAGCGTTTGCTAATGGGAAACCTGTAAGGCTCACTATCATAGTCTGATAGTTCAGTAGTGCTTCCAATCTTCCCTGTGAAATTTCCGCTTGGTAAGGCGTGTAAGCTGTATACCAGCTAGGATTTTCCAAAATATTTCGCTGGATGACAGCAGGAAGAATAGCAGGGTGGTATCCTAGTCCAATGTAAGAATCAAACTGTTGATTTTCAGAAGCTAGTTCTTTAGAATGAGAAAGCATTTCAAACTCGGACAGAGGTTCTGAAATGCTTAAATCTTTTTGTAATCGGATAGAATGTGGAATAGTCTGAGAAATCAGCTCATCAATGCTGGAAATGCCTACTTTTTTCAGCATTTCGTTTTTGTTCGTTTCATTGAAGCTGATGTGTCTGTTTACAAATTCTGATGTGTTCATAAGTTATTATTGGGTATAAGGTTGAAACTTAGTTTGTGGTAAAGGTAGACAATTTTTTGTTTTTTACAAAGGTTTTTGGTTTGGAATTTGAAAAGATGAAGTTTAGTAATATTTTTTCCATTTTTTCTTTAATTCTTCCAAAATTTTTTGCTCTGTGGCGTTTTGTTTTGGCTGGTAAAACTTGGTTCCACTTATTTCCTCTGGCAAAAATTCCTGCTCTACGAAGCCTTCTTTGTAATCATGTGCGTATTGGTAGTTTTTGCCGTAGTTCATGTCCTTCATCAGTTTGGTAGGTGCATTACGCAGGTGCAGAGGCACGGGCAGATTTCCTGTTTTCTTTACAAAGGACAAAGCCTCATTTATAGCTAAATAAGAAGAATTACTTTTCGGCGAAACAGCCAAATATACAGCACATTCGCTCAGGATAATTCTGGCTTCAGGATTACCGATGACATTCACTGCCTGAAAGCACTGAGTAGCCACTGTGAGGGCGTTAGGATTGGCAAGGCCTATATCTTCTGAAGCAGAAATAAGCATTCTGCGGGCGATGAATTTGATATCTTCTCCTCCTGTCAGCATTCTCGCGAGCCAGTAGACCGCGGCGTTTGGGTCTGAACCACGGATAGACTTTATAAATGCTGAAATGATATCATAGTGCTGTTCTCCATTCTTGTCGTAGAGAACCATGTTTTCTTGTAAAACAGAGAGAATTTCTTCGCTGGTAATTTCTTTGTTTTTGTCTTTTAAAAACTGATTGAGAACGATTTCCAGCCCATTGATGAGTTTTCGGGCATCTCCGCCAGAATATTGTATAAAGGCTTCGCTTTCTTTGATTTTAAAATTAGACTGAAATTCAGAATTGTATTGATTTAACGCTGATTTTAGCAGTTCTTCCAGTTTTTCGTAAGAAAGAGATTTCAGAGTATAGACCTGACAGCGAGAGAGCAGCGCCGCAACGACTTCAAAACTAGGGTTTTCCGTAGTAGCGCCGATGAGAACTACCCAGCCTTTTTCTACAGCGTGAAGTAGGCTGTCCTGCTGGGTTTTATTGAACCGATGAATTTCATCAATGAAAAGAATAGGGCTTTTCCCGCTGAATAGATTTTGTTTTTTGGTTTCTTCTATGATTTCGCGGACATCTTTAACCCCAGAGCTTATAGCATTGAGTTTGAAGAATTTTCGACCTGACTGCTCTGCGATGATTTCTGCCAAGGTAGTTTTCCCCGTTCCAGGCGGCCCCCAGAAAATGAGCGAATTGAGCGTGTCATTTTCCAGCATTTTTCGGATAGTGCCATTGGTTCCTGTCAGGTGTTCCTGCCCGATGACTTCATCAAGGCTTTTGGGACGCATTTTTTCTGCAAGTGGTGTCATATCTCAATATTAAAAGGCTATAAGCATACGCTTACAGCCTAGTTTTTATTCTTCATTTTTCTTTCTCTTAACAAACTTCATGATGTAGTCCCATCCGAAGAAAATACCCATCAGGATGGCTGCTACCCACCAGTAAGAGGTTTTGTTGGCTTCGCCAGTGTTAGTTGCTTTAAACATTCTATCCCAGCGTATACGCCAGCCATTGGCTTGGTAAGAAGAGTTATTATCTGTGAAAGAACCTTCTAAACTCAGCCAAGTGAACATAGGCGATCCCATGATGTGGGTTTCTGGAACAAATCCAAAATATCTGGAATCCAATGAAGCATCTCTATTATCTCCCATCATGAAATAGTAGTTTTGTTTGACTTCGTATTTGTCAGCAGCTACTTTATTGATGAAAATTTGGTTTCCTTTTACTTCTAAGATATTGTTTTCGTATTCTCTTATCAGTTTGCTGTACATCGGTATCGTTTCAAGATTGATGTTTATGATGTCGCCTTTTTTAGGGATTTTGATAGGTCCATACCAGTCCTTATTCCAGTCTTTGTTCATTGGGAAAATGGTATTGGAAATATCTACTTTGTCAGTATATATGATTCGTTGTTCCTCTTGGGATTTTTTAAGGTTAAGATGCATGGAAATATCCTGAATTCCCTTTGGCTCAATGGCTGGTTCTACAGAGGTTACACCAGGGATTTCCTTGATTTCTTCAGCTAAAGTAGGCGTAAGTCCGCTAAAAGTGTATGAAAAACCATCAGATGTCTGGTATTCTCTTACAGGCAGGAAACCTACATTTTGATATAGATGAGGAATGTCCAGCTGGGTTTTTGCATTGACAGTGTAAGATTGTTGGATTTCAGCATCGCCCATTTTTTGCTCTGGTTTTCCATTTATAAATAGTTTCCCAGCTTTTATTTCTAATACATCTCCAGCTACCGCTACAGCTCTTTTTACATATGGGTCTTTTCTGTCAATAGATGTATGAACGCTATCGCCAGGGTAGTTGAACACCACGATGTCATTTCTCTCAACATTGCTAAATGCAGGAAGACGGAAATATGGTAATTTGATGTTTTCTACATAGGATTTTGGGTCATTTTTAGGGTTGCCATCTTTTGCTCTGTCAAATAGAGTAGATTGTAAAAACGGTACCGCCAAAGGTCTCATAGGCAGCCTAAGCCCATATTTTAGTTTATTAACAAAGAGAAAATCTCCCACTAAAAGGGTTCTCTCCATAGACCCTGTCGGGATACCAAAAGGCTGGAAAGAGAAAGTATGTATCACTGTAGCAAAAACAGTTGCATAAGTAATAGAACCCCAGAAAGAATCCTTTTTTATTTCCTCTTCATCAATGTCTTCTTCATCTACAAGTTCAGTAGAGGAGGAGTAATTGACAACAGCCAGATAAACAAAAGGCAGCGCTATTGTCAAAAATTTTTGTCCAAAACTGGTTTTTCCGAATCTTTCCATTAGAAATAAATGAAAAACAGAAATCATCACCGTTCCCACGATAGGGAAATAGGTCAGAACAACCCACCATTTCGGTCTTTTGGTTTCTTTGAGAATGATGAAATAGTTATAAAATGGGACAAATGCAAATAGCGGATTGTATCCCATTTTCTTAAATAATTTCCAAGTGGAAATTCCCAATAATGCGCTGAGAATGAGAATGTATAGTGAATAGGTCAGTAAGTATTCCATTTTTAATGTTTTGTAGATTTAGTTAGGATTGTTTTTCTCTCTTGATTCTATAAGTGAGAATACTTGGTCCATTGATAGGTTGAACATTGCGTTTTCTTCGGTAACAGGCGAGAAGTAAAATTTTAGTTTTTCTTCTCCAAATTCAGCGGATAGTTTTTCCCAGTCTTCATTTCCTATAACCACGAAACTAAGCGTATCGCCGCCCAAAGAAGGTTTAAACCAGCAGAGTTTGTATTTATCATCAATGAATTTTCCGATGGATTTTAATGTCGTATCTCTATCCCATTTGTCCTCATCATATGGGATAACTGCTTCTTTTTCATCTTTTTTTAGGATAACGGTATCCAGTACTCCTTCCTTTTCAGAAGGGATGGTTTTCCATTCTATTTTGTCTGCTTCGCTCAGTTCATCATTGACATAGCTTACGATATCTTCATTATATTCCCTCCAGTCAACCCAGATAATTTTTTCATTATCAAAAAAAGTTTCAATATTTTCAATGGGATTATCTGATAAAAAAGTTCTGATTTGTTCTATCATAATTTTCTATTTAGTGCAAATATAAAAAAAAGGCTAAATATTTGCCTTTTCTTATTCTTATAATCCTAAAACTTCCTTTACGCTAAAGTTTCCTTTTCTTCCGATAATCCACTCAGAGGCGATTACAGCACCTAATGCAAAGCCGTTTCGGTTGAAAGCGGTGTGTTTTATCTCGATTTCATCCACTTCGGAATGGTAAGTTACGATGTGAGTTCCAGGGACTTCCTCCTCTCTTACAGCCTTGATGCCCAGTTCTTTACCTAGGGTTTCATCTAATTTCCATTTTTCAAAATCAGAATTGGCGATAATGTCCTGTGCAAGAGAAATTGCTGTTCCGCTTGGTTTGTCCAGCTTGTGGATGTGGTGGATTTCTTCTAATTGGCAGTCATAGTCATTGTTAAAAGGTTTCATCAGCTGAGCCAATTTTTCATTCAAAGCGAAGAATAAATTTACTCCCAGACTAAAATTAGACCCATACAAAAATGCAGCGTTGTTTTCTATGCAGATTTTTTCTATTTCAGGTTTTTTCTCAAGCCAGCCTGTGGTTCCGCATACTACGGGAATGCCCTGTTCAAGGCAGAATTTGATATTTCCAAATGCAGATTCTGGGCTAGAGAACTCTATCACTACATCAGGATTATTTAGGTTTTCCAAAGTGGGAGATTCATTGAGCCGAGCTACTATTTCGTGTCCTCGTGTTTGGGCTATTTTATCAATAATCTGCCCCATTTTTCCGTATCCTACTAATGCTATTTTCATTGGTTTAAAATTTATATCTTAGAGCAAAACCTGCCTTTGCTGTATGTACTGGGTCTGTGTAATCGTGCAGAATGGTCGGCGAAATTGCTAAATCAGGGTCTTTACGCCCTTCATCAAGGTGGGCATCTACCACGGCATCTATGATGTTTAGCAGATAGATTCCCGCAGTGATAGCGATGGCATAGTCGCGGTATCTTCTTCTGGAATCTTGGGTGTTTCCAAGGGCAGTCTTTAAGTCCAGTCCTGTAATTCCAGAAAACTCGTGCGGTTCGCCGTTTAGTTCTGCTTCAAAAGCGTTTTTGTATCTTTTGTATTGTTTTTGGTTCCAAATGATGAAACCTACACCTGTTCCTATCGCTCCCCAGACAATAGGGATTTTCCAGTATTTACGGTTGTAGTACTGTCCCCAGCCAGGGATGACAGCAGACCGCCAGCCCGCTTTGGTAGGGCTGAGTCCAGAGTAAGATGTTTTCTTATGGAGTAGTTCTATATCTGTGACTATTTCATTATCTATCTGTACAGAGTCTTTTTTCTCTGCTTCTTGAGCGAAGAAAAAACAAGAAATAAACACGAATATAAAACCTAATAATTTTTTCATTTGATTTAGTTAAAATAAGAGAGGATTTTCTCTAATTCTTCTTCATTGTCAAAGTTAAGGACTATTTTCCCTTTGTCTCCCTTTGCAGAAGATTTTATTTCTACTTTTAGTGCCAGAGCATCAGCAAGGGTTTTTTCAGCTCTGCGAAGATTGTTTGGAAGGGTTTTCGGCTCCTTGGAAATAGAAGTTTCTTTTGGACTTTTGAAATGTTTTGCAGCTTCTTCCGCCTGTCTTACACTTAGTCTGTTGTTTACAATTTGTTTGAATAAAGCCTGCTGGTCTTCAGGATTTTCTAAACTTAAAATCGCTCTTCCGTGTCCAGCGGAAATGTCACCATTTCGGATCGCCTGCTGAACATCTGGGTTTAGTTTTAGAAGTCGGATAGAGTTGGTGATTGTACTTCTCTCTTTCCCTACGCGCTGGCTGAGTGCTTCCTGCGTAAGACCGATTTCCTCTAATAATCTCTGATAGGTAAGGGCTACTTCTATGGCATCTAAGTCTTCTCTCTGGATGTTTTCCACCAAAGCCATTTCCAGTAGTTCTTGGTCATTTACCAGCCTTACATAGGCAGGGATTTCTTTTAGACCAGCCATTTTGGAGGCACGGTATCTTCTTTCTCCAGAAATGATCTCAAATTTGGCTCCGTCTTTTCTTACCGTTATGGGTTGTATAATCCCCAAAACCTTGATGGATTCGGCTAGTTCCTGCAATGCCTTTTCATCAAAATGAGTTCTCGGCTGGTTGGCATTAGGATAGATATCCTCAATAGGAATTTCTACAATATTTCCTACCAAATCCTTTGCTCCTGCATCTGTCGCAGACTGCACAGCCTTGGACTCAGCGCTTAGAATAGCTCCGAGACCACGCCCCATAGCTCTTTTTTTATCTTTCATAGATTTTGTATGTTTACGAACGCTCTTTTTGTCTTAATTATTATCAGAGCGATTTACTTTTTTGATTTTTTACTTTCCTTCTTTTTGCTTGGAATTTTTTGTTCATTTTTCAGCAAAATTTCCTCCGCCAGCTGTATATACTGCACAGCTCCTTTGCTCTCTGCATCGTATTTTAGGATACTTTCACCAAAACTTGGCGCCTCGCTCAGACGAGTGTTTCTACTGATGATAGTTTCGAAAACGATTTCAGGGAAATGTGAGTTGGTTTCCTCTACTACTTGGTTAGAAAGCCTTAGACGAGAGTCAAACATCGTTAGAAGAAGCCCTTCGATGTCTAAGTTAGGATTGTGGAAACTTTGTATGTTTTTGATGGTGTTTAGAAGTTTTCCAAGCCCTTCTAATGCGAAATATTCACACTGAACAGGGATGATAACCGAATCTGCAGCGGTAAGTGCATTGATGGTGATAAGCCCCAAACTCGGCGCACAGTCTATAATGATATAGTCGTACTCGTTTTTTATCTCCTTCAAAGCTTCTTTCAGCATATATTCGCGGTTTTCCTTGTCCACTAGTTCTATCTCCGCTGCTACTAAATCTATATGAGATGGGATAATATCTACATTTGGCGAAGAAGTAGGGAGGATGCACTCACGAACTTTGGCATGATGTTCCAAAAGGTCATAAGTGGAATATGTAACTTCCTCTACGCCCAGACCAGAAGTAGCATTGGCCTGTGGGTCGGCATCGATTAACAAAACTTTTTTCTCTAAAACGCCCAATGCAGAGGCTAGATTTACCGAAGTGGTAGTTTTTCCTACACCTCCTTTTTGATTGGCAACACCTATAATTTTACCCATATTCAAAATATTAGGCCCCAAAAATACAATTATTTTTAATGTTTCACGGTATGTCAAAAACTAATAATTCTGTAAATCTTTATAAATCAAAAGATTAACTATTCGTAAATTTATCCACACATTTCTTATCTTTGTGGATAAATTTTTTTTAATGACCATCAACCAAGTCAAAAATCTTTTTTCCGAGGAGCTCCAAAGCCTTTATACTTCGGCAGAGTGCGTGGAATTATTTTTTATTTTCTGTGAAATAATATTGAATCTGAATAAGATAGATATTCGCTCACAGCTCGAAAATTCTATTTCTGTCGAAAACCAAAATGAGTTTTTGAAAACCGTATCCATACTAAAAGAAGGAAAACCTTATCAGCAGATTTTGGGTGAAACTTATTTTTATGGAAATAGGTTTTTCGTTGATGAAAATGTTCTTATTCCACGCCCTGAAACCGAGGAATTGATAGAATTGATAGAAAACAAACTAAGCCATTTGAAAAAAGAAAAACTAAAAATTCTGGATGTAGGAACAGGGAGCGGCTGCATCAGTATTTCTTTGGCAAAAATATTTCCAAATGCAGAGGTCAGCAGTATTGACATTTCTGAAAAAGCCCTAAATGTAGCCCAAAAAAATGCCGATTTTCATAAAGTGAAAGTCAATTTTATTCAGAAAGATTATTTGACTGGAAAACTGGATGAAATTTATGATATCATAGTGAGCAATCCTCCGTATATAGATGTTTTAGAAAAGGAAGAAATTTCGTATTCTGTGAAGAATTTTGAACCAAATATAGCACTTTTTGCTCCTGAAAACAGAGTTCTTGCTTTTTATGAAAAAATAGCTAAAGACTCTGAAAACCACCTGAAAAAAGAAGGCTCTGTTTTTTTGGAAATCAACCAAAAATTAGGAAAAGAAACACTGCAGCTGTTTCAGGATGTTCTCACAAAATCAGAACTTGTAAAGGATTTATCAGAAAATGACCGATTTGTGATTGGCGAAAAATAAAATCCCTCTTATAAATAGAGGGATTTTTCTTATTTTCTGTTGTATTTCTCTAAAATTTCTCTGATATCGCTGTCGCCTACCATCTGGTCTACTTCCTTCGCGATTTCTGGTTTGTCAGAAAGCAGAGCTTTTAGTTTTTTCTTATAGCGGCCTTTTACAGGGATGTTTACAATCTCATTGCCTTTTACGAAATAGTCTTCGTGCTCGTAGTTGGCATCCCAAGTGTCAGCTCTGTAGCTGAAATATCTTCTGTACCAAGAAACATCTCCTTGAAGCATGACTTCGAATAGTTTTCCGTTTTTCTTTAGCTCTGGCATTTGTCGGAAAACTCTTTTGTTCATTTTTCTATCGGTAAATTCAAGGTAAAAAATATCCTTGTCCCAAAGTCTTACCGCTTGTCTTTTTTCGCCGACTTTAAAACCGTTTTCAAAAACTAATGGATTGAATTTGTTTTTGCTCAATACATGAGGATAAAGATTAGCCTTGGTGGAAATAGTATCGGTAGAAATTACAGGAATGTATCTAATGTCAGTCTGCTGAGCCTTTGCTAATGAAATGATAATCAACAAGATAAATGCAAATGTTTTTTTCATAAATATAATCTAAAAAATTTAATTAAAATCTTAAACGAAAGGCGTTTTTACCACCTTTGCAGGAATGTTTTTATTTCTTATTTGGATGAAAATAGCAGATTCTGGTTTAGAAAACTCAGTTTTTACATAAGCCAATCCGAGCCCTATTTTCTTCATTGGCGAAGATGTCCCAGAAGTTACTTTTCCGATGACATTTTCTTCCGCATCCACCACTGGGTAGTCGTGTCTTGGAACGCCTTTTTCAAGTAATTCAAAACCAACTAACTTGCGGGAAACGCCCTCTTCTTTTTGTTTTTTGAAAAATTCAGCATCCACGAAATCACCTTTCCCAAGTTTTGTAATCCAGCCTAGACCAGCTTCCAGCGGAGAAGTAGAATCATCAATATCATTACCATAGAGACAGAATCCTTTTTCTAATCTCAGCGTATCTCTTGCTGCCAGCCCGCATGGCACGAGGCCTTCCTCTTTTCCCGCTTCTGTGAGGGCGTTCCAGAGCTGCTCGGCATTTTCGTTTTTAAAATAAATCTCAAATCCGCCGCTTCCTGTGTAGCCTGTGTTTGAGATGATTACATCCTGCACGCCGTCCACCGTTCCGATAGTGAAATGATAATAAGGGATTTCGGAAAGATTAGTGCTGGTTAGCTTTTGCAGAATCTGTGTTGCCAAAGGCCCTTGGATAGCGATTAGAGAAGTTTCATCGGAAATATTGGTCATTTTTGCTCCGAATTTTTCATTGAATTTAGAAATATGATTCCAGTCTTTTTCAATGTTAGAAGCATTGACCACCACGAAATATGCTTCGTCTGCCATTTTGTAGATGATGAGGTCATCCACTATTCCTCCTTGTCCGTTCGGAAGGCAGGAATACTGGGCTTTTCCATCAGTCAGCGTATTTAGGTCGTTGGTAGTTACATATTGCAGAAGGTCTTTTGCGCCTGCACCTTCTATGATGAACTGTCCCATGTGCGATACATCAAACATTCCTGCTTTTTCTCTCACAGCGAAATGTTCTTCCGTTACGCCAGCATACTGGACAGGCATATCAAAACCAGCGAAAGGCACCATTTTAGCGCCGAGTTCTACATGTTTGTTATAAAGTGCTGTTTTTTTCATTTTTTTAAATTTAAATGATTATATAATTTTGAGTATTTTATGTCTATAATTTGTTTGGTAATGTAATCCCAAGTTTTATTGTTTTGAATATTAGTTTTAGAATATTCTTTTTTATCGGTTTTTATTATGATTTTTGTTGTAGGGAGATCCATTATCAGTTCTTTGCTCGGTTTTCCCTTTTCAAAATCCTCTAAATCAATTTTATCAATGAACGCCTCCCAGTCTTTATTATTGTTATTTAATGACAAATTTGCTATGGTTTCTTTATCAGTTACACCTTCTGTAAGACGATAAATAATAGAATCTTTGGTTATCACTAAATATACATCTTTACCACCTGTATCTCCTCCTGTTTGAGAATAAATTATCCTTTCTATTTTCTCAGTATTTTGTTTTTCAGAAATGCTGGTTTTCTGAGTGTCTGGGCTGGTGGCCATTGCTTTCTCTGTTCCATTACAAGAATGAAGCCAATACAAAACGAAAATAAAGAAAAACTTTTTCATAAAATATAGTTTATTCATAAATGCCTTTTTTCCCAAATTCCTTTGCGATGATTTGTAGTAAATCATACCAAACTTCCCTGTCATGGTCGTTGCTGTAAGCATTCATTTTTCTATAAGTCTTTTTATCAGTTTTGATGATAATGACCTCGTCCTGCCCATCAACAGCCTGTTCGCTGGGACCATCTCTCAGTTTTTTGAATCTATCCAGATTTATTTTCTTTGTGAAAACCCTCCATTTATCAGGTGGATTTAGCTGTAAAATTTTCTTTGGGAGCTCTGCTGGTTCTCCCATAACTTGTTTTGCTTCAAATTCTTTGTATAGAAAATTGATGGTATAATGGCTTGAATAAAGAGCCATTCCCCCAAATATATGGACTTCTACCTGCTGTATTTTCTCCTGTCCGTGCAGGGGAATAGAAGTTAAAGTCAATGCAAAAAATAGTTTAAACAATAATTTTTTCATAAAATTTATTTATTCATAAATGCCTTTCTTTCCAAATTCCTTTGCGATGATTTGTAGTAAATCGTACCAAACTTCCCTGTCATGGTCGTTGCCGTAAGCATTCATCTTTCTATAAGTCTTCTTATCAGTTTTGATGATAATGACCTTGTCCTGTCCATCAAAAGCCTGTTTGCTGGGACCATCTCTCAATTCTTTGAATTTATCTAAATTTATTTTTTTAATGAAAACTTCCCAGTTCTTGGGTGTGTTTGGTAGCGAAATTTCTTTTGGGAGTTCTTCGTTTTGTCTCATTAGAGGTTTTTTGCTAAATTCTTTTTTTAGAGAATTGAGGGTGTATTGTCTTGAATAAAGAGCTCTTCCTCCAAAACTACTAAATTCCACTTGTAGTATTTTCTCCTGTCCGTGCAGGGAAATAGAAGTGAAAGCCAATGCAAAAAATAGTTTAAACAATAATTTTTTCATGATAAATGCTGTTTGTATTCGTTGAGTATTATTTTAAACCATTCTGTGAAGTTTTCTGGTTTTTCTTTCATTTCTCTGTCCAAATCCTCTGTGGAAATGTAGCGGACTTCCGAAACTTCCTCCGAATTTAGGCTGAAATTACCTTCAAAAAATCCAGTAAAAACATAGTCCAGTTCGTGCTCCCAAAGTCCCTGTCCTACATCAGCTTTATAGATAAAATGAAATTTCTCCTCTATGTCAGCAGAAATCCCAAGCTCTTCCTGCATACGCCTCAGAGCGGCTTCTTTATAGGATTCTCCCTCTCGCGGGTGGGAGCAGACTGCATTAGTCCATAGATTGGGCGAATGGTATTTAGAATCAGCCCTTCTTTGCAGAAGCATTTCTCCCTTTTCATTAAACAAAAAAACAGAAAAAGCACGATGCAGAACTCCCTTTTCATGGGCTTCCTGCTTGTTCATTACGCCTAAAAATTCATCATTTGGATTGATTAAAACTACTTTTTCTTCCATTTGTTCAATAAAGGACAAATTTAGCAATTTATTTTAGTCTTGAAATATCAAATATTTAAAATCAAATTTATATCTTTGTAGGATAACTATTATTAGAAATTTATTAAAAATATTATTATGAAAGTATTAGCAAATGACGGTTTAGACCAGTCTGGAATTGATGGTTTACAAAAAGCAGGTTTTGAGGTGATTACAACCAAAGTTCCACAGGAAGAGTTGATAAACTATATCAATGAAAACCAAGTGAGAACGCTTCTAGTGCGTAGTGCAACCAAAGTAAGAAAGGATATCATAGATGCTTGTCCATCTCTGAAAATCATCGGTAGAGGAGGAGTAGGAATGGATAATATAGATGTGGAATATGCACGAGAAAAAGGTATCAATGTAATTAATACACCTGCGGCTTCGTCAGCATCTGTGGCAGAATTGGTTTTTGCTCATTTGTTTTCAGGATGTAGATTTTTAACGGATTCTAACCGAAAAATGCCAGTAGAAGGAGATTCTAAATTCGCAGAACTTAAAAAAGCTTATACAAAAGGTGTGGAGCTGAGAGGTAAAACTATCGGTATCATTGGTTTTGGTAGAATTGGTCAGGAAGTGGCTAAAATGGCTTTAGGTCTAGGAATGAGAGTTTTAGCGGTGGATAATTTTGCTGAAAAAGTAAATTTAAAAGTAGAGTTTTTCAATGGGCAGTCAGTAGATTTTGAAATCAAAACTCAGTCTAAAGAAGAAGTTCTAAAAGAAGCAGATTTTGTTACACTTCATGTTCCAGCTCAAAAAGAATTTGTTATTGGGCAGAAGGAATTTGATTTAATGAAAAATGGAGCTGCACTTGTGAACTGTGCGAGAGGTGGAGTAGTAGATGAAGAAGCACTTCTAAAAGCTTTGGATAGCGGTAAATTGGCTTTTGCTGGACTGGATGTGTTCATCAATGAGCCTACACCTGCTAAGAGTGTTCTGTCTCATCCGAAAATTTCATTAACTCCTCATACAGGAGCTTCTACTAATGAAGCGCAGGATAGAATCGGTATTTCGCTAGCGGAACAGATTATATCAATTTTAAAATAAAAATATAAGTGCAATACTATCAGAGTCTTATCATTTTTGATAAGACTTTTGTTGTTTATAAATGAATTTAATTTTGTAACTTTGCAGAATGAATTGACTTATGTCAATAGAAATAAGCAGTATGTCAAATCAAAAAATTCTATATGTCACTACGGAGATGTTTCCTTATCAGGAGGGAACAAATATGGCTTCGGAAGTGAATAAGATGGCTCTAAAAATGCATCAGGAAGGAAATGATGTGAGGGTTTTTATGCCGAGGTTTGGGCTGATTAGTGAGAGAAAATATCAGTTGCATGAGGTGATCCGTCTTTCAGGAATGAATATTATTATAAATGATTTGGATCAGCCTTTGATAGTAAAAGTAGCATCTTTACCAGGGGAAAGGTTACAGGTGTATTTTATAGATAATGATGAGTATTTTAAGAGAAAATCTTACTATGCAGATGAAGAGGGAAAACCTTTTGAAGATAATGATGAGAGGGCTATATTCTTTACAAGAGGAGTGATAGAAACTATCAAGAAACTGAACTGGGTGCCAGATGTGATACATCTTAGTGGGTGGATGTCTTCTTTTGTAGCGATATATTTGAAGAATTTTTATAAATCGGATACATATTTTCAAGATACTAAACTTGTTTTGTCGGTATACAATGAGAAAAATTTTAGTTTAGGAAAGCAAATAGAAGAGAAGTTGAAATTCGATGGAATAAGTAATCTGAAAGCTATTGAAAACCCTACAATACAAGATTTTCTTGTTGAAGGGATGGATTTAGTAGACTTGATTGTAAAAGGAGATAAAAAACTAAATAAGGTATTAGAAGAAGGCTTTAAGAATACAAAAACGCCTAAAATAGAAGGAATTAATGAAGAGGAGATATCGGGAATTTATAAATAAAACTAAGAAATAGATGAGTAAAATAAAGTCAATATTATCAGTTTTTCTTTTTGGAGGTTTGATGGTCAGCTGTAATTCTGATTCTGATGATTTAGGGAAAAATCTTTTTGATGGTAATTCAGTTACTGGAAATCAGGTTTCTTATGATTTGGTAACCTACAATATAAATAATGGGGATGTTGTAAGAGCTGATTCCTATGCTTTGCAAAGAGCTACATTGGGGGCTTTTACAGAGAGACAGTTTGGTACACAGAAGTCGGCATATGTTACTCAAGTGAGATTATCTAAATATGCTCCTGATTTTGGAACTAGTCCAATAGTAGATTCTGTAGTTTTAGAAATTAAACCTCAATATGATGCTACAACCAAAGCGGTTACTACAACAAATGTTACCTATGGAGGGCAGGCTGCAAAACATACATTAACGAAATACGAAACTGTTAAATATGGAAATCCAGCAGCAACAATGAATATTGATGTTCATGAAATTGCTACTGATTTGGGGACTGTTGGGACGGAAAAATTGTCAAATAGTACCGTTACTACAAGTAGAGTTCCATTAGGGACTAAGGTGTTCTCAGGGAATGTTTATGCAGTCAATATAAATAAAACTTCTGATAATACGGCTCTTTTGACAAAAGAAACAGGACTAAGAATCCAATTAAATGCTAGTTATTTTCAAACTAAAATAGCTAATAAAAGTGGAGCTACAGAGCTGAGCAACGAGAGTAATTTTATCAATTATTTTAAAGGAATTAAAATTTCAGTTCGAGAAAATGATGGTTATTTGATAAACTTTGCTCCTAATGAAGTGACAATGACTATGTATTATAGATCTGGAGGAAAATCAAATACTTTTAGTTTTGATTTAGGTTCTTCTAATGTTCATTTTAGCCAGATATCATATGCTAGAAGTTCTACATTTAATACTGTGATGGCTAGTATAAACAGTACTAATGGAGATCCTCTACTATACATGCAAGGAATGGGAGGTCCTGGAGCAGGGATAAAGCTGAATGGAATAGGAATAAGTGACTTGAAAAGACTTTATAGAGATAATGGAGCAGCAATACTTTCTGCAAAAGTAAGATTATATACAGATACCAATACATGGAATAACTCTTATACTAAACCAGTTAGCTTCTTAGTAAGAAAACAAGGAGAGACAGATTTTATTACAGACTTAAAAACAATGTTGAGTAATAGTAATTATAGTTTAGTAAAAGCTTATTCTACTAATAGCAATTCTTCTTACTATGATATTGATATTACAAAAACTATCAAAGATATTGTAGAAAGAGAAGCGGAGGCTAAAGACTTGATTATCAATATTGGAGAGTATCTTACTTCAAAGGGGAATTTGGTAAGTCAAGACTATAATAATAATGTTAGTTCACCTTACAGAGCTGTGTTTGTAGGGACAAATACTGCGAATAATAATAGACCAAAACTAATGGTAACATATGTTACTAAATAAATTTAGATGAAGTTATGTGCGGAATAGTAGGATATACAGGGCATAGATGTGCTTATGATATAGTAATCAACGGGCTAAAAAGATTAGAGTATCGAGGTTATGATAGTGCAGGGGTAATAGTAGAGGGACAAAATAATGACTTTGAACTTAAGAAAACGAAAGGAAAAGTAGCCGATTTGGTTAGTATTTCTAAAGACTTAGAAGGTTCTGCTCATGTGGGTATGGGACATACTCGATGGGCTACTCATGGGGTTCCTAGTGATAGAAACTCTCATCCACATTTGTCTAATAATGGGAAAATAGCAATTATTCATAATGGAATTATAGAAAACTATGATACCATTAAAACTATGCTGATAGAGAAAGGATTTACTTTCGCTTCTGACACAGATACTGAAGTTTTAGTTAATCTGATTCAATATATAATGGACACGCAGGAGGTAGATTTTCCTACTGCTGTGAGATATGCATTGAACGAAGTGTATGGAGCTTATGCCATCACTGTGATGCATAAAGACTATCCTGGACTATTGGTTGTAGGGCGTTTAGGTTCGCCATTGGCTATAGGAATAGGAGAAAATGAATATTTTGTAGCTTCTGATGCTTCACCTTTTGTTGAGTTCACTAAAGAAGCTATCTATCTTGAAGATGGACACATGGCAACGATTTCTTTAGAAAAAGGAGTAGAAATCAGAGCTATTGTGAATAATTCAGTTGTTATTCCTGAAGTTCAAGAATTAAAATTAAGTCTAGAACAGATAGAGAAAGGTGGTTATGAGCATTTTATGCTTAAAGAAATTTTTGAACAGCCAAAATCTATCCATGATACTATGAGAGGTCGTCTGTTAGTAGATGAAGGAATCATAAAGATGGCTGGAATTTGGGATTATTTGGATAAATTCACCAAAGCAGAAAGAATTATTATTGTAGCTTGTGGGACTTCTTGGCATGCGGGACTGATAGGGGAATATCTTATAGAAGAATTTGCTAGAATTCCAGTAGAAGTGGAGTATGCTTCAGAATTTAGATACAGAAATCCTATTATTACTAATAAAGATATAGTTATTGCGATTTCTCAGTCAGGTGAAACAGCAGATACAATGGCAGCTATTAAATTAGCGAAAGAAAGAGGAGCGTTTATTTTTGGAATTTGTAATGTTGTAGATTCTTCTATTTCTAGATTTTCAGATGCAGGAGCATATACACATGCGGGGCCAGAGATAGGAGTAGCTTCTACAAAGGCTTTTACAGCTCAATTAACAATATTGTCTTTACTAGCACTTAAGTTAGGAAAACATAATGGAAATCTTAGCAATGTGGACTTTATGAGTTTGATAACAGAACTAGATGCTATCCCTAAAAAGATAGAGGATGTACTAGAATCTACACATGATTATGTTAAAAAAATGGCGAAAGATTTTGTAAGTGCATCAAATTTCTTATATTTGGGGCGTGGTTATAATTTTCCTGCTGCGTTAGAGGGAGCATTGAAGTTGAAAGAGATTTCTTATATCCATGCAGAAGGTTATCCAGCAGCAGAAATGAAGCATGGACCTATTGCTTTGATTGATGAAAATATGCCAATAGTAATCATCGCTCCAAGAAAAGGTCATTATGATAAGATTGTGAGTAATGTACAGGAGATTAAAGCGCGAAAAGGGAAAGTGATTTCTATTGTTAATAAAGGGGATGAGCAGGTTTCAGCAATGTCTGATTATGTGATAGAAATACCAGAAACATCAGAATGTTTCTCTCCAATAGTAGCATCTATACCTTTACAAATATTAGCTTATTATATAGCTGTTTATAGAGGAGTGAATGTGGATCAGCCGAGAAATTTGGCGAAATCTGTAACAGTAGAGTAAAAAAATATGTAGAAAGGAAAATAATTTAAGAAAAAAATCGTTATCCTTTTTGAAAAAATAAATAAATTATAAAAAAAAATAGATTTAATATAATGAAAAGAATCGTTCTTTTAGTTTCCGCAGCTTTACTAACTGCGGCATGTTCCTCAGGAGGAAAAAAGGGGAATTCTGGAAGACCAGATACCAAGGGAGAATTGGTGTCTAGAGAAAGTTCAAAATCTTTTGTTGCAGCAAGACCGCACGGAATGGTAGCGATACCAGGTGGATCTTTCGTTATGGGACAGGCAGATCAGGACTTCACAATGACTCCAGAAAAAACTCCATTAAAGACAGTTACTGTTTCTTCATTTTTTATGGATGAAGCAGAAGTTACTAACGCTCAGTATAGATTGTTTATCAACTATGTAAGAGACTCTATTGCTAGAACTCTTTTAGCAGAGGCAGCAGGAGGAGGACAATCTTCTGGTGATGGTAAAGGAGAAGGGCGTAATTATGCGTATTTGTCTCAAAAAGGAGATAAAGAGAAAAAGTCTGGATATCAGCAGTTCTTAGAGTCTCAAGGAGGCAGAAATGGATATAATGAAGCCAAAAGATTGGATTGGTCAGTTCCATTAGATTGGAATGTTAATCAATATCCAGATGCTAAATATGCGGAGATTTTAGAATCTATGTATGTAGCTCCAGATAAGAGAGAAAACAATAAGAGAATTCTAGATGTTACTAAACTTCAGTATCGTTATGAGTGGGAAGACATCAAAGATGGGTCTAAAGGACTTCGTTCAGAAAAGAAAACAAGTATAGCTGTTTATCCAGATACAACGGTATGGTTGAGAGACTTCAATTATGCTTATAATGAACCTCTATTTGACCAATATTTCTGGCATATCGCATATAAAGATTATCCTGTAGTAGGAGTTACTTGGGATCAGGCAAGAGCTTTTACTGATTATAAAACAAAAGCGAAGGCAGATTCTAATGCAAGATCTAAAAAGAGAAGACATTCTCCTATGAAATTTAGACTTCCAACTGAAGCAGAGTGGGAGTATGCGGCTCGTGGTGGTCTAGAAAATGCGCCTTATCCTTGGGGAGGTCCTTATTTAATGGATGATAGAGCTTGTTATTTAGCAAACTTTAAACCTAAGAGAGGTAACTATATAGAAGATGAGAAAAAAGGTACATATATGTATACTGCACCAGTTAAAAAATTTCCTAAAAATGGATATGGACTTTATGACATGGCAGGAAATGTAGCTGAATGGACAGAATCTCCTTATAATAATTCTACTTATCAGTTCTCTTCCACATTGAATCCTTACATTTCTAACAGAGCTTATGTAGATGTTAAGAAAACAGTAAGAGGTGGTTCTTGGAAAGATATAGGATACCTATTGATGGTTAGTTCTAGAGATTGGGAGCGTAAAGATTCTGCTAGAAGTTATATAGGATTTAGAACTGTTCAAGACATACCAGAAGGAGCGTCTAAAATAAGAAGATAAGAAAAGAAACAAGAAAAAATTAAATAAAGTATAATCATTAAAAATTAAAAGTTATGTTTAAATCAAAAGATGCTGTGTTAAACTTCGTTTATTCAATGGGGGCAGCGGTAGTAATTTTCGGAGCGTTAGTTAAAATGACACACCTTCCTATTCCAGGTGTAAGTGGTAACTTTATCTTAGGATTGGGGCTTGCTGTGGAATGTTTTATCTTCATAGTGTTTGCTTTCAACCCGCCAGCAGAAGAAACTAAGTATGCGTGGGAAAATGTGTATCCAGAATTGTTGGATGCTAATGCTACTCCAAAGCCAAGAAAGGCTGTAGAATCTAAAGTTACATCTAATATTTCTGAATTAGAAGTTTCTTTATCTGATAAATTAGATAAAATGTTATCAGAAGCTAAATTAGATGTTGCTATGTTTGAAAGATTGAAAACAGGAATTGATAAATTCTCTCATGCTGTAGATCAAATTAATCAGACTGTAGATGTCTCTGCTTCTACTCACAAATATAATGAACAAATGGCTTTGGCTGCTAATCACTTAGAGAGTATCAACGCACTATACGCTCTACAATTAGAGCACGGAAGACAACAGTCTGAGTACAGCAAAAAATATGTAGCTGATATTCAAAAATCAGCTGAACAGTCAGAGAAGTTTAATGAAGAATTGAAAGGATTGACAACAAACCTTAATAGCTTGAACAGAGTTTATGGAGGTATGTTAACAGCGATGAAAGCTTAATTTCTCATTGTGATTTTTAAATAATTTTAACCAAAAAAAAATTAAAAAATGGCAAAAGAGAAATTATCACCCCGTCAGAAGATGATTAACCTAATGTACTTGGTTTTCATCTGTATGTTGGCGATGCAAATTGACCAAGAGATTATTAGATCTTATTTTGATACTAATTCGTCTCTACAAGAGTCAAGAGAGTTGACTGAAAATAAAACTGATAAAATTTTTGAGCAAACCTTAAAGGCTAAATCTGAAACTAATGAAGCAGCAGCTCAAAACTATGAGATTTATCAAGGATTGAAAGGAAAAATCAATGCTTTAGTAGAATCAATAGAAGGTATCAAAACTCAATTGAAGAAAGAGGCAGGATATAATGAAAAAGCTGGAGTAGAAGATAACTTCAATGCTTTGAATGGTACAGAATATTCTACAGGTAAATTCTTTGATGGAGGTGATGAGAATGCACCTTCTAAGGTTGCTAAAGACTTAACAAAACAAATAAATGATCTTAGAACATTTATTGCTCAGTCTTTTGGGAATGTACCAGAAATGAAAAACCTAGTAGAAAGAGCTAACCAAACAATGGTTACTGAATTTCCAAAAGGAGAAACAAGAAATGGTAAAGGATGGTTACAATATAAATTCCATAACCAACCATTGATTGCTGCATTATCTAACTTGGAAGTTATCCAGTCAGAAGCTAGAAACTTGCAATCAGATGCTTTGGCACTGATGCTTCAAGAAAAAGTAGATGCTGATATCAAATTTAATGCATATGAGGCTATTGTTGCTGGTCCTACAGTAATTATCCAAGGTCAACCTGTAGAAGCTAAAGTATTTATTGGAACATATTCAGATGATCCGAATCTTCAGTTCACAGGAGTTGATAGAACAACTAGAGGTATGGGATACAAAACTCTAGGAGGAGGAGTAGGAGAGCATACAATGAGTGGTACAGTTTCTTACAGAAACTCTAAAGGAGAAATGGTTTCATTGCCTTTCAAACACAACTATAGAGTAATCGCTGGAGCAGAGGAAGTTAAACTTCAAAGTGGTGCTTTGATTTCTGCTGATAAGATGAATGTACTGTATAGAGGTGTAGAGAACCCTGTGTCTGCGTCTATGCTAGGTGTTGATAACTCTACAGTAACTCTTTCTGCACCAGGTGCAAGTGTATCAGGTGGTAGGGGTAAATGGGTTATCAGACCAGGAGCTGGAAATACTGTAAATATTACAGTGTCAGGAAAACAACCTAATGGAAAAGTGGTTTCTCAATCATTCCCATTCCGTATTAAGAGTGTTCCTGCACCACAAGGACAGATCAGATCTCAGAATGTAGTTTCTATGCCGGCAAGTTCTATCTCAAGACAAGTGATTTCGGCAGCTATACCTGATTTCGACTTCCCTGTAAGTTTCCAAGTAACAGGATTTAGATTCAAAGCGCCTGGAAAAGCAGCTATGTATGTGAGTGGAAACTCTTTAAGTGCAGCTGCTAACCTTACAGCTGGATTGAGAGCTGGAGATGTATGTTATGTGTTTGATATCCAAGCTACTGCTACAGGATTGGGTGGACAAATGCTTAAAAATATCAGCCCAGTTGTCATAAATGTTCAGTAGTAAATAAATATAATTAATATTAAAATAAAATGAGAAGAATATTATTGTTCTTTCTTGTATTTACCTTCTTCTTTGCAGATGCTCAGAAGGGAAAAGGCAAAAAGAAAGCTGGAGCTAAAAAGACAGCAGTAGCCCAAAAAGGTAAAAAAGGTAAAAAAGGAAAGACTAAAACTATTCAAGATGAACCAGAACAACCAGTAGAGCCTGTTGTAGAGGTTAAAAAAGAGGAAGAGATTCCATTGAATCCAGTAAACTCTTTGAGTATCCTTAACTCAGATTCACCAGCTGCGTTGAGACACTACAGAAACTTGAATACGGTTAAGAAAGGGGACTCACTTATTTCTGTGAAAAACAATCCTGTAAAATACGGATATGTAGAGGATAAGGATATTGTTAGAAGTATGGTAGTATGGGAAATTATTGATATGAACGAAAAAATCAATAGACCATTCTATTATAACTCTGATGGATTGGTAGCTTCTACTAAATCTTTGTACCAACTTCTTCTAGATGGAGTAAATGATGGATCTATTAAAGAGGTGTATAAAGATGAGATGTTCACACAGAGAATGACAAAAGAGGAAATCAAAAATGCTACAAGATTTGAGCGCTTGGATGACTCTTACATCGAAAGAATAAATGCTGGTGAGAAAATTTCAGAGGAAGAGAAAAAACAATACATAGATGTTTATGAAACTAAATCTGAAAATGTAAAGATGTTGAAGATCAAAGGTATGTGGTATATCGATCGTAGAGATGCGCAGTTGAAATACAGATTATTAGGTATTGCTGCTATGGGTAAAGACCCTGCATCTAATGCCTTGAGAGGACCTAATGGAGAACCTCTTGGTAACGCAGATGAGCTTATTGATTTATTCTGGGTATTCTACCCAAGTGCAAGAGAAGTATTGGCAAATGCAGTAGTATTTAACAATAAGAACTTGTCTTCTGACCTTACTTTTGATGATTTGTTGAATGCAAGAAGATTTTCTTCTATCATCTATAGATCTGAAAATGGGTATGGTACAGGGAATATCAAAGACTACATCCCGAATGATGCTAACGCTCAATTAGAAGAGAGCGAAAGAATCAAAAATCAAATTCTCGAAATGGAGAATGATATGTGGAATTATTAATTTTATTATAATTTTAACATAATAGCCTAGGCAAATTTTGCCTAGGTTTTTTTATTTTTGTGGTTATGAGAGATACAGAATACATCATTGTAGGAGATGGATATGCGGCTTTATTTTTTGCACATCAATTGTTAAAAGAAAATAAAGATTTTGTTATTTTTTCAGAAGGGAAGAAGAGTGCATCACAGATTTCGGCAGGGATGATAAATCCTGTGGTTTTGAAGCGTTTTACTTCTTTTTGGCTGGCAAAGGAACAGATAGATTTTTTGCATAAAACTCTGTCTGAAATACAGCAGTACACGGGCAAAAATTATTTGATAAATAAGCCTATCCAAAGAATTTTTCATAATGAGGAAGAAAGAGAGTTCTGGCAGAAAAAGATGAAAGAAGAAAGTCTTAGACCTTTTCTTCATCCTGTTTTTGAGGAATTGAATGTGGTGAAAAATCCATTTAGTTCTGGAAGGGTAAATCATTCTGCAAGATTGGATGTGGAGGCGTTTTTTGGGGATATTTTAAAATATTTACAAAGAAATGAATATTTGATAAAAGAAAGATTTGACTATAACTCTCTCGATGTAGAAAACTCTCAGTATAAGGATATTAAGTTTAAAAATATTGTTTTTGCGGAAGGAATAGCGGTAAAGCAGAACCCATATTTTAAAGAAATTCCTATTCATATTAACAAAGGTCATCATTTGGTGGTAAATCTTTCTGTGCCGCTGGAAGGAGATTTTACGATTAAGAAAAAACATTTTATTTTTCCATTAGAAAACGGAAAATACTATTACGGAGGAACTTACGATAGGGAAAGAACCGATGAAAATGTAGATGAAGAGGCGAAGGAGCAGCTGATAAACGGGTTGTCTCAGTTTTATCCAGAAAAATTCGAAGTGGAGGAAATCAATGTAGGATTTCGTCCTACTGTGGCGGATAGGAGACCTATTTTAGGAAGACATGAAAAACACAAAAACCTTTATGTTTTCAATGGTCTGGGAGCGAGAGGAATTCTGAATGGATGCTATTTTTCAAAGGAGCTTTTTGATTTTATTGAAGGGAAAAAAGATTTGCTTCCAGAAGTGAATTTAACCAGATTTGCAGAACCGAAATAAATAAAAATCCCACCATTTGGCGGGATTTATTTTTTGAAATTAGTCAAGGTGGATATTGTCAATCAATCGGACTCCATCGACCAAAACAACGATGAATGCTCGGTAATTTCTTCCGTTTTCGATTTTATCTACTTCTCTCAAGGTTTCTTCATCTGCGATAATGAAATATTCCAGCTCAAAATCAGAGTCCTCAAAGGTTTTTTCTACAAAGGTTTTGACATCAGAGAGGCTGGATTTTCTGAACATTTCGTTAGCTTTTACCAAAGTAGCATAGATAAGTTTGGCTTTATCTCTTTGCTCAGGGCTTAGCCTCATATTTCGGGAACTCATCGCCAGTCCGCTCTCTTCCCTAAAAATAGGCATTCCGACAATGTTGATAGGCAGTTTTAGTTTTTGAACTAATTTTTTGATAATTGCCAGCTGCTGAAAATCTTTGTCACCAAAATAGGCATTATCAGGCTGTACCTGTTTGAAAAGCTCCTCCACCACAGTTCCTACACCGTCAAAATGTCCAGGTCTGGATTTTCCTTCCATTTCGTTTTCTAATCCGTCAAAATCATAGCTTTTTCGCTCTAAACCATTAGGGTAAAGGTCTTCTACGGATGGAGTATATACAGCGTCTACATTTTTTGTTTTTTCTAAAAGGTCAATGTCTGCTTCTATGGTTCGTGGATATTTTTCTAAATCCTCAGGGTTGTTGAACTGAGTAGGATTCACGAAAATAGAAGAGACTACGATATCATTCTCCTTTCTGGCTCTCTCGTAGAGTGAAAGGTGTCCGCCATGCAGTGCGCCCATTGTGGGAGCAAAACCTATTTTTAGCCCTTTGTTTTTGGCATTAGCGATATAAATTTGTAAATCTTTAGCGTTTCTGATAATTTCCATAATGATAAAATAATATTCGGTAAAATTAGAAAAAATTAAAGTAAAAATTATGCCAAATGAAATATTAAATTTAACTCGTTTTATTGGACTTTATTTTGTAAATTTGTGCAGGTCAAGTTTCAGACCTTAGATAATGAGAAGAAAACTTTAAATTTAATTATAACATCATGTCAAAAATCAAAGTAGGAATCAACGGATTCGGTAGAATTGGGAGTTTAGTTTTCAACGCAATGGTTGAAAGAGATAACATAGAGGTTGTAGGAATTAACGACCTTGTGAATGCTGAATACATGGCGTACATGCTAAAATATGATTCAGTTCACGGGAAATTCGCAGGAGAAGTTTCTGTAGAAGGGAACGACCTTATTGTAAACGGAAAGAGAATAAGAGTAACTTCTGAAAGAGATCCTAACAACTTGAAATGGAATGAAGTAGGTGCGGAATACATCGTAGAATCTACAGGACTTTTCTTAACAAAAGAAACTGCTACTGCCCACCTAAATGCAGGTGCGAAAAAAGTGGTTCTTTCTGCTCCATCAAAAGATGATACGCCAATGTTCGTAATGGGAGTAAACCACAAAGAACTAAAAGCTGACCAAAATATTTTCTCTAACGCTTCTTGTACTACCAACTGTCTTGCACCATTAGCAAAAGTGGTTCATGATAACTTTGGGATTGTAGAAGGGTTGATGACTACTGTACACGCTACTACGGCTACACAGAGAACTGTGGATGGCCCATCTATAAAAGACTGGAGAGGTGGTCGTTCAGCATTATTGAACATCATTCCTTCTTCTACAGGTGCTGCTAAAGCGGTAGGAAAAGTGATTCCTTCACTTAACGGAAAACTGACAGGTATGGCGTTCAGAGTGCCGACTGCTGATGTTTCTGTGGTGGATTTAACGGTAAGATTAGAAAAACCAACTTCTTACGATGAAATTTCTCAAGCTATCAAATCTGCTTCAGAAAACGAATTAAAAGGAATTTTAGGTTATACAGAAGATCCTGTGGTATCTCAGGACTTTATAGGAGATAAGAGAACTTCTATCTTTGATAAAGGAGCAGGAATTATGCTTTCTCCTAACTTCGTGAAGCTGGTATCTTGGTATGACAATGAGACAGGATACTCTAATAAACTGACAGATTTGCTGGCTCATTCAGCGACATTATAATAAACAAAGAGCCTCTAAAAAGAGGCTTTTATTTTTTATGAGAAATTTTCCAAAATTACCTTTTCAGATGCGGCGAAACCAGTTTATAGGTTTAGGGATTTTAGGAATCCTTATTTTGGTTTTTCAGTTGGTTTTTTATTGGTTTAAAAACACTGAAAAGCACGAGCCTGTCGTTGTAGAATTTGTAAATGAAAGTGCAGGAAATGAGCTGGTTTTATCGGAATTTAATCCCAATGAACTCACCGCAGAGCAGTGGAAAAATCTTGGTTTTACAGAAAGGCAGGTCAAAACCATTTTGAATTATAAAGAGCTGGTCGGCGGAGAATTTCTCTCAAAGGAGCAGCTGGCAAAATGCTACGCCATTTCTCCTGAAAAATTTGCGAAAATAGAGGCGTATATTCTGCTTCCAGAGAAAACTAGCAAGAAAAATAATTTTGAAAATTCTTTTACCAAGAAAGAACTAAAAATATCAGGGAAATTTAATCCTGATTCCTATTCAGTGAAAGATTGGGAGAATATGGGCTTTTCCCAAAAACAAGCCGAAGCGATTATTAAATACAAAAACTATCTCGGCGGAAGTTTCCGAAGCAAGGAGAAATTTAGGGAATGTTTCATCATCAGTCCAGAAAATTACCAGCGGCTGGCGCCTTACCTGCTTTTGCCTGAAACTGCACCTGATTTCGCTTCAAAACCAGCAGAAAATAAACCTAAAATAGAATATAGTTATTTTGACCCAAATGCTTTGGATACGCAAGGCTGGCAAAGATTAGGTTTTTCTGAAAAACAAGCCCAAGTAATCGTAAATTACAGAGATAAAAATCTGAAAGGAAGTTTCAAAAATCTGGAAGATATTGAAAAATGCTTTGTGATTTCTGCGGAAAAATTCCAAGAGCTGAAGCCTTGGATAAAACTCCAAATCCGAGAGAAAGAAGAACCTACTAAAGCTGTGGCATCAGCCAAAACAGATTTCTCTAAAATAGACCTGAACAGCATTACTTTCAAGCAGTTGGTAGAATTTGGGTTTAATGAAAAGGCGGCAGCAAGCTATTTAGGCTACCGAAAGAAATTAGGTGGATTTGCCGATAAACAGCAGATTTTGGAGACTTATAATGTGGATAAAGACTTGGCAAGGGATTTAATTTCCACCAGCCCAATGGATGTTTCTAAAATCCAAAAATACGCTATCACAGATGCGCCAGAGGATTTCCTGAAAACGCATCCATATTTCCGAAAATACGGCGAAAAAATTATTTTCTACAGAGTGAGTTTCCCATCAGAAAAAGAGATTTTTAAGAAAATAAAAGCCACTCCTGAGGAAATCACAAAAATGAAAATGTATTTGAAATAATTGTAATAAAAAAAGTATGAGTTTTCGCTCATACTTTTTTGTTTATTGTAGTTTGTTAGAATCAGCGATGAACTGTTTCAATCCGTTATCAGTCAAAGGATGATTCAAAAGATTCAGAATAGAAGCAAGAGGAGAAGTTACCACATCTGCACCTATTTTAGCGCAATTTATGATATGCATAGGGTTTCGGATAGAAGCTGCAAGTATCTTAGTTTCAAATAGATAGTTGTCGTAGATTACTCGGATGTCTTCTATCAGCTGGATGCTGTCAGTAGAAATATCGTCTAATCTTCCCAAAAAAGGCGAAACATAGGTAGCACCTGCTTTCGCTGCCAAAAGAGCTTGTCCAGCAGAAAATACCAAAGTACAGTTGGTCTTTATCCCATTATCAGCGAAATATTTTATCGCTTTTATTCCGTCTTTGGTCATTGGGATTTTTACTACTATTCGTTCGTGTAGGGCTGCCAGTTCTTTTCCTTCTTTTATCATACCTTCGTAGTCAGTAGAGAGCACCTCGGCGCTTACATCTCCATCTGAAATTTCGCAGATATCTCTATAATGCTGTAGAATAGCTTCTTTTCCTTTGATTCCTTCTTTTGCCATAAGGGAAGGATTGGTTGTAACTCCATCCAAAATACCAAGATTTTGGGCTTCTCTGATTTGTTCTAAATTTGCTGTGTCAATAAAAAATTTCATCTTTCTTGATTTTAAAAAGGGTACGAATTTAGCGTTTTATTCTCAAATGAGCAAAATTAGTCTTCTATATAGATGATTTGCCCGTCCTCCAGCTGATAGGCTGTTCCTACTTTTTTTCCTTTGGTTTTGTTTTGGGAGTTGTTTTGGTCGGTGGAAGGCGTGTATTTTTCTATCTTGTTTCCTTTTTTAGAGATGATTTCCATATTGTCTTTCCCAGGGTTTTTCACGACAGTAAAGTCTTCTTTGCTGAAAACTTCAGTCATGTTCATGTTCATTACCATAGCAACCATTAGGGCAACGGCAAAAACCATTGCTACATCGAACAGATTGACCACCACACTCAGCGGGTCGGTGTCTTCTTCTCGCTTGAAAATAGGAACTCTTCGGCGTTTGTTTCTCATATCTTGCCTTTGTTTTGGGTTAGAATTTGTGCTACATAGTCCAGATTGTTGGTGTCTTTGGCGTACCATCTTTGTTTGAATTGCAGGGTAATCATCCCGATTAAACTAATGACCAAGCCCACTACCGTAGTAGCGAAAACCACCTGCATGTTGTAAGCCATTCCAGAGATGTCGCCCGAAGAAAGTCCCGTGAGGGCAGGGCTCATCGCGATAAGAGTCCCAATAAGTCCTAATACAGGTCCTACTTTTGCGAGTAGTTTAGAAGTTGCGATATCTTTTTCGGCTTCGTTTTCAAAATTAGAAATCATAAAATCTGAATAAGCATCGCTCGGCGAATGTGCGAGCAGGTCGCGGAGATAGCGGATGTAGAGCGAGTTATCTTTCTTTGGGAGAAGGTTTCTCAGCTCATCTATATTTTCGGACGATAGGTTTTTTATTGCATTGTCCAGAGCTTTATCGTTCTTGAATTTGGTTACAAACTGATTGTAAAAACTCCCTGTAAGAAGAAGAGCGCGAACGAAAAGTATTAGAAGAATAATAACATCTGGAATAAGAAGACTATTTGCTACCCAGAATAAAACCTTTGATATTGTTTCCATTTTTATAACTAATTGTTTCTATTTTTTATTTGATTATTGTTAATTTTAATTTGCAGAATGAAATAAATAATCTAGTTTTTTAAATTTTTCATCTATACTTTTTAATTTTCTAGATGGTATTTGTAATTTTCCATATGGAATTTTAAATTTTCTATCTATACTTTTTAATTTTCTAGATTGTATTCACAATTTTCTACATGGAATTTTAAATTTTCCATCTGTCTTTTTTAAATTTCTAGATGGTATTCGCAATTTTCTACATGGAATTTTAAATTTTCCATCTATACTTTTTAATTTTCTAGATAGTATTCATAATTTTCCATCTAGATTTTTGAATTTTTTAGGTTGTTTTAAATCTTCCCCTTCTCATTTTTTTAATTTTTAAATTATTTTAATCCTTTTTCATCTCTTTAATTTCCAATACCATCTATTTATCATCATTCCTAAGATAAAAATTCCAATAAATAAGATAAAAGCAATTCCTAAGAATTTGAAAGAAATAGGTTCGCTTTTGGGAACATAAATAAGATTGCTGCTGGAAGTGATTATCAATCCCAAAATACCGATGAACAAGCTGGTGAGCAGATGAACCTCGATGCGGAAATCTCTTTCAGGGAAAAACGCTTGGATGCACCACACTCCACCGATGATAAACAGCGCCGAACCTGCCGAAAACAGCATGGTAATGGTGAAAAAATCCATTCCTGAAAAGTAAAAAAAGCTCTGCGTAAGGAGGTAAAACAAAACAGGAAACATCAGCAGGGCAGGGCAGGCTTTTAGAAAGGTGTTCCATCGGTTTTTCTCTGCGAAAAAAAGTCCTTTCAGTTCAGAGAAACAAAAAGCGAGACAGAGGGCAACTTCTATGGTTACCAGCACCGCGATATTGCTTAGGATAGAGGGCGTTTCTAGGGTGTTTTGCAGCGTTACCTGCGACTGTTCCATCGCATACGGATAAGCCCAAAAGAGAAACACGACTGAAAAAACCGCAGCTGCTGCGACTTGCCAAAGTTTCCAAAAACTGAATTTCAGTACGGCATTGATGAGGATAAAAACCAATAAAATATTTAAAACTAACTGCATTTTTTCTCTACTTCAAAGTGTGGTTTCTTATCGTGCAACTGATGAATTTGATGCCTTTTTCGGTTCTTAAAAAATTAAAATGGTCTTGGTGAAGGAATTTTCCGTTTTCATCACGATTTGTGATAACGAGGCTGAAAAAAGGATATTTAGACATGTTTCTTCTGCCGCAGTTATTATAATGATGCTGGATTTTTTGCTCTATATCCTCGGTAAGTGGAGTATAGTTTTCTACCATGATTTGCACATTTTTCTTGTTCTTGTAGCCTTCCAGTTTTTCTAATAAAATAGCATGATTTTTTTCTAAAAAATCTTTTGCAGGTTGTGATATCCAGCCTTTTTCTTCGTCCCAATAGACGATTTTTTCATATGAGTTTTTTAGAAGGCTTTTCTTGTTTAGATTTTTGAAAAACTTTTGGTTTAGGAAGTTTTCAAATAATTTTTCATTGTCAATGAAAGAATAATATTTTCCATTTGTCCCCAGAAAACTAACTCTCTCTGCTGATTTTTCGGGTTGGCTCTGGATACGGAGTGAGTGGAAGTCCAAAATCAGCTGGTCATCTTGGAAATCTTTAACTAAAACCTCATTTTTAGTGTTAATAAGAAGGTTTTCTCCACCATCCCAAAAAGAATGTTCATCATCTTCGCTATCTTTCATTAGTTTCGCTCCTTTTAAAGCAACCGAAAGTCCGTTTTCAAAAGGAGTCATATCATTATATAGAGCTGGAATAGCCACTTTTCCTGCTGTGTTAAACATGCCGACATTACCTGTTTTAGGATCTCGGAATTTGATGAAACCTTCATTTTCGCAGTCAAACGCCATGTCAAAGGCATAAAGGCTGTCTTTCGCAAATTTTTTTCCGTTTTTCAGCATGTAGTAGCTGCTAAATTCTCCATTGGTTTCTTCCATAAAAGCAGCGATTTTGTCAAACTTATTAGCCGAAGTTAATCCCATGAATTTGGGCTCTATCATCACTTCTCCTTTGCTGTTTTTAAAGCCGAAAAGATATTCTTCATCGTCATAAAAGTAAGTCCAGATGTCTGATTTTTGTGCAAAAACATTGCAAAATGCCAGTAATGAAAGGAAAATGATTTTTAGTTTCATAAAAATGTTTTAGTATTTAATACGCACAAATATAAAATTGAAATTTCAAATATGAACGAAAATTATCAATTTATTAAGTTTAAAATTAAAAATAAAACTGTTTGGAATACGGCTCGCACTCCAAACAGTTTTTTTAGGAATTACTCATTTTTTCTTTTTTTCTTGAAATAAATCAGCAGTCCGATGAATGCAACTAAAATTCCTCCGCCTATCAGCAGTCCGTTTAGCGGCATTTTTTCTTTCGCCTGTTCTGGATTTACTTCTTCTTTTTTCAGGACTTTTCCTTCTTTGGTGTTGATTTCCTCGGTGCTTCCTGTTTTCATTTTTTGAAGCTCAGACTTGTATTCTTTGGCTTCATTTTCAGGAAGTTTCCCAGCAATGTAGTTTTGCAGTTTCTCGTTATTTGCAGAGAAAGAGGAGGACTCAGCCCCAAATTCCTTTACTAGTCCATTGTGCATAGAAGCAAGGTTGGAAATTTGCTCCGTGGAGGCTTTCCACATGCCTTTTCGTGTGGCTTCCAGCATTACGGCTGTGATGGTTTGTAGAGAAGTTCCATTTTCTTTGTGAATAAATTCTCTGATGCCCAGCTTGTGTTTGTCCTCTACATAGGTTTCGTAGAGTTCGTTCCACATTTCGCCATCTATCAGCTCTGGGCGTGTGGCTTCCCAGCCGAACATATTGGTGGTGATTTCCGCAATCTGCCCTGCACTGGAAGCTTTCCCTTTCATTTTTTCTTTGATGTATTTAGGGTTGAAAATAGTCGCTCTGGCTTCCACGCCTACGGCTTCTTTCAGCTCCTGCATACGCATATTTTTGCGGTTTCTGTAATCTGCAAAATAGGCATCAGGGTCTTTTCCTGTGACTTCTTTTATGGCGGTGTTCATTCCTCCCATGAATTCAAATACATGGTCAAGACTCAGAGCGCCCCAAGTGTTGTTTTGTCTGGCATGGATGAGGATATCCGTGTTTTTCAGGGCTGCTTTTAGCATTCCTTTTTCGTATTTTCCCCATTCTTTTTCGTTTCCGTAGAAAGCACCCATGTTGTGCATGTAGGTTTCAGCGATGTCTTTTTGAGAATCCCATTTGTCTCCTGCAAGCATCATTTCTTTAGTTCCTGTGTCGTATCTTCCCTGCTGTCCGCCGAAAATACGATAGTTGGACATTTCACGGGCTTGTTTAGGGCTTACCCCAGCATTTACAAGTTCTTTTTCTATGGCGATGTTTCCAGCGCTTACTTGGTTTTCGAAGTTTTCATCTTTTGCATTGGCTGCCAGTTCTACAGCTTTTGTTAAAAGGAATAAACGCGATGCCGCCAAGTCTCTGAACTGCCCAGAAGTCTGAATGACAATGTCTATTCTCGGTCTGCCCAGCTCTTTTGATGAAATCAGTCTGACATCTACCACCCTTCCGAAAGAATCCCTCACAGGTTCTACGCCCAGCATATAAAGGGCTTGAGCGATAGAAACACCTTCGGTCTCTATGAACTCACTACTCCAGAAAGTGTAGGCTATCTTTTTAGGATACTCGCCTTTGTGGTTTTTTCTGTATTCTTCTATCGTATTTTGGGCAAGTTTCACGCCTCTTTCCCAAGCCATTTCAGAAGGTGTCATTTCTGCATTTACAGCATAGAGATTTCTTCCCGTAGGCACAGCTCTTGGGTTGGCAACGGCATCACCGCCAGAGGAAGGTGCTACATAACCGCCATTTAGAGCGTTGAAGAAAGATTTTAGCTCCATTTCAGGGCTTTTTATTAGGCTTTCTTTGTAGAAAACAACATTGTTGATAGTCTGTTCTATATCCAAAATCGCCATCGCTCTTTCTTTCTGCTCTTTTGGGATTTGGTTGGTTTCAGGTTTTTGTCCAGCTTTAGGCGTGGAGACTTTTAGTTTTCCTCCAACAAAGCTTGATCTTTCGCCAAGTCTTTCTCCTCGTTTTACTTTTTCCATCAGCTTTTTAGCAACGAACTCGGGCATTCCTTCAGGGATTTTACCTGCTTTTAGTTGTTTCTCTACTTCGGTAAGTTCGCCATTTTTGGACTTCATTTTCTTTTCCATTGCTTTTTTCACGAAGTAAGGCATTTCTCGCTGTGGCGAGAGGAGTTCTCTGGCTTTTTCGATTTCTGATACCTGTATTTTTGCCGTTGCAGCGATAAAATCAGGACTTACAGATTTTCCATTAAGAATTTGTAAAACGATATTTTTAGCAGGATTAAGGTAATTTTCGGTAAAGAAAGCCTTTCTTTTCAGCTGCTGGTCGGTCACTTTTCCTAAAATTTTATCCAAAGCGGCCAAACTATACGCCAGTGGGTCGGTACTCATCGCTAGAACGGTGGAGCTGATTTTATCCGAGCTGTAAGGAACTCCCATGGTGTAAAATTCTCCATTGATTTTTTCCGTAGCGATTTCCTCCGCGAAGTTTTCCAGTTTGTCTATTTCCTCCTCGGAATAAGGTTTGGAAGTGATGCTGTCCAATCGCAAATCCCTGTGTAAGCCCATTTTAACGGCGATTTTCTTTATTTGAAGAGAAATATCTTTCTTGTGGGCTTCGTCTTGGGTTTTGTAGTAATAATTGATTTTATCCAAAAGTTCATTGAATATAGAACGAGCCTCGCTTTCCGTAAAAGCTGGCGTCAGATACGAGATTAAAGTCGCATAAGTACGGCGTTTTGCGATGATGCTTTCTCCGATGTTTCCTATCGTGTAGTAGTAGAAATGAGGAACAGCGCCCACCAGAATATCGCCCCAGTCATCGCTGGAAAGTGCCACTTGTTTATTGGGTGTAAATTCTAAACTTCCATGCGTTCCGAAATGAATCATGGCATCCGCCTTGAAGCCTTTTTGAGCCCAAAGATAAGCCCCAATGTAGGCATGTGGAGGGATTTCTTTCACACCGTGATTTACTTTGAATTCATCATCTGTGCTCAGTGCAGCAGGCGGCTGAGGAAGAATAGCCACATTTCCGAAAACTATTCTGGAAATCGCTAAATATCCTTTTCCATCTTTTTTAGTTCCCATGAAACCTTCTGAAGCGGCTCCATTGTGCTTCATTACTTCTTCATACATTTGGGTTTGTAGGGAGTTTTTGAGCCAGTCGGTGTATTCTGCATCGTTTATGAGAGCAGGTTTTCCATTTTGGATAAAATTGTCAAAACTGCCCATCGCATTGCGGTTATAGACATTTCCCTGCGCGTTGATGAGTTTCTGAAAATCAGCTTTGTTTTCAGGAAGTCCATCTACATTGTATCCTTCGGATTTCATTCTTTTCAGGAAATTGTACAGCGAAGAATTAGTTTCTAATCCCTGTGCAACGAGAGAGTTTTGCCCTTGTCCTTTGAAGTAATAAATGGCAACTTTCTTGTCCTGATTGTTTTTCTTTTTTAAGTTGATGAAATTATTAACAATCTGAGTAAATTTTTTCAATCGGTCAGGAATTGTTTTGAAAACGACCATTCCATCATTTCTTTTCTCCTGAGCGATAAGGACATAAGGATACACCGCGCCGTCCAGCTCTGGCATTACGATGGTCTGTCCCATAAATCCACCGAACATTCCCATAGGGTCTTTTAGCCAGTCTTCTTCCAGCTGAATCACGGAAATAGGCGTGAAAATTGGGATGTTTTTTTCTTTTAGCCAATCTACGGTCTGTTCAGGATTGGTCATCTGTAATCTTCCGTGTGGGAAATAAATCACAGCATCAGGATTAATCTGCTCTAAAAATTCTACTCTCTTATTGAAAGAAGAAAAAGGATAGACATTTAGCCCAGATTTCTGAAGGGAAATGATGATGCTGTCTATATGTGCTTTGTTCCCAGAAAAAGGATCGTGAATACCAGAAACTATGGCGATTTTTGGTTTTCCTTCTTGATAAAGATTATTTTTTTTGAGGTAATCTTCATAGGCTTTTATATCAGAAAAAGCGACTTCCTCATCAATATGAAAGAAAACATTTTCTTTTTTCTCTGCGGCTTTTTCAGGCTCTTCAGCGAAGAATTTTTTGCCATCGATGTACTTTCGGACATATCTCGCAAAACTTTGAAAATTTTTCTTGTTTCCGCTGGAAAGATAGCTGTCCACTTTTTCCGACTGAGATTCGCTCAGACTGCTGATGTCGTTTTCAGGCGAGGTCACAGACACGAAATGTGTAGGGACTTTTTCAGCAGTTTGTATAATGGTATTTCGCTGATTTTCATCTATTTTAATGCCCATTCCCCAAGCCAGAACGAAATCGTAATTTTTCAATTTATCGAGCTGGTCGAGCGGCACTTCTTCGAATTTGATAAAGCTGTCTTCATTGGACAGCGCCATATTGGACACTTGGTAATTTGGGAAATTTACCAACGCGATGCGGGTAGCAGAAGCCCATTTGCTCCATGCGAAATATCCCAAAGTAACGGCAAGAAGTCCTAATATAATAGATAAAATTCTTTTTTTATTTTTCATAATTGTTTAACTTTTATCATTGATTTTCAAGGTTATAACTCTTTGATTAAATCTTTTGTAAAAATATGGAATCTTATAAAGCATTCTAAAAAGGAAAGGGTATCTGCCCTTGTCATAATCACTCATAAAGTATTCATTTTCAATATGTATTTTGGAATTCCAAGCTTCCATTTCTTTGGAATTTAGAAGAGACCATTTGAATTCTGGGCGTGTTTTTCCTTTCATTGTTCCTAATGAATCGTGCTTTTTCGAATTTCCAACCAAAGAAAAAGCCAGCATATCAAACACTACGGTAACTTCTTCAAAATGAGCGCACAAAGAATCAAAAAAGTTCTGAACATCTTTTGGGTTAAAATACATCAAAACACCTTCTATTATGAGTAAAACAGGCTTTCTGTGAGCTTTTACTATTTCTATCCATTTGTAATCAAATAAAGATAACGAAATAAATGTATTTGTCTCATTTTCAGTGAATAAATGTCGACGAAGCTCAATTACTTCTGGTAAATCAAGGTCGTACCAATGGGTGATTTTAGGCGAGCCAATGCGCTGATAACGAGCATCTAACCCTGAGCCTATCTGCACCACTACCGCATCAGGGTGTTTTTGGATGAATTTTTGAGCTTCTTTATCTATTAAATTTGCTCTGATGCAGACTCCAGCCTGAGAAAATTTAGCATTTTTAAATTTAGAAAAATCGTAATCAATTTTATTGATGATTTCTAAAGCTTTTTCATCATAAAGCAGAGCATTGGAAGGTTTTTTCCGTGTTTCTTCAGCCTTTGCCCAAAGAGTGATGAGCATAGTTTCTGGAATATCTTGTAATCGATTGGTCGAAAATTTATTTTTCATTTTTAGAATCTTTATGGTGTTGAAAATGATTTAGTTATAGTCCGTATCTTGAACTTTTTTATTGAAATTCCATTTTAAGCCCAGATAAAATGTCCTTCCGATATCCACAGAGGAGTAGAAGCCTACTTTGTCCGCAGTGTAGCCAAAAATATTATTAATTCCACCAGTCAGAGTAAAGCCTAGCGGAAACTTTGAAGCCAGCTGAAGCCGCCAGATAGAGTAGGGCGCATAGCTGACGAAAGAACTGCTGTCATCATCATATATTTTGGTGCGGCTGAGGTATTTTCCGCTGATGATGATGCTCGGGATGTAATATTTAGCCGAAGGAATGTATTCCGCCTTGAAAGTCAGCGTGTGTGGGCGGTTTTCGGATCTTCTTTTTCCGATGTCGTAGTAGGAATAAGAACCTTTGAAATGGAAATTCTTGTTCAGTTTGTATATCGCTGATACTTCGGAACTTAGCACATCTGTGTTTCCATGGAAATTGACATGGCGAAGGGTGTCCCCGATGTTCCCTCTCAGATTGATTTTATCCTTTATTTTTGAATATTGAGTGATGAAAGTCAAATTCAGTTTTTTAAAGTTAAAATCAATGGAAATATTGAAATTATCGCTTGTTTCAGGTCTTAAATTTTTATTCCCCATAAGCTGGAATCCTCCTCCCCAAGGGTGGAACCAGTTGGTATAGAGTTCTTTAAGCGTAGGCGAACGGAACCCGCCTGAATATCCAGCGCGGATGGTCATCGTTTCATCAAATCTATACATTCCTGACAGGCGGAAAGTGAAATATTGTTTAAAAATAGAGTGATAGTCCATTCTAGCGCCTGTAACGAGCGTCACAGCGGGATTTATCACCCAGTCCTGCTGTGTGAATGCGGAGTAGGTCTGGGCATTTTCCCTGCCTCCTGTGCTTTCGTTTTTGAACATGAAACTCAGCAGTTTTTCGGAAAACACTTCACCGCCAGCTACAAGGGTGTGTTTTTTAAACAAATTTTGGTTGTATTGAGAGCTGATTCTCCAGACTTCGTTTTCGTATTTTTTTTCTTTTTCTTTGATTTTTCGGAAATAATCATACTTGTCGTATCGGTCAAAAGTCCCTGAAACGATGAGGTTTTGATTCTCATTAAATTTGATATTGGTTTTTAGACCTAAATTATAATTATAGTATTGTTCTCTAACTATTTTGCTCGCTGGCGTGCCTGGGTTTCGCTCACTGAAATAGTAGCCAGGCGTAAGGCTGAGGTTTATTTTAGGACTGAGGTTAAATGTTAGTTTTGGATTGATTCCATAGTTGGTAAATCCAGCGACATTCAGCTCGTTATAAACTCCACCAGTGGAAATTCTGTCTTTTATGATATAGGGTTCTCTCATCTTGTAGAAAGAAGAAATGCTGAGGTTTCCCCATTTTTGTTTAGTTCCTACGGAGAGATTTAATTTGTGGTCTCTGCTGCTGTCGTAGAGGTAGCCAGTATTGATGTCCAGTGGACTTTTGGAATCTTTGGTGATGATGTTGATTACTCCACCGATGGCATTGGAACCATAGAGCGAGGATGAAGCTCCTTTTATGATTTCTATCCGCTCGATGTTGTCTATATCTATCCTGTCGTAGTCTATGTTATCAAAGGTTTCGCCCGCCATTCTTTCGCCGTTCATCAGGAAAAGAACATATTTCCCGCCGAATCCCATCATGTTGATATTAGGACTTCCGCCATTGTATGTGAAATTGATGCCAGAGAACTCGTTTTCCAAGAATGTTTTGAAATCAGTAGACTGAGATTTTTTAATATCTTCAGCGGTTACCACCTGCACTGTGATAGGGACATCTTTCAGTTTTTTTTGTGAGCGGGTGGCAGTGACAACTACTTCTTTGATTTCAGTTTCTTTCTCTTTTGTCTTTTGCTGTCCATAGAGAGGAACTGTGGCTATGAGTGAGAGAAAAAATGCTTTTTTTAACATGTTTAATTTTTCTTGATTTATAAAAATGGAATTGCCGTAAAAATATGGCAATTCCATTCACAAATATGTTGTTATAAAATAAGATTACTACAAAAAGCGACTAGAATTTCCCATCTGAACTAACCTGATACTTGAATTTAGGATACCCTGCTTTACCTCTATCGTTATAATAGTGGTTTACTTGGAATTTTACAAATTTTCCTTTAGCTGTTTTCAAAATATATACCCATTGATTTGGAGCATAAACACTAGGCCAAGCTACTCTATTGTTAGGAGAAATATTTAAATATCCGGTTGTGCTACCAAATCCTCCAGAAATGATAGAAGAGTATGTTCCTTCCTGAGATGTTGGAGGATATCCTATTTCCATAGTTCCTTTTATGTCTTTAGTATATCCTGTAGTAGGAGCTTGATTTACAGATGTGTAGTCTTTACTGTTAGTATTTATAGCTTCTCCTTGCCCACTTCCAGACTCACCTCCATTTAATTTTACATAATAAGAAGTAAATGCGATATCCCATTCCAGACTTGTTTTAGGGTCTGCAACTGTAACTTCAGTTCCTGTTTCAAAAGAGAAGTATTTCCATTTAGTTTTATCAGTTGTATCTAAAGTTACTTCTTTTGTTTGAGCATTATTGTTTGAATTATTTGAAGAAGGTGTATCATCATTATCTCTGCTACAAGATGTTACAGTGAATAGACTTACTGCTAAAAGAGGTATAAATATTTTTTTTGCTTTCATTTTTATGTATTTAAGGGGTTAAAAATTAAAATTTATTGTTACTGTCTGCAACTTGATATTTAAAAGTGATAAATCCAGTAGTATTATTTACACTATTTTTATAACTTGTAAGTTGTAATTTTACAAATTTTCCTGATAATGTTTTCACAATGTATACATTTTGGCTCAAGGTATAATCTCCCATATTAGTGTAATTATACCAGCCAGTAGAATTATTATCCATCACAGTTCCCGTAATTACAGGGTTTAATGATTGTCTAACAGTACCACGAATAGATTGCATTTCAACTATAGAATCTGGTGTATAGTTAGCAGTAGACGGAATTTCTGTAACTGCATTAAAATTAGTATTAAGTGTGTTGAAAACTCCAACTTGTCCAGCGCCAGAAGTCCCACTATTAGTCCTGATATTGTATCTATTAAAAGCAATATCCCAAGTAAGCTCTGTTTCAGGATTAGTTACTTCTACCTGCTGTCCTGTTTCAAAAGAGAAATAAGTCCAAGCAGTAGGTGACATATTACTTGCATCTAAATTTGCAACTGTTTTTAGATTTGGATTTGTCTGCTCCTGATTTTGTGCTGGAGTAGAATCATCATTGTCTCTGCTGCAAGAAGCCACTGTCAAAGCAGCTAATGCTATACTAAAAAATGCTTTTTTCATAAATATTAAATTAAAATTTTTGCAAAGATAAATAAATCTTATTTATACTAAATAAAAATAAGAATATGATTTTTATCATGTTTTTTTGAAGAAATTAAATTCAGAAAAAAGAAGAATAAAACCAAAAAGAACCCTAATTTTGCACGAGATATGAAATTTAGATTTAGTTTAAAATATTTTTTCCTTTCCTTACTGATTTTCAGTGTAGAAGTGGCAATTGCTACCATTCTGAAAGACTGGTATTTTGTGAGGGCTTTTGTGGGAGATATTTTGGTGGTGGTTTTGGTTTATACGCTTATAAACTCGTTTTTCGAATGTAGAAATAAAAGCAAATTACTATTTTTTGTCTTTGTTTTCGCGGTTTTTGTGGAAATGTTGCAGTATTTCAAACTTGCTGAAAAATTAGGCTTCCCAAAAGGAAGCCCAACCTACATCATAATAGGAAATTATTTCTCGTGGGAAGATATTTTGTGCTATGCAATAGGTTGTTTATCAGTGTTTTTTATCAATAAAATATTTAGAATAAAATAGATTAAACATCTTCCCAATGCTTGTTTATTAAATCCATCAGAAAATCAGGGCATCGGATGATTTTTTGTGTCTGAGCATCGAGGAAAAACAGAATGGTAGAGGCTTCGGTGAGTTTTTCTCCCTCAGAATTGAAAATCTCGTATTGAAATTCTATTTTTGCGGTAGGTTTTTTTGTGATTTTGGTATGGATGTAGAGTAGATCATCATATTTTGCTGGGCGGATATATTTTATTTTATATTCCGAAACGGGAAGCCAAATTCCTCTTTTTTCTATCTCATTGTATGAAATTCCGATAGCACGAAAAAGTTCAACTCGGGCAACTTCCAGATACTCAGCGTAGTTACCGTAGTAGACATACTTCATAGGGTCGGTTTCTCCGTAACGAACTCGTAATGAGTGTGTTATGTTAATCATTCGTTAAAATTTTAAACTTCATACAAATATATTTTTAAAAAACCAATAGAGCAAAAATTTTTTTTAAAAATTAAATTTTCCATATTTGCGACACACAATTTCGGTGAGAAATTTTCTAAAAAAATCAAATTAATTTTAACCATAATTCAAAGATATAGATGGATAGGAATTTAGAAACAATGTGGGAGAATTGTCTCTTTTTTATGCGGGATAATCTTGCCTCTTCGGAGGAAGGATCAGACCTTAAAAAATTAGAGGATTCTTTTGCCTTATTGTTTGATAAGGTTCGTCCATTGTCTTTTGTGGATGGTAATCTCACTTTGGGAGTTCCTAGCAACTTCTACAAAGAATATATAGAGGAACACTATATTTCTCTGCTTTCTGTTGCCCTAAAAAAGTATTTTGGTAAGGGGATAAAACTTTGGTATGCTGTAGCAGAAAAAGGACAGGAAAAAGAAAAAAAGGAAGTAACCTATAAGGCTACAAATCTGCAAACTCCTAAAAAACAGGAAGTAATGCCTCCTTCTTTCATAGGGAAAGGGAATAATCATTTTGCGATACCTGGGATTAAAAAAGTAAATGTAGAATCAAATCTGAATCCTACATTATCTTTTGAGAATTTCATAGAAGGAGAGAGTAATAAGTTTGCTTTCACAGCTGCCAAGGCTATTGCAGACAGACCAGGGCAGACATCTTTTAACCCGCTTTTTATTTACGGAGGTGTGGGAGTTGGGAAAACTCACATAGCTCACGGGATAGGTCTGGAAGTTAAAAACAAATTCCCAGATAAAATAGTGGTTTATGTCCCATCGGAGAAGTTTATTCAGCAGTTTATCAATGTAGCGAATACTAAAAATCCTGAGAAAAGAGCAGAATTTGCTAATTTTTACCAAATGGTGGATGTCCTTATTATAGATGATATTCAGTTTCTTTCAGGTAAAAAAGCAACACAGGATACATTCTTCCATATTTTTGACCATTTACACCAAAATGGAAAACAGGTCGTTCTGACTTCTGATAAAGCACCTGTGGATATCCAAGATATAGAGGAAAGAATCGTTTCTCGTTTTAAATGGGGACTTTCTGTGGAGATAAAATCACCAGATTTTTCTACAAGAAAGAAAATTATCAGCAACAAGCTTCATAGAGATGGCATCCAGCTGAGCGAGGAGATAATAGACTTTTTGGCATCGGAGGTTAAATCTAATGTGAGAGAACTTATAGGGGTAATTAACTCAGTTATAGCTCATTCCATGATTTATAAGTCTGACCTTACTCTTGATTTATTGAAAGAAACGATTAACAAAATCGCAACCAATAAGGATAAAACAATAAGTATTTCACTGATACAAGATGTAGTTTGTGATTATTTTGGAATTCACAAAGAGCAGCTTCTATCCAAAACGAGAAAAAGAGAAATCGCCCTGCCAAGACAATTAGCAATGTATTTTTCTAAAGAATATACCAATGCTACCTATGCTAAAATAGGCAATGAAATGGGAGGAAAAGACCATACTACGGTGATGCATGCTTACAATACTATCAAAGATTTTTCTAAGATAGATAAAGAAGTAAAGAAATACATCAAAGATTTAAAGGAAAAAATATTTGCGTAGATAATAAAGTTATTTTATGAACAAAAGAAGGATTTTAACTCGTTAAAATCCTTCTTTTGCTAAAAACATAGAAAAAACTTATATTAGCAAAATAAATGATTATTAACCTTTGAAAAAATAACCAAAATGAACGAAATAGCACAAAATATAGCAGAAATCAAAGCCAGAATGGCCGAGGCTTGTAAAAAAGCTGGAAGAAATCCAGAAGAGGTAAAACTTCTTTTGGCGACAAAAACCGTTGCTGCGGATAGAATAAAACTGGCTCTGGCTACGGGCGAAACCTTGATAGGTGAGAATAAAGTGCAGGAACTGAGAGATAAATACGAAGAATTGAAGGAAGTTCCTCATACTAAGCATTTTATAGGGCATCTTCAGACCAATAAAATCAAAGATATTCTAAAAGCAGAGGTGGCGTGTATAGAGAGTTTAGACCGCTGGGATGCCGCTGAAAAACTACAGCAACGCCTTGAATATGAGGATAAAACCATCGAGGTTTTGATTCAAGTGAATACTTCTTATGAGGACAGCAAGTTTGGTCTTGATCCAAGTGAAGCGGTGGATTTCGTGAAGAAGGTAGCGACTTTGGACAGATTGAAAATCAAAGGATTAATGACCATTGGTCTATTTAGTGCTGAGATAGAAGAAGTTAGGAAATGTTTTCAATTGTTGAAGAAAATTCAGCAGGAAATCATAGCTGAAAATATTCCAAATGTAGAGATGAAGGAGCTGTCCATGGGGATGAGCGGGGATTTGGAAACGGCAATAGAGGAAGGCTCTACGATTATCCGTGTGGGGACTGCTATTTTTGGGAAGAGAGAGTATCCAGACAGCCACTACTGGCCTGAAAACAATAGTTAAAGTATATTAAATTTTATAATTCGCAAAGGGAATTTTTTAACTTTGATTGGTTGAAAAATTCTTTTTTTATTTAATCAATTGATACACAATATTATGCTATTTTTACTTCCTGCCTATTTATCGGAAAATTCGCCGATTGAGTATTTTGCTCCTGCTGTTAAGGAATATATTATGAACTTGGATTATTTTTTCGTGGAAAATGAAAAAACGGCGAGAAAAGTTATCAAGTTTTTCGCTCCTGAAAAGAAACAATCCGAATTGAAATTATTTCTGCTAGACAAATATTCAGAAACTTCGGATTTAAAGGAAGCCCAAGAATTGATGAAAAAAGGGACGGATTTTGGACTGCTTTCGGAAGCTGGGCTGCCGTGCATCGCAGACCCAGGGAATATTATGGTAAAATGGGCGCATAAAAACAGCATCAAAGTGGTTCCTGTGAATGGCCCGAGTTCTATTATTTTAGCGCTGATTTCCAGTGGTTTTAATGGGCAGCAGTTTGCTTTTCATGGCTATCTTCCGATAGACAAAGATGAGCGGAAAAATAAAATCCGACAGCTGGAAAAACAAGTGCAGGAAACAGGATATTCGCAGATTTTTATGGAAACGCCTTACCGAAACCAAAGGCTTTTGGAGGATTTGTGTAAGTTTTTGTCACCGCAGACAGCCCTCTGCATAGCGGCGGATATCAATAATCCAGAGACAGAATTTATAAAAACCCTTCCCATAAAGGAATGGCAAAGAGAAAAAATAGATTTGCATAAAATTCCTGCGATATTTGTTTTAGGGCAATGAAAAAGCTGAAAATTTTATTTTGTATTTTCTTTTTTGCGATTCAGATTTCTGCCCAGCAATTTTTCTCTGGAAAGGTAACCACAGAGGAAGGGATAGCGCTGGAGCGGGTTCTGGTAATAAACATGAGAAATAAAGAGCAGGTGCATACCAGCAGTAGTGGGGAATTTAAGATAGCTGCAAATATTTCGGATGAGTTTCGTTTCGTTAAAAAAGGTTATGATAGAATATCTCATTTGGTAAAAATTTCGGATTTTGATAAACATATTTTACTAGAAATGAAAAAATCAGAAACTGTTATAAATGAGGTAGTTATAATTTCTAAAAGTAAAATAGACAGGCTGAAAAAGGATATAGAAGTCCCTACTGTGAAGAAAGGAACAGTGTTTAAACCCAAACCAGCAAAATGGAAAGATGTTCTTAAAATAGCGCCCATTCCTATAGCGATTGCATTTGATATTAATGCCTTTGAGGAGCTAATGACAGGGAATGCGCGGAGAAAGAAAACCCGCTATAAATATGAAGACATGCAGGCTGATGTTTTACAGGTAAAGGAGTTTTTAGGAGAAGAATATTTTATAGAAAATAAAATTCCAAGCGAGAGAATTCATGAGTTTTTAGAGTTTTCTATTATTGAAAAACCAGAGATTAAAAAACACATGAAAACGGGTAATCAGACTCAAGTTATGATGATTTTGGAGGAAATGTTTCCAATCTACCATAAAAGATTGGAAATGAGTAATGTAAAGAATAAAAATGAATAAGATAATATACATAGCCGCACTTTTTTTCAGTATTTTGGGGTTTTCGCAGAGTATTTCAGGAAAAGTGGAGACGGAAGAAGGTTTGTCCATTGGTAATGTATTGGTTATCAATATTAAAACTAATGAAAAAGTAAATACAGATGAAAATGGAAAATTCACCATTTCGGCAAAGTTGCAGGATGAAATTCGTTTTGTGAAGAAAGGCTATGACCGAGTTTCTCATATCGTGAAATCTACTGATTTTGACAAACATATTTTACTTAAAATGAGGGAGACAGAAACAGTTATAAAGGAAGTGGTTATAATTCCTAAAAGTAAAATAGACAGGCTGAAAAAGGATATAGAAGTTCCTACTGTGAAGAAAGGTACGGAATCCAAGCCCAAACCAGCAAGATGGAAAGATGTTCTTGCATTTGATATTAACGCCTTTGAGGAGCTAATGACAGGGAATGCGCGGAGAAAGAAAACCCGCTATAAATATGAAGACATGCAGGCTGATGTTTTACAGGTAAAGGAGTTTTTAGGAGAAGAATATTTTATAGAAAATAAAATTCCAAGCGAGAGAATTCATGAGTTTTTAGAGTTTTCTATTATTGAAAAACCAGAGATTAAAAAACACATGAAAACGGGTAATCAGACTCAAGTTATGATGATTTTGGAGGAAATGTTTCCAATCTACCATAAAAGATTGGAAATGAGTAATGTAAAGAATAAAAATGAATAAGATAATATACATAGCCGCACTTTTTTTCAGTATTTTGGGGTTTTCGCAGAGTATTTCAGGAAAAGTGGAGACGGAAGAAGGTTTGTCCATTGGTAATGTATTGGTTATCAATATTAAAACTAATGAAAAAGTAAATACAGATGAAAATGGAAAATTCACCATTTCGGCAAAGTTGCAGGATGAAATTCGTTTTGTGAAGAAAGGCTATGACCGAGTATCTCATGTTGTGAAATCTGCTGATTTTCAAGAAGAAAAATATTTTAGACTGCAAAAATCCACTGTAACAATAGAAGAAGTGGTTATCAGCAGGCTGAAACTAACGGGAAATCTTGCCAAAG
>CAUQBR010000013.1:0-44444 GCA_963516475.1 uncultured Flavobacteriaceae bacterium
TATGAATAAAATTACCAATGATATATTCTTATTATATGGTTCTTTTTATACAAAACTAGGAGAAGAAGATAGAAGCACTTTGAGTGCAAGTATCTATTACTTTAATATGGGAACAGTAGATTTGTCTAGAATCGTAGGAGGTGTTGCAGTAAGTGAAGGACAATCTAAACCTAATGAATTCTCTATTGATTTAGCCTACGCTCTGAAACTTTCTGAAAGTTTTTCAATGGCGGTTACGGGTAGATATATCCGTTCAGACTTGTCTAGTTTGGGACAAAGCAGTAGCACATTACAAGCAGCCAATACATTTGCTGTAGACATTGCTGGATATTACCAATCTCCTAAAATGCAAAGTTTTGGTGAGAAAGAAGGTAGAGTAAGAGGTGGTTTTGCAATTCAAAATGTAGGACCAAAACTTAACTATAGTAAAAGTATAGATTCTAAGTCTTATCTTCCTACCATTGCAAGATTGGGGGCAGGATATGATTTATTTCTTGATGGAGAAAATCGTTTGGGACTTACTTTAGAAGCATCTAAACTATTAGTTCCAGGAGGAGAAGCTGTTGTAGATCCAGTTACTAATAGAGTTTCTTATTCATATCCTGATGTAAGTGTAATCAATGGTATGGGGAAATCTTTTAGCAATAAGAAAAGTATAATGTACAGCATCGCTGCTGATTATTCATATAATGATACTTTTGATATAAGAACAGGATACTTCCATGAAAGTGCTGAGCAAGGAGGAAGACAATTTGCTACTATAGGTGTAGGGTTGAAATACAAATCTTTTGGACTTGATGTTTCTTACCTTATCAATACAGCTAAAATTAATAATGCATTGGATAACACACTCAGATTTGGACTTGTTTGGGATATCAGTGAATAAAAAAACAAATTTCATAAATAAAAATAGCATCACAAAATGGTGCTATTTTTTTATTCTTCTTCTGTTATTGCAAGATAATAATTTTCAATTTTCTCTAAATAAGCTAAGAATTTATCTTCTTTATCCTTATCAAAAACCTTACATTTTATTTTAGAAAATTTATCCAAAAGAAATTCATCAACTACATAAAACTCCTTAAAAGACCATTGTTTCGAGGAATGTATTTTGAATAAAGCCTCTTTTATACACCAAATAGCCGTCAGATGTTCTATCCCTGATTCTACCTTGCCGAGCCAATCTATTTCTGTAAGATGCAGGAATTTGTGTTTGATTTTATCAATTCTATCTTTTACCTGCTCTATATCCACTCCTATTTTTTTTTCAGAAATGGCTAAAACCGCGTAAGGAAAAGAATGACTGACCGACACGAACTTATCAAATGGCTCTAAATAAGGTTGCCCATTTTCATAGTATCTGATTTTATGGTTAGGCAGTATTTTTTTAAGCATTTGCCTTACCATTTGTTTCTCTATCAGTCTTTTAGGCGATTTTTGCTTTAAATTTTCAAATTCTTTTTCATCCAAAATCAAATCAGCAGAAAATTCTTCTTCATCTGAATATTTCCAAATCAAAATTTGAGTCTGCTCTGATATTATTTCCTTAAAAATAGGCATTATTCATTAAAATTTAAATTATCTGAAACTCCACAGGAGCATCTATTTTAGGATATTTTTTATCGCAAACAAATTTCTTACCTGTGCAGTCTATCTCCTTCCAGCCTTTCTTTTTCCCAAGATCTCCCACTTCCGCCACATAAGGGACAAATTCTATCTCTTCATTCGCTTCGGTCTTAATTTCTTTATACTGGACCGCAATATCCAAAACACATTCAAAATCAGTATTTAAACTCACATTTCTGTATATAATATCATAGTGAGACTCTTTATTTTCTGGAATTTCAAAATAACTTTCATAGTCAGACACCTCTCCCTTCAAATTCCCTATCGCCTGTAACGCAAAAAACAAAGCTTTCGTGTAAAATTCTCTCGTTTTTTCTCTTTTATAATCATCAATAAAATGCCCACCCTCAAATAAAACCACAGGAATTCCTGTTTTCATAAAATTATCTCCCGAAGATGTAGGGTAAAAAGTATCCGTGTAACGCCCTATATTATTAGGAATTTCAGGTTTTAATTGTTGATAAATCTCAGCAATCACAGCCATACTTTTCTTTCTATTTTCTGTCAAATTCCTATCAACATCCTCTGATGGCGAAAGAAAAGAAAGCGTAGCAGGATTCTCAAAATCAGTACTAAAAATAGTCCTCTGTTCGTGCAGGTTTAGGGCATAATCATATTTTTTAGAGAAAGCCTGTTTTTTCAAAATTTTCATCTCTATGCTGGACTCTTTTAGAAAATCTCTATTGATATCTATTTCTAAAATATTCCTTCTTGTCCAAATCTCTGAGCCATCAGGATTAAGCATAAAAATAAAATCCAAACGAATTTTATCCCAAAAATCAGCCACAGGATTTTCTTCTAACGAAGTCAATAGATCCAGCATCGCCAAAGTTGCATTGCTTTCATTTCCGTGCATCTGTGACCAAGCCAGCACAGAAATATTTCCTTTCCCTTTAGAAAAAAGATAAATAGGTTTCCCTAAAGTTGATTTTCCTATTTCTTGAATTTCCGCGCCATAATTCTCTTCTAAGTATAAAAACAATTTTTTAGGAGAAATGTAGCGATTTGGGAAGTTTACATTTTTAAAATATTTAAACAGCATATTTTGTTGTCTTGAAAATTTCTGCAAAAATACAATAATTTTACTTTACAAATGTATACAAGAACACTAGTGTTTGCAATCCGTTTCTGTCAATTTGTCAGTATATAAAATTGTTAATTACATTTTATTTAATCAAATTTTATTATTTATTATAAATCAGATTTTTATGGATTTTATATAATGTTGTTTTTAACTTTAGTTTAATTCTTAAAGTATGTGTTTTTTAGGGTTTTTGAATAAAACATTTGTAAAACTCATATATTTACTTTTGTGCTAAAATCTACTATTTACATTTGTTATCTTGAATCATTTTTTATTCAATATATTTGCGAAATAAGCTTTGTAACAATGTCAAACGAGATTATATTTTTAGTAAGTTTTTTATTATTTATTGGTTTAATATTAGCATCAGATTTAGGCGTTTTCGCTAAAAAAACTGGAAACATCAGCTTAAAGCAAGCTGGGTTTATGAGTTTTTTCATGATATTTATTTCTGTAGTTTTTTATTTTATGTTGGTCAGTTATGGTCACCTACTCCACGGCATTGACAGTATGGAAAAACTACAATACATTATAAATAAGAACTCTCATCCAGTGGATGTGATTCCTAATAATCTAGAACATAGTATTCAGCTGTATAATATGAATTTAGGGCTTGAATACATGACAGGATACATCGTGGAAAAAGCCCTTTCTGTGGATAATATTTTTGTAATTGTTCTTATATTCACTGCCTTTAATGTAGAAAAGGAGAACTATCACAGGGTTTTATTTTGGGGAGTTTTAGGGGCTATTGTGATGCGTTTTATTTTCATTTTCATAGGAGCAGCCCTGATTACTAAGTTTAGCTGGATTATGTATATTTTTGGAGGTTTCCTTATTTTCACAGGTGCAAAAATGTTTATGCCAGAGGATGAGGAGAAAATAGACACTGAAAACCACCCTGTCGTAAAGTTTGCAAATAGATTTTTCAAGGTTCATAACCAATTTGTAGACAATAAATTTTTTATAACAATAGAGGGTGTAAGAAAAATAACTCCACTATTTCTTGTTTTGATTATTATAGAATTTACAGATCTTATCTTTGCAGTGGATTCCATTCCAGCTATTTTCTCAGTAACCAAAGATCCATATATCGTATTTTTCTCCAATATTTTTGCCATCTTTGGACTTCGTTCTATGTTCTTTTTATTGGCTGGAATTATCGATAAGTTTAAATATTTAAAAATCGGATTAGCTTTTTTATTAGTTTTCATTGGACTGAAAATGATTTTACATTCGTACTTAAATGAATGGGGCTTCACTACATCTCATTCTTTGATGATAATTTTAGGAATTTTGAGTGTAAGTATTTTTGCATCATTATTAGCTCCAGATAAAAAATCAAAATAAATTCTAAAAAATATTTTTACAAATAAATAGTTCAGAATTTATTAATAATGAATAGTTTACAAAGTTAGTTACAAATGTAACAAGGGTAAAAATTAAATAATTTACAAATGTTTTTACAAGTGTAAAATATATTTTTTACATTTGTGTATGGATTTAAACAGTCGAGTTCAAAAAATTATCAATTATTCTGAATTATCCTCTTCTGAATTTGCAGATGAAATAGGAGTTCAGCGGTCTAATATTTCTCATGTTCTTTCTGGAAGGAACAAACCTTCTCTTGATTTTCTAATGAAAATAAAAGATAGGTTTCCTGAAATACAGTGGGAATGGCTCATTGAAGGAAAAGGCTCAATGGTTTTTTCTGAAGATGAAGCAGCCTCTACTCCTTCTTCCTATTCATTAGAGGAAAGTAAAATAAATGATGATGAACCTATAATTACAGGGCTTTTCTCTATTCCATCTCAAGAAATGGATGAAAACACAAAACAAGAAGAAGAGAAATCTGAAATTTCGGAACCAATACAATATAATAATATAGTAGAAAATACTCCTGAAATTTCAAAAAACAAAAATATTTCAGAAACAGAAGCTCCTGCCGAAAAGGGTAACAACATAAAAAAAATCGTTTTCTTTTATGAAAATGGAAAATTTGAAGTTTTTGAGCCTTAATTTTTGCTAACAATATTTGGCTATATAATTTTTTTTATTAAATTTGCACCTCGTTAATCAACCTCTGACGAGAGCCGTGTATGTTGTTTGACTTTAAACCTTTTATTTATTTATAAAAAATGGATTTAATTAAGTATGTTCAGGACAAATACATTACAAAAAAAGAGTTTCCTGAATTCAAAGCTGGTGATTCTATCACTGTTTATTATGAAATTAAAGAAGGACAGAAAACAAGAACTCAGTTCTTCAAAGGAGTGGTTATTCAGTTAAGAGGAACTGGAGCTACTAAAACCTTCACTATCAGAAAAATGAGTGGAGATGTAGGTGTAGAAAGAGTATTCCCTATCAACATGCCTGCTCTACAAAAAATAGAAGTTGATAAGAGAGGTAAAGTTAGAAGAGCTAGAATCTACTACTTCAGAAGCCTTAGAGGTAAAAAAGCAAGAATCAAAGGTAGAGGTTTCTAATCTAAACCTTAGACATAATAAAAAAGCCCATGAAATTCATGGGTTTTTTTATTTCTTTTCACTTTGGTTATACGCCAAAATTATTTTTTTCACGATAGGATGCCTTACTACATCAGATTCATTCAGGTGTATAAATCCTATTTCTTCCACATTTCGGAGGATTTTCATAGCTTCCTGTAATCCAGACTGTTGATTTTTAGGCAAATCTATCTGGCTAGGGTCTCCAGTAATGATAAATTTAGCATTCATTCCCATTCTTGTAAGAAACATTTTCATCTGCGAATGAGTTGTATTTTGGGCTTCATCTAAAATTACAAAAGCATCATCCAAGGTTCTCCCTCTCATAAAAGCAAGCGGCGCCACTTCTATGACTCTTTTTTCTATAAAATTTTCCAATCTTTCATGTGGAATCATATCACGGAGAGCATCATATAACGGCTGTAAATATGGATCCAGTTTTTCCTTCAAATCCCCTGGAAGAAACCCTAGGCTCTCTCCTGCCTCCACGGCTGGCCTTGTAAGAATGATGCGTTTTACATTTTTTTCTTTAAGGGCTTTTACCGCCAGAGCTACACTCGTGTAAGTTTTCCCTGTTCCCGCAGGACCAATAGCAAAAACCATATCCTTTTTTTCGGATTCCTTGACTAATTTTTTCAGATTAGTCGTTTTTGCCTTTATTATTTTTCCATTAACACCTTTTACAATGATGTCTTGGTCGAAAATCAGCTGTTTTTCAGTTTCATCTTTTATACTCAAAATATTTTCTACATCTTTTAGCTCTATTGTATGATGATTCTGAATAAATTTTACAATATCATCCAGTTTTTGCTCTAAAATATCCAATGCCTGCTGATTTCCAGCCGCAAAGATATAACTGTCACGACCTGTAATTTTTAGGGTCGGGAATGTAGATTTTATCAAGTTAAAATATTGATTTTGAACACCATAAAAGGTTTTAGTGTCAATGTCTTTTATTTCGTAATTTAATTCAAACATTTATTTTTTATTAAAGATTTATTGTTTTAAATATCCAAAAATAAGCAATATCTTTGTAAAATAGAAAAAATACGATGTCGATTATTACACTTACTACAGATTTAGGGACGAAAGACCACAAAGTTGCAAGCATTAAAGGAAGTATTCTCAGTTTGGAGAAGAATGTTCCTATTGTAGATATTACGCATCATATTGAGCCTCACGACATAATACAGACCGCATACATTGTCAGAAACTCTTATTCGCATTTTCCGAAAAGGAGCATCCACATGATTGCAGTGGATTGTTTTTATCATAAAGATAGAAAATTTTTAGTTTTAGAAGCGAACGGACATTACTTCATAATGCCTGATAATGGGCTTTTTAGCTTAATTTTTCCAGAGATTAAACCTGAAAAAATTTATGAAATTTCTCACAATGCGTCTGATGATGATAGAGTATTCACGCCCATAGATATTTTTGTACCTGTGGCTGTACATTTGTACAAAGGAAATGACACAAAACTTATAGGAAAGCAAATCAAAAGTATAAAAGAAGTGGTTTTCCCAAAACCTAACTACAATGAAGCCCAAAAAATGATTGCGGGAGAAATAGTCTATATCGACCATTTTGGGAATGCTGTTTCTAATATCAGCAAGGAAATTTTTGAAAAACATCTTTCAGGAAACCAAAATTTTACAGTAAAATTTAGGGAATGCTCGATGAAAAATATAGTCAAAAAACATACTGATATTATCACAGATTGGGAAAAGGAAAATCTTTTCTTGGCGAAAGAATTGGCTTTATTCAACGAGGCTGATTTGCTGGAAATTGCCATGTACAAAGGCAGTAAGACCAACGGAGCCGCTCCTCTGATGGGACTAAATATCGGTGAAAAAATATATGTTGAATTTAGCTGATTCTATTTTTCGGATAATTTTATAAGGCAGAAAACTGCATAATTCAGCATATCAAAATAGTTGGCTTCTAGACCTTCGGATACCAATGTTTTGCCTTCGTTATCTTCTATCTGTTTTGTTCTCAATATTTTTTGATAAATCAAATCAGTCATTGAGCTGATCCTCATATCACGCCAAACTTCACCATAATCGTGATTTTTCTTCTCCATCAAGTCTCTTGCTTTTTGGATAAAATCATCATAAAGCGCCATAATTTCAGTTTTATCTTCTTTGCCTAAAACCTCTGAAACTCCCCTATCCAGCTGGATAAGAGCAATAACGGAATAATTTACAATCGCTATAAATCCCTCCTCTTCATCTTCATCTATCATCTTTTTGTCTGTCATTTGCAGAGTTCGGATTCTATTAACTTTGATGTAAATTTGGTCCGTTACCGAACTGGGACGCAGCACCCGCCACGCAGCGCCATAATCTGCTAATTTTTTCTCAAAAAGATTTCTACAAACTGCAGAAAATTCATTATATTGATTTATAGTATGTTGCATTTTAATAAAATATTCGCCCAAAGATAAGAAATTATTATTTTTGTAGTATGAAAAATTTGCAGTCGTTTTCTATCAATTGCCGTGGAGTTCTTTTGGATTTGACAACTCCGAAAATCATGGGAATTCTCAATCTGACACCAGACAGCTTCTCTGATGGAGGAAAATTTAATGATGAATTTTCAGCTTTAAAACAAACCGAAAAAATGCTTTCCGAGGGTGCTGCTATCATAGATATAGGCGCACAATCTACCCGCCCGAACGCTACATTTCTCACTGCAAATGAGGAAATTGACAGACTAAAAAATATTATTTCATCCATCAAAAAGGAGTTTCCTCAGGCATTGATTTCACTGGATACTTTTCATAGCGAGGCTGCCTATTTTGGGTACAATGAGGGCATTGACATCATCAATGATATTTCTGGTGGGCAATACGACCTTAATATGTTCCCTACGGCAGCTAAAACACAACTGCCATATATCTTAACACATGGCAATTCCACCTACGAAACCATGCACAAAAAGGAAGATTATCAAGATATTATACTCGCTCTAAATCAGTTCTTTTCCCAAAAAACAGCGGAATTACTGGATTTGGGTGTGAAGGACATTATCCTTGACCCTGGTTTTGGTTTTGGGAAAACTATTGAAAATCAAAACCAGATGGTGGAAGAATTAGAACATATTTCCTTCGGAAGATATCCTATTTTAGTAGGAATTTCACGGAAATCCTTTATTTATAAACCTCTTGGGAAATCGCCTCATGACATCAACGAAGAAACCCAGCAGCTCCACCTAAAAATGCTGAAAAAAGGAGCTAAAATCCTCCGTGTTCACGATGTAGCAGAGGCGCAGCGAACCCTTCAAAACTTTTTATCATTGTAATTTATAAAAAATATAGATATGCTTAGTTCAAAATTTTTATCTCATCTTCAAAATGAATTAACTCAAATAGAAAATGATGGTCTCTACAAGAGAGAGCGCATCATCACTTCTTCACAAGATGCCGAAATCGTAGCCAATGGAAAAAAACTCCTGAATTTCTGTGCGAATAATTACCTCGGACTTTCTAATCATCCAAAGGTGATAAAAGCTTCACAAAGCACGATGGATACACACGGATACGGAATGTCTTCTGTAAGGTTCATCTGTGGAACACAGGATATTCACAAGAATTTGGAAAACAAGATTTCTGAGTTCTTAGGAATGGAAGACACTATCCTCTACGCTGCTGCTTTTGATGCAAATGGCGGAGTTTTCGAACCGCTTTTCACTGACCAAGATGCTATTATTTCTGATGAGCTTAACCACGCTTCTATCATCGATGGTGTAAGGCTTTGTAAAGCTGCCAGATACCGCTACAAGAATAATAATATGGAGGATCTAGAAGCCCAGCTGAAAGCTGCTTCGGAGAAAAATCACCGCTTTAAAATCATCGTAACAGACGGCGTTTTTTCTATGGACGGCATCGTGGCTAATCTAAAAGGAGTGTGTGATTTGGCTGAAAAATACGATGCTTTAGTAATGGTGGATGACAGCCACGCCACAGGATTTATCGGAAAAACAGGACGAGGCACCCACGAAGCCAATGATGTGATGGATCGTGTGGATATCATTACTTCTACCCTTGGAAAGGCACTTGGCGGTGCTATGGGAGGTTTCACATCAGGAAAGAAAGAAATTATAGACATGCTGAGACAGCGTTCCCGCCCTTATCTTTTCTCTAATTCGCTAGCGCCTGGGATTGTAGGAGCGGCGACAAAAGTGCTGGAAATGCTATCCAAAGATACTTCTCTGAGAGACAAAGTAATGGAAAACGCTCAATATTTCCGTTCTGAAATGAAAGCCAAAGGATTTGACATTCCAGATGGTGATGCGGCAATCGTCCCAGTGATGCTTTATGATGCTAAACTTTCACAAAAAATGGCTGAAAGACTAATGGATGAAGGCATCTATGTGATAGGTTTCTTCTATCCAGTGGTACCGAAAGAAAAAGCAAGAATACGAGTTCAGCTCTCTGCTGCCCACACGAAAGAACACCTAGACAAAGCCATCGCAGCTTTTGAAAAGGTAGGAAAAGAATTAGGAGTTATTTAATTCATTAACAAAAAAAAGACTTATCATAATGATAAGTCTTTTTTGTATTGGGTTAGAATTTTAATTGTGCTTGTAATCTTATCAAACCTCCTTTTTCATGGTAGTTAGGATTCGTGAAATCCTTGTGAGCTCTGTCTGATATAGTATACATCGCTACAAGTTCAAAGGCTTTGAATGGATGCCATTCTAGTCCTATTTCCATTTCTTTTACATTGTAGCTTCTAGCATCTAATTCGTGTTTTTTTCCACCTTTGTAATGCTGAAGTCTTACGAATGGAATGAACTTTTGGTCCCATTTATTGATAAAATAAGAGAATGTCGCATATCCACCATATAGGCTTTTTACTTCTACTGAATTTGTAGCTGCATCATATTCAGGGCCTTTACCGATGTTGTATTCTGCCTGTATACCGAACGGCTGTGGATAAAGAACAAACGATGCTGCTATTCTTTGGTCTAAATATTCCTTATTAGTATGGGTAATAGTCCCGACTGTTGTTTTAGGCAAGACAAATTTCCCTGTATAAGCCTGTATCCCAGGTTCTATAATCTGATTTCCAACCTTAAACGGGTATGAAAATCTAGCCACCCAGTGGAATTTTTTGTTCTTATCATAGTTATTCCCCGTTTGTCCGTTATAGAATCCCAAGGCGAAAACCCCAAAATCCCCCGAATGTTTCAGGCCTTTTTTGTAAAGATACTCCATAATCTCTTTCTCCTTCTCTCTCGCCCACAAGAAATAAACACCCAAATCCCTTTCATCTTTTAGACCACTATTGATGGCATCATTTCTATCCAAAGGAAGCCTGTCGCTACTAGACTGAAGGTTCTCGTAGCCGAAAGGAACTTTACTCTGTCCGATACGGATTTTGTATTCGTTTTTAGAGTTTAAACCTAAATCAAAATAAGCGTCTTTGATAACTCCTACATACTTTTTGTCCCCCACTGTTTTAGCAAAATCGGGCTGGATGTAGAAAAACACCCTTGGAGTAATCTGTCCAGAAAATTTGAATCTCAGCCTTCTGAAAGATAGTCCATCTGCTTCATTTCCCCAGAAATGGTCGCACTGCTCACAACCTAGATTAGGATTATTTTCTAGAAATTCATTATATCTCACTTGGACATATCCTCCGACAGAGATTTTATCATACCATTTGGAAGCTTTTTTTTCTTCCTTTTTATCTGCCGAGTTGGCAGCCATCATTTCCTTTAAAGACTGTATTTCCAGCTTTAAAGAGTCTAATTCCTTCTTATTAGAAATAACCAGAGAATCCTTAGCCAACTGATTTTCTTGAGCGAAAACCATAGATGATGCTAAGGCAAGAGATGTGAATGCTATTTTTCTCATTTTTAAATTTTTAAATTCAGCAAATATAACCATTATTTATTTCATAAACCTTTAATTTTTATAAATTCATATTTTATTTGTTAAAAACCTATCATGATTGTTAAATTTTGGTTAAAATTTTATTATTTTAATTAAAGTAACGAGCATATTTAAAAGAAAAAATATATTTTTGCCACCAAACAAATATTAAATATTTTATTTATGAAAAAATTAGTGTTAAAATCAGCTCTTGTATTAGGAGTAATTTTGAGTGTGGCATCTTGTAAGAAAGAAGACAAAAAAGATGCACATGCTGACCACAAAAAAGAAAGAAAACACAAATCTGAGTATGAAAAGACAAAAGAAGTAAACGGTATTGAAATTACAGAATACCATGTTTTGTCTGAAGAAGAACAGAAAAAACTAACTCCTGATATGGTGCTTCAGCAATTAGCTGCTGGTAATGAGCGTTTTAGAACAGGAGTAATCACAGCCAGAGACCACTCTACTGCAGTATTACAAGCTGTAGAAGGACAATATCCAAAGGCTTTTGTGCTTAGCTGTATAGATAGTAGAGTTCCTGTAGAGGATGTTTTAGACCAAGGTATTGGTGACCTATTCGTAGGAAGAGTAGCTGGTAACTTCGTAGATGTAGACCAATTAGGAAGTATGGAATATGCAGTAAAATCTGGTTCTAAAGTGATTATGGTACTAGGACACGAAAGCTGTGGTGCTGTAAAAAGTACAATCGATGATGTGAAATTGGGTAACATCACTGAAATGCTATCTAAAATAAAACCAGCTGTCGCTATGACAAATAAAACTTTCACTGGTGAAAAGTCTACTAAAAACAAGCAATATGTGCATGATGTAGCTGTAAACAATGTGAAAAATACAATCGATGAAATCCGTAAGAGAAGTCCATACATCAAAGAAAAAGAGGACAAAGGAGAAATCAAAATCGTTGGTGCTTACTACTCTCTTAAAGATGCTAAAATCGAGCGTATAAACTACCAAGTAGACGGATTAAGCGAAAACTAATAATCTTTTTATATACAATCAAAAAGGAGTACTTTTTTAAGTGCTCTTTTTTGTTTTTTGATTTCGCGCCATGTCCATGGAGCTACAGGGTTTTTATCCTGCCAAAGCCCTCGTTTATTTTCCCTCGCTTCAGTTTCTATCTTGTCATATTCTTTATCCGAAGAATATTTCTTAAAATGCCACGCATACCCAGCTCTTACAATTTCTTTATTGATATTAGTCTCTCCAACGAATACTTCTGCGATGATTCTCTGATACTTGTCCTTCTTCTTTTGTCTGATGATTTTCACTTCTTTTCCAAAGCATAAATCTGATGCAAATTTCTTTGCACTTTTCCCAAAAGGCTGTCCTTTTTCTGGTGCGTCTATATGATTGAGCCGAACTTTAATCTCTTGATTTTCTTGATATAAAACCTTAAAGGTATCTCCATCCGAAATCCCTACTACTTTGGCATAAAATTCATTCGGTAAATCTTGTGCCGATGCAGAACAACACCAAAAAACACTTATGACTAAAAATACTATTTTTTTCATTTTTAAATAAAAAAGAGAAGTAAATACTTCTCTAAATTTATATTTCTACTGCTTTTATCAATCTATTTTTATCACTGAAATATTCCTCAATAGAAATCATACTTTCCGTACGCATTACATCATCTATGTCATTGATTCCGTAGATTATTCTCTTGGCATCATCAGTGTCTTTCGCTCTGATTTTACAGAAGATATTGTATTTCCCTGCGATAACGCTTAATTCCGTCACATTTGGGATTTTTTCTAACTCTTTAAGGACTGCCATTGTCTTATTTGATTTACTCAAGAAAATACCAACATATGTGATAAATCTGTAATCCAATTTTGTGTAATCTATCACTAGAGAAGAACCTCGAATGATTCCTACATCCTCCATTTTTTTAACTCTCACATGGATAGTTCCTGCGGAAACTCCCATTTTCTGGGCAATTTCTGTAAAAGGCATCCTCGTATTTTCTACCAAGTAATCTAAAATTTTTTTATCAATTTCATCAAGTTGTGAATTATGCATATCTTATCCTTTTTATCAATGTTTAATACAAGTTTTCAATCGTTGGACAAAAATACTTGTTTTTATTCAATTATAAAAGGATTTTTTAATAAAAATTTTAATTTGACTTCATAGTATCTTGTTTGATGCTGTCCTTCTTCGTTTCTTGAGTTTCTTTTTTAGACTTTTTCTTTGGTAAAAACCTATTAAACCCATATGAAAGCACTATACCACCACCATATGTCTGGTTGGCTCCCGCGGAACTTCCCAGAACCAATCCTACATTAGAAGGTTTAGAATATACCCTTCCTATGAGACTTCCGTTGTTATTTTTGGACATATCATATTCTATAATTCCCTCTCCAGAAAGATAATTGTTCTGTGTCCTTGTACTTCCTGATAAAGGAACTCCAGTTCCTGCTTTTATGGTAAGTCTTGGTGATACGGTGTAGCTCACTTTTGCACTTGCTCTGTCGCTGGTATTTAAGCTTTCTGAACCTTTGATGTAATCTAAATCGACTTGTAAATCACTACTAATAGAGTTAAACGCCGAGCTCAACTGCTGGAAGAAAACATTCACCCCAGAAGCTATCGCTGAAGAAGCATTTGTATTAGACACATTAAAGTTTCCTAACGCCAAAATAGATGCAAACTGCAAGACACGCTCCTCTTCCGTAGCCAATTTAGTATTTAGCACCTCACGAACTTGGCTGGACACCTCTGGAGCCTGGATTACAGGTCGTATATTTGGAGCAGTCAGCCTGTTAGTTATTTTTGTCTGTAGCTCTACATTCACTGGCGGAAGAGACCCCGTATTTAGATACTCTCCCATGTTAGAAACTATAGCATCATAGCTGGCGGTAATGTTGAGGTCTGGATTCATAACATCTCCACTCCAGTGCAGATTACTTCCCTTTTTTATATCAAATTTTTTCTCTAAAATAGCCTTTGAAATGTATGTTCCAGACTCTACAGAATAACCACCAAACATACGCATATTACCAGTCTTATCCATACTGAATTTCATATTTTGGGTATTCCCCTGAACACTGATATCCCCTACTTCATCTCCTACTAAAACATTGACTGTAGAGTTTTTGTCAGCCGAAATGTTCAAGTTGATATCCATAGCCAAACCCGTTCGTTTTTTCTCTGCTACCACTACATTTCCTTCCTTATTTTCTTTCAAAAATCTTAGCATTTTAAATTCATCTCCCGAACTTGCCGAAGCACTATTAAGAGTGAAAATACTATTTTTCAATACATCAGCCGTGGCATCTATTTTCAAAGTTTGATTTTCAAAGCCCACAAAGATATCTCCTTTAGCAAAAATCATTCCCCAGAAAGTATCAAAATCTTTCTGCTCTGTATTTAGAAGCATAAGGTCATCCGCACGAATAAGGAGGTCGGCACCGATATTAGACAAATCCGACAAACTCAAACGCCCGATAGAAATCATCCCTTTTGAGTTGGTTCTATGGTCTTTAACGCCAACAAGGTTAAAGAGCAAGTTTCCATTAGAAACCGTAACAACTGTATCATCAAAGGTATAATCCACCCCTGAAAATTTCAACTTCAGAGCAAAGCCTTTCATGGCGATATCTCCGCCATAGTTCAGGTCTTTGGGCGTTCCATCTATCTTTAGTTCTCCCGTAGCTTTTCCTTTAAAATTAGAAAAAATATCCTTCACAAACGCTTGAACAAAACCTAAATCAAAATCATGTAATTTAGCCACAAGGTCTAATTTAGGCGATCTCATGTTGTTATCTATCGTCCCTTCCAGAGCTAATTTATCATTCCCAAACCATTCGCCAGATTCTATATTTGCTTTTACATTATAAACATTGACATACTCACTTGCCTCAGCATTGATGATTAGATTTCCTAAATAATTATCACTCACACTGATATCTTCTATTTTGAGGTCTATCAATGGAACCAAATCAGTCTGGTTCATTTTTACCTTCAAACTTCCATTGGCTACCCCTTTCAAATCTATTTTGCTATCTTGATGCACCACAGCAAGTATTTTAGAGATGTCCATATTTTTAACATCTCCTGACAGGTCAAAATCCTTTCCGTTTTTAAAAATTCCATTGACAAGAATTTCACTATCATCAGAATACAATCTCAGATTTTTGATTTGAAAATCTTTAGTTTTTTTCCTATAAACGATGGAATGGTCAAGCTCTGGAGAGGTATCCACCATCCAGATAAAATTACTCAGCTTAAGCTCTGTAGGCGAAAATTTCACTACATAATCCCCATTAGCACTCATAGACTGCTCTATATCAGCCGTATAAGGAGTCCATTGGTTCTTTTTTTCCTTTTCCAATGTCCCTACTTTTAGACTTGCAAGGACATTAAGTTTTTTATTATCCTTATTTTGGGCTTTTATGTTAATATCTTTCAATACACTTCCTTGATATTCAGTTCTTTCTACATTCGCAGACCAATAGTCCTCAGGATTAGAGGTATCTATTCTCAAGGCTATATTTCTTGCCATGATGCTATCTCTCTCCACTCCTTCACGAATTTCATACTCTGGATTTGCTTTTGCTAAAAGCCTGTCTGCTTCAGAGATTTCCGCCTCTTTTTCCATCACATATTTAAAGGAAGGAGCATCCAGATTTAGTTTCAGATGGTCAGTATTTCCATCAAAACTTCCTGTAATTTTTGCTCCATCTGCAATAGAAATATTAGGCTCAAAATAGTCTATCAATTTCTGATTAACATCAAAATCCATTGTAAAACTTTGACCCTTGTAGTATTTTTTTACCTTATTCCCTACTAAAAGTCTATTTGCTCCCTCTTGGAACATTCCTCCGATGTCTTCTAGATTAAATTTACCCGAAATTTTCCCCTTCACAGCATCTGGCATATCCACCTCTATCACTCTATTTTCGCCTTCCATAGCCACTTTCACGGCTCCATTCGGAATAGAAACGGGCTTATTTCCACCCAAAGTCACATTATTTATAGTTGCATCAAGGTCTAAATCGTTAATATTGGTCATCGAAACTTTACCCTTCACATTTCCTCTAAATGTATTCGTTCCCGAACCCGAAGCCCCGAAATAAGCCAAATTCAAGTGGTTTATCTGTGCATCCACATCAGCAGAAAGTCTTGGTTTGCTGAAATCTATTTTACCATTTACCACTCCTCTAGCCTGCGCGTCATCGATGCTGATTATCCCCTTAAACTGCTTTTGCGCCAGTTCTCCATCCAAAGAAATATTATTCAATATTTTTCCCATAAGTTCTATTTTTGAAATCTGGGATTTTGTATTTAGAGATAAAGTATTGATATCAAAGCCTTTACCCTGAACATTGAATTTTCCAGAAACCAGACCGACTTGTTTATTTTTCGTTAAAATCGTTGTATTCAGGTCTTTCAGAACCAAATTTCCGCTATACTCAGGCATTTTAGAAGAGTAGTTTCTAAGGACAAAATTCTCAATCTGCGCCTGCCCAATTCCTGTAATCAAATTCCCTTTTGCGGCCACTCTGTCTTTATTGAGATCTGCGAATCCATTATATTTTATACGCCCAAAATCATCAGCCACGCCTCCCATTTTTTTCGCAATGAAAGACGGCAAAGATGCTTTTAGCCCTTTATAAGTGAAGGCAGCAGAAATTTGATTACTTTTAATATTGAAATTCCCCTCCATCAGTTTAGCCAATCTAATTTCTGAAGTTTGGATTTCATTATCTTTTACTTTTATCAAAAAGTTTTTAAGGACAAAGTCATTCAGTGTTCCGTTCATCTTCCCAAAAAGCTGGTATTTCTGGTAATTATCCCAGTTTTTCACGAAATAGCTGATGTCATATCCATGGAGATAGCTGCCTCTTTTGAGGTTCATGTCCCACACCACTTTATTATTAAAATCTTTCCAACCTGTCTTTTTATCAAGGTTAAAAACCAAATCACCCTGTAAGAGTGAATGGTCGGTATGAAAAATCAAATCTTTCAGTTCCAGTTTTTCATTTGTCACTGTAACATCTCCAGAAAGCGCTTCCAGCCTATGTTTTTTGCCCCATCTTTCGGTAACAAAAGAAAATTTATTGAGTTTCAAAGTAACATTTGGGCCATTGGTTTTTAAATCAGAAACATAGGCATTAAAATTCTCTGCTTTCAGCCAGTTGCCGTCTTCTCCTAGATTTTTATTGACAATAGAAACTTTTCCATTAATAATTTCTATTCTGGTCGTAAATTTAGCTGGTGGTTTAGTAGGGTCTTTTGGAGTGTCAAATTTTTCAATATACTTGGTGAAATTATCCTGCTCCTCGCCTTTATAGGTAATTACCTTTAAATCAGGTTCTTCCAGACTTATTTTTTGAAATTTTAAATCTCTGGAATTAAAAGCTATAGCAAACCAGTCCGAATGTGCTGTAAGTTTTTTTGCCTTCAAAAATTCAAAATCATGATGGTCTTTTGCAGAAACGCCATTGATAACCACATCTCCTAAAAAGTTAATCTCCACATTTTCAGCACTAAATGTGGTTTTAAATTCTTTATTCAGAAAACCGATAGCTTCCTTTGCGAGTTTATCCTTTACCGAAGGGATATTGATAGCTATCAGCAGTGAAACAACCAAAAATATAAAACTAAAAAAGCAGAACAAAAACAGCTTTGCCCACCATGAAAGTTTTTTCACTTTTTCCTTTACATTTTTTATAGAGGATTTGTTGTTTTCTTCTCCGATTTCGTTGTTATCTATATTTTTATCTATATTTGCCATTATGAATGCACCTATTATTTTAGGGATAGAATCCTCCTGTGATGACACCTCCGCTGCGGTAATTAGGGAACGAAAAATCCTCTCTAATATTGCTAATACGCAGACTATTCATAATGAATATGGCGGTGTAGTTCCTGAGCTGGCTTCCCGTGCTCATCAGCAGAACATCATCCCTGTAGTTCAAAAATCACTTGCAGAAGCAAAGATACAACAAAATGAGATTTCTGCAATAGGTTTTACACGAGGACCTGGGCTTTTGGGTTCACTTTTGGTAGGAACTTCCTTTGCAAAATCTTTAGCAATGTCCTTGGATGTTCCATTGATAGAGGTCAATCATCTCCAAGCGCATATTTTGGCTCATTTTATATACGATGCCAATCCCACTCCTCCACAGTTCCCATTCTTGTGCCTTACAGTAAGCGGCGGACATACGATGATAGTTTTGGTGAGAGATTATTTTGATATGGAAATTATCGGAAAAACTATAGATGATGCAGCTGGAGAAGCTTTTGATAAAATCGGGAAAATATTCGGGTTGGATTATCCTGCGGGAGCCATCATTGATAAACTCGCCCAAAACGGAAATCCTGATGTTTTCACTTTTGGGAAGCCTAAACTGGAAGGATATGATTATTCTTTCAGCGGTATTAAAACTTCTGTTTTGTATTTTGTCCAAAAAGAATTACAGAAAAATCCTAATTTCATTACAGAAAATTTATCTGACCTGTGTGCTTCTGTTCAGAAAACTATCGTTGATACCTTGATGAACAAGCTACAAAAAGCCGTGAAAGATTTAGGAATAAAAGAAGTGGCGATTGCTGGTGGAGTTTCTGCAAATTCAGAATTAAGAAAAACGATGCAGAGCAATGCAGAAAAACAAGGCTGGAATATTTTCATCCCAAAATTTGAATACACTACCGACAACGCCGCCATGATAGCCATGGTAGCACAGCTGAAATATGAACGAGGCGAATTTACTGACCTAAGAACTACAGCCACATCCAGATATGATTTCTAAAAAAAAATAAAAATTTTCTAAAAATAAAAAGAGCTTTATTATAAAATAAAGCTCTTAGTTTTTAACAAAAATGCTAAATTATTGTGCTTGTGCAGCTGCAGCCACTTCAGTAGCGATTTTTTGAGCCCACTCACCCCATACTTTTGCATCTTCTGCAGACATTTTTGTCATTTTTTCTTGTGCAGATTTAGCTAAATCTTGACCTTTTTGACCAAGTTCAGCAACTTTAGCAGCATCTTTAGCTTTAGAAGCTTCTAATACTTCTTTGTAGTAAGCAGCGTACTCTTCAGCGAATTTTTGAGTTTCTTCATTGCTGAATTTTGGAACTTCAGACAAAGCACCTGCTACACCTTCTGCAGCTTTTTCTTCTGCAGCTGGCTCAGCAGTTTCTTGAGCAGTTGAATCTGCTGCTGCTTCTTCTGTTGCTGGTTTTTCAGCTGGAGTTTCTTTTTTACCACAAGAAACCATTGATAACATTGCTACTGCTCCTAGAGCGAATACTAGTTTTTTCATTTTAAAAACGATTTTTAGTTAAACAATTATTAAATTTTTTCTGCGACAAAGGTATACTTTTTTTTCGTTTTAACAAATTTTTTGATATTTTTTTTTTATTTTTATTTTCTGTTACAATTTAATATTTTTGCTTCTAATAACAATAGAAAGCATGAAATTATTCCATGGAGAAATCACAGGAAACGCTGTAATAATACACGAAGAAGAACAACAGCACATCTCCAAAGTTCTAAGAATGAAGGCAGGAAAAGAGATTTTTGTAACTGATGGCAAGGGAAATTTAGCTAAAGGAAAACTCTTTTTTGAAGGAAAAAAAACACTTCTGCAACCCACTGAAATCCAAACCAATCTGCCCAATTTCCCATTACAAGCACACATCGCCATAGCGCCTACTAAAAACATAGACCGAATAGAATTTTTCGTGGAAAAAGCCACTGAACTAGGCGTTTCGGAGATTACTTTTCTTTTGACAGAAAAGTCCGAAAGAAAGAACATTAACATAGAAAAAATCCGAAAACAGGCCATTTCTGCCTCCAAACAAAGCCTGAGATTCCACTTCCCTATCGTGAATGAACTGACCAAGTTTTCTGATTTTGTGAAAGAAATTTCAGCTGAAAACACCTTTGTGGCTCATTGTGACAAGGCTTTTGAAAGAGCAAACCTCAGCCAAATCCAGCCCAAAGAAAAAATCACTTTCCTCATTGGCCCAGAAGGAGATTTTAGCCCAAAAGAAATCGAGCTTTTAGCAGAGAAAGGAATAAAAGCCATCGCCCTCGGACAGCAGAGACTGAGAACCGAAACAGCAGGAATTTTCGTAGCGGCATGGGCGTATAATCAGTATCTTTAACGCTAATTTATACTACATTTTTTGATAAAATAACCTATTATGTATTTTGCAAACAGCTGGCATAAATTTAATTTTGTAATCACTCCTAAGGAATTTGAAATGATATTTAACCAAGAAGATTTTGAGTTTGTTATCAATAACACTCGGGTAAATATAGGCTATTCCCATACCGAAAAGCAGAAAATTTTTACTGCTTATCAGCAATATTATGAAAAAGTGCTTACTAGTCGAGAAAAATATGAACACGAGGCTCTATGGAAAATTGTAAATGCAATGCGACAAGGCATGATAGACCAAACAAAAAAACTCATTTTTGTCGAAGTGGTGCTTAGTGGCAAGGTATCAGATGAGTATAAATTAGTGCACTGCAAAGAGCCTTTTATGAATATAGACCCTTTTTGTCTTCTCTATAAAAAGGAAAAAAACTTGCTCTCCACCATTTATCACGAGCCTGAAAATGTTTTTGGATTACAAATAAGTTATCCTAAAACCATCAGTCTTGCAGATAAGAATGATAACCTAAGAGGCAATTACAGCACCGAAAAGTACCCTATGTATGTCATTTTCAAGGATATCATTAAACAGATTAAGAAAATCAGCCATAAAGCAAAAATGATGAAAGATGACCAATTGCTCAAACCCGATTTTTGGATTTCTGATAAAGCAAAAGAGCAAGTAGGACAAAATTATTACTTGCAGAAAAATGGATTGGTTTTTATTTAATTTTAATAATACTATTTAAGAATAAAATTGAGTTATAATTAAAAGCTTATCTTTGAAAGTGAGCATAATACGAACAAAGAACTTATGAAAAACCTTACTTTTGAGAAATATGGCTTGAGTCCGGAGAAAGTGGAACAGCTCAGAGCTTATAAGATTTTGCCCGATAAACAAACCCTAAAAAACCTCATCAAAGCCTACGAAACGGACAAGGCGGAAGAAACAGAAATTGCTGATTTTCAGAGAGAGCTGAGCCAGCCTATCGATGAGGAATATATTCGTTTTCTGTTGGAGCACAACGGAGGCATTCCTTCTAAAAACAGGGTGAAAGGCAGTAAGGTGGTAATAGACCGCTTTTTGGCTTTTCGGTCGGCTTATAAGTTTCATTCGCTGATAGACTTGTATACTGACTTTCAGAAACAGGGAATACCGATTGCGCGCACTCCTGCGGGCGATACGCTTCTATTAGCAGAAGACCAGCAGATTTATCTTTTTAATCATAATATACAAGACATAGAGCCCTCTCCTATTGCTACTTCTTTTGCCGATTTACTAATGAAACTTTATTAATTTGCAATGATTGATTACACTCCCAAAGAACATGGCTGGTTAGAAGTCATAATCAGTAATGGCACTACCGAAATAGCCTTTGTAGCCTCTCACTTGCACGATAGTAGGCAGGATTTGATACGCTCGGTAGCAACCTTAGAAAAGTACAAAGAAGCAACCGTTGTTTTTCAAGACGAACCCGATGGTTATGTACTTCACTTAGAGCGGGAGGACAAGCATTGCCATTATACCCTTCATTCCTTTAAAGGCTATGACCCAACAGCTCTTTGTGAGTTGGTTTTAGAAGGAAACATCAGTTTTGCGAGTTATAAAAACGACATAGCAAAGATTAAATAACACTATATGGAAATCACACAAGCCCTTAAAACAGAAATTTACCACACTCTTACCGACTTTTTAGAAGCCTATAAAGCCGAAGATACCCAAGTATTAACTGAAAAATTTGATATTTCAGGAGAATTTTTAGAAGAAATCTATGAAATGCTTGATTTTGTAGAAGATAAAAGCGTATTGCACCTCTTCCCGATAGAAGATATAGATAAGGAAGAAGGAGGAGGGATGAATTTAGAGGTATATAACTTCAATAATGATGATACCGCTGTGGGAATAGAAGCCCACTTGTGGGATGATCAAGAATATTTTGCCATCATCAAAGGATATTACAACCTTGGCGAGCAATTCCCTAAATTTGTTTTTCATTATTTTGAGTCTTAAATATTAAAAATGACAACTATAGAAATACCTAAGTTTATAGAAAAGTATAAAGCCTACGAGCGGGCAGGCGGTGTAATAGACTTTCGTATCTTTCAGTTGGATACGGAGCAGGACGATACACCTTATCAGAAACATTTGGCAGTAGCCCAGCAGACCCTTATTTTGGTAGCGGAAGAAGTAAATACGCGTCTTGACCGTATAGCGGCTAAATCTAAAATAAATCGTAAGAAACTTTTTACGATGGACTATGATTTTGGTGTCCTTAAAGACTCTGGCAAGGAGATTTCTGTACAAGACTTTATGGGCTGGCAGTACGAAGAAGTAAGTGGGAGGGTAAAAATACTCAGTTATGATTTACTTAACCCAAAAACTAAAGGCTACGACTTGTTTTTCTACCACAATGAAAAAGAAATGATTGAAAATGCACTCACTATTGATCAAGAAGATAAGGGGCAAATAGGTTTTGTGTACGCCTTCTTAGACCCTCCTTATTCATTTATGTGTGGAAAAACTATTTTTGAAAAAGGCAACTTCTTTTTAGATTTTTGTAGGTTGCTTTTTACTGATATTTCGCAAATAGAAGTCTATAAGTGGAGTACGGATAGCTCTAATTACTTTGATGCAGGCAAAGAATGGTGGGGTGCTTTCTTTTGGACAGTCTATAATCCCTATTGGAATAGATATATAGGAATTCTTGCTTCTACAACAGACTGACAAAAAGGAACAACTAATAGTAAACAACAATATATAAAAGATGAAAAATATAACAAAATTATTAGAATTATTGCGCTCTGACTTGAATCAATACAATTCTCTTGTGGAGGAAGACATCTTAAAGCTCCTACAGAACAAAGGAGCCTACTTTCTCTTTGAATATGATTATGAATGGCTTGAAATTTCTGCTTGGGCGATGAATAAAGAAGGAGTCTGCATAAGTCAGCGTATTGACATTCCTTCCCAAAAGAAAGAAAAATACTTTCCTTCAGATATTTTTATGGATAAAGATATTCATTTGGAAGATGAATTGTATGACCAAGAAGTAGAAGAAGACGAGATAGATGATTACTTAGATGAATATGCTCAGAAGAAAGAGGATATTATCTCTAAATGGTTTCAGCAAAGGTGGGAAAATGCGCTAAAAAATGCCCATATACAAGCCGATGGCTACTTTTCGCCGCACGATTCCTATTTTTATACTGATTTGAACACTGGAAAACAAATCAATGAAGACCAAATAAAAGAAAAACATTCACAAGGATGAAAACAGATACACAAATTAAATTCGATACGATTGTAAAAGAAGGTTTTACGCCTTTGTTAAAACCGCTTTCTTTTAAAAAGAAGGCCTTAAACTATTATCGCCAGCTTTCCGAAGTGGGACATATCATCAATATTCAGAAAGACAGATATAGCCATAGAAATCATATTAGGTTTCGCATCAATATAGGGATTTTTGAACCTAAATTTTGGGCGGTTCGGTATGATTTTAAACATACAGGACAAGTCCCTGATTACCCTACAGAACCTGTCTGTCTTATCCGTAAAACTATTAACGATTTACGAGGAAGAAAAGACCTATGGTACGAGATACACAACTATACTGATGAACAAAAACTCATCAAAGAGATACAGGAAGATATACAACAATACATTCTTCCTTTCTTTGACCAGCTTGATTCAGTAGAAAAAATCCTTTCAGCATTAGAAAAGGATTCTAATCTTTTAGGTATTACCTTTGACCTCCTTATTTTCTATGCCGAGCATGGGCAGAAGGAGAAAGCCCAAACAGTATATAACCAGCTTTTACAAAAAGTAAATCCTCTGGCTGAGTCAACCTTAGAAGGGCTCGCCAAAAAATATGGTCTGAATGTTTAATAATTATATGAAATACCTCATTATTTTTTGTATGTTTGCCATTAGTTTTGTAGCTTTTGGACAAATAAAAAATATGAATATGAAGAAAGAAAAACCTAAAAACTTAACAGAATGTATCCAAATGCTGGATAAAACCCTCAAAACGGAGGATAAGGACTACATAAAAACGCTTACAGAAGATGAATTCTTTATGGAAAGCCATTTTACTTTAGGAATGGGCATCCGCAATGAGTGGATTCGCAGTGGAAACCCCGAACTTGTGAAGTTCTTTTTAGACCAAGGCGTTAAGCACCCCGATGATATGTCGGCTATGATACTCACAAGCTATTATAGACATCTTTTGGGAAAAGAAATAGACTTTGAAGGACAGATTTCGGCACACAAAAAGGAGTTAGAACAATGAACACAAACAAACAAGAAAAATATGATGAAATAACCGATTTTCACAAGGGCTTTGCTTGTGTAAGGCAAGGTGACAAATGGGGCTACATCAATGAGAACGGAACCCTTATTACCCCTATAAAGTACGATTTTGTCTATGACTTCTTTCAAGGAGTGGCAATGGTGAGAATAGGTGCGCAATACGGATTGATAGATACCTCTGGCAAGGAGATTACTCCCGTAAAATACGACCTTATAGATGACAACGACTTCTATAACCACCGCCCTGCTGCTGCCCTGTTGAATGGCAAATGGGGCTTTATCAATGAGAAAGGAGAAGAGGTGATTCCGTTTATCTATGAAGATACTACCTACTTTCATAAAGATTATGTAGCCGTAAAGAAAGACGGCAAATGGGGCTTTATCAACCAAAAAGGCGAACAAATCATTCCGTTTCTCTACGATGATGCTTCTTATTTTACCGAGGGGCTTGCTTTGGTGAAGAAAGGCGATAAATATGGTTATATCAATGACAAAAACGAAACCGTCCTCCCTTTTATTTATGACGATGGGGCTCTCTTTGAGAATGGTAAAACGTGGGTACAGATAGGGGATAAACAATTTGAGATTAATAAATTAGGTATAGAAATAAAATAAGAAACAGAATGAAAATCAATAAACCTTTGGCTAAAAAACCTCCTTTTTTTGATATTGATATCCGCACTGTAGCAGATATTGATAAAGACCCGCGTTTTTATATGGCGGACACACAAGAAACGCCCTGCTATTGGACAGACGGCAAACGGATATACTACCGCTATTCGGCTATAGAGAAGGCAAATCTTGATACTTTTGTTTATTTTAATGGCTTTTTTGCTAAAGACGATAAGCATTGTTATATCGTGGGGCGCCCTCTCAAAGGGGCGAATCCTAAAACTTTCGAAATGCTCAACGAGTGTTATGCTACCGATTACCAAAGTGTTTGGACATCGGGTGGGCGCTTTGAACCTGAGGATATTAGTACTTTTGAAGTATGCGATGAGGGTATTCACAGAACAGATGGGGATGAAGAAACTTCGTGGGAGTTTAGCGATGGGATTAGGCGTGTGGTGCGTGTAGAGATTCCGTATGGCTATGCCAAAGATAGTAAGCAGGTGTATTATGAGGATTATCACGGCAAGATAAAAATACTCGCTAAAGCCAATCCAGCAAATTTCATCTCGATGAACGATGGTGATTTTGCTAAAGATGATACCTATGTTTTCTATGGGAAAACACCCTTGCCTAAGGCAAATCCAGCGACTTGGCGAAAGATTTCGCATTTTTATTCCAAAGATGATAAACGGATTTATTACCTGAACAAACTCATCAAAGAGGTGGATTACGATACTTTTGAGGTGGTAGTGCTCACTTCTCCAGAAGGATATAAACTGCCCTATGGCAAGGATAAAAACCAATATTATAACAGTGGAAACCCTCTTAGCGAAGAGGAAGCTTTAGAGGAAGTAAATAGTCCTCTATAAAATTTTAATCAAAAAACTATTTTAAATGCTAATTACCGATTATACCAAAAGTTCAACAAACCCTTTGTTACCTGAGGCGTTTCAGTTCTCAAAAAGAAAAGACATCTTTGCTATCAACTATGAACATCAGCAAATAGGCGTATGCAATGAGTCAGAAGGATTTTCGCTCTACACTTTTGAAAAAGAACTGCTTTGGGAAATAAACAAACCTATTGTGGGGGCTTTATTAGCGATAGAACGCCAGCAAATTTGGCTTGCCGAGCGCCACGATGCTGAACATATCACCGTATGGGTATATGATTTGCAAGGGAAGGCATTGGCGTCTATGCCTATGGACGACGAAATCTACGATGCTAATATAGAGCTGAAAACATTGCCTAATAACAAAGTGGTTATCACTTTCTATGGCGGACAAGATGGTTGTATGAGCTATCTGCTATCTTTTGAAAACGAAAAACTAAAAGTAGCCAAACAATTGCCTAATGATGTAGATTTCTGCTGTATGCTCAGTGAAAAAGAAGCTGTATTCACCAATTTCTACGAGGCAGAGCTTTATGTAATGAGTTATCCATCGCTAAAAACACTCAAAAAACACCATTTCTCCAAGGATTGGGGAGCCATAGCACAACCTTTCAAAGGTGACAAAATACTGATTACCGATATGTATTGCAATCGGCATTACATTTTTGATATCAGTACCCTCACAGTGGAAGACGAAATCATTTTCAAAGGTTTTGAACCTTATCAAGATGAGGTAGAAGAGTTTTTAGTAAGCGATATCGACGAACTCCACTATCACAACGGTCTGCTGATAGGAGGATATACCGAAGTAGATAGCAATCGCAATGCCATATACCATTGGCTCATCAGCAAAGAAATTTAGCTCTCTAAGATTGCTCAGAAATCCTAATTTTCATTCAGATATTTATCCAAAATTTCCTGTCCGCTGCGGATGGAATTGACCGCCCAGCGAATTTTAGTTCTAAGCAATTTTTCGTCTTTTAAGAAATGATCTATATCAGATTTCAGCAATTTTTGTTTGAAATCATACATACAAATTGCCGCCGCCACAGAAACATTGAAACTCTCTGTAAAACCATACATAGGAATAGCCAGAGTTTCATCTGCAAAATCCAAAAACTCATCAGAAACGCCCTCTTTTTCCGTTCCAAAAACAAGAGCAATGGGCGATTTTATTTGATAATCTGGGAGCATCTCTGCATTTTTTTCGGGCGAAACTGCCAGAATCTTGTAACCTTGGTTTTTGATTTTCTGTAAAGATTCCAGCGTATTGGGCATTTTTTCAACTTCTACCCAAGTGTCCGCTCCTTTGGTCACCCTCAGGTTTGGTTCGAAAACATTTTCTTCCTCCAGAGCTACCACCTTGTGAAACCCGCACGCCTCCACAGAACGGACAATGGCTGCAGCATTCCGAAACTGATAAACATCGCCAATGACAGGCAGGACAAAATCCGAACTTCGCTCAGAGAAATGCTCTATTTTTCGCAGGCGCTCTTCGGTAAGAAATTGTTTAAGATATTCAAAAATCTGAGGTAATTTTTCTTTTGGCAGCATTTAAAAATTATATTTGGCAAATATAAACTATAAAAAGGAAAGGGCAAAGACCAAAACAATCTGGATAAAATGGAGTAAATCAACCCTTTAGAAATAGGCATTTTTTCTATTTTTATGCTTTTCTCTATGAGTGTAACAGCCAGTAAAATCGCTGCACAGGCTAATGCTTTTATCATGCTGATGCTTTCGATATAAAAAAAGACACCTATCAAAATACCTATAATCAGTCTCATTTTTCCAAAGTCGATAACATTGGAAACATAAAAATGATAAGAGAAAAAGTTACTAGAAACTTTGGTAGAGAATTATAAAATCCTTACCTTTGAAAACCTCATTAACTAAATCCTACTAAAAATAGTTTATAATTATTATTGATTAAATTGTGATTGTTTATTGTTTTTACAAAATTATGATTAAGATAAAAATAGTACATATAAATTTAGTAATGTAAAAAGTCATTAATTAGATTAAACTACAAATAAAAAGCAATTTGAGGTTATTATGAAATAGGAAATCAAAAAGAAAATATTTTTAATATATAGAGTCATGAAAAAAATTGCAATTATTACAGGGCTATTCATAGCAAGTTTTTCTTTTGCACAGAATGTGGTAAATTACATAAATAAAACCACAAACAACAAGGTAGAAAGAGAAAAAATATTAGATGCTGTAAGAAAAGAAGGCAAAAAACAGATGAAACAGGAGTTTATCTTTAAACCTAATAAATTCAATGTTTCATCTAATGGTTATGCATGGATAGAGACAGAACTTTTCAGAAAAGATGGTAAAAAAATACAAATAGAGGAAGACTGGATGGATTGCTGTCACGCAGAAGCTTTTCTTAAAAAAACTAATGGTCAATGGAAAGTGATAGAATCAGGATTTTTCTCAACTGATGTTTGGTGGCTTAGTTCTCAATCTAAATGGATAAAACAAGGAGCTCCTAAAACGATCTTCGAATAAGAACATATGTAAATGATCTCAATAAAGATGTTATTCTTTTTCTGGTATACTGACAGGACAAAGAGCATTGGACAATGGTTCTTTTGAAAGACTTAAATGACATCTCAACAAAGTAAAATCTTTGAAATAATTATATCCAAAACCCAGCCTTTTTGAGGGCTGGGTTTTCCTATAAAATCTTATTCCTGCGCCACTTCCCTAATCAGCTCATACTCATACCCTTTTGATATGAGATAGCGCACGGTTTTCATGGCTTTTTGATAGTTTTTTAAACCTTTCTGCTCGGAGAAATAGGCGTTATACAGCTTTTCTATGGTCTTTTGGTAATCGGTTTCATCTATCTCATCCATGCATTTATTGATGAGCTTTTCGGAAATTCCTTTGAATTTTAAGTGATTTTTTATCTTTATCCTGCCCCAGTTTTTCAGGTAAAATTTTCCTCTGATGTAGCTTCGGGCAAATCGCTCTTCATTGAGATAATTTTCATTGATTAGATAAAGTATTATTTCATCTTTAGCCTCTGGAATCAGCAGAAAATCCTGCATTTTTTGTTCCACTTCCTGATGGCAGCGGTCTTGATAAATGCAGTAATTCACCAGTTTTTGTTTAATTTCCTCAAAAGTGTACGATTTTCTTTTTTCTTCCATATCTACTTAAAAACTTTGCCAAAGTTATAAAACCTTGGCAAAATTAAAATTTTAATGATGATTAAAAATGATTTTATGCATTAAACAATGCTCTTCCCTTCATCAGGTCATTTACTTTGACTTTTACTGCATCTAGGACTTTTTCATCATTGATATTCTTTACAACTTCATCTATCAAATCCGCGATAACTGGCATATCAGCCTCTTTCAGTCCACGAGTCGTCACCGCCGCAGTTCCTAATCTAATCCCCGAAGTGATAAACGGCGATTTGTCATCGTATGGAACCATATTTTTGTTACAAGTAATATCCGCTTTTACTAAGGCTTTTTCAGTTTCTTTTCCGTTTACACCCTTGTTTCTTAGGTCAATGAGCATCAGGTGGTTATCCGTTCCACCACTTACAATATCAAAACCTCTGTCTATCATAGCTTTAGCCAATGCTTGGGAATTTGCAATGACTTGTTTAGCATACACCTCAAATTTTTGGTCAAGAGCCTCGCCATAAGCCACAGCTTTACCAGCGATTACATGCTCTAGCGGCCCTCCCTGAATTCCTGGGAATACAGCACCATCCAGCACGGCACTCATCATTTTAGTTTCTCCTTTTGGCGTTTTGTGTCCGTATGGATTTTCATAGTCTTTTCCAAGCATAATCATCCCTCCTCTCGGCCCTCTCAGGGTTTTGTGAGTCGTTGTAGTAACGATGTGGCAATGCTCAAAAGGCGAATTCAATAACTTTTTAGCGATAAGCCCCGCTGGATGAGCGATATCTGCCCAAAGTGTAGCTCCTACTTCATCTGCTACTTCACGGAATTTAGCATAGTCCAAATCTCTGGAATAAGCTGAAAATCCAGCGATTATCATTTTTGGTTTTTCTTTTAGGGCAACTTGTCTCATTTGCTCATAGTCTATTCTCCCTGACTCTCTCTCAACACCGTAAAATACAGGTCTAAAATTGATTCCAGAGAAATTAACATGAGAACCATGTGTAAGGTGTCCTCCCATAGACAAGTCCATTCCCAGAACTGTGTCACCAGGCTTCAACACAGCCAAATATACCGCTGCATTTGCCTGAGAACCAGAGTGAGGCTGAACATTCACATAATCCACCCCAAAAAGCTGTTTTGCTCTATCGATGGCTAGTTGTTCCACTTCATCCACCACTTCGCAGCCGCCATAATATCTTCGCCCTGGGTAGCCTTCTGCGTATTTGTTCGTAAGAACGCTGCCCATAGCTTTCATAACATCATCAGAAACGAAATTCTCAGAAGCGATAAGCTCTATACCATTCGTTTGTCTTTGTCTTTCTTTTTCGATTAATTCAAATATAATATCTTGCATTGGAATAATTTTTTGTCAAATTTAATTAAAATTTATTTCAAATCATCATATTTCATCGTATTTAAGTCTAATCTTAAATATTTTCCCGTATTGTCCACTGTTTTAGGATTCTTTGTTCCCATTAGTTCTAAAACTTTAGAATAAACTGTGGTAATGGAAGTGGGCTCCTCTATTTTTTGTCCTTTTTTATCTGTTTTTATAGATGGAGAAAACCATATAAAATAAGGCACTTGCACAGCTTCTCTATAATCACCATGTTTATAAATTTCGTTTTCTTTAATCTGTCCATGGTCAGAAAAATAGACTAAAGCAGAATTTTTATTCTTAAGCAACTCAAAAATTTGTCCAATAACCTTATCTGTATATCTTATAGAATTATCATAGCATTCATCTATACCTCCCTCCCATACAGATTCTTTAGGAGGATATTTATCACATGCATAAGGGTGACTTCCATTGATATGGAGGACAATCAGTTTTTTAGGAGAAGTATCTTTTAAGGCTTCTTTTAAATAAGGAAGAACAGCTTCATCATACCCATTAATATATCTTTTATTTTTAGAAAAAGTAGCAATGGCTGTAATACCATGAGCTCCTCCTTGTGTACTATACCAGAAAGTACTGTAACCTGAATGATTAGCAACATTTACAATATTATCACTAAGTTTTTTTAATTCTTTTTGATAATTATCAATATTAATATTACTTAAGACTATAGGGACAGACATATTAGTAATAGCTGCTGGGGAATATGCATTCTGATAAAGCAGCATATTACTTCTTTCGGCAACTTCGATGGGTGTAGTTTCTCTCTGGTAGCCATATAGAGACATATTTTGCTTTCTTACAGATTCTCCTATCAAAACTACAATATTTTTTATAGGCTGTTCGCCTGTAGCTATTAAATTGTAACTAACTTTTGTATTTTTTATTTCATCAATTCCTTTTTTTAACTCTTGTACTCTTAGAAAATCACTAGCATGATAAAAAACATTTTTTATCATAAAACCAGCTCCTTTTATATATCTATGATTTAAAAAAAATAAAACTGGAAAAATAAGCCATATGAAAGAAAAAATAATCAGGAATTTATTTTTTGTGAAGTTTTTGTTTTTGTCTATAATCTTACTGCCCCCAATAAAGATAAACAACAAAACAATATAGAAGATGATTGTCACAATAATTGGTAAAATTAATGTTTTGATCATACTAAGACTTTCAGAAACATTAGTTTCTATAATACTAAGTGTCATACCAACATTAAACCCCTGTTTATAAATAAAAAAACAAGAAGCAGAAAGCATGAAATTAAGGCTCAATAAAAGTAATAATAAATAAGCTATGCTTCTTAAAAATTTGCTTTTCTTTAAAAAGAAAATACAAAAACATAAAAATGATAAAAACATCAGAGAATACTCTATAATATTCCTTGCTGTATCTATCATTGCTACTTTACTTCTTTCAAAATCTAACAAATATGGGAAAGATGAAAGAAATCCTGCCACATATAAAAACCAACCAATAATAATGTAAATAAGTAGACTTTTCTTTGAAAACATTTTCTAAAAAATTTCTTTTCTTATAATATTCTGCGAACGCTCTGGCCCCACAGAAACCAAATAAACATTGATACCCAGATACTGCTCTATAAATTCTATATATTTTTTTGCATTCTCTGGAAGTTCTTCATAATATCTCACTTTTGTGATGTCTTCTTCCCAACCTTTTAGCTCTTCGTAAATAGGCTCATAATGATAGAGTTTGGTAGTAGAAGAAGTGAAATAATCTATGATTTTTCCGTCTTCTGTACGGTATTTTGTAGCTATTTTCAGAGTATCTATCCCTGTGAGAACATCCAGTTTAGTGATTACCAGATTGTTAATCCCGTTAATCATACAAGCATGTTTCAGCGAAACCAAATCCAGCCAACCTGTTCTTCTCGGTCTGCCTGTTGTCGCCCCAAATTCATGCCCTATTTGTCTTATTTTTTCTCCTAAATCATCATTTAGTTCTGTAGGAAAAGGACCATTCCCTACCCTTGTAGTATAGGCTTTAGCAACTCCGATAAGATTTTGTAGAGCCGTAGGAGGAACTCCCGTACCGCTACAAACTCCCCCTGTGGAAGGCGATGAAGAAGTCACATAAGGATATGTTCCGAAGTCAATATCCAGCATCAGCGCTTGCGCCCCTTCGAAAAGGATATTTTTGCCGTTTTTTATAGCTTCATTGATTTCTATTTCAGTGTCGATGATTCGGTCTTTTAGTCTTTGACCAATGGCTAAAAATTCATTGTAAATTTCATCAAAACTAAGCGTAGGTTTTCCAAAATATTTCTCAAATAAAGCATTCTTTATTTTAAGATTTTTCTCTATTTTTTCCTTTAAAATATCAGGATTTAGAAGGTCTATCATCCTAATGCCCACTCGTGCGATTTTGTCTTCGTAGCAAGGACCGATACCTTTTTTAGTCGTACCAATCTGTGTTCCGCCCTGTTCTTCCTCTCTATAAGTATCCAGAAGGATATGGTAAGGCATAATAACATGCGCTCTTCGGCTGATGAATATATGGTCGGTTCTTCCACCTTTTTCCTCTAATTTTTCTACTTCTGAGATAAAGGCTTTCGGGTCTACCACCACACCATTTGCGATGATACATTTCCCTTTGCATTGGAGAACTCCAGAGGGCAATAGATGAAGAACGAATTTTTCATCTCCCACATACACCGTGTGTCCAGCATTATTCCCACCTTGGTAGCGGACTACATAATCAGATTTTGCAGAAAGAACATCCGTAATCTTTCCTTTTCCTTCATCTCCGTACTGAAGACCAACAACTACATAAGTTGACATAATTATTTGTTTTATTGTAATGTGACAAATTTAATTTATAATTTTTTCTAAAACAAATATTCTTTTCATTTAATGCAGTAAAGTTGATTTATCAAAATTTAATCTTGATTTTTAATAGAAACAAACAATAAAATTCTTATTTTTGCATTTTGGAAAAATATGAGCAGTATTACAATTCATGACAAACATTTCGTTCCTTATCTCACCAATGAGGAACTACAAAAAGTAATAAAAGACCTTGCAGAAAAGGTTTACGAAGACTACAAGGACGAAGTTCCTGTGTTTATCGGGGTATTGAATGGTGTTTTTATGTTTTTTTCAGACTTTATGAAATATTACCCAGGAAGATGCGAGGTAGCCTTTTTACAAGTAAGTTCTTACAATGGTGGGCTTCAGTCTACAGGTATAGTTTATAAAAAAATGGATTTAACCAAAGATGTAGAGGGCAGACACATCATCTTGATGGAGGACATCGTAGATACAGGAAATACGATAGAAAGTCTTATCGAATATTTCAAAAATACACACCGCCCAAAATCCCTAAAAGTAGCTTCTCTGCTACTAAAACCAGAAGTTTTCAAGAAAAATTTTACGATTGATTATGTAGCAAAAGAAATTCCTAATAAATTCGTGCTGGGCTACGGATTAGACTATGATGAGCTTGGAAGAAACCTTCCAGATCTCTACCAGCTCGAAGAAGGAAGAATCAACCACTAAAAAATAATAACTCTTCATAAAATGATAAATATCGTACTTTTTGGGCCTCCAGGAAGTGGTAAAGGCACTCAGGCTCAGAATTTAATCCAGAAATTCAACTTGAAACAAATCTCCACAGGAGACCTTTTCAGACATAATATCAAGAATGAAACAGAACTTGGTAAATTAGCCAAATCCTATATGGACAAAGGAGAGCTTGTTCCAGACCAAGTTACCATCGATATGCTTATTGATGAACTTAAAAAACCAACTGATGCTCAAGGGTTTATCTTCGATGGATTTCCAAGAACGGGATTCCAGACTGAGGCATTAGAGGATATTGTAAAAAATGTACTGAACGACCAGATTGACATTTGTCTTTCCCTCGTTGTAGAAGATGAAATCTTGGTAAAGAGACTTTTGGAACGCGGTAAAACAAGTGGTAGAAGCGATGATGCTGATGAAAACATCATCCGAAACCGAATAAAAGAATACTACACTAAAACTGCCGAAGTAGCTGAACTTTACAAAAAACAAGGCAAATATGTAGAAGTGAACGGCGTAGGAGAAATCGCAGAAATCGCAGAAAAACTCTACGCAGAAGTAGAAAAAATCAAATAAACTAAAAAAAGGCTTTCAACAAAAATTGGAAGCCTTTATTATATTGCCTATTTTCAGAAGTTTATCAATTTAATTTTTATCTTTGCAATCGGTTTGAAAAATTTTCAAACCTAAAACATTTCAAAAAAATATCTATGTCAAATTTTGTAGATTATGTTAAAATCCACTGCCAATCAGGGCATGGTGGTGCAGGTTCGGCTCATCTTAGAAGAGAAAAATATATAGCAAAAGGCGGCCCTGATGGCGGCGATGGAGGGCGTGGCGGACATGTCATCATGAAAGGAAATGCACAAGAATGGACACTTCTTCCGCTTCGGTATACCCGCCACATAAAAGCTGAAAACGGACAGCCTGGGGGCAAAAACCAGCTCACTGGGCGTTTTGGTGAAGATGTCTATATCGAGGTGCCTGTGGGAACGGTTGCACGAAATGAAAACGGCGAAATATTAGGCGAAATATTAGAACATGGACAAGAAATCATCCTGATGAAAGGCGGAAAGGGAGGTCTTGGGAATGAGCATTTTAAATCTGCTACCAATCAGACTCCTCGCTACGCACAGCCTGGGCTTCCTGGAGAAGAAGGCTACATCATCTTTGAGCTGAAAGTCCTTGCAGATGTAGGTTTGGTGGGCTTTCCTAACGCTGGTAAATCTACGCTTTTATCCGTGGTTTCGGCAGCAAAACCAAAAATTGCAGATTATGCCTTTACCACGCTGACGCCCAATTTGGGAATCGTAGAATACAGAAATTACAAATCCTTTGTAATGGCGGATATCCCAGGGATTATAGAAGGGGCAGCAGAAGGAAGAGGTCTGGGACACAGGTTTTTGAGACATATTGAGCGAAATTCCATTCTTTTATTCCTTATCCCAGCAGATTCCAAAAATCATTATGAAGAGTTTAAAATTTTGGAAAACGAATTAAAAGAATACAATCCAGAACTTTTAGATAAAGATTTCATCGTATCTGTTTCAAAATCAGACCTTTTGGATGATGAACTAAAAGCCGAAATTTCAGCAGAATTTCCAGAAAAATACAAACCTTTGTTCTTCTCGGGAGTTACGCAGGAGGGTCTCATGGAACTTAAAGATATGATTTGGAAACACTTACATGGGTAAAATTATGCAGGAAGAAATCCAAACTTATACCGCCAAGGATTTCGCATCAGACCAAGAGGTAAAATGGTGCCCTGGCTGTGGCGATTATTCTATTTTAAAGCAGGTTCAGAGCATTCTCCCAGAAATCGGCATCAAGAGGGAAAATATGGTTTTCGTGTCAGGAATCGGCTGTTCATCGCGGTTTCCTTACTATATGAACACCTACGGCATCCATAGTATCCATGGGCGTGCGCCTGCGGTGGCTACGGGCATCAAACTGGCTAACCCTGAGCTGAATGTATGGATCATCACAGGAGACGGCGATGGGCTGAGCATCGGTGGAAATCACTTTATACACCTGATGAGGAGGAATTTAGATGTGAATATCCTTCTTTTCAATAATGAAATCTATGGGCTGACCAAAGGACAATTTTCACCAACTTCTCAGCTTGGTCTAAAAACTAAATCTTCGCCTTTTGGGGTGATAGACCAGCCTTTTAATCCGCTGAGTCTAGCCTTGGGGAGTGGAGCTACATTTGTTTCTCGAACGCTGGACAGAGAGCCGAAAAGCCTTCGAGAGGTGCTTCTGGAAGCACAGAAACATAGAGGAACTTCTTTTGTGGAAATTTACCAGAACTGCGTGATTTTCAACGATGGCGTTTTTGATGAGTTTACCAATAAAGCCACCAAAGAAGAGGCAAATCTCTATCTGGAAAACGGAAAACCTTTGAAATTCGGGAAAGATTTATCCAAAGGAATTATTTTAGAAAATTTTGAACCAAAAATCATTGATATTACAGAAGATACTGATGAATCAAAGCTTTGGATACATGATGAAACTTCTATCCTGAAAGCCCAGATTTTGGCAAGGTTTAATTTTGATGAAGAATTTTCTGATTTTCCACGCCCTTTCGGTGTTTTTTATAAAAAAAATAGAGCTTCTTACGAAGAAACTTTTACCAATCAAGTGGAAAAAAACAAGCCAGATATGCAGCAAATTCTGAACGGAAATATCACATGGACAGTTTAATTTATATCAAAAAATGGAACGAGTAGCATTTATCATCAATCCTTTCTCCGCGAAAAAAGAATACAAACCTTTTGTAAATGATTTAGAAAAAAAGGTGGAAAAGCCATTTTATCTCATTTCTAAATCAATAGAGGACACTTTTTCTTTTATAGAAAATAATATGGACAAGGTGGATATTTTCGTGGCTGTGGGTGGCGATGGGACGATATCTACGGTAGCTCAGAAGCTCATAAACACGGATAAAATTCTCGGAATATTCCCAGCTGGTTCTGGAAATGGTTTTGCGAATGAGAACCATTTTTCTAAAAATATAGATACCCTACTTTCTAAAATTAAAAATAGAAAACACAGAGAAATAGATACTTTCACTATCAATGACAAGCTGTCTATCAATCTTTCTGGAGCGGGATTTGATGGCGAGGTCGCGAAGAATTTTGAGAAAACTAGCCGAGGTTTTGCGAATTATATCAAGACCTCTATCAGCACATTTTTTAAGTTTAAACCTATCAATATCAGTTTTGAGGAGAAATATAAATCCTACAATGGTGAATATCTGATGATGAACCTCGCGAATACCAGACAGTTCGGGAATAATGCTTACATTGCTCCACAGGCGCTGGTAACGGATGGTTTGGTAGATGTGGTTTTGGTGAAAAAATTTCCGGTTTGGTACGCTGCTCCATTTGCATTGAAAATGTTTGCAAAAACCTTGAAACAGGATAAATACTTGACTTATTTCACTTGTTCAGAACTAGAGTTTTCGCTGGATACAGACACTTGGCACATAGATGGCGAGTACAAACAGATTTCTTCTCCTGTGAAAGTGAAAGTCCTTCCTAAAAGTCTGAAAATTTTAATTTAATTTTTAACTTTATCCTTTTTTCATAATCAAACTAAATATATTAGCATTATGAATAAACTTTTTTACTCGGCATTATTTGCCCTGACAGTGATGTCCTGTGAGACACAGAAAACCGTTACAAATTCTCAAAACCAAACAACTTCGGCTTGGGATACTTCTTATGGAGGAGCTGACAAAAGCTATGATACCGAACTTTTAAGATTGAGAGAAATCATGGCACCAAAATTCCAAACCTTACAATTTCATGATGAAATCACAGGGCGTACAATGACTTACAATCTCTTTGTTCCTAAAAACTATGATGCTAAAAAATCTTATCCTTTGGTTCTTTTCATGGCAGACGCCAGTACCACAGGAAAAGGAGCGATGTCTCCGTTAAAACAAGGTTATGGCGGATTTATATGGGCAATGGATGAAACTCAAAAAGACAATCCAAGTTTTGTATTGGTTCCTGCTTTTGATGGACCTGAAAATGTGACTAATGACCAATGGCAAGTAAGCGAAGAGGCTGATATGGCTATGAGATTACTCCAAAAAATAACCAAAGAATACAGCATTGACAAAAATCGTCTCTATACGACAGGTCAGTCTATGGGAGGAATGATTTCTTTTCACTTCAATATAAAATATCCTGATGTTTTTGCTGCATCTTTATTCGTTGGTAGTCAATGGGATGCTAATATTTTAGCACCTTTAGCAAAAAAGAAATTCTTTTACATAATCTCTGCTGCTGACCCAAAAGCTTCTGTGGGAATGAATGCTCTCAGTGAAGTTTTAAATAAAGAAGGAGCAAAATTTGGAGAAGTAGAATTTTCTGCACAACTTCCTATAAAAGAACAAAATGCTAAAGTAAATGCCCTTATAAAAGAAGGTTATGATATCAATTTTGTAAGATTTACTCCAAAAACTGTAGTTCCTGAATCTGCCCAATCATGGAAAGGAGGAGAACATATGTATTCCTTTGATTACGCCTATAAACTCAAAAGTGTAAGAGATTGGCTCTTCAAACAAAGAAAAAATTAGATACAAAAAAGCGTTCAATAAAATGAACGCTTTTTTATTTATAAATTTTATAACTAAATTTCTGTATGTAGGTCAAACTCTTCAAGGTAGTCATTCACTCGTTTTAAGAACAATCCTCCTAGTGAGCCATCCACTACTCTATGGTCGTAGGAATGAGACATGAACATTTTTTGTCGTATTGCTATCACATCTCCTTGTGGCGTTTCTAAAACTGCTGGTTTTTTGATTATCGCTCCTATGGCTAATATCGCAACCTGCGGTTGTGGAATGATAGGCGTTCCCATAAGATTCCCAAAAGTCCCTATATTAGAAATGGTATAGGTAGCTCCCTGAATATCCTGCGGGCTGAGTTTTTTGTTTCTTGCTTTATCCACCAAAGCATTGATAGCCTTCGCTAAACCACTTAGACTAAGCTGGTCAGCGTTCTTAATAACAGGAACAATAAGGTTACCATCTGGCAATGCAGTCGCTATTCCTATATTTATATTCTTTCTTTTGATGATTTTGTCTCCATCTACAGAGATGTTTATCATTGGGAAATCCTGAATTGCCTTTACTACAGCTCTCACAAAGATAGGCATGTAGGTAAGTTTCTCTCCTTCTCTCTTCTCAAATGAAGACTTGTTTTTGGCTCTCCATTTTACGATGTTTGTAACATCTGTTTCTATAAACGAGCTTACATGCGGAGAAATCTGTTTGCTGAGCAGCATATTTTCAGCGATGATTTTTCTCATTCTATCCATTTGGATAATTTCATCACCTTCATTAGCTGTTACAGCTGGTGCAGAAGCCTGAACTGGTTTCGGAGCTGCTGATGCATTAGATTTTACTGCTTTTGGCTGCTGTACAGTTTTCGCAGTTCCTCTATTGCTGACAAATTCTAAAATATCTTCTTTCGTAATTCTGCCTTCCAGCCCTCTTCCTTGGATGCTTTTCAGCTCTTCTTCCGTTATATTTTCTTCTTGGATAATAGACCTTACCAGTGGCGAAAGATTCATTCCCTCTATGCTCATTGGCATAGAAACAGGAATGATTTTAAATGGCTCCTCCAAAAGATCTACCACTTTATCTTCTACTATTTCTTCTTTGTTTTCCTCTTCTTTTTTATCAGATTCTGGTTGAGCATCTGCTGTTTCCTCTCCTTGTATTTCTAATATTGCGATAGGTTCTCCCACTTTTGCAACTTGGTCTTTTTCTACCAAAATCTTAACAATTTTTCCAGAAACAGGTGTGGGAACATCAGAATCCACTTTATCCGTAGCGATTTCCACTACACTATCATCCTCAGCTACAAAATCTCCTTCTCTAAAAAGCCATTCTATAACGGTTGCCTCCATCACACCTTCTCCCATGGAAGGTAATAACAATTTATATTCTGCCATAACTCTTTATTACAAACCACAAAGATAACATTTCTTATTGAATTTTTCTAATATAGCTTCCTAAAATTTGATTTTAAATGAATAAATGAGATATTTCATATTTCTAATTTTTAGTTAATCTAATGGGATTATCTAATTTTGTGAATCTTTAAAAAATAAATTTCATGGATAAGATATTACAATTTTTCAACCTTGACCAAAAAATCAATTGGAGAATAGAAATTTTAGCGGGACTTACCGTGGCGATGACCATGATTCCAGAGTCTCTTTCTTTCGCTATTTTGGCAGGATTTCCGCCTCTTTCTGGGCTTTATGCAGCATTCATCGCTGGATTGGTAGCGGCGATGTTTGGCGGTAGACCTGGGCTTATTTCGGGGGGCGCTGGGGCTACTGTGGTCACACTCATTGGACTTATAAAACTTCATGGTTTAGACTACGCCTTTGCAGCGGTGGCGATGGCTGGGGTTATTCAGCTGATTGTAGGAATTTTTAAATGGGCTAAATACATTCGCCTCGTTCCAAGTTCAGTGATGTATGGTTTTGTAAATGGTTTGGCGGTGATTATTTTTTCGGCTCAGCTGGAACAATTCAAAACTACTACACCTGACGGACAAATGGAATGGCTCACAGGAACACCGATGATGATAATGGCTGGGCTGGTGGCTCTTACTATACTGATTACTTGGCTTTTCCCTAAAATCTCAAAGGCAGTTCCTTCATCATTGATGGCGATTATTGTAGTATTTACGATTGTTTTAGTTTTCGGAATTGAGACCAAAACCGTGGGCGACATCTCTCCTATCAGCGGTTCTCTTCCGCCATTTCATATTCCAAATGTTCCTCTGACTTGGGAAACATTTATGATTATTCTTCCTGCTGGGGCTATAGTCGCTGCTGTGGGGCTTACAGAGGGGCTTTTGACTTTAAACCTCGTTGATGAAATTACTGAAACCAAAGGAAACGGCTCTCGAGAAAGCCTTGCACAAGGGGCTTCTAACATTCTGAACGGCTTTTTCTCAGGGATGGGAGGCTGTCCTATGATTGCGCAGACTCTGGTAAATCTCAATGCTGGTTCTAGAAGCAGAGTTTCTGGGGTTATCGCGGCTCTGGCTATTCTTATGATTGTCCTCATTGCAGCCCCTATTATTGAGAAAATCCCTATGGCTGCACTTACTGGGGTAATGATGGTAGTTGCATTTTTAACCTTCAAATGGTCTAGTTTTAAAATTTTAAACAAAATGCCAAAGACTGATGTTTTCATCATCATTTTAGTGACTGCTATTACCATCATTACGCATAATTTAGCAGTGGCAGTTCTGACAGGAATCATCATCTCTGGGCTGAATTTTACTTGGCAAAAAGCTAATGAACTCAGCATAAATACTGAAAACAATGGCACTGAGAAAATTTATCATCTAAACTCTGACTTGTTCTTTGGAGCGGTGGCTTCTTTTGAAGGTATTTTTGATATAAAAAACGACCCAAAAACAGTGGTTGTTGACTTCAAAAACTGCGAAATAAAGGATATGAGCGCACTAGAATCTTTAGCCAAAATGACCAATAAATACGCTAGTCTGGATAAAGTTTTATACCTTAAAAATTTAAATGAAAATTCTAAAAAAAGAGTAGAAAAAGCCAAACCCATTATTGAATTAAATTTATTGGGCTAAAATTGGTTTCGAATGTTATCTTTTTGCTTACCTTTGTAAAAATTTGTAAAAATGAAAAAGTTAGCTAAATATGCATTGTTCGCCCTTGCAGTAGTGTCTGCCACGGCTTGTTTCAATGAGAAAAAAGTATACAATAGAAGCACAGTATCTGAAAAACATGGTAAAATGCTACTTGGGAGACAGACCAGAGACCAGCTGAAACAAGAGCCTTTCAATGCGTGGTATGAGGAGGAATACAAGAACTATGAATACGACCCGCAGACCATCAAAGAACTTCAAAAGAAGAACTTGACAAGTCATAATATCATCGTGTTTTTTGGGACTTGGTGCGGAGACTCACATAGAGAAGTTCCTAGATTACTGAAAATTTTGGATGCGGTGAAATACCCTGAACAAAGGCTGACCCTAGTAGCCGTAAACAGAAAAAAAGAAACTCCTGATGGAGAGGATGTTCCATATAACATTAAGAGAGTGCCTACTATAATCGTCCAAGACAAATACGGTAAGGAAGTGGGAAGAATCATAGAATCTCCAAACAGCGGTTCTTTGGAAAATGATTTATTAGAAATCTTAAACAAAAGTAAATAAACATTGAAAAAATCTTATAAAAATATTTTCGTTTTTCTATTTGGGGCTTTATTCGCCTACTTACTAGTCTTTTTCTTCCAAAAAAACACGGAAAAAGAGGCTGAAGCTATCAATAAGGACTACTATATTCTGAGCAATCAGATAGAGAAAATGAATAAAATGATAGTCTTAGAGCAGAACTTTTCTAGTTTTCAAACTCATAAAAGTTCTGCCTTTGAACTTGGAGGTATAGAGTTTCTTTCCAAAGAAATGGTGCTCTACACTACGGCAAAAGCGCAGGTGACTTATGATTTAAAGAAACTAAAAATGGAAGTAGATTCCACGAATAAAAAACTAATCATAAAGGAAATCCCTGAAGCCGAAATCAAAATTTATCCTGATGTGAAAATCCATTTTATGGATGATTATGCAGTGAATAGGTTTTCTAAAGCTGACCTAAACAACATCATGGAATCAGCAAAGAAAAACATGACTAACAGCATCAATCAGACCAAGCTAAAAGAGGAAGGAAGACAACAGCTGATTTCCAACCTGCAGGATATTTTTGTATTGGCTAAATCCCTAAACTACACCATAGAGGACGAAACCAAAACTTTACCCAGCATTTTATAGTTTTTAATTATTTTCTCTTTTTAACTTGCTTTTTCTTGATGTATTTCTTTGTCTGAGCTACTGCTATGGCTGCATTACTCTCACAAAATACGGATAAGGCTTTCTCTTTTACTAAAGTGTATTTGAACTCGCCTTTTCTAAGTGCTTGTTTGAAATTTTGTACATCATCAGCTTTTACGGGTTTTCCATCAAGTATAAATAATATTCTGCATTTTGGAGGCGTAAGACAAACTATAATGTCTTTTTCTCTGTGAGACAGCTTTACATTAACTTCTTGTTTAGGTGTTTTTTCTACAACTGGATAGCAGTGATGACCTTCCTCAAAGAAGACAACATCCCACTGCCCTACTACCAGTTTATAAAAACCGTTTTTATCTGTCAAAGTTTGAGACTGGCTGTCAGAAGACACCTTAACATTAGGAAAAGGCATGCCGTTCTCATCCGTAACCCTGCCCGTGATGGTGATTTGCCCACACAAAGGAAAACAAATCATAAAACCAATAAATAAAAGTATTTTCTTCATCATAATATGATTTTTTGGTGTTTTTTATAGTTTAAATTTCAGTAGATATTCTTTGGTTTCAGTAGAAATTCTCCTGCTTTCCCTTGCTTTTTGAATGGTTTTGTTCTGCACAAAAGGCGGCAAGGTCTGCGCTTCTATCAGTGGCATAGCCGCTTCATACTGCTTCACAAGAGCCGTTGCGAAATACCAAGCGAGCATCATATTTATATAGTATTCCTCGGATTTCACCTCGGAAACCAGCTGGAGCATCTCTTTTTGGAAATGCTCATCCAGATAATTGGAAAGCAGCAGCCCTACGGCATATCTTATCGTATAAATTTTATCACTTTTTATCCATTTTTGGATGTATTCATAGACTTCCTTGGGATATTTTTGGAAGATTTTAGGAGAAAACACATCACAAACCGCCCAATTATCCACGAATGGAAGAAAAGCCTCTGTATGCTCCACAGCACTTTGGAAATCTTTTATCTGCTCAATAAGAAAGCCATGCAGAAGATTTTCTTCATAATAATGGTGCGGCAGGGCGCTGAAAAACTCCTCCACTGCGAGTTTATCTTTATAAAATTCTTTGGCAAATTTCCGCAAAACAGGAACGCGGACGCCGATGATTTTCTCTTTGTCTATGCTGGGGGTGAGTTTCGCGGTGAAATCCCTGTATTCCTTGTCCTGTAAGGCGAAAAGTTCTTTGTGTAAAGTGTTTCCGACAGTCATGGCGGTGGTTTTTATAAGGTGTTATGATGCTCTGGGCATCTGTTTTTTCATGTAAAAAAGGCGGTGTATGCTACCGCCTCCTTTTAGTTTTTTATTTATAAACTAACTTTCCCAGTCAATGGCAAGGATTTCCTCATTTAAGTCATACTTCACAGCAAGGATTTCATCGCTTTCCTCTGGGCGTATCATATAGTTGACAATTACCTCGCCTATTGATCTTTCACA
>CAUQBR010000014.1:0-38961 GCA_963516475.1 uncultured Flavobacteriaceae bacterium
ACAATAGAAGAAGTGGTTATCAGCAGGCTGAAACTAACGGGAAATCTTGCCAAAGATTCCAAAACTTTGGACAAGGAAGATGTCAATGCTAAAATTCAAAAATCGCTGGGAACAGAAACTATTGAAAAACAAGTGCGAAGCATTTCTGGTTCTGCGGGAATTAGTTTTAATATGGCATCATTGTTCGCAGGGAAGAAGAAAAAAGAACAAAAACAGCGACTGGAAAAATATGAGCAATTCCAGAATAACGCCACATGGATAAGTGAAAGAGTGGATTCGGAATATTTCGTCAGCAAGGGAATTCCAGAGATGAAAGTAGCGGAGTTTATTCAGTTTTCTCTGACGCAAAAACCAGAAGTAGCGGGATACATCAAAACCAATAATTTCCCTAAAATAATGACGGTTCTAGACCAGCTTATTCCTATTTATCTCAAAAAAATAGAGAGAAAAACGACATAATTTTTTTAAAATTTAACTTTAAGGCATTATTTTAATCTAAGTAATAAAATAGAATTTGAGTTCAAGTTCCATAACTGAAAATAGGAAAAACAATAAAGTTTAAATTTAAAAACAGAGAAACCACATAAATAAAATCTATGTGGTTTTTCATTTAAGAAAGTTTACATTTGCAAAAAATTTAAAAACAAATGGCAAAAATTATACGAATTCATCCAGAAAATCCACAGGAAAGACAGATAAATGAAGTGGTGGAAGCCTTGAGAAAAGGTGGGCTGATAGTCTATCCATCGGACACGGTGTATGCTCTGGGATGTGATATCAATAACCTGAAAGCAATGGAAAAACTAGCCCAGCTGAAAGGACTAAAATTAGAAAAGTCCCATTTTACCATTATATGTAATGACCTAAGCCACTTGTCAGAATTTACAAAACCGATAGAAACTTCCACATTCCGACTTTTGAAAAGCAAGCTCCCTGGAGCATTTACTTTTATTTTAGAAGCAAATAAAAATTTGCCTTTGGCTTATAAAGGGCATAAAACCATAGGAATACGAGTTCCGAATCATTCCGTGCCACAGATGATAGTGGAAAGTCTTGGTAACCCGATAGCTTCCACCTCTATAAAAGATGATGATGAGGTGATAGAATATTCTACCGACCCAGAGCTTATAGCCGAAAAATACGATAAAAGCGTGGACATCGTGATAGATAGCGGCTGGGGAGAGCTGGTGCCTTCTACGATAGTAGATGTGACACAGGGAATACCAGAAATTGTCCGACAGGGAAAAGGCGAATTATAGGAAATAAAAAAACTCTCGTAAATGCGAGAGTTTTTTGTTTATTATAAAAATTCTATATCCTTAGAATGAGGAAGAATTCCTTTGACATCATAAACAACACCATTTTGGGATAGAAGCTTAGATAAGTCTAAATCCAAGAATTCTTTGTGAGCCACTCCTAGAACTACCGCTTCGTATTTATCCGAAGGAAGCGTTTTCATGCTGTCTATTCCATATTCGTGCTTCACTTCGCTAGGATTAGCCCAAGGGTCGTAAGTAGTTATTTTAACACCGAAATCTTCCAAAGCAGTGATTACATCGATGATTTTAGTATTTCTGACATCAGGGCAGTTTTCTTTGAAAGTTACTCCCAGCATGAGTAATTTAGCTCCATTGATTTGGATATTTTTCTTAATCATCGCTTTTACCACTTGCTCAGCAACATATTTTCCCATAGAATCATTCATTCTTCTTCCTGCCAAGATGATTTCTGGATGGTAGCCGTACTCCTGTGCTTTTTGAGCCAAATAATATGGGTCTACACCGATGCAGTGTCCGCCTACAAGACCTGGCTTGAAAGGAAGGAAATTCCATTTCGTTCCAGCAGCTTTCAGCACATCGTGAGTGTTGATATCCATTAGGTTAAATATTTTAGCCAATTCATTCACGAAAGCAATGTTGATATCTCTTTGTGAGTTTTCAATCACTTTGGCAGCTTCGGCAACTTTGATAGTTGGAGCAAGGTACGTACCTGCTGTAATCACAGAAGAGTATAAGTCATTCACCACTTTACCGATTTCTGGAGTAGAACCAGAAGTTACTTTTAGGATTTTCTCTACAGTGTGTTCTTTGTCTCCTGGGTTGATTCTTTCAGGAGAATAACCAGCGAAGAAATCTACATTGAATTTTAGTCCAGAAACTCTCTCTACCACAGGGATACAGTCTTCCTCAGTAGCACCAGGGTAAACCGTAGATTCGTAGATGACAATATCACCTTTTTTTATCACTTTTCCTACCGTTTCACTCGCTTTTACAAGTGGAGTAAGGTCTGGGCGATTGTTTCTGTCCACAGGCGTAGGCACAGTGATGATATATGCATTGGCATTTTCTATATCTTTTAGGTCAGCAGAGCAGAAAAGCCCATTGGTACCAGCATTGAAAGGGTTTTCTTTAACCAAGGCTGACTTTAGAAGCTCATCAGACACCTCCAAAGTTTCATCATGTCCTGCGTTTAGTTCTGTGATTCTTTTTTGGTTAATGTCAAAACCTACCACAGGGAATTTAGTGGCAAATAATCTTGCCAATGGCAGTCCTACATAACCAAGTCCAATAATTGCTATTTTTTTCATTTTTTAATAAATTTTTTTAGATTTTTATAGAATTCATCTCCAAATTCATTTGCTAAAATAGTTGTTCCATACTCATTCATATGTTCCTCATCATAATACATTGTAATTCCATTTCTGAAAGGCAATCCCTTTAATCTGTGATAATCCATTGATATCAAATATGTATTAGGGTTGTTATCGATTATTTTTTTCACACCTTCGGGAATATCTTGATAAGAAACATCATAATGATTGTCTTTATTTTTATTTATTTTATATCCTCTGTTAATCCTTACAGGATTTTTATCTAATCTAGGAATAGGAGATATAAAGATAAATTTCTTATCAGGATGGTTTTTTACAAGTTTTTCTATGGCTTCTTGTAATGAAGTAATGTTTTTACGATAAATAGAACCAATGATGACTACTTTACTGTTTTTCAATTCTTTGTCAGCTATATTAATGATATTTTCATATAGAAACCTTGTATATTTAGATGAAAAATCTTTTTCTGAAATACCAGGAAAACTAGGATAGGTATCATTAGAAACTGTTCTAAAATTGAACCCATGTTCCTTACCAACAAGCGCTAAGAAATTCTTATATACCAATGCATAACTATCTCCTAACAAAAGAATAGAATCATTTTTTTTATTCGTATCTCCCATAAATTCTACTCCTGTATAAAATCTTCCATGAGAATTTATACCTATTGTAGGTGTAGCATATTCTTGCGGAAAATTTATCATTTTTAGGTTTAGCTGTGGAGCATAAAATATCAATAATGCTAATAACCCAGAGGGAACAAACATTGTGAAAATAAATTTTTTAGTCTTTAATTTCCTAAAAGTGTTTTCTATAAAGGTGTAAGATAAATAAGCTAATAAATAAGTAGAAATTATGATAATAAACGGCTCCAAAGGCGTAAAGACATAGTTATCAATATTATGATAATATCTGATAAAAACCATTACTGGCCAATGCCACAAATATATAGAATAGGACAATTCACCTATATGAACTAAGAATTTATTTGACAAAAATTTACTAACCACTCCTTCCGTATCTATCAATAAAAAGGCAGCTCCTAAACAAGGTAAAAGTACCCAAAGCCCAGGAAAATTGGTATTTCCATTAAAAAAAACAGCAGAGATGAGAATCATAACTATTGAAATAATACTTATAATATTTCTGCCCTCTTTTGTTACATTCTGTATTTTTTCTTGATTCATAACAAACAATGTCCCTATCAAAAACTCAGGAATCCTTGCAGGAAGAGAAAAATACATCATTTCTTTATTATACAAATATGTACTATTTACAAAAGAATATCCTAACAACACTATTGTAATTAGAAAAATTACATAATTGAGAAATTTCTTATTTTTTATAAAAAACAGCAGTATAGGAAGCAAAAAATAGAACTGCATTTCTATTGCGAGTGTCCATGTATGTAGAAGAGGGTTTTCTTGGCTGGACATCCCAAAATAAGTGTCTAATGTTGATAAATACTTATTAGAATAAAAAATAGATGACCAAAAAACACCATTTCTAACCCCTAAAATATCCGAAGGCAGATATAGCATGATAGCTCCTAAAAATGTAACTAAAAGAAAAATAAAATAAGCTGGCAATAAACGCTTAAATCTACTAATGTAAAAATCAGCGAACTGGAATTTATTTTGCTCTTTTTTATGAAGAATAATTCCAGATATCAAATATCCAGAAATTACAAAGAAAACATCCACTCCTACAAAGCCACCTGATAGGAAATTAGCATTCAAATGAAAGAAAAAGACTAATAGAACAGCTACTGCCCTAAGGCCTTGTATATCGTATCTATATTGCATTTTATTTTAAATTTTTATAATACAATTTTCTTTCAGACCTTAGATAGAAGATACAGCATAGCTGATAGTTAATATTTTTTTATTATTTGGTTTTTCTTCAAAATTCATTTTTTAAGTTTTTTCATTATATAATATTATCTTAGGACTTTGCAAAGATACAATTCTTTATTGGTTAAGATTATTTTACACCTTTAAAAATTCTATGATACAGATATCCCCATATAGTAGGGTGGTACCAGAGGATAGATTCTAGATTTCTTTCTTTTTGGGAGGATAATGTTCCATTGAAAAAGTTTTCTATTGCTTTTGTGAGCAGTTTGATGCCGCTAGCCAGCTGGATAAGAGGATATGTTGAGAAATCATCCTGCTCTGTGATTGTGATATTTTCTTGGTATATCACGCTTCCTGTGTCTATTCCTTTATCCACGAAATGCACCGTAACTCCATTGTTTTCAGCATCATTATTTACCAATGCCCAGTAGGCTCCATGAACGCCCCTATATTTGGGTGTGATGCCCGCATGAGTATTGATAAAAGGACATTCTACAGCAGAAAGCACTTTTTCAGAAATGATTCTTGTCCCATTTACAATGACTAAATCAGGATTTATTTCCTTCAATAATTCTATAGTTTTTTTTGAATTTACAGATGAAACATTTATCGTTTTATCATTAGGAGTTTCCGCAGCATTCATGCCGTTTGCCTTCATGATTTCATCTCTTCTTTTTTTGGATGCGCTGCCTAAAAATTTACCGATAATCAGCTGGAATAAAATCTGTCCTACAACAGTGAAAATCCCCAATCTTTTTATCCTTCTTTTGATAAATTTTTTGGTATTTTCTTTGTCTTCCACAATGATTTTTTCAATGCCGAATTTACTATCTAATGCATTGAAAACGATTTTTGAGGAATCACCCTTTCCCGCTAAAATAACGATTTTTTTACCCTTCATTTTTCATCTTTGCTGCCAAACTACTCATCGTGTAGCTTTGGAAATTATACTTTTCATTTAAAAATTTATAATGCTGCAGGATTTTCTCTAAAAACTTGAAATTCTCCTCCATATTAGCCCCAAAATTATGAGGATGCCACCATAAATGGTAGGTTAGATTGTTTTTAGCAGCAAAGGTCATGCTTGCCTTTATTCTTCTTAGCCTTAAACTTTCCAAGAAACTCAGTTTTGGTGAAAATGGTCTCAAGAAACGGCTTGATGGAATATTTACTGGAGTTTCTTTTTTTATGTAATCATCTGAATAACAGTTGTGTCCAGAAATATTGATATAAGAATCCATCAGCCTGAAAGCTCGCCGAAACAGGCTTTCGTTTTCGCCACTTTTGGCTTTATACAGCCAAGAGAGCTCATTCCCTCTGTAACAAGTGATTCCCAGCTCGGAGCAAACTTGTAAGTATTTGTCATTGAACTGGTTTCGTGGGAAAATCAGTGAAGTTATCTCTATTCCTTGCTCCTTTGCTATCTGCACAGCCATTTTGGTATCTTCTCTGAAAGATTCCAGCGTTTGTCCTTTTTCTAAACAATAGTAATGGGAAAAAGTGTGGGTACCGATTTCCTGCTCAGGATATTTTTTGATTTCATCGATGAGCAGTGGAGCAAAATGATATTTATCTTGGTTTAAATCACTACCCAAACTCTCAAAATAAGAGTTTTCGTAGGGCGAAAGCGATTTGTCTTCGTACTGAGGTTTGATGGAAGGTAAATTTGCCAATAATTCTTCTTTGGTCTTGAAAAAAAGAAAACCAACAGTAGAAAAAGTACCACAAACGGCATATTTTCTAAATAATTCCAGCGTTTGAGGAATTACTTGATGGACATTCAGTATGTTCTGCCCATAGTCATTAATAGTTCTTTTGTCCCGAACTCCCCACATGAGCTCGAAATCCAAAGAAATTACAAATTTACCTGTTTTCATTTTTTAGTTATTTTAAATTTTCCCAATACCAATCTACAGCTTCTTTCAGACCTTGCGCGAAGATGTGGCTCGGCTGGTAACCTAGATTTTTTTGAGCTTTTTCTATACTTGCCAATGAGTGAGGAACATCTCCCTGTCTATTTGGACCATGGAGAATTTCCACTTTTGCGATTTCATTGTCATAGGCAGAAAGGTATTCTTTCAGCAGTTCAGCCATTTCTTTGATGGTTGTTCTATCGCCCACGGCTGTGTTATATATTTGATTTAGAGCCTCTTCTTTATCAGTGATTAAGGCTAATAAATTCATCTGAATTACATTATCAATGTAAGTAAAATCCCTTGAATAGGTACCATCACCATTTATAGTCGGCGATTGGTGGTTGATTAGCTGAATTACAAATTTCGGAATTACCGCAGCATAAGCGCCATTTGGGTCTTGTCTTCTTCCAAAAACATTGAAATATCTTAGTCCTATCGTATCAAAATTATAAACTCTTTTGAAAACATCGGCGTAAAGCTCATTCACATATTTTGTGATAGCATATGGAGAAAGTGGTTTTCCGATGATGTCTTCTACTTTTGGCAAAGATGTAGAGTCGCCATAAGTAGAGGAACTGGCAGCATAAACAAGTCTTTTTACGCCTGCATCTCTAGCCGCTACGAGCATATTTAGGAAACCGCCCACATTCACATCATTACTCGTGATAGGGTCGTTTATGGAGCGAGGAACAGAGCCGAGAGCAGCCTCGTGCAGAACGAAATCTTGTCCATCACAAGCTTTTTTACAAGTTTCTAAATAACGAATATCACCTTCAATCAAAGTGAATTTTTCATTTTTGAAAAAAGGCTCAATGTTATGTCTGTATCCCGTAGCAAAGTTGTCCAAAACTGTAACCACAGCTTCTAGTTCTAGTAGTTTTTCCACTAAATTGGAACCGATGAAACCAGCACCACCAGTGACTAATATTTTTTTATTTTCTAATTTTTCTTTGAAATTCATCTTTTAAGTTTTTTATTATATGTAATATTTTCTTAGAATGTTACAAAGATACGATTCTTTATTGGTTAAGTTTCTTTCTTTGAAATAATTTTCTACATCGGGAATGTTTATTTCGTAGCCAGAACCTGCTTTTATGAGAATAAGTTGAGGTTCTATATCTAGTTCTTTTTCAATGATTTCGAGAATTTCAATAATAGAATAATTGAAAGGATAAGCGATATTGACTACTTTATTAAAATTCTGATAATTGATAACTTGGAGAACTAAATTTTTAATATCCTCAGTATCAATGATGTTTCGAGTTGCCTTTGTGTGGACATTTATTTTTTGGTGGTTTCTGACAGAACGAACCAAATAGTTCATTAGTAGATTGGGATTTCCTCCTTTTCCAACGGCGTTGCTTAGCCTTAATATTAAATATTTTGGGCAGTTTTCAGCGATGATTTGTTCCATTCTTAGTTTATGCAGAACATATTGGCTGTCAGCCTTTGAGGAATCATAAATGCTGCAGGTAGAAAAATAGACAAAAAGTTTGTCAGGATTTTGTGTAAAAGTTTCCCTAATTAGGTTTTCTTCCCTTTGAAATTCAGACAGTTCTGTCTCTAAGGAATTAGAAACTCCAGATGCGAAAAAAATAACATGTTCTCGGTCTACATCGTAGAATAGAGAAGCGATAAGTCCATTTCCTACAATCATTCTATAAATTAATTATTATATTTTCTTGTTAATCAATCCAAATATTTAAGAATATAATTTTTGAGTATGAAAAAAATGAGCGATTTTTTTTAAGAAACCTTTAAATAAATTTTTAATAAATACATTATTATCTCACTTTTTAGATAGAGATAATTTATTGATTATAAAAAATGAATTGAATTGTTATTCGTTTTTACTAAAAAAAGACTTTTTGAGAAAATTAGAAATACTTATAATTCTTGTAATTCTACCATTTTTCTGAATTTTTCCGATGATTTAGTAAGTTCTATATAACTACCACTATTTACAATTTCTCCTTTTTCAAGAAGGTAAACTTTATCAACATTTTTAATAGTGGAAAGTCTATGAGCAATGATTACCATTGTAAATTTGCCATGTAACATATCAATATTTTCTTTGATATGTCTTTCTGTTTCTGAATCCAGAGCAGAGGTAGCTTCATCCATAATAAGTAATTCCACATCCTTATATAGTTCTCTTGCAATGGATATTCTTTGTTTTTGACCACCAGAAACCAAAATACCATTATTCCCAAGGAAAGAATCTTCTTTATTTTCAAGCTCTTCTACGAAACTTCGTAAAGAAACCATGTCCATGACTTTATAAAATTTATCTATAGATTCGGGAGTTTTTTCTGCCCAGAAACTGACATTGTTAAATAAGGTATCATTAAAGATAACAGGTTCTTGAGTTATATATCCAATTTTATTTCGATAAGAACTAAGATTTGCTTCATATAGGGATTTTTCATCCACAATAACTTCTCCTTTATGTGGAATCTGTAACCCACAAATTACATTGGCTAATGTAGTTTTTCCAGCGCCACTTTCTCCTACAAAAGCAATAGATGTTTTTCGGGGAATATCTATATTAATATTTTTTAGAACAGTTTTATTTCCTAAAATGACCTCTATATTTTTTATATTGATATTATCAATTTTTTCTATAGGGGTGGTTTTTAGAGGCTCTTCATTGTCTTTGAATTCTTTTAAAATAGTATTGATAGACTCTATAGAAGTAGCTTGGTTAGTGAAAGCAGTTGATGCTCCTTGTAAGTTGACTAAATGCCCTAAACCTCTGTAAAATAATAATAAACTGATTAATATTGATTCTAAATTACCATTAAGAACATTGACTTGAATCATTACAACGATAGAAATTACAAGTAAAATCATTGGTTCTCTTGCATTGATCATGATGAATCCTAACTTGTTCATTTTGAAAGCATATTCATCATTCAATTCTATATTATCTCTCAATCTACTATCATATCTTTTGAAATAGTTAGTAGCTTTTAAATACTTGAAATTATTTACAGACTGTATTAAAAGTTCGTTAAAGTTATTTCCTAAATTTACTTGTTTTCTAGAATAATCAGCTATCATTCGATTTAAATATTTGTATATAAAATCTGTAGTATAACCACCTATTGCTACCATGATAGCGAACTGCCAATTAGACATAAAGGCAAGAAAAGCGTATGTAGACATCATCGTAGTATATTGTATAGAATTGATGTATGTCTGCATAGATTGTATAAGTCTATTACATTCCCCAAAAATATGATTCTGGATTCTTCCTACACTCATAGTTGTAAAACCATGATAAGAAAGATTGCCCAAACCATCAATAAGTTTAAATCGTAACTTTTTTGTTACATTGATATTTATTTTGGTTATATATATAGTTTTTAGATAGTTAATAAGTCCTTTAGCACTAAATAAGAAAACCATTAATAGAAGAATGTTGGTAACTGTCAAATTAATACCAATACTCTTGAAAAAATCTATTACTACATTTAGATAACCAAGGGACTGTTCTGTATTGTTACTATTGGTAGCATATGAGATTAAAGGAATAAACATGGTAAGTCCGATCCCATCTAGTAATCCAACCAGAAAGTTTAAAACTATAAATACATATATATGGTGGCCTAATACATTTCTGAAATATTTAAAATAGTATAAAGCAGAATATTTTTTTTGACTCATATAATATAATTTTTATAAACATTTTTTATCCATAAACTAATGCTTTAAAATATGTTTTTGAAAGCATTTCGCAGGGCAAATTTAAAGAAAATTATCCAGATTATCCGTAAAAATCTTATGCTCTACTTTTCCCTGCTGTAGGATGATTTTTTCTTGTATCTGTTTTAGGAAAGATTGGTGTTTAGGACTGTTTTTGTCCTTTGGGCGATGCTCCAAAGCTTGTTTTATTTTAAGATTTTCGTTGGAAAATCTATCGGCTTCATCAGAAAAATAAGCCTTCTTGAATTTTTCCCAAATGTACTGAACCGCCTGTTCACTCGGATGGATGAGGTCTTCCTTGTAGAATCTGTAATCGCGCAGGTCATCCATAATGATTTCATATACAGGGATATAATGGCAATTTTCATGCTGTTCCACAACTTCGTGAATTGCACAGAGTAGTTTGGCTTTACTTAGATTGTTTTCGCTAAAACCATCTTTGGTATGGCGTACAGGACTTAATGTAAAAAGAAACTGCACCTCTTTTGGGCATATTTTTTTTAGAATATGACAGGTTTCAGCTATTGAATCTACCAATTCTTCGTGCGTCAGAAGGCGTTTATTAAAGTTTGTTTGTGGGATTTTGTGGCAGTTTGCGACGAAAATATTTTTGGCTAAATGTTCATAAACAAAAGCTGTTCCATAGGTGATAATCACCCAGTTGCTTCGTTTTAGAAATTCGTGCGCTAGGTTTATTTTTTTATTGATTTTTCTGAGAGTATCTTCCTGATTTTCAGAATTAAATGAGGTGTGATGATTAAAACTCAAGTATTCACCTTGATGAAAATCTAAATCTTTTTCTGTGTAAATTTTATTTTCAAAAATTTCCTGAATGCTGTTTTTCACAGCCCAAGGGTTGAAAAGAGTCCCAAAAGGATTGTTCAGCGTTTGGAACTGGCTGTCAGCTAGTTTTACAGAAATTTCCGTTGCAAAACAAGATCCTATCGAAAACAAAGAATCCGAAATTTGAATTTTTTTTTCAGAAATCGGAATTTCTACCTCGGTACGAAATTTCATAGACAAGATTTAAATATTTCTTTTTAATAAATAATCCGCCAGAGCCAAGAAAGATTCCTTTTTCTCTGCATTTAGACTGGTCTGGTTTAGATATTTTTGAGCTGTATCGTGGTGCTCCTGCACGAGTTTTAATGTGATTTCATCTGCCTTTGTATTGAGGAAAATTTTAGAAACAGCATCTATTTTCTCTTGGCTTTCATCTTTTTGGGAATACCAGTTTCGGAGTTCCTTTTTTTGTTTTTTATCCGCTTTTTCTAGTGCAGTGAGGTATAAAACAGTCTTTTTATTTTCACAAATATCACCTGCCTGTTTTTTTCCAAAATCTCCCTGATTTCCAAATACATCCAGATAATCATCCATCATCTGAAATGCGATTCCAAGGTGAATTCCAAACTGATAGAGAGCCTCCGCATCCTGCTCTGGACATTCAGCAATGAAAGCACCTATTTTTAGCGCTGTAGCACTCAGTACGCCAGTTTTATAAGTAATCATCTGGATATACTCATCAAAGCTTACATCATCTCTTTTTTCAAAATTCATGTCCATTTGCTGTCCCTCACATATCTTCGCTCCTGTATCAGAAAATAAATGAATACATTTTTTAAACAAAACAGGTTCTAAATCCTCGAAAAACTGATAAGATTTGATAAGCAGAGCATCGCCAGAGAGTATGCCCGTGTTGATGCCTTCTAAAGCATGGATGGTAGGTTTTCCTCTTCTCAGAGGTGCATCATCCATTATATCATCATGAATGAGTGTGAAATTATGAAAAAATTCTATTGCTAGAGCTGGTTTTATTGCAGTGTTTATATCTCCTCCAAATGCATCCGCTGCCATCAGAGTAAGCATAGGGCGGAGGCGTTTTCCTCCATTTGCTATGATGTAATTGATGGGCTGATACAGCTCAAAAGGAGCCTCTTCGAATTTGTATTTTTCTATACTTTCAGAAATTAGATTGATGTATTTTTCAGCAAAATGCATGATAAAATTGTTTTCAGCAAATTTAAATTTTTAAAATGAAAATAAGCCAAAAATACCACCATTTTTCTGATAAATTGGTGGTTTAATTCTTTTATCTTTTGGAAAAATTTTAGAACATATTTACGATGATGTAGGTAATTCCAGCTACTATCGCACTGATGGGAATTGTCAGAACCCAAGCCCATAGAAGACTTACAGTAATACCCCATCTTACGGCAGAAATCCTTTTAGTAAGACCAACACCTATGATGGAGCCCGTGATAGTGTGAGTAGTAGAAACAGGAACTCCTAAGTGGTCAGTGATGAAAAGAGTCACAGCACCAGCAGATTCTGCACTTACACCTTCTAATGAAGTTACTTTCGTGATTTTAGTTCCCATCGTTTTTACGATTTTCCATCCTCCGCTCATCGTTCCTAAACCGATAGCAATATGCGCTGCCAAAGGAACCCACATGAAATGTTCCGTAAAGTATTTAAATCTATCAGGAGCATTGATGTAGTCAGGGTCTCCTATACTTACATAGTGATAAATAACCGCTGCACCGATGATTCCCATGATTTTCTGAGCATCATTCAGCCCGTGTCCTAGACTGAATAGAGCAGAAGAAACAAGTTGTAGCCTTTTGAATGCTGTTTCAGCTTTATGAGGATTTGATTTTTTGCAAATATTTACAATGATAAGCGTGATAATCACAGAAACAAACATCCCTATGAAAGGTGCTAGGAAAATAAATAAGAATATTGGGATGACTTTGTCATACTTTACTACATCTTGTGTGAGTAATTTTTCAAAAGATAATTTGAGAAGTTCAAAAGATGAAGCATTGTCATTTAAGTCTCTAAATTCAATATAATTTCCATGAAGAGCATGCATCAGCGCTGCTCCAAGGAACCCACCAATAAGGGTGTGTGACGAAGAGGATGGAATACCAAGCCACCAAGTCAATAAATTCCATGCAATAGCAGCGACAAGTCCAGAGACAATAACTTCAAGGTTGACAAAATCCTCGCTTACCGTTTTAGCAATAGTGTTCCCAATGTTAAAAGACTGCGTGATATAAGCAGCAATGAAAAAAGCTGCAAAATTCCAAAAAGCTGCCCACAAAACCGCTTGAAAAGGCGTGAGAACCTTTGTGGAAACAATGGTAGCAATGGAGTTAGCCGCATCATGAAACCCATTGATGTAGTCAAAAACAAGGGCTAGTCCAATGATTGCTATGAGAAGTACAGGAAGTTCCATACTTTATTTTTTAGTTAGAGTTAGAAATTAAGCGTATTTGATGATGATGCTGCTCATTACACCAGCTACTTCTTCCGCCTTGTCTGTTACCTCTTCTAGGTAGTTTAGTACCTGCTGTACTTTGATGATGGTAATAGGGTCATTGGTCTCGAATAGCTTAATTAGAGCCGAACTCTGCACATCATCAGCAATGTTTTCTATACTATTGATTTTGATACATGATTCTTTCACAGCATCTAAATCTTTAAAATCTTTAAGGTTGATGATAGCATTTTGTATCTCTATACATGCCTTTTGGATAAGGAGAGAAAACTCTTGGTAAGCCTTTGTTTCAGGGCTTTTGAATAGAAAAATATATCTAGTAGAAGCATAAATATAGTCCGCTACATCATCTAGAGATGTCGCCAAAGACTGTATATCCTCTCTGTCAAAAGGTGTGATGAAATTCTTACCCAGCTCCATGTAGATTTGGTGCGTAAGGTCATCATTTTGATGTTCAAAATCATGAATTTTCTTTAAAAAAGATTCATCATTAGCATCAAAATTCTGAATTCCATTATGAAAATACTCAGACATTTCGACTAGATTAGCTGCAACTTTTTCAAATAAAGTGAAAAAAACTGTGTCTTTCGGTTGAAATGCCTTAAAAATATTACCAATTCCCATGAGTTCTAATGTATAAATTTTTCGGTTACAAATATAAACTTAATTTTACTTTTACAAAATAAAAAACCTATAAATGCACTAATCTAAAATACATTTATAGGGAATTATTTAGTTCGCTACTTCTGCGCGCATTTCTTTTCCTTTGAATTTCATCGCAGCAATGTTATTGAGGATATCTTTCTCGAAAGATTTTTCTACCTCAAAGAAAGAAAACTTCTCTAAAACTTCTATATCTCCGATATCAGCTCGTTTTTTAGATTTTTTGGTAGCTTGGTTGATGATGTCCAGAACATCAGTTTTCTTTAATTTATCTCTTTTTCCTAAATTAAAGAAAAATCTCACCATGTTTTCATTGTTTTTTCTAGACTTTCTGCTGCCTTTATCTCTATCTCGGTCTTTTCCTCGTCTGTCTCTTCTGCTTTCTCTGGTTTCAGATTCTGCTTTTAGTTTTTGAGCTGCTAAATCATTGTTATTCTTATAATAAAGAGCCAAATCTTTCAGTTGAAATTGAAGTAATTGGTGTACCAATTCTTCTTTGGAGAAATTGGAAAGGTCTGGGATAAGGCTGTCATCAAAGTCAAAGAAATCTTCGTGTTCCGTGAAAAGCTGCTCGAAAACTCCCGCTACTTGGGCTTTTATGATGTCTTCTCCTTTTGGAATTTGTTTTTCGACAATTTCTATTTTAGTTTGACCTTTGATTTGGCTTAACTTTCTGGTTTCCTCTGGTTTTATCAGAGCCATAGAGATGCCATCTTTCCCAGCACGCCCTGTTCGTCCGCTTCTGTGTACGAAAACTTCTGGGTCGTCAGGAAGCGAGTAGTGGATTACATGGGTAAGGCTGTTCACATCAAGCCCTCTGGCAGCAACATCCGTAGCAACCAGAATATCAATGTTTTTCAGTCTGAATTTCTTCATTACCGTGTCTCTCTGCGCTTGTGAGAGGTCGCCATGAAGAGCATCAGCAGCGTAGCCGTTCTGCATTAGGAAATCAGCAACATCCTGAGTTTCCATTTTAGTTCGGCAGAAAATGATAGAATACTGATTTGGATTCGCATCTATCAGCCTTTTTAGGGCTTCTTTTTTCTGACGGTAGTTTACCACATAATATTCGTGTTTAATGTTTTTCTTAACCGCATTGATAGAGCCCACTGAAATACGATGAGGATTAGTAAGATAATTTTTAGAAATTCTCTCCACTTCTTTATTCATTGTAGCCGAAAATAGTAGTGTTTGCTTGGTTTCTGGAGTTTCAGAAAGTATAGTTTCTAAGTCATCCTTGAAGCCCATAGACAGCATTTCGTCAGCTTCATCCAGCACCAGCCAATGGATTTGAGAGAAGTCCAAAGCTTTTCTATTGATTAAATCAATAACTCTCCCAGGTGTTCCTACGATGATTTGAGGTTTTTCTCTCAAATTTCGAATTTGGTCTGTGATGCTGCTTCCTCCATAGACCGCTACGGTTTTTATATTTGGTAAATATTTGGTGTAGTTTTTAATATCTTTTGCGATTTGTAAAGCAAGTTCCCTTGTCGGAGCCAAAACTAAAAGTTGGATTTTTCGGCTGGTGTCATCTATCATATCCAAAATAGGCAGGGAAAAAGCAGCTGTTTTTCCTGTTCCCGTCTGCGCCAAAGCGATAAGGTCTCGGATATCTGATAAAATAAAAGGAATAGTTTGTTTTTGGATTTCTGTTGGCTTTTCGTAGCCAAGTTCGCCAACTGCCTTGATGATGTCAGGACTTAAATTGGATTCACTAAATAGATTCATTAAATATTTTAAATTTTGGCAAAGATACATTTTTTATTTTTAATGATAAAAATCACATAATGAAATGAAAGCACCAGAAATTTTTGGCATTAAATTTTCATTTTTGAAAACAAATTTGATGAAATGAAAAAATATTTATTATTAGCTTTTTTAGGTTTATGCTCGGTTGTTTATGCACAAGATATTAGAATAAATAAATTTAGGAATGAAATAACTGTTCGTAAGAGAAACCCTACTAATAGAGAGGTCTTCCGCGAGAGAGGCATGTATGGAGATGGTAGGCAGGCACAGCTGTGGCTGAGAGTTTTTGCTCAAGGGCGATTTCGGGTAGAAGTAGGAGGACAGATGATGGAAAATTCTACAGGAAGGTATCGTTTCTTTGATTTAAATAGAGGAATACAGATGCTGTCAATCTATGAAAATGGAAATATTTTGGTGTATAGAACGCAGGTGGAATTGACAGAAAATACAAGGCTGTTGCTGGATTTTGACGGCTATGATCTTTATCTTTTTGGTGAAGAAAATATTGATGACAATGGAATCCAAGTTTTTCCAAATATCGGTGGATATAAACCAATGATGAGTGATGAAGAGTTTGGGCAGTTTTATAGAAGTTATGCAGGAAAACCTTTTGATAAAGATAAAATGGAAACTTTCTATGTCGCACAAAAAGGAATGAATTTTACCACTCAGCAGATAGTTCAAATGGTGAAAGCGCTTTCCTTTGATGATAATCGTTTAGAGCTAGCAAAAACAGCATATGACAACTGTGTAGACCGAGAAAATTACTATAAAGTGGTGGATGCTATGACTTATAGTTCGACCAAGGAAAAACTGAGAGAATATATTCTGAAAAGATAAAAATTAGAGAATATTTCTAAGAATCCAAAAAGAAATAACGATAAACAAGACAATGTAGGTGGCATGAAGACCAAAGAGTCTTCTTCGCCATTTTAGGAAAATAGGATTTTGTTTGTCTTTGTAGATATTAAATAAAAATCCAGCGATGATGTAGGGAATAGACACTACCAGAAGCATATTTTCTCTGAAAGCCTCGCCAATATTTAGGTTTAATAAATGATGGACAGCTCTCTGTGAGCCACACCCTGCACAATCATACCCAGTAGCCACCTTGAATGGGCATTTTGGGAAAAATACACTATCTAATGGATTGTAGGTCTTGTATACTAAAATAAGTATAAAAATAAACAAAAGACCTACAATCCATTTAGTAATAGTTTTAAGATGCCATTCCACTTATAACAGCAAGTAATATAAATAGGAAATATAATACAATAACAGCTAATCCAGCAAATAGACCATACATTGTCCATTTTTTAGCATCAGCCGCAGCCTTGTTAGCTCCTGCAATGTCTCCTGCTAGGAACAATCCTTCTACTTTAGAAGCATTGATAATTCCAGCAATTCCAAGTGGTAAACAACAAAATAAAGTAACTAAAATAGATTCTACCAACCAGTTTTTAGGTGGTGTGTTAAATTCTGTAGGGTTTTGATAATTTGTAGGTTCCATATAATTTATAGTGTATTTATTGCCGGCAAATATAATCTTTTACGATTAGATAAAAAATAAAATTATATTTTTATTTATAATGATAAAAAATCCCAAAATCGGAAGGCGTCCAGAGGGCTGCTTTTTGTCCTGCTGCTTTTAGCCCGTTATTCGCCCAAGTGTTGCAGGTCTGCATGAAATTGTAGCTTTCTTTGGCATCGTAGAAGGCATCATTTTTTCCATAAACAGCATCCGTTTTTATTAAAATGAAATTTCCGTTTTCATCTTGTTTGAACCGGTTTTTGATGAATTTTACCAAATCGCTGTACTGCTTTTCGGTCAGCATTATTTTCTTACAGTCATCATTTTCCTGCATTTTTTCGTAGAAAGTGCAGTGCATGGCAGATTCACTCATCCAGAAAGCGGCTTTTATCGCTGTGGAAACCTTTAAATCTGCCCAAGTGGGCGTGTCCAGATAAAATCCCTTGTCTCCTCAGCCGATGCCCACATAGGTGAAATCAGTTCTTTTGGAAAGTGTATTTTCAAAAGGAATCTGCTGGCTCCAGTCCATCGCTTCCGTTTTGATGGGAACCACTAAATCTGTATGCATCCCATTGGTATAAATATACATAGGAATGGTTTTTGGGTCGGAGGTTTCCTCGGCAGGAACTTTTATTAAAGGTAGCAAAAGCCCCAAAACAAGATACAATCCCACTATTCCCAGCAGAACACCGATGGTTTTTAAAATGAAAACAAATGCCTTTTTCATCAAAAGTTTTTTTTAGAGGATTACTCCAAATTTCCCATGATTTCTTCCCATTCTTTCATGATTTCTGCCAGCTCTTCTTTCAGTTGGTTGTATTTTTTCAGCTCTTCATCAGTAGGATTAGTTTTACTGAAAATTTCTTCTAAACCAGCGATTTCCGCTTCATAATCGGCAATTTTCTCTTCTATTTTTTTGAGTTTATTTTGCAGGTTTTTCTGTTCTTTGCTGATGAAAGTGTTTTTTGCAGGTTCGGTTTTTACAGGCTCTGCTTTCTCTTTTATTTCAGGCTTTTCGCTTAGTTTCGCTTTTTCTATGGAAACTTCGCGGATACTTTCTTTTTGGCGGTAATCCAAATATTCATCAATATTACCCAAAAATTCTTTCATCTGCCCATCTCGGAATTCAAAAATTTTGTCGCAGAGCCCTTGCAGGAATTCTCGGTCGTGAGAAATCACGATGAGCGTCCCCTCAAAGTTCTGAAGCGCCAGTTTGATAATTTCCTTGGACTGGATATCCAAGTGGTTGGTCGGCTCGTCCATGATGAGCGTGTTGAACGGGCGAAGGAGCAGTTTGCACAACGCGAGTCGGTTTCTTTCTCCCCCAGAAAGCACTTTGGTTTTTTTGCTTACGGCATCTCCTTGGAAAAGAAAGCTTCCCAGAAGATCTCTTACGCGTGGGCGGGTCTCTTCCGTGGCAGCATCTTCGGCTTCTTGGAGAACGGTTTTATTAGGGTCAAGAACTTCTTCTTGGTTTTGGGCAAAATACCCAATATTTACATTGTGTCCAAGTGTCCAGCTTCCTGTATAATCTTTGGTTACGCCTGCAAGTATCTTGGCGAGGGTGGTTTTTCCTTGTCCGTTTTGTCCCAAAAGGGCGATTTTTTCTCCTCTTTGAACGAAGAAATTTACATGGTCAAAAACCTGCTTGTCGCCGTAGGCTTTTCCTAAATTTTCAGCTTCGAAGATGACTTTCCCAGGCGTGATGCTCGGCTGGAAACGAATATTGAATTTAGAAACATCCTCATTGTCTATTTCTATTCGCTCTATTTTTTCTAATTTTTTAATCAAAGACTGAGCAAAACTTGCCTTTGTAGCCGAAGCACGGAAGCGATTGATATTGTCCTCCATTTGTTTGATTTCGGCATCTTGGTTTTTCTTCGCCTGCTCTAGTTTTTCTCTTCGTTCTTTGTTTAGTTCAAGGTATTTGGTGTAGTTGGCTTTATAGTCGTCAATTTTTTTATTATTAATGTCAAAAGTTCGGTTGCAGACAGCAGTCATGAACAGCTTGTCGTGGCTCACGAGGACGATAGCGCCAGGGTAGTCTTTCAAAAAGTTTTCCAGCCAAATGATGGATTCCATATCGAGGTGGTTGGTAGGCTCGTCCAGCAGCATCAAATCATTTTTTTGGAGGAGAAGTTTGGCTAATTCTATTCTCATTCGCCAGCCGCCAGAGAATTCATCAGTGATTTTATTAAAATCCTCCGCCTTGAAGCCCAGCCCAAGCAGTACTTTTTCCACATCTCCCTCTAGGTTGTAGGCATCGTGGTGGTGCAGGAGGTCGTTTAGTTCGGTCATTCTCTCGATGAGGTCATGATAGGCTTGACTCTCGTAATCTGTGCGGGTAGCGAGCTGATGATTAACCTCGTCCAGCTCTGCTTTCATGGCGTTTATCTTCTCAAAAGCCTGCATGGTCTCATCCCAAACGGTTCTTCCCTTTACAAAATCCAAATCTTGTTTAAGGAAGCCAATGGTGATGTTTCCCTCGGGAATTACATTTCCTTCATAGAAACTGATTTCGCCCGAAAGCATCTTTAAGAGCGTAGATTTCCCAGCGCCGTTTTTCCCGACTAAGCCTATTTTGTCTTCTCTTTTAATCGTAAAATTCACATTTTGAAACAAATAGTTCCCTGAATGATGTAATCCTAATCCCTGAACTGAAAGCATATTTTATGTAAAAAGTTTTTAAAATAATCGGCAAAAATAGTGAATTTATCTTATTCCTCTTTCTTATATCCTTCATAATAGTAGGATTGCTCAATACCTTTGAAAATAATTTCTCTGTTTTCGGTATCTGAGGTGAGGTTTTCTTTCAAAAGGAAACGGATCTCCAAATCATTGATGGGACTTCTTTCCATTGCTTGTAAATAAAGGGTTTTGTCTACAAATTGCCAGTTTATCACTTTATTAAGGTGTTTTTTCAAAATTAAATCCAGCCAAATGCGCATGGTTCTTCCATTTCCTTCCATGAATGGGTGGGCGATGTTCATTTCTACATATTTAGCGATGATTTCCTCAAAGGTGTTTTCTGGCATCTGCTCTATTTTTGGGAGAATTTCGTTGAGATAGAGAGCATTAGCAAAACGGAAACCTCCTTTGGAAATATTTTTATCTCTAATTTTCCCTGCGAAATCATACAATCCGCCGAAAATATATTTATGGATTTGTTGTAATCCTTTGGTAGTGCCTATTTCCATTCGTTCTATATCTCCGCTTTCAAAGAGCTGAAAGGCTTTTTGCAGACTTTTTTCGTCTATTTGTTTCATTTTTTGATTTTAAACTTTACAAAAATAACAAATTCAAATCATAAAATAAATTCAGATAAAAAGTCGGTTTTTTAGCCTAAAAAACACTAAATTAGCCAAAAAAATCAAATAAATTGGAAAGTATGAAAGCTAGATTTTTAAAAATAGGATTTGTTATATTGTTTTTATTTTCAGTGTTTTATGAGGTAAAAGCAAGTGACTGCTACCGCTTACCATACAAGGAGAGAAATTAGTATGAAAGTGGAAAATGGCAAAGTGTTTTTGGTAAACATTATAAAAGACCCTAATGGAATAAGCATTGTTTCTTATGGGAAAAAATTTTTGGAAGGAGTTTCGCCGAAAGATGCACGATTTGTCAGTATTAATGGTGATTATACAATAGTTGCAGATGCTTATTTTTACTATGTTTTTCCTGATAGTGAGGTTATTTTTGAAAAGTATAAAAGCACGAAAATTATTGGAAGTGAGAAAGTTACCAAAGTGATGGATGGTAATTTGTTCTTAATCAGTGGTGTGTGGCATTATTTAGATTTTAATATTTATAGTAATGAGTTTAAGTTTGTTCCCATTCCTGAATTTCCTGTAAATCCTGTTGTTTTGGCTTCTGGATACAGATCGAATGATGGGTATTTCTACATTATGAAAGATGATAAAAAGGTGTATTCTTATCGTGTAGATCAGAAAAAAATGCAGGATTACCCAGATTTAAACCCTAAAACTACCCAAATTTTTAAAGAGGATGAAACTAAGTTTTTCCTTTACGATGAAGATACTTTCTATTTGGTGGATTTTCCAGTTTTTACAGATGTTACGGCACAATTTAGAAAGCAGGATTTTGATGGTAATTTTAATAATTTGAAAGTCAGACAGATATGGCTAGGGCATTGTCTTGATTTTGGTAACGAGGGAGGGATTTGGTTTTACTCCTTGGCTTCGCTTAAGGGTATAGGCGATGTTTATTTTGTGGCTAGTAAAGCAGAGTTTAAGCCAGAAAGTAAATTGTTTTTTTATAAAGACAGGGCTTATTTAAACTTACGAAATGAATTGGATATTTCGGAAGTTAAACATAAGGAAAAGCTAAAACAGGTTTTTGAGGATGTTTATAGCGATGGAGAGAATAACTATGAGCTTAGATTAGGAATGAATAGTGATGCGAAATTAGTATTAAATCCAAGCCTTCAAAATATTGATTTTGAGAAATTTGTGTTTTACAAAAATCAAGGGCTTTATTCGTATAAAGGACAGCCAGCGTTTTGGGCGGATGGTAAAAATCTGTTTTACTGGGAGCGTGATAGCAAAACGAAGAAAAATATATCTTCTTATAAATCAAAGATTAAGGATTTGAAACTGGCTTTTGCTTTTGATGATAAAATATTGATAGAGAAAAGGTTAATAAAAAATATTGGAGATTTTGCGACGATGGAGTTTGTGGGTTCTTCTGTAGAGGTGGTTTCTCCTTGTGATGGCTATGGAAAATCTTCCGTAAAGGTGAATTATGTATATTATTTTAGAGATAAAAATGCTCTTTATCTATACAAAAGCGGGCAGGAAGGTTTGAAAAAATTGAATATTGCCAATCCAAAAGAATACACTGAGGAAAATTTTTTGGAAAAGATTTTTAGGAATGCTTCTTTTAAATTTTAGGAATAGATTTTATTAAGTTTGGAAGTGGTGTTTTTTCTGTTAATCTTTGTTCTTGCTAAAAAATAATTAAAAAATCTTATAAAATAATGAAATCGCTCCGAAACCTAAGTTTATAGGGCGTTTGATGATGTTTGGAATATGTAAATCATTATGTAAAAGGCAAATACGATTTGTATAATGAAAAAAAATGATTATATTTGCCTTGAATAAAAAACATTTTTTATGAAAAAAGTAATATTATCTATTGTTGGTATGCTGACTATTTCAGCATGTTATAGAGATGGAGGGCCAGAATATAATGCTGAGTATTTCAAATCAGAAGTTGTAGGAACATGGAAAGAATCAGGATATGTAATCTATGATGGAAGAGATAAAAATACTATATTAGATTATGGTAATTTAGTAGGTTGTCAGACTAATAATGGGTATCATTTTGCAAATGATGATACTTATAATGAGCATCAATATGAAACAGGTAGTGATGGAAGATGTTCTGACAAAGGAGAGTTTTTAGGAACATATCAGTATGATGCTGCTGCGAAAAAAATATCAATGACTCGTAATAATGGAGCTAAATCAGAACTGAATCTTATCAGTGTGACTTATGGTGAAATTAGAGTTAGGTCTACTAAAAATATTGACCATAATGCAGATGGTACACCAGATCTTTATGTAATCGTATATAAAAGAGGAATATAATAAAAAAATCCAACTCTCAGAGTTGGATTTTTTCTTTGAACTAAAATCAGATGATAAAACTAAAAGGACTACTTGTAGATGATAAAACCCGCTGTGAACATTATCATAGTGAATTGGATATTATAGCTATAAAATTTAAGTGTTGTGAGACTTTTTATCCATGCTATCTGTGTCACAATGTTTGTGAAGACCATGAACCAAAACGCTGGTCTTTAGAAGAGCTGGATGAGAAGGCTATTTTGTGTGGTTGTTGTAGAAATACGCTGAGTATCAGAGAATATCTGAATACAGATTCTTGCCCGAACTGCAATAAACAATTTAATCCTAGATGTTCTAATCACTATCATCTTTATTTTGATTTAGAGAAATAGAAAAATTCTTCATTAAAGATTTCCTAAATCCTACATTCGTTTCCCATTATCTGAAAAATATTTATTACTTTTGCCACGATGGGACAAATACTGGCAGTAGATTTTGGTAAAAAGCGTTGTGGCCTGGCTGCAACGGATGATTTGCGCATAATAGCCAGTGGTCTGGATACCGTAGAAACTTCCGTTTTGATGGAGTATCTGAAAAAATATTTTGAAAAAAACACTGTAGATGAGGTGGTTATAGGGCTTCCTACAGATTTGAAAGGAAATATGTCTGAAGTGGAGCAGGATATTCAGAAGTTTATAGAAGAATTTAAGAGTGAATTTCCAGAGGTATCGGTGGTGCGGTTTGATGAGAGATTTACCTCTAAAATAGCTTCATATTTCATCAGTCAAAGTGGCAAAAATAAGAAGCAGAGACAAGAAAAAGGATTGATAGATAAGGTAAGTGCCACACTTATTTTACAACAATATTTAGAACAAAAACTATGATTTTACCTATTAGAGCTTATGGAGACCCTGTTCTTCGTAAGAAATGTAAAGATATTACGCCAGACTATCCAGAGCTGAAAACATTGATAGACAACATGTTTGAGACGATGTATGATGCTCATGGAATAGGTCTTGCAGCACCGCAGATAGGCTTGGATATCAGACTTTTTGTGATTGATATCCGCCCATTAGCAGAGGATGAGGATTATTTGGATATTGCAGATAAGCTGAAGGATTTTAAGAAAGTTTTTATCAACGCTAGGATATTAGAGGAAAGCGGAAAGGAATGGAAATTCAATGAAGGATGCCTCAGCATACCTGATGTCCGTGAGGATGTTCTGCGAAAAGAAACGATTTTGATAGAATATTTGGATGAAAATTTCGTTAAACATACAGAAACTTTTTCCGACATGAGAGCGAGAGTTATCCAGCATGAATACGACCATATAGAGGGAATTTTGTTTACGGATAAACTTAGCGTTTTAAAGAAAAAAATAATCAAAGGAAAACTGAACAAAATCAGTGAAGGGAATGTAAATGTAGGCTATAAAATGCGATTTCCGAAGTAATTAAAGAATAGAAAATATAATAATAATTTAGAATATGCAATTAGAAAAAATTATTTCAATTTCTGGAAAACCAGGGTTGTTTAAGTTGATTTCTCAGTTGAGAAATGGGTTTATTATAGAAGATGTGACTACACAGAAAAAAATAAGTATTTCTAACACTAGCCAAGTGAGTCTTTTGGATAATATATCTATGTATACATTTGATAGTGAGGTGCCTCTTTTTGATGTATTCGAAAATATAGCAAAAAAAGAAGACTACAAAGCTACTATTTCTCACAAATCTTCTTCTGAAGAGTTGAGAGGTTTCATGGCGGAAGTGCTTCCAAACTACGATGTTGACAGAGTTTATGATTCAGATATTAAAAAACTGGCTCAGTGGTATAACATCCTTCAAAAAGCAGGGTACATCACTCCGAACAGCTTTGTGAAAGCTGAGCAGTCAGCAGAATAGTCATCAGTAGATGTTTGATTAGTATAAATAAGCCTTTATTCTATTTTTTTCGGAATAAAGGTTTTTTTGTCTATAATTTTAAGTTAAATTTGAGGAAAAATTCACAGAAATGCATACAAAAACAGAAAAACAGGAAGCTTTTGGGAGATTATTAGATATCATCGATGAGCTGAGGGAAAAATGCCCTTGGGACAGGAAACAGACCATGCAGAGTCTGCGACATTTCACGCTGGAAGAAAGCTATGAGCTGTCTGATGCCCTGCTGGAAGAGGATATGGATGAAATCAAAAAAGAGCTGGGAGATGTCCTGATGCATTTGGTTTTTTATGCGAAAATAGGTTCGGAAAAAGGAAAATTTGATATCGTGGATGTTATCAATTCTCTTTGTGAAAAGCTGATTTACCGCCATCCGCATATTTATGGAGATGCCAAAGCAGATGATGCAGAAACGGTGAAACAAAATTGGGAAAAACTAAAACTAAAAGAAGGGAATAAATCTGTGCTTTCGGGCGTTCCGAAGGGGCTTCCATCTATGATAAAGGCGTATAGAATACAAGATAAAGTGAGAGGCGTGGGATTTGATTTCCCTAATGAGGCAGAGGCGTGGAAAAAAGTGGAGGAGGAGCTGTCAGAATTTCACACAGAGACCGAGAAGGAGAAAAAAGAAATGGAGCTGGGCGATGTTTTCTTTTCGTTGATAAATTATTCCAGAATTATAGGTCTAAATCCTGATAGCGCTTTGGAAAAGACTAATCTGAAATTTATTTCTCGTTTTCAGGAGATGGAAAAATTAGCCCAAGAGAGGAATTTGGTTTTGTCTGAAATGAGCATAGAACAGATGGATGAACTCTGGGACGAGGCGAAGAAAAATAAAAATTAACTCTAGTATGTGGAAGATTTTAAAAGACATCGCAAAGAAAAATAAGAGACAATTGTTTTTAACTTTTTTATTGGTTGCAATGGAAAATTTGATGGCAATTTTATATCCTCTTTTTGCAGGATTTGCGATTAATGCAGTAATTAAAGGAGATGTTTTACATGCGCTATCTTATGCTGTTGTCGTTTTTGTTATGTGGACAATAGGAATGCTCAGAAGGCGTGTGGACACTCGAGTTTTTACTAAAATTTATGCAGAAATGGCGGTGCCTATGATTATTAATCAAAGAAATAAAGGCAATGATGCTTCTGCGGTAGCGGCTCGTGTGGCTCTTTCTCGTGAGTTTGTTGATTTTTTTGAACTTCATCTACCGATATTCATCACCTCTTTGGTTTCTATTGTAGGGGCTCTCGTTATGCTTTTGTTTTTGGAAATTTGGGTTGGGATTTTAGGGCTGTTTATTATGTTTATTTTGGTTTTATGGATACCTCGTTTGGCTAAAATAAATGACAAATTATATTCAAAACTAAACAACCGATTAGAAAACGAGGTGTATTTGATAGAAAAAAATAAAATAGAACATCTCGAGAAACATTATAAATTTACGATAAAATTGAGAATATTGATTTCTAATAGGGAGGCTTTTGGTTATTTTTGTGTAGGGATTTTTGCAACAGCATTGTTTGGATTGGCATTTGGGATTATGGCAACGCAAGGCTATGAAAGTGCAGGGCACATCTATTCTGTTACTACATATCTTTGGACTTTCGTGATTAGTCTGGATGATATGCCATCATTGATAGAACAATATTCTAAACTGAAAGACATAGGAAAGAGAATAGAGAATGAGGAATAAAGCGAAGAAAAACACTAAATAACAGAGCGGAAGATATGCTCCAAGGTGACTTCTTCATCTGTGTCACAATCAGTTAGATGATAATTTTGTTTAGCCAAAATTGATTTTAAAGCTGAAAAAATATTTTTAGAAAAACTATTTATAGCAATGTAAATAGTTTTTTTCTTGTCTGTATAAAATTTGGTGTCGTATGGGATGTCATCTATTGATTTTGGATTTTCCTGTTTTTTCTTCTCTTTGGTTAAAGATAACTTCTATAATTTTCCCTCCAACCCAAGAAAAAGGAAATATTGTAAGAAATATTCCTATCTGATAAAAAGTAGGGTGGTATCCGAAAAAAACAATGTCCAAAACCGCTAAAAAAAGCAGAATAAAACCAATCAAGATGGCATAGGCTACTTTGGCTTTTTTTACGATGAAGGCTGTTGTAATACCGCCGATAGTGGATGCAACTCCCGTAGAAATCAGTAATGCTACGAAAAAAGAGCTGTTTCCACGCATGTCCTCCAATAGTCTGCTCCATTTTTCAAAGGGTGTGAAGCCAGAATAAGTTATCCATTCGGAGTTGATTCTCAGACCGATAGTGATGATAAGCATGGCGACACCAAGTCCCAGCAGCACAGCAAAAGTATTTCTCAAAAAACTCATAACTAAATTTTGGTGTGGGCTATCATGGAAATTTCTACATTCGCTCCTTTCGGTAGGGCGGCTACCTGTATGGTTTCTCTGGCAGGGTAATCATCATTACTGAAATATGAAGAGTAAACATCATTTACCAAAGGAAAATTTTTCATATCTGTAAGGAAAATACTCGTTTTTATAACATTAGCAAAATCCAGCCCAGCTCCGTGGAGAATGGCTTTTAGGTTTTTCATCACTTGGTGGGTTTCTTCCTCTATTCCCTCTACAAGATTACCATTTTCTGGATTGATAGGAATCTGTCCAGAAATATAAAGTATGCCATCTACTAAAACAGCTTGTGAATAAGCTCCAATAGCAAGAGGAGCATCCTGAGTAGAAATTACCTTTTTCATACCTGCAAAGATACAAAATTCTTCTCTTTTTAGAAAGAACTTGTGGATTGTGGGAAGCTTTGCGTTTTGTATTTTACAGCATCTTTCAGGATATTGGCTTTGATTCCGATGAAGAAATCATATACCTTATACTGTCCGATAGGCACCCAGTTGAAAGTAATCGTAAAACTCCTTTGGTCTCTTGCGAAGCCTAATCTGGAGTATGAGAAAGCTTTATTTACCAAGTCATAATGGGCGCTTCCTGAGATATTCCAGTAAGGCGTAAGTTTTATAGAGCCATTCAGCCCGATGGATGCTGTGCGGTCTCCATATCTCTTTGCAGAGTTGTTATAGGAATAGTTCGCGGTGATGCTCATCGTCCAGTCTTGGTCAAAACGAGCGTAGTTATCATCATCGAAATAGTAGGCCTCCATCATGGCGTAGCCTTTTTTATGATATGTTTTTTTCTCTTTGTTTTTTGGTTTTAAAATTTCGTGCAGTGATAGATTTGCACCTAAATTAAAGTACTGCAATCTGAAATTCCCCAGTTTGTCAAGCCTTGTTCCTATTTCAGAACCTGGTGTAAATGCTATTTTGTAAGGGTCAAATGATGCATTGTAATTCAAGCTCAATTTATTATTGAAGAACGAATTCTGAGCATTGATGTTAATATACGACCACTTAAAGGTAGGTGCAGCGGCATTGTAGCTGAAATTCACTCCAATGTTTTCAAAAAGCTTTATTTTCGCTACTCCTGTAGAATCTTTCTTTGATTTTACTTTCATTTCAATATTATTATTAAAATTAAAAGTAACTGATTTTGAAAGACCTACACCAGGTGAGCCGTAGACTCCGTTTTCAAAAATAGAGTACGAAATAGGATTTCCTGTGGCATCTATGTATTTTTGATAATATCCCCAGCTCTCACTGCTGAAATCAGGATTGTAGGAAAAACCAATACTAGGCGTGAAAACATGCCTTACCGCTTGGATTTTACTGCTTTTTCCGAATTTAAGCATTCCATAGAGAGTAGTCTGTACAGATGCACTTGTATTAAAGGTACTAAATCCAGTGATGCCCTTTACATCAGTGGTTTCTACGGCGTTGGTAGCAGAATTATAGCTTTTTCTAATCGTTTTATTCGTCAAAACATTATCTGTGGATGCAGATAGTGACAGGTTGAAATATCGCAAAAATGTAGTGGTAGTGCTGAATGTAGATACATTTCTAGCCCCATATTTCATTTTGTCCCACATTGTTTTTGTGAACATTTCGTTTTGCTGTGCATTAACTTCATTTCTGAAATCAAATTTAGTATTTACCGTGATGTTCTCTATTAGCCCTTTTCTTACACCATCTTTAGCTTTGAATAGATAAAACTGATTTACACTCGCAGTGAGGGATGGAAGCCTCAAATTGGTTAATCCAGTAGAAAAATTCTGCGAATAGGTAAAGTTTCCAGTAAGTGTTACAGGTAGGTTTAGAAATCTTTTAGTAAGCGTAATGGACGAGTTCTGCTGGGCATTTAGCACATCTTGATTAAATATATAAGAGTTGTTGATGTTATTATTATAAAATCTGTTACTTACAATATCCACAGAAGCAGATAGTTGCAGGAAAGGATTGGCTTTTGCATCCTGCTGATGAGACCAGTATATCCTATAAGTGCTTGATTTTGAATAAGAATCAAGTCCTTTTATTCCTCTTATGGTGGTTCCTATATCACCGCGGAAAGTACCGCTATATTTATAGTTTTTCTTATAATTGACCTCTGGGCGGATGTTCCAGCTTCCTTTGGTGTAGTAGTCAGTGAGTATTTTTAGGTCAAAATGTTTCCCCAAAGGCTGGTAATATCCCAGACCATTGAGATAAAATCCTACATCAGCCCTTTCCCCAAAACTAGGGATGATGAGTCCAGCGCTTCTTTTTTCTGTGAAAGGAAGTATGGCGAATGGAAGAGCCAAAGGCGTAGGAACTTGCTCTATGTAAAGCTGAATAGGACCTGTAACCACTTTTCCTGAATTTTTTCCTTTGACAAGTTTTAGGATGGGAGCAGAGAGGTGGTAGTCAGGAAGGGTATCTTTTTTAGCTCTGAATAGTTCATCAGTTGTAAAGAAACCTCTTCTCATGTAGAATACAGAGTCGTTTACTTTCTTGGTCTTTTCAGCTACGATAGCCCCTTCGTTTTCCTCTGTCCTAGCGTTGTAGGCTATGGCTTGTTTGGTTTTATAGTTGTAGCTTACCTCGTTGTATTCATATTTTTTGCCGCCTTGTGTAGCCACGGCAGGTTTTGTGATTTTTCCTGAAGAATCTACCATTCCCCTTGCAAAAATAGTTCCTCCTTCCCAGTCTATGCTGATATAGTCAGCCTCTATCTGCATATCCTGATAGTTTATCTGGGCGTTTTTGTTAAGGAAAGTCATTTTTTTCTCAACATCAAAACGGCTGTTTTCTGCTTTGCTAAGCAATATGTCCTCTAATTGTTCGTTTACTACAACGACAGTATCTTTTTTTCCTTTATTTTCTTCAATGTTTTTAGGGTTTGTTTGTGCTAAAAAATTGTTAAAAATTAGGATAATTAAGATTTGTAAGGTAAATTTGAACTTTTTATTTATCAATGGTAAGATTTTAATGCCCCAAAAATAATAATTTTAAACAGATGAGAATAAATAAATTTTTAATAAGAGCAACTTTAACAGTAATTTTAACATTATTTTTCATCCCAGCCTACGCCCAGAATAAGAAGTTTACGGTTGTTTTGGATGCAGGACACGGTGGGTCAGACCCTGGTTCATACAGAACTTTTTCGGATTTGGGAACTCTGAACGAAAAGGATATCACCTTGGCTGTCACTTTATTGATAGGGAAAAAATTAGAGAAAAATAAAGATTTCAAAGTCATATACACTAGAAAAACAGATGTTTATCCTACACTTACAGAAAGGACTAATTTAACCAACCGAAGTAAGGCAGATTTATTCGTATCAATGCATTGTAACGCTTCCAAAAGACCAGAGGCTTATGGGTCAGAAACTTTCGTACAAGGACCAAACCAAAACAAAGAAAATTTAGAAGTAGCAAAAGCCGAAAACGATGTGATCTATCTTGATGAGCAGGATAGAGAAACCTTTGCTTCTTATGACCCAAATTCCCCAGAATCTCTAATCGCTCTAAAAATTCAGCAAAGTAAATATTTAGAAAGCAGTCTTTTATTGGGAGGACTTATAGAAGATAACTTTGTGAATAAAGATAAAAGATATTCAAGAGGTGTGAAACAGCAGAACCTCCATGTTTTACGAAGAAATGCAACGCCTTCAGTTTTAGTGGAAATGGGTTTTGTTAGTAATTATGAAGAAGCTAAATATATATCCAGCCAAGAAGGGCAAGAAGCTATAGCGGAGTCTGTATATCAGGCTATTGTGAATTATAAGAAAAGACTGGATAGAAATGTAAAAGCAGAGCCAGTAAAAGAACCAGAAAAACCAATGAAAACGGATAGTCGTATCCTGCTGATGAGTTCTGTAACTAAATATAATGAAGGAGACCCTGCATTTAGAGGTTTGAAATATATTTTGACCATAAAAGAGGGCTCTATGTATAGATACTATTACAGCACGACTAATTATGCATCTATACGAGATGAAAATTTAAAAACAGCCAAAGATGCTGGATTTAAAAACGCTACAGTGGTTAATTTTACACCTGACCAAAAGTTATCACAAGGTTATTATACTATAGAATTAGCCGCTTCACCATCAAAGCTGCCAAAAGATTCTCCTGTAAATAAAATTTCAGATGTCAAAAGAGAAAAAATAGGAGACATGCATTACTATACTGCAGGAAATGTAAAAACCCTTGAAGAAGCCGTAAAACTGAGAAAACAGATGGAAGAAAAAGGTATAAAAAATCCCGTAATTCAAAAAAATAATAAATAATTTTTCAAAAAAATTTGGTGGGATAGAAAAAGTTTGTATATTTGCAAACGCAAAAAAAAACAGTTGGCCCGTTCGTCTATCGGTTAGGACTCAAGATTTTCATTCTTGCAAGAGGGGTTCGATTCCCCTACGGGCTACTTTTTAAATTTAAAATAGTAGTAGTAATAAATTTACTTTGTAAAATATTTAAAAGATTATGGCAAATCACAAGTCAGCATTAAAAAGAATCAGACAGTCTGAAAAAAGAAGAGTAAGAAACAGATACTATCATAAGACTGCTAGAACAGCTATGAAAGTATTAAGAAATGAAGAAAATAAAGCTGTTGCATTAGAACAATTACCAAAAGTAGTTTCTTTGTTGGATAAACTAGTAAAAAGAAATATCATCCACAAAAATAAAGCAGCTAATTTGAAGAGTAAATTAACAAAACATGTTAATAAATTAGCATAAGAAAGTATAGTTGGCCCGTTCGTCTATCGGTTAGGACTCAAGATTTTCATTCTTGCAAGAGGGGTTCGATTCCCCTACGGGCTACAAAAGAAAGACCTTTGGTAACTATCAAAGGTCTTTTTTGTTACTTTTATCAATGTGTTTTTAAAAATAACAAATATCCTTTTATGTGATGAAAGTAAATCTTATACAAAATAAAAATCTAAAAATATTCAAAATAATTTCTCAGGTTGCTCATGATAGAGGGCAGTCTGTCTATATTGTTGGAGGGTATGTCCGAGATTTGCTGCTCGGTAGAAAGTCTCCTACAGATATAGATTTCGTAACGGAAAGTAGTGGAATAGAACTGGCACAAGCCGTTGCAAAAAGCATCAATCCTGAAACTAAAGTTTCTGTTTTTAAAACTTATGGGACAGCCATGTTTCGTTATGAAAATTTAGAACTGGAATTTGTAGGTGCAAGAAAGGAAAGCTATAGTGTAGACAGCCGAAACCCTCAGGTGGAGCAAGGGACATTGGAAGATGACCAAAAACGCAGGGATTTCACGGTAAATGCGATGGCGATTTCCCTTAATAAAGATAATTTCGGGGAACTTATAGACCCGTTTAATGGAATGGAAGATATGGAGCAGAAGATACTTCGAACTCCACTAGAACCAGTCCAAACCTACTCAGATGACCCTTTGAGAATGATGCGCGCCATTAGGTTTGCTTCTACACTTGGTTTTTCAATAGAACAAAAATCATTGGAAGCCATAGAAAAAGAAGCAAAAAGAATAGAAATAATCACTGTGGAGCGGATAATGGTGGAGTTTAACAAAATTATGCTGTCCGAAAAACCTTCTGTGGGATTGGAAATTATGAAAAAAACAGGACTTTTGGATATTGTTTTACCAGAGCTTACAGCATTAGAAGGGATAGAAGAAGTAGAAGGGCAGAAGCATAAAGATAACTTCTGGCATACATTGGAAGTGGTAGATAACATCTCAAAAAACACGGATAATCTTTGGCTCAGATGGGCGGCGCTGCTTCATGATGTAGGCAAGGCTCCGACAAAAAAATATGTAAAAGGAACAGGATGGACATTCCATGGGCATGAGTTTTTAGGGTCAAAAATGGTGAAAACTATTTTCCAAAGGCTGAAACTTCCACTAGGGAAGGATATGAAATATGTTCAAAAAATGGTGAAATTGTCTTCCAGACCAATTGCGCTGATTTCAGATGATGTTTCGGATAGTGCGCTGCGCAGGATGTTGTTTGATGCAGGAGAGGATTTAGAGGATTTGTTTACCCTTTGTAAAGCAGATATCACAACAAAAAATTCTTACAAGCAGGAAAAATTCAAGAAGAATTTTGAATATGTGGCGAAAAAAATAAAGGAAGTGGAGGAAAAAGACCATGTTAGGAATTTTCAGCCACCAATAACAGGCGAGGAGATTATGCAGATGTTTAACCTGAAGCCTGGCAGAGAGATAGGAATTTTAAAAGAAAGAGTAAAAGAGGCTGTTTTAGAAGGAGAAATTCCTAATGAACACGAGGCTGCAAAAGAATTAGTAATACAAGAAGCAAAAAAAAATGGACTTATCTAAGCCCAATTTTTTTATTTTTAATTTTTGTAGAAAGCATTCGTTCCTATTCCCGAAGAGAAAGTTTTTATACGAACTCCCGAAGGAGTGTAGATGCTTACTTTACTGGCTTCGGTAAATCCATTAGCATCGGAAATGTATATAAGCCCATCAATAACATTGAATCCATAAAGGGTGGAATATCCATTTTCTGTAACACTAAATATAGGGCTGTTTGGAGCAGTGCTGGAAGAAAGTTCCATAGAATATACTCCTGTTCCTGCGGTGAAATAGATGTATCCATTATCTATTTCGATGTTGTTGGCATTTTTTATTCCTGTGAGAGCTATCGTATTTGTGAGGTTTCCGCTGGAATTATATTTGTAAATATAGGAATTAGCTTCGGTAGCTTTTCCTGCAATTACATAGACATCACTGTTGTAGGAAATGGTTTTGTTGATAGCTCCATTAGGAACGGTGATGGTTCTTGCTACATTGTTAGAAGTAGAGGAAATGATAGTCAGCTTGTTTCCTGTCCCAAAACCTGCGTTTTGAACAAATACATTGGTTCCAGCAGTTACAATTCTTTCAACGACATCACTGCTAGGGATTTTTTTAATTAGACTGTTATTCTCTGTATTATAAATAGTTATACTTTGTTCTCCGCCGTAAGTGCTGTTGGTAACATAGGCCTGATTTCCTACGAAAGTGATGTAGCGAGGATTTTTAACATCTTGTGTGATTTCAGCTTTTTTCTTAAAAGTATATCTATCAGTGATGATGATTTTGTTAGAATTATTCACCACAAGATAGGCTTCTCCATTGTGGAAATTCACATACTGAAGGACATCTCCTAGGTTTTCTCCATTCGTAGTTTTGTAGATGTCGTTTTTGATGGAAGAAAAGCCATTACTAATATAACTTAGTTCTGCATTGGGAGTTCCGAGTTTACCTTCATTCGCTACGAGAATTCCGTTTTCGTGCTTTTCTGCAGGAATGATAGCATCTGCTTCATCTCGGTTACAAGAAACGGCCGTTAGGGCTAAAAGAGCGATAAGCCCTGTGATTTTAAAATTTTTCATAGAATGTAAATTATTAAAAATTGATATTAAAATTGATATTATAATTTCTCAAAGGCAGCGGATAATAGTCGCTGGTTTTATAGACTTGATTTAGAATATTGTTAATCTTTCCGCCCAAAGTGATGTTTTTCTTTAAATAAAACTCCACTCCTGCATTTACGATGGTATAATGAGGCAGCTGGTAGTTTTTGTTTTCATCGGTTGTTGTGAAAACTTCACTGGTAAACATTCCTTGGATGAATAAATTTAAATACTTGTTTTTCAGTGAAATAATCCCGTTAGCTTTATGCTTTGGAACATAGGAAAGTGATTTGTTTTTTTCTGTGTCTTTGGAGTTGGTATAAGCGTAGGAAAGGCTTATTTTCAAAGTATTTCTGCCTACATTACGGGTGTAATCAACATAAATTTCACCACCAAAAGAGCGGATTTTTTTGCTGTTAAATGGTGACCAATGCCCAGAAGAAGTGGGCAGCCACTGGATAAGATTTTCTATATCGTTGTAAAAAGAAGCGATGTCTATATTTAGATTTTTAAACTTGAATAAATGATTGATTTCAAACTGATATGCGGTCTCTGGTTTTAGGTTCAGATTTCCGCCTGGCTGCCAGTATAAATCATTAAAAGTAGGATATCTAAAATTTTTAGAAGCGTTTAGTTTTAATGAATAATTTTTGGTAAAATCTATACGCGATCCGATGAAAAAAAGATAAGGGCTTTCTATATTTTCTACCATGTCTTTCCTGAGTGAGCCTTCTATATAAAGGCGTGAAAATAAGTTTTTATTAGCCGTAATCGCAAGATAACCAGTATTTCTCTTAGGGTTTGTGATTCCAGAGGAATATCCCTCGGCGGAATTGTATCGGTATTCGCTGATTAGATTTATACTGAAATTATTAGGCTTTTGATAAGAAAAATCATTGCGGACGAGCCAAGTGTTTCCCTCTGCGCCATTGCTTTTGGGTAAATTTATATCGTTGTAATAATCATATTTTTCACTCAAAAAAGCCAGTTTCAAATCATTATGAAAATTGGCATAATCGCTCTGCCAGTTAATCATGGTTTTCAGTCCATCAGTGGAATATTTCGTTTTTGTCTGGCTTTCAGAAAAAACAGGATAATGCTGTAATCCTGTATTCCACAGCGAAAACATTGCGATTTTCTGATGGTCATTAAAACGATAGGCAGCTGAAATAGAGTAGTTGTACTGGTAGTAGGCTCCGTTTCTGTTGATATATCTTTCTTTTGGGACTTCGTAGTTGTTTTCGCTTTTGGCAAAGGCGGTGTTTAGTTTTACAGAAAAATTATCATTGCTGTAAGCTATTTTTAAGGCTAAATTTAAGGTATTAAAAGACCCAAATTCTGAGAATAAATTTCCGCTAAGCCCTTTTCCGAACTGGATTTTATCATCCAAATGTATTGTTCCGCCGATTGCGCCCGTGCCGTAGGAAATGCTTCCTCCGCCAGCTTTTACGCTGATTTTATCAAAATTAAGAAGTCCAATATTATTAATATCTCCCTGCCCTAAAAACAAGGAATTGATATTGATGCCGTTCCAGATGAAAGCCGTCTGCTGTGCAGTGGTTCCACGGAAAGAGGGCGAAGACACCATTCCTCTTCCGTTTTCTTTGATGTAGAGAGGTGTAGAAAACCGCAGAGTTTCCGAAAGATTGCTGGTGTTTTTATGAATATTGTCCGAAAGATTGATAACCTTCTGAAAATGTACAGATTCGTTCAGTTTTTTATCCGAAATAAAAACTGTATCTATTTTTTTCTCTTGTGCATGGACAAAGAAGACTATACCCCAAACAATTAGGGAAATATACTTTTTAATCATAATTCTACTTTTCCTCCGAAAGTTTTGTTATTAAATTTATATCTGGCAGGTCTCCTGGCTTTTGCATTTCTACGCCTTCCCGCGTGAGCAGTGGCATTTTTGTAGAAACTTTTTTGCAATTTACAGTTGCGGGGACAGCTCGGGATTTTCGCCCGATTCCCTTTTCATCTATTTTTCAATAGAACCAAAATATAATAAAGACAAGTGCTATAAGCCGGATTCTGTCCTTTGAAAAATCAAAGTGCTTGTTATTTATCTACATTTTATATTGCTATAAAACTTTAGCCACTTACCCCTCGGCATTGGACGAGCTACCCTTAGTTGCCGATATACTTAGTGTTGCACCGCATAGAGTTTACCTGATTTCACTACAGCCGTACTGTACTTGCTTTCTGTTGCACTTGTCCTCATATCGCTACGGACGGGCGTTACCCGCTATGCTGCTCTGTGGTGTCCAGACTTTCCTATTTCATTAAAGAAATCAACAAGCCGCACTTGTCTCGGCAAATATAGAATTAAAAAATTGAAAATAAAAAACCTCCTGTAAATTAAAATCTACAAGAGGTAAAAACTAATAACCATGAAAACTCAAATTAAACATGAGAATCTACTCTTTATCACATTTATCAAATACCGTGCCAAACTTGAAATTAAATTTAAAAAATTAAAAATAAAAACCTCCTGCAAATTAAATTTTACAAGAGGTAAAAACTAATAACCATGAAAACTCAAATTTAATATGAGAATCTTATTTTGGATATTATCAAATATCGTGCCAAAAATATTAAAAACTAATATGCAGATGTAAAAATTAAATTGTATTTTTGCGGAAAATAAATTTTAAGAAAATGGCAGGAAAGATTACATTTACAATGATTAAGCCAGATGCAGTAGCAGATGAGCATATCGGAGCAATTTTAGGAAAAATTTCAGAAGCTGGATTTAAAATCAAAGCAATGAAACTTACTCAGCTTACTGTAGCTGACGCTAAAAAATTCTATGAAGTTCACGCAGCGAGACCATTCTACGGAGAATTAGTAGAATTCATGTCTTCTGGGCCTATCGTAGCGGCTGTTTTGGAAAAAGACAATGCAGTAGAAGATTTCAGAAAATTGATCGGAGCTACTAACCCAGCAGAAGCAGCAGAAGGAACTATCAGAAAAATGTTCGCAAGAAGTGTAGGAGAAAACGCTGTTCATGGTTCTGACTCTGATGAAAACGCACAAATAGAAGCAGCATTCCACTTCTCAGGAAGAGAAATTTTCTAATTAAACAAATAAAAAAAGATTACCAAAATGGTAATCTTTTTTTATTAGATTTTTTTGTCGTATTCTTCGTCTAATTCTTTTAGTTTTTTATTATATGTAGATTCATCGATTGTTCTGAATAGATATTGTTTTCGTAAAATAGCCAATTTTTCATTTTTTTCCTTTATAAGATTTTTAACACTTTTTTTATCATCCTCTCTTACTTTATTTTCTTCATTTATTTTGTTCATAAAGTTATTAATAAATTCTAGTTCTTTATTTATATCAGCAACATATGTGTTTTTTTCTTTTGTAATTTCTTCTAATTTTTTATGATATTCTTCTTGAGTTAAAATATTATTATTATAAAGGTTAACTAAATCTTCCTTTTTTTGTTCAAGGATTCTTAATTTTTCTACTTTAGCTTGGTGTTCTTTTATTCTGTCAGTTATTTGGTGTTCTTTTTCTATTTGGGCTTCTATTTGCTTTAGTTTTTCATCATATTCACTTTGAGTGATTAATCCACTTTGTAAGGCATTTTTGAGATGTTTTTTATTTTGCAGTGATTTCTGTGAGGTAAGTTCAAAATGATTTAAATTATTTGTAATAGTTTGGTCTATTTCTGCAAACTCATCTTTTTTAAGTTTGTTATATATAATAACTAAACTTATTCCTATACATAAAATATTCACTATAATATTTGTAATAATCCTATCAAGGTAATTAGGAGGATGATTGTAGGGATAATCACTATTACCATATAATGTTAACTTAAACAACCCCATTAATAAAGAAAATGAACATAATGCTAAAAGTGCTTTTGGAAATGTTCCTTTAAAGGTGTATTTTTCATTTATACGGCTGATAATAAAGGCAATAATACATGCAATAATTGCTTTTGCTGCTATTCCTCCTAATATATAGCCTGAATCACTAATGTTATTTGCTATTTCTGCTTCCATAAAATGTAAATTTTTCAGCAAATATAAACAAAAGTTATCATTTTTGATAACTTTAAAAAGAGGAATAGTTATCAAATTTGTCAACTATTATAATTTATAGTTGTTCAGATTGGATAAATTATCACTTCAGGTAAAAATAGGCAAGCGCATAAAAGAACTTCGCGAGAGCAAAAATATCTCGCAGGTGGATTTGGCGTATGCTTGTGATTTTGAAAAATCCAATATGAGCAGGATAGAAGCAGGGAAAACCTGCCCAAATATCTACACACTTTATAAAATAGCCCAGCATTTGGAAATAAATTTATCTGAACTTGTTTCGCTCTCAGTTGAAAAAT
>CAUQBR010000015.1:0-30252 GCA_963516475.1 uncultured Flavobacteriaceae bacterium
AAAAAACAGCTAATATTATGAAACTATATTCTATTCAATGCGGAAAATTTAAATTGGATGGCGGGGCTATGTTCGGCGTAGTTCCAAAATCCATTTGGCAAAAAACCAATCCTGCTGATGAAAAAAACTTGGTCGAACTGGGGACTCGCTCCCTGCTGATAGAGGACGGGAAAAAACTTATTTTAGTGGACTGCGGACTGGGGAACAAGCAGGATGAAAAATTTTTCGGGCATTATTCTCTTTTTGGGGATGATAGTTTGGATAAAGGTTTAGCTAAATATGGTTTTGTGAGAGAAGACATTACGGATGTGTTTCTTACCCACTTGCATTTTGACCACTGCGGCGGAGCTGTGGAATGGAATGACAACCGCACAGGATACCTGCCAGCCTTCAAAAATGCTGAATTTTGGACTAATAAAAACCACTGGGAATGGGCGACAAATCCCAATCCTCGCGAAAAACCAAGTTTTCTGAAAGAAAATATTTTCCCACTAGAAGAAAGCGGTCAGCTTAGATTTTTAGACCTGCCTAAAACAGGGAATTACGGCTTTGCTCCAGACCTGAAAATGGATGTAATTTTCGTAGATGGACACACTGAAAAACAGATGCTTCCTGTACTAAAATACCAAGACAAAACCATCATCTACGCGGCGGATTTAGTGCCTACGGCAGGGCATGTTCCGCTTATCTATGTTCCAAGCTATGATGTTCGTCCGCTGATAACTTTGGAGGAAAAAGAAAAATTCCTAAAACAATGCGTGGATAATGAATATCTGCTGTTTTTCGAGCATGATGCAGTGAATGAACTTGCATCGCTTAAAATGACAGAAAAAGGAGTCCGAATCGATGAGACTTTCAGCTTTAATGATGTTTTTGGATATTAGGAAAAATGAAACTCAATTATCAGCTTACAGAAGAGGATTATCTGCAATTTTGCTTATTTGCGGCAAGTCAAAATTTGACTTTAAGAGATGCTAAAAGAAGAACATTATTTCTATTGATTTTAATTTTTTCTTTAGGTTCTGTTTGGGTATATTTTAGACTTCATTCTCTGTTTTTCATTACTTTTTCTGTCACAGGAATATTGTATTGTATTTTTTGTTATTTCTATGGATACAGAAGCGTTTTTAAGAGGGCGTATAAAAAGAATGTCAAGCGTCTTTTCAAAGAAAAAATAGGAATGGAATTTAGCGTTGTTTCTGATAATGAACTAATTACAATTTTATCTAACCAGACAAAATTAGAAATCAACCTCGCCAATGTAGATTTCATAGAGGAAATAGCAGATTATTATTTCATTAAACTAAAAACTTCCGATAGAATTATCATTCCAAAAAGAATTTTTGAAAATGGTACAAATTCTGAAGCTTCATTGAGAAACTTTGCAAAACAGAACAATATCACTATAAAACAACTATTAAATTGGAAATTTTAATGAATTTTACTTCATAATTATCATTAAAACTAAAAAATGAGCCAAAAAACGAAAATCATAGGACTTACTGGCGGCATAGGCTCTGGAAAGACCACCGCAGCGAAGTTTTTGGAAAAACTGGGTTTTCCTGTCTATTATTCTGACATCAGAGCAAAAGAAATCGTAAATGATGATAAAACCCTGAAAAAGAACATTATAGAACTTTTAGGAAGTGAGACGTATGATGCAGAGGGAAACTACAACAGAAAATGGGTAGCAGAGCAGATTTTCAATAATGATGAAAAAAGACAAGCGCTCAACTCCATCATTCATCCCGCTGTAAAAGAGGATTTTGAGAGATGGACAGCTGCCCAGCAGAAAAAAATAGCTTTCAAAGAAACGGCGCTTTTATTTGAGCTAAATTTGGATAAAGAATGCTACAAATCCCTGCTCATCACCGCTGATGAAAATATCAGAATAAAAAGAGTAATGCAGAGAGATGGGAAAACCGAAAGCGAAATAAAAAAAATAATAGAAAAACAAATGCCCGAATCCGAAAAACAAAAACGAGCTGATTTTGTGGTTTTTAATAATGGAAATGAAGAGGATTTAAAGGCTAATTTAGAAAAAATTTTAGAAAAATTAAATTAAAAAAATGAATTATCATACAAGAAAATGGGTAAAACCAGAGGATTTGAACCCAAATCACTCACTTTTTGGAGGAAGACTTTTAGAATGGATAGATGAAGAGGCCGCGCTGTACGCCATCATGCAGCTGGAAAACCCGAGAGTAGTCACCAAATCTATGTCTGAAATCAACTTCGTGAGTTCGGCTAAACAAGGTGATATCATCGAAATAGGCATCCAAGCGATAAAATTCGGAAACAGCTCACTGACTTTGTCTTGTAAAGTGAGAAATACCATGACCTGCCAAACTATCATTACCATTGATAAAATAGTCATGGTCGCGCTGGACGAAAGAGGACACCCGACACGCCACGGAAAAACCCAAGAAAACAATGATGAAAAATGCAATGTGAATTTTTAGTTCATGGCATAGTTTTAGATTTGAAAAACTTTAAATACAATAAATTACTTAATTATGAAAAATTTAGTTACATTACTACTTTTAATGTTTAGTTTCACTTTGGGAACAGCACAGCACAAAACTTCTCATAGTCAAGGAGTAAAGAAAGAAACCAAAAAGAAACACCATTCCAAACAAAAAAATACCTACTCCCATTCTTCACAAAAACTAAAAAAAGATGGAACGCCTGACAGAAGATACAAAGCCAATAAAAAGCTGAAAAAAGACGGAACACCTGATAAAAGGTATAAAGAAAATAAGTAAGTTGTCTCAGACAGCTTACTTTTTTGTACAATAATTATGTTTGAAATTGTTTAGCGTAGTTATATTTTTTATCTTTGCAACCAAATTTTTAAACGAATAAATATAATGAGTGATACTATTATCTGCCCTGCTTGCGGTTCTGAATTTACTTATGAAAATGGTGATTTGATGGCATGTTCTCAGTGCTTTCATGAATGGAACCCAGCAGAAGAATCTGCTAATAGCGGTGATAAAATCTTTGATGCCAATGGAAACGAACTCCAAAACGGCGACACTGTAGTAATCGTAAAAGACCTTCCTGTAAAAGGAGCTCCTAAACCTATAAAAGCAGGAACAAAAGTGAAAAACATCCGTTTAAATTTTGACAGCGACCATAATATCGACTGCAAAATAGATGGTTTTGGAGCAATGGGACTAAAATCTGAATTTGTGAAGAAAGCATAAAATGAAAAAATATTTAGTTTACTTTCTATGCATCGCCTTGGCGGGAATCACTGTTTCTTGTAAAAAGGAAAAAGAAACAGTGAAAAACGAAACTGTAAAAGAGGAATCAGTAGCTGATTCTCAAACCTTTACAATAAATAAAGAACAAAGTAACATCGATTGGAAAGGTTACAAAATCTTTAAATCTGAAAATACCAGCCACTTTGGGACGATGAATTTTTCAGAGGGAAATATCAATGTAAAGGATGGAAAATTAGTTTCTGGAAAATTGGTAATTGATACCAAATCTATCACAACCACAGATATAGAGGATAAAGAACTTGCTGCAAAGCTTGACAACCACCTCAAAAACTCCGATTTCTTTGATGTAGAGCAGTTTCCTACGGCTACATTTGAAATTACAAAAGTAACTCCCTCAGAACATGGAGATTACAACTCCATTATTGAAGGAAATTTGACAATAAAAGGAATTACAAAGGCTGTGAGTTTTAACGCCAATGTAAAAGTTGATACCGAGCAGGTCAGCATATACACTGAGCCTACAGACATAGACAGAACGGAATTTGGAGTGAAGTTCCAGCTGCCAATAAAAGATGGCATTATAAAAAATGAATTCACTCTACAAGTTGCTATAAAAGCTTTCAATAAAAAATAATTTTTTCATTTTTTTAATTTTATATGTTAGCCTGTCTATATTATTAGACAGGTTTTTATTTTGTTTAAAAACTAAAAAAATTGTACTTTTGTCGACCTAAATAAAAACAGAAAATGCTAACAAAAATAGATGAACTTTTAAATGAAGTCCAAAAATTTCATTCCCAGAAAAAGGATGAAATTGAACAATTCAGAATCAAATTCAATGGAAAAAAAGGGATTTTGAATGATTTATTTGAACAGTTCAAATCTGTATCCAATGACCAAAAAAAAGAATATGGTCAGAAAATAAACTTACTGAAACAAAGCATCTCTGCTAAACTAGAAGAGCTGACACAGAGCAGTTCTTCACAAAATGTAGCTGCCGAAAAGGAAGACCTTACCAGACCTGGATTTCCTTTAGAATTAGGGTCTAGACACCCTATCAATTTGGTAAAAAATAGAATCACAGATATTTTTAAATCTATCGGTTTTGCAGTGGCTGACGGGCCAGAGATAGAAGATGACTGGCATAACTTTACCGCGCTGAACCTCCCTGAATATCACCCAGCAAGAGATATGCAGGATACTTTCTTCATCGAGACGAATCCTGATGTTCTGCTAAGAACCCACACTTCTTCTGTTCAAATCAGATACATGGAGCAAAATGAACCGCCTATCCGTATTCTTTCACCTGGACGAGTTTTCAGAAATGAGGCTGTTTCATCTCGTTCTCATTGTATTTTCCATCAGATAGAGGGACTTTATATCGATGAAAATGTGAGTTTTGCAGACTTGAAACAAACCATTCAGTTTTTTACTACGGAACTTTTCGGAAAGTCAAAAATCAGAATGCGTCCTTCTTATTTCCCTTTCACTGAGCCAAGTGCAGAAGTGGATGTATACTGGGGGCTAAATTCTGAAACAGACTACAGAATCACGAAAGGAACAGGCTGGCTGGAAATCATGGGCTGTGGTATGGTAGACCCTGCCGTTCTCAAAAATGTGAATATAGACCCTGATAAATACAGCGGATATGCTTTTGGTATGGGAATAGAGCGAATTGTAATGCTTCTTTACCAAATGTCAGATATTCGTATGTTCTTTGAGAATGATATTAGAACTTTGGAACAATTTAAATCTCTATAAAAAAAGAAAGTCAGGACAAAATCCTGACTTTTTATTTTTAGTATCCAGAGCTGCTCTGCCCCTTCCCTATCAATGCTAATGCAGAGGATGTTCCTATTCGTTTCACTCCCATTTTTATCATTTCTTCAGCTTCTTCTTTGGTTCTGATTCCTCCTGCGGCCTTTACTGGCAGTACATCTGCATTGTCCAGCATGATTTGTATGCCTTCTTTGGTTGCGCCGTTTGGCTTTCCATCTTGAGTTTCATAGAAACCAGTAGAGGATTTGATGAAAATATTAGCAAGCCGTTCTTTCGTAAAACTGATAGTCGCCCATTTTACGATGTTTTTAGTAATAGACGCTATCTGCTCATCGGTCAAAGCTGCTATTTCTATAATCCATTTTGCTACTTTGTTGTTTTTCATACAGAGCTCTGTACATCGTAGAAATTCAAATTTAAGTGCTTCCAGACTTCCTTTTTTAAAGGCTTCATAGTTGATTACAAAATCCAGTTCATCTGCTCCATCATCTATCGCCTGCTGTGCTTCTTTCAGTTTTTCATAAACAGGCGCCGTTCCCTCGTGAAAACCTATCACTGTTCCCACTTTCACAGCAGGATTTTTTTCACTCAAAAACTGCTTAATCTGTTTCACATACTGTGGACGAATCATCACCGCAAACAGCCCATTATCCACAGCTTCCTGAGCCAAATCATATACCTTTTTCAATGTCTCTTCCTCAGAAAGTCCTGACTGAGCAGGAGTTTTGAGGTAAGTCGAATCTAAATAATTTCTTGTTTCCATAGCCCAAAAGTATAACTTTTATTAGATTAGTTTCAAAAAAATTAAAATGAGATAAATCATAAATCTACTCCTCTTTGAAAAAATCCTGATATTCCAGCCAAAATTCTTCGAGTTTCTGCATTTTTTCGGAGAGAAACTCCATCGTTTCCTGCCATGTATTTCTATTGTGAATACAGACTCCTTGTTTTTCGACAAATACACAGGAAACCTCCTTTCCGTTTTCAAGCTCGAAAGAATCCAAATAGACCGCATCTTCCCAATATTCCTCAAAGATGCTCTCCATAGACTGCATCTTCTCAAAATACTTCACTCTATGGTCTAAATTTCCATCTATTTCCACCAAAACCATTGCTTTTTTGGTGTCAAAATAGAATTTGAAACTAAAACCCTTTATTTTAGTATTATACAATGTCCATTTTCGCGGAAAAGACTTCCCAAAAGATGTCCAAAACTCCTGCCGCAGCCGCTGCGATTCTTCTTTACTAAACACTATAAAAAATTAAATTTTACTTATTTCTAAAAATTCTCAAATACTCCCAGACCAAACAGCGCAAAATCATACTTTGCAGGGTCTTTTTCATCCATTTTTCTCAGCTGAAAGTCAAGCTCTTCCACCGTTTTCCAGTCGTTCTGAGTTCTCTGTATCAGCCCCAGTTTCCGCGAAATATTCCCTACATGGACATCCAGCGGAACAGACAAATATTCCTGACCGATATTTTCCCAAATTCCCAAATCTACGCCCTTGTTATCTTTCCGAACCATCCAGCGGAGATACATCATCAGCCTTTTCGCAGCGGAATTTTTATAAGTGGAACTGATATGTTTCTGGCTTCGGTGCTGAAAATCATTCTCAAAAAAAGTATTTCTAAAACGCTCCAAAGCATGATAAAAATTGGTCTCGCCTTCTTTTAATAAAAACAAATTTTCTAAACTTTCGCTCTTTGTATAAATCTTTCGCAGAGCGGACAGAAAAAACTGAAAATCCTCCAAAGAAAATGTCCTGTGAATGGCTTTATTCTCCATTTTTTCAAAATCTTTTTCCTTGAAATTCATCACAAAATCATACGGCGAATTGCCCATCATCATGAGCATTTTTTCTGCACTTTTGATGATGGATTTTCGGTTTCCCCAAGCGATAGTTGCCGTCAAAAACCCTATAATCTCTATATCCTGTTTCAGCTCGAAACGATGCGGCATCTGAATAGGGTCTCCCAGCACGAAATCAGGATGATTGTACTGCTCGGCTTTTTCATCCAAAAAAGATTTTAAATTATTCATTATCTATCATTTACATTGGAAGGAAAACAGCTCCTATACCAATTATAGTCTGTTTGTGATTATAATCAATCAGAGAATCTCCATAGCCATGAGACGCCTGAAGCATCATTTTAAGAGTTCCTTTGATAGGATAAATCCAAGAAAACTCCGCAAAACCTCTATTATGCTTGACGTTCAGATTATTACGCAAAACCAAAGAAAAAATATGCTTTTTTCTGGTGTAACCGATGGTAAATTCGGTTCTTCCCACATATTCCTCTATACTAGGATTATCATCATCCCCTTTTTCGGTAAATCTCTGCCATAATTTATTGGTGATAGCAAAATCTCCCCACTCAAAAACAGTCATGAGAATAAGCCTGTTCCAGCTTCGTGAGAGCAGTTCCTCCTTTCCATTGGACTGGTGATTTACGGATATTCCCGCCATTTTTATTTTAAATTTTCCTGCGGATAGGTTCAGCGGATAGATGAACATCAGCTCTGGCTCATAGTTGGTCTCACGGAAAGGGCGGGACATTTTACCATTATAAACCTGCCAAAAAGACTGCTGAGTAAAACCCAGCCAAAGGTCGCCTTTATTCCAGAAAGCACCCTGTAACACCTTGGCTTTCAGGCTGACCTGAAATTTGGCTTCTATATTTTGAAAGTTTTTGTATTCTGGAACTGCTCGATTGGCATTCAGACTCACAGGCTGCCTATTAGGAAGACTTGAATATCTGGAAACAATGATATAATTTGGTCTATATGCCGTCAAAATAAAAGTTCCTCTTTTGTAAGGTTCTCTCAGCTCCCACATGCGGTCTATCGGGTCAGAAAAATATCCTTTGAAAATAGATGTATCTGGATTTTCTTGTGCGGTCTGTAATGTGTCCGTTTCTTGTGAATACATCACAAAACTCATCAGCAAGGATAAAAATAAAAGTATTTTTTGGCTCATTATTTTAGTTAATTTCAATTTATTTCTACGCGCTCCAAAGCTTTGGGCAGATGAGCGTTTTTGAATACAACTTTGGCTTCTTCTAAAAAAACAGAATAATCTGTATATCGATTAGAAAAATGCCCTAAAATCAACTTCTTCACTTTGGCTTTTTTTGCAATTTCTGCCGCCTCTACCGCGGTGGAATGCCCTGTATGTTTGGCTAAATCCTTTAAATCATCTAAAAAAGTAGCCTCGTGATAGAGCAGATTTGCACCTTCAATAATCGGAATTACCGACTCCAAATAACGAGTATCACTACAAAAAGCATAAGAAACAGATACATCGGGCGGCGTAGTAAGCGTTTCATTTTTAAGGACATAGCCATCACTTAGGACAAAATCTTTCCCTCGTTTGATGTTGTGATAATCACAGATTTCTATTTCTGGATATTTGGCGATTTCTTTCATATTCAGGTGGCGTTCCTTTGGTTTTTCTCTGAAAAGATAGCCATTGCAGTAAATCCTGTGGTTGAGCGGAATGATATAAACTTCCACCTTGCTGTCTTCAAAAACAAGCACGGATTCCTTTCCTTTTAATTCGTGGAAAACCAATTCAAATCCTTTGTTGGTCTCGGTAAGTCTCAGCACGGTTTCTATCAGCTCCTGAATGCCCACAGGCCCGTAAATATGCAGTGGAGTTTCCCTGCCAAGCAGCTGAAAGGACGAAATAAGCCCAGGAAGCCCGAAACAATGGTCGCCATGGAGATGAGAAATAAAAATATGATTGATTTTAGAAAATTTGGCTTTGGCTTTTCTCAGTTGCACCTGCGTTCCCTCGCCGCAGTCTATCAGAAAATGCCGTTCTGCCATTTCCAAAAGCTGTGCCGTAGGCGAAGAAGTCACAGTAGGTATGGCAGAATTAAAACCTAAGATGGTAAGAAATGTGCTCAATGTTTTTAATATTTTAAGCGACTAATATACGGAATCTTTCTTTTTTAATGAAATATAAAATAAGGCGCTGGCTTTGCTTATGGATTTAATATTTTTTGGTTACCTTTGTTTCCATTTAAATTTAATTTCATGAAAAAAGTTTTAACCACATTAGCATTAGCATTGATGATGAATACCTTTCAAGCGCAAAACTATGAGGAGATAAAACATACGGACAGAAATGGTTTCTCGTATGTTATGGTTTCTAATGATGAAAACGGAGTGAGAGTCTATACTCTGAAAAACGGACTAAAAGTTTATTTAGCAAAAAATTCTGATGCGCCACGAATCCAGACCTACATCCCTGTAAGAACGGGAAGTAATAACGACCCTGCTGACAACACAGGTCTGGCTCACTATTTGGAGCATATGATGTTCAAAGGAACTTCTAAAATAGGAACGCAGAACTGGGCAAAAGAGAAAAAATACATGAAACAAATTTCTGACCTATACGAACAGCACAAGGCAGAAAAAAATCCTGAAAAGAAAAAAGAAATCTATAAAAAGATAGATGCCATCTCCAAAGAAGCATCTAAATATGCCATTGCCAATGAATATGACAAGGCAATTTCTTCCCTTGGCGCTACTGGGACTAACGCCCACACTTGGCTGGATGAAACGGTTTATAAAAACAATATCCCAAGCAACGAACTGGAAAAATGGTTCAAAGTAGAACAAGAGCGATTCTCTGAACTGGTTCTAAGGCTGTTCCACACAGAGCTGGAAGCTGTTTATGAGGAATTTAACCGAGGACAAGACAACGACGGCCGACTGATGAGCTACGAGCTGATGGATGCCCTATTCCCTACGCACCCGAACGGACAGCAGACCACTATCGGGAAGTCAGAACATTTGAAAAACCCTTCTATGGTGGCTATTCACAAGTATTTCAATGAATACTATGTGCCGAACAACTATGCGCTGGTGCTGGTAGGAGATTTGGATTTTGATAAAACGATTCTTTTGGCTCAGAAATATTTCGGAAACTTTAAACCTAAAGCTTTACCGAAAAAATCACAAATCGTAGAAAAGCCAATGGACAAAATCGTGAAAAGAGTGGTAAAAAGCCCTTCTGCACCACGATTACAAATGGCATGGAGAACAGACAGCTACGGAACAAAAGAAGCAAGAATGGCGGAGCTGGTAGCGCAGATTCTCAGCACCAACAGCAATGATGCAGGTCTTTTGGATTTAAACCTAAACCAAAAACAAAAAGTTCTTCGCGCGATGGCGTATGTGCTTCCGTTCAAACAATATGGATATTTGGCACTTTCTGCTGTACCAAAAGAAAACCAGTCCCTAGATGAGGCGAAAAACCTTCTTTTGGAACAGATAAATTTGGTTAAAAAAGGAGAATTCCCAGACTGGATGCTGACTGCCATCATCAACGATATGAAAAAAGACCGCCTAAAAGGATGGGAAACAGCTGATGGATTGGCTTCATCACTATATAACACCTACATCCGTGAGAGAAGCTGGGAGCAGGAGCTGGAAGACATTCAGGAGTATGAAAAAATCACAAAAGCGGATATTGTAAAATTTGCGAATGATTTCTTTAAGGATAATTATGCGATTATCTACAAAGAAAAAGGCGATAATGACAAACTTATCCGTGTGGAAAACCCAGGAATCACACCGATAGAGCTAAACAGAGAGGCTCAGTCTCCGTTCCTGAAATCTATACTGAACGAGAAAGTAGAGGAAATAAAGCCTGTTTTCGTAGATTATCAAAAAGAAATAAAAACCGACAACATCAATGGTGTGAAGCTGAGTTTTATTCAAAACAAGAAGAATAATCTGGCTCAGATGAACTATATTTTCCCATTCGGAACGGATAATAACAAGGAACTTTCTGTGGCGTTTACTTTGTTCGATTATTTAGGAACGGACAAATACAGCCCAGAGGAACTGAAAAAAGAGTTCTTTAAACTCGGTATCAATCACGGAATTCGTATAGACAAAGACCGTATCAATATTACTTTGTCTGGTTTGGAAGAGAATTTAGCGAAAGGTGCAGAGCTGTTTGACCACTGGCTTAGAAATCTAAAAGCGGATGAAAACATCTATAAAACGGTAGTAAATACCATTTTAGAATCTCGTGAAGTAGCGAAAAAAGACAAGAGAAACATCATGGCGGCACTTACCAGCTATGCGAGATACGGCAAGAACTCCAGATTCAGAGATGTGGTGAGCAAGGAACGCCTTCTTTCGGCAAAAGCAGAGGATTTCGTATCTATGGCGAAAAACATAGTAAATGCGCCATACGAAGTATTTTTCTACGGAAAAGATTTGGAAAAATTCAAGAAAAACCTAAGCCCGATTATCAAAAAATCTAATGTAAAATACGACCTTCCTGCGGCTAAAATCTATGCTGAGCCTAGCACAGACGGAAAAGTATATTTCACAAACTATGATATGGTGCAGGTGGAAATGAGCAAAGTGGGAAGAGGCGAAACCGTAGATTTGAAGGACTTTGGGAAATCCAGCGTTTTCAATGAGTATTTCGGTTCTGGGCTTTCTTCTATCGTGTTTCAGGAAATCCGTGAGGCTCGTTCTTTAGCTTATTCCGCGTATGTGAACTATTCCCGCTCTGGCGAAAAAGGAAAGCATGACTATGTGGTAAACTACATAGGAACACAGGCGAACAAACTGGGACAAGCCGTAGAAGCGATGAACGGACTGATGGCAAATCTTCCGCAGATTCCTGCACAGTTTGACAATGCTAAAAACTCTTCGCTCAAGCAGATAGCTTCACAGAGACTGACTAAACAGAATATCTATTTCAACTATCTGGCAACGCAGAAATTAGGATTTAACCACGATATTCGTAAAGATGTCTATGCTGAAATCCAAAATCTAGATTTGGCGAAGCTGACCAATTTCTACAACCAAAAGATAAAGCCGATAAGCTACAATACGGCTATCATAGGGAAGAAAGAAAACCTTGACATGGCGGCTATCAGCAAAATGGGAGAATTCGTAGAGGTAAGCCTCGAAGAAATTTTTGGATATTAGACCTTGTCTAAACAAAAGACCTTACAGATTTGTAAGGTCTTTTTTATTTTTTGAAGCTAAACATTATAAATAGGCTCCACGCTTTTTAGGCGTTCTTTGAGTTTTTCATAGTAAGGCAAATATTCTGAAATATCTTCTGTCGCAAAGATATTATCTACAAAAATTATTTTATTATAGAAATTAGGGTCATTACACAACTTAGATATTATTAATCCTTTGAAAAGATGAGGAACACCTCCTGTTAATAAATCACTCCAATATCCTCCTGTATCTACCAGCTCATCCATTTTTTTTAGAATATTAGGAAGATAAGAATAGGTTTCTATGAAATGTTTGCCTTCTTTTTCGAAATAATTTATATACCATTGTACAAATTCTAAGACTTCTATTTCTGTTTTAAGCTCCACATTACTGAATTTATCTAATCTCCTTTTATCGCTAATAGTATCTAAAAAATATCTTTTTTCATCATAAAAATATTTGTCAGAAATGTATTGTTTCCCAAATAAGTTTATTATGTGATTTTCAACCTCTAATATAGACATCCTTATTCCTGATATATCAATTCCTCCTACATCTAAAAAATTCATAAAAAAGGTTATAACAAAATCCTTTGTTTTTAAAACATATGTAGGGTCTCCGCCTGTTTTAATTCCTTTATACCCAAGGGGGATTAAAATACAAATCAAATTCTTTAAATACTATTTTTTTTCTTTCTGATTTTAGCATATTTATCTTATTTTAGTTATTTTTATTTTTTCACTCTACAACCACCTCATAATCAATCTCAAAAAACTCAAAACCTGTGATGTCATTTTCTTCTATGGCTTGTTTCAGACGCTCGGAACAGAGAATTTCTATACTATTATTGACAACTAAATCATAGTTTTCTAAATAACAAATCTTCTTTGTTATTAATTTTCTTTTTGTTTTTCTAAATTCTTCTTTGTATGCAGCTAAAAATTCTTCTCTGTTTTTGAAATTAAGTAAAATATTTTCATCTGGAATAGAATAAAAACTTTTTTCATAATTTACATTCAGGAAATAATCTATTGGAAACTGAAAAATCCAGTATTTGAATTTTTCTCCTTTGTAGAGGAGCCGTGTTTCGTAGAAATGATATTTCGGAGCGATTCTGAAATTTTCTAAAAGAGATTTTAATTTATCTGAGATGTACCAAATACAAAACATAGAAAATTTACCTATAAATCCATGTACATCTTGCAGTCTCCATTCCCAAAATTTTTTTTATCAAAACTCTGCAGATGAAAATAATCAAAAACAGGAGCATCTTCTATGATTTCACCATTTCCTATTCTGTCAAAATAAAACGCCCCATTAGGGACAAACTCCCCGTTAGCTTGTCCTAAAACTTTGTTTTCTTCTTCAAAAATACCTTTATAATCTATTTTATAATATTTCATTTTGTTTGTATTTAAAAATCAAGTCCAATATCTTTTAAAATATTATTAATTTCTATTATGTTTTTTTTCGTTGATTCAATAGCATTATAGATAGTGTTATAATCTTGAGTTTTTTCTAATTCATTTAAGATGTACACAGGGTCTATTCTTGTTGCTCCTTTTGCCCAGTCTACAATGCACATTCTTCCATAAGCAGGGTCTTTTTTTGTGGTGTTTAGTCTCCATTTCCCTCCAATAAGATGAATATACGCTTCTCCTATGTATATATATGCATATTCATAAAGGTCTTCGTTTTCTTTATATATTTTCTCTACTTGATTTATTTCATCTTGTGAAAAAGTAAATTCATTTAGATCTAAAATGTCAAGAAATTCCTGCATTTTAGCATCTTTTATTTCCAAGAAATCATCTAGTTTTTTCTGTAATTCTTTATTGAGTTTTATTTCCATTTTCTTCTTGTTTTTATATGGTTTATGGTGATTTAGGTGGATCGTCCCCTGTCATTTCACATAGACAAAGATACTGTTTTCCGCAAGTTATTCTGAGCCAATATTTTTTTATTCGTGTTTTGAGCTTTCCCACTATCCAAAACTGAAGAAAATTCCTTATTTTTGCAACCTATTCTAAAATAGAAAATTATGTTTCAGAGTTTACAAGACAAATTAGATAAAGCACTGCACAACCTCTCTGGAAGAGGGAAAATCACAGAAATCAATGTAGCAGAAACGGTTAAAGAAATCCGCCGTGCCTTGGTGGATGCCGATGTAAACTACAAAGTAGCCAAAGACCTCACCAAAAGAGTGCAGGACAAAGCCATCGGGCAGAATGTCCTCACCTCGCTCACTCCTGGGCAGCTGATGACCAAAATCGTTCATGATGAGCTGGTGGAGCTCATGGGCGGCACACAGGAAGGCATCAATCTGGCAGACAAACCAAGCATTATCCTCATCGCTGGGCTTCAGGGTTCAGGGAAAACCACTTTCTCTGGAAAACTGGCCAACTTCCTCAAAAAGAAAAAGAACAAAAACCCTCTACTAGTAGCCTGCGATGTCTACAGACCTGCGGCTATCGACCAGCTGGGAGTTCTCGGAGAGCAGATAGGCGTGCCTGTTTATAAAGAGCTAGAAAACAAAAATCCTGTTCAGATTTCACAAAACGCCATCGATTTCGCTAAACAAAACAAACACGATGTAGTGATTATAGACACCGCTGGGCGTTTGGCTATCGATGAAGAAATGATGAACGAAATCCGCAGTGTGCATCAGACCATTAAACCTTCTGAAACGCTCTTCGTGGTGGATTCCATGACAGGGCAGGATGCCGTAAATACAGCCAATGCGTTCAACGAGGTGCTGAACTACAACGGAGTAGTTCTTACCAAATTAGATGGTGATACCCGAGGCGGAGCGGCGCTTACGATTCGTTCCGTGGTTAATAAACCGATAAAATTCATCTCCACAGGAGAAAAAATGGATGCCTTGGATATTTTCTATCCAGACAGAATGGCGGACAGAATCCTCGGAATGGGAGATGTGGTTTCCTTGGTGGAAAGAGCCCAAGAGCAGTTCGATGAAGAAGAAGCAAAGAAACTCAACAAAAAAATTCAGAAAAACGAACTTGGTTTTGATGACTTCCTAAAACAGCTCCAGATGATGAAGAAAATGGGAGGAATGAAAGACCTTATGGGCATGATACCAGGAATGGGAAAAGTAGCCCAAAATGTGGATATCAATGACGATACTTTCAAACATATAGAGGCGATGATACAGTCCATGACGCCAGAAGAAAGAAGAAGACCGAGCATCATCACCATGCCGAGAAGACAAAGAATAGCCAAAGGAAGCGGAAGAAAAGTAGAAGAAGTAACCGCTCTGATGAAGCAGTTCGAGCAGCTTGGCAAGACTATGAAGCTCCTACAAAGCCCACAAGGCAAGCAGCTGATGTCTATGATGAGCAAAGGCGGCGGACTCCCAGGAATGGGCGGCGGAATGCCTTTCGGAGGAAAATAAACAAATAAAAGAAAATCCCTTCTCTCACAGAAGGGATTTTTATTTTATTAGAATTTAAAGGTATCTTCTTTAAAGGCTTTGTTTAGTTCTATTTTACTAAAAATCATCACATAGTCCGAATCCTTTTTCGGCGAGGAAGCCTCTATTCTAAATGGCATCAGCAGATTTCCTACTTTTTTGTAATCAGAATAAGTGATGGTCTCTCCCCTTTTTTCCTCCTTTAAAAGCAGATAAGACAGCTTGTCAAAATAGTAAATGGTTTTATTCACATTTTTGGTAAGTTCCACTTTGAAAACTTCCTTATCTCCGATTTTTTCTACCCCCAAAAGCTCCGCTGTGAAGCCTTTTTGTTCATAATTGATAAAATCCGTATCGAAGCTCTCTGGCTTATAATTTGGGTATTCTTGGAGTTTATTTACGGCGTAGTTCATAGCGTAGCCCTTTTTCCCATCATAGCCCTCTATCACCTGCTCTTTTTTCCCATTCACTACGATGGTTTTGGTCAGATTCGGTCTGGCTTGGTAGATTTTCACAGGATATTCCTCATTCACTCCCAAAACCACTTTTCCCTGAAGCAGAATGGTATTCAGAAGTTTCCACTGGACTAAACCTCCTGTATTTTGGATATTTTTATCAATAATCTGAGCCGCAGTCTGGGCAGAAAATATTTGCGCTAAAAACACCAAAGATATCAGAAATATTTTTCTCATGTTATTCTTTTTATGGATTATTGATTTTTTCTTAAAATTTCTCTTGCCTTTTCCAAATCCTCTGGAACATCTATCCCCACGCCTACGAAATTGGTCTCTATCATCTTGATTTTCATGCCGTATTCCAGATAGCGGAGACATTCTATTTTTTCAGCAATTTCCAAAGGTTTCATCGGAAGTTTTGCAAAGTTAAGCAAAGCCTCCCGCCTAAAAACATAAACGCCGATATGTTTAAAATATTTTACGCCCTTCTCTTCTCTTGGATAAGGAATCACGGAACGGCTGAAATACAGGGCAAAACCATCTTTATCCGTAATTACTTTTACATTATTCGGGCTTTCTATTTCTTGTTTTTCTGTCAAATGAATTTTGAGCGATGCCAGAGAAATTTCCTTCTTGTCATCAGCCTCAAAAACCGAAATTAGCTGTTTCAGTGGTTCGGTTTTTAGGAAAGGTTCATCGCCTTGGACATTCACCACTATATCACAGTCGATATTCTGCACAGCCTCTGCGATACGGTCGCTGCCTGTCTCGTGCTGACCTGTCATCAGGGCTTTTCCCCCTGCGTTTTTTATTTCATTAAAAATAATTTCTGAATCCGTAGCCACGAAAACCTCATCAAACAAGCCTGTTTCCACCACATTTTGGTAAGTAGTAGTAATGACAGTTTTCTCTTCCAAAAACTGCATGAGTTTCCCTGGGAAACGGCTCGCTTCGTATCGTGCAGGGATAACGGCTATTATTTTATTTTTTTTCATTTTTTACTTTAATTTCAATATTTGAGATAAGGTTTTTCCATCCCAAATAAATGTTTTTTCATCTGTTTTTTGATTTATCGGAGTTTCTTTTTCATTGTCATCTTCATCGAACTCTGCTTCTTCCATTTTCATGATGATTTTAGATTTTACGCCCCCTTTATCACTCGGGAAAATATATTCTTCGCTATGATAAAAAACCCCTGCATCCCCCACATTCATCAATAAATCCAGTGGAAAAAACTTCTTCCCATTCCACAGCAGATACTGCGTACTGGTAGGGATTCCACACGCCTCGCCTGAGTTTTCTACCCTTATCACGGATTTTATTCCTGAAAGCCCCTTGTTGTTTAGTATCTCCATACTTGTAAAATGCAGATTATCAACAAGAAAATTATGCTTATCTATTACTTTATTGTTTTCAAGCGCCAGTACCTCCATTTTCACCTGTTTATATGCTCCTCCATCCCTATTGACCGTTCCCACAGCCCCAAAGAGAAACTCTACGCCATTCTTTTTCTGATGCCCCAAAGCAAGATTTCCACCCCAGATATAGCCTTTTTTCAGCTGGTTATTTTTCTTATAGCTGATTTCATACCAAGGCGCTTCACGAAGCCCCGCAGAATGCATATGAGTAGTAATGTTAGTAATATTAACAGCATCACCTATCTGCAGACTGTCTATTTTATTAGATTTATAATTAGGTTGCTCTCTTACTTTTGCGTCTGATACCATTACTTTTTGGGCTATTTTTTTATCAAAAGTATAATTCCCAAAATAGACATCATCATTGTTCTGAGCTGATACCCAGATACAAAGAATAAAAAAACATAAAATTCCCAGCTTCTTCATTGTAAAAATTTAAGCGGTTAAAAGTAAAAAAACTTTACAAACTGACCAAAACAAAACCTTATTCAAAAATTTTACTCCCCATCATACACGATAGGGAGTAATAATTATAAACTCAAATCTTTCTTGATTTGCTCTATTTTATGATTTAATTTATCAACTTGACCAGCATATTCACTCTCAGATGAAATGTTACTTTTCACAGAGAAATAGAACTTAATTTTTGGCTCCGTTCCTGATGGGCGGATGGCTACTTTCGTACCGTCTTCCGTGTAGTATATCAGCACATTAGACTTAGGAATATCGGTCATTTCTGCTTTTTCATCTTTCACTAAATCCCATGCAGTCTGCTCCTGAAAATCTTTCACAAGAACCACTTTAGAACCAGCTAGTTCTTTCACTGGATTATTACGGAAATCTGACATCATTTTTTTGATTTCCTCTGCTCCTTCTCTTCCTTTTCTCACTACATTGACCAATCCCTCTTGATAAAGTCCTAAATCCTTATAAATCTCTATCATATACTGGAAAATACTGCTGCCCTGAGCCTTGCACCATGCTGCTATTTCGCAGGCAAGAAGGATAGAACCACACGAGTCCTTATCTCTCACGAAATCCCCTGTCATAAAGCCAAAACTCTCCTCTCCTCCACAGACGAATTTCTGTTTTCCTTCGGCTTCGCGAATCATTTTACCAATCCACTTAAAGCCTGTAAGTCCTGCCTTACACTCTATTCCGTATTTTTTAGCAATATCAAAGAAAATATCCGAAGTCACGATAGTAGAACCGATGAACTCACTTCCTGTGATTTTTCCTGATTTTTTCCATTGGTCAAGGATGTAATAAGTCAAAATCGTATTGGTCTGATTTCCATTAAGCAGCTGGATTTTCCCTTCAAGGTTTCTAACCGCAATACCAAGTCTGTCGCCATCTGGGTCACAGCCGATAACAATATCTGCATTGGTAATTTCTGCCAAGTCCGTAGCCATCGTAAGAGCCGCTGGTTCTTCTGGATTAGGGCTTTCCACAGTTGGGAAATTTCCACTTGGAATCATCTGCTCTCTCACTAAATCCACCTTTGCAAATCCAGCCTTTTTAAGGGCTTTAGGGATTGTAGTGTAAGTTGTCCCATGGATAGAAGTGAAAACAATGTTCAGATTATCCCTCCCAACATTCTGATAAAGAGAGTTTTGCATACAAGCATCTATATAAACATCATCCTGCTCCTCGCCTATCCATTCTATCAAATCATCATTTCCATTAAACTTAATATCCTCAAATTTAACGGAATACACCTCTTTGATAATCGCCTCATCATTCGGTGGGACAATCTGCGCTCCATCATTCCAATAAACCTTATAACCATTGTATTCAGGCGGGTTGTGTGATGCTGTAAGTACAATTCCTGCATTACATTTTTTATCTCTCACCGTGAAAGAAAGCTCTGGCGTAGGGCGGTGTTCCTTGAAAAGCAAAACATGGATTCCATTAGCCGTAAGCACATCTGCCACTATTTTCCCAAATTCTTTGGAATTATTTCTCACATCATAGGCGATAGCAACCTTGATAGTTTCGCCTTTAAACTGCTGGTGCAGGTAGTTTGCCAGACCCTGAGTAGCCTGCCCAAGCGTATATTTATTGAGCCTGTTGGTTCCTACGCCCATCACTCCGCGCATTCCTCCTGTCCCAAATTCTAACTCTTTATAAAAAGAATCTTCCAGCTCTGCTCCATTTTCATCTATCAACTGCTGAACTTTAGTTCTTGTTTCTTCATCAAAAGACTCTGAAAGCCAAAGCCTTGCTTTTTCTATTGTTGTCATACTTTTAACTTTTATAGTTTATTTTTTTATTACTAACGCTTTATCCTCCTCCAAAACTTTCTTTACAGGATTGCCTTTATAGCTTAGTTTTGCGTTATTTTTTAGTTTTCCTTCTAATTTTTCTTCAACTGATATCTCCGCCAAAGCATCATCTTCCGCCTTGATTTTCAAGTTATTTACAAACCAATACGGCGACACCATCACAGCAGAATCCCTCATCACTACTTCTGCTTCCAGCGTTTTCCCAAACATCTCCAGCCGAGCATTATCATAGAGATTTATCTCAGCTTTATTGGATAAAATAGCTCCTGCTAATTTTGTATTATCTTCCATTTTCAGGCTAAAATCATCCATCATCATTTGGCTGGAAATATTAAATTCTGCCGAATTCTGCATTTTCATTTTAGAAATTTTCCCAGAAGAATACAAAATGATATTATACACTTCCACTCCTTCGGTTTTTCTTTTTTCACTGATAGTCAATTCCTTATCCTTAACTTCGATTTTCAAATTTTCAAAAATATTAGGATAAGTCTCCACTGTCAGTTTATTTTCAGTGCTTTGTATATAGGACACTTTGAAATTCCCATCCAAATGCAAAGCGTTAAATTCCTCTATCTTCACCTCCTGCGTCTTTATTTCATTGCCTTCGGGCTGAATTTTCCCACAAGAAATCAGCACCAAAACAACTACTATGTAAAGGAGGTTTTTCATCTATTATTCATCAAAAATTTTATAATCTGTTCTGCTTCATCTTGGCTAAAACCATCTATTTTACGCTTTTTGTCTCCGTAATGAATCACTATAGAAGCCCAATGGTTTTTTCGCACCACTATTTCCTTGATTTTAGATTTTTCAATCCTGCTTTCGGTGTTAATCAACCAAAATTGAAGCGCAAAAATCACCAGCCAAAGCACCGCCGAAATGGTCTTAAAATAAGAAACTTTACCAAAGTCAAAATCATTCTGATACAAATCAAACAAATAGATAGCAATAAACACCAAAGATGCCGATAAATAAAGCAGTTTATTCGTTTTCTTGTTATCTGCAATCTCGAAATATTCTGGATAACTCATTATAGTGGTTTTCCCAAATGATATGCTGTTCATCTTAAATTTGTTTTTCTATATTGTAATTTTTGTGTTCTCTATTGGTTCTGATAATCATCTCTCCGAGAAATCCTCCTATAAAAAGCAAAGTTCCCAAAATCATCATCGTCAGCGAGATGAAAAACCACGGATTATCAGCGATTAGGTGTCCGTATTGTTTGTGGACATAGACTGCTATCAGTTTGGATACTCCAAGCCAAAATGCCGAAAGGAAACCGATAATAAACATCAAAGTACCGACCGCTCCGAAAAAGTGCATCGGTCGCCCGCCAAAACGGCTAATAAACCAAAGTGTAACCAAATCCAAAAAGCCACGAATAAAGCGCTCTGTCCCAAATTTAGAGCTTCCGTAAGGTCTTGCCTGATGCTTCACTTCTTTCTCTGTAATACGCTTAAAACCAGCATTCGCCGCCAAAACAGGAATATATCGGTGCATATCGCCATAGACATCTATAGACTTTACGACTTGTTTTTTATAGGCTTTCAGACCGCAGTTGAAATCGTGCAGATACACTCCAGAAACCTTTCTCGCCGCTGCATTAAAGAGCTTGGATGGGAGGTTTTTGGTCATCACATTATCAAATCTTTTCTTTTTCCAGCCAGACACGATGTCATAATTTCCATTGACTACCATACCGTACAGCTCTGGAATTTCCTCTGGAAAGTCCTGTAAATCAGCATCCATTGTAATCACCACATCTCCAGACACTTTCTCAAATGCCGCATGCAGTGCCTGTGATTTCCCATAATTTCTAGAAAACTTTATTCCATGGATATGGTCATTTTCCCTGCAAAATCCTTCTATAATTTCCCAAGATTTATCCGTACTACCATCATCTACAAACCAAATTTCATACGAAAGCTGGTGCTCCACACACACCTTATCAATCCTAGAAAAAAGCTCTTTCAGGGATTCCTCCTCATTCAACAAAGGGATAACTATAGATAAATTCATTTCTAAAAATCAAATACAATCCACAAATTTACGCAAAAAGAAAATAACTTCAAGACTAAATTATTTAATCCTTAAAAATCAAACAGTTATATATTTTCTCCAATTTTTAAATTTTCCATTCTTGGAATTAATAAATAATTCACTATATTTGCCACGGCAAGTCCTACACAACCAGCTCCTGAAAATCCTCCAGGGTGGGAACGCAGCAAAGGTAATCGGTTGTAGCGGTGTGATGTAGGTAGCTTGCCTTTTTTATTGGATAAATTTTGTTTCATATTTGTTAATTTTTAAGGCTTCCCAAAATGGGAAGCCTTATTTATATGATTAGATTATTTTACGATTTTCATTTCATCGATAAGCCATTTAGAATCAGCAAATTTATCAATGATGAAAAGGATGTATTTAGCATCCACCATAATATTTCGGCTGAAACGAGGATCGTAGTTGATATCACTCATTGTTCCCTCCCACTGGCGGTCAAAATTAAGCCCAATTAAATTCCCACGAGCATCCAGCGCTGGACTTCCCGAGTTTCCTCCCGTAGTGTGGTTTGTCGCCGTGAAAGCTAAAGGAACTTTACCATCTTGGTTTTTATAAATTCCATAGTCTTTTCGGTTGTAGAGGTCTATCAGTTTTTTAGGTACATCGAACTCGTAGTCGTTTGGAATGTATTTTTCCATCACACCATCTAATGTAGTCTGATAATGATATCTAACAGCATCAGCTGGTTCAGAACCTTTCACCTTACCATAAGTCACCCTCAAAGTAGAGTTTGCATCTGGGAAGAATTTTCTCTCTTTGTCTGTATTCATCTGAGCTGCCATGTATCTCTTCTGTAGAGCATCTATTTCAGCCTGATACTGAGTGTATTTCGGCTCTACTTTTTGAAGATATGTGTCTCTGATTTCTTTATACAAACTGATTATCGGATCGTTTTTCAATGCTTTGATAAGCTCTGCTGGATTGTCCAGAACTTTCTCTGTATTGGAAGAAATATTAAGTCCATTAAGGTTTTTTCTACCTGTCAGAACAGAATTTTTAGACCAATTTTCTACCAATTCTAAATTTTGATTCACATTTTTGTATTTATCAAAACCAGAAGGTAGGTATGCTGCTGGAACCTTCTCTGCATAAAGAGCCAAAAGTTTAGCCGTCACCTTTGCATCTATCTCACCATCATAGTTTTTATAAAATCCTGCTAGTGCAGATGAAAACTTCTTGATGCCTGCTGGCGTGGTTTTTCCCTGCTCATAATGTTCCATAAATGCCAAAAATCTATTTGCAAGATTTAGCGTTTCAGCATTTCTGAGAAGTTCTGTAAAGTAAGCATCGCTAAGGGCAAATGGAGCTTGAACATTATACAAATGTTCAAATTCTGAAATCATTTTAGAAATTTCAGGATTTTTCTTCGCCAAAAAGGCTTCATAGTCTTTCTTTTTCTGAACAGCGTTAGACTTTTTTAGTCCTGTAGTTTCGCCTATCCATTTTTTCCAATAATTGGCTACAGAAGCGTATTTAGATGCGTATTTTATTCTTGTAGCATCATCTACACGCATTTTTTCATCTAATGTTTTCAGCGCTACATCTCTCACTGCTATTTTAGCTGGATTGGTATCATTGATGATTTTTTCAACAGCTATAGACGGCAGATATTCATTGGTTCTACCAGGGAAACCAAACACGAAAGTAAAGTCATTTTCCTTGATATCTTTGATAGAAATCGGCAGGAAATGTTTCGGGGTGTAAGGCACATTATCCTTGCTATATTCGGCAGGTTTATTATTCTTGTCTGCATAAATTCTAAACAAAGCAAAATCTCCCGTATGACGAGGCCAAACCCAATTGTCCGTATCAGAACCAAACTTACCGATGGACTGTGGCGGAGCGCCTACCAATCGTACATCTTTATATGTCTCTATGATGTAGGCATAGTATTTATTCCCTGCAAACATCGGTTTTATGGTAACTTTTTGGTAAGGTTCTATTTTGAACTGCTTAGTTACTTCTGCTATATTTTTAGCGATAACTGCCTCTGCTTCTCTATCTGTAAGCCCTTTGGTTCCGTTTAGGACTTGGTCTGTAACTTCCTTAATATCAACGATAAAATCCGCTGTAGCGCCTGGATTCGGAAGTTCTTCGCTCATGTTTTTAGCCCAGAAACCATTAGTCAAAAGGTCATTTCCTACTGATGAGTGGCTTTGGATGTTATTATATCCACAGTGGTGATTGGTCAGAAGTAGTCCCTTCGGTGATATCACCTCACTGGTACATCCTCCATTGAACTGAGCCACAGCATCTTTGATACTTGGTTTATTCGGATTAAAAATATCTTTTGCGGAGATTTTCATTCCTAATTTTTTCATTTCAGCCTCGTTTAGTTCCGTAGGCATCCACATTCCTCCATACTGCTGGGAAAAAGCCATCACAGCAGGTAGCAAAGAAGCTATCAATAATATTTTTTTCATTTTAAAAATAAAGTTTATAATTTCTCTGGGTAAAAATACACTTTTTCTCATTAAAAACGAGAAAAGCACGAACAAATCGTGCTTTTTATTTTTATTTTCCTAAAAACTGCTGGCTGTTTTCCTTTTCATAATCCTGAATGATGTAGAAAAGCCCTGTCACCATCTGTTCCGTAGCATATTGACTCAGGGAATTGCTGGTCGTACCGCTGCCCTCATTACCAAGGAGTGAGCCGAGCATAGAGTTAGCACTCGTTACATTATTGATGGCTCTCACTATCCCAAATTCATTCAGTTTTTCATCTACTTTCGGTGTAAATGCAGAAACCAACTTATTATAAGTCTTTTCCCTCAAAATCTGCGTTGCCGTTCCTGCTTCTCCCTGCATGATACGAGATACATCATCACTAGTAAGGCTATTCACGGCATCTACTAAAATAGGTTCTGCTATCGTAGCTGTAAAAGAGGCTGTTTCTGCTATGTATTCTTTCTCTTTTTTAACCAAATCTGGAGAAATTTTTCCCAAAACGCTGTTCATTTTTTTCAAACCAGAAGGCATAGCACTATCAATCAACGGACTTTGAAGAAATGCATTTTTATCCTTAAAGATCTTCATCCCTTTGGAAACTCCACCTAATAAAACTCTTTTGATCACTGCTACTCCTATGGCTGATGTAGCTATCGCTGTGCAGGACTGTACTGCCGCCACTCCCACTGCTGCCGCTGCCACCGAAGTGATTATTACTGTTTTTACTTTCATAGAATTACATTTAAATGTTGGAAAAATGACAAAATTCTTGCCAAAATTTTATTTTTCAAAAAAACCTTGCCACAAAATTATGGCAAGGTAAACAAAATCTCAAAATAATATACATTATTTTTTCTTATTTTTCAAAGTTTTAATCTCTGCTTCTAGCTTCTCTACTTTTTGAGAAAGCTCTTTAACAGCATTGATAAGCATAAAAGTGTATTCGTTACCATCTACTGACTTAATTCCCTCTACACCATTTATCTTCTCATTAGTAGTATTTACCATAGTAGGTACTACTTTTTCTAATTCTTGAGCGATTACTCCAGCGTAGGTTTTATCTCCTTTATCTGCTTCTTTTTTATAATTAAAGTTCACTGGTCTGATTTGTAGAATTTCTTTAAGTCCTTTGGTATAAGGTTTTACATTTTCTTTTATACGAGCATCTGAGAATACTGTCCAGACATTACTTCCGTGCTTGTAAGCCTGCCCATCCGCTGCGAATTTAAACTTCTCTGAATAAACATTAGCAATACTTTCCACATTTCCCCTTACATATCCATTATGAGCTCCCGAATGCGGTCTTACCCCTATTGAGAAAGCATCTCCACTTCCCTCATTATCCCCTATCAACAATCTAAGCTCAGAATGGTCTTGAGAGTAATCATAACGATAGAATGCCAAAACATCTGAATTTGGGAACATTCCATCTGACCAAGGAGATGTCCCTTCAAAGGAAAGATAATTCCCTACTCCAGGATATGTAATTCCTGGTTGTTTATATCCCACCGCTATATTTCCTGCTATATGCAACTTTTCTTCTGGTTTATAAATTCCCATCCCTATATTTGGGCTATTTACTTGATTATGTCCCAATAGAATTACATTTTCATTCGTTGTATGTGTATTAAGATTTCCTTGATGTATTCCATTTCCTATAGCTACCACATTATCTAGCTCTGAAGTTACATTTTGGATATATGCACTTCCTATATGGATATTAGAACTTCCTTTTATCCAGTTACCAGATTCATTACCAAATGCTATATTTCCATGTCCTGTAGTACTCTCACGCAATGCTAAATTTCCCTGTGCAATATTATGCTGTCCTGTAGCGTTATTATACAATGCATAAGCTCCTAACCCTATATTATAATTTCCTGCTTTATTATTTCTCATTGCTTCACTTCCTAATGCTATATTGTATTCTCCAGTCCTATTATCATGAAGAGTAGCTCTACCAACACCTATATTTTCCTTACCTGAAAGATTTAGGTGTATGCTATAAACACCTATGCCTATATTCCCTGTTCCTACAGTATTTCTATGAAGAGCATAGTTTCCAAAACCTATATTTTCGCTTCCTATAGTGTTATCATAAAGTACAGACATCCCTATACCTACATTGGCCTTTCCTGTTGTATTTTTATAGAGAAAACCATTTCCCATTCCCATATTTTCATCCCCTGTAGTATTATTATAAAGAGCATAGTGACCTACAGCTACATTATTCCTACCTGTAGTATTAGCATTTAATGCACCTGTACCTATCGCAGTATTGATTTCACCTGTGGTATTATTTGTAAGAGTGTATGCTCCCATAGCTATATTTGCCACTCCTGTTGTATTACTATGAAGGGAGTTATTCCCTATACCTATATTAATATATCCTGTAGTATTATTATAAAGAGTATTTATTCCTATACCTATATTATTATATCCTGTAGTATTACTAAGAAGGGTATTGTTCCCCATACCTATATTACTATATCCTGTGGTATTATTAAAAAGCGTACTAGATCCTAATGCAATATTATCTGAGCTTGTAGTACTAGAACTAAGTGCATTCGGTCCTATAGCAATATTCGAAGTTCCTATTGTATTACTAGAAAGGGCATTGGTACCTATACCTATATTCCCATATGCTACAGTATTAGATTTTAATGCAGCAACTCCTAGAGCAATATTGCTTGTTCCTATTGTATTAGCTTTCATAGCTTCTGGCCCTAGTGCCATATTATTATTCCCTCTGGTATTATCATACAACGCATGATAACCAAATGCTAAATTACTATTTCCTGTGGTGTTACTATACAAAGCACCAAATCCATTGGCCACATTACTAGATCCTGTTGTATTATTATACAATGCTGTATATCCCACAGCAGTGTTATTAGCTCCTGTTGTATTTCTATAAAGAACATCTGTTCCTACTCCTACATTTCCATTTCCAGAAGTAGTATTATACAAAGCATTCTCTCCTACAGCTACATTATAAGACCCTCCTGTATTAGAATAAAGTGAATTTGCGCCAACCCCTACATTCCCTCTTCCTACTTGATTTGAATGAAGAGATTTTATACCCAATGCCACATTATTAACTCCTGTGGTATTAGAACGCAAAGCATCTAATCCTACAGCTATGTTATGAGAACCGCTTGTATTGGAAAATAGAGCATCTTTCCCTATACCTATATTATGAGGACCTGTTCCTACTCCACTACCATTTCCGCCCACACCAGCATCTTGTGTGATGTGGCTGTTAGTCCCCACTAATCTAAGGTCTTGTTCTTGTATAGAACCCTCTGCCATCTTCACCCACTTATTCGCAGTAGCGCTATAGTAATAGAACCCTTTTGAAGTAACATCTACTGTAGATGGACTAGATGTAGCTGTAACATCATTTACATATACTAATGTAGATTCTTTCAAATTAGCAGCAGCGATTGAATTTAATCTCGCTTTGCTTAGTCTAGGAACAAGCATCCCTTCATTTGTAGTTGCTCCTACTGCTGAATTAGCTAAATTTGGTTTTATATCTAAAGTTGCTTCAGGATTATTTGTGTTTATCCCTACTTTTCCTGTTTGAGAATATGCTAACCCCATTGTTAACATTCCTAATAGAATAAAGTGTTTCTTCATATATTGAGTTTTAAATTATTTTTACTTTAAAAAGAGTATTGTTTGTTGTAAGTTATTGGTAAGCAGTTTTCAATTATGACAAACTTTTAGAAAAACCAATGAACCGCCGTGAACCAATAACTACCAACTAAACATACGCAAATGTAGTATTTTTATACCGAAACATCAAGAAAAATATCAAAAATCTCCTTTCTGTTTAGGTTTATTTCTTACCTTTGGAGGCTAATTTGGTTTTATGTTTATTAAGAATTTAACTCTTCAGAATTTCAAAAATCATTCATCACGATTCATAGAATTTTCTCCTCAAATCAACTGTCTGGTGGGAGATAACGGCGTTGGAAAAACCAACATTCTGGATGCTCTGCATTATCTCTCTGTTGGGAAAAGTTTTTTAGGAAATTCTGACTTAAATAACATTACCGAAAATGAAGATTTTTTCTCGATAGAAGCGCTTATTTTCAATGAAAATAAAGAAGATATTCTGAAAATAATCCAAAACAAAGAGAGCAGAAAAACCATCAAAAAAAATGATAAAAACTACTCCAAAATAGCCGACCACATAGGATATTTGCCTTCTGTAATGATTTCACCATATGACCAAAATCTCATTTCGGACAGCTCAGAAAGCAGAAGAAAATTTATGGATGTCATGATTTCTCAGACCGACCGCGAGTATCTTTTCAGCCTTATTCATTATCAAAAAACGCTTCAGCAGAGAAATGCTCTTCTCAAAAATTTCCAAAAATCACGGACTTTCGATGCAGACAGCCTAGAAATCTATGATAAACCTTTGATAAAACATGGTCAAATTATTTTTGAAAAAAGAAAAAAATTCATTCATGAAATCATTCCTATTTTACAGGAATATTATGCAATAATTTCTAATCAAAAAGAGAAAGTTCTCATTTCATATCAGTCTGATTTAGAACAAGATTTTAGAATTTTACTTACAGAAAATTTGGAAAAAGACAGAGTTCTGACTTACACTTCCAAAGGCATTCACAAAGATGATTCACTATTCGAAATGAATGGACAACTAATAAAGAAAATAGGCTCACAAGGGCAGCAAAAATCGTTTTTAATCGCCCTAAAACTATCCCAAATGAATTTACTAAAAAAACTCACTGGAAAAACACCTATTCTACTCCTTGATGATATTTTTGACAAATTAGATGATTTAAGAGTTCATCAACTCGTAAAGCTTGTGAACAAAGAGCATTTTGGACAGATTTTCATCACAGACACCCACAAGGAACGCACCGAAAATGTAATAAAAAACATCACAGAAGAAAGTAAAATATTTGAAATTTAAATTAAAAATTATCAGACCTTAAAAACTTTCTTATAAAGTTTACCTAAGGGTTTTTCCAAATAGTTGTAACTAAACAATCCAAAAAGAATAACAACTATCATCACAAGAAAAGGCCATATATAACTATCCGCTACATTTTCTTTTAGGTATTTAACTGCAACCATACCTAAGTAATAATGTATCAGATACATAGAATACGATGCTACCCCTATCTTACAGAGGAGTGGTTGTGCTATAAATTCTATCTTTTGAGGAGTATAAACAAATACCATCAGAAACACAAAAGTAATTACTGAAAATATGATCAGTGGAAAATTAAATTTGTCTTTCGCAATGTTAATTAAAAACAAAAATATAATGTAATAAATATATTTTTTCTTGGTCTTATCATTATACAAAAGATACAGAAAAATCCCTATCAAAAACCAAAAACAATTATCAAAAAAAGCAAGTGCTCTCCCATAAATTTTGAATAAATAAGCTTGCTCAGCCGTTAATGAAAATGTTGTCTGTAAAACATTCTGTCCTGTAGATGTATAAAACAACATGAAAATAGGTGTCAGTGAAAAACAAATAATTACATAATAATTTATAAATTTTTTCTTATTTATAAAATATAATAATCCTATCAATGTATAAAAACAAATTTCCACCCAAAGACTCCAAAAAGCTCCATCTAAATAATAATACCTAACCCTACCAAAAAAAACATTTATAAATGTAGGATCTATAAATGTATTCGCTATCAAGTAATTAGAAAACAATTTAGAGTTAGCATATCCTTCTCCTATATAGAAAAATCTAAAAAAAACAAAAATTATCGTAGAGCAAATAAGCATTGCTGGAGACAAACGAAGAAACCTTTTAACTATAAAATCCCTATAATTTTTAGTGTTTTCTAATGAGGCGTAAATCACAAAACCAGAAATAATGAAAAATAACTGCACTCCTAATGCCCCCCACGCAACCTTTTCTCCTACATCTGGATAATTAAGATAATAATGTGACAAAATAACCATAATCACAGCCACTACTCTAAGTACATCCAATATACTTACTCTACCTTTTTTCTCTACTATGTAGTTTTTTTCCATATATGATTTATTTCTATTGTCACAAAATTACAAATTTAAATATCATATAAAACAAAAAGACTTCTGAAATTTCAGAAGTCTTATGTGGTTTCTCCAGGAATCGAACCAGG
>CAUQBR010000016.1:0-25873 GCA_963516475.1 uncultured Flavobacteriaceae bacterium
ACAAATCCATCATTCCTTGTGTTATTTGTATTTTCTCTTTTTATATGGGAATATACTATTTTGAAAAAAGAAAAAAATCACAAAACTCTAATACGAAAAGTGGCTCTACAAGGAGATTGTAGGCAAAAATATAGACACTATGGAGAATATTTTATAAGTCCTTCTGTCATCGGTCTCTGTATTTTTGAGGTCCTGAAACACAGAGTTTGACTCGCTTATAAACCAAACTACTGATAACCAATATATTGCAAGGTTGTCGATCTCCCATGTTTTTTCGGGTTTTTGACATCGACGACTTTTGCACGAAAAAAACGCACAAATTTTCACCATTTTATTGGGTTTAATGGATGTTTTTACCTAAATTTACAACCTATATTAATCAGACTTTATAGCTACCTCAGTAGGATTTATCCCTGCTTTAGAGTCTCAAGTTAAAACTGTAAACTAAGAGCTATGGATGAATTATATAGGGAATTATTATGGTTTTTATTTTCAATTATTATGCTGATTTTAGGTCTTTACCTCATTTATTTAAAATTATATGACAAAAATAGTTGGTTATATAAAGAATCAGAAGGGAAAAATTGGCTATATGACACAGATGGTATGCATACATGGGGGTTGATTTTTTTACTAGTAGGTAGTGGTATAGTAGGATTTATTAACTTTTTTAGATATTTTTTTGATTAATTTTATTCAAAAAAAGTAAAACAGATTAATGGTATTACTACCTCTAAAATTATTATTCCTGCATTAGAATCACAAACTAAAACTGTAAATTAAGATATGTATATAGAACTATTGGAAAATATTTTCTGGTTTGAATTTAGTTTAACTATTTTTATCGTGGGGGTTATGGGAGCATATATGAAGCTTTTTGATAAAAATAGTTGGTTGTATAAAGAATCTCATGAAGATGAAATATCAAATAACACGGGAAAAATACATACTTGGGGAATAATTTTATGTTTAATCTTAGGAGGAATTGTGAATACTTTCTTATATTTGAAAAAAGGGGGAGGGATGATTTTAGAACTAGTATTTCGTTAAAATCGAATAACAAGATTTATTGTTTTTATCACAAAAATGGAGAATAGGAAAATGGTACTGCAGCCTCTAAAATTTCTATCCCCGCACTAGAATCTCAAATAAATACTGTAAATTAAGATATGGATAATCTATTAATATACACCTTTCTTTTTATTATTAGTTTTATAGTCTTTTTACTAGGTGCTTGGGGTGCTTATCTAAAATTATATGATAAAAATAGTTGGTTATATAAAGAATCCCAAAAGGAAAAGTGGCCTTACAATACAGGAAGTATGGCTACCTGGAGAATAATTTTTACATTAACTTTCGGGGGGGGCATTTTCTATAGCTTTTTTAGGAGAAATTATTACTAAACTAATAGAAATATTGAAGTAATAAAGTTTTAGCTTTACTAAATAATTGATTAAGTCCATTAAAAATAAAGAATAAACTGATATTAGGAAAGGGAATAAATGGTGTAATTACTTCTGAAGCTATTATTCCTTTGATAGAACAAAATTCCAAAACAGTGAATTAAAATGTATGAAATTATTAAAAATATTTTACTCCTAATATTAGGAATAGGAATTACAATATTAGGATTCTATATGATATATTTAAAAAAGATAGTTGGCTATACAAAGAATCCGAAGGAGTTCATTGGATGTATGCCTTAACTAGTATGAGAACATGGGGACTGATTTTAGGTCTATCTTTTATGGGTATGGGGTTGTTTCTACATTTTTTGGAAAAACTAATTTCATTGTTATAGTAAGTATGAATAACTACTATTGGATATTTAGGATAAATATGGAGTTTTGTTGATGAGTGTTGGAGGATATATAAGTCTAGGTGCAAGAGGAATGACGATTGGTGTAAATTTATTTCAGAAAAAATATTCTCAAGTTGTTATAGAAACAGCTAAATTAGGGGTAGGAAAACTTACTAAAGGATTAATAGAGAACCTATAGGAAAGGGAATGAATCAAGATATTGGGGCTGAAATAAACTCACAAATTACATCAGAAGTTGTAATTCCAATGGTTGAACAACAGACAAAAACTGTAAATTAAATATTTGTCATGGATGATTTTACCTCTCTCATAAAGTGGCTAGTAATTTTTATTATAGGTTGTATTTTATGTTATTATAAACTATCTAAAACAGAAATATCTAATAATGTAGATAGTTTTAAAATATGGATATTGATACTATTATTAATTTTTGGAGGATTGATGAACATTTTTCGGCTTTTATTTTGATTAATCAAAAATATGTTTCCTTCTAAATATGTTATCCCTGCTTTAGAGTCTCAAGTTAAAACTGTAAACTAAGAGCTATGGATGAATTATATAGGGAATTATTATGGTTTTTATTTTCAATTATTATGCTGATTTTAGGTCTTTACCTCATTTATTTAAAATTATATGACAAAAATAGTTGGTTATATAAAGAATCAGAAGGGAAAAATTGGCTATATGACACAGATGGTATGCATACATGGGGGTTGATTTTTTTACTAGTAGGTAGTGGTATAGTAGGATTTATTAACTTTTTTAGATATTTTTTTGATTAATTTTATTCAAAAAAAGTAGAACAGATTAATGGTACTGCAGCCTCTAAAATTTTTATCCCCGCATTAGAATCAGAGATTAAAACTGTAAATTAAGATATGTATATAGAACTATTAGAAAACATCTTTTGGATGGAATTTGGTTTAACAGGAGTTATTTCAGGAATTATGGGGGGATATATGAAATTATATGATAAAAACAGTTGGTTGTATAAAGAAGCTCATGATGAAAGTCAGTTATATAATACTAATAATATTCGGAATTGGGGGGTGATTTTAAACTTGATAATATCAGGAGGAGCTTTTTTTTTACATTTCCTAAAAAAAATAATATCAATGTTATAATATATACAAAAAACGGTAATGTCCCAGATGTGTCGTTTTCATTATAAATAAGATATAACTATCTGATAAACAAAGCCAACACAATAATATAAAATCCATAATATAGACAGGCTCTTACCTGTCTATATTATTTTTGCACAAAAATAATGATGTATATGACTGAGTTTCATGCCTCATGTTCCAAATGTGTAGTAGTGTTCTAAATATGTTGTTTTCATGATACTCACGCTACATTATTCAAAAAATATGGATATCAATCGCACCGTTTAGGAGTTAAAAAAGCAAGAGGCACGAAAATATCGTGCCTCTTGTTAATTATCATTTATACTATTAGAACATCTATCAGCCGTTACTTCTTATTCTGCTCAGTGTTTCCTGCGTAATTCCAAGGTAAGAAGCTACCATACCGAGCGGCGCCCTTAGTATGATACTGGGATTTTTCTCCATCAGGTGACTGTATTTTTCTTTTGCGGTCATGTATTGCAGGGAGGCTATCCGCTCCAGCATCTGTGTCATTAGTTTTCCCAGAACGAATCTGCTGAACTCGGAATACTCTTTAGAAACATTCAGTGTGGCTTTCAGCTTGTGATATTCACAAGAAACGATGACGCTTTTCTCTATCGCCTGTATGCCGTAGCGCGAGGGTTCGCCGTTGTAGATGGTGTCTATCAGCGCCATGATTTTGCCCTCGGTGTAGAAATTACTCGTGATATCTTTGCCTTTTTCATAGTAAAAAGTCCGCGTAAGACCTTCCTCCACGAAATATATCTTTTGGTTAAACTGCCCGCAGCCGCTTATTTCACTGCCTTCTTCGTAAAATTCTCTGATACACTCTTTTTCAAAAAAAGCCTTAATCGTCTCGTTGACAGTCACATGCTGACTGAGATAATCTAATATCATTGCTGAAATTTTGGTGCAATTTACTAAAAAATGCCTTGACTTTTTCAGCCAAGGCATTCAAACAAACAAACTAAACATATAACAACCACTTTACCCTCTTCATTTTGTCTATTTTTTTAGGTTTAAAAATTTTCTTCTTCCTCTTCTTTTTCTACTAGTGAAAGCTTTCTTACTTTTAATTTTAAAGCCAAAACACACAGCACAAAATAAACCGCCATCAAAATCAGCAAATGCTGAAGATATGGATAAGTCAGCTCAAGACTTCCCTTTTGGATAAGGATAATCTTAAAGGCTTCCAAAAATGGCGTCAGCGGAATGATGTTCGCCAAATATTGTATTACTGTAGGCATCGCACTGCTTGGCCAAGTAAATCCACCGATAATGAACGCCGGCGAAGCGATAATCATCAGAAACTGTGTTGCCTTCAAGGCATTTGGTAAGAGAACACTGAAAAGCGCGCCCAAAAATGTGCAAGTCATGATGAAAACCGTAGCAAGAATCGCAAATCCAAAGATGTTTTCTAAAACAGGTATTTTAAAATACAAGCCCATCGCCGAAAGTATAAGGATATTTATCACAGAAATTATCCAAATAGGAAGGCATTTCATAACAAGCATTAGAATGGCAGGACTTCCTTTATAATTCTCCAAGAAAGATTTTCTACGGAAATCCGAAGCGAAACTCACCGCCATAGCAAGCAATACTACCTGCTGAAAAACTACGCCCATCATGGCAGGCCACATGAAAATAAGATAGTTGGAAGTGGTATTAAACATCGTGATGTAGTTCGCCTTGAAGGGTTCATACTGCATCTTTGCCTGTTCTGCATTGGCACCTCTTTTTTGGAGGGTTTTCATTTCCATTCCTGCGGACAATGTCCCAAGCGTTACCTGAATCGCTTTGGAGGAGAAATTCGCAGTAAGAACATTTCCTGTATTTACATAAACATTTATTTCAGGATATTTTCTCAGCAATATATCTTTCTCAAAGTTTTCAGGGATTTTCACCACTGCGGCAGCTTTTGTCTTAATGACTTCATCTTCCAGTCTTAGCGGCTCTTGAGTATAGTGGAGGACTTTTATCGTTTTATTGTCTCCCAGCATATCCACCACTGTGGAGGATGTGGGTGTGTGGTCTTGGTCTATGACTATCACTGGGAGATTGTCCACTTTTCCTTCTTTGTAGGTAAACCCAATGAGCAGTCCGTAAACTATAGGCCCGAGGATAAATACACTTCGCAAAGTATCATTAGCCAAGAATATTTTGAACTCACGCTTTAGTAAGTGAATAAACTTTTTCATTATTTTAGGATTACATTAGAGTTTACCAAGATATTTTTTGTCTGCTGAATATCCTGTGGTTTTACTTTTATTTCATAAACAGCTTCCTGCATTTTATAATCTGGGAAAGCAGTGGTCACATCGGCATATTTAGTCAGTTGCTTTATCGTCATTATCTTCCCTGAAACAGCAGCTTTGTTATACACCACTTCCATATTTACAGTCTGCCCTTTTTGGTATTTTGCAATCTGCCCTTCTGGAACAGTAAATCTGAAATAAGTGCTCTCTGGCAGATATCCATTGAACAATGCAAATCCAGCAGTCGCCAGCTCACCTTTGTGAAGTGTAATAGATTCTATTTCCATATCACTGGTAGCAATCACATATCGCTCAGAATAGGCTACTTTTGCCTCTTGTAGTGCTCCTGCTGCCTGCTCAGCCTGTCCAGCCGCCATACTGATTCTCTCATAACGAGTGCCGTTTTCCACATCTCTCAGCTCCGCGATTACCGCATCATATTGCGCTTTTGCACCTTGATATTTAGCGATAACTTCATCGTATGCCTGTGGCGACATCAGACTGTCTTTGAACATATTAGTAGCTCTGTTGTATGATTTTTGTGCGTATTCATACTGCTCACGAAGCCCTCTTTCTTTGGCTCTTAGCTGGCTTAATTGGTTTGCCGTAGCGCCATTTCTTGCCATCTCAGCTTGTGCAGTCGCTGCGTGAGTCGCTCCCTGTGCCTGAGCTATTTTAGCCGAAATCTCTGGCGCATCTATCTTCGCGAGTGTATCTCCCGCCTTTACTGTCTGTCCTTCTTCTACATAGATTTCCAAAATTCGCCCTGTGATTTTCGGAGCGAAAGAAATCACTTCTTTTTTTACTTTTCCTTCCACTGCGTTTTCCTGTTTTTCACTGTTACAAGAAACCAATGCAAATGCAGTCAATAAAAGAGCTGATTTTACAGCATTATTTTTAATATTTATATCGTTTAGTTTCATTTCTTTGTTGATTTTATTTGGTTGTTAAAATTGTTTCAGTTTGTTCGTTATTAAAATTTTTCTACATCTAAATTTTGTGTAGATTTCATCAGCTCTATCGCTGCTCTTCTTTGGTTAAACACAGCCGTTTTGTATTCTAATTCAGCCTTTTCCAAATCGTTTTCAGCATCTATCAGATCCATAGATTTTTTCACGCCGTAGCGGAATTCTTTTTCCACTTGGTCTAATGCATTTTTGGCGATTTTACGAGCTTTGTCCTTTAATTCTATCTGTGCCAAAGCAATGTCATAATTGGTCTGATTATTCGCAAGATTCAGCTGCAATTTTCTCTGTGCATCTGCTTTTTTGTTCTCCAAAACCATTTTGTCTATCTTGCTCTTTTCAGCTTCTCGTTTTCCTGTATTTCCATCGAAAAGGCTCCATTTAAAGCCTATTCCAGCATTAAACATTGGGAAAAGACTAAGCGGTTTGGTATGAATATCCAGTTTTTTTACCAAATGAGGAACCACATCGTTAGAAGTATGAATATGGTCGCCATAAAGCCCAAAGTAAGACAACGAAGTAGAAAGCTGCACCTTTGGAATCCACCAGGTTTTCTCGGCTTTTATTTTGTATTCCGCTGCGGCTATTCCGTGGTTTAGGGCTTTTATTTCAGGTCTGTTTTCTATGGATTTGTCCTCCACTAAATAGTTTAAAACCTGTAAATCTGGCTCTATTTCCGCGATGCGCTCTCTGTCCATTCCTGTGAGGATATGCAGCTGAGTGATAAGCAGTTCGCGCTTTCCTTCGTATTCTATCATTTTAGTATCCAGCGTGACCTGCGCCAGTTCTATTTTCTTAAAATCATACGGCGTTATCAGTCCGTATCCAAGCGCTTTTTCTGCTGTTTTTCTGTTAATTTCAAGTCTTTTTTTACTTTCATCTAAAACTTTTTTAGACTGATGAACCAATGCAAACTGGTCATAGATTTTGGCAATAGAAGTAATTACTTCATTCTTACTGCTGGATAAAAGTTCCTGCTGGGAAAGTTTTTTCTCGTTTAAGGCTTTTTTCAAATGCCCTACTTTTCCTCCTGAATAAAGCACTACAGAAGCCTGTAATTTAGACGCTCCCGAAAACCCTGAAATCCCTAAAGTATTATTCTGTGAAGGAATTTTCATCCCTGGGAATATAGGCGGAAATGGCGGAATTCCCATCTCTGGCGAAGTGTAATTTATCCGCGTATCCATATAGCCTACCCTTCCTGTAAGTTCTACTTTTGGAAGGAAAGTATCAGTTAATCTCTTTTGGTCAATATCCACATACTGCAGTTCCAGATTTTGCTGCTGGTACTGCCCATCTCTTTCTAATGCACTATTAATGAGTTCTTTCAGCTGATCAGAAGAAGACTGCCCAAAACTGAAAGAAGACATAAATAATAATGCATAAAACAACTTATTCTTACTTGTCATATATTTTGTTTGTTTATTTGATGATGCAAATTTCCATGAAATCTGACAAATATCCTTTGACATTTATCAAAAAGTGAAATTTCGAGTATTTAAAATGATTTTTAATTTTTAGCAAATAAAAAAACATCTCCAAAAATTGAAGATGTTTTTATTTAAAATCCGTGAGCGCGAAAGGATTCGAACCTTTGACCGTCTGCTTAGAAGGCAGATGCTCTATCCAGCTGAGCTACGCACCCATTAATTAGTTTTTAAAAAGAACTAATAAACTTTTGTCGGGGTGGCAGGATTCGAACCTGCGACCTCCTGGTCCCAAACCAGGCGCGATGACCGGGCTACGCTACACCCCGAATATCTTACCAGTTGCGGAGGGTATGAGATTCGAACTCATGCGACCCGAAAGTCGACAGTTTAGCAAACTGCTCCGTTAACCACTCCGGCAACCCTCCTTTTATTCTTTAAGAACTCCCTTTCTTTATTTGCTTTGCAAAGGTATAACTTTTTTTTAATCCTACAAATTTTTTTTGAAAAAAATATTCGTATTTTTGAAAAAAAAAATTAGCTTAATTATTTATATCATGCGTAAAATATTTTATATCAGCTGCTTATGTATTTTGGCTTTTTCTTGTGATTCGCAGAAAAAAATAGCCAATGCAGCCAAATCTTCATTAGACCCAAACAAAACAAACTCTGAAAAAGAAAAAAAAGGTGAAATAGTCCATATAGGAACAGAGGATTTTTATAAAGTGAACATTGCGGACAGCACCAAAAACAATAATACTATAAGCTATGGGTCTATAGTTTCAGCTAAACCAAAAAAATATAAAATCACCAAAACCTACTTCCCTTCCTTGGGACAAGGCTTCCGCCAAAGATTCATCATTCTGCATTATACGGCTTTGAATAATGAAAAATCCATAAGAGTTTTAACACAGCAGTCGGTAAGTTCTCATTATCTTGTGAGTGATTTAGATGATCATGAAATCTATCAATTAGTAGATGAAAATAAAAGAGCTTATCATGCAGGGATAAGCGCTTGGAAAAACAGCAACAATCTGAATGACAACTCTATAGGCATAGAAATAGTAAATACAGGCTATGTAGTAGATAGTTTAGGAAAGAGACAATTCCAAGCATTCCCTGAACATCAAATAGAAAAAATAGCCGTTTTGGTAAAAGACATTAGCAAAAGATATATGATTCCTCCTACTAATATTTTGGCTCATTCAGATATTGCTCCGACAAGAAAACAAGACCCAGGCCCTCTGTTTCCTTGGAAAACATTATATGAAAAACACCAAATAGGCATGTGGTATGATGAGGATAAAAAACAAGAACTTTATCCAAGTGCATTAGAAGACATTACTACACTATATGAAGATGCTTCTTTTATAAGAAAAATACAATCAACCTTTAAGAGTTTTGGGTATGATATCCAAATCACAGGAATGTGGGACAAACAGACAAAAAGCGTTATAGAGGCGTTTCAGTATCATTTCAGACCAGAAAACTATGATGGCATTTTAGATGCGGAAACTTGGAGTATTCTGCAAGCTTTGGCTCAGAAATATAAATAAATTCTCTACCTTTGCAAAAAATAGAAAAATGGATAAAAAAAATAAAGATAAAGACGAAAAATTCATAGAATATTGGGAAAACAGCATGCAGCTCGGAAGGGTAAAATATTCCTTGATAAATGCCATTTTAATGGGAGTGATTATATTTTTAATTTCCAATCTCGGATATTATTTCTTCACAGGAACTACATTTTTCCAGCTTAGCTTGGATGCTTTTTTATCCTTTGCTATCAGCTATTTTCTTGGTTTTCTTTTTTATTATATCCCTGTTTGGAATGTCAATAGTTTCAAATATAATGTGGTTCTAAAGAAAAAGAAAAAATCCAAAAAAAAGTAAAAGACTTGAAAATCAAGTCTTTTTTTATTTCTAAACGGTCTGAAGATACAGTTTTTCCAGCTCATTGGCAGAGATTTCATCGGCATTGATTTCGGAAATTAAATTCCCTCGCTTCATAATTCCTATTCGGTCAGCCACTTCTTTTGCCCTAAAAATATCATGCGTCGCCATGAAAATAGTAGTTCCCTCCGAAGCCAATTCTTTCAATATTTCAGAAAATTCATTCGATGCCTTCGGGTCTAGACCAGATGTAGGCTCATCCAGAAGTAGTACTTTCGCCTTTTTAGCGATGGCAATGGCGATGCCCACTTTCTGGCGCATCCCTTTGGAATAGCCTCCCAGCCTATTGTGATGAGCATCAGCCTGCAGTCCTGCTTTGCTTAGGAAATTCGTAAGCGCCTCATTATCATAATCAAACCCAGCCAAAGAGGAGAAAAATTTAAGGTTTTCTACGCCTGTCAAATTAGGATAAAGCAGTACAGTTTCAGGAATATACGCGATGAATTTCTTGGTCTCCTCTGGATGATCTACCACAGAGATTCCATTGATTTTCGCAACTCCTTCGGTCGGTTTCACAAAGCCTAAAAATATATTAATCGTCGTACTCTTCCCTGCTCCATTCTGTCCCAAAAGAGCAAAAATTTCACCTTTGTTCAGTTTTAAATTTAGATTATTTAAAGCTTTATAATCTCCGTATGTTTTAGTTAAGTTTTCTGCAATAAGCATAAAATTCTATATTTTTTTAGTCAATTTTATTCCGATAAACACAAGTAATAATGAGTACAACAAGCCCACAAATAGGGATTTCCAGCTAATATCTGTACTCTCTGCTGGCGGCTGATATTTAGGTCTTTTTTCCCAAGGTGTATTTTTGGTCAAAGTTTCCTCAAAAATATATGGATAAAAAAACTCCCGCACGGCTTTATGATGTTTTCTCACCGATACCAAATATCTCATATATGCTTCTAAATCTGTATTAACCAAGGTGTTATACATTCTCTGCACTCCTACCGTAGGAAGAAACATTCCCAAAGTTTCGGCTTTGTGCTGGCGCTCCATCAGTTTTTGTTCCATCAGTTTGGATGTCGGTTCTGCCTCTTTATCAGCCACATACTGCATCGCATAATACCAGCCTGCTACATAATACTTCTCTTCTGGAATTTTATATTTTTTATACTCGGGATATTCTTGGTAAAATTTGTTCATCGTTACCGATTTAGGCTTATCCCATTTCTCATGGTAGGCCTCCCGCTGGATGAGTGTAGTCTCCATAGCCTCATGAACAGGAGTAGTAGCTGTAATTATCGTATTTCCCAAAACTGGAAACATCAGACATAGCGCAATCCAAATCCCCACGGACAAAATAGCGTTGTAAGTTGAGTTTTTATTCAATAAATTGATAAGCCAAACCACTGCAAACCAAAAACTTACATAGAAAATAGAAATTCCTAAAATGGCAAAAAACACCGCTCCAAAACTAGCCTTGAAAACCAAAGCCGCCACTATCATCAGTATAATGACCAAAGAAACTACTATCAGCCACCTTGCAAAGATTTTATAAAAAACAAAACTAAGCGTAGGCACTCCAGAAATCTTTATCATACTCCAGACTCCTGTTTCTTTCTCCTCCGAAATCAAACTGAAACCAAGAGCAATAATCAATAACGGAAAAAGATAAATAAAAACAAATGACAAATCCAAATTGCCCACCAAAAGGGACAAAGGATTGGTCAGCTCATTATCATAAATTTGCCCTTCTAATGCCAAGATTTTGGTTTTGATATTGTAGTTTAGAATATCTCTCTGCCCCAAAGAAAACGCCGCCCAGTCACTCGGCGGATTATAAGTATGAAAAATCATGTAATAAATATCCGTTCCTGCCGTGTTCTCCGCGCCTGCAATGCGTAGAATGTGCTCTATACTCTCATTTTCCAGATGTTCTATTCTAGAAATATTTTCTTTTTGTTCCTCTATGACTCTGTTTCCGTAATAAATTCCGTAAAGCCCAAAGAGAAAAACCATCAAAACCCCAATTCGGAAGGCGTTATTTCTGAAAATATTTTTAAATTCTATGCTTAAAATCCTCTTCATCGTTACAAAAATTTATTACTATTTTTCTGAATATAATTCGCCGCCAAAACCAATACAAACAGCATAAAAACAAACGCTGAAATCCCCAAAATCTGCTCTTTTAGAATTTCATAAGTAGAAAAATGCTGGTATTTGAACGGTGGCATTTGTTTCAGAAGTTCATTATTTATCCTCTGTGTCCGCTCTTTTTGGGATTCTTTATAATATTTTATTTCCTCCTGTTGAAGTTTATTCAGATACTGAGTGCGGTCATATCGGTATTTTTCGGCCTGTCGCTGGAAACTTACAGCATCAGAAAAACTACTTCCGCTGAAGCCCATAGACATATTTCTCATCGCCAAATAAGGATTGGCAAAGCCTAAAAATTCGCTTACTTTGTTTTGATTTTGATAAATTTTAATCAATTCCTCAAATTTTTCACCAAAAATTTTCGTGGTAATTTTTTCGCCTTCTGCAAAGACCAATCCGCCGTAATTTATCGGCAATTCTTCGATGGAACTGACATTGTATTTTTTCAAGATTTCTTCTTTCAGTTCCTTAAAGTGCTGGTCATCAGGATTATGGCTATCTCCTTCTTTTTTAATCTGGTTATGAATGGAAATATCAAAATCATTTTTATTCGGTGCTTCATAGATATTTGCACCAAGTGTCTGCGCAGCTTTCGGAAGAATAAAAACCATTGAAAACCAAATGATTAAAAGAACAAGCAAAGTAGATTTAGGAGTTTTATTCAAAGCCGAAAAAACCACGACTACAAACGAAAAAATCAAAAAATAAACGCTGTAAGAGGCCACCAGCAGGAAGGCTCTCGGTATAAATCCCTCTGCATCAGCACCTGACATCAGCCCAGTGAAAGCAATTCCAAAAATAAGAATGGGAAGGAAATAAGCCATCGTAACGGCATAAATCCCCAAAGTTTTTCCAAAAATAATGTCTTTGTAAGTCGTATTTTGAACCAAAATCAGTTTCAAAACTCCATTTTGTTTCAACCCAGAAACCGAACCAAAACCAATGAAAATAATGAATAAAGGTAAAATCAGCTGGAAAATCAGCGCCATACTCAGTTCCCCAAACCTCAGTATTCCGTTGGAAAACGAGGCATCGCTCATATTCATCGTATTCTGTCTGTGAGCCTCCAAAAAAACAGAGTTTCCCACATAAGAATTTACCCCAAAATCAAAAGCACTCAGAGGATATTTGTCCCGAAAAACCAAATACCCATAATGCGAAACCCTGTGCGGGTGCCTGTCTGGCTGGTTTTCCCACTGCTGGACAACTTCCGACTGGTAGTGTTCCTGCTCCTCATTGTGATGATGAACATTTTCCCAACCGATATAAGCCGCCAGAGACAAAACAGCAACAATGATGAAAACCAAGTAAATCAGTACTTTCTGCCTATTGATGCTTTTCCATTCTTCCGAGGCGATTAGCTTTACCCTTTTTAAATTCATGAAATTATTTTAAATTCTCAATGAAACTAATATTCATCTCCGCCGAAAGCGCCCCAGCCTTCTCCACGAAAGAATCATAGGAAACAGTATCTCCCTCGCCTGCATTATCCGAAATCGCCCTCAGCATCAGAAACGGAATGCCCATAATATGGCAGGTCTGGGCAATGGCACTCGCCTCCATCTCCACAGCCAGTGCCCCTGGGAAACTTTTTTCTATCCATTCTCGGCGCTGTCTATCGCTGATGAAAGAATCTCCGCTGACTACCAAGCCCTTACGAAGCTGGTCGGTATATTTTTCGCAATGTTCCTCAGCAAGGTTCAGCCACTGCTCATCCGCAAAAAAAGCAGGCGGCATTTTGGCCTGTTGTCCTATTTCATAGCCGAAAGCCGTGACATCCACATCATGGTGTCTAACCTCTGTAGCCAAGATAATATCATAAACTCTGGTGTCTTTCAGACCTCCTGCTGTTCCTGTATTGATGATTAATTCTGGTTTAAACTGATTGATTAAAAGCGCAGTAGCCACCGCTGCACTCACCTTTCCTATCCCAGACAAAAGCACCACCACCTGATGGCTGCCGATTCTCCCTTCATGGAAAGTAAATCCGAATAATTCGGTATCTTTTCTATCTTGTAATTTTTCTCGAAGGAGCTGGACTTCTAGCTCCATCGCTCCGATGATTCCTATTTTCATTGTAATGTTTAATAATTAAAAAAAATTAAGGGCAAAGATAATTATTTTGAAACACTTGACTGGCTTTTCAAGGTTTCTATTAAATTTTTTAGGTGGGTCTCATATTCTTCTGTTGGTTCTAATAAAACATTAATTATTTGTTTCTCTTTTTCATAATCATACAGCTTAATTCCAAGCCAGCCTGAACTCCAAAAATCAATTCCACCTCCCAAGATTTTAGATTCTATTATAACTTGGTCTAAATCTCCGAAATCACCATTTTTATAGCTTCTATATGTAATTTTATAATTTAACAAGTCGGGAGAGACTTCTTTTTTAAACCATTCTAATGTTTTTTCCATAACTTATCCTGCAACTATCGGTTGCTACTAAAAAGAAATACTATCAAGATAGTTTTATTCTTAATTTTATAACTGAAATATTTGACTTACTTTTTAGTGTACCATTGTACTTTGAAAATCTTTAAATTTCAGAACGCCATCTTTCGTTGTAAAAACATATACATATATATGTTCTCCTCCTCCTGAAGAATAAACTACTGTATTAAAAGTCATGGTGATTTTATCACCTGTATATGTGACTTCTAAGATATCTTTAAACCCACCATTCCAACTATCATATGAATATTCTGCTTTATCATATCCTTGTTTTAATAATCTATTGACATTTATTCTTCCTAAAGTTTCCCTAAAATCGCCCATGAAAATCGCATCAAAATATATCTGAAATTCTTTCTCACCAAATCCTTTTCCTTTATATTCCTCCCATTTTTCATAATCCAAAGTCGCATACCAAAAATTATCATTTTTGATAGGAAAATCAAAATATACTTTTACTTCATCTGGCTTACCTTTTCGCATTCCTTTTATGAAAGAAGCAAGTTGTTTTCGCAGGTGTCTTTTATGAGATTTTTCTATTTTTGTTTTTACTGTTTTGTTGGCATTCTGCTGATTTACACAACTTAAAAGAAACAACAAACTTAAACCCACCAAGATAGTTTTTATCCTCATAATAATTTGACTTTATATTATTTAGTAACACAAATATAATCAAAAAACCGATAGCCATTATAAACTATCGGTTTTCAACAAATTAAATTATTTTTATGAAAAAATCTTGTATCTGTCTTAGAATGTATATCTTACGGTAAACATCACATTTCTCGGTGTTCCTGGGAAAAGTCTTGGATAGTTGTATGCCCCAAGCCAATAAGTTTTGTTAAAGATATTATTAACATTAAAGGATAGTTGCATACTTCCTAGTTTATAGTAAGCTGCTGCATCAAATACAACATAAGAAGGAAGCACAAGATCTCTTTCTTGCCAAGAAACTTTATCACTTGAGTAATTAGCTCCTAGACCAAATCCTACATTTCTTAAGAAACCTTCTTTTATGTCATATCTTGACCAGAAATTAAACATATGTTTAGGAGCGTTACTTTTTTGGTATGTTTCTCCATTTGGATAGGTAAGTTTAGAATCATTGAATGCATAACCTATATTTACCATCCAATTCTTGGTAATTCTACCCATCAAATCTACTTCTATACCTTTGTTTTTCTCAGTTCCTCCCTCAGACATTAGCTCATCCACCGCTCCATTATATTGTCTATCATCATAGGTCAAAACATTATTTTGTTTAATGCTATATAATGCTAAATTGGCATGCAATTTTCCATCTAACCATTCTGTTTTAGCACCTATTTCGTACATTTTCGTAGTTCTTGGATTAAATGGCTCTTTTACATAGACCATTTTATTTTCAGTGTCACTCCAAGCCTGTCTAAATCCATTGTATCCTAAATAAGCATCTGTCTGCATTTGGAAACCTTCTATATAGGAAGCATAAGCATTGATATTTTTTGTTGCTTTATACATCAATCCTGCTCTTAAAAGCAGCTTATTCTTTTTGGTTGTAGTTTGATCATTTCTTCCATAATAATTTTTATCTACATACCACTCATGACGAAGTCCCAAATTAACAATCAGCTTATCCCAAAGCTCCATCTGATTCATCACATACCCTGCATTTGTCATAAAGTAAAGAGGGTCTGTAGCTACATTTACATTCATTATATAATCTGAAGGATTTACATAATAATGAACATTATTCCCTGTCAGATTCCAGTGCGGAACATTTGGAATAGGGTTTCCGTTAGCATCCATTTGATATAAACTAGATCTTGCTGCACTATATGAGTTTCTAATTCCTCCAGCAACTGTTTTATACCCTCTTGCCGTTCTATACCCACTATTAGCTAATTCAAAAGTAATAATATCATAACCCAACACAGATTTATTTTTAATCTTATCTCCTATCTTCCAATCGTAGTTCAAATAAGCATTAAAATTATCTGTATAATAATTCGTATAACGCTGTACATATCTCATCTGTACTTTATCATACATAAGGCTACCATCTCCTTTTCTACCAAAGTTATTATCCGTTCTTAACTCCACCAAATCCTCATTCCATCTATGTTTCATATATGCCATATTCAAACTCAGATTATCAGCAAATTTATGTGTGAAATTCACCATGAAATTTAAATCCAAAGTCTTATTATAGTCATTAAGTGCTCCAATAGCATAAGAAATCGGTGTGGCATGTAATGATGGAGTAGTTCCTGGTGTATAGAAAATAGGCTGACCTCTATCCAATCTATTGTTATTATCTGTCAATACAAATTCAAAACTGATACTAGTCTTATCATTTGGAATATAAGCTACCGTTGGTGCTATTTGGTATGCTTTCTTAAATTGCAAATGTCTGAAAGACTTTCCGTTTTCATATCCCAAATTCAAACGATATAACAATGTTTTGCTCTTATTCAAAGGTCCAGTAAAGTCTAATGCACTCACTACATTCCCCCAGCTTCCCACACTAAAGGAAACTTCTTTCATATTAGATTTCAAAGGCTTTTTCGTCACAATATTAATAGTTCCCCCCGCATCTGTACTAGAAAAAGTCATACTCGCAGGACCTTTGATTACTTCTACCCTCTCAACATTCATCATCATTGGCTGACTAAACAAAATATGAGATGTTGCCATACCATTTATCATTCTATTCTCTCTATAGGTATTCTCTTGCTTCACCCCACGAATGGCATAATCATTATAAAAACTCGCCTGATTTACCCCACTCACATTCTTCACCACATCTCCCAGTCTTGTAATCCCTCTATCTGCTAAAAGCTCCTTAGTCACAGTAGTTATCGCTTGGGAAACCTCCATGTTTTTCAAGGCAATTTTAGATGCCGAGAAAGAATAATCACTGCTATAGTCTTTTCTCGCTCTACCAAGTAACTCTACAGTTTGTAGTTTTTTTACTTTTCCGTCTTCTTCCTCATCTTGTGGCTCGTTAGGGTCTGTAGTATTTTTTGCTACAACAGGCTCTGTTGGCTCTGTTGGTTCTGTTGGCTGCTCAACTACAGGTTTTTCCTCAACCATAGGCTGTGATGTAACCATCTGATATACAATCACATCTCCTAAATCCAAAACTCCATTATCCTCCACTGTAATTTGGTTTTCCAATGGATTTGCTCCCTCTGCTACGATGCTGATAGTGTAACTTCCTCCTTCTGTAAGTGTTACATTAAAAAATCCCGAAGCATCGGTCATAGAGGTCATTTCCTTGTCCCCTTTTTTCAGTATAATGCTGGCATTAGAAACGGGATTATCATGCTGAACTACCCTACCCTTCACCGTCTGCGAATATCCCATTAAGGACATTAACAAACTAGACACTAATAATACTTTTTTGTTCATAATGAAATATAAAATTTAAACTTATGTTATCTTTTAAAAAAATTATGGCACAAAAGTAATACTATTTTTTATTTTCTTGTTAATCCACAATATGATTTTTATCATCAATTTTCAGGAAAGTAACATCTTTAACTTTTGTATCATCAAATCAAAGCATCTTTTTTGGCTCAAAAAATAAATTCTTCTGTTTTATTCCTTATATTTGCACAAAATTCATTTCTAAAATACTAAATCAAAATGAAAAGAAGAGACTTTCTGAAAACAGGTTCATTAGCTGCTTTAGGCGGAATGCTGCTAACTCCTTTCGGAGCAAAAGCAAACACTATAAAAGAAGAATTCCGTGGCAGAAAAGCCAAAAATATCATCTTCATGGTAAGTGACGGGATGAGTGTAGGAACGATGATAATGGCAGACATCTACCTGAAAAGAAAAAACGGAAAAAGTTCCAACTGGGTGGGACTTTATGAAGATAATCTTGTTCAAAGAGCATTGATGGATATGGCCTCTGCTAATGCTATCGTAACAGACTCAGCAGCAGCAAGTTCCTCTTGGGGAGGTGGTGTCCGTGTGAATAACGGAAGCCTGAATGTAAGCCCAAATGGAAAGGAAAACATGCCTATTCTTCAGAAGTTCAAACAAGCTGGAAAAAAAGTAGGCTGTGTAACCACTGTTCCTATCACCCATGCTACACCAGCAGGATTTTGTGTTACCAGCAAAAGAAGAAATGCTATGGACCACATCGCTGAACAATACGCAGAGCTAAACTTTGATGTGATGATGGGAGGCGGCAGCCAATACTTTGACAAAGACAAAAGAAAGGATAAAAAAGATGTTTTTGATTTATTTGCGAAAAAAGGATATACCATCGCAAAAACTAAATTAGAAATGCTCAGCGCTCCTAAAAACAAGCCTATTTTAGGAACTTTTGATGAAGATGCTGTACCTTATACAGTAGATCATTTACGCGATGAAAAAGCATCAAAAAACATCCCTAGCCTTGCTGAAATGGCACAAAAAGCGATAGACCAGATGAAAGACCACAAAAATGGTTTTGCACTACAAATAGAAGGCGGAAAAGTAGACTGGGCAGCTCACGGAAACGATATTGCGGCTCTATTATTTGACCAAATTGCCTTTGATGAAGCTGTAAAAGTAGTAATGGACTTCGCTAAAAAAGATAAAAATACTTTGGTAGTGATTACCAGCGACCATGGAAATGCCAACCCTGGGCTGATTTACGGAGATAAAACCAATGACAATTTTGACCACTTACAAAAATTCACTCACTCTAACGACTGGGTTTTACAAGGAATACATGCTTCCAGCAGCACTTCTTTCGTAAAAGACAGAATAGCAGAGGCTTGCGGAGGTTTCGCTATAACTGATGAACAGGCAAAAGAGCTTCTTTCTTATTACAACAATCTTAAAAAAGAAGATGGACTATACAACCATAAAAACCTGCCATTCAGAGCTTTAGCAGAGATGCAGAAAGCATACACTTCTGTCGGCTGGATTAGCATGAACCACTCGTCAGATTACACAGAACTTGCGATGTACGGCCCTGGTAGTGAGAACCTTAAATCATTCATCAGAAATACCGACATGCACAATTTCCTGCTAAATGCAGCGCATGTGGAAAATAAGTTTTAATTGGAAATAATTAAACTCTCATAATAAAAGTGAAGACGCCTATGCATCTTCACTTTTTATTTTATAAAATTTCAGAAAGTTTTTTTGCGAGATTTTTTCTGGAATACTGCTGGATGCTTTGCTGGTTGGTTTCCAAATTTCCTGTTTTCCACTGCCGATAAATTTCTAAAATATAGTTTTTAATTTCCTGATTATCAGCATCAGCATATCCAAAATGCCTACCTGAGCCTGTTTCTTTCAAAATATCGGCTACATCGCTTTCCTTCGGGCCAAAAGAAACAATCTTTCTCCCAACAGCCAGATATTCAAATAATTTCCCAGGAATGATTCCCTTGGAAGAATCTCGGTCAAAGTTTGTAATCAGCAGAATATCCGAATTATTCATTTCCTCAACAGCCCTATTATGAGAAAGATAGCTGCATAAATTCACTTTTTTTCCAAGAGGAGAAGATTCTATCTGCTGTAAAATTTTATCATCTATCCTGCCCACAAATTTCAGCTCAAAATCTTTTGAAAAATCTTCGTTTTCCTCTACCAAAGCATTCAAGATTTCCCAAAGGTTTTCAGGATTTCTAAGCTGCTCCAAAACTCCGATATAGCTCAAAGTAAATCTCTCTGTTTTGGATTTTTCTGCAAGCAGCTCATTTTCATCAAATCCGTTGGTTATGCAGACTGCATTTGCGCCTTTTTCTCTGAAATTTTCAGCATCTGTGGGACTTGTAGCAAGGGTAATATCTGCATTTTTAAAGACTTTTTCTTCCAAAGTTCGGTGCTTTTTGTCCGCCCATTTTGTCAGTTTAAGGTGCTTGTAATATGAAATTTCTGTCCAAGGATCTCTAAAATCTGCAATCCATTTCAGATTTGGGAAATATTTTTTGAGTTCCAAACCTATCAAATGAAGGCTGTGAGGCGGCCCTGTGGTCACCAAAGCATCAAAATGATTTTCCTTTAAATACTTTTTCAAATATTCTACGGAAGGTTTTACCCAAAAAACTCGGGCATCGGGAATAAAAAAATTGCCTCTGATAAAAATAGATAATTTGGACATAAAAGACTGGTTTTCACCAATATCAAACTGTCCTGACTTAAATTTCTTATTCTTTTTACTGAATATTTCGGCAAGCTGGTAAGGCTCCCAGATTTTAGTTTTAATAGTCTCTAAATCAGGAGATAAATCCTTACTCAAACTCTCATCCAAAAGCGGATAAGATGGATTTTCTGGAATGAAAACCGTAGGCTTCCAGCCAAATTCCGGCAGGTATTTTGTGAATTTCAGCCACCGCTGAACTCCTGGCCCACCCGCAGGAGGCCAATAATATGTGATGATAAGGATTTTTTTTCTTACCATTTAGTTTTCAGTATTTTTAACAGCACCTTTTCTTCTAAATTTCAAAAATCCACCCACACTCAGCAGCAGAAATATTCCAAATGCACTCATGGAAATCATCTTCCCTTTCTCGATAACTTCTGGCTCAAAGACCATTCTAACTTCATGATTTCCAGCAGGAACGAATACAGCTCTGAGCAGGTAATTTGCTTTGATATAAGGGACTTCCTTGCCATCGAGAAGCATTTTCCAGCCTTTCGGGTAATAAATCTCTGAAAACACCGCCAGCTGAGGAGTTTTTGACTGAGTTTTGAATTCCAACTGATTAGGTTGATAATTTTTCAGTTCAATCACCGCCGTGCTGTCGCTCTGTAAGTTTTTTCCCTCAAAATATTTTTGGTCTTTCACTGAAACAACAGCCGTTTTCTTATTATCAATTTCGCCCACAGCTTTTATTTCCTCATTTGGAGTTTTAACAAACTGAATATCAGATATAAACCAAGCATTTCCATTTGCATTAGGATTAATTTCAGCTCTTGGCTCTTGTAGAGAACCAAGCAGAATATATTTGGTATTCAGCATGTTAAGAATATTCAGTGTTTTCTTATTGTCTGTTACAGAAAAATATTCGTTAATCAAATCATCATACCTGCGCAGTTTTACGGCATGATAACCACCAACAGAAGATTTGAAATAAGAAGTCGTGGTCTCGTTAAAAGGGCTGATAATAGAGTTGAAAATTCTATAATGTCCCTTGTCTTTCTCCGTCAAAATAGAAAGCGTTTTATTCATTTCCGCTTGATCAAGTAATCTCTGCGCTTCGGTATTATCTCCTGCTTTTTCCATCAGATAATCAGACACTTCCGTAACGAAAGGCTCTTGGACAAATTCTTTATCCACAAAATTATCATTGTTCAAATATCGCTTATTCACTGACCATAAATCAAAGAAACTAACTGCCCCAATGATGATAAGCGCTATATTTTGAGTCAATTTTTGTTTCATCGTTAAAAACAAAACACCCAGCACAGCTCCCACATAAAAAATGGCTTTTATGCTGTCTTCCCTAAACATCGCATATCTTTCATCTATCAGATAATCAAGTAGATAAGGCGGAAGATATCTTTTCTCCGTTTCGGTATAAAATCCAAGTAAAGATTTCCCAAAAACCAGCATTAAAAGCAAGAACGCCAGCACTCCCCCTCCTGCATACATTAATATTTTTTGTTTGTATTCAGTTGTCAGATTTTTATTGTTAAAAAACGAATAAAGCCCTACAATAGCGATGAGCGGAAATAAAAGCTCCACAACCACCAAAATGGAAGACGGTGCACGGAATTTATTATACAACGGAACAAAATCAATAAATAAATCACTAACAATCAAGAAGTTGCTTCCCCATGCAAGCATAATCGTAAGCACAGAAGCCCCTAAAATCCAATACCTATATTTTTTAGGAGCGAAGAAAAACCCTAAAAAAGCAAGGAAACAGACCACAGCTCCTTGGTAGGCAGGCCCCGCTGTACCAGGCTGTTCGCCCCAATAAGTAGGGCTGGAAAAGCCTTTCATGATGTTATCCACTTCCTCTTGTGAAGTAGCATTTTCCTGCACCAAATCCTGAATATTCTGCATTATTCTATCAGAACCTTTTTCTTGGGAAGAACCCCCGTAAATTCTTGGAATAAAGAGATTTAGAGTTTCTAATTTCCCATAGCTCCACATCAGCATGGCGTCTCTATTCATGCCATCTTTGGAAGCGTGATTTTGTTTTTCATCTTCTAAAATTTGTTTCCCTCTCACGGTTTCCTCCGCATATTCTCTATTAGCCAAGAGCCTTTGTGAGTTCATACCTATTCCCAAAAGAAAAGCCAAGGCCAAAACTCCAAAAGAAATCCCAAAATGCTTCCAATCGCTCTTTTTGAGTAAAACTCTTATCAATTCCGAAAGGAATAAAAATCCTATCCCTATGAAAAGATAATATGTCATCTGAAAATGGTTCGCCGCTATCTGTAAGCCCATGAACAGAGCCGTTACAACAAATCCCAAAAGATATTTTTTTCTAATGTAAACCAATAAAATCCCTGCCAAAAGTGGTGCGAAATAAGCAATAGTATGCACTTTCCCATTATGCCCAGCACTGATAATGATATAAAAATAAGTGGACAGCCCGAAAAATGTAGCACCCAAAAGAGCATATTTCCAGTTTCTAACGGCAGTCATCCCAAGCAGGAAAAAACCAGCAAAAAGTAAAAACAAATAGTTAGCAGGTTTCGGCAGGAAATTCAGAGCATTATCCACATATTTTATAACATCTCCACGAAACTGCGCTCCTGTCTGATAGGTAGGCATCCCGCCAAACATAGCATCACTCCAGTAGGTTTCCTCGCCATTTTTCGCACGATAGTCTAAAAGCTCCTTTGCACCGCCTTTATACTGGACTATATCATGCTGTATAATCTCTTTCCCTTGGAAAACAGGATTGGTATAAATCAAGGCGATAGCAATGAACAAAATAAGGCTTCCTGCTATATAAAAAATATTTTTATTCTCTTTAAACATAGTTTTAAAACTTAAAAAATCTGCCCAAAAATACTATTTTAATATGGATTTTTATAAAACATTATACAAAAAAGAAAAATTTTGCTGTTTTTAAAAACGAAAAAAGCATAAGATAACTCGTTTTATCCTATGCTTTCTCATTATTTTTCAGATTAAATCTAATCTTTCACTTCTTCGTAATCTACCGTTTCTGCATCCCATTTTATGTCTTTCTTAAATTCCTTTTTGGATGCAGAACTGCTGTTATTCCTTTGATTTTCGTATTCTCTCCGTTGTGCATTTGCAGCTTTATAAAACTTAAAAAACACAGACCTTCTGATAAACTGCAAAATCAGATAACATATAAAACAAAACAAAATAAATGCTATCAGTTTTCCCATAACAATTTAGTTTATTGTAATTGTACTGTCAGAGGTTTGAGTGACGGATTCTGTCTGCTTTCCATCTGTCATGCTCTGTTTGTTAGTTGTTTTGATGTTAAGGGTAGATTTTTTAATCCATCCTGTATTTTGGTCTATCGTGATATTTCCCTGCTGAGTTCCTTGGATGCTTATAGTGGCGGTAACTCCCTGCTGAGTTTGTTTTTCAGATTTTAGAGGAATTCCTCCTTTTATAGAAATCTCTGCGATACCATTTTCCACCTTTGCAAGAGTGTAAGTAACGGAAGATTTCACTTTTCCATCTGGAGTGATGTTGTCCGTTTCTGTCCAGCTCTCTCCTATTTTCACCCCTTTTTTAGGTAAAATATTGATTCCTTTAGAGAATTCTTCTTTTATCAATTTTTCATTAAAACCTTGTTTAAACTGCTCGACGAAAGCCTTTTTAGCATTTGCATCTTTGATTAGAGGCGAAACAGCTTTTTCGATTTTTGCATAAAGGTCATTGATTCCAGAAATAGAAATCACTTCTCCATTTTCCTTCATTTTAACCGTAAATTTGCTTCCTGCCAATACTTTATTGATATTCCAGATGTTTTTCAGCTGCTCTTCCTTCGGGGCTGCGGCTTTAGTATCTATCACTACTGTTTTTCCTTCAGCTGTAGAAGACATTTTCTTTCCTACAATATTCAAAGTCAGCTCATAAACACCATTTTCAAAATTTTCCACCACTACATTTCTCTCATCCACTACTTCCTGTGTTCCACTCATGGATTTTCCTGTGTGGTCTTTGATGGTTTGGATTTCTTTCTGTGTTGATGAAAACGGATAAGTCTTCCCTTTCTCCAAAACAAATTTCTGTGTATAAACTCCCGCACTATCCGAAATCGCCATTACTACTGACTCCGTTTTTTCCTCTTCGGTGGTTGTTTTTTCTGCGTTTTCAGTAGTTGCAGTTGTTTTTTTATCTGTATTTTCAGTTGATTTTTTATCCTGACTACACGCCACAAGGGTCATTCCTATGATTCCTATTGCTAAAATTCTCTTTATCATTTTATAATTATTATTTTAAAGTTTAACTTAATCTCTGTCTTACCGCTTCATAAAGCACCGCTCCACAAGCCACGGATACATTGAGCGACTGGGTTTTTCCCTGCATTGGGAGTTTTATTTTCTCATCAGAGTGATGGAGAACTTCTTTAGAAATTCCTGTTTCCTCATTACCCATCACGATGGCACATGGCTCACGAAAATCAACCTCGTAGAGCAATTTCTGTGCCTTTTCTGTAGAGGCATAAACCAATATTCCTGACTGCTGGAGATAGTCCACCGTATGGGCAAGGTTTTTCTCTTTACATATTTTAATGTTATATAGCGCCCCTGCCGAAGTTTTCATCGCATCAGAATTGATAGGTGCCGCCCCTTTATCTGGGATAATTACAGCATCCACGCCCACGCATTCAGCAGTTCTGCATATTGCCCCAAAATTCCGCACATCGGTCAGCCTGTCCAAAATCAATAAAAACGGAACTTTCCCCTCTTCAAAAAGCTGTGGGACAACATCTTCCACCTTATAAAAAGCAACATCCGAGATGAAAGCCACCACGCCCTGATGATTTTTTCGGGTAAAGCGGTTTAGCTTCTCCACAGGAACATAATTTGCCCTGATTCCGTGCTTTGAGAGTAGTTTTTTCAGTTCTGCGATAATGTCGCCCTGCAGTCCATTTTGGATAAAAATTTTATCAATGGTTTTTCCTGCCTCTATGGCCTCTATCACTGGTCGCAGACCGAATATAAAGTCGTCTTTTTTATCTTGATTTCTATCTGTCATTTTTTCTTTATCCTAATAAAATTTTTCTTTGAGCCATAACATGTCCGAGATGAATCCCTTCATGTATATTATTATAAATAATGCCATTTTCTATATTTTTCAACTCTAATCCAAAACTCGTGGAATAAGTTTTATACTGAGTAAAACATCCTTCATCATAATCAGAAGCCAGCAGTTTGGAAGTTTCTTTTAATATAAAAAACAAATTTTCTACATCTTCCTCCTCTTCATCAAAACACGGAAAAGTTCCCTTTTTATAGAGTTCTACCCATTTTTGGTCTACTCTAAAATCATTCTCCGTAAGGTAATAATGTAAAAGCTGCTGCGTGGCTACACAATGGGCTATATTCCAAAAAATATGATTATTAAATCCATCTGGAACCACAAAAAGAGTATCAAAAGGCGTTTCCAAAAGAAAAGTAGGTATATGAAACTTTAATATTGAATGCCCAAAACACAATAGATGATAAACCTGCTACACCACCCGTACTAATGTCGTTTGGAAGTAAAAATATGGTCCAACCAATGCTGTAGAGATACACCCGATAGCAATCATGATGTAATCTAAAGTTTCTCGATAAAGTACCCTTTTTGAAATTGTTATAACCATTTATTAAGTCTATTTATTTTTTGC
>CAUQBR010000017.1:0-20839 GCA_963516475.1 uncultured Flavobacteriaceae bacterium
GCCCAGCATTTGGAAATAAATTTATCTGAACTTGTTTCGCTCTCAGTTGAAAAATAATTTGGATAAAAATAAAAAGCTGTGTAATATTACACAGCTTTTTATTTATGTAAGTAAATATTAAAAATCTAAGTAAAAAGAATTGATATCAAAGAAATAGCTGACTGTGGTTCCGTCAGGCTTTTGTACTTTTAGTTCGTCATAGTAGGATTTTCCTTCGTTTATCAATGCTTGGCTTATAACCCAGCAGCCTTCGCAGTTTTCTCTGATGTATTGGTATTCTTCTGGTACGCTGTTTACTTTTATGGGATTGGAAATAGAAAGTCCCAGTTCTCCTTTTTTCTTGTTTTTCTCAGGTGTTTTTCTTGTGTCAATAAATTCATAATCAGATTTATTCATTTCTACACCAATGTGCTCAGCTTTGAATTTAACTTGATTTTTATTTAAAACTTCGTAAGAATAGTGGTCAGTTTTTTTTGTGAAATCATGGAATTCATAGAATTTTCCATTTTCTACCCACCAAGTTCCTGTTTCTTCAAAGCTAGAAACATCACCATTTTCTTCGACTGTGAATTCAAGGGAAAAAGAACCGTTTTTAAGTCTTTTCATTACCCAGCTTTTTTTCACACCTTCCATTTGATTATTTTCTTCTGAACCTGCCCATTCTCCTACTAGCCTGTTGTCTATTTGTTTTCCATCAGGTAATGTACTAAATGTTCCTGAACAAGAAAGCACAGCAAAATAAACTAAAAAAGCAAATAAAAATTTTAGATTTTTCATAATAATTAAATTTTTTTAAATCGAAACAAATTTACATTTATTTCTTTATTTTTTTAAGGTCAAAACAAGATTTTTTTAAATAATTAATGCATTTAATTTTTTAAAACTTATTTTTGTGTTTATTTTATTTTTATGATAAAGAGTATCCCCATAGAGCGGATTTTGTTTTTGGATATTGAAACGGTTTCTCAAGTTGGAAACTGGAATGAAGTCTCTGAAGAAGAAAAAAAACTTTGGGATAAGAAAACGCTGCGGCAGCGTGGTGAAGATGTTTCGGCGGCGGATTTCTATCAGGATAGAGCAGGAATTATGGCAGAATTTGGAAAAATCATCTGTATTTCTGTGGGAATGCTGGAAAAAGATAATCGTTTGAAAATCAAATCTTTCTATGGCGATGATGAGAAAAAACTGCTGGAAGATTTTGGAAATATATTTAACAGTCCCAGACTGCAAAATATAATCCTCTGTGCCCATAACGGCAAGGAATTTGATTTTCCGTGGATTGCCCGAAGGATGCTTATCAATGGTTTTCAGCCGCCTGTTCCGTTCCAGACTTTTGGGAAAAAACCTTGGGAAATTTCGCATTTGGATACCATGGAGCTTTGGAAATTCGGCGATTGGAAGAGTTTTATTTCTTTAGAACTCATGGCGCATATCTTCGGAGTGCCTACGCCAAAGGATGATATAGACGGCTCTATGGTGGCAGAAATTTATTATCAGGAAAAGGATTTGCAGAGGATAGTGGAATATTGTGAAAAAGATGTTTTAACTTTGGCGAATGTTTTCCGAAAAATGAGGCAGGAAGATTTATTGACTAAATCCGAATAATTAGAGAAAAGAGAAATTATATGAAATTAACAGATGAACAAATCACATCACTAGGGGAGGAGGTTATAAAGGTGCTGAAAACCATCTACGACCCAGAAATCCCTGTGGATATATACGAGCTGGGGCTGATTTATGATGTGCAGATAAGTGATGAGGGTGAAGCAAAAGTGCTGATGACCCTGACTACGCCCAACTGTCCCGTAGCGGAGAGTCTTCCGATGGAGGTGGAAGAGAAAGTGGGTGAAGTAGAAGGAATTACAAAATCCAAGGTGGAGATAACCTTCGAGCCAGAATGGGAAAAGGACATGATGAGCGAGGAAGCTAAATTTGAATTAGGATTATTATAAAAAACACTGAAAATCAGTGTTTTTTCTTTTGTGTTAATTTCGTTAAGAAATGCACTTGTTTTTTTAACCTTTTTTAACAAAGCTTGTTTTTTGCTCTATTTTAGGAGGGTAGCGGTTTAGTTTTGGTTTAAAATATCAAGGAAAAGACAGTAGAGAACGAAAAAAATATGAAGATTCTATAAATGGATATAAATTTGCCTCAACTAATTCAAAAACAAAACTATTTGACATGAAACGACTTATTTTTTTTGGTCTAATGGCCTTTACACTTGGAGCTTCATTTGACAAGGAAAAAGGAGTAAAAACGAGCACAGCTTCATATTACCATGATAAATTTAATGGTAGAAAAACAGCAAGTGGTGAGATTTTTGACAATAAAAAACTAACAGCTGCAAATAAAACCCTTCCATTCGGGACAAAGGTAAAAATTACCAATTTAAAGAATGAAAAAAGCGTAATCGTAAGGGTGAATGACAGAGGGCCTTTTTCTAAGAAAAGAGCTTTTGATCTTAGTAAGGCAGCGTTTAGTAAGATAGCAGACCTCAGAAGCGGTGTAGTTTCTATAAGCTATGAGGTTGTGGAATAAGATAATTGTACACTTTTAATTTTTAATCTGTTTTATTATTTTAAAAACACACTTTCCATTTTGGGAAAGTGTGTTTTTAATTTGTATTTTAATGATTGATATTTTCTAGTTTTTTGGGTGTGTGTTTGTATTTGAAAACTATCATAAACATAATCGCTACGACAAGGGAATAGCATGCGAAAATAGTCCAAGCACTATACCAGCCGTTCATTTTTGTGACAGGGTCTATGTCGGAGAAAATCTGATAGTAATTTACGATTTCTCCAGCCACAAGCATCCCGATAGTAGAGCCAAAACCATTGGTCATCATCATGAAAACCCCTTGCGCAGATGAGCGGATATTGGGATCAGTTTCTTGGTCTACGAATAGCGAACCTGATACATTGAAGAAGTCAAAGGCAACACCATAGACAATCATAGAAAGGATAAACATCCAAACTCCACTACCAGGGTCTCCCACAGCGAACAGTCCGAATCTTAGGAACCATGAAAACATGGCCATAAGCATCACTTTCTTTATTCCAAATCTCTTTAAACAGAAAGGAATCAGTAAGATACAGAGCGTTTCTGAAACTTGCGAAAGTGATATCAAGGCATTGGCATTATTAGCCCCCCAAGAATCTGCATACTGCGGAATATCTTTAAAACTCGTAATGAAAGGATTGGCGTAGCCATTGGTAATTTGTAGGGAAATTCCTAGTAACATTGAAAATACAAAGAAAATCGCCATTTTTTTGTCCTTAAATAAAGCAAAAGCTTTTAGCCCAAGGGCATCGGATAGTGTTTGTTTTTCATCGGATTTATTAGTAGGGCAGTGTGGTAAAGTGAAAGAATAAGCAAACAGCACAACTCCCAAGAATGCCGATACAAAAAACTGAGCATAAGTATTTTGGAAGCTCACAAATCCTTGTGAATTAGAAAAATTAAGAGTGAAACTACCGTTTTCAAATCCAGCAAAATTCACAAAAAGCATCGCAACGATGAAACCTATCGTCCCAAAAGTTCTGATTGGCGGGAAGGTTTTTATAGTATCAAAATTATTATTGATTAAAGCAGAATAAGCTACCGAATTAGAAAGGGCAATGGTAGGCATGTAGAACATTACACTCAGAGAATACAAGCTAAAAAGAGTAGTAAAGTCTGTGCTGTCGCTATGCTGCATTCCATAATATCCCGCCGCTCCTAAGAAAATAGCTGCGATGAGGTGGGAAATTCCCAAAAGTTTTTGTGCAGGGATCCAGCGGTCTGCGATAATTCCCATAATGGCAGGCATCAGAATGGATACAAAGCCCTGCATGGCATAAAAAAGCCCAATCTGCTGTCCAAGTCCGATAGAACCTAAATAATTTCCCATGGAAGTAAGGTAGGCTCCCCAAACTGCAAATTGGAGGAAACTTAGAATGATAAGTCTGATTTTAATGTTCATTTCTTTGGTTTATTCTATATTATGATTTCTATTTTTTATTTCTTCTTGAATTTTTAGAGCGAGGTCAAAATCCTCATTTTTTACGGCTTCATCCAGCTCTTCCTGTAGCTCTTGCATACTTTTTACAGGTTCTGTGATGACATCTGGGAATGTTTCTTCTATTTCATCATCATCTTCCTGTAGATTTAGTAAAATTCCTGCTTCATCCAAGACCTCCTGGGTGGTATATACAGGTGCATCAAATCTTATTGCCATTGCTACTGCATCAGATGTTCTAGAATCTAGGGTGATACTATCTCCGATGAGTCTATTGGTAAAATTGATATTAGAAAAAAATACCCCGTCTACTATCTTATAAATCACAACGGATTCTATGATATAGCGGGTGTCTTCTATAAATCTTGCAAATAAATCATGAGTAAGCGGTCTAGTAAGCTTAAAATCTTTTTCTAATCCCATAGAGATAGACTGGGCTTCAAAATTACCGATTACGATGGGCAGTTTTATACCTGTTTCGGGTTCTTCCAGCAATAGGGCATAGGCGCCAGACTGAGTCTGGCTGTATGAAATACCTCGGATAAATAGTTTTTTATAATCCATAGCCACAAAGATATTACTTTTGTAGAAAAAATGAAACTTCAAGAAAAAAATCCCACAAAAATCTTTTAGATTCTTGTAGGATTTTAATCAAATATAAGTTTAAAAATTATGTTTTAAGGCATGGTGAAACCTCTTCTAGTGGCTCTTCCGTACTCATCGAGATAGACCACAGAAACAGTTCCTTTGTAATTTTTCAGTAGATTTTCTATATCTTTCTGAGAATTAACTGGCTTTCCATTTATCTCCATGATGATATAGTTGTCCACGATACCTATTTTGGAGAGTTCTCCGCCATCTACGATGTTTCTAGCGATGACACCACTGCTCAGTCCGTAGCTTACTTTTACTCGGTCGCTTAGGCTTTCAAATTCACCTCCTAATTTTTCAGTTACGCTGAGGTCAGCTTTGCTTCGTAGAGAAGTGTTTCCTTTTTGGTCTTTTAGAGCTGCAGTAGTTTTGTGCTCTTTTCCGCCTCTTATGTAGGTTACAGAAACTTTGTCTCCAGGTCTCTTGCTACCAATAGCTAGAGAAAGGTCAGAGAATCCATCGATGTTTACATTGTCTATCTTTGTGATGATGTCTCCAGTTTTGATTCCTGCATCTTCTGCACCACTATTTTTAGCAACATCTGTGACATAGATACCTTTTCCAGATTTTAGGCTGGTTTTATTTCTTTGGTTGTATGTTTTAACTTGTAAATCATTAGACAAATCTAAAGACCCAACCCCCAAGAATCCTCTCTGAACAAGACCAAATTTCTTGATATCTTCTACTACTTTTTTAGCCAAATTAGCAGGAACAGCAAATCCATATCCTTCGTAATATCCAGAAGATGAAGAGATTGCAGAGTTTATCCCAATCAAATCTCCGTTTAGGTTTACTAGCGCACCTCCACTATTTCCTTTGTTGATGGCAGCATCAGTCTGGATGAAACTTTCAATCGGTGTTCTACTCTGCTGGCTGAGAAGGTCTATACTTCTACCTTTTGCAGAGACAATTCCCGCTGTAACCGTAGAGTTAAGCCCAAGTGGATTTCCCACGGCAAGAACCCATTGCCCAACCTCAACTAAATCTGAGTTCGCAAAGTTAAGATAAGGAAGTCCTTTGTCTTCTATTTTTAGTAGTGCGATGTCTGTACTTGGGTCAGTTCCGATGAGCGTTGCAGTGTAAGTTTTTTTGTTGCTTAGAACTACTTCTAGTTTGCTAGCTCCTGCTACCACATGGTTATTCGATATGATGTATCCATCAGGCGAGATTATAACTCCCGAACCCAGCCCAGAAGGCAGGTCTTTTGGTGCTTCTTGTCTTTGGCTTCTATTATTTCTGAATCCTTCTCCGAAGAAAAACTCAAAAATATCCTGATCCATAGATCTTCCAGAGGAAGGCGTATTGTTTTGGTAGTTTCTTATCGTAACCACGGCAGGAACGGTCGTTTTAGAAGCTTTTACGAAGCTGTCAGAAGATGAGCCGTTTAGCCCTGCTGGGATGGCGTTTTTCCCAGAAGTGGAGAAATAAGAAAAATCGGTGTTGTTTTGTTCTTCATTAAAATAGTTAATTGCTCCAAAGGTCGTCACCCCAGAAAGTATTCCTACTAATGCAAAAGGAGCAAGTTTTTTCAATTGGTTTTTCATATAAATGTTGTATTTACTTTGATTTTGTTGATACAAATTTAATGCAAAAACAATCTTGTTTCATTGGTTTTAACTAAGTTTAACAAGAATTATAAGATTTTTAAAATGGAAACTGTCAATTGGCTGGGAATAGTGGTTATTGTGTCTGGGAATTTTTAGTTTATCTTTGTTTCAAGGAAAGAAATTAAGAAATGCAACAGAAAAAAATCATGTTCAAAATCCAAAACGCTCATCAAAAAATCATTTTCTCTATTCATGGGCACCGAGAAAGGAAGGACAATTTTGAAGATTGGCTGAAAGTAGAAGTGAAGGTGAAAGATGATTTAGAAGGAAAATATTATACACGAGTAAGTGAGTGTATGCTTTTTTCTGAAGTGCTGGGTCTTTTAGAATGGTTTGAGCAGATTTCAGCTGATAAAGAGAAATCCACAGAAATTGATTTTATAGAGCCTGAATTAGCCTTTGAATATCAAAATAAAAAACTTACAGTGCTGCTATGCTATGATATAGCGCCTGTTTCCTATGATGAAGAGCCATATCAGCTCACTTTTTCTTTGGATGATAAAACTCTTGCAATGATTATAAAGGAACTTGGTGAGGCTGTGGCTTCTTTTAAAAAGGAATAATTATGAAAAAACACGAGTTGTGAGTCCGTGTTTGTATTGTAATTCGTTAAGAAAGAAGCCTAATAAGCGTTTGACGATGATGGTTTCTGAGTAACTTACATGCAGGCTATGGCTTGTTAATATTAGCAATTTTCCTTGTTTGTTTGATTGCGTAATCAGTCGCAATTGAAGTTAATTCTGAAGCTTTCAAAGTGATTTTTCCTTCGACATGCTTTGATAAAGTCTCTGCCAGTTTTTTATATTCCTGTTTTGTAAATATATTCCTTGAAGATTTTGAGTATTCATCGAATATTTTCAAAGAATTACTCAGGTCTTCTTTCCAAATGTTATTTATTTGTGTGCTTATAAAAACTGCAAAAGCCTTCATTGTATGTTCTCTTGGAGCGAGGGTGGATATATGCATAGCCTCTTCAAAAAAGTCAGGCTCTTGTATGAAAAAATCTGGGTATAGAGAGATAGTCAGTAGATTTGCTACATACTTTATTTTTTTATCCTCATCGTTTTTAAAGGACTTTAAAAAATTAAAGCAAAACCATTTACAATTTTCATCCTTTGATAACCCGCCGAACTCTCCAATTGCATTGATGCAGGTTTCCAAAATATTTTTATCATTTTTATGAAATGTTGCAAACTGGGCTACATGCTCTAGAAAAAGTATATTATCTGAATATAATACTGATGATTGGCGAAATTTCAAAACGATATTTAGAATTATTTTTGCTGTTTCAAGAGGATTTTCATCGATTTTTTCTGTCAGAAACACATTTAATTCATCATACTTTTCTTTATTTCCTAAATCTTTTCTACAAAATTTCATACTATAATTTCTAAGATTTGTTTTACTTCGTATTTCATTCCTGCTGACACTATTTTTAGCTTGTCTATATAAAAGTTTAACTCACAGAAGAATTGCTTAAAAATGCCGACCAATCATCATCCTCATTGTCATAGCCTATAATTTTTTCTTTATATTTGTTCCCAAAAATATATTCTCTTACAAAAGTATCAAAATCAACCTCTATGCTCTCAATCCCTTCATAAACATTGGCAGGAAATATCATACATTGGGTATGTTTATCAAGGAAAAGTGGCTCGTACAAAAGCTGCCCTATTTCATACCAAGAAGGCTGTTCGGCAGGAATGCGATATTGGTTTTCCAACAGCTCCTCTGCACTCCACAGAATGATATCGCCAAAAGTCCCACCATTACAAAGTGTTAAAAAAGCACTATGCACAAGAGTTATGTATTGTAACACCTCTGGGGGAATACTTTCAGCACCTTCGGGGATTTCGCCAATAAGTATGGCATCGGGTAATGAGGCTAAACGATTTCTGTAATGGATAATGATAGTTTCTAAGGTCATTTTCAATCAATTATTCTAACCAAACATTTGGGCATCATTGAAATTCTCACCATCAAAGTCTGAGGCGATAAGTGAGTGTCCTAAGAACATATCGTTGTCATCAAAGAAGACTTCTACATCCTCGCTGTAAAACAAGAGACTTCGCAAGCTAAGGGCTTCCATAAATTCCTCTTTAGTAAGTTCAGGTTTATCGGGATCATCTTCGTCATCATTACCAAAACGCCAGTTGTCATTGTAGAGGTCTAAAAATTCATTAGCAATACATTCTTTTGCTTTTGGAGATAGGGTGTCTATCTCACTGAAAAAGGTGTTCATCAGTTGCTCTATCTTTTCAGTTTCGCCTTCATCCTCTAGGATGATGCTCACACCTAATTCTTTTCCGCCAACAACCACTGTCCCATCATAAGAAGTAGGGTCGTTGCTGTCCTGTGTAAAATCTGTGATTTTATATTGTTTCATAAGAACTTGATTTTAATTTTGTTTAAAAAGGTTTAATACCAAAGAAAAAGTGGAAATAATAAAAATAATATTGATTTCAATACATTTATGTTGTAACGCAAAGATATAAAAATCAATGAATTAACAATGAAAAATAACTCAGACTAGTAGCGTGGGCTTTTTCAGTCGGTTTGTATAGGAGCAATATCATACCCTAAAAGCTCCAAGAAAAGAAGTCCGTTTAGTGGTGAGATTTTGTTGTCTCCTTTCCAGCCTTGCTCCTCTCCCCAGTCAATAAGTTTTGGGATATATTTGGGCTCGTTGAGGTTTATGATTTCTTTGGTTTGTGTGTTTTTGTTCAGTAAACTGATATTACCATTGAGAGGCTGTCCCATGTATTTATCCTCAATGGTGATGAAATTGATACATAAAGGCGTGTTTTTTTCTCCTTCCAAAAAGATACGCACAGAGAGCAGAGAGGTGCTGTCTTTTTTCGTGTTGTAGACTGTATTTATTCTGTACAAATACTCTTTTTCTTTATGAATCAATTTGCGCAATTTCTGTTTCATGTTTGTTCCTTTTTAGTTCATAAAACCAAAACGATGATAATTAGTTTATTGTCTCTATAACCTTTTGAATGAAATTCAATACGAAGTCGCTGTTTTTGAGTTCATAGCTGAGATTTACAGGAGCAATATTTCCTCTTATTAGTTCCCAATTTTGGTCACGAGTTATGACCTCATCTGTAGAAGTGATGGTTACTATCCCGTTTTGTATAGTGATATTTTGAAGTTCGTAGAGTCGCCATTCTTCTTCGCGGGCATCTCTAAAGAATGTCTTTTCAAACAAAATCTTTGTATCAGCAATTTCATTACGGCTTTGTAATTTGTTCTCTTCGTTGATTCCCATAGTGAACACACTAAAGCCGCCGCCTTCTTCAGCAGAGGGAATTATATGTCCTTCATTGTCATATTGAGTAGTTCTTAGCTCAAATAATTTACCTTTTTCTGTTCCCAATGTAATTGTGCTCCAGTGCTTTTCTCGCCTATTTAAGAGGGTTTTTTGGGTGTGAAGATCGTAAACAGCTTTAATCCAGACTTTGTCCGATGGATATTGAGCTAAGAACTGAAAGCGTTCTATTTTCCATTTTGAAAGTACTTCAAAGGATAATTCGCTATAATCGGCATTTACTTGCACATTGTAAAGAGGCAAAGGATAAGCGTCTCCGTAAGGGTTTTCATCATAGAAATATTGATGTGTTTTAGGGTCGTATTCCAGACATACAAAATTGTCTTCTTCATTTCCTAATACTACTGAAAACCAATCAAAATCATCTATTTCCACGCTGCAATTATTTAGTGCAATTACCGTAGATGCTGGTGTCTCAAAACCATACGCCAAAGCAGCTTCACGGATAAAGTTAGAAAGTTCCACCGTATAACCATTGTAAAGAAAACCCCAGAGAAACTCAGGCATTTCTTTTTCCTCAGGGTTGTTGAAGGTAGAGAGCTGCTCACAAAGGGTTTGTATAGCTTCTGAAAGATAAGTCTGCTTATCAGGAGCTTGGTCAGATTTTTCTAATTTCATCAAGAAAGCCTCCAAATGAGCTTTGCAGTCAGTTATATTTTCTTCTGTATAGTAGCGGTCTTCTGTTGCGGTAGCCAAGAGTTCAGCTCGCATTTGTGCGATGATTTGGTCTTTTTGGGTAATGAATTTGGTCATTTTTTATTTTTAATATGAAACAAAGATACTAATTAACTAATGAGAAAATTTAAATTGTTTTCAAGAATTTAAATTTCATATTTACGCTCGTGAAAGTATTCATAAGCGCTGGCTTCTAATTCGCCACAATAAGAAATAAGATTGCCTTCTTCATCGTATATTTTGTAAGTCTGCTGGGCGTTGCCTATGGGATTTTCGCCATCTAAACCTAATAGAACGCTGTAAAATACATCTGTCAAGAGTGTGTCTATTACATCTTTTAGCTGCTCTTGCTGAGTGCTGTCGAGCGTCATTTTTTTTATTTTGGCATTTACAGCGCTGGGATATTTAGGCTGCTCTTCAAAGCAGGATTTTAGAAAATTTAGTTTTTCAATATAAAAATTCTTTGCAAATTCATCTGAGGTCATAATGTTATCATTTAAATGATTCCTTTTTCAATTCTGGACAAAGTTTGCCTTGTACAGCCTTGCGTATTTGGGCAAATTGTTCAGGGGCTAATTTTTGGATAGCATAAAGCAGCTTGCGGTGGAAAGAATAATGATGGTTATACTCCATATAAGGCAGGGAGAGGCTAAAAGCCTTCTGTAAAGTGGCTACATTCGAGGCATTGCCGTAAGACTCAATAATATCGACAAGATCTTCGTGGCTGTGATGCCAATCCTCCAAAAGCAAGTTTTCGTACTGCGACAACAGCTTTTTATCCTCACCTAATGCTCCTGCAAGAATGATAGTATACTCTATACGGCTGGCATTTTTATGGGTAATGGCATCATTTAGATAGGCTTTGAGCAAATTGATAAGAGTAGAACCTTCAAGCATTGGTTCTATATAATAAGGCAGGTCATACGCTTGAATTTCATTGTTTAAAAGGCGATCCGGTAAGGGCATCAAGTTCGTTAAAATTATACATAGTAATCTGTTTATGAGTTAATTAAAACTCTCTGGCATTGTCATTAACCTGAATTTTCAAAATACAAATTAGGACTCAATTATCTTATGGCTTCTATGATATTATCCACTTTTAGTTTTTCAAGGATATTCTGTCTGTGGCGGTTTACGGTATGTATACTGATATTCAGTTTTTCGGATATTTCTTTGCTTAGCATTCCCTCTTTAGCAAGGGCGAGAACCTCTCTTTCGCGCGGAGAGAGTAGGGTATCGGCGGCGCTTTCAATCGCAAAAGGTACGATTTCATCAGTAAGACAATTTTTTACCTGAAAACGCACAGAAGTGTTTGCCGATTGTTCAGGAGCGAGGTCTATGATGCCCATCGCTAGGAAATTATCATCTTTGAAGGCTAATATCCGCATTTGGTAAATCATTCGTACATACTTCCCTTTTTCTAATACTCTCAGTTCATAGATGTATTTGTAGGCCAGCTTTTCCTCTTCAGGGAGTGTATCTAAAAGCTCCCATACCTTTTTATCAATTCTTTTTACCACCTCTAAATCATCGGGATGTACTAATTTCTCAATATCAAGCTCTTGAGGTGTATCGATATATTCAGTTGCATAATAGTAATGCCCGAATCTATCTGATAAAAAAACAGCGAAACTCCCTGCTTCTTCCAAGATTTTCATATAGGGAAGGTGTTCCTGTGCGATTTCCTCTATGCTTTTATCAGTTTTCATCTTTAAAAATGGTTATTATTCAGTATTGTAGAAGGATGCTTGTTGAAATAATTTTACACCAAAATTATATAAATATTTTTAAAGATGAAAAATCAAAAGCGAACAATTCGGAATTTATGCATTTTTATTTTTGTAGCCCTCAGTTGTAGCTGGGTGGGCGTATGGGTAGATTCTCTTACAGGTGAAACAACAGGTGATTTCAGTGACACCAGCAATGGTACTAGTGGAATGGGTATTTTTATAGTTGCTCCAGTGCTTACTTGGCTCTTGTTGCGAGCCTTGATGGGCGATGGCTGGCGCGATGCAGGTTTGCGTCCACTTATCAAGAAAAACCTCCGTTGGTATGGTGTGGCTGTTCTTATTTATCCTGTGGTGATAGCCCTTACTCTGCTTATAGGAGAGCTTTTTGGCTGGCTGGATGTACAAATCCGTTGGGCAGACTATCTCGGTGGTTTTGGTATTTTTGTATTGGCGGAATTTATAAAGAATTTCTTTGAAGAATCGTCTTGGAGAGGGTATCTTACGGCTCGTTTGCTCAGTTTGAAGATAAAAGATGTGTGGCTCTACCTCATCGTGGGGGTAGTGTGGTGCTCGTGGCATTGGCCTTACTTCTTCTATTTTCTAAAGCCAGAACAGCTATTTGCTGTTTTTCCTTATGACAAGGTGACTTTCTGCATAATGGCATTGGTGTGTTGCACTTCGTGGACAGTGATGTATACCGAACTTTTCCGCCTTACAAAATCGATATGGGCTGGGGTATGGATGCACGCCATAGAGGATGCCACTATCAACAGTCTGATATACGATAAACATATTCTCATAGAAACAGGGAAAGAAATTCTCATTTCGCCCGTTTCAGGGATTATTCCTTGCTTGTTGTATCTTGGTGTAGGATTATGGCTCAGAAGAATTAGAATCAATACTCAGCGAGTTAATGATGAATCAAATTTTTAGTTTTTTCAAAATAAAATGAAACATGGATTCAAAATAAAAAAGGGTAGTGTAAAATTATTAAAACTGAATAACAAAAAACATTATCTTTGCGCCCTTTAAAAATGTCAAAAAATGAAGAAAAGATTTTTGATAGCGGTTCTTTTTACACTCTTTTTAGGAGGCTTTACGATGGCGCAAACCCAAGAAGAAAACTCAACACTTGCTTAGCTCCAAGCCGAAAATGAGAAATTGGAAAAGAAACTCGCTAAAACAATCAAACTGAAAAAAGAAGCCAAAGAATTTTTAGAAACAAAGTATAAAGATGCTTGGTTTTCTTCTGATGAAAATATCAGTAAAAAGCAAAGAAAGTTCGCTAAAATAATTCTACGAGGCGCCAAACGCCAAGAAAGAAAACTCAAAAGAGAATTGAAAACCCTTCACAAACAAATAGAACAAGCGAAGAGCCAAGAATCATAACAAAAAAATCCCTGAATTTGTGTGGTACAAGTTCAGGGTTTTGCTATTCAAAAACTTATAGTATTTATTTTCTTTTTTTAGAACTTTTTGCTCTGCTGTTAAATTCGAGACAAAGTTCCAACCAAAAAACGAAATCTTTTTTCGTTTTAAATCCGCATTCTTCCACATAGCAATAGCCCTTGAGCTCTTTTCCTCTCATTACTACGGGAAGAAAACCTAGTCGTTCGGCTATTTCTTCTGTCCGTTCAGGGTCAAATCTGCACATCAGAACATCTTCGCCTATGTTGATGCACATTTTATCATTTACCAAGAAAGCCAAACCACCAAACATCGTTTTTTCTTCTACTGTAATATTAGGAATTTCGGCTAAATATTCCCGAATCCTATCCGCAAGAGCTGTACTGTAAGCCATTTTTATTTAATGAAAATTGGTTAGTTATATCTCAAAAATTTTATTCAAAGTAAAGGTGTGGGTTTCCTGTTTAGTATCCTTAGCGGCTTTTATCATTTTCTCTGCTAAGACCGATGTAGGCATGGGTTTGTATCGTTTGAAAAGTCCTATTTTATTTAAAAAGTTAATGACTTTCATGCCTATATTTTCGCCCGTGCGGTCGGAATGTCCACGAATCAATAGAGATGGTTGAAAGATGAGGAGTTTTGGGAAGTTGAGGGTTTTGACAGCATCTTCCAGTTTTCCTTTCATTTTGTTGTAAAACATACTTGATTCAGCATCTGCTCCAGCAGCAGACACCAGCACGAAAGTAGAAACGCCGTTTTGTCGGCATCTTTCTGCGAACTGCCACTGATAATCATAGTCTACACGCCACTGGGCTTCTTCGCTTCCAGCCTGTGCAAGGGTAGTTCCCAAGCAGGAAAATGCCACATCTCCGTGGAGCAGCTCTGCCCACGCCTCAGGAGTCTTGAAGTCAACCACATGAGTGTGTAGTTTGGGGTGGGTGAGGGCTAAAGGTTTGCGTACGAAGCAATGTACCTCACTATAAGCATCGTCTGCTAATAGTTGTGTTACTAAATCTTTTCCGGTAGCGCCTGTAGCGCCGATGATAAGGGCTTTCATTTTTAGGTAAGAGATAAGAGTTAAGAGATAATTTGTTGTGTTGTACAAGGCTGCAAAGATACAAAAAAATTATTAGTGGTTAGTTTTTAGTCGTTTGCTAACAACTGAAAACTAACCACTAACCCAATAATTCTATTTAAAATTTATTGCCTTACTTTATCCAACCATTTTCTCGATACCAGGCGATAGTATCTTTTAAGGTTTCAGTGAAAGGACGAAAACTCGCTCCTAATTCGCACGCACTTTTTTCGTGGCTAAACCGCGTGCAATCGTATTCATCTTCAATGCCTTTCACACTGGCACGGCTCAGTAGAATAGGCTTTTTAGTGAGGAAGTGATAGAACTCATTTAGGTAAGCAATCGTCCATAACAAAGCGTTGGGAATTTTTCGTGTAGGCATCGGAACGCCACTCACTTGGGCAAGCGCTGCCATAATTTCCCGCATTTCCATATGTCGCCCTGCAGCTAAATAACGCTCACCTCGCCTTCCTTTTTCCATTGCTAAAATTTGATGTTCTGCCACATCTCTTGCATCTACTGGACTAAAACTTGCTTTCATTACCCCTGGTAATTTTTTCTGTAAGAAGTCTAAAATAAACTGTCCTGAAGATGTAGGTCCCATATCGGCAGGGGCAAACATCCATCCTGGTAGCACGAAACAAGCAAACATATCGGGGTGTGTGTCCAAAAAAGACAAAACAGCTTCATCACTTAGGATTTTACTGCGATAGTAATCATTGCTTGTGTTAGAACTGCGCAACATCGTCTCATCTATCACTTGCCCTCGCTTGCCTTCGAGTACACCGATACTTGAGGTGTGTACCACTCGGCGAACTCCTTGATCATAAGCTACTTGTAATAGATTTTTTGTACCGACTACATTGGTGTTGTATAAGGTTTGCCAGTGCTTGCCTCCTTTGAGAGCATCACGGAAGAATGCCGCCGTATGAAACAAGGCATCGCACCCTTTCAAGCCTGCACGGTAGCTTTCAGGTTGCAAAATATCTCCTTCTACAAAATTAATTTTTAAGTTACTAAACATCTTAGCAGCTTTCTCTCTACTGCGTACCAATGCCGATACTTCAATATTACGTGCTACCAAAGCGCGAACGATTTGTCCACCCAATAACCCTGTAGCACCTGTTACAAATGCGTGTTTTATCATAGTGTTAATAATGATTTAGGATTGTTAATTTTCGGGGGCAAAAGTACGGCGAGTAGGCAACTGCTACCAATGAGGTACATCACTTTTTTGGTGTGAGGTATATCACAGAAGATTATGAATACAACCTACTGAGGGTCTCGCGCGAGACACCTAAATAAGAGGCTATAAGACTTTTCGGGAGGCGTTGTAAAAGGGAAGGATAGAGTTCTAAAAACTGTTCATAGCGGGTGCGGGCATCATTGCTCAGGAGCGAGAGAATGCGCTTTTGTAGTGCTATATAGCCCATATTACTTTTCTTGCGCACAAAAGTATTGATTTTAGGGAGTTCATCGCATAGCTTTTCCTTGTCATCATAGGAAATAGCTAGCAGTTGGCAGTCCTCCAAACAAGTGATGCTTAGTGTAGCTTCTTTGTGGAGAAAAAAAGCCTGATAATCGCTTACCCACCAGTCTTCCATAGCAAATTGCAGAATATGCTCCTTTCCGCTGGAGTCTGTTTGAGAGACTTTTAGCAGTCCGCGTACTACCCAATATTCATAAGGTATCAGCGCGTTCTCCCGCACCAAAAACTGGTGTTTTTTCAGGGAACGCTCTACAAAGTAAGAGGCGACAAGCGCAAATTCTTCATCGCTTAAAGGAACTATTTTCTCTATATGAGAACGCAATAAATGAATATTCATAAAATGTTCAATGTTTAATGATGATAATCAGTTGAATATAGAAAGCCATTCCTTGATGTTATCAGAATTGTTGAAGGACAAAGCTCTTTCTATATCGGTATCGTCGGGAGGCATTAGTTCTACGTTGATATACACTTGTTCTCGTACTTGGTTAAGGGCAAAAATACCAGTCTCGTCAAGCTTTTTCATCGCATATACCATAGCAGCAAGTCGGAGGTTGTATTCCTCGTTCCATTGCTCCTCATTGTTGTAATCTATAAGAGAGTCGCGCTGCTCAAACAACTGCTTTACCTGCTGAAAATATTCCTCATAACCAAAAGCGTAATAAGGGCTATCGGCAAATGAGTATTTGTAGTATGGTATTTCCTCTTTTGGGATAGTATTTTCATTTACAAATCGCTCTAAAGCTTCTACCGACCACGCTGCAATACAAGGAGGAAGCGCCTCACCCGTAGTGAGTAACACACAATAGTAATAATGCTCTCCGTTTTCAAAGAGTTTTAAAAATGCTTTTTGAGTAGCCTCAAAAATAGCATCGCCTAATGATTGTAGTTCAGGGGGCATTTTGTTTATTTAAAAAAATCTTCTACTTCTTCTATTAAATCATCTAATTCACTTTTGAAAATCTCTTTATAACGCTCCTCACTCTGTATCATTTGGAGCAGGCTTCTCAGTTGTACTCCGTCATCAAGTTCATAAGTGTAAGTAAGAAAATAGATTTCTCTAAGTATTTTTTCATCTAAATAATAACCTCTAAAAGGAAAGGTTGATATCTTTGTAACTACAATGTATTTTAATATATTTTCTTTGTCTAATAGAAAGAACAAATTATCAGTTACTTTTTTAACATCCAGATTAAATATTGTACCTTGTGTGGTATAGCTAAAAATGAGTATATCATCACATAAATACTGACGAATATTGTCAATCTCCTTTCCTTCAAAGCTAAAATCTCCTCTTTTTATCTTAGAAATGGGTAGATTTTCATCTATTTCAGTATAGAAAGGTGGTATGGGAAGAGATAAAGAACCTACATTATGCAATAACTGTATTTTTAGATAGCATAATTGTTGTTCGCTGTCAAAAGCAAAGACATCTTGAAATGCTTCCATATAGTTGGTAGCTTTTCCCCATTCCAAAATAATATTTCTGTATATAATCTCATTGGTTATCATACTTTCTTTAATAGTTTCTTAAAGCCATTTCTTGATATACCTCCCGCATTTTAATGGCTTTTTAAATATTTCATCATCAGTACTTTGCTTGTAAAATAAGTTGTTATTTTGTCGCAAAAACACACTTTTTTTGCGACAAAACAAGCGTGTTTTTAAATTTTATCCTTTCAATTTGTCCCAATCTTTTTTAGGGTTAAGGAGTTCAGTGGAACGATATAAGAGTGAGTCCTCTTCATTTCCGTCATAATCATCTATATAAAAAGCAAAAAGAAGTAAGCCGTTTTCCTCGCGATTGCCAAAAAGCCCTTCTTTATCACACTCGGAAAGTGCATTGAGCAGACAATCCTCAAAGTCCTTCCGCAAAGCATCATATTGTTCTTCTTCATCGTCACCATCTAAAGCCTGTACCAAGAGATAAGTCTCTTTGTACAAATGACTTTGGTTGTCGAGCCAGTCACCAGTATTTTTTTGTACAGGCACATAAGAACCATTGTAGTCCTCTTTACATTCGCCACTCCATATAGCGTCTAATATAGTAGCATTGGGGTCATAAGCCTTGATAGCTTCCCGACTGATAGCGGCATCACTAACGGCAAAGAAATCATCTACTAAGAATAGATAATAAGCCTCTAAATGAGCTCCTTTACTATCGGCTTTGGCTTTGATATGAGAAAATGAGTAGCGAAAATGTTCTTTCGCCAACTGTTGAATGTGATTTTTTTGTTCTTGAGTCATTTTATTTTTAGTTTTAAAATAGGATTATACTTTCTTGAAAAAGAATTCTTCTTCATCACCTACTACTATTACAAAGTCATTGGTGGAGGGAATGCCCAGTGATACCCAGTCTTCTTTGAGGCGTTTGGCACAAGCGACTAATAGCTTCGTGGCGACACTGCTCTTTTCTTGCATCTCGGTTTCTTGATTGAAAAGGTCGAAGAGGGTAGCGTCTTCTTCATTGGGTTCTATATCTATGGTATGAGCATATTCGGCAGTGTTCCAAAGATATCTATCAACTCTTTCCCCGTAAGTCTCGTTCCATTTTTATCTGTCACTTTCAAGTCCGAAGCCTATTCTTGTAGGTAGTATGTTTTGGTAGTCAAACGATAGATTGATGCAATACAAGGGCTCTTTTATAGTATATGCCTTAATGGTAGGCACCAATAGGGCATAGTAGCGTTTCATAGCTTTTTCCGAAAGGGCTTTATAACTGATTTTCTTATCCTTCTTCTGATAATATACATAGCCGGTTTCGCTGGTAATACTATTGAGTTTCCCCGACATATCATAGGTATAGAGGAGCGTATTATCAATATAGTCTATTCCTTTTTTCTCTTGGCAGATGAGTTTGTTCCCCTCGTAATACATAGTCCTTTCACTCCAAGTATTATTATCGAAAGCGGAGTAGATTGATTGCAAGAGTTCGTCCTTATAGATGAATATTTTAGTATTTATACATTTTTTCTTAGAGGCAAAATCAAAGTGATAACTGATAATTTGGTTTTCTTCACGGAAATAAAACTCTTCGTAATAATCGCCTTCACATCCAATATAAGAGTGTGCTACAATTATTTCATCTTTTCCATTTACTCCATATTGATACTTATTGTCAGTATCTTTTGGAGCTTCTTTTAGGATTTTAGACTTTGGAAAACGGTTTTGTTCAAAGTAGAAAGGCTCTAAAGAAAAAAGCCCCATACCTCCTGCTGCCCAAAACCAACGCACTACCTGCGCCTCTATTTGGGCTTTCAATGCTGGGTAATTCGCTTGGGCTTGTTTATAAAGTTTTCTTGCTTGCTCGGTCATAGAGTTTCTGTATTACTTTATCTTATTGACTTTTTTATACAAATCCTTAAGCAGGGCGATATGACTTTGAGTTTCGACTAAAAGTGCTAATTGTTCAAAAATATAGTTCATTTAGATTTTTTAATTCTCAATATTATACTTTCTTCAAAAAAGAATCTTCTATATCGCTTACTACCACTACAAAATCATCCATAGAAGGAATGCCCAGTGATGCCCATTCTTCTTTGAGGCGTTTGGCACAAGCGACTAATAGCTTCGTGGCGGCACTGCTCTTTTCTTGCATTTCGGTTTCTTGATTGAAAAGCTCAAAGAGAGCAGTGTCTTCATTGTCTGTTTCAATCTCTACGGTATGGGCATAATCGGCAGTGTTCCAAAGTAAGCCATCGGCTCTTTTTCCGTAGCTTTCCTTCCATTCGATCCTCTCGCTTTCAGTGCCAAAACCTATTGTTGGGGGCATTATATATTGGTAATCAAAGGCTATATTCAGACAATACAAAGGCTCTGGGATAGGATAGGCTTTGATTGCAGGAATTAACAGCGCATAGAAGCGCTCGGCAACACGCTCCGAGAGCTTTTTATAACTGATTTTCTTATCCTTCTTCTGATAGCGTACATAGCCCGTTCCGCTGGTAATACTATTGAGTTTTCCCAGCATATCATAGGTGTAGAGAAGGGTATTATCAATGGGGTTTGAATAATAATCTAATCCTTTAGTTTTGCGTCGTATGAGTTTATTTCCCTTATAATACATTGTCTCTTCCAAATAATGCTCTTCAAAAGCACTATAGATATGTTGAAGTAATCCATCTTTATAAATAAAAATCTTTACATTGTCACACTCCTTTTCCTCAGAGTACTCAAAACGATAACTGATAATTTGGCTGTCTTCTCGGAAGTAGAAAGTTTCATAACACTGTCCTTTAAACTCAGTATAACTGCGTTCGACGATAATCTCATCGTTGGCATTCACGCCATATTGATACTTATTGTCGGAATCTTCTGGAGCATCTTTAAGAATTTTAGACTTCGAGAAACGGTTTTGTTCAAAATAAAAAGGTTCCAAAGAAAAGTATCCCACGCCTCCTGAAGCCCAAAACCAACGCACTACCTGCGCCTCTATTTGCGCTTTCAATGCTGGATAATTCGCTTGGGCTTGGTCATAGAGTTTTCTTGCTTGTTCGTTCATAGGGTTTCTTGGTTACTTTATCTTATTGACTTTTTTATACAAATCCTTAAGCAGGGCGATATGACTTTGGATTTCGGCTAAAAGTGCCCATTGTTCAAAAATATGATTCTTTTAGATTTTTTTAATTTTCAAAATTACACTTTCTTCAAAAAAGATTCTTCTTCATCGCTTACTCCCACTACAAAATCATCGGTGGAGGGAATGCCCAATGATGCCCATTCTTCTTTGAGGCGTTTGGCACAAGCGACTAATAGCTTCGTGGCGGCACTGCTCTTTTCTTGCATTTCGGTTTCTTGGTTGAAAAGGTCGAAGAGGGCAGCATCTTCTTCGTTGGGTTCTATATCTATGGTATGAGCATATTCGGCTGTGT
>CAUQBR010000018.1:0-20287 GCA_963516475.1 uncultured Flavobacteriaceae bacterium
AAAGACTTCTGAAATTTCAGAAGTCTTATGTGGTTTCTCCAGGAATCGAACCAGGGACACACGGATTTTCAGTCCGTTGCTCTACCAACTGAGCTAAGAAACCATTCTTATTTGCTTCTCTGTTATTGATTAAAGCGATGCAAAGATACATCTTTTTTTTATAAAAACAAATTTTATCTTAATTATTTTTATTTTTTTCTTCAAATTCTTTTAACTGATCACTTATTTCTTCCAAAACAGGCTTAATAGTATCTTCAGGTAAATCCCTGATTCTGATATACATAAGACCATCTATAGCATCATTAAAATTAGGATCCACATTGAATGCAACAACTTTCGCATTTTGCTTAATATATTTCTTTATCAGCACTGGCATACGCATTTCTGGCTCGAAATCATCTATCAACTTATCAAATTTGTTCAAATCATTGTCCAAATCCTCAAAGAAAAGATTTTTATCTCGCTCACTGAGATGTACTTTGTAGTCATTTTTAGGATGAACATGCTGCGCTACTGCTGGATCAAAATAATTGGAACGCATGAATTCTATCATTAATGATTTAGAAAAATCCGAAAATCTGCTACTGATACTCACCCCACCCATCAAAAATTTATGATTTGGATTTCTCAAACAAACATGGACAATCCCTCTCCACAAAAGGAACAGCGGCAGAGGCTTCTGCTGATATTCCATAGAAATATACGCCCTTCCCATTTCTATAACTTTATTGAAGAAAGGATGCAATTCCTGATCAAAATCAAATAATGAACTAGTATAAAACCCTTTGATTCCATGTTTTTTCATCACTTCTGCTCCCAGCGCCATTCTATAAGCCCCTACGATTTTTTGGTCAGTATTATCCCAAAGGATAAGATGATGATAGTGTTTATCATACTCATCTAAGTCAAAAGGAAGATTTGTTCCCTCTCCTACAGCTCTAAAGGTCAATTCTCTCTGACGACCAATTTCGCGCATCATGGAAGGAATTTCATCAAATGTTGTGAAAAACACATCATAATTGTTATTCGAAAACAATACTTTCCCTTCCTTTTTCTTGAGGTTTTCTATATCTTGTAAAATATCCTCCAAAGGTGTTTCGTCGATGATGTTTTCCACTACTTCTTCTTTTTTAGGAGTGACATTTAGGTTTTTCACTTTCAAGAATTCTGCTACAGATTTTCGGTCTTCAAAATAAGACTTCATCATGTAGACTTTCCTTCTCAAAAAGTTTTCAAGCTCCTTTGTAGTTTCATAATCTGATAATACTTTAGGACTTACAGGTCTTCCTATTCTTATTTTTATAGGTTTTTCCCTTTTATTCACCATTTCGGAAGGAAGCAAAAGTGTCTGCAAATCTGGATGAATTTTAGAAGCGGAATAAAAAAACTTGCTGTTCTTCGCATGAAAATACATCGGAACCACAGGAACATTCGCTTTTTTTATCAATTTCAAAGCTGGATTTTCCCATTCTTTATCCAAAATTTCATGAAACTCATTATTCTTATTAGAAACCTCTCCCGCAGGAAAAATCCCAAGACAATGTCCCTCACTCAGATGTCGCAGCGCCTCTCTCATCCCAGACATACTGCTGTATGCTTCTTTTCTTCCCTCAAATGGATTTACAGAAATCACATACGGAGCCATCGGTTCTATCTTGGTTAAAAGAAAATTTCCCATTACCTTAAAATCAGGGCGGATTTCTGATAAAATTTTACACATTATCACGCCATCCAATGCCCCCAACGGGTGATTTGCCACCAATATAAAAGGTCCTGTTTTTGGAATTTTAGCCAAATCTTCTTGAAAAGCTAAGTATTTGACATTCAGTTCTTCTAACAGTTTATTGAAAAAATCCTGCCCTTCGTAATTTTTAACTTTATCATAAAGAGCATTCACTTTATTTATTTTTGCAAATTTCATAACAGCCGAAACCGCAGGACTTGCGAAAATCCCGAATTTATCTAGTCCAGAGGCTGTCATCAAATCTTTCTTAGAAATAAGACTCATATCTTTTATCCATTTATTATCATTTGTACTGTAGTTTTAGTAATCTGCTCCAAGAGAACATTTTTACCTTCGTACAGCTTATCCAAATTTTCTAACCTCGCATTTCTTATCGTGAAAAGAGACACATTTTTAACTATCTCAGTATTAAAATCCTGCTCCAGTTCAGCCTCTAATTCATCTACATTATTAAATTTATCCTCCAAACAAAGTGCCAGAGATATCGCCGAATTCTGCATCAGAGAAACCTTGATATTTCTTTTTGCTAATTCCTTGAAAATAAAACTAATATGATCTTCTGCTATGAACGAAAAATCTCGCGTTGAAATACGCATAAGAACCTGCTTTTCTTTTAGAATATAACTTTCCAAAAGCTGATTTTCAGTTGATATTCCTATTTTCGTTCCCGCTTTTTCTGGGTTGATGAACGACTTCACAAAAAACGGAATACTTTTCTGCTTCAACGGCTGCAGAGTTTTTGGGTGAATCACCGATGCCCCATAATACGCCATTTCTATGGCTTCCTCGTAGGAAATATTAGAAAGAAGCTCCACATTTTCAAACTTCCTTGGGTCGCCAGTCATCACACCAGGGACATCTTTCCAGATTGTCATATCCTTGGCATCCAAACAATAGGCAAAAATCGCCGCTGAATAGTCAGACCCTTCACGCCCCAGAGAAACCGTGAAATTATTTTCATCCGAACCTATAAACCCCTGAGTCACATAGGTTTTAGTCTTATCCAATTGGGAAATATTTTTCTCTGTTTCTTCCCAATTAACAAGCCCTTCGCGGTAGTTGGTATCGGTTTTTATAAAATCCCGAGCATCCAGCCACTGGTTACCCATCTCATTATCAGAAAGATACACACTCAATATTTTTGATGAAATCATCTCTCCACAGGTTACAACTTGGTCATAAACAAAATTATAATTAGGAGATTTATTCCTTCTAAGGAAAGATTCTATATCATCAAAAAACAATTTGATTTCGCTGAAAACATGGTGATTTTCATCAAAAAGTCCTTTTGCAATTTGGATGTGTTCTTCCTTTATTTTAGCTATTTCCTGCTGATAGTCACTTTTATTAAAATAAAATTCCACCACTCTTTCCAGTGCATTAGTAGTCTTTCCCATAGCCGAAACGACTATCAGACACCTCTCAAAGCCTTGTATACTAAGCACTCTGAGCACATTTTTCACACTATCAGCATCTTTCACAGAAGCTCCTCCAAATTTGAATATCTTCATCGAGATTTTTTTAATTCATTTATAGTCTTCCACTCAAACTTACAAAAGTATTAAATAAGATTGATATAAAAAAGCATATTTTTCGGTATAAATTTACGATTTTTGTAAATCTTTTAAATTAAACAAGTTATGACAGACCAGACTTTACAATCTTTAGGAGAATTTATCATTGATAAACAGGATGATTTCAAGTTTTCAAGTGGAGAACTTTCCAGATTATTAAGCTCCATAAAAATAGCCTCTAAAATCGTAAACAGAGAAGTAAACAAGGCTGGAATTGCGGATATTCTTGGTAAAGCTGGCAACGAAAATGTACAAGGCGAGGAACAGATGAAGCTGGATGTTTTTGCCAATGATATTTTTATAGATGCCCTTTCTCACAGAGAAATCGTGTGTGGTATCGCATCAGAAGAAAATGAAGATTTCATAGAGATAAAAGGAAACGAGAACAACGCCCACATGAACAACTATGTGGTACTGATAGACCCTCTAGACGGCTCATCTAATGTAGATGTCAATGTATCTGTGGGAACTATTTTCTCTATATACAGAAGAGTAACTCCAGCAGGATCTCCTGTAAAAATAGAAGATTTCTTACAAAAAGGTGTAAATCAGGTAGCGGCAGGATATGTAATCTATGGTTCATCCACTATGCTGGTTTATACGACAGGAAACGGAGTAAATGGTTTTACACTAGACCCATCAGTAGGGACTTATTTCCTATCTCATCCTAATATGACTTACCCTAAAACAGGTAAAATCTACTCTATCAATGAAGGAAACTACGCTAAATTCCCACAAGGAGTAAAAGAGTACATCAAATATTGCCAGGAAGAAGAAGGAAACAGACCTTATACATCTAGATACATAGGCTCGTTAGTAGCTGATTTTCACAGAAATATGATAAAAGGCGGTATCTACATCTACCCTTCCTACGCCCATGCACCAAATGGAAAACTTAGACTGCTTTACGAGTGCAATCCTATGGCTTTCTTGGCTGAACAAGCTGGAGCAAAGGCTACAAACGGTTTCCAAAGAATCCTAGAAATAGAACCTACTTCACTACACCAGAGAGTTCCTTTTTTCTGTGGAAGTGTAGAAATGGTGGAAAAAGCAGAAGAATTTATGGCAAAGCATAAATAGTTTTTTATAAAATTTCATTCAAAATAAAAAAGTTCTACCCAAAAAGTAGAACTTTTATTTTTTTATTTCTTTCGGATGAGCCACAGCCCGATGAAGGTAAACAACCCATTGATAATCAAAAGCTCTAGACCAATTTTAAATTCACCAAAAATATTCGATTGATATTTGTCTATCAAGAAAGAAAGCGTAGGTGCGATGATGCAGATATACGGCACCAAATGGTCTTTCACCTTATATTTAGTAAAAATACCAAAAGCAAACAAACCAAGCAGCGGCCCGTAAGTGAAGCCTGCCAATTTCAGAATAAGTCCAATCATAGAGGCATCATCTATCCACTTGAAAACCATCACCATAATGAGGAAAGAAATCGTTACCAAAATATGTACTTTCTTTCTGAAAGTTTCTTTTTTGGTGTGAGCCCAGTCCTTATCTTTAATCCCGAAAATATCGATACAAATAGAGGAAGTAAGCGCCGTCATCGCTCCATCAGCACTAGAACAAAAGGCTGAAATAAGCCCAATAATGAAAGTCACCCCTATCAGTGGAGACATATATTCTAAAGCTGCTGTAGGAAACAGCCTATCCTTCACTGCGGTGATGTTTTTCTGCTCTGCGAACAAATGAAGCATTCCGCCCATATAAAGGAACAGAGTAATCATCCCCAACAAGATAAAAGTAAGCACCAGCATATTTTTTTGGCTGTCTTTCAGGTTAGAAACAGAGATGTTTTTCTGCATCATATCTTGGTCTATCCCCGTCATCGCAATGGTAATGAACGCCCCCGCCAAAATCTGCTTCACGAAGAAACTGCCATTCATCACATTCGTATCAAAAACACGAAGGTAGCCCCTTTCGCTCATCATCGAAAGACTTTCAGAGAAACTGATATTCATATGATGAAGGATATAAATCACCGTTGCCACCAATCCCAAAAGCATTGCTGTGGTCTGGATAGTATCTGTCCAAATGATGGTTTTCACACCGCCTTTGTAGGTGTAAAGGATAATCATCAAAAGAGTGAGCAAAGTCGTAAGCCAAAACGGAACGCCCAGACTGTCCAAAATCATCACCTGCAATATATTTACCGCTAAATAAACCCTCGCCGTAGCGCCCACCAGTTTAGAAACGATGAAGATAATCGCCCCTGATTTATAGGTACTTTCGCCCATACGCTCTTGGAGATAAGTATAAATAGAAGTAAGGTGCATTTCGTAATAAATCGGCAGCAGAATGTACGCCACCACGATATAGCCAATAATATAGCCGAAAGTAATCTGCAGATACTGGAAACCATCCGTTCCTACCGTTCCTGGCACACTCACAAAAGTAACCCCAGAAAGCGTAGAACCTATCATCCCAAAAGCCACCAATTTCCAGTTTCCAGAGCGGTTTCCTATGAAGAAACTATCATTGTTACTCCCTCTGCTGGTAAGCCAAGATATCAGCATCAAAAGCCCAAAATATCCAATAACAATATACAAAAGTAATAATGGCGAAAGCATACTTTTTTTTATTTCAAATTATATTTTACTTTTTAAAATCTTCCTTTAAAATGGAATACCGAACGAAATCCAAGAATTTTCCGTTTTTATAAATTTCCTGTTTGAGGACAGCCTCCTGCTTCATTCCGCATTTCTCCATCACCCGCCCTGAAGCAGGATTGTGAGGAAAGAAAACCGCAAACATTTTATTTAGATTTAGAGCTTTAAAGCCAAAAGCCAGCACCTCCGTCATGGCTTCCGTCACATAGCCTTTGTTCCAAAATTCTTTCCCCAGCCAATAACCGATTTCCGCCTTTTGATTGGCTTTATCCCAGTGATGAATCCCTATAAGCCCCATTATCAAGCCGTTTTCTTTATTTCGGATAGCAAAAACAAAGTCCGTTTCATTCTCAAAACCTTTATCCACCACCTCGTGGATTAAAAACTCGGCATCCGCTTCTTTGTAGGGATAGGGTATGTTTGCGGTGTTTTCTGAATAAATCTTATCAGAATCAAGATAATGAATAATGTGCTGCATATCGCCCTCCACAGGACGGCTGAGAATGAGCCTTTCAGTAGTCAAAACGGGAAATTCCTTTTTCATATTGTCTGGGATAAAAACCACATTGGCAAAAGTAATAAAAAAAGTATTGAAAAAGCTAATAAAGTCGGTTTTATGAGATTGAAAGCTATTTTTATAAATAACTTATGAGTTTCAGAACTGCAATTTTGAAGCTTAAAAATAAGAAACTTGTCATTTCATTAAATATATAAATATTACATTCTCACTCCTATCTTTTCTAATTTATATTTTTTATAATTTTCGCCGATATTCCTTATATCATCACCTGTTTTTAAGTCTTTCAAAACAACTTTTATATTTTTAAATGGTATTTTAGGAATACTTTTACCGCTTTTTGGTGCATGAATAACAAGTTCATCATTATTTTCAAATTTATAAAACACCTTATCTGTATAGAAAATATAATGTTTATCCTTATTTGGAGGTAAAATTATAAGTTCTTCAGAAAAAATTATTTCTTCATGGTCGCCTGTAACTCCCCAAAACCTTGCTCTAATATAAATACTATCCCCTTTTGGAGATAGTATTATTTTTTCTATTCTATTTTCAGACTCTAGATCACTATAACTCAAAAACACCTCCCCATTCCAAGGATACTCAGAGCCTCTATATATGGTCATAAGTAAAAGATTATAAACGAGTAATAAAAAGAGTAAAATAATTGTGATGAAATCCTTTTTTATCACGATATGCCCTCCCCCTATTACAAGCACCAATATCAAAAATCTACCAATATAATAAGTATCTCCTAAACCATAACCATAAGTCAAACCACCCCATAAATTCAGAAATATTATAATAACTACTGCTGCTGATAGTAACCATAAAACAATTTTCATTCTCTTTCTATTTTATCTTCACAAATTTACACAAAAATAAAAGAGCCCTGCCTTTTGGCATGACTCTTTGTTGTTTTATATTCTTTCTTTTATAATCTCATCTATAATTTCAGGATTGATAAGTGTAGAAGTATCCCCAAAATTATCATCTTTTCCTTCGGCTATTTTTCTTAAGATACGCCTTACAATCTTACCCGAGCGGGTTTTCGGTAGTGCAGAAACAAACTGAATTTTATCCAGCTTCGCGATAGGCCCCACTTGGTCAGAAATCAGCTGATTAATCTCCCTGCGGACTCTATCCCTGTTTCTATCTTCGCTGACATCCTTTAAAATCACATATCCATAAAGAGCATTTCCTTTTATCTCGTGCGGATAGCCTACTATTGCGCTTTCTGCTACGGACTGGTGCTCATTCACTGCATCTTCTATCGGCGCAGTACCCAGATTATGCCCTGATACGATGATGACATCATCCACTCGCCCTGTAATTCTGTAATATCCTACCTCATCTCTCAGAGCTGCATCTCCTGTGAAAAACTTCCCTGGGAAAGCCGAGAAATAAGTTTCGCGATATCTTTCGTGGTCACCCCATATTGTCCTTGCGATAGACGGCCAAGGTAATTTGATGCAAAGATTTCCTTCCACCTGATTACCAGAAATTTCGTTTTTCTGCTCATCCATCAGCACTGGCTGAACACCTGGCAGCGGAAGTGTAGCATACATAGGCTTTGTAGGAGTGATGAATGCCAGTGGAGAAATCAGAATTCCCCCTGTTTCGGTCTGCCACCAAGTGTCCACTATCGGACATCTTTTTTTACCTACATTGTCATTATACCAGCGCCAAGCCTCATCGTTAATAGGCTCTCCCACTGTTCCGATTACTCTGAGCGAACTCAAATCATGTTTTTCCACCCATTCTGCACTTTCCTTTTCTAAAGAACGAATAGCAGTAGGCGCCGTGTAGAAATGAGTAATCTTATGTTTCGCAATAGTCTGCCAGAATCTGTCAGGATTTGGATAAGTAGGAATCCCTTCAAAAATCACAGTCGTAGCGCCATTTACCAGCGCTCCATACACTGCATAAGAATGTCCTGTAATCCAGCCTATATCGGCAGTACACCAGAACACATCATTTTCTCTATAATTAAATACATTTTTAAAAGTATAACCAGTGTAGACCATATAGCCGCCACAAGTGTGAAGCATTCCTTTTGGTTTTCCTGTAGAACCCGATGTATAAAGGATAAACAAAGGATCTTCTGCATCCATGATTTCAAAAGTATTATCTACCTCTGCTTTATCCAAAAGCTCTTGAAGCCAAAAATCTCTTCCTTCTTTCATGGTAACTTGGCATCCTGTTCGTTTTACAGTCAGCACTTTTTCTACACTTGGGCAGTTTTCTAATGCTTCATCTACGATACCTTTCAGCTCTATTTTTTTACTCCCTCTGTAGCTTCCATCAGAACAGATAACCAGTTTACATTCACAGTCATTGATTCTAGAAGCAAGCGCTGCTGAAGAAAACCCAGCAAAAACCACCACATGAACAGCGCCAACCCTCGCACAAGCCAGCATGGCTATCGGTAGTTCTATGACCATTGGAAGGTAAATGCAAACTCTGTCGCCCTTTTTCACTCCTTGGCTACGAAGAACAGCCGCCATCTTCCCTACTCTTTCATGAAGTTCTTTGTAAGATAGCTTAATTGCTGCTTCATCAGGGCTGTTAGGTTCCCAGATGATTGCTGTTTTATCAGGATTTTCCGCTAAATGACGGTCTATACAGTTCTCTGCAATATTGAGTTTTGCATTCTTAAACCATTCTATTTTAGCATTATGCACATCATATTCCAGCACGCTATCCCATTTTTTGTTCCAGATAAAATTTTTATCTGCTATCTGTTCCCAAAATTTTTCAGGGTCGCTTACTGATTTTTCATATTGCTTAAAATAGTCTGGAAGACTGTCTATCAGATACTTACTCATTTAGGAGAATTATTAAATAAAGTTAAATTCTATAATACACATTTTTAAGGCGGCAATTTAAGAAAATTTAATTAAATAAGACCGAATATCATCTATTTTTTGAATATTTCTTCTATCGGAATTTGATTTTCTGAATAACTGATTAACACGGCAAAGTCAATAAAATCCGTTGTATTTTTTCCTTTAAGTTCAGTTTTATTACTCTTTTTAAAAAGTTGTTTAACTTCCATCAAATCTGTGCCTTTGTGATATGGAGAATTTTCAGTATTAAGCTTAAAAAGCGTAATATCAGAAAGTTTCATTTTCTTTAGTTTTCCAATTCCTTTAAAATACTCTTTCCAATAATCACCAATTCCATATCCCTTTTCTATTGTATAAGTCTTATAATTACCCTGTTTATCATAAATTTTATTCCAAAGAACTTTACTTTTTGTGAGATATCCCATTACACTGAGCACCTTATTTTTTTCATAAATATTCTGTTCAATCAATCTTGTAAAAAAAGATGGGTTATCTCCTTCTCTTGCCTTTTGAATATGAAAAAATCCATATTTAAAAAATTGTTTTTTGCTCCCTAACTGATATTTTTCTTTCAAATAAATATAATTATCAAAAATTATCTGCTCTCTATCTCTTTTATCATTAAAATTATACTCAATATTTTTGAGAATAAAATGAAAGTCATCTATATTTTTAATTTTATCTTCAAAAATCCCTTTATTTCTCCGATAACTTTCAATAAACGATTTTAATTGTTTTTCCAAACCTTCATTATCAATACCAAAATCAGTATTTTCATCAAGAAAAATTTTTTCTAAATAACTTCTTTCTTCCCAATTTTGGATATTTTCTGTAAGGTATAAAATATGTTTTATTGGGAATTTATATTCATTTATTACATCACAACCAAGAATTTGAACTGGATTTTGTGGATATTTTTTATTTAGTTCTCGTAAATTTTTCCAATGATTAAAGGTTTCTATAGTTCCTTCCTGATTTACAATACTTTGGAAAGCCAAAACTAAATCTTTCAATAACTTTTCATCGCCATTTTCTAAATATTTTTGAAAATAAAAAGCTTGGCTAAAATTTGTTTCTGAAAAATAATAATCCAAAACACCTTGTCGCTTTAAATCATTGATAATCAATTTTTCAACTTCATATGTTTTCGCACTTCCGTGATATGCACCAAATCCTATAACTTCAAAATTTGTCTCAGAAAAACGAAAGTCTAAAGCCAGCATATCAAACCTATTTTCCTTTAAATACACCTTTTTATCTTGAGCAAATAGGTTTATTGAAATAAAAATAATAAACACCAGCTTTTTCATTTCTTTTTTGATTTTAAAGATATTATTTTTTCCAAAAAAAGCAAAATATATTTTTTATTTCGCTTTTGGTTCTATTTTTTTTATATCTTTGTAAGAATGAAAAAGCAAGAATTTTTAGAAAGTTTGTTGAGAGCAGATTTCTGCTCAAAAAGATATTTTATTTATTAAAACGAGGCTCGGTTGGCTTCGTTTTTTTTATGTTTAAAACTAATGAACTATGCTGGCAATATCTCATTTTAGCCCAAAGAAAATCGAGCATATTTTAGACCAAGCTTTGGAAATGGCAAATGGTAAAAAATACACAGCTCAGGATGAAATTTTCGTTTCCAATCTTTTCTTCGAAGACAGCACCCGCACCAAAATAAGCTTCGAAATGGCAGAAAGAAAACTTGGGCTTTCAGTTATTCCTTTTGACACTTCACAAAGCTCTGTAAACAAAGGCGAAAGCCTCTACGACACTGCGAAAACATTAGAAAGTATTGGGCTAAATCTCTTGGTAATTCGCCACGGACAAAACCAATATTACGATGAACTAAAAAACATCAAAATCCCTATTATCAACGCTGGAGACGGCACAGGAAACCACCCGAGCCAGACCATGCTGGATCTGATGACCATAAAACAAGAATTTGGTTCTTTCAAAGACCTAAAAATCGTCATTGCAGGAGATGTGAAACACAGCCGCGTTGCCAATTCTGCTTGTGATATTTTGAGAAAATTAGGCTCAAAAGTCTATTTTTCTGGTCCTAGAGAATGGTTTGACGAAGGCAGCCTAATGAACGGAACTTACCTAGAAATTGATGAACTAATTCCAGAAATCGATGTCCTCATGCTTCTAAGAATACAGCACGAAAGACATCACCAAAAAATAAAATATTCTCCAGAAGAATACCTCAGAAAATATGGGCTTACCAAAGAGCGAGAAAAGAAAATGAAGCCCAGCTCTATCATCATGCATCCCGCACCAGTAAACAGAAATGTGGAAATAGACTCCGACTTGGTGGAATGCTCCCGCTCCCGAATTTTCAAACAAATGGAAAACGGAGTTTTCGCGCGAATGGCTATTTTAAAAAACATCTTGGAACAAAAAGGCTTTACATTCAAAGAAATAAAATAAATAATATGAAAATCATTAAAAACGGAAAAATCCTTGACCAACAAGGGAATTTAGTCCAAAAAGACATTCAGATAGAAAATGGTCTTATCACCAAAATTTCTGAAAACATAGAGAATCCAAACGCCGAAATCATAGACGCCGAAGGGAAATTCATCAGCCCTGGGTTTATCGATGTGCATGTCCATCTCCGTGAGCCTGACGGGGAACACAAAGAGACCATCGCTACAGGCTCCATGGCAGCCGCAAAAGGCGGATATACCACTATTTGCCCGATGCCAAACACCAATCCCGTTCCTGACAGAGCCGAGCGTTTCGATGATTTATTAAAACGAATCCAAAAATCCGCTGTCATAAAAATAAGACCTTATGGAGCTATTACGGAAGATTCCAAAGGCGCAAAACTGACTGATTTTCAGGTTTTAAAAGAAAAAGGAGCCGTAGGATTTACTGATGACGGTGTAGGAATTCAGGAAGCTGGCGTAATGTATGAAGCCATGCAGGAATCCACCAAAGTAAATCTGCCTATCGTAGCCCACTGCGAAGACAATTCGCTTATTTTAGGAGGCTGTATTCATGATGGAAAAAAAGCAAAAGAATTAGGATTAAAGGGCATCCCAAGTGTTTGTGAATCAGTGCATATCGCTCGTGATATTTTATTAGCCGAAGCTGCTGGTGCGCATTATCATGTCTGCCATGTTTCCACAAAAGAATCTGTGAGAGTCATCGCCGATGGGAAAAAGGCCGGAATCCGTGTAACTGCCGAAGTTTCGCCGCATCATTTGGTTTTAACCGAAGATGATATTCCTAATGGAGATACCAATTACAAAATGAACCCTCCTCTCCGTGCCAAAGAAGACCAATTGGCTCTAATCAAAGGGCTGGAAGAGGGTATCATCGACTGCATTGCGACCGACCACGCTCCACACACCGAGGACGAAAAAAGCCGAGGAATGTATGATTCGCCTTTTGGAATTGTGGGATTTGAGACCGCTTTTCCTGTCCTGCACACCAGATTTGTAAAAACTGGAAAATGGTCTCTGAAACAGCTCATCGACTGGATGACCATAAAGCCAGCCGAAGTTTTTAACCTTGATAAAGTAGGAAAAATGGAAGTGGGATACCATGCCGACCTGACTTTCATTGACCTTGAAAAAACTCAAAAAGTAGACAAAAACACCTTCGTTTCCAAAGGAAGAAACACGCCTTTTGACGGCTGGGAATGCACAGGCTGGCCAGTAACAACCTTTGTAAACGGAGAAAAAGTTTATTAACCAAACACCAACTAATAAAAATGAACAAAAAACTCATATTAGAATCAGGAGAAGTTTTCTACGGAGAAGGCTTTGGAGCGGATACAGAGACCAGCGGCGAAGTGGTTTTTAGCACAGGAATGACTGGCTATCAAGAACTTATCTCTGACCCTTCCTTTTGTGGGCAAATCGTCTGCATGACCTACCCGCTCATCGGGAATTATGGAATCAATCGTGATGATTACGAAAGCATAGAACCAGCCATCAAAGGGCTGATTATCAAAGAACTTTGCGATATGCCTTCTAACTTTCGTTCTCAACTCACTCTGGATGAACTCTTTAAGAAAAAAAATCTTTCAGGAATTTCAGGGATTGATACCCGAAAACTAACCCGAATTCTCCGAAACAAAGGTGTAACGAAAGGTAAAATTGTCAGTGCTAATGCAGATGAACAAAACATCATCAATGAACTGAAAGCCACCATTTTACCTAATAATCAAATCAAACAGGTTTCTACCAAAACTCCCTACGCCAACCCTGGCAGAGGCTTTAAAGTGGTGCTGATGGATTTTGGTGCAAAACTCGGCATCATCCGTGAATTATCCCAAAGAAACTGCGATATCACGGTGGTTTCTCACGATACCTCAGCCGAAGAAATCCTGCTAATGGCTCCTGACGGCGTGATGCTCTCCAACGGCCCTGGCGATCCGCAGGACATCCCTCATGCACACGAAACCGTGAGAAAACTCCTTGGCAAAGTTCCTATTTTTGGGATTTGTATGGGACATCAGGTAATAGGGCTGGCGTGCGGTGCGAAGACTTTTAAACTAAAATTCGGGCACAGAGGTGGCAATCATCCTGTTTTGGATTTAAGAACCAATAAAGTTTCTATCACTTCCCAAAACCACGGCTATGCTATTGACCAAAACAGTCTGAAAGACACTGATTTAGAGGAAACCCACATCGCGCTGAATGACCGCACGAATGAAGGAGTCCGCCACAAGAAATACCCTTGTTTCTCTGTCCAATACCACCCAGAGGCAAGCCCAGGCCCAGAAGATGCCAATTATCTTTTTGATGACTTCATCCAAATGATGGAAGATTTTAAAAAAGAGTGCTAATATAAATTATACAAACTACTTTTTACTTATATTTTATTTTTAAATAATCAAAAAACTAAAATTATATGAAAAAATTATTTTTAGCATTATGTATTTTATTGTTTAGTAAAACTTTTGCACAGACAAAAAAACCAGATTTTGTAGGATTTTATAGAGAAAGAGGTGGTATTTTCTACATTAAGGAAGACAAAACTTTTTTAATTGTAGCTTATGCCACCCTCATCACAGGGACTTGGGATGTTAAAGAAATTAAAATTCACACTGATAAAGGGAAAAAATCACAAAAATTTGTGGTACTTACACCCTATCGTCCAGAGTTTCCATTTTCTATTTTTGGAAGAAAAAATTCAGAAATAAAAATAGGCTATCAAATCGAATATGGTGCGGAGTGGATGATTTCGGATGAAGTTTATATTGGGGGTTCTTTGGACAAAATGCAGGCGTTTTTCAATCCTTCACCCAATTGTTTCAAATCCGAATATATTTATAAAAACAATGATTTACCCAAAGAGTTTATTTTAGCCGATTTAAACGAAAATGTCTATTTAGAAAAGGGAAAATATACCAATCTATTTTCTTTCCTTACAGAAGAATACAATGATTTTCTGATAGCACACACACCAGCTGACCAGAATAATTCAATGGTTTATCATTTCCTACTTGGAGCAAATGGGATTGAAGATGAAGATGGCAACCCAATAGAAAAATCCAAAGAAGAAGATTTTGTAGAAGAAGACATTAAATTTTTTAATGAAATCTCCACTAAAAACCCTTATTTAAATGATAATTATCGGCTGAAAACAAAAAATGGAGATATAATTCCAGATACAGAGTTTGAAATCATAGAAATAGAATGCAAAAAATACTATAAAAACAAAAATGATAGTAAAGATTATTACGAACTTTACGATGAAGATGCAGAAAAAATGATGAAGAATAAATACAAAAAAATTCCACTTAAAATTTTACCTTTTAAGAAATTCAAGCCTTTGAAAACCAGCCTATTCCATGCAGAATGTAAAGATGGATATAAAAACAGCAAAAGAAAAATCTATTCAGGGGAATAAAAATCTAAAATACCATGAAAAATATATTATTAATATTAATTTTACTATTCGGTAAAGCATTTTCACAGAAAAAGATACCAGATTTTATAGGATGTTATAGGCATGATAATGGAGCTAATTTTTGTCTCAAAGAAGATAAAACTTTTTTAATCATAGGCTTTGGGACTTTCATTACTGGTACTTGGGAGCTTATGGAAGGTGAAATATTCACCTATAATGAAAAAAAATATAATAAATTTGTAGAGCTTACCCCTTATCGCCCAGAACTTCCATTTTCTGTTTTTGGACGAAAAAATCCCAGCATAAAAACAGGCTATCAAATTAAATACTGTACTACCGACAAAGAGGATATTTCAGATAGTGTTTATATTGGCGGTTCTTTAGACAAGATGCAAGCGTTTTTCAATCCTTCTCCCAATTGTTTTAGCGGTGTTGATATTTATAAAGGCAAAAAGCTTCCGAAAGAATTCATCTTGGCTGACTTAAATACTCACGAATTAAGACGCTCTGAACAAAGCAAGGTAAAATACACTGACCTGTTTTCATTTCAAACGGATGGTTATAATGATTTTATAATAGACTATATGCCGGCAGATGATAAAAACTCTGGGATTTTCCGATTTCCAATTGGAGCAAAAGGTATTGAAAATATTGAAGGAGAGGTATTAAGAAAACAAGAGACATTCTCCAAAGATGACCTTGAATTTCTAGAACAAGCCCCCACACGAAATTTCTATTTAAATGAAAACTTTAGAATAGAGCTCATCGATGAAATACTATTCCCAAAAGAATTCTCTTACTCACAAAACGAGCGCCAACTCGATGAGAAGAAGAATGGTAAATACAAAAAAATCCCTCTTAAACGCTCTCCTCTACAAGATTTCAAACCTTTAAAAACAACACTCTTTCACGCCGAATGCGAAGGAGAATCTAAAAATTTAAAAAGAAGAATACGCTAATTTTTAACTAATAACAAATATGAAACGAACAGACATCAAAACTATATTGGTCATAGGCTCCGGCCCTATCATCATAGGGCAGGCAGCGGAATTTGACTACGCAGGAACACAGGCCTGTCTATCCCTAAAAGAGGAAGGATACAGAGTCATTCTCATCAACTCAAATCCTGCCACCATCATGACCGATGCAGAAATCGCCGATAAGGTCTATATAGAACCTATTTCCTTGGAATTCGTGAGCCAGATTATCCGAAAGGAACGCCCAGATGCTCTTTTGCCTACTTTGGGAGGACAGACAGGGCTGAATATGGCGATAGAACTAAAAAAATCAGGGATTTTAGATGAGTGTAAAGTAGAGGTTTTGGGAACTAAACTTTCTGCTATCAATCGTGCCGAAGACCGAGATTTATTCCGAGAACTGATGAACGAACTGGGCGAACCTGTCCCAGAATCGGACATTGTGAATACATTAGAAAGCGCTCTGAATTTCGCTGACAGAATCGGCTATCCTGTAATTGTCCGCCCTGCCTTTACCCTTGGAGGAACAGGCGGCGGTATCGCTTCTAACGAGCAGGAACTCACCGAAATCGTAGAACTTGGACTAAAACATAGCCCTGTAAATCAGTGCCTTATAGAAAAATCTATCGCAGGATTCAAAGAAATAGAATACGAAGTAATGCGAGATTCTAACGACAACGCAATAGTAGTCTGCAACATGGAAAATATAGACCCTGTGGGCGTACACACTGGCGATTCCATAGTCGTAGCGCCTTCGCAGACCCTCTCTGACAGGGAATATCAGATGTTGCGAAACACTTCGCTGAAAATCATCCGTGCTTTGGGAATTGAAGGCGGATGTAATGTACAGCTGGCTCTGGATCCACATTCGTTTAATTATTATGTAATCGAAGTTAATCCGAGAGTGTCCCGTTCATCGGCTTTGGCGAGTAAAGCTACAGGCTACCCAATCGCGAAAATCGCGGCTAAAATCGCTGTGGGACTGACTTTGGATGAAATCATAAATCCTGTAACGGGCAAAACTTATGCTTGTTTCGAACCTGCTTTGGATTATGTGGTAACCAAATTCCCTCGTTTTCCATTTGATAAATTCGAAACGGCGGACAGAAGATTATCCACACAGATGAAAGCCACAGGCGAAATCATGGCTATTGGAAGAAACTTTGAAGAATCTCTCCAAAAAGCCATCCGTTCATTGGAAACAGGCATCCAGCATTTAGGATTAAAGGAAAAACAAGCCCTTGCCCTAACCGATGAAGAAATAGAAAGAAGAATAAAAATCTGCGATGACGAGAGGCTTTTCATCATTGGAGAAGCGCTGCGCAGAGGCTACGATTGGGAGAAAATAGTGGAATGGAGCAAAATAGATAAATTCTTCATTTGGAAAATCAAGAAACTCATTGATTTTGAGGCTGAAATAAAGAATAATCCATTTAACAAAGATATTTTAATCAAGGCTAAAAAATTAGGTTTTTCTGACCTTAATCTGGCTCATCTTTGGAACTGCGCACAGAGGGAAATTTTTAATTTTAGAAAAGAAAACGGCATCATGCCAGTTTATAAAATGGTGGATACCTGTGCAGCCGAGTTCGAGTCCGAAACGCCTTATTTCTACGGAACTTACGAGGAAGAAAACGAATCCATTGCCAGCGACAAGGAAAAAATCATCGTGCTGGGTTCAGGACCTATCCGTATCGGGCAGGGCGTGGAGTTTGACTACGCAACGGTGCATTCTGTATGGGCGATTAAGGAAATGGGCTGTGAGGCGATTATCATCAATAATAATCCTGAGACCGTTTCTACGGATTTCTCCATTTCGGATAAATTATATTTCGAGCCGCTGACCGAAGAAGATGTGATGAACATCATCGACCTAGAAAAACCAAAAGGCGTGGTGGTGCAGTTCGGCGGACAGACCGCTATCAATTTGGCTGATAAACTAGCTTCCCACGGAGTAAGGATTTTAGGAACTTCGTTAGAAGATCTGGACAGAGCCGAAAACCGAGATAAATTCGAGAAAGCCCTGCAGGATTTAGGCATTCCTCAGCCGAAAGGAAAAACTTCCACTTCAAAAGAAGAGGCCATAAGAATTGCCAATGAAATCGGCTATCCTGTGCTTGTCCGCCCAAGCTATGTTTTGGGAGGAAGGGCGATGGAAATCGTTTATACAGAGGAAGAACTCGCTCATTACATGGAAAATGCAGTGGAGGCAAGCCCTGAACATCCTGTGCTGATAGACCGATATTTGACTGGGAAAGAAGTGGAAGTGGATGCTATTTCTGATGGTGAAACCACCATAATCCCTGGAATTATGGAACATATCGAGCGGGCGGGCGTGCATTCGGGAGATTCCATCGCGGTGTATCCTCCTCAAAATCTGACACAAAAACAGATGGACACGCTCTCTGACTATACACAGAGACTTGCCAAAGGACTGAATATCATTGGTTTAATGAACATTCAATATGTGATTTCTGATGGAGAGGTTTTTGTCATAGAAGTCAATCCTCGCTCATCCAGAACCGTTCCATTTTTGTCCAAAATCACTGGCATTCCAATGGCAAAATTAGCTACAAAAGCCATTCTCGGAGCGAAACTAAAAGATTTGGGCTATCAAAACGGGCTTATTCCTAATAAAGAAGGTGTTTATGTGAAAGTTCCTGTTTTTAGTTTTAGTAAATTGTCCAAAGTGGATATTTCCCTCGGCCCTGAAATGAAATCCACAGGAGAAGTGATGGGCAAAGACCAAACCCTAGAAAAAGCCCTATATAAAGGACTTATCGGTGCTGGAAGAAAAGTTCCTACCCATGGAGCGATTCTCTTCACGGTTTCTGACAAAGACAAAGCCGAAGCTGTGGGACTTGCGAAAAGATTTAGTGATATAGGTTTCAGAATATGGGCTACGGAAGGAACTGCGAAATTCTTCGAACAACATGGCGTAAAAACCAAAATAGGTTACAAAATAGGCGAAGAAGATGTAAACCTGATAGACCTCATCCACAAAGGAAAAGTGCAGTATGTGGTAAATACCACTACCAAAGGGAAACAATCTGAACGAGACGGCTTCCAAATCCGCCGTATGTCGGTAGAAAATGGTGTCCCATGCCTTACCTCTATGGATACCGTAGAAGCCATCCTAAAAGTGCTGGAATCCCTTACTTTTAGCATAGATGCGATGTAACATGAAACGATTTCTCATTTCAAAGATAACTGATGTGATTGATGCTCCTGTAGAATTGGTATATAAAATTGTGACTGATAATAAGAACTTTCAGTGGCGAGGGGAAGTGGAAAACATAGAGCTATTGGAAAATGGTTTTATCGAATATTATAAAGGCGGCGAACACACGCTTTTTAGCAATATTCAAAAGAAAGAAAATGAGTATTATGCCTTTACAATGGAGCACAAACTATTCTATGGAGAATGGGAAGGAAAATTTGAATCGTATAATGGAGGGACTAAGGTTTGTTTTCAAGAGAAAATACATATCAAAAACTTCTTTTTAAGGCTTGTGGCACCTCTCTTTTGGAATTTGAAACGCACACAGCAAAAATACATCACAGCATTAAAAAAGGAAATCTATGAAAACCAATAAATACTTGCATTTGTGGTTGCCTATAATGGGACTACACGCTCTTCATCAAGTAGAAGAGAGTATTTCCTTTTGGCAATGGTATATTGATTTTGTAGATAAAATACCTTCTTGGCTCCAGCTTCCGAGAATTTCCGAAAATGCCCATTTAGTAAATGCCCACCCTGAATATTTTGTGTGGGCTTCCATAGGGCAACTTACTTTGGTAGCGGTTATTGCTTTTTTATTTCGAAAGAGCGAAAAAGCCACAAAAATTGCACTCACTTTGTATCTTGCGGGACTGAGTTTCTTCTTGGTATGGCACATTTTGATAAGTTATTTTACTCACTCCTATTCTCCTGTAATGGTTACCTGCCTGATGGGTGTCTATTTCATTCCGAAATGGGGAGTTCAGGTTTTAAAAAAGTAAATCCGTAAATTAGCAGACTAATAAATCTGATTTATGAACCCAATAATCAAACAATGGGACACAGCCAAATCTCTAAAAAGATGCCAATATAAGGAAGCTTTGGCTATCTATGAAACGCTCTGCCCAAAGGTAGAGACA
>CAUQBR010000019.1:0-19834 GCA_963516475.1 uncultured Flavobacteriaceae bacterium
GCATTTAGAATAAGCCCGAAACAAATAAGAAATAAATAGTGTAGTTTATAAAAAATCATTACTTTTACATCAATTTTTAATTTATTCAACAATACAAAAATCATTCCTTTTATGGCTAAATTTAAAAAAGAATCGTTAGAATTTTTAGAAAAATATTTAAATACAGCATCTCCCACAGGGTTTGAACAAAATGGACAGCAGCTTTGGTGTGACTATATCAGTCCTTTTGTGGATAAAGTGGAGGTGGATTATTACGGAACGGCATACGGAATTATCAATCCTAAAGCTGAGTTCAAAGTAGTAATAGAAGCCCACGCCGACGAAATCTCTTGGTATGTGAACTATATCACGGATGATGGACTGATTTATGTTATTAGAAATGGTGGTTCAGACCAAGTCATCGCACCATCCAAAGTGGTTAATATTCATGGTAAAAAAGGCGTAGTGAAGGGAGTTTTTGGCTGGCCTGCTATTCATACGAGAGCCAATCAGAATGAACCGACACCGAAATTGGATAATATTTTCATTGACTGCGGTGCGACTACTAAGGAGGAAGTGGAAGAACTGGGCATCCATGTAGGCTGTATGATTACTTATCCAGATGAGTTTTTTGAGCTGAATGACAGATATTTTGTTTGTAGAGCATTGGACAATAGAATGGGAGGTTTCATGATTGCCGAGGTGGCTCGTATGCTGAAAGAAAACAAGAAAAAACTGCCGTTTGGGTTGTATATTACCAATTCTGTTCAGGAAGAAATCGGACTTCGCGGAGCAGAGATGATAGCAGAACGCATAAAACCGAATATAGCTATAGTTACGGATGTTACCCACGATACTACCACTCCAATGATAGAGAAAAAGAAGGAGGGCGACCAAAAATGTGGAGCAGGGCCTGTAATCGCCTATGCACCAGCAGTTCATCACAAAGTGAGAGATTTGATAATAGAAACTGCTGAGAGAAATAATATTCCATTCCAAAGAACAGCGTGCAGCAGGGCTACGGGAACAGATACAGATGCCTTTGCTTATTCTAATGGAGGGATTCCATCGGCTCTTATTTCCTTGCCACTTAGATACATGCATACGACGGTAGAAATGGTGGATAAGAAAGATGTGAGCGATATTATAAAACTGATTTACAATACTTTACTACAAATTAAACCTAAAATAGAACTGAAATATTTTTAGTAAAAATTAGAAAATTATGAAAATTAATCTTCCAGATAAACTGTATTATTCCATTGGAGAGGTGGCGTTGGCTTTTGGAGTCAATGCATCACTGCTCCGCTATTGGGAGAAAGAATTTCCCATTCTCAATCCTAAAAAAAACAAGAAAGGAACCCGCTATTTCACGCCGGAGGACATTAAAAACTTGAAGATTATTTATCATTTGGTCAAGGAAAAAGGCTACACACTGGATGGAGCCCGTATTGCGCTGGTAACCAATGATAAAATAGAGGAAAATGTGAATATCATAGAACGACTTGAATTTGTTAAAAGTGAACTAAATAAGCTAAAAAATTCACTAATTGATAAAGAACAGGCATAAATATATTGTTTAATTCTAAAAAATAGTTTTATATTTGCTGTTTTAATCAAAAAATATAAATAAATCATTATGGAAGTAGTTCAACAGAAGAAGGGACATCCTAAAGGGCTTTACCTCTTGTTTTTTACTGAGATGTGGGAGCGTTTCAGTTATTATGGAATGCGTGCGATACTTATTCTTTACCTTACTAAAAAGCTAATGGAGGGAGGTCTAGAAATGGATGAAAAATATGCAATGCTGTTGTATGGATACTTTACGGGCTTCGTGTATTTTACACCTTTGATTGGTGGTTGGCTGGCTGATAGATATTTGGGAAAAAGACTAGCTGTAATGATAGGAGGTATTACGATGATGCTGGGGCAGTTCACTCTATTTGGATTGAATAGTACGACGGGGCTTTATATTGGTTTGTTATTACTAATTATAGGAAATGGTTTCTTCAAACCTAATATTTCTACTTTGGTAGGAGGTCTGTATAAAGATGGTGATAGCAGAAGAGACGCTGCATTTACGATTTTCTATATGGGGATAAACCTTGGGGCAATGATTGCACCACTAATAATAGGAGTTGTTACAGACAATATGTTTGCTACAACCAATGAGGACGGTTCTATTTCCTATGGATATAGATATGGATTCTTGGTGTCTGGGATAGGTATGCTGTTAGGACAGGTGATATTTAATTTGTTAGGGACTAAGTATTTAGGTGATTTAGGAACAAAACCTGTTGGAGCAGTTTCAGATACTGAAGTTGCAAAAGTTCAAAAATCTGTAAATCCAGAAACAAGAGAAGTATTAGATGAAAAACAAGAGAAACAGCGTATTTCAGTAATCTTCATTTTATTGATTTTTGCAGTATTCTTCTGGGCTGGATTTGAGCAGGCAGGTTCTTCATTATCATTATATACGGATAAATATATAGACAGAAGTATCGGTTCTTTTGAAATTCCTACTTCTTGGTTCCAGTCCGTGAATCCGCTGTTTATAGTAACTTTAGCTCCATTATTTACTTTGTTTTGGGCTTCTCCGATCGGGCGAAGACTAACAACTCCTGTGAAAATGGGTGTAGGGATGATTATTCTTGGTGCTGGATTCTTGTTTATGATAGGAGCGGTAGCAGAAAGAAGCGCTAATGGAGATGTAAATGATGTGAATAATAAAGCAGCTCTTATGTGGTTGATAATGACTTATTTACTTCATACTATTGGAGAACTTTGTATTTCACCAGTGGGACTTTCAGTGGTGACTAAACTTTCGCCTCCTAAATTGGCCTCTGTGCTTATGGCGGTATGGATGTTGTCATCATTCTTTGCTAATATCGTAGGAGGATATATTGCTTCTTATGTAGAAACTATGGGCGCAGGAGAGGTGTTTACCTACATCGCAGGATTTGTGAGTGTGTGTGGAGTTTTACTGATATTGCTCAATAGAGTAATTCTGAAACTGATGCATGGAGTGAAATAAATGAAATTTTGTTAAATAAAGTATAAAAGACCGTTAAATTTCGGTCTTTTATTTTTTCAAAGAAAAAAGTTTTTATATTTGTTGCTTGTAAATTTTAGTATTCGAATGAAAAAAATAGTAATTGTATTTTCTGTGTTTTCATCAATGTTTATGATGGCGCAGGTGAACTGGATGAGTATGGATCAGGCGCTGGAAGCACAGAAAAAAACGCCAAAAAAGATAATGATTAAGTTCTACACAGACTGGTGTTCTATGTGCAAAATGATGGATAAAAATACTTTTTCCAATCCTGTGATTACAGAATATATCAATGATAATTACTACGCAGTGAAATTCAATTCCGAAGGGAATGAAGATGTAACTTTCCAAGGAAAAAAATTCAATAATCCAGAATTTAACCCAAAAAGAAAACCTACTTATGGAGGCGGGCCTCAGCACCAGTTTGTAACTTATTTCGGTGTAAAGGGATATCCTACCACGGTTTTCCTTGACGAAGACCAAAAGCTTTTGACAGGGCTTGTGGGTTATTTTAATCCAAGAGACATGGAAGCGTATTTGGCTCTTTTTGCGACCAATGAATTTAAAAAAATAAAAACTCAGCAAGAGTGGCGGTCTTATAGAGAGAAATTTAAACATAAAATTAAAGATTAATCTTATGAAAAGACTAATTTTATTGATGGGAATTTTTGGGATGAGTCTCCTTCACGCTCAGAGTAATATTCCTGAAGCTCAGAAAGGAGTGGAATACGGAGCAGGCGTTCCTGAAAACCTTGCTTATAATGTGCAGTCTATAGACCAAGTAATAAGGTTTCTGTTTCTAAAGAAGAAAAACGAGATAGACAGAGTAACCATCAAGGGAAAAGTAACAGCAGTTTGTCCTAAAAAAGGATGCTGGGTTACATTAGAAAACACTCAGAATGTGGAGGTTTTCGTGAAGATGAAAGATTATGCTTTTTTCCTTCCGCAGAATATCGCTGGTAAAACTATCCTGCTGGATGCGAAAGTAACTAAACAAGAAACTTCCGTGAAAGAACTTCGCCATTATGCCGAGGATGCAGGAAAATCAAAAGAAGAAATTGCAAAAATCACAAAGCCAAAAACAGAAATACGAGTTTTGGCAAACGGAATCAAAGTCATAGATTGATAATTTTTTAGGTTAAACAAAAAGCACTCCTATTTTGGAGTGCTTTTTTATTAAATATCTTTGGTTTTCTTCTTTATGAACAATGTGAGTAAAAATCCTAAACAAAGCAAAACCAGCCCGATGATGTAGGAATAAACTCCTGCCTGCTCTTGGAAATAATCTTTCATATAAGCCGTAATCTGCGGGCCTATCAGTCCGCCTATTCCCCAGCCTACCATCATGATTCCGTATAGTGAGGCCATCAGATTAGGGTTGTATTGTTCTTTGACCAGAGAAGGCATTACCCCAAGGCTTCCGCCGTAGCACAATAAAACCAAGCAAACGCCCAAGAAAAATACGATAGGATTTTGAGTAAAAATGAGGACAATGAAAATGCAAATTTCTATCAAAAAAATCATTCTAAAAGTCTGGATTCTTCCCGCTTTATCAGACACGCCTCCCCACATAAATCTTCCAAAACCATTACACAGAGAACTTATCCCTATCAGCGTAGCGCCGTGCTGTTCCAGTTCTGTGGCGTCTGTCATTCCCTCAGCTCTGAGATAATCCTGTAATAAAGGCGACTGGAACGCGATGAAAATCATCCCAGCAATCACACTAAACATGAAAAACAACCAAGATGCAATGTATTCACGCTGGATAATAGTTTTATAAATTGCTGAAAATGAGATTTCTGCTGTGTTTTGGGAAGTGGTGTTTTTTATGCTTAATTGATAAGTAAATATCGGTAAAACAATGAGCAGCATACAGCCAATTGCAAGGAAAGTAATGGCCAGATTTTCCTCAAATAAATTCAAGAAAAACGGTGCTAATATTTTAGACATGATTAAAGCGCCCAGCCCAAACCCTGTGACCACCAGCCCAGTAGCGAGACCTTGTTTGTCTGGAAACCAGCTCGATACGGCCACCACGGGTGTTACATATGCCATTCCTAAACCTATCCCGCCGATAAAACCGAAACCGATGTATAGTAAAGGTAAAATCTCTAATTTTAGAGCAAAATAAGAAACGATATATCCCAGCCCATAGAGCACAGCTCCCATAGTAGCGAGGTTTTTTAGTTTGAACTGATGTAGTTTCGCGCCGCACCATGCCGATGTCACTCCCATCATCAGGTTAGAAATACTGAATGCCCACGCCGTTTCTCCCTGTGTCCAGCCATAGGCCTCGCTGACAGGCTTTTGAAAGAAACTCCATGCATAGACCGTTCCCAAAAATAAATGGGTAAGAATAGCCGCAATAGCTATGAACCAACGATTTTTATTCTCCATATAAAATAATTAGGGCGCAAAAATATATAAATAATTTGAAACGAAAAAAATGTAATTCTTTCAGGGTTTTGAAATAAAAATTACCCTCTATTATTGAGGGTAATTCGCAATTTTAAATTTATAATGAAAAAACTAAACTTTTATTCTGCTATCATTTCAAAGTCTCCTTTTATTTGGACTTTGTCGCTGATCATCGCTTCTGGATATCCTCCACCAACACCAAAATCAGAACGCTTGATAACTCCTACCACTTGGTATCCGTAAGTTTTTTTCTTACTCATAGGATTTACCACCATTCCTTTGTACAGCAAATTTACAGTAACAGGTTTAGTTACACCATGAAGTGTAAGATTTCCTTTTACTTCGTAGAGCAGAATTTTCATACTGCTATTGATTTTCGTGGGCTTGATGCTGGTGCTTTGGAAAACCATTTCTGGGAATTTTTTCACATCGAAGAAATCTTCGTTTCTGAGATGGTTGTCCCTTGCCTCAATGTGCGTGTTGATAGAATTCACATCCACCACGAAATTGATTTTAGAGTTTGCGAAATTCTTTTCATCTACATTTATGCTTAGGGCAGCTTTCTCAAAATTCCCTGTAATTTCGCTGATTCCCAAGTGAGTTACTGAAAACTGTATTCTGCTGTGCGCAGGGTCTGATTTTAAAGCGTTTTGGGCAAATGAATTTACAGCCATTAGACCCATAAATAATAATGATGCTATCTTTTTCATATTTTCTAATTTTTATTGATACAAAGATATGGTTAATAACTATCCAAAAAATTGATTTATGATAAAATTTTTAAAATATTTATGTCTAAAATTATCCTATTTCTATTCCGTTTTCTACCTTTTCATCAGGTGTCACGAAAGATAGTTTGCCATCTGGTTTGGTCGTAAGCAGAAGCATTCCTTGAGATTCTATTCCTCGGATTTTTCTTGGAGCGAGGTTTAGAAGAATCATCACTTGTTTTCCGATGATTTCCTCAGGGCTGAAACTTTCTGCAATTCCCGAAACCACGGTGCGAACATCTACGCCGGTATCTACTTTTAGTTTTAGTAATTTGTCGGCTTTTTCTACTTTTTCAGCTTCTAAAATCGTAGCTGTTCTAAGGTCTATTTTCGTAAAGTCATCAAATGAAATTTGTTCTTTCATAGGGTTTGCGTTAGGATTGGTTTTTTGATTGTTTATTTTTGTGTTTTCCAGCTTTTTGATTTGAGCCTCTATCACATCATCCTCTATTTTAGAGAAAAGTAGCGGCATTTCATTGATTTGATGCCCTGTCGGGATAGGCGGCGTGTTTAGAACTTCGTACCAGTTTTTGTTTCCGAGATTTAGTCCAGACTTCATTTTTTGGGAAGTAAAAGGCAGGAACGGCTCACACAAATACGCCAGCGCTCCAGCCACCTGTAATGCGCAGAACATCTGTGTTTTCACGCGTTCAGGATTGTCCTTTATCACTTTCCAAGGTTCTTCATCTGCAAGGTATTTATTTCCTAATCTTGCCAAATTCATCATCTCGGTAAGGGCATCACGGAAGCGGAATTCATCTAGGTTTTTACCGATTTTTTCTGGAATTTGCTGCATTTCGTGGTAAAGGTCTTTGTCCACTTGCTCAAATTCATTAGGCTGAGGAACGATTCCGTTGTAATATTTCTGGGTAAGAACCGTCACACGATTGATAAAATTCCCAAAAATCCCTACCAATTCCGAGTTGTTTTTGGTCTGAAAATCTTTCCAAGTAAAATTATTATCCTTTGTCTCTGGCGCCGAAGAAAGCAGTGCGTAGCGCAGAGCATCCTGCTGGTCAGGGAAATCCTCTACATATTCGTGAGCCCATACAGCCCAGTTTCTCGAAGTAGAAATTTTATCATTTTCAAGGTTAAGGAATTCAAACGCAGGGACATTTTTCGGCATGATGTAGTCTCCGTGAGCTTTCATCATCGATGGGAAAATGATGCAGTGGAAGACAATGTTGTCCTTCCCAATAAAGTGAATAAGGTCTGTTTCTTCATTTTGCCAAAAATCTTTCCAGTTTTTGCCGTTTTTCTCTGCCCATTCCTGTGTGAAAGAAATATAACCGATAGGCGCATCAAACCAAACATAAAGCACCTTGCCCTCAGCATTTGGAAGCGGAACAGGAACGCCCCAGTTTAGGTCACGAGTCATAGCTCTTGGTTTTAGTCCGTCATTGAGCCAAGATTTCACTTGTCCATATACATTAGGTTTCCAGTCGTCCTGATGTCCTTTGATAATCCATTCGTTCAGAAAGTTTTCATACTCGTTTAGAGGAAGATACCAGTTTTTTGTTTCCTTTAAAACAGGCGTGTTACCGCTGAGCATGGATTTTGGGTTGATAAGTTCCGTAGGCGAAAGGGTAGAACCGCATTTTTCGCATTGGTCGCCATAGGCATTTTCATTGCTGCATTTTGGGCATGTACCTACGATATATCTGTCGGCAAGGAATTCTCCTGCCTGTTCATCAAAAAATTGTTCAGAAATTTCTTCCTCGAATTTACCTTTGTTATAAAGGTTTAGAAAGAATTCTTGGCTTACTTCATAGTGTTTTTTGGAGGTAGTTCTCGAATATTCATCAAAGGAAATCCCTAAATCAGCAAAAGATTTTTTGATGATTTCATGATATTTGTCCACCACATCCTGCGGAGTGATGCCTTCTTTTTTTGCTCTAATGGTGATGGGAATACCGTGTTCATCAGAACCACAGATAAAGGCAACTTCCTGTCCCGTACTTCTCTGAAATCTTGCATAAACATCAGCTGGGATATATACACCCGCTAAATGCCCGATATGCACAGGTCCATTGGCATAAGGCAGGGCAGCGGTAATCATTTTTCTCTTTGACATATAATTCCTTATTTTTTGCAAATATAAGGATAATTGACCTATTTTTTGGTAGTTTTTATTTATGAGAAATAACAGTTTTTGTACATAAAAGATGAAAAATAGAGGATTTTGAGCTATTCAAAATGTAAAATAGTGCGCCTAAATCTTGGTTATCTTTGAAAAAAAATTACCTTTGTATCCGTAAAAATCAAATAATTATATGAAAAGAGCAATTGTGTATTTGGGAATGATTTTGATGAGTCAAAATCTATTTTCTCAGGAAGGAGAAGAAAAGGAGGAACAACTACAAATGGAAGAACCAAAACAAGAGGTTTCTAACAAATTGTCAAATTTCACTATTTCTGGATATACGGAGGTTTTCTACTCGTATGATTTTAATCAGAGAGCAGACCACATCAGACAGCCGTTTTTTTATACATTTAACCGACACAATGAGGTGAATGTAAACATAGCAAGGCTAAAAGCAGAATATGCAACAGACAATATGCGTGCTAATATAGCCCTGATGGCAGGAACTTACCCAGAAGACAACTTGTCAGCAGAACAAGGAATGCTGAAACTGGTTCAGGAAGCAAACATCGGGTTTAGAATTTCTAAAACCAAAAACCTCTGGATAGATGCTGGGGTGATGCCGTCTTATATCGGTTCAGAAGGGGAAATCAGCAAAGATAATCTTGCTTTGACAAGAACTATCGCTGTGGCACAAGAGCCTTTTTTCATGACAGGGGCACAGATTACCTACATTACAGATAATAATAAATGGACTTTCATGGGAGGAGTCTATAACGGATGGCAGATAATCAAAAGACAAAACAGCAATACTAAACTACCTGCATTTGGGGCAAGAGTAGCATACCAACCGAATGAAAATTGGTTCTTTAATTCTTCTGCTTATATAGGAAAAGACCCTGCTACGGAAACTAAAATGAGATATTTCAATAATTTCTACACTAACTACAAGGCGAGTGACAAGTTAGAATTCCAGTTCGTGTTTGATGTTGGTGCAGAGCAGTCTGCGGAAGGTTCTAACAAACACTATTTCTGGTGGTCTCCTAACATCTTAGCGAAATATTATTTTACGCCTAAATTCTCTACAGCAGGAAGAGTGGAGTATTTTGATGATTCTAAAGATATTATGACATTCGGAGGAGGACAAAGATTCCAAATCTGGGGAGCATCAGTAAACTTTGATTATTTAATCAATAAAAACTTGATGTGGCGTTTGGAGTTCAGAAACTTACAATCTAAAGACCCTATTTTCCAAAAGATAGACCAGTCTCATCCAAATGTTAAGAATAACATCTTCATTACCACGATGTTGGCTGCTTGGTTCTAATGAAATCAAAAATGATATAACAAAAATTCCACTCTATCATCGAGTGGAATTTTTTATTTTACGAAGTGATGCAGAACATGGTTTCTCCTTTATTTACGGGAGGAGTTCCTATTTTGTAAAGAATCATTCCGCTTTCTGGTGCGGATATTTTTTGAAGTAAATTTCCGAACTCATCTGTAATATAGCCTAAATCATCGCCTTTTTTTACATGGTCGCCTGCCTTGTGTTTGCTGTAAAAAATTCCGCTTACAGGAACTTTTATATAAGTTTGTTTTGTGAAAGTCTTACGAGAAGCAGGTTTTTTATACGGCGCCGAAGAATACATTTTCATCATTCCTATCATGTTGTAGATGGATTCTTTCAGCATTTTTACTTCATCAGTTCCGTTTACTCCGAGTTTTCCAGCTTCTAGGCTCAGCGCAACGACATCATTCTGAACTGCTTGTTTAAAGGCGTAAAGCGCTGGTTCTGTTTTACTAATGTTATAAGGATAATTCACGATATAAGGCAGCACAGATGCCTCGGAGAGTTTTAGGGCTGTTTTTGTTTTTTCGACAGAATCTTTGTTGTCATAGTAGCAGACAAAAGGAACCAAATCCTCATTGGCATCGCCTCCGTGAATATCCAGAAAAACATCTGAAATAGGGATGATGTTTTTGGTGATATAATTCGCAAGCTGTTCCGTGATGGTGCCATTTTCTTTCCCTGGGAAAGCAGTGTTTAGGTTTTTCTTGTCCGTAGGGTTTAGGTAAGGAACGCGCTCATAAAAAGCTCCAATGTTTGTTATAGGTAAAATTATCAGTGTTCCTTTTAGTTTGGCTGGGTCTATTTCTTTCATTAGTTCCTGAACCGCCATTATAGGAGGGTATTCGTATCCGTGGACTCCTGCCAAGATGGTGAATACAGGTCCTTTTTCCTTTCCATTGATGATGGAAATAGGAATGTAGTGGTGTGGATTTTCTTCGTTAAATTTAATTTTTAAATCGGTTCTTTTAGAAGGATTATTTTTAATGATAGAAACGATGTCTTGTGATTTCATAAAACAAATAACGAGAGTAAAGAAAACCAAAAATAATTTTTTCATGCGGAAAGATTTATTTGATTCTGTCAGGATTTTGTTTGATAAAACTATCCCAGCTAGAATATGAAGCACTTTTTTCCGTTTTATTAGAATTAAAATAATGACAAACCGCCACCGCAAGCCCATCGGACGCATCTAAATATTTGGTCGGAAATTCTTTGAGTCCAAGCAGGTTTTTCAGCATAGCGGCTACCTGCTCCTTGCTGGCGTTTCCATTTCCTGTTATTGCCATTTTTACTTTCTTGGGCGAATATTCTGTGATGGGAATATCACGGTATAGGCTGGCTGCCATGGCTACTCCCTGCGCTCTCCCGAGTTTCAGCATACTCTGCACATTTTTCCCATAAAAAGGCGCTTCCAGAGCCACTTCATCAGGATGATATTCATCGATGAGCGCCAGAGTTTTCTCAAAAATGTATTTTAGTTTTGTTTCGTGGTTTGGGTATTTTTTTAGCACAAGTTCATGGATGGAGACCAGCTCCATTTTACTGCCCTTTGTAGAAATGATACCAAATCCCATCACGGTGGTTCCAGGGTCTATGCCTAAAATGATTTTTTCTGTTGTCATACCAGAGTAGTGATTTTTGAACTTGTAAATATATGATAATCAGTTTTATTTAATTCTGAATTTAATGTAAGTGATGGTTTTCCCTTTGGAAGAGAAAAGTTCCTCGTAGTAGGTTCTCACCTCCCTAAGCAGCGGTGTTTCTGGGTCATATTCAGGCGCACCATAGATGTCATGGTGAGCAGATAAAATCTCGTGTCCGAGCCCTTGTAGTAGTCCCAGAGTGTATCCGTGCAGAAATTCAGAATCCGTTTTTAGATGGATTACAGCGTTTTTCTTTAAGATTTTTTTGTATCGTTCTAGAAACTCAGGATTTGTGAGCCTATGTTTGGTTCTGCGGTATTTTATCTGTGGGTCAGGGAAAGTGATCCATATTTCATCAATTTCTTCCCCTCCAAAAAAATGCTCTATCAGCTCTATCTGTGTTCTCAGAAAAGCCACATTTTTCATTCCCAAAGTATGGGCTTCCTTTGCACCGAACCAAAATCTTGCGCCCTTTATATCTATCCCGATGAAGTTTTTATCAGGGAATGCTTTTGCCATGTTTACAGAGTATTCTCCTTTTCCGCAGCCAAGTTCTAGGACGATGGGTTTATCATTTTTAAAGAAATTCTGTCTCCATTTTCCTTTTAGATAAAATCCATTCAGAGCCTCCTCTCGTGTGGGTTGGATTACATTCGGAAGTGTCTTGTTTTCGGCAAAACGAGCCAATTTATTTTTCCCCATTTTATTACAATTAAAGACCGCAAAAGTAGAAAAAATACCGATGAGAAAAAAGAAAAACGATAAATACTGACTAGTGTCATGTTTTTGAAAAAAGATGGTATTTTATTTGTAATGATAAATTTTAAATGTTACTTTTGCCAGAATTTTTAACAAGAATTGAAATGAAAGTATTGAAGGTAGTTTTATCATCGATGATTTTATTAGCCCAGTTATCTTGCTCCAAAGGCGCAGGAGAGGCTTCTTCAAAAGAAACAAAAGAAGAAAAAAAGGAGGCGTATTTTTCATATGAATTTAATGACGGTGCGGATACTTTGGTCGTGAATGTGAATAAAACGCCAGAGAAGGCAGTTTTGTTTTCGCATTTTATGACGGAGATGTTTTTGGCTTTAGGTTTAGGAGACAAAATAGTAGTGGCAACAGAGGAAGGGCCTATTTTACCAGAGTTTAAAGAGGCATATGATAAGATTCCTGTAAGACTTAAAGGGCATCATGCTATTTATTCCAAAGAAGAGTTTTTGCTTTCAGGAGTAGATTTCGTTTCTGGATGGGACGGCGCAATCAAATCAGAGGCTACGGGAACGCCACAAGAGCTTATCGAGAAGGGAATTTATCCATTTATCGCAAAAGCAGTGAGGGATAATGAAACTCTTGAAACAGTTTATGAGGATTTCTATACTTTAGGAAAAATTTTTAAAGTAGAAAAAAATGCAGAAAAAGTGGTTTCTGAAATGAAAGCCAAACTGGAAAACGCACAGAAAAATTTTGTAAAAAAAGAAAACAAACCGAAAGTTTTGGTTTTCTCAGTTATAGAAAACGGACTATATATTTCTGCGGGACTTACTACAGATCTTATAAATAGAGCAGGCGGGCAGAATGTTTATGCAGACCAGTCGGCAGACCATGTGTTCGTATCATACGAAAGTTTAGTAGACAGAAATCCTGATATCATTATAATAGCAGATATGGAGGGAGAAGGGCGCTCATCTTATGAAGATAAGAAAAAGGCGCTGAAAGAACACCCAGCACTAAAAAATCTACCAGCAGTAAAGAATGATAATATCCATAAAATAGCTTTGGAGGATATTTCGCCAGGAGTTAGGAATATAGATTTTATAATTAAATTAAATAAATTATTGTATGAAAAGTAGATATCGATTTGGAGTCGTATTTTCGATATTGTGTGTGGTTTTATTTATATTATTTGTAATGGCGATAGGGGTCGTAACCTCTAATCTAGATGCAGAAACTGCTTATAAAATAGCAGTAAATAAAATAACAGGAACAGAAATCTATGAGTCATACTGGCCACTGACGCATGAAACTATAATCTGGGAGGTGAGACTTCCAAGGGTTTTATTGTCAATAATTTGCGGTGCGGGACTTGCTGTCTGCGGTGTGCTGATGCAGTGTGTGACCAAAAACCCTATCGCAGACCCATATGTGCTTGGTTTAGCATCAGGGGCATCCACAGGAGCGGTGTTTGTCATTGTTTTGGGAGGAGGAGCTATGGGACTGGCGTCTGTTTCTACAGGAGCTTTTATAGGGACTTTGATATGTAGTGTGCTGGTTTTCGTGATAGGAACAGAATACGGAAGAAATACTTCTACTACAAGGCTGATTCTCTCTGGATTGGCTATATCTACTATTTTTACGGCACTTACGGATTTGATAATTTCTTTAGCGAAAAATGCGAGCCAAGTGAAAAGTGCATTGTTCTGGACTATGGGAAGTTTGGGAGGTGCCACTTGGGAACTACTTCCTATTCCTTTTGTGGTGCTTATTTTGGTGATTTTAGTAGTTTTAGGATTATCTAAATCATTGGACTTATTGCTTTTCGGAGATGAAAACGCTACGATGCTGGGGATGAATGTTAATTTGATGAAAACCTTTATAGTTATCATCGCATCATTACTTACATCTGTTTTGGTATCGGCAACAGGAGCGATAGGATTCATGGGGCTGATGGTGCCTCACATAGCGAGAATGCTTTGTGGGAATAAACACGCAAGGCTGGTTCCTATGGCAGCGGTGATAGGAGCGATTTTCCTGCTCTGCTGTGACCTTTTTGCTAAAAATGCTTTCTATCCGAAGGACTTACCGATAGGTATCCTTACATCACTTATAGGAGGGCCGTTCTTCCTTTGGATGCTGATGGATAAGAATTACTCATTTAAAACAGGAAAATAATGGAGAAGCTGAGAGTAGAAAATTTGAATTTTAAAGTAGGTAAAGTTGAAATCCTAAAAGGCGTATCCTTCAAAGTAAGAGAAAATTCTTTCGTGGGAGTGATAGGGCCGAATGGCTCAGGGAAATCAACGATGCTGAAATCTATATATGGAGTAAATAAACCAACGGGAGGGAAGATACTTTTTGATGAACATGATTTGTTTCAGCTATCAGGAAGAGAAAGAGCGAAAAAAATAGCAGTTTTGGCTCAGGAATCTGGCGGTCAGTTTGATTTTAGCGTTCAGCAGGTGGTAGAAATGGGAAGGTATCCGCACAAAGATACACTAGAAAACTATTCTAAAGAAGACCTAGAAAAAGTAGATAAAGTACTGCACGAAATGAAACTAGAGGACTATAGAGACCGTAGTTTTAATACCCTTTCGGGAGGGGAGAAACAAAGGGTTCTGATAGCAAGACTTCTAGTGCAGGAAAGTAAATTCATCATCCTAGATGAGCCTACGAACCATTTGGATATCGGGCATCAGATAGAGATTATGAATATCATTAAAAATATGGGAGTTACGGTTCTTTCGGCGATTCATGATATGAATATCGCATCTATATACTGCGATAAGCTGGTTGCGATGAAAAAAGGCGAAGTCCTATTGCAGGGACCTACAGATGAGGTTCTTACGCCAGAGCTATTAAGAGAATTATTTCATGTGGAATCAGAAATACATAATATCAACGGACGCAGACATATAATATACAATCCATAGAGTACTAGTTTAAATCAATAATAACTTTAAAAATTATTAAAAAATGGTTAGAAAAATTCTAAGCACAGGTTTTGTATTGGCTTCTATTGGCCTATATGCGCAAGCTGTGATTACAGGGGAGGTGCATGATACCTCGGGAAACGCTATTCCAAATGTGAAGGTAAGTTTTGAGGGTTCTACTACAGAAACAATTACCGATGACAAAGGGAAATTTATCATCAATATCCCATCCTCAAAAGGAACGCTGACTTTCTCAGCAGAAAATTTTCATCCATTCAGTAGAAGTGTAGGAGCAAATACTCCTGTGGTCTATGTGGTGATGAAGGAGGGCTCTAAAGAAATACCAGAAGTGGTGATTTCTACACAGAAAAAATTAGAAGTTAATAAACTAAACATAAAGAACTTAGACGCTCCGATGACTGTAAATGTACTCAACCGTGCAGTATTACAGAAATGGAATATTAACAATATAGAGGAAGCTTCTAAGATGGTTGCTGGGGTAAATCCAGTGAAGCAATTTGCTGGTTTCCAATTTTTTAACATAAGAGGATTTGATAACTTTGTGGTTCTATATGACGGAATCAGAGACGAAAGACATACAATTACTCAGAGTGCTCCTGTTGCCAGCTTTGCCAATGTGGAGAGAGTAGAGTTCTTAAAAGGTCCTTCTGGTGATATGTTTGGACACTCTGCATTAGGAGGAATCATCAATATTATTAGAAAAAAGCCAACTTATACTACTCAAGGAGAAGCGAAATTCACCATCGGAAGTTACAATACATATAATGTAGAAATGGGAATAGGAGGGCCTATTTCTAACAAGCTGAGATACCGTGTAGATGCAGGGTTGATGAATACAGATGGCTTTAAAGGGATAAAGGAAAAGAATTTTAACTCTTCCCTCATGCTACAATATACGCCAGACCACCAAAATACATTGGAGTTCTTTGCGCAGTATAACAATGACCACTATGGAGCAGATGCTGGTGTTCCTGCAACAAACGACGGAAAGCCTTACGACTGGATAAATCCTATGATAAATTTATCTGATAAGCGTGATTATCTGAAAAATGAGAAAAAAGAATTTTATCTGAAATATAAACATAGATTTGATTTTGGAGGCACTTTTGATTACAAACTTTCTTACTTTGATGACTCATTAGACTATTTGATGGATGAGGTTCTTTTCGTGGATAAAGCTACGAATACTTTGTCTAGAAGAAATGGACCATACCACTTTAAACATGTTACAAGACCGTTAATGAATCAGCTTGATTTTAGTTTTGGATTTGATACATGGAGCCTTAAACATAAAATGATAGTAGGGAATACTTTCTCTTACTTGGATAGAAAAACATGGTATGGGGATGTTACAGAGGGGACAAGTGGTCAGAATATTCCTATCGTAGACCCTATTCTTGGAATGGGAGAGAGAAGAGTGGATATAACTAAAGTAACCACTATGAAAGAGGTTATTACAGGGTTTTACCTTCAAGATTGGATAGAATTAGCAGATAGATTTAAAGTTTTACTTGGAGGAAGATATGATTATTTTTATGGGTCATATGATGGTAAAAGGTTAATAACTGCACAACCTAACCCTGACAAAGGATTTTATCATAATTTCACTTATAGAGCTGCACTTTCGTTCCAGCCAATTAAGGATTTCATGACTATCTATGGGTCTTCTTCTAGTTTCTTCAAACCTACTCGTTCTCATGACCATAGAACAGGAAAACTCTTTAAACCAGAGGAAGGAATACAGATAGAAGGGGGTATTAAATTAGAAAAGAAAGACAGATTGAATGTTACCATTTCAGGATTCTATATAGAAAAGAAAAACCTTATTGTGGGACATTATGTGAGAAGTCAGGTAGGAAAAGCGTATTCTAGAGGTTTTGAAGTAGATGCAGATGCGGAAATCTTCAAAGGGCTTTATGCTAAAGTAGGTTATGCATTTACAGATGCTTTCTTTGGAATGCAAACGCCAGAACCAGGAAAAGCGGATATATCTCACAACAAAACTCCATGGACGCCTAAACACTCTTTCAATGCGTGGGCAAACTATGAGCCTCGTACATTTATGAAAGGCTTTGGAATAGGTCTAGGTGTGTTCTATACTGATGAAACATATAGAACTGAGAAAAATGACCAAGTTCTTCCTGCATACACTCTTCTAAATGGAGCAATCTATTATCAGGCGAAGAATAACATCAGAATAGGGCTGAATGTAGAAAATATTTTGAACACAACATATTACAACAATGCCCTTTCTAGCAATGATTTGGATTCTAATAATCCTGCAGACAAGCCATATCAGGCTACTTTCCAGATTAATCCAGGTAGAAATAGAAATTATAAACTGACGATATCATATTCATTTTAATAACTAATTTTTATCTAGAAACAGACTATTTTTCGGAATAGTCTGTTTTTTTAATTGTATATCGTGATACAAAATAGAGTCACATTAGCGTTATTCAAAGGAAAAACCTTTATCTTTGTCAAAAATTAAAAATATATGGAGAAGGGAAATCAAATTTCACTTTGGGAATTGCTTTTTAGCGGACAGATGGTTACGAGTGTTTTTGTGGTGGCTATGTTTGTCCTTGCAGTAGTCGTTTTGTATTCTTTTTTTGAGAAATATCTATCACTAAAATCGATGGATACAGAGGAAGATGATTTTTTGGATAATATAGCAGACTGTCTATATGACCACCGCCTTGATTCTGCAAAGGATTTATGCAAAAGGATTTCTTCTCCAGAAGCTAGAATAATAAGAAAAGGATTAGAAAAAATAGACAAATCTTCGCTGGAGATGTTCGTCACGATAGTTAATCAGAGAGAAACAGAAGTTATCCAACTGCGAAAAAACCTTTTTAAATTCAGCCTTTGGGCGAGGGTGGTTTTGTTCTTGGGAGTTTTAGGAACGGGTATATCTATCATTTTCTTCTTTTCAGGAGGTTTTTCGGATTTGTCCGATGAGCGTTTTTACACTTCATTTTTTCCTGTTAGCATTGGAGCTTTGTTAGGAGGACTTATTTATATATTTAAATTGATTTTAGGTTCACTGACATATAGAATAGAATTGTCACTGAAAATGGGAGAAAATAAATTTCTGGAAATCATAGAAGAAATCAAAAACACGAATTAAGATGAATAAGGTAAAAAGCATAGGATTGACAGCAGTTATCAGCGTTCTGTTTGTAGGAGTGCTGCACATTATCCCTATAAATAAAAAACAGAGAGAAAAAGATGAATTGGCTAAAAATGTTCCGATAGAGGAGGATTTGGAATTTCGTGATTCTTTGGCTCAAAATATTTCATTGGATCCGCCTATGGTGGATGAAGTTCAAAATGTAGAGTCACTTCCGCCTTTGCCTTCGGAAACTCCTAAAAAACGGGAAGTTCCTGTAGAAAAGCCAGCTGAACCTGTGAAAGAAGAGACTGTTTCACCAAAAGAACCAGCAGCAAATGAAGAGGTAAAAAAAGAAGAGCCGAAGAAAAAAGATACAAAAAAGAATATTGCTGACGCGAAAACAGCAAAAACCCAAGAAGCAAACGCTAAAAAAGAAACTGAAGCTAAAAAAGAAGTCGTAAAGGAAAGCAAAATAGGCGTTGATAGAAAATTGATTTCAGGAATTCCAGGGACGAACAATTATAAAGGAAAACTTCCTGCCCATAGTGTGAAAGAAAAAGGTTCCATCACGATTTCTTATGTGGTAGATGCTAATGGAAGGGTCATTTCCGCTCAAAGAGTGGGAGGACTGAGGTCTCGTAATGCGATAAATAATGCCATCACAATGGTTAAAAAACATGTAAAAGCAGAAAAAGGCAAAACACAATCCACAGGAACATATACGATTGAATTTAAATAAGCAATGAAAATTGCTTATTTTTTATTTAAAATTAAGGTATGGAAGTAATAATTGAAATAATTATAAAGGAGTTTCTTATTGATTTCCTCGGAATTAATACAAGATATTATTTTTTTAGAATCTTTAAGAAAAATATTAAGAAAAAAAGTTTATCAGCCAATCAAAATGAGATAGTAACTGGTTTTGCACAGGGATTTTATAATCTCTTTGTAGGAATTTTCATTATTAGTTGCTTTGATGGTCTATTTACTACATATTTTTGGATTATTGTAATTTTAAAAAATAAGATGATAATAAAAGTAATCGTTAATGATGATTTTTCAGTAAATTTCTATAAGGATGAGAAACACTTTCTTTACATGAAAAGAAACTCCAAATTGGGAAAACTTATAGGAGAAGTATACAATGCAAAAGCTGAACTTCTGCTTAAAGTAGAATCTTTTTTTGGCTGGGAACGAAAATTATTTATCAGAATTTAGAAATACCTTTTTATAGGAAAGCGTATTTTTTCTACGAAAGGGTTATAATGAATCAAAAAGACAAAATAGAGTTGTTTTTCCTTTTTACATATTATAGAATATATTGGAATAATAAATTTATTGCATACACGAATGTTATCTACACATTCAAACATAATCTAAAATTAGAAATTCATTTCAATACAAATGATGAAGAACAGATTTATTATTCTACTATATTTTTCTGTGTGGCCAATTTATTTATGAAATAAAATTACTTTTTATACTTAATATATAATATTATTATGCTGGTCAAAAATTATTTTCACCAAATTTTAGAAAATAATTCCTGCAAATTTTGGAACAAAAACTATTCATCATCTCATTTTATAGTCGAATTTATTACAATCATATTTTATTTTGCTCCTAAAATCTATTCTAAAAGGAGTGAAATAACCAATGAAAAATAAGTTTTTTCAAATTAAAATTAATTTTAACTTAATTTTTCCACGCTGTAAATCAGTGTTTTATTTAAGATTGAATAAAAAAATG
>CAUQBR010000020.1:0-19230 GCA_963516475.1 uncultured Flavobacteriaceae bacterium
ACCCAGGACCCATACATTAAAAGTGTATTGCTCTACCAGCTGAGCTACCAGGTCTCCATCATTACTGATGTCAGTAATTTTTGAGTGGTGCAAAGATAGGTATTTTTTTTTATTATCAAAATTTTTTATCAAATTTGTTGAAAAATTTTATCATGATAATTACGCTTATGGGATATATGGGAAGTGGTAAGTCTATTATTTCCAATGAATTAAGTTCTAAATTGTACTTTAAAAATATTGACTTAGATAATGAGATTTCTAGTGAAATAGGGCTGTCTATTCCTGAAATTTTCCAAAAAAAAGGAGAATTATTCTTTAGAAAAAAGGAAAAAGAGACGCTGGAGAGGGTTCTAAACTCTCAAGAAGATGTGATTTTGAGTTTAGGAGGAGGTACGCCGTGCTATTATAATAACATAGATGTTATAAATGAAAGATCAGTGAGTGTTTATCTAGTGGCTAATGTCAATACTTTAGTGAAAAACCTTTTGCATGAAAGAGAAAAGAGGCCTTTGATAACGGGAATAAGGGAAGAGGAATTACCTGATTTCATAGGGCAACATCTCATGGAAAGGAATCATTACTACTCTAAAGCAAGGATTGCGGTAGTGGTGAATGACTGGGATCTTGATAGGATTATTAGTGATATTTTGACTGAGATAGAAAAATTGGGTTATGAAATCAAAAATAAAAACTGATCAAAATATCAAGTATATAGTCATAATAAAAACCGAAAGCCAATAATTATAGATTTAATATAATATTGACTTTCGGCGTAGTATAATCATTTATCGTTTATCTTCTATTCCAAATTTTCCCCAAAGACTAGGTTCTATATCTAGTTTTACTCTTTTTTTCATTTGAGAATAGAGTTTGTCTAATTCTTTTAGTTTAGAATTTATATCTTCTGTTTTTTTCTTTGATTCTGCTTTTAATCCTTCATTTTCGCTATTTAAAGTTTCTATTTTTTCCCTTAAAGTTTCTAAATTTACAATAGTATCATCTGTAATTCCAGCAGGAAGATTAGATTTTATCTTTTTTAGTCCATCTATTAGGACTTTAGCATTTGTTATTTTTTGAGAATATGTTTTTGTAGCCATATTTATTATTTTATATTTTTATATAAAGTATTTTTAGTATATATTATTAACTCCAGTAAGTTTTAGTTTTATCAGCTTTATATATATACTTATTTTCTAGCATTCTATCTACTTTATATGTAGTGTTTTCTATTTCGCTCAAATTTTCATATCTAATAGCAACTATATTATTATCAATAGTATTATAATTAGATAATTTTTCTTCTAATTCACTATAATTTTTATTAAATATAGATAAATTTATATCATTTATAGATTTATTTTTCTTTATTCTATATTCTTTATTATTATATTGGAAAATTTCAATATGAATAGGTTTTTGATTTTCAATTTTTATGATATTTTTATTATTATAATCAAAATTAAAATCTTTTTTACTTATAATTTGATTTTCATTTTCATTTTTTGTATCATTATTATTTTCTTGTGAATAAAAAAATGAAACTGTAAAAACAGATAATATTGAAATTGTCTTTTTCATAGTATTTTGAATTTTAAGTTTAATTTTATTTTGCAAATATAAATAAAAAAATAATATAAATATAACTTTTTAAAAATATTTTTATATTTTTTTAAAAATATTTTTATATTTTTTTAAAAATAAATTATACTTATATTATTTAAATATTATAATTGAAAAATATTTATATAATTTTAGTTCATTATGATATTATTTTATTATATTTGTATATAGATATTTAAAAAAAATATCTCCCCAAATCATTTGGGAAGATACCTTTATTATTTTATAATATTGTTTTTAGATAATCTAAATTATCTTTTAATTAAAAATTAAATTGTATTATATATTTATAGTATTATTTAGTTTTAATTATATAATAGCTTCTCTTATTTTGGTTAATTTAGCTAAAAGATTATCTAATTTGTCTAGTTGAAGCATATTTGCTCCATCGGATTTAGCTTCAGAAGGATTAGGATGTGTTTCTATGAATATTCCATCAGCTCCTACAGCAATTCCTGCTTTTGCAATAGTTTCTATAAGTTCTGGTCTGCCGCCAGTTACTCCACTTTCTTGGTTAGGTTGTTGTAATGAGTGGGTGATATCAAGAATTACAGGAGAATATTGTTTCATAATAGGAATTCCACGATAATCTACAATCAGGTCAGTATACCCGAAAGAATTTCCTCGTTCTATGATGGCTGTTTTGTTATTTCCAGAGTCTTTTACTTTCTGTACGGCGAATTTCATCGCTTCTGGCGATAGGAATTGCCCTTTTTTTAGAGTCACGACCTTGTTGGTTTTAGCGGCAGCTACCAAAAGATCAGTCTGTCTAACCAGAAAAGCAGGGATTTGTAATACATCTACGAACTGAGCTGCCAGCTCGGCGTGCGCATTTTCGTGGATGTCTGTGGTAGTAGGAATGCTGAAAGTTTCACCTACTTTTTTCAGGATTTGAAGTGCCTTTTCATCGCCTATTCCTGTGAAAGAATCCACACGGGAGCGGTTGGCTTTTTTAAAACTCCCTTTGAAAATGTAGGGAATGTTATATTTATCAGTGATTTTGATAACGGTTTCGGCTATTCTCATCGCCATATCTTCGCTTTCTATGGCGCATGGACCAGCTATTAGAAAGAAATTTTTAGAATCTTTGTGGCTGATGTTTGATAAATGCTGTATCATATATATGTATTTAAATTTTCACAAATATAGGTTTAATTTTAATAAATATTCAATAGAAAAAGCGAGCTATGAGACTCGCTTTTGTAGGTTTTATTCGGTTACACTTATGACTTTTTGGGTTATTTTTTGAGTTTTTTCCTTTTCATAAGTAGAATCAAAAGGTTTCATGATAGGGAAAAGGAACTGATAGAAAGGCGTAATATTCTGCACTTCATCAGATTTTTCAAAAGCCTTTTCTTTTCCCATCATCTCTAATTTTTTGATGAAATTATCAAATCTTTTGTCAATAACCGAAATGGAATTAACTAAATATTGATATCCTTTGTCTTTTTTACCAGCGATTTCGTAGCCATTTACTACTGCTTGGACTACCATAGAGTAGAGCATAGGCTGGGTAACCATCTGTCTTCTAAGTAGGTTTTGTTCTCGTTTGCTGAGGCTTAGATAATAGTCATATTCGCTAAAAATATCCTTTTTCATCTGTTCAGCCAGTTTGAGACCTTTTTGCTCTTCTCCTGCTGCTATGTATCCGAAAATAATAGCACTCACGGAGCGAGGATCATTATATTTCTCCACAGGAATTTCTCTGGAAGCTAAATCTAAAATTTCCAAAGCCTTTGCCTTTTGTCCTTTTAGAACTAAAGCCTCTGCAGCTCTTCCTGCTGATGTTCTGTAGTTCATAATGTTGGAAGTTGCTGTTTCGTCATAGTGGACTTTAAGGTCTTTGAAGTTCCCCCAACGGAAATTTTTAACAACTTTATAGAGTTCATCTGCATCTACACGCCCTAAATCTCCATCTTCTCTTTCAGGTGTTTTTATAGGAACAAGGCGATAATTAAACCCATCAAATTGTAAATAATCATTTAGATAAAATATATTGTTAGAGCTGTAAATACCTCCAGAGGAGAAACTTATAGGTCTTTTCCAATCAAAATTTGCTAAAATATCCATCATCATAAGTTCATTTTTGTACATGGTAGAACCTTCGTAGTTAATGATGATTTCATTTTCTGCAAGTGGAGCATCTTCAGCTTTTATAATTCCCGATTTTACTGCGTTTTCTTTGTTTACAGGTAATACGAATTTACTTACAGGCAGGAAATTGAACTTATGATATTGCTCTTCTCCGAATAACATTTTTAGAATCATGTCCTTATCCTCTGATTTGGAACGGAGGAACTGGATAGCTTCTTTTAATGTCATGGTTTCTTGGGTTAGATATTTTCTTAAAGAAGCCAATTCTGTCGCTGGAACACCTTGTTCTTCAAGGTTTTCAAAGATGCTTGCCCAGCTGTTTGTGTTCATCAGATAGATTTGGTCATTCATTCCATCTCGATATTCGGCATGCGACAGCGAGGAAGGAACAGGCATCGCATTATAAGTTCTTCTTTTCACTTGGTCTATGTTCCAAGGAGTAGCCAAGAGTGTGTGGTTGATTACTTTCACATCATCTCTAAATCTTTCTGTTTCTTGGATAGCCCAAGTAGGGTAGGTGTCATTATCTCCATAGACAAATAAAATTCCATTTTTAGGGAGGGATTTCAGCGAAGAATAGGCATAATCATATGCTGTGTATCTACCGCTTCTGTCATGTGGAGTGTAGTTTTGGAAGCCCATCATTAGAGGAATTCCCAGTAGAATACTCCCTGTAGCGATATTATAAGAATTCTTTTTTATTTTATTTTTAAGAAAATCAAAAATTCCTGCTACTCCCAGACCTATCCATATTGCAAAAACATAGAATGAGCCGACCATAGCGTAGTCTCTTTCTCTTGGTTCAAAAGGTTTTACGCCCGTGTAGAAAATAATTCCCACGCTCATCAGGATAAATATAGAAAGCAAGGCGTACAATCTTCCGAAATCTTTCAGTGATTGGTAAGCAAAACCAATCATTCCAAGAAAGAAAGGAAGGAAGAAGAAATATACGGTGCTTTCGTTTTTGAATTTTGATGGGAGGTTGTCTTGGTCGCCCAGCATCATATTGTCAATGGCAGAAATTCCACTAATCCAGTTGCCGTTCGTGTTTTCCATGTGTCCTTCTAGGTCGTTTTGTCTCCCTACGAAATTCCACATCAGATAACGAGCGAAATAATATCCATTCTGGAAATCAATGAAATAATGCAGGTTTTGCGCCAGAGTAGGCTTTTTGATTTTGATTAAATCATAGCTTTTTACATCAAGATAATCTTTTGCTGTGATGTTTCCATCTTCATACTTAGCTTTTAATTCATCAAAAGCTTTTTTCGCATGAGGATTGTCCACTATATTTTCATTGGAATAATTGAACTCAAAATCAGGCGCTCCGTACATAGACACATAGTTGTTCATTACAGTCCTGTCAGAGTTGTACATTCTCGGCAAGAAGCTGACATGGTCTTTGTTGTACACATAACTGGTGCGTTCGTCTACTTTGTCATATTTTCCTGTTTTTTCATTTTTTTCGTAGACATCGCCTGTTTTTATTGTTTTGTAGCCGCCATCTTCGTTTCTTTCTATTCCATGTGCATCTAGATGAGCGGTGTAGTTTTGTCCATATATAGTAGGCCAGTCGCCATATTGCTCACGGTTGTAGTAGTCCAGCATACCGATGGCAGTATCAGGATTGTTCAGATTCATAGGAGGATTGGCATTGGCTCTGATAGGAATCATCATCCAGCATGAAAATCCAATAATCATATAAACTACTGATAATGCGATGGTTTGGTATAGATTGTTTTTGGTTTTTCTTGTATATCGGATAATGTAATAACAAAAAGCAACCAAAATGATAAACGCAATGATAGTCCCTGAATGAAACGGCAGACCGATACTATTTACAAAGAAAATCTCACTCTTTCCGAAAAGTCTCATGACAATAGGGAAGATCCCTTTAAAAACAAATGCTAAAACTCCAAGCGTGATAAAATTAGCAATGATAAAGTTTTTCCAAGTGAATTTGTAATTTCTTGCATAGTAGATGAAACATACCGCAGGAACTGCCAGCATTACCATCATATGGACACCCACAGAAAGCCCCACGATGAAGAAAATCAGGATGATCCATCTCTGGCTGTCGCTGTCATGGTATTCGTTTTCCCATTTTGTAATCAGCCAGACTACTAATGCGATGAACATAGATGCCATAGAATACACCTCGCCCTCCACAGCAGAATACCAAAAAGTATCCGAAAAAGTAAACGCCAGTGAGCCTATAACTCCCGAAAACAGCACAGAAATCATTTCTGCTGAGCTGAGCTCTTCCATTTCTTTGTTTAAAATTCTACGGACTAAATGCGTAATGGTCCAAAAAAGAAATAAAATCGTAAATGCACTGAATAGCGCAGACATAGCATTGATAATCAGGGAGTAATAGGCCTCATTCCCAAAGCTCAAAATAGCTGCCACAGCGCCCACCAGCTGGAACAATGCTGCTCCTGGTGCATGGGTAACTTCTAGTTTTACGGCGGATGAGATATACTCGCCCGTGTCCCAAAAGCTGAATTTATGCTCTATAGTAGATAGATAGGTAACCAAAGCAATCCCAAAAACTGCCCAGCCTAATATGTTATTCCATTTTTTAAATGTCCAGTTTTTCATTAATAAAAATAATTTGTCGCGAAATTAAGATTTTTTGATAAAAGAAATCCAATTTTTAGCCTAAAATTATGTTTTTTTAAATATTTCTTGATGAAGAAAAACGCTTTTTTAGAATTATTTTAAATAAAAATTTGGTTTGTGTATTTAAAAATATTAGTTTTGCCTAACATTTATTTCTAATTAAATCTAATTATATTATGAAAAATTATAAACTTTTTCCATTATCAGCCCTGTTTTTCATAGGTTTGATGAATGCGCAAGATGTAAAGCAAGACTCCCTTCACAAGGATAAAAATGTAGATGAAGTGATTATCACAGGAACGCTCAAACCGATAAGCAAGTCTAAAAGTCCCGTTCCAGTGGAGATTTACACCAAGAAATTTTTTGAAAAAAATCCGACTTCTAATCTTTTAGAATCTATTTCTATGGTTAATGGGATTCGTTCGCAGATTAACTGTTCGGTTTGTAATACGGGAGACATCCATATCAATGGGCTGGAAGGGCCTTACTCGCTGATTCTCATCGATGGAATGCCGATAGTGAGTTCCCTTTCCACGGTCTACGGTCTGAGTGGAATCCCAAGTTCTATGATAGAGCGAATAGAAATCGTGAAAGGTCCTGCATCCTCTGTATATGGGACAGAAGCGATGGGAGGAACTATCAATATCATCACTAAAAACGCTTTGACCGCACCGAAGTTTGCTTCGGATTTTAGCACGACTTCTTGGGGCGAGCAGAATATGGATTTGGCTACGAAATTCAATATTGGTAAGAAAGCAGCGTCTATCTTGAGCGTGAATTATTTTAATTTTACGAATAGAATTGACAAGAATAATGATGGCTTCATGGATACCACGCTTCAAGACCGAGTTTCTGTGTTTAACAAGTGGAATTTTAAGCGAAAAGACAATAGAATGGCTTCCTTTATGGCAAGATACCTTTATGAAGACCGATTGGGAGGGCAGCTCCAGTGGCAGAAACAGCATAGAGGCGGCGATGAAGTCTATGGCGAAAGTATCTATACCAACCGCTTTGAGGCGATAGGGCTTTATCAGCTTCCTACGGTGGAGCAGTTGTTCTTACAGCTTTCGTTTAATTATCATCATCAAAATTCCAGATATGGAACAGAGGCTTTTGATGCGACACAGCGCACGAGTTTTGGGCAGTTTTATTGGAATAAAAATTTCGGAAAGCATGACCTGATTGCAGGAGCTACTTTGCGCCATAACTACTACGATGACAGCACGATAGGAACGCAGAATACAGACGGAACGAATAACCCGACCAGCGATTGGCTTCCAGGGCTTTTCGTGCAAGACCAATGGACTTTTAATGATAAACACTCACTTTTGCTGGGGTACAGATTAGACCACAGTAAAAATCATGGATTTATTCATTCTCCGAGGCTGGCTTATAAGCTGAGCCCAAGCCCTGCGACCAGCATTAGAGCGAGTTTTGGGACTGGTTTCCGCGTAGTAAATGTCTTTACCGAAGACCATAAATCGCTTACCAATGCTAGAGAAACGGTCATCAGAGATATTAAACCAGAAAAATCCATCAACGGGAATATTAATTTTACTCAAAAAATAACCGCAGGAAACGGCTATATTGATATAGATGCTACGGCTTTTTATTCCTATTTTACGAATAAAATCGTGGCTGATACAGAGACAGATAGCGATAAAATCATTTATGATAACCTGAAAGGGCATGCGATAAGCCAAGGGATTTCATTGGGAGCGAATATAAAATTTGGTATTCCGCTGAGCTTAAATATAGGGGCAACCTATATGGATGTTTTTGAAAAGTATGAAGAAGGGGGCGAAACGCACAAAAAATACGAGCAGCTCGCACCTAAATGGTCTGGAACTTATGCGCTCAGCTATGAGTTTAGTAGAAAATTTGGGGTAGATTTTACGGGCGAAGTTTATGGGCCGATGCGCCTTATCACCGTTCCGAAGGATTTTCGACCAGAATACTCGCCATGGTATAGTTTGGCGAATATTCAGCTGAGAACTAAGTTTGACAATGGATTGGAAATTTATGGCGGTGTGAAAAATTTGTTTAATTTCACTCCAAAAGACCCTATTCTAAGACCTTTTGACCCGTTTGATAAAGATACAGGAACCAATAATCCGAACGGATATGAGTTTGAACCATCCTACGGATACGCTCCGATGCAGAAAATAAGAGGTTTCCTAGGAATAAGATACACGATAAAATAAAATATATGAAACTAAAATTCGCTTTTTTAGCGGTTGTGTTGTCCTGTTTTTCTTATGCTCAGATGCTGAGTAGTTTTGAGGAAGTGGAAAAATTAAGAAAAGAAAATCCTAAACCTGTGGTTGTTTTATTCACCACCGAATGGTGCGGAGTGTGCAGAGTGCAGAAGAAAAATTTATCAAAACTTCCTCAGAGCGTATGGGACAGCGTTTATTTTATAAGCATCAACCCTGAAAAATACCATAAAGACATAGAGTTTTTTGGGAAGAAATATACTTTCGTGTCCAATGGGACTTCGGGACTGCATAAAATAGCTTACGAGCTGGCTGGTGGCAGAGTTCCTGCCTATCCATTCTGGGTTTTTGCTGATGAAAACGGTAAAATGCTGACCCATGAGGGACTGCTGAAAGAAAAAGAACTAAATTCAATTTTTTCTAATCATAATCACTAAGTGCGGAAGTAAGGCGATTTTGCCTTACTTCCTTTTTTTTATTTGTTTTCAGATTTTTTCACAAGATATTTTTGTAGAATTTGGTTTAGTGGATATATTTTAAAAATAAGATTTCCGATGAATATCACCACCAAAACCAAAGCAGGTTTGTAAATCAAATTCACGAAACTAGACTGAAAATTAGGAAAAACCGAAGCTAAAACAATCGCAGAACCGCAGATCATAACTGCCCACATCATTTTGATGGATAATGGGAAAACCCTGAAATGGCGGTAGTTGAACACGATTTTTATTAAATTAAACGAGGTCAAAGAAACAGCGTAGGAAATGGCAATTCCCAAAATTCCTAAATCAGTATATTTTAGGAAAAAAGCATTTAGAGCGATGGTCACCACGGCTAAAATAAGCATAAACAGGGTGTTATACTTATAAAATTTGGACATGGAAATAATGTGGCTGTTGAATCCCGTAGCCAAATCAAACAGCATAGTCATACCGATAATCCATAAAATAGGCTCTGCTGTCCGAAGAAGTTCTCCATTCTTCATAAAGTCCGTAAGGAAAGGAAATCCCACCACAATACACGAAAAAAAGACCAGTCCTAAAAAAAATAAACTGAGGGAAGTTTTTTTGTGAAAGCGGTCAAGATCCTGCAAGGTGTTTTCCGTAAGATGCTTGTTAATCATCGGCGCAGAGATGCTGTAAAGTCCCATCTGCGGGATGTTTATAAGGGTAACGATGGAGTAAATATTGCTGTAAAGCCCATTTTGTTCAAAGCCGATGTATTCCCCAATCATCACATTGGCGATTTTCAAAGCTAAAAAACTACCTATATTTCCCAAAAATCCAAAAAAACTGTAAGATAAAATCTGAACCCAAAGCCCATTTTTTCTGAAATAATCTGTGCTGAAATCAAAATGGAATTTCTCTAACCTATTGTTATACAGAAAGTAACCAAGCATTGCCATAAAAAAAACAGAAATAAAGAAAATAAGAGCCAGATTTTCAGGGACTTTTGCGAAGAAAAATAAGCAAAAAGCACCGATGTTGGCAAGTTTAGGAAACAGATTTTCAAAAATGTTCGGAATGGCGATGCGTTTATAATTGGAAATATATTTATTCAAAACAGTAGAAATGGACAGAAACAAAATCAAAGGAAAAATAAGATGTTTTGCCTGCCAGTTTTCACTTTGTTTTAAAGAAGGGAAAATATTGAAAATCAGAAAGTAAAGAATTCCGAAAATAAAAAAGTTGATAAAAATCCCTACAAGGGACAGCGAGAGCATATTCTGGTGTTTTCCGTCTTTTTGTGTCTGTGCAAAAAACTTAACATTAGAAAAAGAAATCCCAAAAACTACGATGGGAACGAACATCTCCGCCGTTGGGAAAATAAATCTCAACTTGCCATAAAATTCCAAATCGTTCGGGAAAATGAAGAAATTTGCCAGCGTTCCCAGCAAAAATCCCAGATATCCTACAATGGAATATTTTAGCCCTTGTCGGAGTATTACGCTCATTATCTGTTGTTTATGAAAATTATATTTTTGATAAATTTACTAGAATCTTCGGCAAAGATAACATTTTGAGAATTTAGAATATCTTCGGTCAAAGGTTCTAAAGAAAAACTCTCTCGATGCAGATAATGCGCCGAATATCCGTAATTTTCTATATTAGAAATCACTTCCCAAATCGGATCGGAGTGGTATTTTTGCTCGATTTTTACCATCAGAACAGGTTTGAATTTTTCTATGGTTTCTTTCGCGCCTTCCAGCACGGAGAGTTCTTGCCCTACCGTGTCTATCTTTATGAAATCCAGCCTTTCTAGTTCCTTTCTTTCCGATTCTCTTTTTTGGCACCAGCTGTCAAGAGTGATGCATTCTGCTTTTTGCGTGGCTATTTTTGTGTCCTCATCTTCTGTAATGTTGTCCAACAGGGTGCTTTCCTCGTGGATTTTTTCTTTGTTGAGGATAGGAATCATCAGTTCAGCCTTCTTATTTTCATTGGACAAGGCTTTTTGATAAAAATTGATTTTAGGAAAAAGATTTTTGAGTCTTTTACAAAGGGTTTTATTAGGCTCAAAAACATGAATGTTTTCAGGGAAAAGAATGTAATCCAGCCAGTAGACATAATCTCCCCAGCCTGCTCCGATGTCTATGAAAACAGCTTTCTGCGGCAGGAAATCTTTCACCCAAAGCAGCTCTGGTTCTGCATTTCTCTCAAAAATATTTTCTTTATCCAGACGGATAAGTTTTTTATAAAAACGACTTTTATAAATAGTAGGAGAAACGAACCAAAAATTCTGTGCAAGAGCATAGTAGGGATTAATCATGCTGTAAATTTTTCCAAACCACAAAACTACGATATTTACACAGATTTTAGATGAAAAATCTCCACAAAAAAATCAGAGATAAATTTTATCTTTCATAAAGGTGTATTGATTTTTGATTTTCAGACAAAAAGAAAGGTAGAATTTATTACCTTTGCACAAATTATTTAAGAACAAGATGAGTAGAGATAGAAAAAGTTTTTCGGGAAGAAGGGATAACAGAAATAGAGAAGAGGGTAGAGGAAGCCAAAATAGAAATAAATTTGAGAGAAGGGACAGACCGTCTGCTCCTAAAAAGTTTTACAAAAAACCTGAAGAGCAGGAAGATAAAGCTAAATCCTTTATTCTGAAAAGAAAATTGGACAAAATCAGCAAACAGGTTGAAAAAGATACAATTAGGCTTAATAAATACATCGCTAATTCTGGAATATGCAGCAGGAGAGAGGCTGATGAACTGATTACACAAGGACTAGTGGAGGTCAATGGGAAGGTAGTCACAGAAATGGGATATCAAGTTCAGAAAACGGATAGAGTGGTTTTCGATGGACAGAGTATAACTCCAGAAAAGCCTGTGTATGTGCTTCTTAACAAGCCGAAAGGATATATCTCTACGACAAAAGATGAGAAAGCGAGAAAGACCGTGATGGATTTGGTAGCGAATGCCTCGCCGTATCGTTTATTCCCAGTGGGCAGGCTGGATAGACAGACCACAGGGCTTATTCTTTTGACGAATGATGGGCATTTGACTAAAAAACTGACGCATCCTTCTTTCGGAGTGAAAAAAATCTATCATGTCACTTTGGATAGAAAACTAAGCGTGGAGGATCTGCGCACGATAGCAGATGGAGTTCGTCTAGAAGAGGGCGTAGCAGAGGTGGACAGCATCTCATACATCGAAGGAAAACCTAAAAATGAAGTGGGAATAGAAATCCATATCGGCTGGAACAGAGTGGTAAGAAGAATTTTTAAGAAGATGGGCTATGAAGTGGAGGCTTTGGACAGAGTGATTTTTGCAGGGCTTACCAAGAAAAATATCAAGCGAGGACACTGGCGAATTCTCACTGAAATGGAAGTGAATAACCTAAAAATGTTATAAAAAAATAGAAGTGATAAATACTCTTTTTGTGTTTATCACTTTTTAATTTAAATATCGAATTTAGAATGGTTTTAATAACGGGAGCAACAGGGATTTTAGGAAGAGTATTGGTTTTAGAACTCCTCAAAAAAGGCAAAAAAGTGAGAGCTACCAAGCGAAAAAGCAGCAATATAGAAGAAGTCAAAAAATCTTGGTTTTTTTATACGGCGGATGCTGAACGGCTGTTTGAGCAGATAGAGTGGGTGGATGTAGATTTGTGGGATTTAGATTCACTCAGAGCGGCTTTGGATGGTGTGGAGGAGGTCTATCACGCCTCTGCAAAGGTGAGTTTTCACCCGAAAGATGCCCAAGAAATGCTCAGAACCAATGTGAAAGGCACTAAAAATATGCTCTATATAGCTGAAGAAAAACAAGTGAAAAAGTTTCTCTTTGTGAGTTCTATTGCGGTTTTGGATGAGGTGAATGAAAATGGGATCATTGATGAAAATTCGCAGTTTAACCCAAAAGAAGAGCATTCTGGCTATGCACAGTCTAAATACCTTGCAGAAATGGAGGTCTGGCGAAGCTCTGCAGAAGGGATGAATACCATTATCATCAACCCTGGCGTTATCATCGGAACAGGAAACTGGGGGAACAGCAGTGGAGAGCTTTTTACCACTTTTGAGAAAAATCCATTTACTTTTTCAGGAGGAACGGCCTATGTGGATGTTCGCGATGTGGCTAAAATAGCAGTGGAACTGATGGATAAAAACAAATTTGGGGAGCGGTATATTATTCTTTCTGAGAATAGAAAATATCAGGATTTGTCCGATATAGTAAGGCTAAAATTAGGAAAATCTAAAACGAAAATCCTTCCAAAGTCCATTCTGAATTTTGCGTATTGGCTGAATGTCCTTTTGGGGTGGCTTATTCCAAGTTTAAAGAGAGTTACCAAGAGTAATATAGAGGCGGTTACGAGTTTTACGCCGATTTCTAATGAGAAAATAAAACGAGAACTGAATTATAATTTTATTCCTATCAATGAAAGTATTGATTTTCATTTGGGAAATTATAAAAACCGAAAATCGTAAAATATTATAAATCAATGAAATGAATAATATAGAGCTGATACAAGAATGGTATAAAAATCACTGTAATAGCGACTGGGAGCATGAATATGGAGTGAAAATAGAAACTATGGATAACCCTGGCTGGATTGTCAGCATAGATTTAGTGGATACTTTTCTACAAGGGTTTGAATATCAGTATTCTAGAAAAGGTGAAGAGGACTGGATAGAGCTGGTTTCTGATGGTGAAGTTTTTAGGGGAGTGGGAGATTTTCTGAAACTTGATAAAATTTTAGATAAATTTATCAATGAATTTGCATTGCCCAATATTAAAAATGCAAAGCAGATTTACGAAATCTACGAGGAAATACCTTTGTCCATAGGGCTTAATGTATATAGACAACTTAATGCTATGCCCATTAGTTTGACAGAATTTGAGATAGTAGAAATTCCAGAATTTGATTTCAAAGAGCTGAAAGTGGTGGATATAGAAGATTTTCAGAAAATGACTTTCCAAGAAGGCGAAATAGACAGCAGATACAAGGTGGGCGACAGGGTGTCCTGCGACCTAAAAACGCTCTATGATGGGGTAAATCTTGTTATAAAAAATTAAAATCAATCCTAAAGTAACAAGCGTTGCCTACTTAAAATTTTGTTTTGCTTGTTATAATAGTTTATTTTTGTCCAAAATAAAATTTTGTTTCAGAAAATAATCATATTTCCTTTTGTGATGCTGGTTCGCTTTTATCAGCTGGCTATTTCGCCGTGGCTGGGGAGCAACTGCCGTTATCAGCCCACATGTTCTCAGTATATGCTGGAAGCCCTGAAAACACACGGTCTTCTGAAAGGATTATTTTTAGGAACAAAGAGAATTTTGAGCTGTCATCCATGGGGAGGCAGCGGCTATGACCCAGTTCCACCTAAAAAAAGAAAGTAAATTTAAAATGAAAGATAAAATAAGATTTTTTATTCTGTTTGCATTATTGCCGTTTCAGTTGTTCTTTTCACAAGAATACAAAAATGGTTTTTCCAACGGAAGTATAGTAACTAAAAAGGGAAGCACTCCTGTAAAAATATTTGTAAGCCCTGATATGAAGCAGGTTTATGATGCTCTCGGTTCAGAGAATGCAGATGTTTTGGTTATTCTTAATAAATACAATACAGAGCTGTCCAGCCAGAGAGAATATGAGTATTTGGCTCCATATTATGAGGAGTTTAAAAAGAAAGGCTATTTTATTCTTAATGAGAATTTTATGCCTGTCGGCGAGGAAGGAATGTCCGCAGAATCCCTTAAAAGCTACAAATATATTTTGAAATCCAATCAGCTGACAAAGCTGGATTCACAGATGAGTAAAATGGTATGGCTAAATACCGAGTTTAGCATTTGGAATCCAAATGAAGGCATAGATATTTTTGGTTTTAAACTGAGATATTACGGGCTGATGTTTGTTTTTGCTTTTGGATTTGGAATTTTGATAATGAGACAAATTTTCAAAATTGACAATGTAGATGATAAATTCATAGATCCGCTCTTTACATGGACATTGCTGGGAACTATTTTTGGGGCGAGAATAGGGCATGTGGTTTTCTATGAACCGAGTTTGTTTGTAACGGATTTTTGGAGTGTTTTCCTGCCCATCAGGACAAAACCTACGCTGGAATTTACAGGTTTTTCTGGGCTGGCGAGCCATGGAGCTACTATCGCATTGATTTTGACGACTTTATATTATAGTTATAGAATTATTAAGAAAAATCCTTTTTGGGTTTATGACAGATTAGGAATTGTTATTGCATTAGGAGGGGCTTTTGTGCGAATGGGGAATTTTTTCAATTCTGAAATTATCGGAAAACCAGCGAGCGAGACTTCACCGTTTGCGATACTTTTCCCACAGCAGAGCATGGAATATGGAGCCATAGTTCCGAGATATCCTACTCAGCTTTTTGAGGCTTTTGGGTATGTTTGTTTATTTATTTTATTGGCTGTTTTGTACAAATTTACTCGTAAAAAATATCAGCAGGGATGGCTGTTCGGGCTGTTTTTTGTGATACTTTGGAGTATTCGTTTCTTTGTGGAATTCCTGAAAGAGCCGCAGGGAGATGAGGTAATCACATTTGCAGGGCTCAATACTGGGCAGGTTCTGAGTATTCCATTTATGCTGGCAGGTGTGGCGATTATGATTTATTCTAAGAAAAATAAAATAGAACCAGCCGAATAAGGTTGATTTACAAGGTTTTTGCTTTGTAATCAATTTTTGAAAAAGAAGAAAAATGATTTTAAATTCAAAAATTTACGGACAGGAAATTCAGGAAACTCCTCTGTTGGTTTTTCATGGGTTGTTCGGAATATCAGATAATTGGGGGACTTTCGGAAGGGAATTTGGTCAGTGGATGCCTTGCCATTTGGTGGATTTGAGAAACCACGGAAAAAGTTTTCATTCGGATGAAATGTCTCATCAGATAATGGCGGAGGATATTTTAAATTATATCAATCATTATCAATTAGATAAGGTCAATCTTCTGGGGCATTCGCTTGGCGGTAAGGCAGTGATTCAGTTTGCGATTTCTTATCCAGAAAGGGTAAATAAACTTATCGTAGCAGATATAGCGCCAAGGGCTTACAGACCGCATCATCAGACCGCTTTTGAAGCCTTGCAAAGTGTGGATTTTTCTGCTGTTTCTGCTCGTAAAGATGTGGAACTTCAGCTGGAAAAATACATTACAGACAGGGCCATGCTTTTATTTCTTCTTAAAAATCTCTATTGGGAACAAGAAAACAAACTGAGCTGGAGATTTAACCTAAAAACTCTTTCCGAAAAATATGCTGATTTGGTCGGAAATATAGAGGAAAAAGGTGTTTTCGCCGGGAAAACTTTATTCCTCGCTGGCGAAAAATCTAATTACATCCTTCCAGAAGATGAAATCCTAATTCGTGAGAAATTCCCTGACAGCCAGATTGTTAAAATTAAAAATGCAGGGCATTGGCTTCAAGTAGATAATTCGCAAGATTTTAACAATTCTGTTAAAGATTTTTTAACAAAAGGTTAATCATAACATAGATCAATTTTTGTGTGAATAAAAATTTTTATATTTACACAAATTTAAAAATTTAAAATTATGTCAAGCATTAAAACTATAAATCCTGCCACAAGCGAGGTATTAAAAGAATATCCAGAGATGACATCTGGCGAGGTTTCAGAAATTATCGCACAAGCTGATAAAACCTTTAAAGAATGGCGTAAAAAGCCTTTTTCAGAAAGAGCAAAAGTACTCTATAATGCCGCAAGAATCATGCGTGAGCGCAAAGAAGAGTTGGGTAAATTATGCTCTATCGAGATGGGAAAACTTCACAGAGAAGGTATCGCAGAGGTGGAACTTTGTGCAGGTATTTTTGAATATTATGCAGAAAATGGAGAAAAACTATTGGCGGATAAGCCTTTGGAAACACCACACGGAAAGGCATTTTTGTCTTATGAGCCAATAGGTGTGATTTTGAGCGTTCAGCCTTGGAATTTCCCTTTCTATCAGACTACTCGTTCTGCTGCGCCTAACCTTATCGTAGGAAATACTATAGTGATGAAACACGCATCTAATGTGCCGCAGGCGGGAGAAATGATGGAAAAAATTCTTTTAGAAGCGGGAGCGCCTAAGGGAGCTTATACTAATATTTTTGTCCCTGGTTCTAAAGTATCAGAACTGCTGGACGACCCAAGAATAAAAGGAGCTGCCCTTACAGGAAGTGAACCAGCAGGAGCGAGTTTCGCATCTGCAGCAGGGAAAAATGTGAAAAAATCAATCTTGGAACTTGGTGGAAGTGATGCTTTCATCGTTATGCCAGATGCTGATTTAGATAAAGCTGTAGAAACGGCTGTGAATGGCAGACTATGGAATGCAGGGCAGGTGTGCGTTTCTCCGAAGAGAGTTATCATTCCAGAAAGCCTTTATCCAGCATTCCTTGAAAAAGCTACTCAGCTATTTGGAAATGCTAAAGTGGGAGATCCTCTTGACCCAGAAACTCAGTTGGCACCTTTAAGCAGTGTGAAGGCGAGAGAAGATGTTTTATCTCAAGTAGAAAAAGCCGTGGCACAAGGAGCAAAACTAGTGGTAGGAGGTAAAAAAATAGAAGGTCCAGGAGCATTTATGCAGCCTACTATTTTGACAGATATCAAAAAAGGAATGGACGCTTATTCAGATGAAATATTTGGGCCAGTACTGATGATTTATTCTGTGAAAAATATGGACGAAGCCGTAGATTTGGCTAATGATACTAAATACGGTCTTGGTGGAACGGTTTTCGGAACGGATGTAGAGGAAGCAGTGAAAATCGCACGAAGAATAGATACAGGAATGGTCTATATAAACCATGTGACAGGGATTTCGCCAGAACTTCCATTCGGAGGAACGAAAAACTCTGGATATGGTAGAGAGCAGTCCATAGAGGGAATATATGAGTTCGTTAATTCTAAACTAATCAGGGTAACTACTCCTGATGCAGATTATTAATATTATGCAAAATTTAAAAGGAAAAACAGCCCTCGTAACAGGTGGAGGGCGAGGATTAGGTAAAGCCGTAGCTTTGGCTTTGGCGGCAGAAGGTGTAAATGTAGCCATTACAGGTAGAAATGAAAACAATCTAAAATCCGTAGTTGCTGAGATAGAGAGCAAAGGTGTGAAATCATCTTATTCAGTTTTTGATGTAACTGATAAAAAGCAAGTTTTTGCTTCGTTAGAAAAATTACAAAATGATTTCGGGAAGTTTGATATTCTTATCAATAATGCTGGAATAGCGGCTTTCGGAGGAATTTTAGAAATGGATGATGAGCAGTGGGAAGACATTGTAAAGACCAATCTTTTTGGGCCTTACTATGTGGTGAAAGCTGTGGTGCCAGGGATGGTGGAGAAAAAATTAGGCGATGTGGTGAATATTTCTTCAACAGCAGGTCTGAAAGGAAATGCGCTTACTTCGGCATATTCTGCATCTAAATTTGGATTGATAGGAATGTCAGAATCTATGATGTTTGAACTTCGTAAGCAGAACATTCGTGTGGCGACCCTTACACCGAGTACGATTTCAACGGATATGGCTAAAACAGACCTGAAAATCACGGATGGAAACCCTGAAAAGGTGCTTCAGCCAGAGGATTTCGCGGAGCTGGTAATAGATTTATTAAAGCTGAACAAGAGAGCAATGCTGGCTTCGGCGGCTCTTTGGTCTACAAATCCATAAAAATCACTTTTTTTAACCATATTAAAAGAGACTTTGGCTTATCTTTGCCAAAGTCTTTTTATTTAAAAATTGCATGAAAATATTGGTGCTTGATAATTATGACAGTTTCACTTACAATTTGGTTCAGATGGTGGAACAGATTGTAGGGAAGGAGTTTGTCTATGTTTTTAAAAATGATGAAATTTCAATGAAAGAAGTAGAAAAATACGATAAAATCATCCTTTCTCCAGGACCAGGCGTGCCTAATGAAGCAGGAATTTTGCTGGATATGATAAAGGAATTTGCGCCAAAGAAACCTATTTTAGGCGTTTGCCTTGGTTTACAGGCGATTGCAGAGGCGTTTGGCGGAAAGCTGATTAACTTGAATAATGTCTATCATGGAGTTGGGATTTCTACGGCTATCATTGAAGATAATGCTAAGATATTCAGAGGTTTGCCTTCTGAAATCATTACAGGAAGATACCACTCTTGGGCGGTGGATTCTCATGATTTCCCTGAAGAGTTACAAATCACGGCTGTAGATGAACAGGGCATCATCATGGCATTACA
>CAUQBR010000021.1:0-16106 GCA_963516475.1 uncultured Flavobacteriaceae bacterium
GGCTAAAAGAATTTTTTATGCATCTATCCACCGCAAAAACTTTTTTTGAGGAATTCACAGGCTCTCCTGCTGCTGATTTTCAGGTATTACAGCAGAGCGGCTCATCGAGAATCAATTTTATCGGAAAGTCTCATAATCAGGAATTTATCATTACTTATAATGAAAACATCAGGGAAAATGAGGCTTTTCTCTATCTTTCGGAAGAGTTTTCTTCATTAAATCTAAATACGCCTAAAATTTTGGCTGTCAATGAAGAAAAAACGCTCTATGTTCAGGAGTTTTTGGGCAAAAATACTTTGTCTGAAATCATCTCTGCCGAAGGGCACAATGAAAGGGTAAAATCATTGGTAAAACAAACTTTGGAAAAGCTATTCACTCTGCAACAAAAAACCGAAGGAAAAATAGATTTCCGCAAAACTTTCGAATACGAAGCCTATGATCATCTGCCGATTACGCATGATTTATATTATTTTAAAAATTTCATGGTGGATGTCTTGGAATTGCCTTATCACAAAAGTTATCTACTAAAAGAGTTTCAAACTCTGACGGCTAAAATAGAAAACCTCTCTCCTAAAACAATAATGCTGAGGGATTTCCAATCGAGAAATATTCTAGTAAATGAGGAAAACAAAGCGTTTTTCATTGATTATCAATCGACTATGCTAGGGCCTGCGATATATGATGTGGTTTCTTTTTTATTCCAAGCGAAAGCCAACTTCCCTACCGAATGGAAAACAGAAATGCTGGATTTTTATTTCAGCCTTTGGGACAATGAAACACAGCCTGCGCTGAAAGAAGCTCTTCCCTACTGCCAGCTTATCCGTTTTCTGCAAGTACTTGGCGCTTATGGCTTTAGAGGACTTATTCAGAGAAAAGCGCATTTCCTGTCAAGTATTGGACAGGGAATAAAAAACCTAACGGATTTTTCTGCAAATTGGCAGGAAAACACAGCTTTTCCAGAGCTTTATTCAGTCATAGAAAAACTCAATGAACCAGATACTCAAAAGAAGATAAACGCTTTGATCTCTGGGTGAAAATTCTTTTTATTTTAAGATTTGTAAATTTGCGAGAATTATTTTATTATGCTAAATATCGATATTTATAGTTTTTCTTACAAGAAAAGCGGAATTCCGAAGGACAATACAGACAATGGCGGTGGATTTGTTTTTGACTGCCGCGGAATCCTAAACCCAGGACGAATTGATGAATACAAGCCTCAGACAGGAGCCGACTTGGCTGTGCAGGAATATTTGGAAGAAAAAACCCAAATGCCAGATTTCCTAAACTCAGTAAAATCCCTGATATCCATATCTGTGGACAATTATATAGAACGAGGATTTGAGCATCTTCAGATTTCATTTGGCTGCACTGGCGGACAGCACCGCTCGGTTTATTCAGCAATAAAAATAGGAGAATTTTTACAACACAAATACGCTGATAAAGTAAGTGTAAAAGTAACCCACAATGAACAACCTCAGCTAAACGCATAGAGTATGAAAGCTTTTATATTCGCGGCAGGAAAAGGGACAAGACTAAAACCTTTCACGGACAAACACCCAAAGGCTCTGGCTAAAGTAAACAACATCACCTTGTTGGAAAGAAATATCAAATTTCTACAGTCTTTCGGGATTAATGATTTCATTATTAATATTCATCATTTTGGAGAGCAGATTGTTGATTTTCTGAAAGAAAATAATAATTTCGGCGCTAAAATAGAAATCTCCGACGAGTCTGAAGAACTTCTGGAAACAGGAGGTGCGTTAGTTTTTGCCAAAGAACTTTTGGAGCAGGAAGAGCATTTTTTAATCATGAATGCTGATATTTTGACCAATCTAAACATCGGCGATTTCATTGATTTTCATTTAAAATCCAACAACTTGGTTACTTTGGCAGTTTCAGACAGAAAAAGTTCACGAAAACTGCTTTTTGACAGCGCAATGACCCTGCAAGGCTGGCGTAATGAGAAAACAGGCGAAGAAATCTTTGGGAATACTTATAAAAACCTAAAACCACTAGCTTTCAGTGGGATACATTGTATCAATTCTAATTTGCTGAAACTATTCACTCGCCATGGGAAATTCTCCATCATGGAGGAATATTTAGACCTGATGAAAGACTACATTATCAAAGGATACGAACATGATGCTTTGCTGATAGATGTGGGAAAACCAGAATCCATCGCCGAAGCAGAAAAATATTTTAAATAAAAATGGAAGAAGAAATTTTAAGAGAAAGTTTTCGACAAAAAACTTGGAGCGAGCAGGCCACCAAAGACAGCTGGATGGTCTTTAAGATAATGGGAGAAATAGTCTCTGGTTATGAAAAAATGCAGAAAATGGGACCTTGCGTGTCTATATTTGGGTCAGCAAGGATAAAACCAGACACCAAATATTACAAGATGACAGAGGAAATTGCCCAAAAAATCACAGAGCTGGGCTTTGGTGTCATCACTGGCGGTGGCCCAGGAATCATGGAAGCTGGAAACAAAGGAGCCAAAGAAAATGGAGGAAAATCCATCGGTCTCAATATAGAACTCCCTTTCGAGCAGCATCTGAATCCTTATATAGACAAATTATACAGCATGGAGTTTGACTATTTTTTCATTAGAAAACTCATGTTTATAAAGTACTCACAAGGATTTATCGTGATGCCTGGCGGTTTTGGGACTTTGGATGAACTTTCAGAAGCATTGACACTGATTCAGACTGGGAAAATCGGTAGATTCCCTATCGTTTTGGTTGGTTCAGAATTTTGGAGCGGGCTGCTGGATTGGTTCAAAAATACTTTACTGGAAATGAAATTAATTTCAGAAGAAAATTTCTCTCTTTTCAGAGTGGTAGACACCGCTGATGAGGCTGTTTCACACATTAAAGCCTTCTATGACAAGTACTCCATTCACGAAAATTTCTAAGTTTGGCACGGCTTTTGCCTTTATTTAACAAAATTTTAAGATTATGATTACGAAAAAGAAAATCAGTCTTGTTGGATTTTTTGCGATGCTGCTTGTGGTAATGAGCTTTGCAGTGAGCCAGTTCCAATCCTCATTGACTAAAGTAGACTATGTGGAAGGAAGCAAAACTTTAAAATTTACCACTAAAGTAAGCACAGAACAGATTGCAAATGCCCTAAAGGTAAATTCTAGTTCTGCAGGCTTTAATGCTGAAGTAGGAAAATATATTAGTAAAAATTTCTCAGTAGCCGTAAATGGAGAAAACAAATCTATAAAAGTTACTGGAAGCCAAGTAAATGGAGAAACAGTATTTATTTATTTTGAAGTAGATGGTGTAGCGAGTATTTCCACATTAAAAATTAAGAACAACATTCTGCTGGATGTATATCCTAAACAGCTAAACCTAGTGAACATCGCCTACAAAGGAAACCAGAAAAACATGACCTTCCAGCGTGGGAAGGAGACCGCAGAAGTGTCTTTCTAGAAACGAAATTGTTATATTATTTAATGTAAAGTCCTGCATTTTGCAGGATTTTTTTTCTGTGATTTACTTTTTATAAATAGGAACACTGCTGCACGCCTCTCCAAACATCAGTGATTTCACCATTAGTTTTAGTTTCTGAACCAACTCTACATAGGCATTGGTAGGAATTTCCACATCGCTGCAACCTCTGATAAGAACCCTTTTGTCCTTATAATCAGAAAAATCAAATTTCTGAATTTCTTCATAAAACAAAACCAATTCCAGCTCATCCAGCGAACCAAAAACTATCTTTTTAGCAACACCTTCTAGTTTAGATGTTAGCAAAAAATACGCCCAGAGCGGAACGATAGCATCCGTAGAACAATAGAGATAAACAAAGGTATTTTCATAAATTCCCACATCCAGATTTTCCATCTGCTCGCGGAAATCTTTTTCCTTTAATATAAGTCCTTCATATAGAAAGTCTTTCAGGTCAATACCCAAACGCTTCCCTTTTGGACGAAATTCAGCAACATCGATGTTTACCAGTCCGCTATTTGCAACTTTATTTACAATTTCTCCTTGCTCTGACATATTATTTATTTATATTTGAGCAAAAATAAATCTTTTTTACTAAAACAAAATGTCTAAAAAATATTATATAATCTCAGGAGAAGCTTCTGGGGATTTACACGGTTCTAACCTAATGAAAGCCATCCTAAAAAAAGAACCCGATGCGGGGTTCAGATTTTGGGGAGGCGACCTGATGAAAGAAGTAGGCGGAACATTGGTAAAACATTACAAAGACCTCGCTTTCATGGGGTTCTTGGAAGTGGTTTTAAATCTTAAAACCATTCTGAGAAACATCAAATTTTGTAAAGAAGACATAAGAAAATACCAGCCAGATGTTCTTATTTTGGTGGATTACCCTGGCTTTAACCTAAGAATTGCAAAGTTTGCTAAATCATTAGGAATCAAAGTGGTATATTATATTTCTCCACAGCTTTGGGCTTGGAAAGAAGGTCGTGTAGAAACCATCAAAAAATATGTAGATGAAATGCTGGTAATCCTCCCTTTCGAAGAAGATTTTTACAAAAAACATTCTGTGAAAGCCCACTTTGTAGGACATCCTCTTTTGGATGCAATTTCAAACTTAAAGCCGATTGACAGTCAAGAATTTAAGAAACAAAACAACTTAGACAGCAGGGAAATCATCGCATTACTTCCAGGAAGCCGAAAACAAGAGATAAGAAAAATGCTTGGCTTGATGCTCAGCGCGACTCCTTATTTCAAAGATTATCAATTCGTTATAGCAGGTGCACCTTCCTTGCCAAAAGAATTTTATGATGAATTTTTGACGGATGATGTACATTTCGTATCCAATAAAACTTATGATTTGCTTCGTTCCTCCAAAGCTGCTCTGGTAACCTCTGGAACAGCAACGCTGGAAACCGCACTTCTAAAAATCCCAGAAGTAGTCTGTTACCGCGGAAGCTGGATTTCTTATCAAATCGCAAAAAGACTAGTAAAACACATTAAATTTATTTCTTTGGTAAATTTAATCATGGACAAAGAAGTTGTTAAAGAATTGATACAAAATGATTTAACAACAGAAAATATAAAATCCGAATTAGAAAAAATCCTAAACCCAGAGCAAAGAGAAAAAATCCTAAACGAATACAAAAAACTAAACCTTCTTCTCGGAGGTAAGGGAGCGAGTGAGCGCGCTGCAGAAATCATCACGAAACTAACATGAACAAACAACCTTTGCTAATTTGCGCCATCAGTTTTGGATTAGGAATTTTCTTTCAAGACAAATTTGACTTCCCTTTTTGGGGAGCAGTAGCCATATTAGTTTTTGGAATTGTGGGATTTTTAGCTGGATTTTTTATCCGAAATTTCTTCTTTGATAGACTGAAATCGGCATTTTTGGTGTTTTTGTTTTTTAGTATTGGGATTTTTCTGCACTTTCTCAATTCAAATTCTGCACAAAATTTTGATTTTAAGAAAAATAAAACGACTAAAATCGTTTTTCAGCTCAGCAAAAAACTGAACTCCAACGAAAGAAACAAACGCTACGAAGTTGAAATTCTTAATTTTGAAAAGCCTTTTTCGGCTGTAATTTCCATCCCGAAAAAACAGAAAGAGCTTGATTTTCTGCATTTTTATTCAGCCGAAGCTTATCTCAATCCTACCCAGAAACCGCAGTACGATTTTCAGTTTGATTATCAAAAATATTTAGTTCGGCAAAATATTCATTATCAAGGATTTATTCCTAGTAAAATTTCATTCAAAAAGAAAGAATCCGTTAGTTTCGCTGATAAAATAAAGCAAAAACGATTGGATTTACTTTTCAGAATAGATAATTCCAGCCTTCAACCGCAGAATAAAGCAATTTTAAAAGGAATTATCCTTGCCGACCGAACGGAAATAGACCAAGAAATCATCAATCATTTCAGCAAAACTGGCTTAATTCATATTTTGGCGATTTCGGGTTCTCATATGGCGATTATTTTCTTGATGATTTTATTTGTTTTAAATCCTATTTTTTCGGTAAAATACAGAAATATTCCTATTTATATTTCATTGGCAACCATCTGGGGATTTGCAATATTCATCGATTATGGAAATTCTGTGGTGCGCTCCTGCATCATGATTACGGTCTATTATATTATGATTTTTTTGCAGAGAAAACCCAATCTTCTACACTCTTTGGCTTTGGCTGGGATGATGATACTTTCTATTGATACTCAGCAGCTTTTCGATGTAGGTTTTCAGTTGAGCTTTTTGGCGGTTTTTGGGATTTTTTGGCTGTACAAACCTATTACCAATCATTATAAACCACTAAAAAACAGAGCGATAAGATTTATTCTAAATACATTTTCTCTGAGCCTTGCTGCCCAGCTGACTACACTTCCACTGATATTATTCTACTTTCATCAGTTTTCTATAATGTCTGTTTTTATCAATGTTGTCAGCATTATGGTTTCGCAGGGATTCATCATTTTTTCCTTTATCGTTTCTATTTTATTTGGAATTGGGCTTACTCCCAATTGGCTTTTAGAAATCTATGACTGGTGCGCGAGTTTCTTCCTGAATATGGTTGCTTTTTTCTCAAAAACAGATTTTAGTTTTGTGGAAAATGTTTCCATCGAAATTCCTGAACTTATTATTTTATTTGTGCTTGTTTATTTATTGAGAAGTATCTTTGAAAAACCAAATATAAAGACTTTCACGCGTTTTTCTTTCTTCATTTTGTTATTTCTTTTCACCAGAATATTGACAAATTTTTATTTTTGGAAAAAGGAAGAAATACTGCTTCATTCTTTTTTCAAACAAAATATTGTCTCAATAAAACAAAGAGACAAAGCTGTTTTTATCGTAAGTAACGAGGCTGGTATGGAAAAAATTAATAACTTTGTCATAAAATCCTATATTACATCCAGAAGAATAAAAAATATAAAAATAAAAAAAGTAAAACCTATGACGAAACTAAAAATAAACCAAACTACCTATGAAATAAAATAAAAAATCCGAGAATTTGTTGGCTCTCGGATCATGGCTAATAGATTCTAACATCTACTTTTGACCAATTATGGTCAGGGATTCTAAATATAGTATTTCAAAACAGATTAAAAGAAATACTACAACTAAAAAAAAAACTAATTATAACATTGGAAGCAAAATTACAAAATTTATGCCAAAAGTCATGTTTTTAATTTAAATTGGAGTTTGAAAGTTTATATATTATTGGTTTTCAGCAACAAAAAATTATTTTTCGTTCCTTCACCAATAATTTAATAATATTTTTCGTTTTTTAACAATATTTAGATATTGATAAATTAAAAAAAAGTTATATTTGCAAATTGAAAATAAATAAAATAATTTTAGATATGAAAAAACACATAACATTTGGATTGTTTACTTTGTGTATGTTCATGGGATTTTCCCAAAGACATGAAATAGGAGTAAAAGGAGGTTATTCGATTGTTGGAGGTGATGCTAAAAGTGTCATAAGATCCTTTCCTGACGCAGGAACAAATAGAAGAGTTCAGCCTACATACATAGGTATGTTTTACAAAAGAAACCTAAATCCAAGACAAGGGATAAGAATTGAGGGAGCATATAATATCGCTTTCTTTGATAATATTTATACAGGTGGAGTTAAAATGTCAAATGATATTTTAGAGGCATCTGCTTTATTTGAGTATGCTTTTTTCTCTATTAATGATGAGTTAAAAAAGGATGAAACTAAATTTAGTCCATATGTTTTTGCCGGACTTTCTGGATTAATGTATGATGCTCCAAACCTTACAACTACCGTAGGACAATCAAGTAGAGGTTTTTTGATTTCTACTACATACACTGGTGAAAACATCCACAAAAAGAAAGTAACTTTGGGTATTCCTTTTGGTTTAGGTCTAAAATACAAATTTGGATATAACTGGTCTATCTTTGCAGAGGCTATGTTTAGATATACATTTACTGATAATCTTGATTATAGTAATCTTGAAAAGATGAATCATACTATTAGATACAATGTTTCTCCTGCAAATCGTGCAGCTGCAGAAACTGCTCTACAACAGTATATGGATGGACACAAGGGTAAAGGTAAAGATTGGTTAAACTCTGTTACAATAGGTATTTCCTACGCATTTGGAAGACCACCTTGTTATTGTAAATAAAAAATAAATGATATCGATATCTGTAAAAGAAAAGTTAAATTTTGATAATCTGCCCAAGCATGTTGCCATCATTATGGATGGCAACGGCAGGTGGGCAAAATCACAAAATAAAGAAAGAACTTTTGGGCATAAAAATGCCATAAAAGCTGTAAGAGAGGCTATTAGTGCTTGTAATGAAGTGAATATTCCTTATCTTACACTTTATACTTTTTCAACGGAAAACTGGAACAGACCAACGGAGGAAGTAGATACGCTTATGAATCTACTTTCTTCTACATTGTTACAGGAGGCTGAAGAGATTTTTTCAAAAGGAATTAGAATTCGTGCCATAGGAGATTTAGAAGCACTACCAGAAGATGTAAGAAATCAGCTCTATAATATCATGGTGCTTACTAAAAACAACACCAAAGGAAATCTTACATTGGCTCTAAGCTATGGTTCACAAAAAGAAATACTAAATGCTGTAAAAGAACTGTGTAAAAAGGTAAAAAATGGAGACTTTGATGAAAATGATATTGATGAAAAACTTTTTGAACAGCATCTATATACCAAGGAAATTCCACCAGTAGATTTACTTATCAGAACAAGTGGAGAAGTTCGGGTTAGTAATTTCCTGCTCTGGCAGATTGCTTATGCAGAGATGCAGTTTATAGATGTTTTATGGCCAGACTTTACCAAAGAAACTTTTTTCCAGTGCATTTTAGACTATCAAACTAAAGAACGGCGGTTCGGTAAAATAAGTGAGCAGTTAGAAAACAAGTAGTAAAAGTAGAATTTAAGAAAAAATCACATGAATTTTAAAACATTGCCAATCATCCTTCTGATGGCATCTGTGACTCAGGTTCAAGGACAGATTACTCAAAAAGAAAATGCAACGCAAATTTCTGAAAAACAAAGTGGAAGTTATACCCTTCAAGGAATCGTTGTAGATGGTGTGAAAAAATACACTCCAGAACAAATATTAAAATTTACAGGTCTCTACAAAGGAGAAACTGTGGAAATACCTGGGCAAAGAATCAGTAATGCAATCAAAAAACTTTGGGAAACTAACTCTTTCTCAAAAGTGGAGGTTTATGTAGAAAGCATAAATGGAGAACAAGTGGTTCTAAAATTTGCTTTACAGGATTTGAAGGAGCTTAAAGATATTAAATTCACAGGAAAAGGTATTAAAAAATCCCAAAATGAAAAGTTAATCAAGGAAAATGACCTAAAACCTGGAACAAAAATTACTGAAAATTTGGTTTCTACACTTCAGAATAAAGTCCCACAGCAATACATTAAAAAAGGGTTTGCTGATGCTAAAATCAATATCCAAGAAAAAGCAAATGGAGAAGATCCTAATCTAGTTGATTGGACTATTGAGGTTGATAAGGGTAAAAAAGTAAAAATACAGAGTATCAATTTTGAAGGAAACGAAAATGTTTCTTCTAAAAAACTTAGAAAAAAAGGATTTAAAAATACTAAACAAAAAAGATTTTTCGCGGGTATCCTTAAACCTTCTAAGTTAATAAAAGAAAAATACGAGGAAGACAAACATAATTTGATAAGCTACTATAACTCACTCGGTTACAGAGATGCTAAAATCATTTCTGATACTATAACGAGAAGTGACAAAGGTTTCGATATCAAAGTAAAATTAGAAGAGGGTAAAAAATACTATATCGGAAATATAGAATTCTACGGGAATACAGTTTTCTCGACAGAAACACTGCAAAGACTTTTGGGATACAAAAAAGGAGACATCTATGATGCTGTAGGATTTAATAAAAAAGTGGGAGAAGACGGCGGTAAGGATGATGATTCTGATTTGAAATCATTATACATGAATAGTGGTTATCTTTTCTCTAACATTACTCCGATAGAAAAGTCTGTGGAAGGTGACTCTATCAACTTAGAAATCCGTATCACAGAGGGCGAAAGAGCAACTTGGAACAAAGTTACTTGGTCTGGAAATACCACTACCCACGACCATGTTATCCTTCGTGCATTGAGAACACGCCCTGGGAAACTTTTCTCTAAGAGCGACATCAAAAGAACTTATTTTGATTTAGCGGGGATGCAGTTTTTTGACCCTCAAAAAATCGGACAAGAGATAAAACCAAATCCACAGGATAACACAGTGGATATCCATTGGACGTTAGAGGAAAAAGGTTCTTCACAAATCCAGCTTCAGGCAGGATATGGTGGAAACACTTTCATCGGTACATTAGGGCTGACTTTCAACAACTTCTCTTTGAGAAAATTCTTGAAGTTTAATAAATTAATTCCTCAAGGGGACGGGCAGACACTTTCTCTACAAGCGCAGGCTGGGCAGTATTTCCAGACTTATAGTGCATCATTCGTAGAGCCGTGGCTTTTCGGAAAGAGACCTACTGCTTTGTCTGTAAGTTTCAGCCACTCTCGTGTGAAATATTCTGATTATTATGGTACCCCTATGAAGTTAAACATTCTATCAGCATCTGTTGGGCTTAATAAACTTCTAGAATGGCCAGATAACTATTTTTCACTTTATACAGGACTTTCTTACCAGAGATATAGTTTTAATAATTATACATTCTATTTCGGGGAAGAAACTCTGACACATGGTACAGCTAACAACTTTGCATTTAATGTAAGTTTGAGCAGAAACTCTGCTGGATATGACCCTATATTCCCTACTACAGGTTCTAATATAGAATTGTCTGCTAAATTCACTCCACCTTATTCATCATTTGGTAATAAGGATTATTCCACTATGTCTACTGCTGATAAATACAGATGGATGGAATACTACAAGATAAAATTCAAAGCTGATGCTTATAATGAAATTTTAGGTAAATTAGTATTAAGAAGTAGTGCAGAGATGGGATTCCTTCATGGGTATAATAAGCAGCTGGGAGCACCTCCTTTTGAGCGTTTCTACATGGGAGGAACAGGGCTCTACAGCGGTAGATATGATGGTAGAGAACTTATCCCGCTTCGTGGATATGATGACCCATCTACATCTGGTGGAACATCTACAGATGTAACTCCTACTGGTGGTGGTATTTTGTACAACAGATTTGCTCTTGAGCTGAGATACCCTATTTCTATGAACCAAACAGCTAAAATATACGGATTGGCTTTCGCTGAAGGAGGTAACACATGGAAAGGATTTAACACTTATAATCCATTCAAATTACAGAGATCTGTGGGTGTAGGTGTGAGAATCTATATGGGAGCATTCGGGCTTATCGGATTTGATTTTGCTTATGGAATTGATAAACTGCCTTATTCTACATCTAATTCTCCATCAGGATGGCAGACTCACTTCTTGATGAATCAATCACTATAAAAGATATAAAAATGAGAAAATACGCATTATTTTTAGGAATAATTTTCATGTTTGGGGGATTTGTAGTATCTTCGGCACAGAAAATTGGCGTGGTAGATTCTGATTTTATCTTGAAAAGTCTTCCCGAATACAAGGAAGCTGACGAAAGATTTAACAAACAGATAAAGTATTGGCAGATGCAGCTGGATTCCTTACAGTCAAACTACAATAAGAAGAAAGAACTCTTTGAAAATGAAAGAATCCTTTTGGTAGGAGAACAGCTGAAAACAAGAGAAAAAGAAGTGGCTGATTTGGAGAAAAAAGTGCAGGCTCATTTGAAAGAAAAATTCACTGCACAAGGGGAAATCAACATATTCAGAGCCAAAGTAGTTCAACCTTTCCAAGAAAAAGTGTGGAACGCCATCAGAACTATTGCTGAAAAAAATGATTTAGGCATAATTCTTGATAGAAGTTCTGACAGCAGTGTATTATTCACTGATAAAAGATATGACTACACCAAGATGGTGCTGGATCTCCTGATGAGGGACAACCCAAAAGATGGAGAAAAAGATAAAGAAAATAAAAAGGAAAAAAATAATTCCAAGAAAAATAAAAAATAAGAATATTAAATTTAATCAAAAGTTATGAAAAAATCAGGTTTATTATTTGCATTCGCAATGTTTTTAATGTCTTTCGGGACAGTTAGCGCTCAGAAACTAGCAACTCTAGATGTTGCAGAAATCTTGAACCTAATGCCAGAAAAGAAAAAAGCTGACCAGCAACTAGAAGCTTTCAGCAAAACTAAACAAGCTGAAATCGAAAAACAAATGACTGCTGCTGAAGCTAAATTCAAAAAATACCAAGAAGAAGCTCCTAAGCAAACTCAAAAGGTAAACGAAGAAAGAAACCAAGAATTGCAAAAATTACAACAAAATATTCAGCAAATGACTCAAGTAGCTCAGCAAGACTTAGCTAAAAGACAAGCTGAAGCATATGCACCTATCGAAAAGAAAGTGAATGATGCTGTATCAAAAGTAGCAAAAGCTAATGGTTGGGATTTTGTATTTGATACTAATACTGTTGGACTTATCTACAGAGGTGGAGCAGATGCTACTGCAGCAGTAAAAAAAGAATTAGGACTTAAATAATTTTCTTAATAATTAAGACACAAAACCACTCAATATTGAGTGGTTTTTTTTAAATTTGACATTTAAATACTTTACAATGGAACTATTTTCAAAAGCAAAAATCAGATTCACAGACTGTGACCCTATGGGGCATCTTAACAATTCTAGATACATAGACTACATGCTCAATGCCCGAGAAGACCACATGGCAGAGCATTATGAATTTACCCACGAAGAATACGCCCACAAAACAGGCTGTGTATGGGTGGTTATACAAAACGAAATAGCCTATCTGAAAGAAGTAAAATACAACAAGGAAGTGATTATTTCCAGCAAACTGATAGAGCTAAATGACAGAACCTGCAAAATAGAACTTCTCATGAAAGACCTAGACACTGAGAAAATATACGCTGTGCTTTGGTGTACTTTCATTCATTTTAATTTAAAATCCAGAAAATCAGAAGTGATGGGTGAGGATATCATTCATGCAAATCAAAAATTCTTGACCAAAGTAGAACAGTCTGATTTTCAGTCAAGAGCTAATTATCTAAGAACTCTAAATAAGTAATTCATGAAAAAAATTCTTGTAATCGGTGGAAATGGACAGCTCGGAAATTGTTTGAACAAAATAGCTTCTGACTATTCTTTGGAGTACGAATTCTGTTTCACAGATTATGATACTTTGGATATCACGGATAAAAGCCAAGTTGATAGTTATTTCTCTGATTATCAGCCTGATTTCTGCATCAATGCTTCTGCATACACAGCCGTAGATTTGGCTGAGCAAGAAAAAGAAAAGGCTTTCGCGGTCAATGCTGAAGGCGTAGGATACCTTGCCGAAGCTTGTGCGGAACTTAACATTGATTTAATCCATGTTTCCACAGATTATGTATTTGATGGCGAGACCGATCTTCCCTACACAGAAGACGATTTTACCAATCCTCTCGGGGTTTATGGCGCTTCCAAATTAGAGGGTGAAAACCTTGCTTTGGAAAAAAATCCGAAAACCATTGTCATTAGAACATCTTGGCTTTATTCTGAATTTAATAAAAATTTTGTGAAAACGATGCTCAATCTATTCAGCACCAAAGATGAACTGAATGTAGTAGCTGACCAATTCGGACAACCGACTAATGCCAATGACCTTGCGAAGGTGATTATGAAAATCATCCGAACGGAAGAAAAGGAATACGGAATTTTCCATTTTTCTAACTATCCTGAGACTACTTGGTTTGATTTTGCACAAAAAATCGCAGAACTATCCAAAAGTAAAATCAAAATAAATCCCATCACCACAGACCAATACCCTACTCCTGCAAAACGCCCTATGCGAAGCACAATGTGCTTAGACAAAATAGAAAACAGCTACAACATAGAGCCAAGATACTGGGAAAACAGTCTGGAAGAGTGTATGGAAACTTTATTAGAAAAATAAAAATATGAATATACATTTTGTTCAACATGAGACTTTTGAAACGGCGGGAGCTTATTTAGACTGGGCGAAAAAGAGAAAATACAATATTTTTTTTTCAAAAGTTTTTGAAGGTGATAAACTTCCTGATACCGCCGAAAACATCGATATGCTCATCGTACTAGGCGGCCCACAATCTCCTGCTACCAGCATGGAAGAATATCCTTATTTTGATGCAAAAGCAGAAATGAGCCTTATCAAAAAATGCATCGATTCAGGGAAAGCCGTTGTAGGGGTATGTCTTGGTTCTCAGCTGATGGGAGAAAGTTTAGGATTTAAATTCGGGCATAGTCCAGAAAAGGAAATAGGAAATTTTGCCATCGAGCTTACGGAACAAGGGCTTCAAGATGAAAAAATCAATCATTTTGGGAAAACTTTGGTCGTGGGACATTGGCATAATGACATGCCTGGGCTTGAAAATGATAATCAAATCCTTGCATTCAGCAAAGGCTGTCCGAGACAAATCGTAAAATATTCTAATATTGTCTATGGTTTCCAGTGCCATATGGAACTGACGAAAGAAGTTGTCAAAAAACTGATTGAGAGCGAAAAAGACTTATTAAACCTCAGCCAAATTCATCCTTTTGTACAGTCGCCAGAAGAAATCCTTGATTTTGATTATTCTGAAATGAATGAAAAACTGCATATTTTCTTAGATAAATTGACCCAAGATTATTTAAACAAATAAAAATCATTAATCTTTCCAAAATTTAGTTTCGCCATGCTAGTCAAAGTTTTTGGTAGTGCCATACATGGAGTTTCTGCCCAGACCATCACGATAGAAGTAAATGTAGACCAAGGAGTGGGCTATCATCTCGTGGGGCTTCCTGACAATGCCATCAAGGAAAGCAGCCACCGTATTTCGGCAGCCTTGAAAAATGTAGGACACAAGCTCCCTGGCAAGAAAATCACCATCAACATGGCGCCTGCTGACCTCCGCAAAGAAGGTTCTGCGTATGACCTGAGCATCGCGATAGGGATTTTGGCAGCTTCGGATAAAATTCTTGCCGAAAATTTAGACCAATACATCATCATGGGGGAACTCTCCCTCGATGGCGGATTACAACCGATAAAGGGCGTTTTGCCGATTGCAATAAAGGCGCGAGAGGAAGGCTTTAAAGGAATTATTTTACCTAAACAAAATACCCAAGAGGCCGCAATAGTGAATAATCTGGATGTTTACGGTGTGGAAAACATCAAAGAGGTGATTGACTTTTTCAATGGAGAAAGAGATTTGGAAAAAACCGAAATAGACACTCGCAAAGAATTTCAGAATAAAATCAATGAATTTCCTTATGATTTTTCGGAAGTAAAAGGACAAGAAACCGCCAAAAGAGCTATGGAAGTGGCAGCAGCCGGCGGACACAATATCATTCTGGTAGGCCCTCCTGGCAGCGGAAAAACCATGCTCGCCAAGAGAGTTCCCAGCATCCTACCTCCACTCACGATGAAAGAGGCTCTGGAAACCACTAAAATCCACTCCGTAGCAGGAAAAATGGGCAGCAACACCTCACTGATGACCGTTCGCCCGTTCCGCTCACCTCATCACACCATTTCAGATGTCGCTCTAGTGGGCGGCGGTGCCTATCCTCAACCTGGTGAAATTTCCCTTGCGCACAATGGAGTCCTTTTCCTTGATGAACTTCCTGAGTTTAAAAGAGCTGTTTTGGAAGTAATGAGACAGCCTCTGGAAGACCGCGAGGTAACGATTTCCAGAGCGAGATTTTCGGTGAATTATCCATCGAGTTTTATGCTGGTGGCAAGTATGAACCCGAGTCCTTCGGGCTATTTCCCTGATGACCCGAACAATACCTCTTCCCAGACCGAAATGCAGAGATATATGAACAAGCTGTCTGGGCCGCTTTTGGACAGAATAGATATTCATATAGAAGTCCAGAAAGTAGAGTTTAAACAACTTGCAGAAAAAAGAAAAGGCGAAAGTAGTATAGAAATACGAAACCGCGTGCTGAAAGCCAGAGAAATACAAGCCCAAAGATATAAAGAACTGGATATCAACTACAATGCCCAAATGGGACCGAAAGAAATAGAAAAATACTGCGATCTGGACAGCACCTGCCAGCAGTTGATAAAAAACGCCATGGAAAAACTAAATCTCTC
>CAUQBR010000022.1:0-13976 GCA_963516475.1 uncultured Flavobacteriaceae bacterium
GTTTCATACCAATTCCAAAAATCACATTTATAATCTTCGCCAGCGCCCATACGCCAGCCCATAGAAAACTCAGAAAGGGCAGGGTATTCTACCCACTGCGGTGCCATAAATTTGATATTTTTTTTCATTTTTAAATCTAATTTTTTTATTCCATCAGCTGATTCTTCCCCATTTGTTTTTGCCTTTGTATTGTTTTATGTAGTAGTTTTTTAGGGCTTGGTGCTGTTCCTGCTGGAGCGAAGGGTCGGCACGGAGGAGTGCCTCTACGGTATCTTTTGCCGCCTTGATGATGTGTCCGTCTTGGGCTAAATCCAGCCGTTTGAAATCCACCACGCCGCTCTGCTGGGTGCCGAGGATATCGCCTGGCCCACGGAGTTTCATATCCACTTCAGAAATCTTAAAGCCGTCGTTGGTCTCGCACATGGTTTTTATTCGGGTTCGGCTGTCGGAAGACATTTTATCCGAGGTCATCAGGATGCAGTAGCTCTGCTCGGCGCCTCTTCCCACTCTTCCTCTTAGCTGGTGAAGTTGGGAAAGTCCGAAACGCTCAGCACTTTCTATAATCATCACAGAGGCATTGGGAACATTCACGCCGACTTCTATCACCGTAGTAGCGACCATTATATTTGCCTTCCCTGAAGCAAAATACTGCATCGCCTCATCTTTTTCCTGTGGTTTCATCTTTCCGTGAAGCATGGTAACGGCATAGTCTGGATAAGGAAACGCCTCGGAAACCCGCTCAAAGCCGCCCATCAAGTTTTCATAATCCAAAGCCTCACTTTCCTTAATCAAAGGATAAACGAAATAAACCTGTCTGCCCTTGTCAATTTCATCTTTGGCAAAACGAAATACTGAGTTTCTGTCCTTTTCTCGCCGATGAGCTGTGATGATGGGCTTTCTTCCCATCGGAAGTTCATCTATCACGGAAACATCCAAATCCGAGTAAAAACTCATCGCCAGCGTTCTTGGAATAGGCGTGGCGGTCATGATGAGAATATGTGGCGGAATTTTGTTTTTCATCCAAAGTTTTGCCCTTTGTTCCACACCGAAACGGTGCTGTTCATCGATGATAGCAAGACCGAGGTTTTTGAATTTAACCTTGTCTTCCAGCACGGCATGGGTGCCGACCAAAATATGAAGAGTTCCGTTTTCCAGCTCCGAGTGAATGATTTTTCGTTCAGCGGTTTTGGTAGAACCTGTTAAAAGTCTGATATTTACGCCCGTTCCGAAAAGCGCCTCGGAAAGGCTGTTGAAATGTTGCTGCGCCAAGATTTCCGTAGGAGCCATCATACAGCTCTGGAAACCGTTGTCTATCGCTATCAGCATCGAAAGCAGCGCTACCATGGTTTTCCCTGAGCCTACATCTCCCTGCAGAAGGCGGTTCATCTGTATAGGGAGCCTCATATCGTTTCGGATTTCTTTTAAAACTCTTTTTTGGGCATTGGTCAGCTCAAAAGGCAGTCTGTTTTGATAAAAATCATTGAAAAAATCGCCCACCAAAGGGAAAGGATTTCCCACTGCCGAAGTCTTATTGTATTGTTTTTTCAAAGCATAGCCGAGCTGGAAGAAGAACGCTTCCTCGAATTTCAGCCGTCTGTCTGCCTGTTCAAATGCCGAAGTGTCTTTGGGAAAATGAATATTGACAAAGGCTTCCTGTCTTCCCATAAGCTTGAGCGACTGGAGTAGGCTTTGTGGCAGATTTTCCTGCACAAGTCCTGTGACATGCCCAAGAATATGCGCTTGGATACCTTGGAAAAATTTTTGATTAAGCCCTCGTTTTGTGATTTTCTCACTGCTCGGATAGATAGGGCGAAGTCTGAGTTCTTTCTCTCGTTTTTCTTCCAGTTCTATCTCTGGATGCGCCATAGAAAACTGCTGTCCGAAAAGGCTGACCCTCCCGAAGATGTAGAGCTCTTTATTGAGCGGAATCTGGTCTTTCAGCCACTGGGTGTATTGGAACCAAACCAAATCCAAAACGCCTGTTTCATCGCGGAACTTCGCGGAAAGTCTTTTTTGTCCTCTTCCGTAGGTGATTTCTTTTAAATCATAAATCTTCCCTTTTAGCTGGATTTCTACATTTTCTTCCTTTAAATCTGCTATTCGGTAGACTTTACTTTTATCCAAATATCGCAGAGGGAAGAAATAGAGAAAATCCTCCACGGTAGAAATTCCCAAAACATTTTTAATCAGTTTGGAGCGTTCAGGGCCGATGCCTTTTAGATATTCTATGGGAGTAGACAAATCCAAAATGCGTTAGTATGCTCTTTCTTTATTACCTTCAAAGAAATTGATGTAGGCTCTATTCACCACTCTGTTTCCGCCAGCGGTAGGATAGTCTCCAGTGAAATACCAGTCGCCGAGGTTTTTCGGGCAGGCTTTGTGTAGGTTTTCTACGCTTTGGAAGATGATTTCCACAGGGCAGTTCATTTCCTCAGGAACTAATAATTCTGTTATTTTCGCTGAAATTTCTTCCTCAGAAAATGGTGCATAGATTTCTTTGACATAGTTAATGACATGGGAATCTTCTAAATCCACTTGAGATTTACATTTTTCATAAACTTCCTTTATGGTACGGTCAGAACCTCTTTCTTTGTGTAGTTCTAAAGCCGCCTCGAAAGCCACCAAATCCTCCAAACGCGCCATGTCTATACCATAGCAGTCAGGATAACGAATTTGTGGAGCAGAGGATAGAACGATTATTTTTTTCGGATTCAAACGATTTAGAATTCGTAAAATACTGTTTCTCAGTGTGGTTCCTCTTACGATGCTGTCGTCTATAATGACCAGATTGTCAATGTTTTTTCGGACAGAGCCGTATGTAATGTCGTAAACATGGGCTACCAAATCATTTCGGCTGCTGTCTTCCGTGATGAAAGTACGGAGTTTAGCGTCCTTGATGGCTACTTTTTCAGTTGTAGGGTGAAGGGATAAAATCTCTTCCAATTTTTCCTCTGAAATGTTGTTTCCTAATTTTAGGATTTGGTTTTTCTTGTATTTGTTCAGATGGGCATCAGCCTCTTCTATTAGTCCATAAAAAGAGGTCTCCGCAGTGTTCGGAATGTAGGCAAAAACTGTATTTTTCAGGTCTTTATCTACAGAATTTAAAATTTTTGGAAAGAGAAGAGCTCCCAATTTTTTTCTTTCTTGATAAATTTCCTTGTCGCTGCCTCGTGAGAAATAAATTCTCTCAAAAGAACATGCCTTGTAGGGCAGGGTAGGGAGAATTTCTTCTATGGAAACATTTCCGTTTTTCTTGATGATGATAGCTGAGCCTGGGTTTAGCTCTGTAATTTGCTCAAAATCAAGATTAAATGCAGTCTGTATAACTGGTCGTTCAGAGGCTACAACTACGATTTCATCATCTTGATAGTAATACGCTGGACGAATACCCGCAGGGTCTCTAATTACAAAGGCATCACCATGTCCTATGATTCCTGACATAGCATAGCCGCCATCCCATATGTATGCAGATTTTTTGAGGATTTTTGCTACATCCAGCTGGTTCGGGATTTCTGCCGCAGCATCTTTTTTGGAATAGCCTTCGGCTTTTAGTTTTTGATATAAATTTTCAACTTCAGTGTCTAGGAAATGCCCTATTCTCTCCATGATGGTCACCGTATCGGTCTGTTCTTTCGGGTGCTGGCCGAGTTCTACCAATTTTTGGAAAAGCTCTTTGGAATTGGTCATATTAAAATTCCCAGCCACGATGAGGTTGCGGTAAATCCAGTTGTTTTGTCGAAGAAAAGGATGAACACTTTCTATACTGTTTTTCCCAAAAGTCCCATAACGAACATGCCCTAAAAATACATTCCCAATGTATGGAATCAGCTGTTTCTGGGCTTCTGTATCATCTTTTATTTCTGGATTTTCTTTTAGAATATCGCTGATTCTGGTATTGATTTGATTGAAAATATCCTGTATCGGCTGGCTGGCATTAGAACGGATACGGCTGATGTATCTCTCACCAGGCTGCATATCAAATTTTACGCTAGCCAGCCCAGCACCATCCTGCCCGCGGTTATGCTGTTTTTCTAGCATTAGATACATTTTATTGATACCATAAAAAGGCGTTCCGTACTTCTCTTTATAGTATTCTAAAGGTTTTAACAGACGAAGCATCGCAATGCCGCATTCATGCTGTAAGTGGTCGCTCATAGTTATATTTTGTTTTTATTTAAAAATCTTCTGTAAAAATACAAAAAAACTAAAGTTGGGATTTTATTTCCCAATCATATTTTTGATTTTATTGAGTTTCATCAGGGCTTCTATCGGTGTCAGAGTATTGATGTCTATTTGGGTAAGTTCTTCTCTTATGCTCTCTAAAGCAGGGTCATCCAGCTGAAAGAAAGAGAGCTGAAGATTTTCCTCGGTCACTCGTTTTATGCTCTCTGTATTTTGGTCTTGGCTTCGGCTGTTTTCTAAGGTTTTTAGAATTTCCTTTGCTCTATTGACTACTTTTGTAGGCATTCCAGCCAGTTTGGCTACATAGATACCAAAGCTGTGCTCACTGCCTCCTGCGACTAATTTTCTTAGGAAAATCACATTATTTTTGTTCTCCTGTATAGCGATGTGATAGTTTTTAATTCGGCTAAAACTATTCTGCATCTCATTGAGCTCGTGATAATGGGTCGCAAATAGCGTTTTTGGCTGTGTAGGGTGCTGGTGGAGGTATTCCGCAATAGCCCAAGCGATGGAAATCCCGTCATAAGTGGAAGTTCCTCGCCCGATTTCATCTAACAGAATGAGGCTTTGCTCTGTGATGTTGTTCAGAATGTTGGCAGATTCGTTCATTTCCACCATGAAGGTGGATTCTCCAGCTGAAATGTTATCCGATGCTCCCACACGGGTAAATATCCTGTCTAGAACACCTATTTCGGCGTGTTTTGCAGGAACAAAACTACCAATCTGCGCCAAAAGACAGATGATGGCGGTTTGTCTCAGAACTGCCGATTTACCAGACATGTTGGGACCTGTAACCATCATAATCTGCTGGGTGTCTCGGTCAAGGAAAATATCATTTGTAATGTATTTTTCGCCCAGAGGCAGGGATTTTTCTATCACGGGATGCCTTCCTTCTTGGATGTTTATTGCGAAATCTTCATTTATAATTGGTTTGGTGTAGTTTTCTGCAATCGCAAGTTCCGAAAGTCCTACCGCACAGTCTATTTCTGCAATGGTTTTGGAGTTGTTTTGAATGGTGTCCATATGCACGAGAACCTGCTCTTCTATTTTTTTGTAGAGCAAATGTTCCAGCTGGGCAATTTTTTCCTCAGCTCCCAGTATCTGTGATTCGTATTCTTTCAGTTCCTCTGTGATGTACCGCTCTGCATTGACCAGAGTCTGTTTTCTTATCCAGTTTTCAGGAACCTTGTCTTTATGCGTGTTTCGGACTTCTATGTAATATCCGAAAACATTATTGAAATCTATTTTTAAACTTGAAATGCCTGTTTTTTCGCTCTCGCGCTGGCACATTTCATCCAAATAGGATTTTCCGCTGTAGAGGAGGTTTCTCAGTTTGTCCAGTTCTTCGGAAACGCCTTCTTTGATTACATTTCCTTTGTTTATATTTACAGGAAGCTCCTCATTTAGATGGCTTTGGAGATAATCAATCAGCTCCTTATGACTGTGCAGAGGAGTAATCCAAGCTAAAGCATCTGGATAAGGCAGCAGCAGCTCCTTTATTTTTTCAATGCTTATCAAACTATTTCGGAAGTTCCCAAGTTCTTTCGGCGAAATTCTCTCTGCAGCAAGTTTCCCAAGCAGTCGGTCTAGGTCAGAAATAGATTTTAGAAGGTCGTGGATATTATATTTTAGATTTTCTTCTTTGTTAAAAAACTCTATCAGAGAGAGCCTTCGGTTAATTTCGTTTACAGATTTCAGCGGAAGAATCATTCTTCTTCTCAGCAGTCGCCCTCCCATAGGTGTGGTCGTGCGGTCTATGATGTCTAGAAGGCTTTTGCCTTCACTATGGTTGGAATGAATGATTTCCAAATTTCTAAGCATAAAGCCATCCATCATCAGGTAGTCATCCTGTGGAATGTTTTGTATTTTGGTAATGTGCTGAATGAGAGCGTGATGGGTGTCTTCTACTAAATAAGCGAAAATAGCACCAGCAGCAGTGATGGCTAATGGAAATTCCTCTATTCCGTAGCCTTTCAGTGATTTTGTTTTGAAATGATTGGTAAGTTTCTCATAAGCGAAAGGATACTGATAAGCCCAGTCTTCCAGAGCGAAAGTATTTCTGTCTTTTATTTTGTTTGGAAGTTCGGTTTTTCGCTGATAGATAATTTCACTAGGGCTGAAGGTATGGATGATGTGCATCAGCTTATCCGAATTTCCTTCCGAAACAAGGAATTCTCCTGTGGAAATGTCTACTAGAGCCATGCCGTATTTTTCTTTTTCACGATGGATAGACAGCAGAAAATTATTCTCTTTGGTGGTGAGAATCTGCTCATTAAAAGTAACTCCCGGCGTAACCAGCTCTGTAACGCCTCTCTTTACGATGCCTTTGGTCATCTTTGGGTCTTCCAGCTGGTCACAGATTGCGACACGCAGTCCAGCACGAACCAGTTTGGGAAGGTAGGAATTGAGAGAATGGTGAGGAAAACCAGCCAGCTCGGTATGTGAGCCGCCGTTATTTCTCTTTGTGAGAACAATGCCCAAAATCTGGGAAGTTCGCACAGCATCTTGCCCAAAGGTTTCGTAAAAATCCCCCACACGAAAGAGCAGGACAGCATCAGGATATTTAGCTTTGATGTTGTTGTACTGAGCCATCAGCGGAGTTTCTTTTTGTGTCGTTTTTGCCATAAAGTGAAATTAGGTTTAAGGGAACAAAATTAAAGAAGATTTCAATAAAATTTTGTTAAAAAAGTATTATTTTTGTGCAAATTTAAACTTTTAGAACTAAAAAAGATATTATATGCGGGTATATGATAATAAGCACTGGATATCCATACTGCTGAGTATACATAAGTCAGACTCACTAAAAACCTTAAAGTCAGGGATGATTGCTATGGCTGTATATGCGGCAATAGTGGCTTTTTTGCAGATAGAATATTTTAAAATAGACAAGGATTCTCCGATTAGAAATATTTCCCTCATCCACACGCTGCTGGGTTTTGTCTTGTCGATGCTTTTGGTTTTCAGAACTAATACCGCCTATGACCGCTGGTGGGAAGGGCGAAAACTTCTGGGAAGAATGGTAAATGACTCCCGAAATTTTGCCATTAAACTCCATGCCATGCTGGATACGGCAGACACCGAAAATAGAGACTTTTTTCAGAAATATCTTTGTTTTTTTCCTCACTTGCTCAGCAGGCACTTGTCCAAAAAATCCACTAAAATGGAACTGGCACAAGACCAGCATCATACGGAAGTAGAACAACTTCCACATCCGCCTAATGCGCTGATTTGGAAGATACAGGAGAGAATTCAGAAATTATATAAAGAGGGTAAAATATCGGGAGAGCAGATGCTCCTGCTGGATTATCATGTCAGAGGATTTTTGGAAGTCTGTGGCGGCTGTGAAAGAATCAAAAACACGCCGATTCCTTATTCTTATTCATCTTTTACAAAGAAATTTATCGTCATTTATGTGATTACTCTTCCTATCGCCTATTCTATGAGTATAGGGTATCTTATGGTATTTCTTACTGTTTTCGTTTTCTATGTACTGATGAGTATGGAGGTGCTGGCAGAGGAGATAGAGGAGCCGTTTAACAATGATGAAAATGACCTTCCTATGGAGCTGATAGCTCAGAATATAGAGAAGAATGTAATTCGTATTTTCAGTGAATCCTAAAAAATAATTATTTTGGTTCAGAAACTTAAATTAGAAGAGCTGGGGAGAATAGATGTAGAAACATTTAAACAAAGTTCTAAAACTCCACTGGTCATAGTCCTTGATAATGTGCGCAGTATGCATAATGTAGGAGCAATATTTCGTACAGCAGACGCTTTTTTGATAGAAAAAATCTTACTTTGTGGAATCACGCCGCAGCCGCCACATAGAGAAATCCATAAGGCTGCGCTAGGAGCTACGGAAAGCGTGGATTGGGCTTATTTTGAGTCCGTTACGGAGGCTTTACAAAATATAAAATCAGAAGGGTATAGAGTAGTAGGAGTGGAGCAAACTACTGGAAGCCAAATGATTACGGAATTTGATTTTACGAAGAACTCAAAATACGCATTGGTTCTTGGTAACGAAGTGGAGGGCATCAGTGATGAGGTTCTTCCGCTCTGTGATGACTTCTTGGAGATACCTCAGCAGGGGACTAAACACTCTCTAAATGTGAGTGTTTGTGGTGGAATTGTGATGTGGGAATTTTTTAAACACTTGAAATAAATTGGGACAGGATACGCCTACTTTTCTGATTTATTCCCTGCATTTTCTTTTGATAATATTCTCCATTTCGGTGGCAGTTTTTCAAAAGGAAACTAGGTATAAAAATCTGATTTATAGTGTTTTATTTGGTTTTTATGCGTGTTTTTTGTATTTGCAGATTTTGTCCATTATAGAGAATGAGACTACGCTGAGAATTATCACTCATACTAAGCTCAATATTAGCTATATACTGTTTTCTTTTGTGTGTTTTCTTTTGTTGGTAAACAGGGGAAAGCTTGCTTTTTATTTTTGGCTCATTGCAGGAGTTCAGGGCATATTGTATTATCTCTCGTTTAATCTGACAGGAACAGGCTTTAATGAAAGTATTCCATTTCACCTGAAAACAGGCATTAAAGGGGCAGGAATAGGGGATTTTTATAAACTTATCATAGACATCACATTGTTGGTGGCTTTATTCATTTTTTCGGCGTTTTTTTGCTTTAAAAAATTCATCAAAAAAGAACTAAAAGAAAAAAACATCAAAGCTAAAATTCCAGTGTTTTTGATGCTAGTTTTATTGGTGTTTAATCCTTTAAACTATGATATTTACCAAACTTATAAAGTGGTAGATGAAGACTCGAAATTTTTGTTTAAAGACAATTACCAGCCTCCGAAACAGCCCGTAAAAAACGAAACGAAGTATAATTTGGTTTGGATTTATGCAGAGGCTTTTGAGCGAATATACCTCAATCAAGAAATTTTCCCTGACCTTGCGCCTAATTTGGCTCAGCTGGAAAAAGAATCGCTTTCCTTTGCTAATGTTCATCAGGTCTGGGGAACAGGCTGGACTATCGCAGGAATAGCAAGTTCTCAGTGTGGGGTGCCTCTATATGCGGTCGGGCGCGAGAATAACGACCTCGACCAGCTTCCGAGTTTTCTCCCTAAAATAAAGGGCGTAGGGAATATACTTGCCGAGGACGGCTACAAAAATATTTTCATACAAGGCTCTCCCAAAGCCTTTGCAGGGAATGATAAGTTTTTGGAAAGTCATGGTTTTCAGATGTTTTCACTTGAAAATATTGATAAAAAGTATAAAACACCGAGAAATCTCTCTCGCTGGGGGCTGAATGATGACAAAACCCTTGAATTTGCTAAAGAAAAATATAAAGAATTAAAATCTGAAAATCAGCCGTTTAGTATTATGATTTCTACGATAAACACTCATAGTCCGAGAGGTTTTGTTCCGCCAGATTTTAAGAAGAAAAAATATAAAAATGGGCAGAATGTTACTCTGAATGCCCTTCATGTGAGTGATTATTTGATTTCGGAATTTATCAATGAAATTAAAAAACTGGATACAGAAAAAAACACCATGATAGTGATTTCTTCGGATCATCTCACGATGAGAAATATGGTTTCCGAAACGCTGGAACGCCATCCTGACCTCCGCCGAAATCTATTTATGATACATTTTCCGAATAAAATTTCGGCAAGAATTTCGGAGAGAAATACCTCATCTCTGGATGAGGGCGTTACGGTTTTGAATGCTATGGGTTATCCACTGGAGCGTTTTGGGCTGGGAGTTTCTTTATTTAGCAATGAAAAAAATCTGAAAGAAAAAACACAGAACAAAACGGATGATGTCCTGAAAAGCTGGAAAAAATATTATTTCCAATTTTGGGAATAAATGGTTCTATCTGGTTTCTCCATAACCAATAAGTCCATCGTAATTTTTTCCAAAAGGAGTGTAATACAGAAAAGCCTGATATTGGTTTTGTGTCTGCCAGAAATTCCCATTGATTTCACCAAAATTTAGTTTTCCATTTCGGTCTTTTATTGCAAGGATATAGTTGTAAAATCCCTGTTTTAGGAATATTTTAGCGAAATATTTTTGGCTTTTTGGGTCGTAGTGCATTTGGCTCTCTTCATTAGCCTGATAGTCATTAAACAGCCCTAAAACATAGATGTTTTTCCCTTCTAAAGGATGACTGTCCAAAGAAAACACCACCCAAGAGTAATCGCCCTCGTAGTCGGCATTTCTTTCTTGTCCCATGTTATTACTACGGAAATAGAAAGCACCATTGACATCTGGCTGATACTGGTAGCTCAGCGGCGAAGTCCAAGTAGGGAAGAGGTAAGTGTAGTTCACACCATCGATGTTTTCCGTTCCTGCCACCATGTCGGAGGAGGCGTTTATTGTTTTATTATCAAAGTAAGAAAACTCATTATTACCTTGAAAAACAAGGCTTAACTGCTGAAATATCAGTTGGTTCCCAAAGAGAACAGAGGATGGTTTTAGGTTAAAAATTCCATCATTAAAATTATTATTTTGGATAATGTTTAGGCTGATAGAATTGATATTTCGGCTGGTTTCTGGGTCGGTAAGAGTGGCTTTTACTTCTACTCTTTGGTTGAGGTTTGGAGTTTTCGCTGCGGTGTATCGGCTTACATTCAGGCCAATTCCAGCTCCGTTTTCTGCCACCGAAAATCTCTTTGCGAAAAGTGGTTTTTTCGGCGAATCTTTATAAACTATAAGTTCAAAATTTCCTGAAATTTTAGGCTGAATGTCCTTGTTAGGAAAGGTCAGAGAGTAGTGCGTGTAGGCTTGGTGGGTGTTGAAAGAATATTTAAAATTATCAATCAATCCGCTCAGTTTTCCAGTCGCAAATTCCGTGAAAAACAAGCCGTCATCTTTCCAGTTTCTGTCAAGATGTTTTATCGTGTAACGATAAATCTGGCTGCCGTTGTCCAAGTCGTCAAAACGAAGGACAAGCTGCTCTCCGAACCTTATGACAGGCGTTTCGTCATTGGTCTGTGGATTAAATAGCTGAATACTTTTAATATTCTGCCCAATGGCAAAAACGCCCGAAAACAAGAACAATAGTCTAAACATTAGGCATTTTTTATAACGGTTAATCTCGCCTTAGTGTGGTAATTTCTTTGTTTAAAGAAACGAGTGAAAAAGTCTAGTTCTTCTTTTGTATAATTGTTTTTCTTGAAGAAAGAAATCTTTTTCTCGCTCACTTCTATACTGTAGTCCAAAATTTCTTTGGAGTAGAAATTCGCCAAGAAGATTTGGTAGAAATCTTGGTCGATTCTGTCTTTATTCAAAAATTTGTTTTGCTTAATACAAAAAGCGTTTTCTATGTTAGAATAAACCTCAAAACCAGAATTGATATTATGGAAAACTACCATCACAGTGTCTGGTTTTTCTTCTTCTTTGTCTGCTTTTGGCTTGTATTTTTTCACGGCTTTTTCTTTTTCCTCTGCGGATAAACCAGCAGTTTCTGTGAAGAAATCAAAATATCCGTTCATAAAGTCATCCACCTCTTCTTTTTTAAGGAAAACGATAGGAACGCCCTTGTTGTAGATAAGGAATGCTTCGTGGTGTTCTTTTAGGTTTTCACGGATAAGGGCTTGGTCTTCCATGAAGCTAAGAGATTCTTTGGAATGGATGTTTTGTTTTTCTTTTTCTATGAATTCCTCATTGTAGTCGCTCATGATGGAAACTCCTGAGAACCACCATTCTTTATGCCATTCTACGATGCCCATGAAGATGATGCTTTTTTCCTTTAAATCTTTGTGTTTAGGGAAAGAAGATTTCAGAAGTTTGAATTTCTTATCGGTAGCGATATGTTTTATTTTAAGGTGTTTTTCATCTTCGCCAAGGAAAAGAAAACTTCCCTGAACTCTCGGAGACATTTTTTCTAAATCTTTCGCTACGGGATGTTTTTTACCCAAAATCAGAATTGCCCATTCCTTCGCAGAAAGCGCAAGGAGAGAGGTGCATGCCTCGTGGATGAATCTGTCTCGGTTGTCATCTAGGGCAGCTTCTACTCTTCGTCCTGCTTCCATGATTTCCGCCTCTTGTCTTAGCAGAGCGAAGCCTGTGTCTGGGAAGAATAGATAGGTTTTGGTAAGGATATTATTGAGAAGTCTTCTTACTTCGTAGTAGTCTTGGGTAGGCTCTATTTGGTAAGTTTCTCTCAGTAAATCGTTTTCTGGAGCATATTCGTATTCGGTTTCCAAGATACCCACCAGCCCTTCAGAAATACTTTGTATAAAAGGATCGTGAGGATTGAGCAAGATATTTTTGTTCACGGTATTGATGAAATACCAAACCAAAAATTTCACATCTTGGATATTAACCTCACCTTCCACATAGTTTTTGTCAGTTTCGTAGAATGGTAGCGGTTTTCCGTAAAGTTCTTTATGTTTTTTGATGAAAGAATTCCATACTTCAGACCCAGAAATAATATCTTCTAAATAAGAAGTCAGAAACATACAAAACAAAGAAATCCCTTCTTCTCTTATGAAATTCTGCAAAGGAAGATGAAACTCTTTTTCGTAGATTTTATCGTTAATTTCATTGCTTATTCCTAAAAAATAAAGGTCGGATTTAGCGGTTTTGTTATAAGGTTTTATTTCTTGCCAGTCTTCTAATAAAATTCTTTTCTGTGCTGCCATCTTTCTTCTTTTTTTGTTTCCACAAAGATAATAAAATATCTCCACCTAAATATCTGAAAAATATCATACTTTCTAATGGGAGCTGAGTAAAATTCATAACGGATTTTTGCAGTAAAATATTGAGGAAAAAACTATCTTTACACGGAATAAATAAAATTTTCTCTAAAACAATGGACACCTCTGAAAATAAGATAATCCACATCGATATGGACGCTTTCTTTGCTTCCGTAGAGCAGCTGGATTGTCCAGAACTTAGAGGAAAACCCATCGCTGTGGGCGGTGGAGGGAATAGAGGCGTGGTAGCGGCAGCAAGCTACGAAGCGAGGAAATTCGGCGTTCGTAGTGCGATGAGTGGAGCGAAGGCGAGGAAACTCTGCCCAGACCTTATCTTTGTTTCGCCTCGTTTTGAGCGGTATAAGGAAATCTCTCTGCAAATCCGCGAAATCTTTTATGAATACACTGATTTGGTAGAGCCGCTTTCCCTTGATGAGGCGTATTTGGATGTGACTTTTAACAAGAAAAATAATCCCTCTGCTACCAACATCGCCAAGGAAATTCGGAAAAAAATCTTTGAAAAAACAGGACTGACTGCCTCGGCAGGCGTGTCGGTCAATAAATTCATTGCCAAAATAGCCAGCGATTATAAGAAACCCAACGGGCAGACTACCATAAAACCCAATAAAATCATTCCGTTTTTGGACAGTCTTGACATCAGAAAGTTTTACGGAATCGGCAAGGTAACTGCCGAAAAGATGTATGCTCTCGGTATTTTTACAGGAAAAGATTTGAGGGAAAAATCACTGCTGTTTCTGCAAAACCATTTTGGGAACAGCGGACTTTATTACTACGAAATTGCCCGAGGAATCCACAGAAGTCCCGTAAATCCTGTCCGAATTGCGAAATCCTTAGGAGTGGAGCGAACTTTCGAGCATGATGAACAGCACCAGACATATCTGCTGACACCTTTGGAAGCGTTTTCCAAAGAACTGGAACAAAGGCTCAAAAAACGAAATCTCTCAGGGAGAACCATTACTTTGAAAATAAAATACAGTGATTTTACTACGCAGACACGGAGCAAAACTTTAGAAAAATTTGTTTCAGATCAAAGTATACTTTTTCGTATCGGCGAGGAACTTTTGTTTCAAGAAAACCTAAAAAATTCGGTAAGATTATTAGGGCTTTCCGT
>CAUQBR010000023.1:0-13789 GCA_963516475.1 uncultured Flavobacteriaceae bacterium
CGCTATCCGTACTTACACTATACACATTAGCGATACCAAACAAAACGATAAGGATGTAGAGCAGCAGCCCTATTTTGTCTAATCCATTAGCCCATCTCATGTCTATTATGGTGTTTTTTGAGTTTATTTATTTTTATTATCTATTGTCTTATTTTTCTCGTTCAACAGTCGCAGACTGTCTTGTATTTTTTTCATCGCAAGAGAATCTGGCTTAGGAGGTTCGTATTTTCCTATTTTTTTCAAATGAACTACCCATTGTCTGTTATATTCAGCCATGAAACTCGCCCCTGTCAGTCTTTTATAAAGATGCTCTCGTTTGAGCTCTCCTAAAAGATATTTTTCGGCTATCACCGTGCAGGCAGGCCCAGCCCAAGTCGCTCCAAAACCAGCATGCTCCATCACCGCTGCTACCACTATTTTAGGATTATCCGCTGGTGCTATCATGGTGTAGATAGAGTTATCCTTCCCCTGCGGAACCTGTGCTGTTCCTGTTTTTGCCAACTGAGTAAAATCATTAGATTTCAAAGCTCGTCCCGTTCCCCTTAAAACTACAGCTTCCATTCCTCTTATCACTGGTTCAAAATGTTTTGGGTCTACTAATGTCTGATTTTTTACTTTAAATCTCTTGTCTGGATTAGGTTTTCCGTCAATAGATTTTACAATATGTGGTGTGTAATACCAACCTCTATTCGCAATAGCGGCTGTGAAATTAGCAATCTGCAAAGGAGTTAAAAGGATTTCGCCCTGCCCCATCCCGTTGAAAACAGCTTGGAGAGGTTTCCAATTTTTACCATATTTCTTTTCATAAAATTTTCCATCTGGTATCAGCCCCTTTGACCCAACCGCCAAATCATTATTTAAAAACTGTCCAAGTCCAAAACTATGCATGATTTTCGCCCATTCATCCGCTCCTTTGCTTGGATTTCCTGGGTATTTATTGAGCATTGCTAAATATGCATAAGAGAAATAACAGTTACTAGAAACTTGGATTGATGGTATAAGAGGGTCTGCGCCTCCGTGCCCTTTGATTCTAACCCCAGAAACATTGAACCCGCCACCACAAGGGAAAATCGTAGTAGGAGTCATCACGCCCATCTGCATAGCGGAAAGCGCTGTAACAAGTTTAAAAGTAGAACCTGGTGGATAAGCAGCCTGAATAGAGCGGTCAAACATCGGTTTATTCATACTATCCATCTGCAGGCGGTATAGATTTTTTGTTTTTTCTGGACCTGTAAATAGATTTGGGTCTATATCTGGACCTGTGGCCATAGCAAGGATTTCGCCGTTATTTGGGTCTATTGCTACTATTGCGCCTCGCTTATTTATCAGCATTTCCTGAGCCATTCTTTGGAGGTCGTAGTCTATTGTCAAAACCAAATCCTTCCCTGAAATCATCTCCTTGTCCAGCTCTCCATTCTTATATGAACCTATATTCCGAAGTTTGATATCTTTCTGAATATATTTCATCCCTTTTTCGCCTCGGAGCACCTTTTCATAGGCTTTTTCTATACCGCTCATCCCCGCTATATCCCCAGGAAGATAGTATAGAGAGTCTTTTTTGATGTAGGCTGCATTTACTTGGTTGGTATATCCGAGTAAGTTCCCCGAAGTAGAAACTTCATATTTTCTCTGTGGTCTGGAAACAACCGAAAACGCTGGATATTTAAATATAATTTCTTGAATTCTTGCCACATCTTCCCTGCTCAAATCCTTCATAAAAGTCATCGGAGTAAATTTAGAAAAATACTTATCTGCCTTTATCTCCTTCATTTTATGATTAAAATCTGCCTCGGTGATATTCATCAACTTACAAAAACCCAATATATCAAAATCAGGTTTCATCAAAGCTTCTGTATAAGAGATTTCATAGGCGGGCTGGTTTCCTACCAATAGTTTAGAATTTCTATCAAAAATAGCCCCACGCTGAGGGATAATGTATTCTATCTTGATAGATGTATTGGCTGCGTTGAGAGCATATCTATCCGTAAATAGCTGTAAATAAGCCAGTCTGGCTACAAATATCACAGCAATAAGCCCTAGGGAAATTAGAATTTTAAAATATGGTCTCAAACTCTCTGCTTGATTTTAAATATTAAAACATAAAATAAAACAAAAACAAACGAATATACAGTAGTTATAGAAATATTGATAAGCACATCTAACGCTCTGCTTAACTTAAAATACTCTATAAACTGAACCAAAAACTGGTGTAAAAAAAGATTAGTAAGGATAAAACCCAAAAACTGCGTCCATTGCAAAGATTCAAAAGAGAAAAAATCTGATGTAGAATCCGATGATGACCTAAATATAACGGTTCTTACAAAAGCTATCAATGTAGTCGCAAAGGCATTAATCCCCCATGTCCCCAAAAACATATCCATTCCTAACCCCAACAGAAAACTCGTCCCTAAAAACTGAAATTTATCCCTATAAAAAGGATAAAACATCACATAGATGGGATAGACAATTGGCGGATATTTGCCCATGATGAGGATTCTGTTCAACAAAAAAACTTGTAATATTACCAATACTACAATGAATAAAATATCCGTCAAAATATTTCTACTAATCATTTTCCTTTACAGCAGCATCTAAAATCTCTTTTATCTCCTCTAATTCTGTTTTTTTGAGGTTTTTCACCACAAAAACTTTCTGCACTTGTCCCATATTCTGACTCAGCTCCACAGAAATATCCCAGTGTCCTGTTTTACTATCCACATCATAACCTGCCACCCTTCCTATCATGATTCCTTTTGGGAAAATAGAAGACTTACCATCTGTAATTACGGTATCTCCCACTTTTACAGAAACATATTTAGGAATGTCTTTTAGGTGCATTACTCGCGTATCCTCTCCATCCCAGGTCAAAGTCCCGAAAAAATCTGATTTTTTTAGAGATGTGTTTATTTTAATATTATTTACACTCAAAACAGACTGAACCAAAGCATAGTTAGCCGTTGTATTGATAACTATTCCAGCTATCCCCTGTGGAGCTATCACTCCCATCTGAGGCTCTACACCATGGTTTCTTCCTCTGTTAATCGTGAAATAATTATTATTTCTATTTATACTGTTTTGGATAATTTCTGCATCCATCACAGAGTAAGACTGTCCTTCTGTAAGAGTATTACCCACATGGACAAATTTGGCTTCGGTAGATTTTTTCTTACCATACAGCTGCTGCATGAGCATTTTATTCTGAGCGGTCAAGTCTTCATTTACTTGTTTCAGCCTGAAATAACTTGCCCCCTCATCTATGTAGCCAGACACAAAGGCATTAAAAGCTGATGCATGTGCTGCCACAAAAGAACGCTGCATGGAGTTCCTACTAAAAATAAGAACTACTGATACCAACTGGAGAAAAACGAAAAAAGTACCAAGACTGTTCCTCTCCAAAAACCTCCATACAAAAGACAACATCTTGACTAAGGCACTTATCTAATCAAAAACTTAAACTTATCTATGTTTTTCAGTGCTATTCCTGTTCCTCTCACCACCGCTCTCAAAGGATCTTCAGCTACGAACACAGGAAGTCCTGTTTTTTTGTGTATTCTATCGCTAAGACCACGCAACAGCGCACCTCCCCCTGCAAGATATATACCTGTTTTCCAAATATCTGCTGCAAGCTCAGGTGGAGTCATGGAAAGAGTCTCCATAACTGCATCTTCTATTCTAGATATAGAGTTATTCAGAGCTATAGCAACCTCCTTATAACCTATCATAATTTCTTTTGGTTTTCCTGTAATAAGGTCTCTACCCTGTACAGAAATATCATCCACTTCTACATCTAGTTCTTCCATCGCTGCACCTACTTCTATTTTAATTCTCTCCGCTGTCTTTTCACCGATGTACAAGTTGTGGTTGGTTCTTAGATAATAGGCAATATCATCTGTAAATACATCCCCTGCGATTTTAACAGACTTGTCACAAACTATCCCTCCAAGTGCAATCACTGCTATCTCTGTAGTACCCCCTCCTATATCTATCACCATGTTTCCTTCTGGTTTCTGAATATCTATCCCTACACCTATCGCAGCTGCCATCGGTTCATAGATAAGTCTAATTTCCTTAGCATGAACTTTCTGAAGAGAATCCTTAACCGCTCTAATCTCTACCTCTGTAATTCCAGAAGGGATACAAACAACAATTCTAAGAGCAGGCTGAAAAACTCTCCCTCTTATCCCTGGAACTTGTTTAATAAACTCCTTAATCATACTTTCAGAAGCTTGGAAATCGGCGATAACTCCATCTTTCAAAGGACGGATTGTCTTTATTTCCTCATGGGTTTTACCCTGCATGTGTTTTGCTCTGTCTCCTACTGCTATAATCTTCCCTGTGTTACGCTCCACCGCTACGATAGACGGCTGGTCTACCACAATTTTGTTGTTATGTATAATTAGGGTATTAGCTGTTCCTAAATCAATCGCTATCTCTTTCGTGAATACATTAAATAGTCCCATTTATCTATTTTATTTTTAATTCGGACAAATATATGAAATTTATTAAGTATTTTTATGTTTTCAATCGCAGTTTTACAAAAACTTTAACATTAGTTATTTTTAATCTTTAAAAAAGAAAAAAATTACAAACTGCAGAATTCTTTATCTAAATTTCTAAAATCAGATTTTAGTAACAAAAAATCTCCCTAAATTAGAGAGATTCTTCTATTATCTTATGCCCACATTGTTTACAATATCTGGCATCATCATCATTATCAATATTTCCACAGCAGTCGCATAATTTCTTTGCCTTGTTCATACATTCTCTCATCTGAGATGAAACAATCCCAGTCGGCACAGCTATAATGCTATAACCACAGAGCATAAGAACCACTGAAAGCAGTTTCCCCAGCGGTGTAGCGGGAGAAATATCCCCATACCCCACCGTAGTGATAGTGACCACCGCCCAATAGATACTCACAGGAATATTATGAAAACCATTTTTCCCTCCTTCTATGATATACATAAGCGCCCCCAAAACTACCACAATGATAGTAATAAACATCAGGAAAATATAAATTTTTCTGGAACTGCTTCTGAGTGACTGCAAAATATAATGCCCATCATCCATATAGTCCATCATATTTAGAATCCTAAATACCCTGAGTAATCGAAATAGTCTGATAATCATAAGATATTTAGCTTCAGGAGTAAAAATACCGATATAGAACGGCAGGATAGAAAGAAAGTCTATAACCCCCATCATGCTGAATATATAGTCTTTCTTGTTTTTTACAACCATTATCCGAACTACATATTCTGCTGTAAAAATGATGTTCATAAGCCACTCAATAGCGAGGAAAGTCTTATGAAAACGAATATTCTCCACACTGTCCATGACGACTATCAGGGCACTGAGGACTATCATCGCCAGCAAAACTACATCAAACAACTTCCCTAAGGGAGTCTCCGCAAAGTATATTATTCTAAATACTTTCTTCTTCCATTCCGCTTCTTCAGGAATGAGATTATGTTCTCTACGCATGATAAATTCCTTTGAAATCTAAAATTGAAAGAGGCAAAGTTAGTCAATTTTTTATTTTACAAACCAAAAAACTTTTTCCATAACATCCACCCCCTCTGCAGCGGCATTTTTGGGAGTTTCGCCTATTTTTAGCCTATGGTCTTTCAGCCACCAAATTTTATCTGAGAAATCTTTTGCCAAGCGCCAGTCATGTGAAGAAAACAAAATAGCCTTATTTTTTTCTTTTGCTAATTTTTTCAAAAGATTTAGAATCATCATTTTATTTTCTTCATCAAGATATGTCGTAGGTTCATCCAAAATAATCATCGGTGTGTTCTGAGCCAAAGCCCTCCCTATAAATGCTTTCTGAAGATTTCCATCGGATAGTTTTTTGAGTGGAAAATCCTTATACGAAGTCAAATTCAAATTATCTATAATTTCCTCCACTTCCTGCAAATCATCAGAATTTAATTTAAAATAATATGGATAATGAATGTATTTCCCTAACGAAACCAAATCCGTAACTGTATAGTTATCAGGAACTTGAATTTTAGAAAAAACCATAGAAATCCATTTGGGAATCTGCTCAGGAGAAACCAATTTTATTTCAGTTTCTTTAATCCAAATCTGCCCTTCCAGCGGTAGAATCTGCCCCAAAATAGTCCTCATCAGGGTAGTTTTCCCAATGCCGTTATTCCCCACCAAAAGACAGACCTCACCAAGCGAAAGCTCTGCATCAATGGACGAGACCAAAGGCTCTCTATAGCCTATCTCTAATTTTTTTAGTTCTAAAAAAGGCATATTTATTCCTTATCCAGCTGAGTATAAATTTCCTCCAAAACACTCTCCATTTCCTGCATCGTAAGAACCTGCAAGAACTTGGTTCTATATTCCTTAAAATGCGGTATCCCTCTGAAATAATTGCTGTAATGCTGCCTCATCTCTATCAGTCCCGCTCTTTCGCCTTTCCATTCTGCTGACCATTCTGCATGCTGTCTTACGGCTTCCAGCCTGTCTTTTATCGTAGGCGGCGGTAGTTTTTCTCCTGTTTGGAAGAAATGTTTTATCTCATTAAAAATCCATGGATAGCCTATCGCTCCGCGCCCAATCATCATTCCATCAATATTGTATTTCTCTCTGTATTCTAGGGCTGTTTCTGGCGAATCTATATCACCATTCCCAAAAATCGGGATTTCTATATTAGGATTGTTTTTAACTTTGCTAATGTACTCCCAGTCGGCTTTCCCTTTATACATCTGTGTCCTTGTTCGGGCGTGGATGGTAAGGGCTTTTATGCCAACTTCCTGCAATCTCTCCGCTACTTCCTCTATATTGATACTCTCTGTATCCCAGCCCAGCCGGGTTTTTACTGTAACTGGCAGTTCGGTAGAATTTACCACTGCTTTGGTAAGTTTTACCATCAAATCAATATCTTTCAAAACTCCTGCCCCAGCGCCTTTACTAACTACCTTTTTCACAGGACAGCCAAAATTGATATCCACCAAATCTGGCTGCACCGTTTCCACTATCTTGGCAGACATCGCCATCGCTTCCTCATCGCCCCCAAAAATCTGAATCCCCACAGGTCTCTCGTAATCAAAAATATCCAGCTTTTTTTTGCTCTTTATCGCATCACGAATAAGCCCCTCAGATGAAATAAATTCTGAATACATCAGGTCTGCCCCATGCATCTTGCACAAACGGCGAAACGGCGGATCCGAAACATCTTCCATCGGTGCCAAAAGCAATGGAAAATCAGGAAGTTCTATTTTATCTATTTTCAACATGTTGCAAAGATAGGCACAAAATGTTTTGGAATATTATTAAATCATGTTTAAATTTACAAAACCATCAGGAAATTTGAATTTAATAATCCTTATTTTACAATAGGAATTACATAAAAAAACATAATAGTAAATAAAATGCTTTTCATTTATTCTCAATAACTTACAAATACAATTATTTCTTAAAAGTTATCTTGAACCTTAAAAATCAACAATTAAAGATTTGATATTTTTCATTATTTACAGTTCCGAAAAATATTTTAAAAGAAAATAAATAAAACGGAAAAAGGGACTATTTTTAGAAAGGATTTTTTGAAGGGATTATAGTTTCAAAAAAGGGTCGGTTTTTGGGATGACTATTTTCTTATCATTATCTCATTAGACTGTATCTTTCCGCTGAAAAACTTATATCCTTTAAATTCTTCTTTTTGCTTTGGGGTTAAATAATCATAAATCTTTTCATCTATACAGATTTCTAAAAACATAGGATAATCTATATTTTTATCTAAATGATAATAATAGTATGAAGGATAGGTATCTAAATCTATATTAATTTCATTTATATTAAAGTTTTTAAGATAGGTAATGGATTTCTTTGATTTTAATACTTTTAATTGATTATATAAATACCAATTAATATCAATATTTTTATAATCTCCTTTTATATGATATTTTTTCTTCCAATTTTTTATTTTTTCTCTATGGATTCTTTCTTTTTCTTTCCTTTTTTTGGATACTGCTAAAAGTTCTTCTTCTGTTAAATGTATAAATCCTGATAATAAAGAATCCATATACTCATTTTTTTCGTTTTTTATTTTGAATATTATGCCTAAGTCAGGATAATTTTCTAATCTATAAAAATTAGCACATGTTTCTTCTGGAAAATAGTATCTATAATTTGCTGTATCAATAGGAATAATGTAATCATAATCACTATCATTAATCACTTCTATTTTTAACATATAATCATTCTCTTTCTTACTAAAAACACTTACTTTCATACTAATTTGAGAAAAAAGTGTATTGTAAATAAAAAATATAACTATAAATAATATATTTCTCATAATTATGGGTTTTTTTGTATTCTTTTTAATAGATTTCGTTTACTATCTAAATTCTTTTCTGAATCTATACTCATTCCATATCCTACTCTTAATATTGATTTTGATTCAAGATAACTTTAAAGGATTAAATATAAATTCTTTAAGCAAATATAAAAGCCTTACTTCACAAAAGTAAGACTTTTAATTTCATTTACATTCCCAGACTTTTTCTTACTCTTTGGAGAGTTGCTTGGGCTACTTTTTTGGTTTTTTCGGCTCCTTCTTGTAGTTTTTTCTCCAATTCAGGAAGATTGTCCATATAATAAGCAAAGATTTCTCTTTCCTTAGCATAAGTTTCCAAAATCAAATTCAGCAATTCTATTTTCGCATGTCCATACCCGAAGTTTCCTGCAAGATATTTTTCTCTCAATGCTTGGGTTTTGTCCTCTGTCGCGATGAGTGAATATATCGTAAAGACCTTACAAGTGTCAGGATTTTTCGGTTCTTCCAGCGGTGTAGAATCTGTTTCTATGGACATTACTTGTTTCTTCAATTCCTTTTCTGGAAGGAATATATTGATGATATTTCCTCTTGATTTGGACATTTTATTTCCGTCTGTCCCTGGGACATATTTCGTGTTTTCCTGCAGTTCTGCCTGTGGCAGCACGAAAACCTCACCCATTTGGTTATTAAATCTCGCTCCTACATCTCTCGCCATTTCCAAATGCTGAAGCTGGTCTTTTCCCACAGGAACTACCTCGGCATCATAGAGCAGAATATCCGCTGCCATAAGCATAGGATAGGTAAAAAGTCCTACATTCACATCTCCCAGTCTGTCCGCTTTATCCTTGAACGAGTGAGCCAAAGTAAGCCTTTGATAAGGAAAAAAACAAGACAAATACCAAGAAAGTTCGCAGGTTTCTGGAATATCGCTTTGTCTGTAGAAATAAGTTTTCTCTGTATCCAGCCCAAAAGCCAGCCACGCCGCAGCGATTTCGTAAGTATTTTTTTTCAGCACCTCAGCATCTTTTATCTGCGTGATAGTGTGCATATTAGCAATGAACAAGAAAGACTCGTTCTCTGTTTTTTTAGATAATTCTATGGCTGGAACGATTGCCCCCAAAATATTCCCTAAATGCGGCGTTCCTGTAGCCTGTATTCCTGTAAGAATTCTTGACATGATTTTATTTTTTATTTTTAAACAAAATTAAATTTTACATTTTAAAACCTGCTGTATATTTTTATAAATCTCGGTTTTAAGGATTTCTATCGGCATTTCTTTGATTTCGGCAAGTTTCAGATAAACCTCATCAATAGGCTCTTCTGCTGTATCCGTTTCCAAAAAAATCCTATCCAAAGGTGTGTCTCGCGCAGTTTCCTGCAAAGATAAGTTATAAAGCAGTGCTCTCCCAAAAGACAAATAAAAGCCTTTGCTCAAAAGCTCTTCGGCGGTTTCTTTTTTCTTATTAAATCCATGCACGATGAGCGGCACTTTTGCGATTTTCTGAAACCTCAGCAACTGAGAAAAACGCCGAACACAATGCACTATCACGGGTTTTTGGATTTCATTCGCCCAGAGAATCTGCTGTTCAAAAATTTGTTCCTGCAAACTCTCATCCACCGAGACCAGCCCATCCAGCCCACATTCGCCTATTGCAAGGCAGTTTGGGTGCTGGGAGATTTCTTTTATTTTATCTAAATTCTGTTTGTAATTTTCATCGATTTTATTTGGGTGAAGTCCTACCGAGAAATAATTTTCTGGAATTTCTTCCGTGAAATCCAAGTTATAAATTCCATATTTCCTTTCCCGAAAATGATGATGAAAATCAAAAAACATACAGCTCTATTTTATTCCTCTCTATCTTCTTTGGACAAATAGAATTTAGGCATTTCCCACTGATATCTCACCGCGAGAGTTCTCACCGCCACAATCAGCAGAATAGTGGAAACATGCACCATAATATATGGCATAGAAGTATATCTGGACAACACCAAAAACAAAACTCCGCCCACAATACACGCTGTAGCATAGATTTCTTTTCTCAAGACCAAAGGAATTCTATTGAGCAAAATATCCCTAAAAATCCCACCAAAACAACCTGTGATAACTCCCAAAGTGAGAGAAATAATCGTCCCATGCTCAGCATTCAGCCCTTTCTGAATCCCCATAATGGTAAAAAGCCCAAGCCCAAAGCTGTCAAAAATAAACAATGGTGTTTCGAATTTTTTCTCAAAAACCTTTACCAACATCGCAAAGATACTTGCCAAAAAAACCACCGTGCAGCTGAACATATCTTTCATCCAGAAGACAGGAACTTCCAGTAATAAATCCCGCAAAGTCCCTCCACCAAAGGAAGTAACGAAAGAGACTATAAGCACACCAAAAGGGTCTAATCTTTTCTCTATCGCTGCAAAAGCCCCAGACATCGAGAAAGATACTAACCCCAAAAGTTCAATTACGAAATTAAAATTTTCATACAACATAAATCAACATTTTATTTTTTCAAAACAATAACCACACAAAACGAGTCCATGTGGCAAAAATCAAGTTTCTATGACCGACCTTCTTCCTACACCCTCACTGCATCTGGAACGAACAAAGTATAGTCACCACCTAGCGAAATAATCTCCCTGACACTGCTGCTGCTGATGAACGACTTAGCCGAAGAAGTCAGCAGGAAGATCGTTTCTATCTTGTTCTCAAAAGTAAGCGTCCTATTGATATGCACGATAGCTTTTTCAAACTCAAAGTCGGCAGGATTTCTAAGCCCTCTAATGATGAAATTCACATTTCTCTTTCGGCAGTAGTCCACCGTAAGCCCTTCAAAAGAGTCAATCTCCACATTAGGAAAATCCTTAAAAGTATTTTTCAAAAATTCTTTTCTCTGCTCCAGAGAAAACATATATTTTTTCTGCACATTATGCCCGATGGCGATGATGATTTTATCAAAAAGTTTCGTCGCCCTTTCTACAATATCATAATGTCCCAAGGTAACAGGGTCAAAAGACCCAGGAAATACCGCTGTTTTCATTGTTTATTTTTAGTATTCTTAAATATTATTCACTTCCCTTATAGCTTTCATTAGCAAAATCAATATTCCTGCACGGATACCAACCCACCATCATATCCATCACTTCTTCCAAAGTCTCTATAAGGTGCTCATCTGTCCCATCGTTTTGTAATTCAACATCACTTTCGAGGTATATTTGATAAATTTCCTTCTCTGAAAACCCTTCCGCATACAACCACAATGCAAAGTTTCTGAGTTTTTCCACTGCATCCTGCTCAAAGAGAAGTCGTTTTATCTTCTCTTTTGCTTCATCTCTCTTTTGCATTTCGTTATCCATCATCATCACTTATTTCCTCAGTGTTTTCTATCGAGTTTGATTTGATTTTTCGTAAAACTGCTCCAAATTATCCAAATTCACGCTGCAGTCTTTATTAAAAACATTATTGGCAACTAAGTTTTCCATCAAGCGTGTTGCTCCAGTTACTTTTGGGTTTCTGTAAGCTTTTTTACCAATGATATTAAAATCTACAATACCTTTCCAGTTTCCTGCTTCGTCTTTCTTCGATACCCCAAAGAATAGAAGTTCTCCTTTCAGTGATTTTATTTCATAGGAATAAGGTACCAGACCATATTCTGTTTGCTTTTCTTCACCCTCATTATCCACATCATTTAGAGTTAATAAAAAGCACATTTTCTTATCCAAATATATTTCATCTGGCTCCACTCTTACTTCTTTAGCGGTATTCTTTGTTTTCGGAAGATTTAGTTTTAGCTCGGTATACAGGTCTTCTTCTGTTTGCGCAGAGAAAAACAAAGGAAACGAAAGTGCTAACAACCAAAGTGTTTTCATAATTTTTATGTTTGTTTAATGTTTTTCTCTTTTTTTTACTTTCTACTAAATTTTTCAGAAATTCTTTTCTTTATTTTCATTAGACTTCTCGTAAAATAATTTCAAATTGTCTAAATTGATGGTACAATCATTATTTATCACTTGACTAGAGGATAAATTTAAGATTAAATCTTTCCTTGATATTATTTTTGAATTTTTGTAACCTTTTTTACCTATCAATGGAAAACTAACCATTCCTTCCCACTCTCTTTTTTCATTTTGATAAATTATCCCAGAAAACACTAATTTTCCATCTAATGAAGTAATTTCATAATAATTACGAGATTTACCATATTCTGTGAAAACATTATGTTTTAATTCATATCTAAAACAAAGTTTTTCATCTATCACGATTCCTTCTTTTGCGAACTCAATAGAATTTGGTTCTTTTCCCGTTTCAGGAATACCTAATCTCATAGTTTGATATGTCTTTTCTTGAGAAAAAACCATCATTGGAGCAAATAACAATATTACTAAGATTCTCATAATTTTAAAAGTGCTTTTTCTACTTCATTTCCGCACAAATCTTTGATGGAAATTCCGTAGATTTTCGCTTGTTGCGGCAGGATACTCGCAGGAGAAAAACCAGGGTTAGTATTCATTTCCAGCATGTAAGGCGTTCCGTTCATGATAATGTATTCCGAACGAGAAAACCCACTCATTCCCAAAGACTTATAGGCTTTTTTCGCTATTTCTTCTACTTTTAGTCTTGTCGGCTCATCTATTCTGGCTGGTGTAATTTCCTGAGAAGCGCCTTCATACTTAGCTTCATAGTCGAAGAAATCATTTTCGGAAATGATTTCTGTAATTCCCAAAACGGTAATTTCACCTTTATAATCCACCACTCCTACTGAAACTTCCATTCCATCCAAAAAGCTCTCTATCAGCACCTCATCATCTTCGTGAAAGGCTTTTTCCAGAGCGGCTTTGAACTCAGATTTTTCTTTCACTTTTGAAATTCCCAAACTAGACCCAGACTGATTTGGTTTCACAAAACAAGGAAGCCCAAGTTCAGAAATAATTTCATCTTCACTGAAAGCATCTCCTTTTCTCAAATAAATACTCTTCGCCGAAGGAATTCCATATTTAGAAAGCACCGCCAGAGTATCTTTTTTATTGAATGTCAATGCACTTTGGTAAAAATCACAGCCCGTATATCTCTGTCCCACAGCATCCCAATACGCCTGCAAAAGCCCGTTTTCACCAGGTGTTCCGTGAATGGTATTGAAACAAACATCAAATTTCAGCTTCGTTCCATCGGCAAGTTTTACCGAGAAATCGGCTTTGTCTATTGGGAATTTTTCATCATTGTCATCCACAAAAAACCAGCCTTCCTTCAAGACATGAACCCTATAAACATTGTATAAATCTCTGTCCAATTCATCAAAAATAAGCTGACCGCTTTTCAGCGAAACGATATACTCATCGGAAAAACCGCCCATTACCACGGCGACATTCTTTTTATTCATAACTCTTACAATTTAGGCAAAATTAACAAAAACTTTTTATTCACCTACGCTGTCTGATAAATTCTTTAACTTTGTGGCTAAAAGAATTTTTTATGCATCTATCCACCGCAAAAACTTTTTTTGAGGAATT
>CAUQBR010000024.1:0-13145 GCA_963516475.1 uncultured Flavobacteriaceae bacterium
GCTGACTATTTATAGTGTTTAGAATTCTGTTATTATTATTTTCAAATATTTTATCCGCTCCATCATCATCAAAGTATTTAACTTTTATTACTCCTTCTTTGGAGTCATCTCCATCTGTAATATCAGCTAAAGATATTTTTTTAGTCCCCATAGCGTTTCCACCTTTTATGGCAGAACCATTTTTCAAAAGCAACTGTAATGAACTAGTCACGATCATTACAACCAACATTTGAAATACTACTTTATGAATTTTTGTTCTTTTCATTTGGACTTTATTTATTATCCTTTTTTGATGTAACAAATGTAGAGATTATTTATGAGAATACAATATTTTTCTCATTTTTTAGTTTATGATATTTAACATATTTTTTAATTCTTTCTAAAAAGCTATTTTTTCGCAAAATAATATTATTAAAATAAAAAAAATAACACAAGTTGCGTTATTTTAAAATTTAGTGTTACAAAATAATACTTTTTCAACCTTCTTTTTTAACCATTTTTAAACAAAATTTGAGATTTTTGGCTTTCATTTTGTTCCATATGTGTTTTTTTATCGAACTCTTTATCCCTCTGGAGGTGGCGGAGGAGGAGGAATTGTATATATAAAAACCTCTATTCTTCTATAATATTCTTTGCCTATTTTAAACAAACCACTTCCCCAAAACAAACAATCCTTCGGCAAATTACAGCTCATAAAATCTTGGAGGGAATATACTACATCATTCTTTTTTGATCCATATTCTTTCTTATTTTCCCTTTTTCCCCTATATACTCTTTCGACAGAAAGTATAAGTTCCTTTTGGGTTGATACAGAACAGTTTTCTATCTCCGTTATCTTATCATTATAAATAATCAATTTATATCTATCCTTATAAAGATTATCTCTTCTCTTCTCTTTTCTATTTCATATTTGTCTTTCTCGTCAAGCTGAACTACACATGTCTGTGAGTTGCATAATGATATCTTTAATGAAAGCATTAATATCGTTATATACTTTCTTATTTTTCCCATAGATAATATTATAAATGCTCTCTGCCATTATTCTACAACTGTTCCTATATAGGAGTAATACTTCTTCCCTATTTTGAAATAATTAGCTTCAAAATTATTTCGCTTCCATATTTTAGTAGGGATTATTATTTTATTTTTTAGCTTTCCGACAGGTTCTAACATAAAATACACCTTTTCTATTTTACATTCTTTACAATACTCATAAGAAGGATCATAGATGTTATTCATAAGAATAAGTCCATTTCTTTTATTGTAATCAATATTCTCCTCAAAATAGATGCATACTCCAATAGAATGGCTGCTTTCTTTTTTTATCTTGATGGAATCTTTTTTGTCAAATTCTATGATAATATCGTCCCTACTAATAATGCTAGAACCAATCTTAACTTTATCAATATTCTGAGCATTGAATAAATAAGAAGTCAACAATACTATTATCAATATTATTTTTCCCATGTCCAATAGTTTCTTTCGGAAGTGTTTTTATAAAGTTCTTTTTTCTGATTGGTAAGATTATTCCATGCTTTTGAATCCATTAATCCTCTCCGTGCAATAGATTTATATTCTAAATCGCTACAAACATCCCCATGTCTCTATTTCTTGAGCATAGGCTCGTATTTTTTTCTTAACTCTTTATGCATATCACTTTCTATAGAAGTAAAGTTGAAATTATCCCAAATACGCGGATAATCCGTACGCTTAGAATAATATTTAACTCCTTCTTTTCCTGTAATTATATAATAAACTTTTTTATTGTCATGTTTGTTCATATAGCCACGGTATTCGTCTCTGCTTAACACATCATAATTTCCAGAAGGTATAGCATCTAATGCACATACCATACAAGCTTGGGTATAATACGGAGGAGAAATAGGAGCACCCTCCCCCCTTTTTTTGATCTTATCACTCTATTCCAGTACTGCTCTACCTCTTGACGGCGTATATTAAAACGCTCTGAATTACATAATTCTAATACTTTTTTTCTTCCCATTCGTCTTTCTCATTTTTAGCACTCCATTCGTCACTTTTTATTCTTATAAGCGGATCATCCTCTTGCAGTAGTACAAGGGCATTCTGTGCATTAGATAAACTAAAAAAGAAGACCATACCTATGCTAATTACATTCCTTAGATGATTTTTTTCGATTTCATGAGCTGTAGTTCTATATTTTTTTCTTTCTTCTTCTGTTAATTCATTCCATGGGGCAGTTCCTGAAAAACTTAGCCAAACATAGGCTTTTAATTCTTCCGCAGTAAGACTTTTATCAAATTCTGATAAGAAAGAGGTCATTACCTCAAATTTTACATCAGCCATATATCTATGATTATAATCTTCTTCTTTATATTTTGAATAATAATCCCATAGCTTATAATATTTTCTTTCAAATACTTTTCTAATTTTTTTCCATCATTAGGAAATTTTTCATATATAACTCTATAAATTTCTGCATGCAAAGCCTCATGCATAAAAGTGTCTGCAATAGAAAGATTACTTTGGGTGTCAATATGCTTTGGATTAAAAATAATAGTAATTGTTTTATTATCCAATTCTGTTTGAGCAAGCACTTCATCCTTAAGTTCTCCAACATCAAATATTAAATTTATAGTAGAAAACTTACTATCAAATTTAGATAATATTTTTTGGAACCCTCCTATAGATTTTATCTTATTATAGATGCAGTTTAATCGTTTATTATTCTTAAACTTTATTGTTGGCTTTATTAAATTAGGGTCTTTCCAGAGTCTTCTATGGTTTCTTTTAAGAGGCTGACATTATCTATTTTCTCCATCCTTAGTGCTTTTTCTATTTTAGACCAGTTTTCATTGGGATATAGAGAAACTATTTTACTCAACCCTTTGAAAATAGACAGATAGTCTTCCCAAGAAAGAAATCTGTTTTGGTCTAAGTATCTTATGCTGTGCTTCATTACTTTCGCATCGGTGGCAGTACCATGTTCTAAGAAATAAGAAAACATCTTCGCAACTCTGATGCTGTAATCTACCACTTCTTGATTCGCCACAGTGGGAGTTCGCCTATTATATGTTTCTAAATCATCAAACATACTTTCATGCCCTGCTCCTATGATATAACCTATTTTATCATTTAACTTTTTGATATTATTAGGATTATCCATATCATTGTCTTTCATCCAATTTCTCACTTCATTTAGAAGAAGTGAATGTTTAGGCTCTCTCAAAAAATCTATATAATAAAAGTGCGGGCTCTGGGCTAATTTATTTAATTAGTAATCTGCAAATGCTCCACCCGAAACACTTCCACCACCTTCATTACCTCCTTCCACACCTACATAACTCTCTGTAAAACAATGTTCTATAGTTTCTATTTCATAATGAGCGTCGTTTACATATCCAGCATCACAGGATTGCCCCACTCCATGCCCTCCTCCATTACTACATAAGACCTCATAAGCATAAATCTGCACTCTGCATTTTCTGCCCATTGTATCTATTTGAGAGTCTGTTAGATTCCTGTTCTTTTCTCTAATTCTTCCTGCTATAGAAGCAGGAGAGTTTATATCATTTAGATCTTCATCTAAAATTATAATTTCATTATGTGGATCTTTGAATATATCATTCTTATCTGGATTAGAGGATTTTGGGATTATTTTCAGATATTGTACTTTTAACCTATTATCCTTATTTACTACTATTTGCTGAATAAGATGATAAGGCTTCTGCGGAGTATAAAAATGAATAGGCAAAGTATATGTAATGGTTTTCTCTTTGGGGATTAATAATCTTACGATATAAAACAGCATCATTAACCTGATTAACAAATCCTTTTTCCTTCAATGAGGAAAGAGATTTTTCAACCTTTTGCCAATCAATTTCTTTTTTCACTTTTCGGACATCTATCAATTCCGAAGAAAAAACCTTATTACTTTGCTCTAAAATACTATGCTCCTTCTCTTGCTGAAGAACATCATATTCATTTCTACAAGATGATAATGCAAATAAAACTAATGCACATATTGTTTTTCTCATAACCTTTTTCTATAAAGAATAATTTGGCGCTTCTTGTGTAATAATCACATCGTGAGGATGGGATTCTTTAAGTCCAGAACCCGTAATTCTTACCATTTTAGATTCTTGCTGCAGTGTTACGATATCTTTCGCACCACAATAGCCCATTCCTGCTCTCAGCCCTCCTGTAAGCTGGAAGATAACATCCTCTAATTTTCCTTTGTATGGAACTCGCCCTTCTATTCCCTCTGGAACGAATTTTTTTGCTTCAGACTGGAAATATCTTTCTTTACCGCCTCTCTTCATTGCAGAAAGCGAACCCATTCCTTGGTAAGATTTGAATTTTCTTCCTTGGAAAATGATTTCTTCCCCTGGTGATTCATCTGTTCCCGCCAATAGAGAACCGAGCATCACAGCACCTGCACCACTCGCAATAGCTTTCACTATATCTCCTGAAAGTTTGATACCTCCATCGGCAATGATAGCCACATTGTATTTTTTAGCAACTTCATATACATTATATATAGCAGACAGCTGCGGAACTCCTACTCCTGCTACCACTCTCGTAGTACAGATAGAACCAGGCCCTACACCTACTTTTAGCACATTTGCTCCTGCTTTTATCAAATCTTCGGCAGCCTGAGCGGTTACAATATTTCCTCCAACAATATCCAAATCAGGGAAATTCTGTCTGATTTCTTTTATTTTATCCAAAACTCCCTTGGAATGTCCGTGTGCAGAATCCACCGCGATAATATCCACACCTGCTTCCACCAATGCAGAAACACGCTCAATGGTATCCACTCCGATTCCTACACCCGCTCCCACTATCAGCCTTCCTGATTTATCTTTATTTGCATTCGGGTATTCTAGTTGATTATCTATATCTTTAATGGTAATCAGACCTATAAGTTTATTGTTTTTATCTACAATAGGAAGTTTTTCTACTCTGTTTTTCAGTAGAATTTCCTTAGCTTTTTCTAAATTAACTTCTTCGTTAGAAACGATGAGATTTTCTTTGGTCATAAGCTCCTCTACTTTCACAGAGAGATTTTCTTGATATTTCACATCTCGGTTGGTAATTATCCCTACGAGCTTATGTTCTTCATCCACCACCGGAAGCCCAGAAATTTTGAATTGAGCCATAAGAGCCTTCGCCTCTGCGAGAGTATGATCTTTAGAAAGAGTAACAGGATTAGCTATCATCCCATTTTCGGAGCGCTTTACTTGATTAACTTGGGAAGCCTGCTCCTCTATGGGCATGTTTTTGTGAATAAACCCCAGTCCACCGACTCTTGCAAGCGCAATCGCCATATCAGCCTCTGTCACGGTATCCATTGCCGCAGAAACGATAGGAACATTTAGGGTTATTTTATCCGAAAGTCTGGATTTTAAAGAAACCTGATTAGGTAAAACTTCTGAATAAGAAGGAACTAGAAGCACATCATCGAAAGTGATGGCTGTCTCTACAATTTTATCATAAATAGACATAGCACTTTCTTTGCAAAATTAAAAAATTTAATTTAAAAAAGAAAGTGCTATGAGTAACGAATTCAAAATCTAACTCTAATCGTCTATTCTAAGGAAATCTCCTTTTAGCGTAAACTCAAGGTCTAAATCGTTATCAAGTTCTACTTTTTGTTTATTCCACTCTTTTTCCCAGTGCACTATTTTATTCTTTGGATAGTATTTTCTCACATAAGCCTGAACTTTAGAAGGAACTACAGAAGAAGGAACGCCACTGTAACTTTTCACTTCTATGATATTTCCATTGCTGCTAAATTCTGCTTTTGTACCATCTTCAAAATAAACATCATAAACGATTTTACCATCTTCTCTATCTTTGGTCACAGAGGAAATCGCTTTCTTACCAAAATACTTTGTTACATTTCTCTGCACAGCGGAAGGCATGTCTTTTTTTGAAATTGGCATATCATCCTGCGCAAAAAACAATCCTGTTGCAAATAGTGCGAACATCACACCCAAAATTCTCTTTTTCATATTTTTTTATTTTTTATGATTGATTATATAGCAAAAACAATACCTTTTAGCGTTTAAATTGATAAAAATTTATTTGTCATTATATAAATGTGACAAAATACTCTTATCTTCATCCGTGAAATCAACCTTTCTACGAGCCATTACTTTTTCTATGGTTTCAAATGCCTTATTCAGATTGTACTTTTCATCATCTTTCATACCACCCCAGCTAAAGCTATTGACTATATTCGGCGGAAATCCACTCTTGAAAATATTGGCAGCCACACCCACTACTGTTCCTGTATTCAGTTGGGTGTTTATCGCTGTTTTAGAGTGGTCTCCCATTATCAATCCGCAAAACTGAAGCCCTGTATCTATAAATTTTTTCCATTTATAATTCCAAAGTTTCACACTGGCGTAATTATTTTTTAAATTGGAAGAATTGGTATCCGCTCCAAGATTACACCACTCACCGATAACCGAATTTCCCACAAAACCATCATGACCTTTATTAGAATAACCAAAGATGACGATATTATTCACCTCGCCGCCTACTTTTGAGTGAGGGCCAATGGTCGTTGCGCCATAAACTTTGCCTCCGAGATTAAATTTAGAACCTTCACAAAGGACAATCGGCCCACGAAGATGGCAGCCCTCCATGATTTCTGCATTCTTCCCAATGTATATTTTTCCCGTTTTGGTATTAAGTGTAGAATATTCCACCACTGCACCTTCTTCTATGAACAAATCTTCGGTCTTTCCTAAAAACCCATTTGTAGAAGAGAGCGGCTGCGAAGTCCTTCCTTTTGTAAGCAGTTCAAAATCAAAATCTATCGCTTTATCATTGAAAGAAAATAAATCCGTAGGTTGTTTAAACAACAAGATTTCTCCTTCCACATCCATCATAGTTGTAATTTGATCCAAACTAAAATTTCCCACATTGACCTTTGCTGCCAAAAGTTCATTTTCATAAACCAAAGCCTCACCGAGCTGAAGTTCCTTTATCTGCTCCAAGACTTTATCCGATGGAATACAATTAGGCGTGATGAACAAGCTTTCTTTTCCCTCTGGTCTAGCAAATTTTTGCTGAAGATAATCCTCTGTGATATAGGAAATTTCATCCGTATTCAAAAGCTTTTTCCAGCGTTCAGAAAAAGTAAGAATTCCACATCGCATCTCCGCAACAGGTCTAGTAAAAGTCAGCGGAAGGAAATTTTCCCAATAATGGGCATCAGAAAATACTAACTGCATATTTTTTTATTTGTAACAAATTTAATTCTTTTCCTCTTCTAAACAAAAAACCTCCTGAAAAAATCAGAAGGTCTTTTAATATTTTCCTAATGTTACTTAGCAAATTTTTTGTACTTGTTCATGAACTTGTCTACTCTACCTGCAGTATCTACTAGTTTCACTTTTCCTGTGTAGAATGGGTGAGATGTAGAAGAGATCTCCATTTTTACTAATGGATACTCTTGTCCTTCGTATACGATTGTATCTTTTGTTTCTGTTGTAGATTTGCAAAGAAACACCTCGTCGTTACTCATATCTTTGAAAACAACAAGTCTATAATTTTCAGGGTGGATTCCTTTTTTCATAATATTCTAGAAATTATTTTTATTTTTAAATTCAATTATTTGGATAAAATGGTAATGGACATCTTATCCTTATACTAGGTATTTCAGTCTGCAAAAATATTATTTTTTTTTGAATTCACAAAAACTTTAAAAATTTATCTTAAAATATTTATCTTTGAATATTATTTTAATACATATGAAAACAAAATTCTTACTTGGGCTGAGCTTTTGGGTTTTAATGTTGTTTGTTTCGTGCAAAAGGGATGAAATCAACTTTGAGACTCCTTCTGCGGACTTGAAATTCTCACATGATGTCGTATTTTGTGATACGGTTTATAATCAGGTTCGCTCCGAGACTTATTTCGTAACAGTTTATAACAGAGAGAACAAAGATGTACGAATTCCAAAAATCACATTAGAAGGCGGAAGCTCCTCGCCATACCGCATCAATGTGGATGGAAAGGCAGGGACAGAATTTCTTGATGTTCCACTGAGAAAAAATGACAGCCTCATTATCTTTATAGAAATAGCTCCCGTAGCCAATGCAAGAGAAGCCATCGCTGAGGACAAAATAATTTTCAGCTCACCGAGAGGCAACCAACATGTGACACTTCTTTCCGTGGTGCAGGATGCCGAATTTTTCATAAAATCTGACACAAATCCAAATATCCTAAACGCCAATACAACTTGGAGAAATGACAAGGCTAAAATCATCTTCGGAGAGCTCACTCTCGCGGAAGGGAAAACCCTTGACATAGAAGAAGGAACGAAAGTCTATTTCACCAAGAACAGCAGCCTGAAAATTTCTAAAAACGGGAGGCTCAACATCAATGGGTTGATAGACAAAGAAGTTATTTTCCGAGGCGACAGAAACGATATAAGATACGACACCATTCCGCTCAACTGGGATGGAATTTACCTTGAAGAAAACGCCGTTCTAAACATGAATTATGCTAAGATTTTTGGAGGAAATTCTGGGCTTAATCTTTATAAAACCACAGCCAACATCAAAAATTCTATCATTCATACTTTTCAGGAGTATGGAATTTATTCCGTGAAATCTAGAATCAACGCTGAAAACATGGTGATGAACAACTGCGGAAGAGCGAATTTAGCCATATTTGGCGGCGGCGAGGCTAATCTTACTCATTGCACATTGGCAAATTATTGGTATCAGAGTTCTGCTTCGCCAGCTTTGGGAATTTATGCTACGAATAAATGGCGAAATAATTCTGGGAATACAGAAAACGCAAATCTGGAACTCAACATCAAAAACTCCATCGTTTACGGAAAAAAGGAAAATTCGATTTTATTTGAGCCTGTTTCTGGGTATAATTTTAGTTATCTTATCAGCCATTCACTTATAAAATACAGTAACAAGGCTGGTTATCACTTTGATGCTAATCCACAGATAATCAACTCTATAAAAAATGAAAATCCAAAATTCCTGAACCACTCCATTGTGAGAATGAACCTCCGCACCGCAGATGATTCTCCTGCTAAAAGAAGAGGAAACATATCAACAGCAACTGGTGTGCCTCAGGACATTAAAGGTGTTTCAAGGACAAGTAATCCTACTATCGGTGCTTATCAATAAAAAATATTTAAATAATATGAACTGTTATAACCATCCTGACTTACCTGCAGTTAGCAGCTGTATAGATTGCAATAAAGGTCTTTGTATAGAATGTTCCTCACGCTATACATTTCCCATTTGTGTAGAGTGTAATAAAAATAGAATTTCTCATGAACGAAGCGAAATCATCAAAGATTTTTTCATTATTTTTGGCGGAGGTGCAGTGATTACTTTTATTGTTTTATCGCTTCTCAATTCTCAAAACAGAGATTTGCCCATAATGTCATACATTATGTTCTTTTATGCTTATTCTTCACTGGTTGCAGGTTGGAGATTTCTAAACAGAATTACAGCTGACTATTTCCTTTTCTTGCCAATTATAGGCTGGTTGATTTATTTTATGGTTAAATTTTTAATCTCTGGTTGTTTAGGTGTTTTTATTTTGCCTTACAGAATTTACAAAAATATTACTCGACTAAAAGAACTAAATCAAATAGACTAAATGGAAATCAAAACACTACAGGAACAAGTAGATAACTGGATAAAGGCAATCGGTGTCCGCTATTTCGATGAGCTGACCAATATGGCGATTCTAACCGAAGAAGTGGGCGAAGTGGCGAGAATCATCGCCAGAAGATACGGCGAACAATCCGAAAAAGAAAGTGATAAAAACAAAGACCTCGGAGAAGAGCTTGCCGATGTGCTTTTTGTAACGCTTTGTCTTGCCAATCAAACTGGGATAGACCTGCAAGATGCCTTTTACAAGAAAATGAAAAAAAATACGGAAAGAGACCAAAACAGGCATCAAAACAATGAAAAACTAAAATGAAAGTTTGTTCTAAATGAAATTATTTCGTCCAATTCTTCCAAATGAAATACAAATCACAGGCTCTAAAAGCGAGTCCAATCGTCTATTAATTTTACAAAAACTCTTTGGAAATATTGAAATAAAAAACATTTCTAACTCACAGGATACCAAACTTTTACAAAAAGCCTTAAATTCCGATGAGAAAACAATAGACATCCACCACGCTGGCACAGCGATGCGGTTTCTGACTTCGTTTTTTGCAGTTCAGGAGGGTGTAGAAAAAATCCTCACAGGCTCCGAAAGAATGAAACAAAGACCCATAAAACCTTTGGTAGAAGCACTTAGAGAGCTGGGAACGGATATAGAATATTTAGAGAAAGAGGGATTTCCTCCACTTAAAATAAAAGGAAAAAAATTAGAAAAAAATTTCGTGGAAATTCCTGCGGATATTTCTTCGCAGTTCATCACTTCGCTCATTCTTGTCGGCGGAAAATTAGAAAACGGCCTGACCATAAATCTTTTAGGAGAAATCACATCAAAGCCTTACATAGAAATGACTCTGAAACTGCTTTCAGAAATCAGCGGAAAATCCATTATCCTAAAAGACAAAACTATCCAAATTCCCAATATCAAAACTCAAAAAACAGTATTCATTGTGGAATCTGACTGGTCTTCGGCTTCTTATTTTTATTCGTTTTCGGTATTGAATAGACAAAAAATTACACTTAAAAATTTTAATGAAAATTCTCTGCAAGGCGATTCCAGAATTACCGAAATTTACTCTCAGTTTTTCGGAATTGATACTATTTTTAATGAAAATCAGCAGGAAATTACTTTGATTCCAAAAAGTAATTTTAGCCTTCCTCAGTCCATTCAGCTCAATATGAACGACTGCCCAGACATCGCCCAAACAGTCTGTGTAACGGCTGCTGCATTGAAAATTCCTTTTGAAATCGGTGGGCTTGCCACTCTTAAAATAAAAGAAACCGACAGGCTCTCTGCCCTTCAAAACGAACTAAAAAAAATAGGCTGCGAAACGGAAATCACGGACAATTCCATAAAATCTGTCCTCTACACCAATCCCAAAAAAAACATATCCATCGCTACCTACGGCGACCACCGCATGGCAATGGCATTCGCGCCCTACTCACTAATTCAGGAAATAGAAATACAAAATCCCGAAGTGGTGGAAAAATCTTTCCCTGATTTTTGGGAATTTGTCAAATAATCGGTTTTCATTTCTGAAATTGAAAAACTTTTTAACAAAGGTTTTTTATTAACTTTGCTATTTAATACTAAACAAATGAATTCTAAATTATCCCAAAACATTTTTGCTTTTTTAGAAGAGCTAAAAAAGAATAACAACAAAGACTGGTTCAGTTCCCATAAATCCGACTACGATAAGGCAAAGGCTGATTTTTCGGAGTTTTTCCAAGCTGTACACAGCGAAATTGCAAAAAATGATTTCATTTCAGAGCCGAAAATCTACCGAATTCACAGAGATTTGAGATTTTCCAAAGACAAAACTCCTTATAAAACCCATTTCGGAGGCTACTTTTCCCGAAGACAGCCACAGTACAGAGGCGGGTATTATCTTAATATTGAGCCTGATAACTGTTTTATTGGTGGGGGATTTTTTGCACCAAATAAAGATGATTTGCACAGAATCCGCAAAGAAATAGAACTAAACGGAAAGGATTTGGATACATTTTTAAATTCAGCGAAAGCCAAAAAATTATTCGGAGGAGAATTCTGGGGCGAAGAACTAAAAACCGCACCAAAAGGCTTTGAAAAAGAGCATCCTTATGCTCATTTATTAAAGAAAAAACAATTTCTTTTGGTGCAAAATTTCAAAAACGAGGAAGTTTTAAGTCCTGATTTTTTAGACAAAGTAACAACTGGACTGGAAGCAATGCGCCCATTTTTTGACTTCATGACCGAAGCACTGACTACCAATCTAAATGGAGAATCAACCATATAACACGATTAAATGAAAAAAACAATCATCATCACAGGGACATCGGCTGGAATCGGCTTTTCCCTTGCAGAATATTTCGGAAAACAAGGACACAGGGTCTACGGACTGAGCAGAAAAAAGGCAGATTCTAAGCTTTTTACATCCATTCCGACCGATATCACCGAAAAAAGCCAAATAGACCGCGCCATAGAGGAAATTCTATCCAAAGAAAATCACATTGATATTCTCATCAACAATGCTGGAATGGGCATGGTGGGAGCCGTAGAAGACTCTAATAAAGAGGAAATTATGAAACTTTTTAACCTGAATCTAATCGGAGCGGTGCAGATGATGACCGCCGTGATGCCCAAAATGCGCGAGCAGAAATTAGGACAGATTATCAATATTTCCAGCATCGGTTCAGAAATGGGACTGCCTTTCAGAGGGTTTTATTCTGCCTCCAAATCGGCTTTGGATAAAGTTACCGAAGCCATGAGGTACGAAATCTCGGCTTGGAATATAGAGCTATGCTCCCTTCATCTGGGCGATATAAAGACCAATATTGCAGAAAACCGAATCAAAACCACAGTTTCTGAGCCTTACAAAAATATTTTTTACAAAGTTTATTCTACTATGAATTCCCATGTGGACCACGGAGTAGAGCCTGTGGAAGTGGCGAAATACATCGAAAAACTATTGCTCAAAAACAAATGGAAAGTCCATTACTATTTCGGGAAATTTGGGCAAAAAATCGGTATTCCTCTCAAATGGATTCTGCCACAAAAAACCTACGAAAATCTAATGAAAAAATATAATAAAATGGATTAGCTGTTTGCTAATCCATTATTTTTAAATTTCTAATTTTATTTATTCTAAATATCGTTCCCATACATTATATAGTTCATATAATCTTGTACCTTTTTTCGTTTTCTTAGCTAATCCTGATGCCAATATATAAATTACCCATATACTATTAAGAGCATCCTTTCCAAAACCTTTTATTACCATATGCCCTTTATCCATATGATACTTGCTACGAGTAAGATATTGCTCCCATTTTAAGCCTTCATGATTCTTTATAAAAACTTCTCCAAAATAAATCCCAATATCTACAGCCAACGAGCGGGTCTTTATTGTAATGTCCCAGTCTTGTATTTCTATATAATCTGGCACAGCAGCTCTCTTTTCTTTATATTCTTCCTCTGTTTCTACATTCTCCTCAAACCACTTTCCAAGCATTTTCAGAGATTCTGGG
>CAUQBR010000025.1:0-11593 GCA_963516475.1 uncultured Flavobacteriaceae bacterium
GGAAAATAAACAGGTTCGGAATAAGCTACTTTGTCTACCAAAAAATTCAGATTAAGAGCAGGAATTTCTTTTTTAATTGCAGAATCTGTTGCTTGTACGAATGTTTTATCTATTTTTTCGTAAGACGGGTTTCTAAACAACCACAAAAGACTGATTGTTAAGAAAATAATAACTGACAATAAAAATAAATATAAATATATCATCTTTTTGATTTTCATTCTAACCTTTTTTATACAAATCTATATTTCTACATTCATAGTTTTTGCTTGAACTAAGATGGGTTTATTCAATTAAAGATAAAGGCTCAAAAGTAGGCGGCAGCGGTTCGGTTCGGAATTTTAATATTGATTTGTAAGTGGTTTCGCTGGTCAGGTTGGTGATAAATTCATGAAAATTATTCCCTGCAAAATAGATTCCCACAGGAAAATCCACGAGATAAATAGGATATTCACCGTTTTGAGATTTTCTAATATCCCAAAATACAACCTCACCATTTTCACTTATCATAAAGGGCTCAGCATTGGTAAGTAACTCCATTTCTTCATCTTCGTCAAATATGGCTAAATCTACATATTCCTGAAAAATCTTCTTCCAATAAGCATTACGATGCTCCAAAGCATCACAAAAAGGGCTGCTTGCTCCCATAGGAATATAACTAAGGAAAAGTTCCAAGAGCCGCCCAAATCCCACTTCTCTTGTAAATTCAAGATAGGAAGGCGGTAGTTTCCAGTCGTTACTAATCCGAGTAATATTATTAGACAGCGTTCGCTCGCCTTCTTTTATAGTCAAAAGTTCTTGATACATGTCAATGATTTTAAGATGAAAATGCCTTTACCAGCATCCTTGGGCAGTAACACTTTTGTGCTCGTTTATTAAATCAATAAGTTTTACAAAATGCTGAAATGAGGTCTCTGACAGATTTTTGTTGGAGGAAACAGCATCAAACGAATACACTGGAGAAGCCCACCCAGCACCGATGACTTCAAAGGTTTCTTGTAAAGGAATAAGGTAGGTTTCCACCGTTTTGTTTGGTGGTGAATATCGTTCTTTTGAGCCGCCTATGGTCACAGAAGCGATTATCGCCTTGTCTTTGAATTTTCCCGAAAGCCTGTTGCCTTTGAAATAATCATACAGCACATCATCTATCCATTTCTTGAGAATTGCTGGCGTTCCGTACCAATACAAAGGAAACTGTAGGATGATGAAATCCGCATTTTTTATGGCATCTTGTTCCGCTTTTACATTGATTTGATAGTTGGGATAGAGTTTGTCCAGACGGCGGATGCTGATTTGTTTTCCGAAGTATTTTTCTAATTCTTTCAAAATAGCTTTATTAGCCTTTGATTTTTCTAAATTAGGATGTCCTGAAATGACCAAAATCTTACTTTCTGATGAAAAAATCTTATCCGCTGTTCTCGGCTGTGAGGACAAATGCACCGAAAATCCTACAAAAAACAATACCAGAAAAATATTTTTAAAAAGTTTCATAATGATAGTTTTTAGAATTAAAGGATAAATATATGAAACACTTCAGAGATTTTTTATAACTTTTGAAAAAATAAATCAAATGTTGATTTTATCAATGTTCAAAAGTTTATAGACCATTTCTTTCAGAAGTTCGTTTCCTTCGGTTTGGTTGGTGCCGAGCCCTTTTCCTTTAAGGTCAAATTCCCTGAGAATGGAGATAGTTCTGGTCGCATGTTTCAATGGATAAAACCGAGCCGCTTCAGCATAATCCTTTACAAAGTAAGGGTTTATCTTTAGTTCAGAAGCTATCACCTGCGGAGACTGTCCCGCCAAAGTGTGGTATAAAACAATGTTGGAAAAAAAACTGTACAGATTGCTTATGATGAGCATCAGTGGATTGGTTTTAGGGTTTTTGCCCATATAATAAACGATTTTGAACGCAGCTGAACTATTTTTAGTCCCAAGAGCTTTCTGTAACTCAAAAACATTATATTCCTTGCTGATTCCTATATGTTTTTCGATAAGTTTTTCATCTAAAATTTCGTTTTCTTTTAAGATGAGTTTTAGTTTTTGTAGCTCGTTGGCTATTCTAGACAAATCATTTCCTAAATATTCAGCCAAGAGCGTAGGAATATTCGGTGCAGTTTTGATGTCAAGGGAAGCGCACTCCTGCTGAATCCATTTTGCAAGATTGTAGTCTTTCACAGGCTCGCTGTAGTGGAGCATTTTCGCCTTTTCTAATGCCTTTGCGAACCTCTTACGAGAGTCTATTTTCTTTTGCTTGTGAGCGAAAATAAGTATCGTGGAGGGAACAGGATTTTCTATATATTTCAAAAAAATATCCTGTTCTTCTTCATTTAACTTTAAATCTTGGGCTTCTTTTATAATAATCACTTGATAATCACCCATCATGGGATACTGGTCAGCCAAGGAAAGTATTTCTGCATAAGAAGAATCTTTTCCGTAGACAATCATCTGATTAAAAGCTTTTTCTTCCTCCGTAAGAATGCCGTTTTCAAGGAGTTTTACGGCAAGGTCTATGTAGTAAGGCTCTTCTCCGTGGAAAAAATAAATAGGAGAAAATTCTTTATTTTTAATATTTTTGGAAATAATTTCTAAATCTTTCATAATATGCAATTACCAAAGCTCAATTTTGAGCAGGATTTTGATTTTAAAATAAAGCAGGACAAAGATACATTTTTTATTTATGATTTGGTTCGCAGGACTTATTTAGTTCTTACTCCAGAGGAGTGGGTGCGGCAGCATTGGGTGCATTATTTTCATTTTATAAAGGGTAAAAGTCTCTCTTCGCTCATCATGGAACGAAAAATAGAACTAAACGGCACCACCAAGAGGATAGATTTGCTCGTAACGGAAAAAACCGAGCCACAGATATTATTAGAATGCAAAGCCTCTCATATAGCCCTTACCGAGAGCGTTTTTGAGCAGGCAGCGAGATATAACACCATAATTTCTGCCCCCAAAATTATCCTAAGCAACGGGCTGCAGCATATTTATGCAAGGCTGGAGCAGGGACAATATTTTTTTGAAAAACAATAAAAAAATATTATTGAATACTTCTAAAAATTTTCCATCTCAAAATAGCATCCATACAAAGAAATCCTAGTGCCATCCACAGAAAAACTCTAAAAAATTCTGTGTATTCGTAGTTTTTCTTTCCTTTGATTTTTGTTTTTTCTAATTGATTGATTTCCTTATAGATATACTCTAAACTTTCGCTGGAATCGGCACGAAAGTATTTTCCGCCTGTATTTTCTGCAATAGAATTGAGCAAATGCTCGTCTATTTCCACTTTTTGAGGAACGAAATATACATCTCCAAAGCCGTCAACTGCGGGAGACTCTGCGTATCCATCCGTCCCAATGCCGATGGTATATACCTTTATCCCGTTATTTCTAGCTAAATCGCTGGCAACTTCGGCAGGCATTGCATTTCTTGTAGTATTCATTCCATCGGTCATCAGAATGATTACTTTGCTCTTTGCTTTGCTTTTTATCAGGTGCTTGGTGGCTACTGCCAGCCCTTCACCTATGGCAGTTCCGTGGGCTACATCGCCAGGCTGCATTTCTTCTATTTCGGTAGAAATTACCTCATGGTCGGTGGTCAGCGGCACTTTCATAAAGGCTTCAGCGGCGTAGATGACTAGCCCAAGTCTGTCATTTTCCCTTTGTGAAACGAAATCTTGGGAAAGTTTTTTTAGCACAGTCAGTCGGTCTGGGCTAAAATCCCTTGCCAACATACTGAGCGAAATATCCACTGCCAAAACAATGTCAATGCCCTGTTCATAGTTGTTTTTAATGGTGTAGGTGCGAGGTCTTGCCAGTGCGATAATCAGGGCAGAGAGGATAAAATATTTACATAAAGTGAGGATTTTATTTACCCAAAAATAGCCATTGCCCGTTTGTATATTTTGGGTAGATGGTATGAGGATTCCTTTTTGTTTTCTTTTCTTTAAATCCTTGATAATTAAAGGAATAAATAATAAAAACAAAGCCAAAAACCACAGACTATGAAACTCAAAATTAAACATTGTCTATATCTGTTTTAGGGTTAAAATGAGTAGAATATATAATGTTTTTTATTGAGTCAAAATCACTTTCCATCGTATTTTTTTCAGGAATAGTTTTCGCGAATTTTACTAAATCTCCACGAGTCAGCACTTTTTTAAAGACTTCTATTTCTTCATCTGAAATATAATGTTTGCTTTTCATTAAATCTATCAAATCTTCTGTGAGCAGAATGTCAGCAGGAATGTTTTTATTATCAGCAAGATAGCCTCTGCAGATTTCTATCAGTTCTACATAGAAAAGGCGGTATTCGTTCTTTTCTATCAGGTTTTTATTTTTTAGCTGTTCTAATTTTTTCAGGGTTTTCAGTGCTGGATTTTCTACGCGCAGATTTTTGACTTTTCTATTAAAAATAAATAAAAAGACAAATCCTAAAATCCCCAAAATAACAAGTCCGCCGAAGAAATAGTTTTTATACATTTCCCAATAGTCTGAAAGAGAGAGTTTTACCTCTTCGTTCGGCATGATATCGTTGATTTCTTCGCCCTGCTGGGTAGGATTGACAACCTCTATTTCATAAGGCGTGGTGCGGTGGATTTCCTCGCCGATTTTGAATTCCAAAGCAGGAATGCTGTGTTTCCCTTCTTCATAAATCGTAAATTCTATAATTCGTTCATAGCTGTTTGGATTTTCGGAAATGCTGTCTTTCGTTTCCTCAAAACTAAACGGCAGAAGCCCATTTTTCGGCGCGGAAATTACATTTTTTTGATTTAAATTTTCTATTTTAACTTTAAAAACAGCCGTTTCGCCGAGTTCTATTTTTTGTTTATCTAGACTCGTAGAAAGTTGCTGCGTAAACCCAAATGTAGTTCCGAAAAAGAAAAGTAAAAAATATTTTTTCATCTTTTATTTATGGCAACTAAAATAGTTAAAATGCCTTCTGTTATTGATTTTTTTGCTATTTTTTGAAATATTTTCTTAGTTCTTTTACATACTCATCGCCTGTTTTTAGGCTGATGAATCCTGCTGAAGCACTCTCGAAAATTTCCTTTGTTTTTTGTTCTTTTTTTATTTGATTTTCTCTAAAATTTTCCTGCCATCTGCGGTCAGATGTATTTACCCAAATCTGCTTTCCTGTCTCGCTGTCGGATAGCAGAGCATAGCCGATGTCAGGGATTTCGCTGTCTTTTTCATCGGAAATTTTCAGCCCTAAAATTTGGTGTTTTTTAGAAGCGGTTTTCAGTATTTTTTCTTGAAAATCATCATTAAAATCCGATAAAACGAAAAGAAAAGATTTCTTTTTGAAAACATTCATCATATATTCCAGAGCCTTGTCCAGATGGGTTTCAGAGGCGATGTAGTCAGATGAAATAATATCAGAAATCATAGCCAAAAGGTGCTTTTTCCCTTTTTGTGGCGGGACGACTTTATAGACTTTATCCGCAAAGAGAATGAGCCCTACTTTGTCATTGTTTTTCAGTGCCGAAAAACCTATACTTGCGCAGATTTCAGCAACGAATTCCTTTTTTAGCGAAATTTTCGTTCCATAGTTCATAGATGCCGATATATCCACCAAAAGCATTATGGTCAGTTCTCGCTCTTCTTCCATCACTTTCACAAAAGGCTGTTGGAAACGAGCGGTTTTGTTCCAGTCTATTCTGCGGATTTCATCGCTGAACTGGTAGGGTCTTATCTCGGCAAAAGTCATTCCCTGTCCCTTGAATGCAGAGTGATATGCACCCATGAGGGAAGCATCAGCCTCCCTACGGGAACGGATTTCTATTTGTTTTACTTTTTTTATAATATCTTTGATGTCCAGTCTGCTCATTATTTTGAAAGATGATAATGTCTTAGCTGATGTTCCTTCTGGCGTGCATTGCTGAAACAAGACACTCGTTTTAGATAGCCTATCACTCTGGTAGCGTGGTCTATATCCTTGGAATGACAGCTGCTGCACTCGTACAGAGTTCGCTTGTCTATGTGGTCACAGTCGTTACAGATAGTGATACGAATATTAAAACAAAAATAATTACACCCTGCTAATGCTGTGGCATTCAGTAACTTGAGGAAACCTTCTTTGTTTGGTGTTTCTTCTAAATTGAGATGAAGAGCCGAGCCACCATCCAGATATTGGATGATTTCTTTTCCGTGAAGAATGATTTTATCTAAAACATTAATCTTCTCGTTTTCAACAGGGTAGAAGTAGGAGTTATAGCACTCACGAGGTGAGAACAAGCCATCTTTTTTGTCCCAAATAGCATTTTTCACACCGAGGTTTTCTGCTGGGACAAACTCCGTGTTGAACATATAGCCGTAGAGCTGTTTTGCTTTTTTATTTTCTTCGTAAATGATTTTAAGATAATGACTTACGAAATTTTTATAATCCATATTGTTGCTTGCCTCTATGCCCAGATATTCGGCAGCCTCCACCATTCCATTGATTCCGATGGTCAAAAATTGTTTATCCAAAGAAATAAAACCAGCATCATACATGGGCAGAAGTCCTGCTGCCTTGTATTCTTCTACTAATTTTCGGAAAGCAACTTGATATTTATGAATTTTTTGAATTTCTTTAGCAATGTCTTTTTTTAGCTGAATTAGTCTATTGATATTCAGTGTGATAACATTGATAGAACCTGTTGCCACACCGCCAGCACCGAGCGAATAGCTGAAGGTATTATCGCTGATTTCGTTGCGCAGTCGGCAGCAAGAAGCAAGACTGTCTGCACTTTCAGACTGATAAATGAAGAAAGAATTTCCCTCGCTGAGTTCCTCTGCGCACATTTCCACAAAATCACCATCCACAGGTTTAGTTCCGTCTGTGAGCATAGCTGCTGTAACCACAGGGAAAGTCAAAATAGCTTTGGTTCTTTCGGCATTAAACCACTTCATGAAGAATTTTTGGAAACGAGAAAATCGCTCCCAGTCAGGGCGGGTCATATCAGGAAATATAAAATCGCCAAACATGCTGTCAAAATAAGGCTTGTCATAAAGCGAGATGTTCCAAAATACAGACTGATATCCGCGCGCTGCCGCTGGCTGATTGATCGCATAGACCACATGCTGCAAGTGGTTTTCGATGGTTTTAGTATTGGTTTCTAAATAGTTTTCGCCAAAATCTTTTGCTGCAAAGTGGTCAAAATAAAGCAAAAACTCCACCGTTGCCAAAGCTCCTGCAAACTGCGAACTTACCGCAAAAACTAAATTCACAAACTCACCGCAGAAGCTCTCCAAATGCTTTGGTGCTCTACTTTCTCCGCCTATTTTCAGAAGTCCATCAAGCAGGAATGGATACATGCTGATGGACACGCAGTAGGGCTTCAGAGAGGTTTCGTCATGGACATAGATTTCGTGATTTTCTATCTGGCGAACATACTCATTTGCAGTCTCTTCATCAAAAAGACTTGCGATTTTTCTGCGCACCAGTTCGCGGTTGATTTGGATGTTGATATCCTTGTTGATTTCAGCCTCCATGGTTGCGATGTTTTTAGAGGTTACATTTGCGTTTGCATCCACAGAAGAAGCTGATGCGGCATTACCTGCTTTGATGTAATTTTGGATAAAATCAATTTTCTTATTGATTTGTGAAGGTGTTAAACGAATCATGGTGTTAATTTTTAATGTTTTACAAAATAATGGTTTAGTAGTTTATTAGTTTTTACCTCTATAAATTTTTGATTGGTTTCAGGGCTGTCCAATCCGCCCAATTCCGCTATCCAAGGCCCTGTTTTCAGCCAAGTGAGATGGTTTTTAATCTCATCTGAAACATCTTCCATTCCTGTGTAAAGACAGGTGTTTAGTCCGTTGTCTTCGGCTGTTTTTAGTTTGTTTATCAGATCTTCTTCTTCCCATTCGCCTCCCATAAAGAGAACACAGGAAATCATACTTTTATATTTGTCTAAAAAATCAGAAAACAGTTCATCGGTCAAAATTTCTCCGCTTCCGTTTTTCCATAAAAATGGCGAGTGACAGCCTTCGCACCGCAGAGGACAGCCCGTGATACTGAAACAAAGGCTGATTTGCCCAGGGACTTCCTGCAGCACTACTTGTATGTCATGATAACGGAGCATTTTTCCGTTAAGGAGCTTGTATTTTGCTCAAAATTTTATCTATAATATTTTCAGGGCTGATGTTTTCTGCTTCTGCTTCAAAAGTAAACCCTATACGATGGCGAAGAACATCTTTTGCGATGCTTTTCACATCTTCTGGAATCACGAAAGCCCTATTTTTGAGGAATGCCACAGCACGAGAGGCGATAGCCAAGTTGATAGACGCCCTCGGTGAAACACCAAAACTGATGTAATCTTTCAGTTCTGCAAGTCCGTGCTGCTCAGGATAGCGGGTCGCAAAAACCATATCAAGAATATATTTTTCTATCTTTTCATCAAGGTAGATTTGGTTGATGAGTTCCTTCGCTTCGGAGATGTTTTCCAGCGAAATTACTGGTTTTATCTTCGGCTGGTGGGCTGTAGCTACCATACGCATTACCTTTCGTTCATCCTCAAAAGAAGGATAGTCTATCTTGCATTTCAGCATAAAACGGTCGCTCTGCGCTTCTGGCAGGAGGTAAGTTCCCTCTTGGTCTATCGGGTTCTGTGTTGCTAAAACCAAGAAAGGTTTTGGCAGCGGCATGGTCTCATCGCCTATGGTTACTTGTTTTTCCTGCATGGCTTCCAAGAGAGCAGACTGCACTTTGGAAGGCGCACGGTTGATTTCATCCGCTAAAACAAAATTAGCGAAAATAGGTCCTTTTTTGACCAAAAAATCATTTTCTTTTACATTATAAATCATCGTCCCAATGACATCCGCAGGGAGCAAATCGGGAGTAAATTGTATTCTGGAAAATTCTCCACTCACCGCTTCGGAGAGGGTCTTGATAGCCAAGGTTTTTGCCAGCCCAGGAACTCCTTCCAGCAGGATGTGTCCATTTCCGAGAAGTCCTATGAGGAGGCGCTCTACCATGTATTCCTGTCCGATGATGGCTTTATTGATTTCTTCCTTCAAAAGGGAAAAATAATGGTTCTGAACCTGTATTTTCTCCGTTAATATTTTTATTTCTTCGGCTTGATGTAATTCTGACATAATTGTTAAAATGAGTGGGTAAATTTCTAACAAAAATGTTTAATAATCAAAAAATAAGTATTAAAGTTTGTTAAAAAACGAATCTAGCCGACTCAATTTTGTTTAATCCAATTAAATAGATTATTTTTGGATTTTTAAACAGAAAAATAGAAGATGGATTATCACTTTGTGGCGCATCAGCAGATAAGGGAAAAACTGCGAAAGGTTCTTTTTTAAGTATTAATTGCTGAACAGACGAATAAAAGTTTATTTATTTTCTGCTTTCACCTATTTTTCAGGCTTTTCAAGGTAACTTATCGGTGTTTATCCTTTTTTATGAAGTTTTTTATTTAAATGCGACAGCAACTTTGCAACTTGGTTGCATTCTCTTTTATTTACTTTTGCATCGAAATTAGTAACAAATCTAAAAAACAATGAAAAAGAAACTAATAAGAATCGGTCTAACCTCTGTGCTGTTACTAGTAGCATGGTTAACAGAGCGTAACTGTAATCTACCGATATGGCAAATACTCATCATTTATCTTATTCCATATTTACTTATCAGCTACGATGTATTACACGAAGCTGTAGAAGGAATTATGGAAGGCGATCCTTTTGATGAGAATTTTCTTATGGCTGTTGCCACAATAGGAGCTTTCGTCGTGGGCTTTTTACCCAATGGCGAGCCTCAATTCTTAGAAGGTGTCTTCGTAATGTTATTCTTCCAAATTGGCGAATTGTTTGAACATTATGCTAAAGATAAAACTCGTGACTCCATTTCAGATCTAATGGATATACATCCAGACACAGCTAACGTTTTAAGAAATGGCGAATCAATCGTGGTAAATCCTTCTACTATTGCTGTTGGAGAAGTAGTTGTTATCAAACCAGGCGAAAAAATTCCGCTTGACGGAGAAGTAATTGAAGGTAGTTCAAGTTTAAATACGGTAGCACTAACAGGAGAAAGTGTTCCCAAGGATGTAGCATTTGGGGATTCTGTCATATCTGGTTGTGTAAATATTTCGGGAGTATTGAAGGTAAAGGTGAATAAAACTTTCAGCAATTCTACTGCATCCAGAATTTTGAACTTAGTAGAAGAAGCAAGCAAAAGCAAATCAAAAAGCGAATCTTTCATTCGTCGATTTGCACGAATTTACACACCTATAGTAGTTATTTCTGCCCTCTTTTTAGCGTTTATTCCGCCATTTTTTGCTGCAAGCTATACTGATGCTTTATTTACTTGGCTTTATCGTGCACTTACATTTCTTATTGTAAGTTGTCCATGTGCTTTAGTGATTTCCATCCCTTTATCGTTCTTCTGTGGTATTGGTGGTGCTGGACACGTTGGTATTCTTATAAAAGGAGGCAACTATATGGAAGCATTAGCACGCACCAAAACAATTGTATTCGACAAAACAGGCACACTAACCCGTGGTGTTTTTGAGGTGGAATCCATTCATCCAAATAATATTTCAGAACAGGAATTCTTGCATCTTGCAGCCCATGTAGAGCAATATTCTACTCACCCCATTGCTACTGCATTATGTAATGCCTACAAAGACAACTCTTGTGATTGTAAAGTTGAAAACATAAAAGAGATTGCCGGTCAAGGTATTTCTGCCGAAATCAACGGCAAAAACATATGTGTAGGAAATGAAAAAATGATGAAATCAATTGGAGCAGAAATAGCAAATTGCGACAAATGTAATCACTTCAAAGGTACCATAATATATGTTGGGATAGACGGAGTATATGCTGGGCACATCATCATATCCGACCAAATAAAAACTGATTCTGCACACGCTATTACATCATTAAAGAAAGTGGGAATAGAAAAAACTGTAATGTTAACAGGTGACCACAAAGAGGTTGCAAACTTTGTATCTGAGCAATTAGGTATAGATGAGCATTATAGTGAACTAATGCCCGCCGATAAAGTTGAACATGTTGAACGCCTGCTTAACGAAAAATCGGCAAACAACACGCTTGCTTTTGTTGGCGATGGAATAAACGATGCTCCAGTATTAGCTCGAGCAGATATTGGCATAGCCATGGGAGCACTTGGAAGTGATGCAGCCATAGAAGCTGCAGATGTAGTTTTAATGGACGACAAACCTTCCAAAATTGTCAAAGCCATCGGTGTTTCTCGTCGAACAATAGGCATTGCACGCCAAAATGCAATATTTGCTATTGGCGTTAAGGTTGCAGTACTTGCACTTTCCTCCATTGGTATAGCAACAATGGGAATGGCAGTTTTTGCCGATGTAGGTGTTATGGTATTTGCCGTTTTAAATGCCACACGAGCTTTAAAGGTAAAATAAGTATATTCTTTTAACGCCACAAAAAGAATATGCCAATACAAAAAACAATATAATATATAAAATCAAAATCAAAAGCGAATGCCTTCATATTGCAATTTATGCTTTATGGGGGCATTTTTTGTGCTTTAAAATCGCTTTATTCAATTTAAATAAGTACTTTTGCAAAAAATAAATAGACTTAATAAATGGTTATAACAATTTCAAAAAGGGTACTTT
>CAUQBR010000026.1:0-10973 GCA_963516475.1 uncultured Flavobacteriaceae bacterium
CCCAGTCAAAAACATGCCCTGCCAAGATTATCACATTTTTTCTTTCGGCTTTGGCTTGATGAAAAAGTTCTTGGTCAATGTGTTTCACACGCTTTCCCAGCTCTTCTTCACTTATTGTCATCGCTTTCACCGTTTCTACAATGTAATCAGAAAAATTACGGAAAAATTTCTTTTGGATTTGCTTAATTTCCTTTTCGCTTTTATCAGGAAAAGAATTTTTTAAATTTTCATAAACGATTTTTTTTCGGTAACCAATGATATAATAATTAACGAAAAAAATAATATCAGAAATAGTATACAACACATCCAGCGGCAGCTTTGATGCTAAATAAACAATATGAAAAAGTAAATTATTCAATGTATAAATTTTGGATGCGAAGATACAAATTTTGTCAATTCCATTTTTTTATTACATTTGGAAAAATTTTAACAATGAAAAAGATATTCATAAAACTTGCTTTTTTAGGCGTTTTGGCACCTTCATTATATTACGCTCAAACTTCTGAAATAAGCCCACAGCAGGAAAAACAGGTTCTTCCGAAACCATACAGAGAGGAGGACAATGCAGAAATAGAAATCCAAAAATTAGTAAAACAAGCCCAAAAAGAAAACAAAAACATCATCTTGCAGGCGGGCGGAAACTGGTGTATCTGGTGTTTGAGATTTGATAATTTTGTAAAAACAACTCCTGAACTAAAGAAAATAGTTGATGAAAGTTTTCTTTATTATCATCTAAATTTTTCTCCAAAAAATAAAAACGAAAAAGTTTTTGCAAAATACGGCAACCCTGGTGAGAAATTCGGGTATCCTGTTTTCATAATTTTAGATAAAAATGGAAAACAAATCCACACGCAGAGCAGTGAGGTTTTTGAAGAAGGAAAAGGCTACAGCCTAGAAAAAGTAGAAAGTTTCTTCAAAGAATGGATTGCTAAAAACTAAAAAAACTGCTCAGATTTGAGCAGTTTTTTATATTATTTCACTAGTAAGACCTCGTCCCAAAAGTTTTTGGTGCATAGGCATAAGTGTTTCCATATCGCCTGTCTTTACCGTGCATTTGCCTTTATAATGAACCAGCATAGTGCATTGTTCCGCCTGTTCCAGCGTGTGTTTGCAAACTTCTATAAGAGATTCTATCACAAAATCAAAAGTATTGACATCATCATTATAAAGAACCAACTTATTTTCTGCATTCTCCTCCTCCAAGAGAAGAACATCAGTTTGTTTCTCTGTTTGTGAGCTTTCGCAGTATATGTTATATTTTCTCTGTCTCTTCATTCGTTTCTTCTATGTCCTGTGGTTCATATTTCAGCTCTACCATCTCTACACTTTTATTCTGCATTTTCAAGATTTTGAAAGCATAATTACACAACTTAAATTCCTGATTTTCTTCTGGAATATCCGACAACTGATACATAATATATCCCGCCAAGGTATTATATTCAGGATCTTCTGGCAGTGGCGCAGGGAGATATTCATTTATCTCATCCAAAGGCTGTGTCGCGTGTATCCAGAATGTATTTTCTGCTACCTCATCTACTAATTTTTGTTCATCATCTTCCTCGTCTTGGATTTCGCCTACCAACTCTTCTAAAATATCTTCTAATGTTACGATTCCTTCCGTACCTCCAAATTCATCAATTACAATCGCAATGTGTTGTTTCTTCTGCTGAAAAACATTCATCAAATCGGAAATTTTCTTACTTCCCACCACGAAAAACGCCTCACGCAGGAACTTTCTTAAATCTACATCTTTGTTTTTGATGTACTCACGCATAATTTCTTTTGTGTAGAAAATCCCTATGATATTGTCTATAGAGTTCTCATATACAGGAATTCTAGAATATCCGCAGTCTATTATTTTACTTAAAATCACATCATTATCCTCGCTGATATCAATAGTAATGATATTCTGTCTCGGCACCATTACTTGTTTAGCAGTATGGTCAGTAAAATCAAAAGCATTTTTGATAATCTCATAGTTTTCCTCCTCTATCTCGCCTCCTGCGGCACTCTGTTTCACCAACAGCTGAAGCTCCTCTGTAGAGTGTATCTCATGACCAGCCACAGGGTGAATATTGATAAGTCTTAGGAATGCGTTAGAAATCGCGTTCATCAACCAAATGAAGGGCTTAAATAAATTGTAAAATAACAACAAAGGCCATGCAACAAACAATGTCGTCGCCTCTGATTTTCTAATCGCTATTGACTTCGGAACTAATTCTCCGAAGACTATGTGCATCATCGTTACAACAAGGAAACTTCCTGCCAAAGCCATCGTAGAAAGCGTTTCTGGTGCAATATCTATATTCAGTTTAGAAAACGCCGCTTCTAAAATATGATGCATCGTGCTTTCTCCTATGAAACCGAGTGCTAGACTGGCTAGCGTGATTCCCAGTTGTGTAGCAGAGAGATAAGCGTCTAAGTTTTTGATGATTTTTTCGGCTTGTTTTGCGGAGGCATTTCCTCCTTCCGCCTTGATTTGAATTTGAGAGTGGCGCACTTTAACTATTGAAAACTCTGCTGCCACGAAAAAGCCATTAAGTATTACAAAAAATAAAGCTAATAAAAGTTTTAATAAACTATCGGGGTCCATTTAATTTAAATTGTTAAACAAAAATAGTATGCAAATATAACTAATAAATATTTATCTGACCAAACTTCTTGATTTAAGTTAAGGTGTTTTGACAAAATATGCCTTATATTTGCTGTCTTAATCTTAATTTATGAAAGCAGAAGTAATTACAAAAATTGGTGCAGAGAAATATCTAATGAACATCTCTGCTGGTAAAAACAGCATTATCGGTGATGAACCCGCTGCTAAAGGCGGACAGGAAAAAGGATTTAATCCACTGGAACTTTTAGCTTCAGCTCTTTCATCTTGCACCACTGCAACTATCAAAATGTTTGCAGACCGCAAAGAATGGGATGTAGAAGAAGTTTCTGTAAAAGTTCTTTTTGATAACGAAACTAAAGAAGGCGTTTCTCAATTCAAAAAAATCATAGAAATAAAAGGAAATCTTACCGAAGAGCAGCGCAACATCCTGCACAAAACAGCTCACGCCTGCCCTATTCAGAAAATTCTCACTGGCGAAATTGCCATAGAATCTGAACTACTTCCTTAAAAAATCTCAATCAGAAACAAAAAAAATCAGAAATCCTTTTGAAGATTTCTGATTTTTTTAATGAATATTTATAGCTCAAGGGCTTTTTTCTCATTGTTTTCCATAAGCAGTTCCACTGGATTTTCTATGGCTTCTTTCACTGCCACCAAGAACCCTACAGACTCACGACCATCGATTATTCTATGGTCATAAGAAAGCGCCAGATACATCATCGGACGGATTTCTACCTGCCCATTGACAGCCACAGGGCGTTCTAAAATATTATGCATCCCTAAAATTGCACTTTGTGGCGGATTGATAATCGGAGTAGAAAGCATAGAACCGAAAGTCCCGCCATTAGTAATGGTAAAAGTTCCGCCTGTCATCTCATCTACAGAAATATTCCCGTCACGAACTTTCGTAGCTAAATCTTTTATTTTCAGCTCAATTCCCTTAAAGGACAAAGTCTCTGCATCTCTGATAATCGGTACCATAAGTCCCTTTGGCCCAGAAACTGCCACAGAAATATCACAAAAATCATAATTGATTTTTTGGTCACCATCTATCGCCGCATTCACATCTGGATAAAGTTTCAAAGCTCTGGTAACCGCCTTTGTGAAGAAAGACATAAAACCAAGGCCTACGCCGTGCTTCTGTGAAAATTTTTCTTTATAAAGTTTTCTCAGCCTGAAAATTTCGCTCATATCCACCTCGTTGAAAGTAGTAAGCATAGCAGTTTCATTCTTCACAGAAACTAATCTAGCTGCCAGTTTTCTCCTCAAAACAGAAAGTTTCGTAACGGTCTGTTTGCGGTTTCCTTGCGTTCTTCCCATCGCTGCGACAGCTTTTATGGCGTCTTCTTTGGTAATTTTTCCGCCCACTCCAGTTCCTGTAACTTTATCAGAATCTATACTATTCTCCTTCAAAATCACTTTTGCTAATGGAGAAGATGGATGAGATTCCTCTTTTTTAGGCTCTTGTGTAGGAGCAACCACTGTTTGTACTTCCACTTTCATTTCTGAAGCAGGTTTTTCTGTTTTCGCGGCTGGCCCTTGTGCAGACATATCTATAAGGCAGACTACCTGCCCTACTTTTACTACATCTCCTTCCTCGGCTTTTAGGGTAATTACTCCTGACTGCTCGGCTGGTAGTTCTAGTGTCGCCTTATCAGAATCTACCTCTGCTATCGGCTGGTCTTTTTCTACAAAATCGCCATCTTTTACTAACCAAGATGAAATTTCTACTTCTGTGATGGATTCGCCTGGTGAAGGCACTTTCATTTCTAATATAGACATAGCTCTAAGTCTTTATTTTATGTTAATAAACTCTATTGTTTATCCTATTAAATTTTCCAAATCAAACACTCGCTGAATCACTTGTTTTTGGTTTTTATCAAAACCTTTGTGCGTTCCTGGAGCAGGCGTACCGCTGGACACTGGAGCGATTACCTGAATTCCTGTATTTCTCAAGTTTCTCAAAATATACGCCCAAGCTCCCATATTTTCAGGCTCTTCCTGCACCCATACTATTTCTTTATTATGGGCATATCTGTTTATTATCGCTGTAAGAGTTTCCTTATCCAAAGGATACAGCTGTTCCAATCTTACCAACGCCACTCTTTCCTCATTTAGTTCTTCCCTTTTTGCTAAAAGTTCATAGTAGATTTTACCACTACAAAGGGCTACTCTCTCCACTTTTTCAGCATTTATCAGAGCATCATCTATCAGAGTTTGGAACTCTCCATTTGCCATTTCTTCAATTCCAGAAACTACTTTCGGATGTCTCAACAAGGATTTCGGAGTCATCACTACCAATGGTTTTCTAAACGGCTGTTTCATTTGTCTTCTAAGCAAATGGAAATAATTGGCCGGCGTGGTACAGTTTGCCACAAAAATATTTTCATTAGCACAAAGCGTAAGGAATCTTTCCAATCTCGCGGAAGAGTGCTCTGCGCCCTGCCCTTCCATTCCGTGAGGAAGCAGCATCACAAGTCCGTTTTGGATTTTCCATTTTTCCTCTGCTGCTGCCAAATATTGGTCTATGATAATCTGCGCTCCATTGGCAAAATCCCCAAACTGCGCCTCCCAAATCATAAGTGTTTTCGGAGAAGCAAGGGCGTAGCCATAGTCAAAACCAAGAACTCCATATTCAGAAAGATGGGAATTATAGATATCAAATCTGCTGTCAGAAACATTTTTTAAATAAATATATTCTTCCTCCGTATCTTCCGCTTTCAAAACGGCATGACGGTGAGAAAAAGTCCCACGCTCCACATCCTCGCCCGAAATACGGATATTATAGCCCTCTTTCAGCAGAGAAGCATACGCCAACAATTCCCCTAAAGCCCAGTCTAACTCGTTGGTTTCCTGAACCATTTTCAGTCTCTGCTGGAAAAGACGAATAATTTTATTAATAAATTTTTTATCGCTTGGAAGCTCAAAAAGTTTTTGCGCTAATTCTTTTAATTCTGCTAAATCAAATCTGGTATCCACCTTTTCCAAGGTTTTTCCCACAGCTGATTTTGAAAAATCACGCCAATCTTCCTCCATGAAAATGGACATCTGATTGCGCTCTATTTCCTTCGCTGCCTCAAAATTTTCATCCAAAAGAAGCTTAAACTCCTGCTCCATTTCTACGATGATTTCATCCGAAACGATGCCTTCCTGAAGCAGTTTTTGTTTATAAATTTTCCTTGGGTTAGGATGATTTGCGATTATATCATATAGTTTAGGCTGGGTAAATCTTGGTTCATCCCCTTCGTTATGCCCATATTTTCGGTAACCTAAAAGGTCTATATATACATCTTTGTGAAACTTGGCTCTATAATCTGCCGCAAAGCGAATAGCATGCACCACAGCCTCCACATCATCGGCATTGATATGCATCACAGGCGAGTCTGTAACCTTCGCTATATCAGTACAATAAGTAGAAGAACGAGCATCAAGATAGTTGGTAGTAAAGCCCACCTGATTATTCACCACGATATGCACCGTTCCGCCTGTTTTATAGCCGTCTAGTGTCATCATCTGGGCGATTTCATAGACAATTCCCTGCCCTGCTATGGCAGCGTCTCCATGAATAACAATCGGTAAAACTTTGGTATAATCTCCTTTGTATTGGTCTATTTTTGCTCTACAAATCCCTTGAACCAAAGCTCCCACGGTTTCCAAGTGAGATGGGTTAGGAACGAGATTGATTCTAACTTCCTCGCCAGAAGCCGTTGTCACTCTTTTAGATGCACCAAGATGGTATTTCACATCGCCAGAGAAAACATCTTCATCGAATTCCTTTCCTTCGAATTCAGAAAAAATTTCCTTATATGATTTTTGGAAAATATTACTCAGAACATTCAGCCTCCCACGGTGAGCCATTCCCAAAACTACCTCATCTACACCATGTTGTGAAGAATAGCTAATAAGCTGATCCACCGCTGGAATAAGAGACTCGCCACCCTCCAAAGAAAACCTTTTCTGTCCGACAAATTTAGTATGAAGAAAACGCTCAAAAGCTATGGCTTGGTTTAGTTTATGTAAAATCTGGCGTTTTTCCTCCACGGAAAGAATCGGATGATTTTCGTTTTCTGAAATCCATTTTCTGATGAAATTTTTCTCTTCCACATTTTTGATGTGAATATATTCCACCCCGATGGAATCACAATATATCTGCTCTAAACGCTTGATAATCTCTTCCAAAGTAGCTGGAGCAGGCATTCCGACCTGTGTAGCACAATCGAATTTCTTGCCTAAATCTGCCTTCGTGAGACCAAAATTCTCAATATCAAGAGTCGGCGAATACTCCCTACGCTTCCTTACAGGATTGGTCTTGGTAAAGAGATGCCCTCTGGTACGATAAGCCTCAATGAGATTGATAACCTTAAATTCCGTGAGGATATCCTCTGGCACGGCACCTGTATTTATGGCTGTCTGCACCACTTGAGGAACTTCCTGCACTGATTCTCCATAATTCTCTAATGCAAAATCAAAGCCCTGAAAAAACGACTTCCACGAAGGCTCTATACTATCAGGACTCTGAAGATATTGTTGATACATACTGTCTATCAACTCTATATGTGCTGTATTTAAAAATGAAAACCTGTCCATTACATTTTAATTCTCCTACTTTTTTTGAGTTACAAATTTATGAATTTTAGTATTAATTTTAGTAAACTGGGAATGATAATTTCAGTACCACCTCATTCTCATTATACGGAACCTCTACAAATAGTTCTTCCAGCTTTCCGTTTTGAAGAAGGTCTTTCTTTATTTTATCCAAAAGTTTGGCTATAGCTTTTGTTCGCTGTTCATATCCTCCTTTATAATAAATGCTGTAATATTTTGATTTTTTAATGGTTCTAAAAGCAAAATTATTATCCGAAACATTCACTTTTTGGGATAATGGAACGCCATAGAAATACGAAACTTCTTTGTTTTTAAGCTCTCCTGCCTCTGTGAAAAGCACTGGCTCTCCGAATTCATCTTCCCGCTTTGAGAGGTCTTTGGTCACATAGCTGAAAACCCTATTGTGATTGATGACTATATTTTTAAACAAAGCTCCTTTTTTATTAGATGTGCTCACATTTACCCCAAGAAACAGCCTTTCATCCTGCTCCTCTATCATAACGCTGTCGTATTTTATCTGATTGAACATCACCTCTTTATCCACTTTCCCCGAAAGCAGATTTGTAAGGTTTTTGATGCTTACAGTTACATTATTATTTATATAGCTTTCTATATCAGAATCTGCCGCCTTAAACCTAAGCAACAGAGGATATTTAGGCGTATTTACCTGCCATACAATCTTAGTTTTATCTCCTTTTGGATAAAAATTTACATTGATTTTATATGGAACTTCTTTTCGTTCTTGGTATAATTCGTAGCTAATGCTCTTATTTTGTTTGATTTTTCTGATAAAAACCTCTCCATATTTATTTTTGTCTTTCGTGTGATTGTAGCTCATGGAACTTCCCTCTCCTTCGTATGGCAAGAAATAGCGATAACGATAGCCTTTATCAGACAAAAAATAATCATTCCATCTCGTAAGGTTCTGTAAATCATCAAACTGCGGAAAAACTTTATCCAAAGGAAAATCTATTTCCTTTTCCACTACAAAAGAATTTTTCTCCTCAAAAAAATAATACATCACAGCCGTATAACCTGATGCCAACAAGACTAATAAAAGCAAAATAATCTTAAACCAGCGCACTACAAAATATTTTAAGCAAATATATAATATTTCTGCATTTTTACAGAACAATTTGTGCATATAAATTCATTCCTCCATTCTTCATCAAAGCCATAAAAGAAAAAAATAAAATTTTCTTACCTTTGTCTCATGCAAAAAATCTTAATAGTAGAAGACGAAAAAAGTATCTCTAACATCTTGGGAAACATACTTTCAGATGAGATACAAGGCTCTGAAATTACCATTGCAGAAAATGGTCTGGATGCCTATAAATTGATAGAAAAAAATGACTTTGACCTGATTATTTCAGACATCAAAATGCCCAAATTATCAGGGAACGAACTCCTCACCCAAAGTCTTTCAATAAAGCCTGAAAGCGTTTTTCTAATGATTTCGGGACATGCGGATATAGACACCGCCGTAACCTGCCTGAAAAACGGAGCGTATGATTTCATCTCCAAGCCTATTGATATCAACAGGCTGATTACGAGTGTAAAAAACGCCTTGGAAAAGAAGGATTTACAAAATACTAAAAATTCGCTCATCAAAGAAAACACCCAACTGAAAAAGAAAGTCAGCAAAAAATACCAAATGATTGGCGAATCTCCTGCTCTGAAAAACATTCAAAGCATGATAGAAAAAGTAGCGCCATCTGATGCCAGAGTCCTCATCACAGGCTCTAATGGTTCTGGGAAAGAGCTGGTAGCACACGCCATTCATTCCCTCAGCGAACGCAGCAAAAACCCTATCGTAGAGGTAAACTGCGCCGCTATTCCTTCGGAACTTATTGAAAGCGAACTCTTTGGACATGTAAAAGGTTCTTTCACGGGAGCTATCAAGGATAAACAAGGGAAATTCGAACAAGCCAACGGCGGTACTCTTTTCCTAGATGAAATCGGTGATATGAGCCTTGTAGCCCAAGCCAAAGTCCTTCGTGCTTTGCAGGAAAATAAAGTTTCGCCTGTGGGAAGCGACAAGGAAATAAAAGTAGATGTGCGCGTGCTGGCGGCGACCAACAAAGATTTGAAAAAAGAAATAGAAGCAGGAAAATTCCGTGAAGACCTCTACCACAGGCTTTCCGTGATAGAAATCCATGTTCCCTCTCTGGATGAAAGAAAGGATGATATTCCTATTTTAGTGAAGCATTTCGCGAAACTTATCTCCGAGGAGCAGGGAACTTCGGTAAAAGAATTTGATGATAAAGCCATAAAAATCCTCCAAAATTTCTCATGGACAGGAAATATCCGAGAACTTAGAAATGTAGTAGAAAGGCTGATTATATTAGGTTCAAACCCTGTAACAGCAGAAGATGTAACTAATTTTGTAAGAAAATAATTTTATGCTTTTATCGCTTAATCTTAAATATACCCGAGAATGTTTTAAACTCGCTCTCCCTGTGATGCTTACACAGCTAGGGCAGGTTTCCGTGAATTTGTTTGACAATATGATGGTGGGAAATATGCTAGGCGCCAACGCACTGGCTTCCACGGCATTAGCAAACTCTGTTTTTATTTCTGTTTTTATTTTTGGTGTTGGAGTTTCATTTGCCATTCCACCATTAGTCTCTGAGGCTCAGGCTCAGAAAGACCATGACAGAATCAATAGTGTTTTTCGCCATGGAGCAGTGATAAATATCCTTATCGGAACGATTTTGACTTTCATTCTATTAGCCATAGCACCACTATTACACTACGCCAAACAGCCAGAGGAAATCATTCCTGATGCTATTTTATACCTTTCTATCATTTCGCTGAGTGTGATTCCCATAATGAAATTTCAGACTCTGAGAGAGGTTTCCGAAGGACTGTCCTACACCATCGGCGTAACGATAGCCACTGTTTCCGCGAACCTCATCAATGTAATTCTGAATTATGTCTTCATGAAAGGACTTTTCGGGCTGGAACCGATGGGCGTGGCTGGTGCAGCCTATGCAACGCTAATTGCAAGGATTTTCTCCGTTATTTTCCTATACATCGTGATGAAAAGAAATTCCATCACAAGAAGATACATTAACGAGCTGAGTTTCAAGGTTTCTCTTTTCAAAAAGGAAATGTTCCAAACTCTGCTGAAATTAGGTCTTCCTACGGCTATGCAGTTGTTTTTCGAGGTGACAGCCTTTGCTTTGGCGGCCTTTATCTGCGGTATGGTAAGTACTACGGACATCGCTGCCCACCAAGTTACCATGAGTATGGCTTCCTTTACCTTCAATCTTTGTGCTGGTTTTGGGGTTGCTTCTACGATTATGATTGGAAAAAAACGAGGAGAAAAAGATTTCGTAGGCGTGAGAGAAATCGGAATTAACAACATGAAAATAGTTTTCCTATTCATGCTTATAAGCTGTCTAACTTTTACCATTGGTAAAAATGTCCTACCTACATTCTTTACAAAAGAAGATGAAACAGCCGTGATTGCTCTGGCTTCGCAGCTGCTGGTTCTCGCTTCACTTTTTCAGCTTTCGGATGGATTACAGCTGGTTTCTTTGGCGTGTCTGCGCGGATTACAAGATGTGAAAATACCGAGCGTCATCACATTCATCGCCTACTGGGTGGTAACGCTTCCATTAGGATTTTTCCTCTGTATAACCATGAAAATGGGCGCTTATGGTATGTGGGTAGCCTTTGGAATAGGACTTACCATTTCTGCTACACTGCTTGCTGTCCGATTTTTAAAAATCAGTTCTCAAAATAAAAA
>CAUQBR010000027.1:0-10581 GCA_963516475.1 uncultured Flavobacteriaceae bacterium
AAGATGGGAAAAATAAAGAATTTTCAAGATTTAAAAAATCAAAAAGAAGAACTCAAAGCGGAAATCAAAGAAATAGAATCTGTGCTGAGTTTTGAAAACCCGAGAAAAACCTTAGGGGTGATTACTAATGGAGTTACAGAGAAATATTTAGGTGGAATGATGGATTCTGGATTAGCCCAAAATGCTTCTTTTTTGGCGAATAAATTTTTGCTTCCCTCTTTGGAGGCAGGTTCTGCTAAGCTGCTTACCAATGCACTCTTGAAAAGGGTAAGGCCTTCCATGAAAAAAACATTGATAGGATTAGGGGTAGCTGTCCTGACTCCTATTATCATTATGCAGATTAAAAAAAGATTGGATAATTTTCAGCAGAAAGAAACAGCAAAAAGTTTAAGTAAATTGATATAAAACAAAAAAAACATCCATTTTGGGTGTTTTTTTGTTTTATTATCATAGGTCAATGCAAACCCTATACAAGAAGTCTTATCTTTGTTCCATTAAAAATTGAGATAATGGAAAATTATAAAACACCAGAACAGACAAAGATAGGGCATGTTCATTTAAAAGTATCTAATTTGGATAAGGCATTGAGTTTTTATCGAGATTTATTGGGATTGGAAGTAACTCAGTATTTTGGAGAAGATGCTGTGTTTTTATCCGCAGGGGGATATCACCATCACATAGCATTGAACACTTGGTATTCTAAAGATGCACCAAAAGCGCGTCCAAACACCGTGGGGCTGTATCATGTTGCATTTCTTTATCCTACAAGGAGAGATTTAGCATTGATTGTCAAAAGATTGAAGGATAATGGTTATCCAATTATTGGAGGAACAGATCATGGGGTTTCTGAGGCGATATACCTTACAGATCCTGATGGGAATGGGGTAGAACTCTATTGGGACAGACCAAAAGAACAATGGCCGAGAACAGAAAATGGAGATCTTATGATGTATAACGGATTTTTGGATATAGAAATGTTATTAAAAGAGATTTAATTAAGAAGAAATAAAAATGAGTGAAATTCAAGTAATAGGAAATAAATTCAGAGCAGATTTTGGACAATATGTTTTTGAATTAAATTTTGAAAGTGAAACAGAGTTGGGTTTTAGATACCTCAAAGGAGGAGAAAATGATGATGTAGAGAAGGTTTCTATCAATAAAGTAGAAATTAGACCGAATGTATATATGGTGTCTTGGCAAGAAAAAACAGGAACTTCTGTGGTGCATTTAGAAGATTTTGAAAATGAAATTGTATATAGCAATATTACTTTACCAGATAATACATTTATCAATTTGAAAGGAACTTTAACGAAAATATAAAATTAGACTTAAATCCAAACACTCTATGATTGTATAACGGATTTTTGGATATAGAAATGTTATTAAAAGAAATCTAATAAAAATGAGTAAAAAAATAAAGGGCTGTTTTTATATTACAGCCCTTTATTGTTTAATTACTTGAATGATTTTCTGTGTGTTGTTACTCAGCACATACCTCATTAGGTATTTCCCTTGTTTCAGCCTATCTACTCTTATTTCGGAATAGTTCGCATTGATTTGGACATCTGCAACTACATTCCCTAAAATAGAGTAAAATGTAGCAGATTTTATCTTTACATTAGGGTCAGAAGTTTTTAGATATAAAAAATCCTTTGCAGGGTTCGGATAAGCAATAAGCTCCTTATCATTCGCCGTTTGTGATGATTTTCCTGTTTGAAAACTCTGAGCCTCCATCTGCCCAAAACCTATAATACTGAAAAAAAACAAAAATAAAAGTTTCCTCATACTCCCAAAATCAATTTTTATTTCTACAAAAATAATCAAAAAATACTAAAAACAAAAAATAATTAAAAATAAATTTCAACTATAAATTTACAAAAACCATTCCAAAAAATAAGAGGTATTAAATTAAAAATATTACTTTTGTTTCATGATTTTACGAGGAGACAATTTGATAAAAGAATACGGCCCTAAAAAAGTAGTAAAAGGGGTAAGTTTAGAAGTGAAAAAAGGCGAAATAGTAGGGCTTCTAGGCCCGAATGGAGCTGGAAAAACCACCACTTTCTACATGATAGTAGGGCTGGTAAAACCTACTTCTGGCGAGATAACCTTGGACGGAAAGGATATCACACAAGATGCGATGTATAAAAGGGCGCAGAAAGGCGTGGGATATTTGGCGCAGGAGGCTTCTATTTTTAGAAAATTGTCAGTAGAAGATAATATTTTATCAGTTTTACAATTGACCAATAAGTCTGCAAGTGAGCAAAAAAATAGACTGGAAGAGCTTTTGGATGAGTTTTCCTTGCAGCATGTACGCAGAAATAGGGGAGATCTGCTCTCTGGTGGGGAGAGAAGAAGAACAGAAATCGCCCGATGTCTGGCGACAGATCCAGATTTTATTCTTTTGGATGAGCCTTTTGCGGGGGTAGACCCTATTGCGGTGGAGGATATTCAGAAAATCATCCGTTCCCTTGTAAAAAAGGATATAGGGGTGCTTATTACCGACCACAATGTCCAGCAGACCCTTGCTATTACCAATAAAACATACATCATGTTTGAAGGAAAAATCTTGAAAGAGGGCATTCCAGAAGATTTGGCGAATGACCCGCAGGTAAGACAGGCATACCTTGGAGAGAATTTCCGTTTTGAAAAAATCTAACGAAAAAATTAATATGAAAATAATTACTTCTCCAGCTAAATTGATGAAAGTTGGGGTTTCTTCGGAATTTATAAAGCCTACCGAGCCTCAGTTTATAGAGGATTCGGTTTTTATTCAGTCTTATTTAAAGGAAAAAACGCCTAATTTCTTGGCGGAACTTATGGAGCTTTCTCCAAAATTAGCCGATGAAAACTGGGAAAGAAACCAAAACTGGAAAAAAAATCCATCCGAAAATGAGTCTGCTCCAGCCATGTTGGCTTTTACGGGCGAGGTCTATCGTGGGTTGGATGCCCAGAGTTTGGATAAAAAGGCGATTGATTATTTACAGGAGCATTACAGAATGCTTTCGGGGCTGTATGGACTGTTGAAGCCTTCTGACCGCATTATGCTGTATCGACTGGAAATGGGGCGAAAATTTCAGTTTGATAAGTATAAAAATCTATACGAATTTTGGTCGGACAAGATTACGGAACAGCTTAATTCTGAGCTAAATGAAGGCGAACTTCTGCTCAATTTGGCAAGTAATGAATATTTTAAAGTAGTAAATCGTAAAAAACTCCACGTCCAAGTGGTTGATTTTGACTTTTATGAAATGAAAACGGGGAAGCCCAAAACCATAGTGGTTTATACGAAACACGCCAGAGGGCTGGTGGTGCGTTTCTGTGCGGAAAATAATGTTCGTTCCTTGGAAGAGCTGAAAGCCTTTGGCGAAGAAGGATATCTGCTAAATGATGAACTTTCCACAGAGAATAAACTCATTTTTATGAGGTAGGATTTTGTAAATACTTATTTATTAATATATTACAGAGACAAAAATGTATATTTTTGTCTCTGTTTTTTTATATTCAGTTCAGAAATATTGATTAAAGTTACTCTCCGATACAGCTGCCAATCGCTTTATCTACGCGTTCATCCAAATCTTTGGGAGGATTATCCATAGATATATCAACAATTTCATCATTGCTGAGGCTCTCATTAAGCTTGTTCATCGCACATTCGCAATATTCTCTCGCCTCACTTTCTTTTAATCCAGAATTTTCGATACAAGATTTCACGCCTTCTTCTATAAAGGTTTCGCGGAGGCCGTCGCTGTATGCATTTTTAATTTTTTCTGTTACTTTTTGAGCTGAATCACTGCTGCATGCACCTAAAATAAACATCGCAGATAAGATGAAAATAGATTTTTTCATGATGAAATAATTTAAAAACAAATTTAATGAAATATTTTTAATACTGATAATCAGGAGTTTAATTCATTTTGTTTTAAAATTCAACTACTTTGCATTGCATAATACCTTATTATTCGTATATTTGTGGTGTAAAATAAGATGAACACCAATCATTAACTATATAAAAAACAAAGAATGAATATCGAAAACACGAAAGCGCAGATGAGAAAAGGAATACTGGAATTTTGTATTCTGAGCCTCATCAAGAGAAGAGAGATGTATGTTTTGGATTTGATGGAGGAACTGAAAAAAGCCGATATGGAAGTAGTAGAAGGAACGCTCTATCCGCTGCTGACAAGGCTGAAAAATGCAGAAATCCTCTCTTACCGCTGGGAAGAATCCACAGGAGGGCCGCCCAGAAAGTATTATAAACTCACGGAGAAAGGGGAGCTTTTCATAGCGGAGTTAGACAAAACATGGAGCCAATTAACAGAATCAGTAACACAAATCACAAAAAATCAATAACATGAACAAGACAATATCTATCTCATTAGCAGGTTTTTCCTTCATTATAGAAGAGCAGGCCTACGAGAAACTAAACGCTTATTTACAAGCGCTTCGGAATTCTTTGGAAAAAGATGAAGCCGATGAAGTGATGTACGATATAGAAATCAGGATTGCAGAAATTTTCAGAGAAAATCTTGATAAAAGAGAAGTCGTAAATAGTGATGATGTGGAGAAAGTCATCGCTCAGTTAGGAACTCCAGAGGCCATAGAAGGGCAGAGTGAAGAAAATGTAGGGCAGGAAACTTCCCAAGAAAAGACAAGAAAAGAACTTTTCCGAGATATGAAAAGAGGCAAGATAGCAGGTGTCTGCGCGGGATTGGCTCAGTATTTTGGGATGGATATCTCGCTGATGAGGATTATTTGGATTCTGGTGTTTATTTTCACTGTGGGCTTTGTTTCTGTGGTAGCCTATGTCATTCTGTGGGTAGTGCTTCCAGAGGCAGAGACGGCATCAGATTTTCTGAAAATGCAGGGAAAACCTATCAATTTTGACAGCCTTAAAGAAGCAGGGCAGAGGGTAAGTTCTTTTTACAATGAGAATAAATCAGAAATAGCCAAAACAGGAGCTGATATCTGGAAAGTTGCCCGAATTGTTTTAGGGTGTATAATGGCTATTCTTGCTGTTAAGTTTTTGATATCTTTATTTTTATCACTTTTGGTTCTTTTAGGAGGTTGGGATTTTCAGTTTTTGGGAATGTATGAGGATTTGGATGAGTTCAATTTTATTTTTGACTTAAATGACGAAACAAGGTATGTCTTCATGGCAATCGTTACAATCGCAATTTTAATTCCTACAATTGTCTTTATGGCATTGAGTACCAAATTGTTTTCTCCTAAAACAAAAATAAGATATTGGGGCTTTCTAGTGGGATTTCTTACTATTTGTTTATTAGTTTTAGGTATTTATTTTGGTTTCTTAGTATCAAAAAAACAACTGATTTACAGCGGAAACAATTTTCAGGAGGAGCGCGTATCTATCAATACCCAGTCGAATGTCCTTACCCTTGATTTGAAGCGGGTAGAGATTCCGCAGAACTTTAGAGCCTATGGAGATGATATTTTTTCGGATAAGAAAAAAATCTATAAAGAAGATTATCCAGATGTCTATATTACAAGAAGAAATGATGTAAAACAGCCGTATATCATGATTAGAAAAAAAGCCGATGGCTATAATATCCCTATCGGTCTGAGTGTTCCTGTGGAAGTTTCTGGTAATGTGGTATTGCTGCCGAACTATATAAGTTATTCCTATGAACAAAGATTTCGGGATTATGATGTGGACTATGAGCTGGTCATTCCTGAAACTATGGAAATCAGGGATTTAAGCGATGGTAGAGTAGATATCCACGGAGATGAGCACGGATTTTATAGAGAAGAAAGAGAATATCAGCCAGAACCACAGCTGGAATCAGACACCATATCAACAGTTAGAAAATACTAACTAAACTAAATTTCAAAGTATTTTTAAATAATGTTTTGCAGAGTTGCAGAGCATTATTTTTTAACATCAAAATATAAAGTGTGCATAATGCTTTTTGAAAAAAATAATGTAGATTTGCTCCTTTAACTTTTAATCATGAGAAAAATAATAGGATCATTACTGCTGAAGCTTCTAGGCTGGAAGGTGGTGCTGGAAGGGGATTTAGAGAATCTGAACCGCTGTGTGCTTATCGTAGCGCCACATACGGACAACATTGAATATCTTTTGGGGAATTTAGTTTATTGGAAATACAATAAACCGCTGAGAGTCATCATAAAAGATGCTCATACTAAGGCTTGGTATGGCTTCATTGTCAAGGCGTTAGGCGGGATAGGAATTAATCGTTCCCAAAGGAATAATCTTGTACAATTTGTCACTGATTTGTTTAAAAAAGAGGATTTCAGTTTGGTAATTTGCCCAGAAGGAACGCGCTCCCGAGTGGAAAAATGGAAACTCGGATTTTATCATATGGCGCTGGGTGCGAGGGTTCCGATAGTTTTTGGAGCAGCAGATTTTAAAACTAAAAAAATTCACATCGGGAGAAAAATCAGCGTAGAAGACTTGGAAACTCGCTCTTTTGAAAGCATAATGGATGAAATTCAGGACTATTACAAGGATTTTACGCCGAAGTATCCAGAAAAGTGGAATCCAAAAATTTATTAAAAATTCTTGAAAATTTTGCAGATAGTTAAAAAAATCATATATTTGCCTAGTATATTATAAAAATAAAAAATGAAAAGAATAGTTTATACATTTTGCACAGCAGTATGTGTCTTATTTACAGCAGTATCTTGTTCTAGATCAAATGATTCTGGGGTAGATGATTTGGGAGGTGGAATTACAAATAATAATTTCTCTAATGAGGTTACTAGAGTAGCCCCCTTAGACCTTATCCAGAAAATGGCTGCTGGTGGAGCAACTATCCATGGAGGTACCAATCCTCCTAGAGTAGAAGGATTTTTTAAAACAGGGGGGATGTTACAACTCAGACATTCTACTCTTGGAGCTCAAGATCCTTTAATAAATAAAATTCATGATGGATTTTACTATAAATTCTATCAACAGAATGGCGCTAAGTTAAAAGTGAATTATCAAAACTTTACTATGAACTATGGAGCAAGAGGCGTGGATGCTGTTATCTCAGGAGAAGGAAATAAGTTTACGATTTTCTTCATAAATAAACAGATGGATTTGACTACCATCTCAGGAGAAATTTCTGTGAATGATATAGGAGAATTATCAATAAGTAATTTCCAACAAGCGGTTATCAACAAATATGAAGATAGTTACTCTCCTGTAGGAACTGTACGCGTTTTTAAAAGTGAAACAGGCTATGCAGATAGTGCCAGAGAATTTTAATTGACAAAATTGTTGATTATTTATCACCACTTTTTTCCTGTCTAATTAAAAAATTGTTTAACCTTAAAATAAAATATAGAAGAAATGAAATATATCAAGTTACATATTATCATAGAATTACCTTTATACAAGGTAACGCTTCGTGGCATATTAGCTTGATGTAGCATTACTCTCTATCATACAACAAAAATCCCGAAGCGATAGCTTTGGGATTTTTGTTTATCCTTTACTTTCTACAAAAATCCCAAGTAAATTAATTAATTAGTTAGTTATCAATGTTTAGTCATTAACAATTGAATATTAAATTTAAAATATTAATTGAATGGGAAAAACCAATCCATATATTGAAGAAGTACGCCTGCGCAGTATCCGCACTCGCAAGCGCGTTGCTAAAACTGATTACGAAAAATATCTTCGCGAATGCTGTGATCGCCACGCTGAATTAGAAAAGCAGAAACGAACCATGCCGCTTGTACCACTTGAAAAACCATATCAAAAGGGATATGTGCGTTTTTTTGTGGTTCGTGATGATGTGAAACGCAGTAAATTGGGAGATTTTTTTGAGAATCTTTTGGCTAAAATCAATACTTATCAATACGCTGATAACCGCAAATTCCAAAAAAAGAAAAAACGCAGAGGTAAGCGCATCTATCTCCCTAGAAAACAGGAATTATTATCATTTAGACAATGGGAGTGGGTAGATGCGATAGAAAAGGGCAAACTGGTAGCAGAAGAATGTAAATATTTTATGAAAGTGGAGCGTTATAATTCTGTTTGTAAGCGTTTTGAAATTTATTATGAATTTGCTGAACCTTGGCGTTTTATGTTGAGAGTTAGACCTAATATCATTACGCATTACCGCCCAATAAACCTTGAAATAGAGCATGAGTTGGCTGAACTGGATAAGGTTTTGAATGATTATAAAAACTGGGGAATTATTCAAAAAAAGGTGTTTTGTAATGGTTATACTTGGAATCGTTATCAGAAAAAATGGGAAATTAAAGCAAAGTATAAACGCACTCCTCTAAAGGAAATAACAGAATTTAGAGCCAATGCTTCTGCTTTGGAAATAGCAGAAATGTTATTGGATAGTGAACATTATTAAAAAGAAATTATAAAATGGAAAAGATAATACAAATAACAGCAGGAAAAGGTCCTTTAGAATGCCAATGGGTAGTGGCGAAAGTACTCAAGACTTTCCTACAAGAAGCTACTCAAGAAGGCATCAGCTATATCATTCTCAGCCGTGAGGAAGGCGATGCCAATCTCACTGTAAAATCAGTTACCGTGCAACTCAAAGGCAAGGAGTTAGCGCCGTTTTTGAAAAGTTGGCTCGGCACGGTGTGCTGGGTAGGTAAGAGCACTTTTCGCAAGTTTCACCAGCGTAGCAATTGGTATATAGGTGTTTTTGAACTTGACCAACTGCAACGCCAGACTTTTTCGGAGCGCGATATACAGTTCCAAACCACTCGCTCGCAAGGCAATGGCGGACAGAATGTGAACAAGGTAAATTCAGCAGTACGCGCTACCCACCTACCTACAGGTATCAGCGTATTTGCGCAGGACTCTCGTTCGCAGTTGGAGAATAAGAAACTCGCCCTCGCGCGCCTTAAAGAAAAACTTGCCGAAATAGAACTTCAGCAACTTGCCGAGCAAGCACAGAACCATTGGAACAATCACACCCAAGTGCAACGCGGCAACCCTGTACGCACTTTCAAAGGTACCGATTTCAAAAGTAATTATGTAGAAAAGAGCTATAAGAAAAAACGGGCAGAAGCGAAGAGGGAAATTAGTAAATTTGTTGATTAACAAATGAGCCAATGAGTGCTTTTAAGCCTTTCTGCTACTCTAAAAATAAAGTTTATGACAGGAAGAATATATCAAGATACCCATTTCAACCTTAGCATACTCAATGGTTTGCCCATAGAGCAACTCAAAGTATGTGTAAATCCTGATGATGGAGGTGTTTTAATCGTCTATCTGAAAGCAGAAGGACAACCTATTTTTCATTTCTTTTTAGATGTGGGTATTGCTTTTTGTGAGTGTTGGAATGAGTATGAAGTAGATGAGGACGATGATGACTATCGCTTTGATGACCTTACTGAGGTTTGGCAACTCAAAGGCAAACACATTAGCGCTATTTTTGCCGAAGAAGTAGCTGGAAATAGTGAGATTACCTTTCTTTTGGAAGAAGGTGAAAAGCTCAGGCTCTACTATTGCCCCACAGAAGATAAGAGCTATTTTATTAAAGACAATGAGCCGATGAGTCAATTTGCCAATTTGTCAATGATGCAATTTGGCGAAATTGAGTAAAAACTAAAAGCAATATGATCAGAACAATTATTTTTGAAAAAGAAGAGGGTATATCCTCTACAATTAGTGATATATTGATTCCGAGTTTGGGAGTAACACTGCCTATATGGATATATAATGAAGCAGGAGAAGCAGGTTTCTTTTCGCCTAAGCAAGAAGTTGCCTTTGAACAGTTCTTTTATCACAATTCCTATCGGGAACAACTCAAAGAGCAATTGCGGAACTTTTACGAAGAGTTGGTTAACGAAGGAGAGCTGGAGCGAAAGAATACACACCATTTTGAGCTTGATTTTGAATTTGTAGCTATCCCCAGTCAGTGTAAGACCTCTAAAAATGTTGTTTATGTAGGAGCTTTTACTAATTGGGATAGAGAAGATAGTGAATTTCCTTTGGAAGTAGAAATTTGTTTTGAAGAAGGAGAAGTCATGTGGATAGATGAACTCCACGGCAATTATATTTTTCCACATTAAAAAATAAGGTCATGGAAGAACAGATACAAGAACTTTTAAATAGTATTCCTCAAGGAGTTACTTACACTACCTTTCCTGAAGATCTCCTACCAGAGGATATTTCTCAAGAACGCATTGACGGTCTTAAGAAACTGCTTACTCACGAAGATGTCTTTATTGAACTTTGTGCTGCCCAACTACTTTGTGCGTGGGGGATAGATGAAGGTTTTAAGGCTTTGATACAACTGTATGAAGCAGGAAAAGCTGAAGGTTATTTTACGCATCGCTTGCATGGTTATGATGAAACTGCTGAACAACTTCTCTGGCCACTGTTGTATTATCAATCTACTAAGGAAGGGATTTCAAAAGAAGCAGGCGAGAAAGCCCTCCAACAGATTCGCCCTTATGTAAAGCAATTGCTACAAAAGGTACATAACCCAGAGCAATGGAAAAAATATGTAGAGGGTATTATCAATTAACATATTCATTCTGTGATAAATAGCAATACTCACGGTGTTTCTATTTTAGGGAACAAACTCACTTATGAGTTCATTAAAAAAATTAAAACAATGACAAACAAAATCA
>CAUQBR010000028.1:0-10500 GCA_963516475.1 uncultured Flavobacteriaceae bacterium
AGGCTTTCTACTTTTGGTTCGCTGCCTCGGAAGGCTTTGTAGAGTTCCATTGGAGCTTGGGTTCCGCCTAGGGAAAGCAGGGTTTTGTATTTTTTTGCAATTTCAGAATTGAAAATTCCATTTTCTTTGAAATACTGGAACGTATCCGTATCTAGGACTTCCGCCCATTTGTAGGAATAATATCCCGCCGAATATCCTCCTTGGAAAATATGCGAAAAACTTGGAGAAATCGCAGTTTCCACATTTACAGGGTAAAGACTGCATTTTTCTGTCTGTTTAGTTTCAAAAGTTTTGATGTCCTGCACGGCTTCGGGCTGTGTGTGGTAAGCCATATCCAAAAGTCCAAATCCCAGCTGTCTCAGTGTTTGATAGCCTTCCATGAAGTTTTTAGACTCGTTGATTTTCTTGATTTTTTCATCCGAAAGCACCTCGCTCGTTTGGTAATGTTTTGCGAAGGTTTTTAAAAATTCTGGCTCATAGCAGTAGTTTTCCAAGAATTGGGAAGGAAGCTCCACGAAATCCCATTTCACCGAAGTTCCCGAAAGGTTAGGATACTGAGTATCCGCTAAAATTCCATGCAGTGCGTGCCCAAATTCATGGAACAATGTCGTTACCTCTTGGAAAGTCAGCAGACTTGGGGTGTCTGCGGTCGGTTTAGAGAAATTACACACTACGGAAATATGTGGTCGCGAGTTTGCGTTGTCTTTTTTCCATTGATTTTTGAAGCTGGTCATCCATGCGCCTGCTCTCTTGCCTTTTCTAGGGAAATAATCTACATAAAGCACCGCTTTTAGGCTGTTGTTCTCAAATACTTCATAAACACGCACTTCCGAGTGATATTTCTGAATATCCGTAACTTCTTTAAAATCAAGGTTAAAAAGTTTTTTTGCCAAATCAAAAATAGCATCCTGCACCTTTTCCAATGGGAAAAATGGTTTTAGTTCCTCATCATTGAGGTCAAATTTCTGTTTTCTCAGTTTTTCTGCATAGTAGGCATGGTCATAAGCCTCCATTTTGTCTATTCCATCGGCTTTTGCCAACTCTTTTAGTTGGGCAGTTTCCTTTTCTGCGTAAGGCGTAGCCGCTGTGAGAAGCTGATTTAGAAAATCAAAAACTTTCTTTGGGCTTTCTGCCATTCTCTCCTCCAAAACATATTCCGCAAAGTTTTTGTAGCCGAGAAGTCCCGCTTTTTGCTGTCTTAGATTGATGATTTCTTTGATGAGGTTCTGGTTGTCAAACTCGCCTCCGTCAAATGCTTTTTTGCCATTTGCCAAAGCCAGTTCTTGTCGCAGATTTCTATTATCCGCGTAGGTCATCGCTGGGATGTAGCTCGGATATTGCAGCGTAATGGTATAGCCTTCCAGCCTTCGCTCTTTGGCTTCTTCGGCGTATTGTGCTAAAATAGGCTCTGGAATTCCAGCCAAATCCTCTTTATTGGTAATGTGTTTGAAATAAGTATTAGTCGCAGCCAGCACATTTTGCCCAAAGTTCAGCGATTTTACAGACAAATCAATGTCTATTTTTTCTAATTTCTTTTTGTCTTCCTCGTTTAGCAGAGCACCATTTCGGACAAAACCTTTGTAAGTTTCGTTCAACAGGGTTTTCTGCTCTTCGTTTAGGCTAAGATTTTCCTTTTCATCAAAAACCTTTTTTATTCTTTGGAAAAGTTTTTCGTTTTGAGAAATTTTAGATGAAAATTCTGTCAAAATAGGCGAAACTTCTTGTGCTATCTTCTGAATTTCATCATTGGTTTCAGCAGAATTTAGATTGAAAAAAATACTGGAAACCCTGTCCAGCTGTTCGCCAGAATACGCCAGCGCCTCTATGGTGTTTTCAAAAGTGGCTTCGGCAGGGTTGTTTGCTATTGCATCAATTTCTTTTTCTGATTGAATGATAAGTTCCTGAAAAGCAGGTAAATAGTGTTCTTCTTTAATCTCCTGAAAAGGAGCTGTTTCGTATTTTGTATTGAATTTTTGGGTAAGGATATTCATTATTTTGATTTTAAAATTTTACAAATTTAATGATTTCAGTCATTTGGTATTCGTTAAAAAACTAATTTTGTATCATTAAAAATAAAACAAAATGAAAAGAGACAAAAATATAGTTCCACTTTCCCAAGATCACCATTTTGGACTGCTTAGCGGCTGGAAAATAAAGCAGGGAATTAAGAAAAATATTTCCTATGAACGCATTAAAAACTACATAAACTATCACTGGGACAACAGCCAGAGCTTCCATTTTGATGAAGAGGAGAAAATCTTGTTTCCTTATTCTAATGATGAACTGACACAGAGAGCCCTTGATGAGCATAAAGAAATAAGAGAACTGCTGAAAACCCTAAACGAAGTAGAGGATTTTGAACTACTTACACTCTATGCGGATAAAGTTACAGAGCATATTCGTTTTGAGGAGCGGGTGCTTTTCCCTCATTTGGAAAATATTCTTACAGAAGAACAGCTTGCCGAAGTAGGAAAAAGGCTAAATGAAATCCATCATCATGCTGAAGATGAATATCACGATGAATTTTGGAAATAACTAATATTATTCTTGTAAAGCCTTGATTTCATCTCTCAGCCTTGCCGCCGTGATGAAGTCAAGATTTTTCGCCGCGGCTTCCATTTCTTTCTGCTTTTCGGTGATTATTTTTTCTATTTCTTCCGTGCTGTGCTTTTGCTTCTGTTCAGTAGCTTGTTTTAGGATTTCTTTTTGAGTGTATTTGGCATCTGGGAAATCTTTACTTCTACCGACCAATGTTTCAGAAATCTTCTTATTAAGGGCTTTTGGGACAATTCCGTGCTGCTCGTTGTATTGGATTTGTTTTTTGCGGCGGTAGTTGGTTTCATCTATGGTCGCCTGCATGGATTTGGTGATTTTATCAGCATACATTATGGCTTTACCATTGATATTTCTTGCAGCCCGCCCCACAGTCTGAATCATAGAACGGCGGGAGCGGAGCATTCCTTCTTTGTCTGCATCCAAAATAGCAACCAGCGAAACCTCTGGTAAATCAAGTCCTTCTCTGAGGAGATTGACCCCGACTAAAACATCAAACAAGCCGACGCGCAAGTCCTGCATAATCTGGATACGCTCCAAAGTCTCCACATCCGAGTGGATATAACGAGTTCTAACCCCGAATTTTGTGAAATATTTGGTAAGTTCCTCCGCCATTTTTTTAGTTAAAGTCGTTACCAAAACCCGCTCATCTTCTTCGGCTCTTTTTTGGATTTCTTCCATCAGGTCATCTATCTGGTTTTCAGTCGGTCGCACTTCTATTATTGGGTCAAGAAGCCCTGTCGGACGGATAATCTGCTCGATGTATTCTCCGCCTGTTTTTTCCAGTTCATAGTCGGCAGGAGTGGCAGAAACATAAATCACCTGATTCTGCATTTCTTCAAATTCCTCAAATTTTAATGGTCGGTTGTCCATCGCTGCTGGAAGCCGAAAACCATATTCCACCAAGGCTTCTTTTCTGCTTCGGTCTCCGCCATACATGGCGTGAATCTGCGGAATGGTAACATGGCTTTCATCGATGACCATCAGAAAATCCTTTGGGAAATAGTCCAAAAGGCAGAAAGGGCGTGTTCCTGGCGCTCTTCCATCGATATACCGAGAATAATTCTCAATCCCAGAGCAGTAGTCAAGTTCTTTTATCATTTCTAAATCCAGTTCGGTTCGCTCTTGTAATCGTTTGGCTTCTAATGGTTTGTCTATTTCTTTAAAGAAATCAACCTGCTTTACCAAATCATCTTGAATATTCCGAATAGCAGAGTTAAGCGTTTCTTTGGAAGTTGCAAAAAGATTGGCTGGATAGATATTGATTTTATCAAAATTAGAAATAATATTCCCTGAAACAGTGTCAAAACTTTGTATTTTTTCTATTTCATCACCGAAAAACTGTATCTTCACCGCGCTGTCAGCATAGGCAGGGAAAACATCCACTACATCGCCTTTTACACGAAATGTCCCTCGTGAAAACTCGTTCAGTGTTCTGGAATAGAGTGCATTTACCAATTTGTGAAGGAGCTGTGTTCGGGAAATTTTAGAATTAAGTTCTAGTTCTATCAAAGATTTATTGAATTCCGTAGGGTTTCCAATCCCATAAATACATGAAACAGAGGCTACTATCAGCACATCTCGCCTACCAGAAAGAAGACTTGCCGTAGCAGAAAGCCTGAGTTTTTCTACTTCTTCATTGATACTCAAATCCTTTTCTATGTAAGTCCCTGTGCTGGCAATATACGCTTCGGGCTGGTAGTAGTCATAATAACTGACAAAATACTCCACAGCATTTTCAGGGAAAAATTCTTTGAACTCCATAAAAAGCTGTGCCGCCAGAGTTTTATTATGAGCCAAGACCAGAGTAGGTCTTTGGATTTCATTGACCACATTAGCGATGGTAAAAGTCTTTCCAGAGCCTGTTACTCCGAGCAGTGTTTGGTATTTTTCGCCGTTTTCTATACCATGAACTAGTTTCTGAATGGCCTGTGGCTGGTCGCCTGTGGGCTGGTATTCTGATTGGAGTTTGAAATTCATTAAAACTTAATTTTTACAAAAATACTTATTTTTTGATTTTGGAAAGAGTGGAGAGTTAATAATATATTAAAAAATGATGAAAGTCTTTTTTGTTACGAAAAAAATATTATATTTGCATATATTATTAATTATTTAAAATTTAGAACACAATGAAAAAGACAGTTTTAGTTTTAGGTTGCTTATTAGCAATAGGATTTTCATCAGTATCTTGTAATAGAGATGATGGTATGCCAGACACAACAGTAACAGATACAACTACAACAATTCAAAGATCAGATCTTCCAAAACAAGCAGATCACTTGATCGCCTCAATGTTAGGAGAAAAAATTTATGATGCAGGTTCTGGTTATACTACTAAAAATACACCAAATCCTTTTGCTTCATCAGAGGTTTATACAGGAGTATCTGTTACATCTGTGACAAAATCAGCTACAGCAAACGCTGCTAATGGAGCTGTTTATCATGTAGTTTTATCAAATGGAATTGAACTTGGATTCAAACAAGATGGTACATGGGCATATGTTGATGGAAAGGCAAATGTATTAAAATATTCAGTTTGGAATTACTTACCAGCACCTGTTAATGCTGCTATTAGAGCTTCTGCAAATTCTATCACTAATATTGTTAAGATAGAAATATCAACTGCTGATGTTTATACAATAACATTCCAAGGTGGAGCTGTTGCTAAGTATAAAGCAGATGGTACAGCTGCTTAATTTTCAGTAAAAGGAAAATAATTATAAAAAATCGTTTAGTTTATCTAAGCGATTTTTTATTTTAGTGCAAAATAAAAATCCCCATAAGAAATAGGGATTTTCATTTTAATATTTAATTAGTATTTTTTCTCAACTAAAACTCTCCATCCGAAAGGATCTTCGGCTAGGTTAGTTTGTATGTTGATGAGGTCTCTTTTTAGAGTAAGAGCAAAACTTTCCTCCTCGCTTAGTTTAGGCAATTCAAGTCTTTCATCATTGTAGCCAATAGCTTCGAAAGAGCTGGTAACCACGGCAGTTCCTACTCCCCATACTTCTTTAAGAGTTCCATTTCTATGAGCGTTTACCACATCTTCTACAGCGATGTCGCCTACTACTACATTGATGCCTCTTCTCTGTGCCAACTGGATAATACTGTCTCTGGTAACTCCATCTAGGATTCTGTCAGATGTTTTAGGCGTATAGATAGTATCACCTATTCTTACCATTACATTCATCGTTCCACTTTCCTCAAAGTATTTATGAGTAGCATCATCAGTCCAGATAATCTGCTGATATCCTTCCTCGTTTGCTAATTGTGTAGGGTAGAACGCTCCAGCGTAGTTACCCGCAGCTTTAGCAAATCCAACTCCGCCATTCGCAGCTCTAGAGTAGTAGTCAGAGATTTTTGCAGAAACAGGAGCTGTGTAGTAGCTTTTAGCAACGGTAGCCAAGATAGCAAACATATATTTGTTAGCAGGTCTAGCCATAAGAGCTTCTTCAGTAGCGAAGATTACAGGTCTAAGATACAGTGAGAACCCTTCTCCAAAAGGTACCCAGTTTCTCTCTACATCTACTAGGGCTTTTAGTCCTTCCATGAAAACTTCTTCTGGAATGGCAGGCATAGCGAGTCGCTTGGTAGATTTGTTAATTCTTGCGAAGTTCTTCTCTGGACGGAATAAGAAAACATTGTCATCTTTGTCCTTGTAGGCTTTCATTCCTTCGAAACAAGCCTGACCATAATGCACCCCCATCATAGCAGGAGAAAACTCCATTTTCCCATAAGGCATAAGTCTAGGCTCTCCCCATTTTCCGTTTTCGTATTCACAAACTATCATGTGGTCAGTAAAACCACTTCCGAAAGTTACATTGTCCTTGTCAATAGTCTCTAAACGAGATTTTTCTACTTTTTGAATAATCATAGTAATAAAACTTTAATTGATGAACTACAAAGGTAATCATTTATTTTAAAATGAATTTTAATGAAAAAATAATTAGATTTGTGAAATATTCTATAAAAATTATTAATCTTGTAAGAAAAACAGCAACTTATATGGAAATAAGAACAATTAAAGATATTAAGGTAAAAATAGTAGAGATTAGAGAAAAAATAAAAGTTATTGATTTTAGTAAATATAGAAATGAAGTTTATGGATATGAATCTGAATACACATATCCAATTTTAATAGCAGAAGTAAGAAATGTATTAACAGAATTGACCACTTTAGTTAATAATCCAGATATTTTTGTAAAATTATCAACTTATAATGAGAGAAAACAAATAGAAGATTATTTAAATAATATTCTTTATAATTTAGAAAGTTCTAGTTTATGGCAGTATGTGGATAATATAAAAATAATTCTTCGTAATTATAATGTCCGTGATTTTTCTGAACATAAAATAGAATTTGAAAAAGAAATAGATAGTATACGAAGGATAAAAATTGATTTAGAAACTATTTTGAAACAAAGTAAAGAAATAGAACAAGATATAGCAACCAAAGAGAATGAAATACAAAAAGAATTAGATAACTCTAAAACTAAATTTACAGAAATATCAACTACTCTGGAAGAGTTCTCTGATGAAGTATCAAAACAGAAAAAGTTAAATTCAGATTTGTCTTTTATAAAAGAAATAGCTGATAAGAATTCATAAGATATAAAAGAATATAAAATTCATGCCGAAGCAAATAAGGATTCAATAGATACATTTATTAAATCTTTACAAAAAAAAGAAAATAAACTTGCTGAAGTTGAAGGCAGAATAATAAAAAATAATAAACAATTAGAGGAATATGAAAGAGAAAGAAAAAGATTTTTAGATGAAGCAGAAGGACTCATAAATAGTGCAAAACAGGCATTAGAATATAAAACAGCAGAAGGACTGAGTGCTGCTTTTAATTCTCAATATGCAAAGGCTAACAATTTTTGGGTTTTGTCTTTGTGGATTGCTGGAGCAATTTTTTGTTTGATGGGAGCAGGTTTTTTGGGTTGGCATTTTATGCAGAGTATCAATGAAAATAATCAATGGTTTATTATTTTAGGGAGGATATTGTTATTGCCGATACCCATTACAGGGGCTGTTTTCTGTGCTAATCAATATACAAAACAGAAAAATATTATTGAAGATTATGCTTATAAACAAACAATAGCTAAGTCGGTAGTTGGTTTTTCTGAACAATTAAAGAAAAATGGTAAAGATGAAGATAATTCAGAATATGTAGATTATATCAGAAAAGCCTTGGCAGAAATACATAAAGACCCTTTAAGAAGTAGAAAAGAAGAAAAGCAATCATTGACAAATTTGAAAGCAGGGCAGTTAGAAAAAATCATTGAGCTTGCGAAGAAAATAACAGAATTAGGAAAAGTAGGACAATAGTTTAAATCACCAAATAGCAATAGATAGAAAACAAGAAAACTTATTTATTCACTAAATGTTAATTAGTAGGAAATAAATAGAAGTGAGTATAAAGGTAAGGTATTGAAAAAGGAGTAAAAAATGAAAAGAATCGTGAAAACCACAGGAGACAACAGCAGAACACTTTATATAGAAGAGCTGGACGAGTGCTATCACTCGCATCATGGAGCATTGCAGGAAGCGGAGCATGTTTTCATAAAAAATGGTTTAGAAAAACTAAATAAAAAAGAAATCAACATTTTGGAAATGGGTTTTGGGACAGGGCTGAATGTCTTGGTAACATTGCAGAAATTCTTGCAATCAACGGATTTGAGAATCAACTACTATTCATTGGAGAAATATCCTATTAGTCAGGAAGAAGCCCAAAATTTGGATTATGGAAAATTGTTTGAAAATCCAGTGATAAAGGAAGTTTATAATGAAATTCATAGCTGTGAATGGGAAAAGCTGGTTCAGATTCAACCTAATTTCTTTTTGAAAAAGATAAAAACTGATTTTTTTGAATTGGATAAAATAGAGCTTCCCGAGATAGATTTGGTGTATTATGATTGTTTCGGAGCGAGGGTTCAGCCAGATTTATGGGAAAAACCTTTGTTTGAATTAGTTAAAACTAAAATGAGAAAAGGAGGACTTTTGACGACATATTCTTCTAAAGGAAGTGTCAGAAGGGCTTTGCACGAATTAGGTTTTGAGGTTCAAAAATTAGAAGGGCCCAAAGGAAAGCGAGAAATGCTCAATGCTATTTTATTATAAAACAAACCCTTAGATTTTTCTAAGGGTTTGTTTATCATTTTAATTTTTTAGAAAGTAACTCTCATACCAAGTCCGAATCTTGCTGCATCAAAATCAGAGTTTCCTGTGTAGAACCAAATTCTAGGTCTCCAGTCGAAAAATATCCCTAGTGGAGCTCCTGGAATCTTGAAATCTATACCAGCAACAGGAGCAAGAGAGAATGTGGCAGATCCCCCACCTTTCCAGAAAGAAATACCAGGTCCCATACCGATGTACCAAGCTAATCCTCTTGCGCTTCCTCCGAATTGTTCTTCATAGTGGTACATAAAATTAAGATGAGTCGCTCCTCTCCCAAATAATACTGCAAATTCTCCCGCATGATTTCTAGCAAAGAAATGTTTAACATGAGGACCAACTACAGTTCCATCTCCTACATCAGCAAGAATACCAATTCCTGTGTTATAGGTTGAACCTCTCTGTGCATTCATTTTTGATAATCCAAAAGAAAGCACCATCAAAATGCTTAATAATTTTACTACCTTTTTCATAATTAGAAATTTAATTTTTCAAACTTACTAATAATTAACGAGAAAAGACAAAGTTTATTTCATTTTTGTAAAAAATCCCTAATTTTGGGGAGATTTTTAGTATATAAATTATAACTACTATGGCAGAAAATTTATTTATCCCAGAAAACGGAACAAAAACAGAAAAATACGAAGCACTATTGCCTCAGTTGGAAGCTCTTGTAGAGGGCGAAACAGATTTAACAGCTAATTTGGCCAATGTTTCTTCAGCGCTGCATCAGGTTTTTTCTTGGTGGTGGGTAGGTTTTTATTGGGTAAAAAATGAAGAATTGGTTTTGGCTCCATTTCAAGGACCGATAGCCTGTACTAGGATAAAGCTTGGCAAGGGCGTTTGTGGTACGGCTTGGAAAGAGGGAAAATCCCAACTGGTTCCTGATGTGGAAAAATTCCCTGGTCATATCGCTTGTAGTTCTGCTACCAAATCAGAAATTGTAGTTCCTATTTTTGATAAGAATAGGAAAGTAGTAGGTGTTCTCGATGTGGATAGTGAACAGTTTGGAACTTTAGATGAAACGGATGTATTTTATTTAGAAAAGGTGGCAGAGATAGTTTCTGCGAAAATTTAAACACAAGTTTAAACTTTATTCTTTTCCTTTAATAGTGAATTTTTCGTATCCAGTGTAGGGTTTTAGGTGCCCTTGCTGCCAGTTGGAAATCAGTAGGCTTTCCAAATATTCATCATCTCTGTATTTGTGGGGATTGTATTCCTTTTTTAGGTCTATGTCAGCTACATTTCCTTTTACATTCCATAGAAAAGCATTAAAACCACCTTTAAGTTCTTTTATCAATTCATAAACCGTTTTTCCTGTCGAACGGGTCATGAGTTTTGCGAAAATCTGCCCTTCAGAGGTGGTCAAATCTCTTAGTTTGGTTTCATATTGCGAAGCCAATTCTTTTTGTTTTTCTCTTATGTGTTTTCTTTTTTCACCTCCTTTCATGTTTTGTATATCAGCCTGCAAACTACGATACTGCTCTAATGCAGTGAGAAATAGAGGATACACGCGAGAGAGTTTTTTGTTGAGGAAAAAGTAATAATTTCGGTCAAGCTGGTTGTTAAATTTTGGTTTTGAACTAAGGTATAGTTCGTCCATAATGACTATTCGCTCTCCATCAATTTCATAAACTTTGGCTTTTAGAACATTGTCGTAATAGTATTCTTTTCCGTGTTCATCTATTAACATTTCTGTATTGGGTTTCTCCTGAGCATTTAGAATAAGCCCGAAACAAATAAGAAATAAATAGTGTAGTTTATAAAAAA
>CAUQBR010000029.1:0-10215 GCA_963516475.1 uncultured Flavobacteriaceae bacterium
TTCCTACAACATCCTGAACAGAAACTGATGGTTTCTGTGGTACTACTTGCTCATCATCGCTACTTCTACTGCATGAAGTAAGTGAAGTTCCTGCTAAAGCCATCACTCCTACCGCAAGGATAGGAAACATTCCTCTAAATAAATTGCTTTTTTTCATAATTTTTTGAATTTTATGTTTCCTCTGTCTAAACATTGGAAACGGTTAATAAATAGTTAAATCTGTTTGTTAGTTTATCCTTTTTACACTACAAATTTACGAACCAATGAAAATAAAAACCAAAGCCATACTACTGATATTTATTAGGAATTTGATAAAAATTTCAGCCAAACAAAAAAACCAATGCTTTAATTGCATTGGTTTTTTTGTTTGTTATGTTCTTCTGGTTAAAAGAAATTTGAACTAAATTTAGTATTCTTTTACCAATCCTTTCACGATTTTGATAACGCTCGGCATCGCTGTATCAGCAGCTTTCAGCACCTCTTCGTGTGAAACCGCAAAGGCAATCTCTGGCCCACCCAAATCAGTGATGATGGAAATACAGAAACAGTCCATTCCCATGTGTTTAGCCACGATAACTTCTGGTACGGTGCTCATTCCTACGGCATCTCCACCGATGTAGCGAACCAACCCATACTCCGCTGGCGTCTCAAAAGTAGGCCCTTGTAATGCTACATACACTCCTTTGTGAACTTTTATGCTGTTTTGCTCCGCTACCTGCTCCGCTACTTCTATCATTTTTCTGTTATACGGCTCGGACATATCCACGAATCTTGGCCCTAGTTCATCCAAATTCTTCCCACGAAGCGGATGCTCTGGCATCATATTGATATGGTCTTTTACTATCATGATATCAGCCACTCGGAAGTCAGGATTTACTCCTCCAGAAGCATTAGAAAGAATTAAATTTTTAATCCCTAAAAGATGGAAAACACGGAAAGGGAAAGTCACCTTGTCCATAGTGTGCCCTTCGTAGTAGTGGAATCTACCGCTCATCATCAGCACTTTTTTACCTTCCAGCATTCCGTAGATTAGTTTCCCGCCGTGCCCTACTACCGTAGTCTGTGGAAAATTAGGAATATCCTTATACTCAAAAACATGGATAGGCTCCACCTCGTCTTTTAGTTTTCCTAAACCTGAACCCAAAACGATAGCAAAATCTGGTGTATCCTTAATAACTTCTTTAATGAAACTCGCGGTTTCCTTGATTTTCTCTAACATAATTTAATATTATCTGATTAAACTCTTCTTTATTATTTATCTCTACATTGATAGGCCAGTAGAACAATTTATCGGTTAATTCCTTAAAATCCATCAGCCTTACATAGTCTTTTTCCGTGGTAAGAATTAGTTTTTTCTCGCTGAGTTTTTTATACTCTTGGAGCATTTTGTCTATATCTTCTTTTTTAAAAGAATAATGGTCTCTAAACCTCAAATGCTTGATTTTATCCGTATATTTAGAAACTTCTTTTATCAGCTGAGAAGGATTGGCAATGCCTGTTATCAGTAGAACATCGTATTGATCGAGCATTTTCACGGGCATTTTCACTTTTGAGGAAGTGATTTCTTCATCATAATCAATGGATGAGAAAAATACTTTTTGATGTTTTTTAGGCTTAATTTTAGAAATATAGTAGAATTTTTTCTCTTCGGTAAGGTCTTTGGGACATTTGGTAACCATGATGATATCCGCCCTGTCTGCTCCCGCTCTGGACTCGCGGAGATTTCCTGCAGGAAGCAGATAATCAGAGAAATACGGGTCACTATAATCGGTCAATAAAATATTAAACCCTACCTGAATAGCACGATGCTGATAGCTATCATCCAAGACCAACACTTGCAGGCCAGACTCCTCTATCAGCCGCTCCGCTCCCACTACTCTATTTTCGCAGACTCCTATTGCGATTCGGTTTTTAAATCTTTGGAAAAGCTGCATAGCCTCATCGCCCACCATACGAAAATTACTGTCATAATTTACCATATAGTAGCCTTGGGTCTTCCTTCCATACCCACGAGAAAGCACACCTGCCTCGTAATCATCCAAAAGAAGTCCCATGAGATACATCACCATGGGAGATTTCCCAGAGCCGCCCACAGACAAATTTCCCACTCCGATGATAGGCGTCTGAAACTTAGTAGACTTAAAAAGTCCCTTGTCATAAAGCCAATTTCTACAAGTGGTTATCAAGTCGTAGATTAGTGAAAAGGGATAAAAGTACCATCTCTTCATAGGGAGCAAAAATAAGGATTTTTTCTATCATTTATTAACTATCGCCAATTTTTCATACTTTTGCGCCAAATTATTTTAAATATGAATAGAAGATTAATCCCATTCCTATTGATAGCAGGAGCGTTATTGAGCAGTTGTGGAAGCAGCAGAGATGAAGATATAACCAACCCTAATACACCTGGAAATACACAACCATCCAGCCCTACAACGCCATCTACACCTACCAATGAAAAACCTAGTGATGAGGAAATAGGAAGAAGAACATATGCACAAGAATGGAAAGCTGGTGTGGACTATCTCAGCGCCATCGACATTGCAGATCTTTACAACAATCCGGCTAATGTAAGCACTGCACTAAAAAATTCTGTGAAATTCGCAGCCCTTACAACTGACCAAAAATACTACACACTGAAAGATAATGACTTGAGTTATTTAACTATCGAAAATATTACATACGATAAACAATACATCTCTTTCTACACTAAGTATAAAGGCATCAAAAGTTCTACAAAAAGTACATTAAAATTTGATGCTAGAGATTTTTACAACAAACAATTTACCACCAATAACAGCTATGTATCTTCTAAATACATGCGTGGGCTCTACGAATCCTTACCGATAGGGATAGGAAGTCTATTCAGCTACGATAGTCAAAGATATCAAATAGATTATGTTGCCGACACAAAGGATAGAAGCGATAGCAACAACTCCCTAAGTCTAAGCATAAGAATCACTGACAAGAAAATATTAGATAGTTCTAAAAACACTTTTGAAATTCATAAAAATGTTGAAGGTTTTAGAACACTGAAAAACCTTGCTGATGATTTGGCAATTGGGCACAATTTTGATTTTAGAGATAAAGTAAAAGATGTAATAAAATTGCATCCTAATAAAATAGATTTGACTCAAAATTTAAAAGGTTTCTTTGATAATAATTGGCATAAACTTATTTCCATATCTCTAAAATCAGACCCTAGTAAAGAGTTATCTATAGATGGTCAAAGTCCTTTATATAGAACTATTTCAGGACAGAGTGTTGGATATATTGATATTTATTTGGCACAGCCTAGATTTATTCTTACTTCTGCTGTCATAGATGGAAGAAATCTAGTTGCAAAAGTAAAATTCCAAGATGCTAACGATGTTGTAATAGATAAAGAATACACCGTTATGGTTCCTAATGTTAAATAATTCTAATAATAGTATAAAAAAAGCAATCCAAATTTGGATTGCTTTTTTTCTTTAATAAGAATGATTCATCAGTTCTTTTTTCTCTTCATTATACAATCTGTACTCTAAATATTTATAAGAGTCTCTTGGTATAATAGTCACCCACTTATTGTATTTAAACAACCATTTCATTCTAATGCTTGTAAAAATTCCTTTGGTAAGGTAAGCCTCTACAAAAGGATGAACATGGAGATACAATTTGCTTTTCTCATGTATCAAGTGGTTTTTGATGGCTTCTTCCATCTGCTCTACTATAACTATCGGAGCACTTATTTCACCTATTTCGTTAGGGTTTTCTTCTTTGGTATCTATTATTTTTTCTGGGCGAACCCTTTGTCTTGTTATTTGTATCAGACCAAATTTACTCGGAGGGAGGATTTTATGCCTTGCTTTATCTCTCTTCATCTCCTCTTTCAGATGGTCATAAAGTTCTTTACGATGCTCGGTATTGCTCATATCTATGAAATCTACCACTATTATCCCGCCCATATCTCGCAGTCTAAGCTGTCTGGCTATCTCTGTTGCTGCGATTTTATTTACATTTAGGGCATGGCTCTTATTAGCCTGATTTCCTAATGATATATTATTCCCCGAATTCACATCTATGACATGGAGAGCCTCTGTGTGCTCTATTACTAGATAAGCTCCTTTTGAACCTGGAATATTCACATGTTTCCCAAAAGACTGTTTAAGCTGTTTTTCTACATTATAATATTCCAAAAGAGGAATATGAGAGTCATAATACTGAACTATATTTTTACTTTCAGGAGCGATTACTTCTAGGTAATTGCGCATGTCATTTACCATTTGTTCATCATCACAAATGATACTTACAAAGTCTTGGTTAAAATTATCCCTCAAAATAGCAGAAGCCCTATCTTCCTCACTAAGGACTTTACAAGGTGTTTTATTTTTTTGGATATTTCTGAAACAGATATTCCATTTCTCTATCAGCTGGTTCATATCATTATGAAGCTCAGCCACTTTTTTATTTTCTGCTACGGTTCTGATAATCACCCCAAAACCTTCTGGCTTTATACTTTCTATCAAAGTTTTCAGCCTTGTTTTTTCTTGGCTATCCTTTATTTTTTTTGATACCGATATTTTTTGGTCAAAAGGAATTAAAACCAAATACCTCCCTGTCAAGGAGATTTGTGTAGATACCCTTGCCCCTTTTGTAGAAATAGGCTCTTTTGTGATTTGCAGTAGGACTTCATCGCCTACAGATAAGACCTTGTCTATCATTCCGTTCTTATCTATCTCTTCCTCTATTGGGAAGAATTTTAGGCTTGGCGATTGGATTTTTTTATTCAAAATCCCTTTTAATAAGTTTTGGTAAGTTCTAAACTCCGGCCCCAAATCCTGATAATGCAAAAAGGCATCCTTATCAGAGCCTATATTGACAAAAGCCGCATTCAGGTTCGGTGCTAGTTTTTTTACTTTACCAACGAATAAATCCCCTACTACATACTCACTATCTTGTTCCTCCGTATGGAGTTCGAAGAGTCTTCCATCTTCTATTAGAGCAATTTTAGAAGCCTCTTCTTCATACGATATGATTAACTCTTTCTTCATTTTTTTGGCTTTCTAATAATACTTTTCTTTTACTTAAATAAACAAAAATATAGTCGGCTTCAATTTTCAAAAATAAAAACACCAACTATATTCTTATGTTTTCCTATTGAAGACTATTTTTTCTTCTTATGTCTGTTTAGTCTTCTTCTCTTTTTTCTCTTGTGGGTAGCCACCTTATGTCTCTTTCTTTTCTTTCCGCTTGGCATAGCTTTAATGTTTTTATTCTGTTATTACTCAGTGAATTATATTTATTTTATTTTACTTTTACTTTTGATTTTACCTTTTCTACGAAAGTCTTAGAAGGCTTAAATGCTGGTATATTATGTGCAGGAATTTGGATTGCAGTATTTTTAGAGATATTTCTACCTGTCTTTGCTGCTCTTGTTTTGATAATAAAAGACCCAAAACCTCTAAGATACACATTATCACCATTATACATAGTGGTTCTTATCTCCTGCATGAACGCCTCTATGATTCTCTGAGTTTCATTTTTCTCAGTTCCTAACTTATTTGCAATTGCATTTACTAATTCTGCCTTTGTCATTTCCTTTTTTGTTTTTATTTTTGGTGTGCAAATATATAAAAAATTTTGAAAACAATTAAACAAAATTCTGATTTTCTTTACATTGGTCAAAAATTACTGCTTTGGTACAGCCAAAATGCAAGAATATTACCATGGAGAACCGCCCAAAATCCTTATAATGTGTGGATTTCGGAGATTATTCTCCAGCAGACCCGCGTGGAGCAGGGATTGGAATATTATATAAATTTTACCAATAGATTTAAAGATATAGAATCTCTCGCCAAGGCCGATATAGACGAGGTTCTCCTCTACTGGAAAGGGCTGGGATATTATTCCAGAGCGATTAATCTGCACAAAGCCGCACAGCAAATCATGCAGGATTATCAAGGCGTTTTCCCAAACAATTACCACGAAATTTTAAAACTAAAAGGCATCGGAAAATACACTGCTGCCGCCATTTCCAGCATTTGTTTCAACGAAAAAAGACCTGCCGTGGATGGCAATTTTTACCGCGTTTTATCTAGAATTTTTGCTGATGATTTTGATATTTCAAAAACAAAAGCTCATGATTATTTCTCGGAATTAGCCCTTTTGATAATGCCTGACAGAGATTTTGGCGATTTTAATCAAGCGATAATGGATCTGGGAGCAAACATCTGCAAACCTAAAAACCCTTCCTGTGGTATCTGCCCTGTTCATGGAGATTGTTTGGCTTTTCAGCTCGGAAAAACTGCCGATTTTCCTGTAAAAACAAAGAAAATAAAACCCGAAGACATGAACCTCATCTATTATTTCATCCGATACGAAAATTCTTTCCTTATCAAACAGCGAGATGACAGCTCTATTTGGAAAAAACTCTACGATTTTCCTGATAAAATCAACAATTTTTTAGAAAAATCCATCATAAAAGAAGAGGAAATTTCCCACAAACTAACCCACAAAAACCTTAATATCAAGATTTACAGCATAACACTGAATGACAGCACTTTATTCCAAACTTTCAAAAAGGAAAACAATTTAGAAATATTAGATTTAAAAGATTTTGACCAAAAATCCTTCCCAAAGCCTTTGGAAAAATTCATCAAATCGCTAAATCTCCATCGCCATCACTAATATACTCACCTTATTTTTCTTATTTTTAAGGAATTCCCAAGCGATGGCGCTCATCGTATTCCCTGTGGTAAACACATCATCCACCAATAGAATGTGTTGATTTTCAATTTCTTTCGTGAGAGAAAAATCATATTTAGTTTCTTCCCTGTGGGATTTGTCTTTTTGGGCTTGAGCTTTGCTGTGGCTGTTTCTTTTGAGTAAATCATGGTCAAATGGAATTCCATATTCAGAGGACAAAACCTCCATGAAAAGATGTAACTGATTGTACCCCCGTTCTTTAAGTTTCTTTGGGTGAAGTGGAACACTGACCAGCAAATCTGGCTTTTCTCCTTTAAACCTAAGATTTTTCACCACCCATTTCGCTAAAATCCCACCAATTTTTTCCTGATTTCGGTATTTCAGCTGGTGGATAATTTCCCTAGAAAGTCCCTTTTTATCAAAATACATAAGAGCATAGGCCGCCTCCAATGGAAACAAGCTTTCTGCCTTCCGTTTCAGAAGATTTTCTCCAAAATTCCAATGCGTGAAATGTATTTTATCCAAACATTTCACGCAGACAATTTCATCTTTGGGAATGATATCATCACAGTTTAGGCAGCGATTCGGAAACAATACATCCAATAACATCCGTTCCTAATCTTGATACACTACATATTTAGTTCTTATCTTTTCAAAATCAGAAAGTCCTTTCTGCCATGTTTGTCGGATTTCAGCTTCGGATTTTCCTGCTATTATCTGCTTTCTGAGTTCATCCGTTCCTGCCAAAGTATCAAACCAATATTTGCCCTTTGCATCTTTTAGGAAAAATGATTTTTGTGGATTTTTATAGTTTTTATAAGCCTTTATCACCCATTCCAAACTAAGCTCGCGCAGGTCTTTGTCATAGTTTCTCAAATCCTCTCCATAACACAGCTGACCGTTTAGAAACGGATTTTTAGAACCAAAACTTGGCTTCGGCGTGAATTCATATTTCATATTCTTAATCCAAGGCGAACCATAGATTTGGAAAGGAACATCTGTCCCACGCCCTACGGAAACTTCCGCTCCTTCGAAGAAGCACAAACTTGGGTAAAGATTTATAGCTTTTTCATTCGGCAGGTTAGGCGACGGCTTTTCCAGAAGCGGATAGCGGTTTTTCTTGTGGTAGCCTTTCATTTTTATGAGTGTATATTTCGCCTGAACTTTATTTTTAAGCCATTTTTCGCCATTTACCATTTTTCCGTACTCTCCTATGGTAAGCCCATAGACCACAGGCACTGGATGAAGTCCCACAAAAGAAGTCCATTCTTTTCTCAGCACTGGCCCGTCTGTATAGCCGTCATGCGGATTGGGTCTATCCAAAACGATGATTTCCACGCCGTTTTCTGCTCCTGCTTCCATTACATAGGCAAGCGTAGATATATAGGTATAAAACCTAACTCCCACATCCTGAATATCAAACAAAATAACATCCAAATCCTTCATATGGGCTGGTGTAGGTTTTTTGGTATTTGCATAAAGTGAAACTATCGGAATGCCTGTCTTGGTATCCACTCCATTTTTCACAACTTCTCCAGCATCTGCCACTCCACGAAAGCCGTGTTCAGGAGCAAAAACCCTTTTTACAGCTACTCCATTTTCTTTCAAAAAGTCTACGATGCTTTGTTTTTTCTTATTAATAGTCACCAGCCCTGTCTGATTGGTCACCACTCCCACAGATTTCCCTTTTAGCAGCGGCAGGTATTTTTCTGGCTGGTCTGCACCTGTTACAAACTCCTCATTTTCTGAGTTTTTAGATTTTTGTGCATTAAAAAATTGATTATTTACAAAAAGCATTAGTATAATCAATACAAAATTTTTACTTTTGGCTCTTAAATTCATTATTTTGAAGTTTCCTATTTATTTTTCTAAAAAAATTGCGTTCTCCAAAGATAATAAAAATAATCTTTCACGCATAATTATTTTCATCGGAAGACTGTCCGTTGCCCTAGGGATAGTAGTTTCACTGATTACCATATCCACAGGACTTGGCTCTAAAAAAGCCATCAAAAACAAGATGGGTGATTTCAGCGGACACATCTCCATAAAATCCACGAAATCAAACACTTCCTATAATTCTTCGGTTTTAGACCAAGAAAATTTTGATATAAAGGAACTTAAAAAAATACCCGAAGTAGAAACGGCACAATCCTACGCCTCTCTCAGCGGAATCCTCAGAACCAAAGAGAATTTTGCTGGAATTATCCTAAAAGGCGTGGGCAAGGATTTTGACAAAAACCGTTTCCAAAAATTCATCATTTCGGGCGAAATCCCTGATTATACAGAAAAAGGATACAATAATGACATCATGCTTTCTGAGCAAATCGCCAAAGGCCTACACCTCAAAGTAAATGACAGCATCACAGCTGTTTTCTCCAAAGAAGACCAAAAACCGATTTATAGAAAATTCGTAGTAAAGGCAATCTACAACACTGATATCAAACTCATCGATGAGCTATTCGTCATCGGTGATATCAACCATGTCCGCAAAATCCAGAATATGGAAAAAACCGACATTGGCGGAGTGGATATTTTCCTAAAAGATTTTGATAAAACTGATGTGGTTTTCCCACAAATAGAAAAAATCATCGGCTACAAAAACTACACCGAAAAAACTACTGACAAATACCCTCAAATCCTGCAATGGATAGAAATTTTTGATACAAATATCTCTGTAATTTTGGGCATTATGCTGGTAGTGGTGATTATCAATATCATCATGGTACTGCTGATTTTGATTATTGAAAGAACCAACTCCATCGGTGTGCTGAAAACCTTAGGTGCAAACAACAACCAGATCCGTGCGATATTCATCAACTACACCCTACTCATCATCATCCCTGGACTGATTGTAGGAAATCTTATTGGAATAGGCTTGCTATTGATACAGAAATATTTTGGTATTATTAAACTCAACCCAAAAGAATACTACATCAGCACCGTGCCAGTGGATTTGAATTTGGGCTACATTCTTGCCCTTTCACTCGGAATATTGGTAGTTTCTGCCATATCGCTAATCGTACCCAGCTACCTCATCAGTAGAATTTCTCCTGCAAAAGTGGTAAAATACAATTAGCAATAATATTTAAAATCGCACAAATTTAATACTTTTTTGAAAATATAAAAACAACTCACTAACAATCTGAATCAAAAATACTATCCTATCCAGCCTACAGATTTATAAGATAGTAGTATATCACCTCCATAATCTTATAAGACGACCTGCCCATTCCTTATTTAATACTGCCAAATCAATACTAATAAGCGGAACAAAATGCACCGTAAGCCAACGTTGTTCTTCTGTGAATAAAGCATCTAAAGAAGGGTAAACTTCCAATTGCTTGCCTAAGGTTTGTATATTCTTCTTACTTTTTAACTTCATCTATTTACTAATTCTCTCAACATCTTCAAAGACTTCCTTTGTTTACCCTGTGAGTCGAAATTCTCAGGGGAAAGCCATTGCTCAAGAGCACGTTTGTTAGCTTCCCATTCCTTATCTATCATAGCAAACCAAGCGGTGTCGCGCGA
>CAUQBR010000030.1:0-10095 GCA_963516475.1 uncultured Flavobacteriaceae bacterium
AACTTTTGTTTCAAGAAAACCTAAAAAATTCGGTAAGATTATTAGGGCTTTCCGTATCTAACCTGAATGTTTGGGAAAAACAAAACCAGCCAAAATATATTCAACTTCAGTTTGAGTTTCCACCTCACGAGAGAGACTCCTAAAAAACTCACAAGAGTTTTCAGGAAATAATATGGAAAGATAATTGATATTTAATAAAAACAAGTCCTGACAAATATGTCAATTTGTCAGGACTTGTTTGAGTGTAATTAGGAATTAAGCACATTGAATAAGTTTCCAAGTAACAGCCTTGCCACCATAAGGAGGCATCGTATTCCCCTTAGCTATGGGAGCTGTAGTTGAAGGAGAACCAACTACTTTCCAAACTCCACTCTCTGGACATTTTTGTCCAGTTTTTGCAGTAGTACCAATTGGACTCATAATCTTGAATTTTTATGATATTTATAGAGCACCTTGGCCTGCTCTATTTAGGCCACTCATTTTAATTTTGGTAAGCTCTCTTTTTATTTTAGAAACACAAATATTATGCCAGTCTATATTATCAGTTCAAATACTACAACATTCATTTTCGTATGTTATACTATCTTATCGATTAGGCATTGAAAAATGGAAGAATGATCAGGCAATTAAATCCTAACACCGAAGAAACTTCCTGCTAAGTCACTCACTCCCATAGCGATGGTTCCCCAAAAAGTAATACGGAGAATGGATTTCAGTGGGTTAGAGCCTCCTGTTTTAGCGGCAATTCCGCCCAAGAACGCAAGGAAAAGAATGGCAGAGCCGTAGAGATAATATTCTAAATGGTCAAATGGAGCAATGAAAACCACCAACAGAGGCAGCATACCGCCGAAGAGAAATGCTCCGCCAGATGCCAGAGCAGCCTGAAAGGATTTTGCTTGACTGATTTCGGTGATGCCCAGCTCGTCCCGTACATGCGCCGCCAGAGCATCATGCTCGGTTAGTTCTTTTGCTACCTGCATCGCGGTTTCTGGTTTTAGTCCTCGCAGTTCATAGATATGTGCAAGCATTTGTAGTTCTTCTTCAGGAGTGTCTTTCAGTTCTTGTCTTTCCCTCTCGATGTCCGCATGTTCTATATCCGTCTGCGAACTTACCGAAACATATTCTCCCGCTGCCATGGACAAAGCTCCTGCGATAATTCCTGCCGCTGTCGCTAAAATCACAGACTCTGGCGTGGAAGTCGCTGCGGCTACTCCTATGGCAAGGCTCGCCGTGGATAGTATGCCGTCATTAGCACCTAATACTGCGGCACGAAGCCAGTTACTACGATGGATATAGTGTTTTTCAAGGTAATCATCAAGGGTTTTCATTGAAGTATTTATTTAAAACTGAAGACTAGATGCAAAGATAGTTTTCTTTTGTGTAAATCTTATTTATCCATTAAGAAAAACATAAAAATTTATAAAAAGAATAAATAAGAATATTTTATGAAAAAGTTACAGAGTAATCATAAAAAATGGGAGAACTTCCGTAGAAATTCTCCCATTGCATTAAAAACAAAATGAATAAATTATAAATCTATATTAACTTCAAGTTTCTCAGCCAATAGCTTTGCAACTTTCAGTTTCAGAGGCTCTATGTCTATGTTTTCCATAGCATCATTCGCGAAAGCATACAGCAGCAGTGCCTGAGCCTCTTTCTTGGAAATTCCTCTGGCTCTTAGATAGAATAGCGCTTCGTCATTGAGCTGTCCTACGGTACATCCGTGCGAACATTTCACATCATCTGCAAAGATTTCCAGTTGCGGTTTGGTGTCTATGGTAGCTCCTTCGCTCAGCAGTATGTTGTTATTTTGCTGGTAGGCATTGGTTTTCTGTGCGATTTTATTTACGAATACTTTTCCGTTGAACACGCCATGCGCTTTATCCTTGAACACACCTTTGTAGTTTTGGTAAGACTCACAGTTTGGCTCGTTGTGATGCACGGCTGTGTGGTGGTCTACCAGCTGTTCATTTCCGATGATGGTAATACCATTCATGAAGGAATTGATATTTTCTCCTGTGTGGATGAAGTCAAGATTGTTTCTCACCAATTTACCTCCGAAAGCAAAAGTATTTACTGTAGCTAGGCTGTCTCGCTCTTGTTTTGCGAAAGTGCTGTCTACCAGATAAGTAGTCTGGCCGTCGTTTTGGAGTTTGTGCCAGTCAGCCTTTGCATTTTTGCCCACGAAAATTTCCGTAACCGAGTTGGTAAAAGTATAGGTTTCATCAAAGTTATGATGGCTCTCTATCACTTCCACTTTCGCGCCTTCTTCTACGATGAGGAGATTTCTCGTTGTATAAAATACATTTTCATCCTGATTTTCAGAGATGTAGAAAAGGTGAATGGGCTTTTCTATCACAGTGTTTTTAGGGACAAAAAGGAAAAATCCATCGCTGTACAGAGCATCGTTTAGGGCTGTGAATGCTGTGTTTTTAGGCTTTATTTGGTTAAAATATTTTTCGACCAAATCTTTATTGGAAGAAAAAGCATTATTTAAAGTCAAAAATTCTGCATTTTCTACGGAGATTTTGGATAGAGTCTTTTGGAATTTTCCATTGACAAAGACAATGAAATCAAAGTGCTCTTCTCCCAGATGCAGCTGGTCTAGCTGCTCTTTTGTAATGTGAAATTCCTGCTTCGGTGCCAGAGAATATTGCTTGTTCACGGCTTCGGACAGATCGGTATATTTGTATTCCTCATCTTTTTTAGTGGGAAAACCTGTCGCCAAAAACTGGCTGAGTACCTCGGCTCTCTCGCTGGAAAGTGTGGATTTTAGTTGTTCTATTTGATTAAATAACATAAATTTTGTATTTGATTTGAAATTTTGGAGTTTGAAATTTGAGTTTTAACCTCAATTATTTTACCAGCCAGTCGTATCCTTTTTCTTCTAATTCCAAAGCCAGTTCCTTGCCTCCAGTTTTTATGATTTTCCCATCCGCCAAAACATGCACGAAATCAGGCTGAATGTAGTTGAGCAGTCTTTGGTAGTGCGTGATTAGAAGCACTGCATTTCCTTGGTTTTTGAAATGATTCACACCTTCGGAAACGATTCTCAAAGCATCGATGTCAAGCCCAGAGTCCGTTTCATCCAAGATAGCCAATTTAGGGTTCAGCATCAGCATTTGGAAGATTTCGTTTCTTTTTTTCTCTCCACCAGAGAAGCCTTCGTTCAGCGAACGAGAAAGGAAATCCTTTTTAATTCCCAAAAGCTCTGATTTTTCGCGGATGAGCGCCATCATTTCTTTTGCTGGCATTTCTTCTAATCCGTTGGCTTTTCTAGTTTCGTTGATTGCCGCTTTGATGAAGTTGGTTACCGATACACCAGGGATTTCCACAGGATACTGGAACGACATGAAAATACCTTTCTGAGCTCTTTCCTCTGGCGCATCTTCGCCAATGTCTTCACCTTCGAAAAGGATTTCTCCCTCTGTAACTTCATAGTCCTCTCTTCCTGCAATTACGGAAGAAAGTGTTGATTTACCAGCTCCGTTAGGTCCCATAATGGCATGAACCTCACCAGGTTTTATCTCTAAATTGATTCCTTTCAAAATTTCGGCTCCGTCTTCTATTCGGGCATGTAAGTTATTGATTCTAAGCATTATTAATGAAATTTATTTATTATTGATATTTTCTTATTTTATCTATTGTACATATAGAATGGGATATGCTCCCGTTTATATAATTATTTCCATATTTTTTCCATAACCCCTTCCACAGTAGGTTGGAGATACTTACCATTTTTATACTCTGTGGTATTGAACACAGTAGGGTCGAAATGCGGACAGTTCAGTGCTAAAAACTTATAAAAGTACTGATGTGCATAGAACATATCCATCATAAACTCCTCCTGAAAGTCGTTTTCGCACTCAAATTCACAGTCTATGATGATACGCACAAAAGCAGCGATATCTTCACGAGTGAGGTCGTTGTGCTTTACAGGGTCAGGCATTGCCAAATCAAAGGCAAAAGCCTCAATACCATTGCCTTCCCACCATTCCCATAGCCAAGTATCGGAAAGGTCTTTACCCGTGAGTTTACTCAGGTATTGCTCCATCGCCTTGTATTCTTTATCAAATACTTCTTCAGGAGTGTCTTCGCTTTGAGCATCATGAAAGGCTTCATACTCTTCTAAGCGTTTTAGTACAAGTGGATACAGCTTTTCTGCTGTCGCGAAATCGGGGCGTAGTTCTTTTCTTAGAGTGTTCATTTGATTTTAAATTTAATTAAAGTAAAAAAGAGTTAGTCGGTTAATTAGCAAATTATTGATATCCCATTATTTTCAGACTTTCATCAGTTTTTATAATTTGGAATTTTCCTAAACTATCGAGCAGTTCTTCAATAGCGTTGAGGTCTTGGGTTTCGTAGTTCGGGGGAACTAACTTACCAATATACGCTCCTTGCCAGCGTGCTTTGAACTCTATATATTCTATTTCACGGTAATAAGTAGGGTGTTCACCAGTGATTATCTTTTCTGAAATATAATCTTCATGAATGTATAAAGCACCATCATCTGCTATTTTATGCCAAGCAATTTCATTTACACAAAACCCAAAGAAATCATAAATTTCACATTGTTTGATAAGGTCTTTGTGAGCAACTATGGCAGTAAAGAGTTTACGCCACTTGGCGTTGCTCATATATGAAACATCAAAGGTGCTTATTTTCTGCTCTAACCGTTTTATATAGCGATTGTAGTCCTCTTCTGTATCAAATAAATCCTTGTATGTTGCTTCTATGTTTTTCATTGCATAATTGCTAATTAGCATATTTCTTCTCTATTCTTTTAGCGATGGTTTTTCCTGTGTTTTTATAGTATTTTTCCGTAAAAGTCAGACTTTTAAGATATTCTATATCACTCTTATCGCCAAACGCCTGAAAGCACACGGTAGCATTGCACATTAGCGCTTCGTTATTTTTTGTTTGTGCAAAGCTGATGATTTGCTTTAAAACAGGCACAAAAGCCTCGTGAAGGTCTTTACTTAGAGTGTTCATTTGATATGTTAGTTTTTGATAAACTGAGCAATAGCTTCTATAAGTTTAGGTGAAGTAGGTATATCTGGGTTTAGGTAAGATTGCTGATTTTCTTCTATTGTTTTTACTTCTTTTAATATATGGTTCATTCCTTCTACAAAGAGGAGTTGAGCCTTAGGTTGTGCTTCTTTGAGAAGTTGCGCTTCTTTTTTTTCTACCTGTAAATCATTAGTTCCTTGTATAATAAAAACAGGAATTTTCATCTTTGCTATCTCTTTAGTGGGATAATATTTAAACCAAGAGATAAGATAAGGTTGTACACTCTTCCTAAATACAGGAGCCAAATAAGGAGAAATATTATCTACTTGTTCTCCTTTTTTTAATAGATTGAGGACTCTTTGGGCTTCCTCTTTGAGTTGAGGAGCATTCTTCTTTATTTGCTCTTCAATGAGTGTAGCACTATTACTGCCCGCTCCTGAAAGAGAAATTAATTTAGAGATAGGAGTTTTCTGAGCAACAAGAAGTCCTATTAGAGCCCCCTCAGAGTGTCCTATAATTATGATATTTTTATACTTTTTTTTGAAATAGTTTACTACCAATAGAGCATCGTTTACTCCATCTTCAAAGGTGAGCTTATCCTCTTGTATAGTACCTTTATTCGTTTGGGCAATGATACGCTTGTCATAATGAAAAACAGATATTTCTTTTTCTGCTAAACCTTCAGCGAGATATTTTAAAGAATTATTCTTTAGATGTGCTTGATTTCCATCGCGGTCGGTGGGACCTGACCCTGCAATAAGTATAGCTAATGGAGTGTTGTTCTGCTTTTTAGGAGACAAGAGTGTTCCTTGTATTTCCTCATCAATACTCATTTGTGTAGTGACATAGTTTTTTTCTTGGGCAAAGGCTCCAAAGCAAATCAAAGATAATAGGATTGATAATTTCATTATAAAAATAGTCTAAAGTTATAAAATATGTCGTAAAGCTACAAATAACACTATAAATATAGAACTCTTGTTTATTGATTTATTAAATGTAAAGGATATAATTAAATTATAATATTTTTTATATAAGAAACAGAAAAACTGTTGTTTGTTCAGTTATCTTTGGTTTATCCTTTACTAAAAGTTCGCTCAGCATATACTTAACTGTGCTTGAGAGTTGACTTTGATAGAGGAGTGGATAAAAAATTCTATTGGTAGGAATCATAGGAACAATTTACTAGTTAACATATTTCTTCTCTATTCTTTTAGCGATGGTTTTTCCTGTGTTTTTATAGTAGTCCTCCGTAAAAGTCAGACTTTTAAGATATTCTATATCGCTCTTGTCACCAAACGCTTGAAAGCACACAGCAGCACTGCACATTATCGTTTCGTTCTTTTTTGTTTGTGCAAAGCTGATGATTTGCTTTAAGATAGGTACAAAAGCCTCGTGAAGGTCTTTGCTCATTTTCTCACCTTTGAGCTGGTGTGATATTTCACAAAGTGGATAAACATATTTTTGTACAAAAAACTCCTGTTCATCAGTAATTCCAGCAGAAAAAGTTTCAGCTATATTTAGAAAGGTGGGCAGTGCTTCATCGATGGGAAGTTCTTCTAATATATCAAAGACAATAAGAAAGAACTCTTTTGGTTTATGAATAGCCTTTATAAGTCCTTGTGTGCCTTCTTCCAGATAAATACAAATCGCCTCTACCCATGCAGCAAAGGGTATAATCAGCTCGTCATTCATCGGTTGCCAATCGTACAGAACCACCATTTCTTGCAAAGGAGCAATGTATTCCTTGCTCGGATTTTTGAGGATTTTTAGAAGATGTTCTACTTCCAAATCACCTTTTTTCTCCAATCGATGGAGTTTTTTAATATGTTTTTCTACTGTTTCTGTCATATTGATAATTTAAATAGATAGCCTTTTTATAATGCAAAAAACTTCTAACTTAGTGTCCATAAACCTTTGGCTTTTAATTCATTTAATTCAGCTTCTGAGACTTCTTGAAAATCATCATCGTCGTAGGAAGTGTAATCCCATTCCAAGCCAAAGTTTTCCATAGCATCTAAAAGAGTATCAAATAACTCTTGTTGAGCGCTGCCTATAAAAATAGCTGTGGCTCGGTTTGTGTCTTGATGTATGGCAAGGGTAATGACTATTTGGAAATTGGTATCGGTAAAGGTGCGTTGCCCTTTCCAGCTGAGGGAGGTAAGCTCGGTATATTGTTTTTCTATATGGGCAACTGCTTCTGTGGGTACTTCAAAGTTTTCCATATCCCAACCGCCCATTGCATTGGCGTTGTAAGGCAAACCTCCCATCACACCATTGTAAATGGCGAGGTAGAACCAAAAGTCGGATAGGTTTTGAGTTTCTTGTATCCAATTGGGGTCGGTTTCAGAGCCGTAATTACCACAAACGGGAGGGTTAGGGTTGTTTAAATCTTCTTTGTGAATAGCCCACATTACCATGCCTTGATTTTCTTCACAGAAACAAAGAAAATCACCATCAAAGTACAGCTGTTCAGGCGTAGACAAACTGTTAAATGATTGGTTTACGCTTTCCGTAACACCTAATTGTAAGTAATACTCTCGGAATACCTGAGGAAACTTAACATCCAATCGCTTTTCGGTTTCTAATAATTGTTCCTCCGAAAAACCCTTGCAGTCTTTAGGCGCTAGATGGAATAGATTTTTGATGTGTTTTACTAATGTTTCTGTCATTTTTACTTTAACTACCGAAAGAAAAATCTTGTTTTTGCAATGTGAAAAATAACCAGCAGTATGTTTATCCTACACTTCCTTCTAGGCTGATTTCCAATAGCTTCTGTGCTTCTATGGCAAATTCCATTGGTAATTTGTTCAGAACTTCTTTACTGAAACCATTCACAATCAGCGCGATAGCTTTTTCGGTATCTATACCTCTCTGGTTACAGTAGAATATCTGGTCTTCCCCGATTTTAGAAGTCGTAGCCTCGTGCTCCAGCTGTGCAGAAGGGTCTTTAATCTCGATGTAAGGGAAAGTATGCGCCCCACATTCATTGCCCATCAATAGGGAATCACACTGGGAGAAGTTTCTCGCTCCTTTGGCAGTTGGGAGAACTTTTACTAGTCCTCTGTAAGAGTTATTGGATTTCCCAGCCGAAATTCCTTTAGAAATGATGGTAGATTTGGTATTTTTACCGATATGAATCATTTTCGTTCCTGTGTCTGCATATTGGAATTTATTGGTAACCGCGATGGAGTAGAACTCACCCACAGAATTGTCTCCTTTTAGAATGCAAGAAGGGTATTTCCAAGTAACCGCAGAGCCTGTCTCTACTTGTGTCCAAGAGATTTTTGCTCCCGTTTCGGCAAGTCCTCTCTTTGTCACGAAGTTAAACACACCGCCTTTTCCTTCTTCATCACCTGGATACCAGTTTTGTACTGTAGAATATTTGATTTCCGCATGGTCTAAAGCTATCAATTCTACTACAGCCGCGTGCAGCTGGTTTTCATCTCTTTGAGGCGCTGTACATCCTTCTAAATAAGACACATACGCACCTTCATCGGCGATGAGCAGGGTTCTTTCGAACTGACCGCTTCCTCCCTGATTGATTCTGAAATAGGTAGAAAGTTCCATAGGACATCTCACGCCTTTTGGAATGTAGCAGAACGAACCATCCGAAAATACAGCAGAGTTCAGCGCTGCATAGAAATTATCATTTTGTCTTACCACCGTTCCGAGGTATTTTTTAACCAAATCAGGGTGCTTTTGTATCGCTTCGGAAATAGGGCAGAAGATAATTCCTTTCTCAGCCAAAGTTTCTTGGAAAGTAGTCGCTACGGATACGGAGTCCATCACCACATCCACTGCCACGCCAGTCAGCCTTTTTTGCTCTTCCAGCGAAATCCCAAGTTTTTCAAAAGTTTTCAGTAATTCTGGATCCACTTGGTCTAGACTTTCTAATTCTGGCTTTTTCTTTGGTGCAGCGTAGTATTTTATAGCTTGAAAATCAGGTTTTTCGTACTTTATATTTGCCCAGTCAGGCTCTTCCATGGTCTGCCATGTACGGAAAGCCTCCAGACGCCATTCTGTCATCCATTCTGGCTCGTTTTTTCGTTTAGAAATTTCACGAACAATGTCTTCATTCAGTCCTGTAGGAAACTCCTCGTATTCTATATCTGTATAAAATCCGTATTCGTATTCCTTGTTTTCTAAATCAACCCTAAGGTCATCTTCTGTATATTTACTCATTTAAAAATAATTACTATTAATTTTCTATTTAATATCTATTCTTTATTATTATCACTGATATTGTCAAGATATTTGATAAATTTACCTAAACTTACTGAAATATCTTTGTTTTCTCTGATTAATAAATCTTTCTTGTTTTCAGAAATAAAGCCCAGCTCAAAACTGATATTGACCATATTCCGAACTTCAGCACAACTTCCTTTGGCATAGATTAAAAATCTGACAAATTGCTTATTGCTTTGATATTCTGAACCTTTCGCAATATTATTACTAATGGACAAAACGGCTCTTTTGATTTGATTTTTAAACTCAAATTCAGTTTTGAAATCAGACTTATTTATCAAGGAATAAATATTTTTTGTATGCTCCAAAACTTTCTTATAAATTGGAAAATCTTCAAATTTCGCCATATTTACTGTGGTCTTAATCTATTTGATTATTACAAAATGACAGATTATTTATTAAAATTCTATTCAATTTTTATTTAATGTAACTTCAAATATCTGATTGAAAAATAAAAATTCAATAGTCATTTAATAGTTATTCAGTAGCCATTATAAAGAAAAAGATTCTCCGCAGCCGCAGGTTCTTTTGGCATTTGGATTATTGAAGACAAAGCCTTTTCCGTTCAGTCCGCCCGAAAACTCCAAAGTGGTGCCCACGAGATATAAGAAAGATTTTTTATCCACGATGATTTTAATGCCGTTGTCCTCAAAAACTTGATCGTTTTCTAATCTTTCTTTATCAAATTTCAGGACATATTCCAGCCCAGAGCAGCCGCCGCTTTTCACCCCTACACGGATGTAATCTGTGTCAGGGTCGTAGCCGTCTTCTTTCATTAGTTGTATTGCTTTTTCTTTTGCAATATCAGAAACTTTTATCATTGATTTATATATATAAAAC
>CAUQBR010000031.1:0-7110 GCA_963516475.1 uncultured Flavobacteriaceae bacterium
GGCGTATGGGCGCTGGCGAAGATTATAAATGTGATTTTTGGAATTGGTATGAAACACTCTCACCTGAGCAGCAGCGAGAGTACCAAGCACTTTTCCCTTATCCTCGCTTCTGGCATTATAACAACTGGGAAGTGAATGATTTAGAAATAGAAGATAGACTGGATAATGAAGAGGACTATTACTACGAGGGAATCCCGTTTTGGCAGCCCAAAGGCGCTTATAAATACTCCAAAAAAACTTTTATCAATTCTCCAAAAAAACTCAAATTCATCTTCTTCTGGAAGCCCAATGCTAATGCCATAGATGAATCTTGTTTAGGGCAGTGGCAGCCTTCGCCTTTTTATGTCGATGGAGATAAATATTCCTGTGCTGAGCAGTATATGATGGCTGAAAAAGCGCGTTTATTTGGTGATGAAGAGGTTAGGGAAGAAATAATGAACACCTCCGACCCTAAACTAATGAAAGCTCTGGGCAGAAAGGTGCGCAACTTTGACCCTCAGGTGTGGGACAAAGCCAAATACAGCATCGTGCTCAATGGGAATTACTACAAATTCATTCAGAATAAGGAAATGATGGACTTTTTGCTCTCTACCGGTGATAAAATACTGGTAGAAGCCAGCCCAGTGGATACCATTTGGGGGATAGGCTTAGGCAAAGACAATGAGAAAGCACATAACATCGCCTCGTGGCGTGGTCAAAACCTTTTAGGTTTTGCACTGATGGAAGTAAGGGATGAGATTAGAAAGCTTTATCAAAATGTGCATTTGCTGAAAAAATAAAAAGATTTTCGGTTATTAAAAATATAAATTAAAAAAAATGAAAGAATTACTTACACCAGAGGTGCTACTGACTAATTTCAAAGATGCGCGAACTCTTACCCGAAAGGTCATTGAGGCTTTCCCTGAGAAAGACCTTTTTGAATTTAGCATAGCAAATTTGCGCCCTTTTTCAGGAATGGTAGAGGAGTTTCTAAGAGTTATGGACTATCTTTTTAAAGAAAAATTTCAAGAGAAACATACGCTTTTCTTGGAAGGAAATTTTCCTACCACCAAAGCTGAAGTATTAGCTTTATGGGATAGAGCGACAGAAATTCTCGATCGTGAATGGAAAGAAGTGGGAGATTTTACCCAACCTCTGACTATCTATCAAATGACCTTTAGCTTTGTTCAATGGATACTGTACTTTATTGAGAATGAAAGTCATCATAGGGGACAGGGCTATACTTACTTGAGAGCCTTGCAAATAGACCCTCCTTACTTCTGGGGAAGGGAAAGTTTTCAATAATAATTAATATCTAATGAACACAGACAGCATTATAAAAGAAATCTTAACTGGGATAGAAGATGCCTTTAACGAGCTAGACTTACCCAAAAAACCCTATGGAAGAAATGAACTTTGGGAGGGAATTACTAATTATTTCAAAATCAAACAATTAAGGGATAAAATAGAGTTTTATAATAGTGATTACGAATATACATCGGAATACACCACCATCGCTGGATTTCACGAAATTCCTCAGGAAACGGTGGAAAACACCATCATTCCCGCTTTGGAAGAACAACTTACCCAAATGTTCTTTAATCCTGATTTTTATTATCGTTTTGAATACAAACTTACCTTAGTGTTTGAATTTCAGTTTGGGCTAGGACGCCACATTCAAAAAAAACTGCACCTAGAAAACCCTGAGCGCAAAGCTGAACTTAAACAGCGTTTGGATACTTATGTACAAAAAGTTATCTATGATGCTACCGACAAAATGAAAGAAAAAGAAATCCATAGTTTCTTTGACAAACTCTTTGATTTTGAGCTCAATGGCTATAGTGAAGACAAGGTGATTGAAATCCTAGAAAAAGGCTTTTCGCTCATAGACCCTAAATGGAAAAAGACAATGGAAGAATATCGGTTTGGGTTGCACTACCACACCAATGAGTGGAAAGAAGCTGTCTTTATGCCTTTGTATTATAATGTTAAAGGAGAAGATTGGTCAAAAGAATATACGCTCAAAAAAGATTTGGAAGTAAAAAATGTAGACCAAGCTAAACTAAATCTATTTGTACAACAAGCCCTTTGGAACATTAAACACCAACGATACAACTGGGATGTAAGGTTTGCTTGTGAGGATTTGGAGCGTGCAGCCAAGGAATTAGGTTCTGAAAAAGCGGCTATGTATCTAAAAAAAGGTACAGGAAACCTGCCTGAAAACATCATTCACTACAAGGATGATGATATAGAATGCAATGCCAACGATGTATTGGCTACAATCAATGTAAAAATCAAGCAAGAGTCAGCCGCAGCTTATGATAAAGCGCTCGATTTCATCATCGCTCTTTTGAAAACCAACTTCCCAAAAAGTTATCAAATTAAACTCAGTTCCAAAGCGCCTAAGCAGTTTTTGGATATCAAAGGCATTGCTAAATCATCTACTCATCGTTTCTTTGCTCAAGCCCTACAATACGGGGATTTGCGTCCTAAATTGATAGCTTATGCTGAGGCAGCTATGAAAGAATCCCAATACTATACTGATGCAGAAGATGAAGAAAAAAGCGGTATGCCTGGCAGTTATGCAGTCTTTGGTTTAGGCCTGATTGGAGAAGAATATTTCCCACTGGTAAGCAGGTATTTTGAGCTTTTGGATGATGAGCATCAGATGGTGCATAAATACTTCATAACCGCCCTGATTGAGCGCTATGGAGTGAATGAAAAATCCTTACCGATTATCTGTCAAGGGATTACCTCTGCGCAGTTTGATATGGTGTTCAAGAATTTAGCAAAAGAAATGGAAAATCCAGAGAAAAAACAGCTTTTAATCAATTTTCTCAAAGAAAAAGAAGCCTTTTTTGCTTCTAAAGAAGAAACCTACAACTTTTATAAATTCTACGAAGAACAGATTTGCTATGCTATCTATGGCAAACAATGGAAGAAAAAAATATAATTTTTTCTTCCATTGCTTAGGATTTTTATTCTATAAGAATTTTATTTTTGATTTAACCACTTTTTGTACGCTTCTCTGAGTGCTTGTGCCTGCGCCTTGTGTGGGCTCAGCGTGCTCATATCGTCATAATATTGGAAGGAAACGGCCTTACTTATCTTTGGCAGCGCTGTTTCTATAGCGAGCTGTTGTTTTACCCTATCGAAGGTTGCAGGAGTAAAAGGATATTCTCCCGTAGGTGAATAAAAGGTTTCCAAATCTGTCCAGAAAGCTCCTTTGTAGTTTTTGTTTTCCTCAAAAAGTCCTTTTTGAGCACTTTGATAATAAGTATTCAACTGATCAAGCGTTACATGCTTTGCTCCTACCCCATCTTGTAACATAATGATTTGCAGTTGGCTTTTTCCAAGTTCTGCCATAAAATGCTGTAATTGGTTAGGAGTGGTAAGTTTACTATTCCAAAATGCCGCAATAGAAACAGGCTTCCCTCCCCAACTGTGAAGTGCATCAGCAATAGGATTTACAAACACATCCCTAAAAAGCGCTATTTTTTCATCAGAGCCATAGGCATAAGGCTCTGGTTCGTGAGGTATGTACCACCCTTTGAAAGCTGGATGATTTCCAAACCTTGAATTAATTTCTTTAGCCAATTCTATACATCGCTGAGCATTAAGCTGAAGCCAAGCTCTATTTGTTTGGTTTTGCCAATAAATCTCATCAAAGTGAAGCCCTATATGTACTTCTATTCCTTGTTTTTGTGCAGCCTCAAAGAGTCGTGACAAGGTATGACGGCTCTTTTGAGAAGTAAAAGTATTAGCTGAATCAAACCAAGTAATATCGTTATATGCATTCTTGAAAGCAGTATATTGTACGATTACTGTATTGATTTTTAACTCTTTAAGTTCAGAAAAAAACATTTCCCATTGAGCAGTTGTCCAATCATTTTTACCAAAAAGCTGGACAAAAGTTCCTGTAAGATAAGGAGGTTCTTTACTAATAGAGGATGTTTGCTCTTCTGTACTGGCTCTATTACAAGCACTTAGCAGCAAGATGCTACTTAGGATTAAGGATAAAAACTTCTTCATAGAGCACAAATGTAAGGATTAATTTTTAATGCTCAATACATAATGACAGAAGAAGGTAGTTAATTACTAATCACTATCTTTGTCTCTGATTTTGAAAACAAATTATTTAACCTAAAAAACAAAATAAGAAATCAAATATATCAAGTTAAATTTTACCATAGAATTACCTCGGCGCAGTTTGATATGGTATTCAAAATTTGGAAAAAGAAAGTATGAATAAACCACTGGACAACATTACTCATGAAACATTTCTAAAACTGATGGAACACCTCAAAAATCTACAAGAATTTACCTTTTTAGAATACATAATGGCGCCTGAAGCGGACATTTTTTATTTCAATTTCATGGAAAAAACCATGAAAATAAAATGGGATTTGGATTATGGTCTTTCTTTAGAGACAAAATCACTCTCTACATCAGATAAAGATTTGTTTTTAAATATTTTACATAAAGAAATTTTATCTTTGGAAAATCAATGAAAAAACTACTACCTTATCTTATCGCCATTATTTTCTGCCTGCCCAATCTTTTTATTCTTTATAAAACCTTTGATGTGCTGGACAACATAGATTCTCTACCCAAGAAAACTAGTTGGGTGAAGGGATGTTGTTATTGGGGAAGGAAAAAGAGAAATCTGGATATTTATCTGGCTTCAGAACAAGAAGTAAAGCAAATGAAAGAGCCCAGCAGAGAAGGTAAAGCGGACATTTATCTCAGGGTAAAGAAATTCTCCTTCATCGACTTGCCTGAAATAAAGTTCAGGGACAAAATCACTTATTATGAACTAGAAGATGATATTGTTTACAAGATAAGTTTTTCCAGCGAACCTAAGATTATAGGAGTTGCCACCGAAGGAAATTCTGTAAGTCGCTATCATCTCTTTGTGGAAATTATGGATTTTTATCAAACTTTGGCTTACTTTGCTATATTTGTGTTAAATCTGCTTGTGGGAAAATATTATGAAAAAATTTTCAAGACAGAAAAAGGCTTATCACTGATATTTGTTCCTATTTTATTCTATATTATTATCTTTATTATCACATAATTTCTTATATTTGAATAGAAATATTAAAGGGTAGTTTTAAAATATTTCCAAAATGAAAGAGCGATATGAAAACATCCGCGAGATGAACGAAATTTTAATAAAAATAGAGACCATTCTTACCAAAGCTGAAGAAGTACTAGAAGAATGGAAAGCTGTTCAGCCAGATTATGACAGACTCGTGGCGTACTACGACAGTAAACAATGGCGCGAAGACTATTTCGACAGTAATGATGGCAAAATCCCCGATGAAGTTCCTCAGTGGGTGCTTACCCAAGATGCAATTTTTGATGCCATAGGTACTCAGTTCTACCTCGCTGATGAATTCCAAACCCTCCTAAAAACAATCAAAGATAAAGAATGGAAAGAGTAGGTTTCATGGTGAAATATAAATTTTAACACTTTAAAATTCAAATATTTTTTTGTTTTTAACATTTTTTTTATAACTTTGCCGATTGAAGTTAGTGTGTAAAAAATACAAATTTTAATAGATATGAAAAGAAAAATATTTACTTTAGGCTTATTGTCTCTTGCTTTTTCAGCAAATGCGCAGTCATTATTAGGTGTTCAAGACCAAGCGAGTTTTCATATAAAAGAAGATGCACTTATCTATAGTGGTGGAGAAGTAAAGACTGTTGCTGGTGGTGTGATAGATAATTTTGGTAATGTAATGATTGATGGTGGTGGTTTTAAAACTGTCACTTCTGCTACAAACAATACTCCAAAAACAACAGGTGGGAACTTCATTCTTCGTCTATGGACTAAGCCTGGTATCACAAATGGTGATATAGTTAATGGAGGAGATGTAATAAAATATGGACAACTCTACATCAATGGAACTACTCAAAATGAAGTTACAGGGATTGTAGATAAAGAATACAAGGATAATGCTCATGGAGCTTATCAGCAGATGGCAATTCCTTTCTATAAGAAAAATTTCTCCGAGTTATCTACAGAATTAAGTGCTAATCTAAGTGGAAACAGATGGAATAGAACAGGGATATTAGTGTGGAATAATGAAAGAGTAAGATTTGACCACTTTGGTCCATCTAACAATACTACTGATATTTTATTAGCAAGTAGAAATCCTGTTGAGAATAATGGAGCTACTAGTTATTACGCTATAGGTTCTAGAAATTTCAATGCTTTCTCTGGAGGAAATATTAACAGTCTTTCTACAAAGGTGTTCACAATAAAAGGGGTTCCTTTTGCTGGAACTATTACAGGAACATTGACTGGGGCAGGTCAGAATGTAGATTTTGGTCCTGGAGGAAAATATACAAACTATTTTAATGAAAGGTATAACTCTTATTTGGGAGATAACTGGGAGTATACCAGCAGTCCATGGACTGGTAATTATGGTAAAAATATCTACCAATTTGGAAATCCTTATTTAACAAATTTGAATCTTAAATATTTAGGAACACTTATAAGTACATTAAAAGGAGTTCGTATAGAACCTGGTACTGCTGTAAAAACTAGTGGGGATGCTTCTGGTGTATATATTTCCTATACTGGAGGAATTGCAGTAGGAGATGTTAAGAGACCAATGGTAAGACCTATGGGTACTTTTGTAGTGAAATTATCTGCTGGTACCACACCTTTAGATTTTGGTAAATTGAGAAAATTTGCTTACTCAGCTAGTTCAAGTGCTATTCCTACATACAATGACGGAGTTACAGTACAATCTAAATCTTCGAATGGAGATTTGCTCCTTTCTGAATTATCTGAATTAAACACAAACTCTACAACAAAAATAGCTAATGCAAGATTATCTAACTCTACTGTTAAGCAGTTAGGAGTGATTGCACTAGATACTGATGGTAAAGAACTTGGTAGAACATATTATGTAGTACATGCTAATGGTATCTCTGGGCAACCTACTAAACTTACTACCCAAGTAACAGCTAATAGCAAAACTGTTATTGGTACTTTTGAAGAAGGTAAAAATGGAGGTGTGGATGAGAATTTGATTAATTCATATTGGTTGTATATCAATGAGGCTAATGAAAATGATTTCAAAGGAAAAGAAATTCCTATGAGAATATATAGTTCTG
>CAUQBR010000032.1:0-6709 GCA_963516475.1 uncultured Flavobacteriaceae bacterium
GAACATACAAACCTGATGCTAAACTACATATAGAGGCTAATGGACCTACTGCTATCAAAATAGTAGATACTAACCAAGCTGCTGGAAAAGTACTTACCAGTGATGCTAATGGTGTAGGAACTTGGAAAGATGTAGAATTATTTAAAGGAGCCCCTGCTGTAGGAAGATTTACATGGAATGCAGGAGTGGGATTAGGAAATTCACGATGGAATAAAATCGCTACCGTGGTCGTGAAACCAGGGACAAACATGGTTTTTGTAAAGCTTCACATATTGAGTTCTCAAGTACCTAACCCTACAAAAGCTTATACGAGAGTCTATGTGGGACTGAAAGATGTAGGAACAAATAATGGATTTACTAATGAAAAACCTGTTTACACAATGTTCCATCCGTATTTAGAGCATGATTATGAATTAGTAGGGAATTTTATTTATAATAATAATACAAATTCTTATCAGACATTGTATTTGAATTTACAGAGTGATGTTCCTAATATTATCAGAAGTGCCTTTGAATATAACACATCTGCAAGCCAGGTATATGGAACAACTTGGTATGAAAACTGGTTCTATTCAGTTCCAGTTAATTAGAAAACAAAATAACACCACTGAAATGGTAGTGTTTTATTTAAAATTAAAAACGCTTCCTAATTTAGGAAGCGTTTTTCTATTTAATATTATTTTGACTTAGCTGCTTTTTTGTTTGCTTTCACACCTTTTTTGTTGTAAAAATTGTCATAAGCATATTGAGCCGCCTTGTAAAGGTCTATTATTCCGCCTGCAACTGAAATTTGGTCAAAGTTTGCACTAGAATCTACATTTGCATTTACAGTAGATTTATTTACAGTTTTTACTAATGCTTCTTTTATCTGCTGAGGAGTAAGGCTTGGCATGTATGCCCAAAGCACAGCTGCCGCACCTGCTACCACTGGAGATGCCATAGAAGTTCCTTGTAGGTATTCGTATTTAGCATCTGGAACAGTAGAGTAGATTTCTTGCCCTGGTGCGAAAACATCTACCATTTTACCATTGTAGTTAGAGAATCTAGCTCTTAGGTTTTGGTTGTTGTTTGTACTAGCACCTACCACTATCATATTGCTAACGAATGGTTTTTCGTCTGACTGCTTCATGAAATTAGTAGGAAAATACTCATTTTCTCCGATGTTTTGATTTTCATTTCCTGCTGCTTTTACCAGAAGAACACCTTTTTTCTCTGCATATTTCATAGCCTCCCAAACATGTTTTTTCCCTGGAGATACAGCTTTACCAAAACTCATGTTAAGGATTTTAGCTCCGTTATCTACTGCGTATCTGATAGCATTAGCAACATCTTTATCTCTTTCATCTCCATCTGGAACGGCTCTTACAGTCATGATTTTAGCCACTTTGTGAGCTACACCATACTGAACTTCATTTCCGTGAGGAAGTCCTGCGATGATTCCAGAAACATGCGTTCCATGAGATGCATCAGGTCCTTCATAATGGTTGTTTCCATAGTGTTTTTCGTTATAATTGTCATAATTATCTCCTACGATTTCTTTTCTTGGATCAAAATCAAGGTTGTAATGTTTTGTAGCCTGAGATTCGTAGTGTTTTAGAGCACCTTCAACCTCTTTTTTCAATAATTCTTCAACTTCTTTTGGAGTTTTTCCTACATTTTCAGCCTCTTGAACAAGAGAATTTAAAATCTGCAAGTTTCTGCTGTCTTCTTGAGAAGCAGGTTTTATAGCTGCTAAATTAGCTTTAGTTAAAGTTTTTCCATTTAGAGTTTTTACAATACTTGGGATAGCGTTGTTAAACCCAGAAAAATACTGATAATATTGTTTAGCTTCTGAACCTTTTTCATCAAATAGTTTTTTAGATTTTTGGTACATAGCATATTCTTCTGGCATTTTTGCCTGATTTGCTCTGTTTTTAGCAGAATCAGTCCCTTCAAATATCGGCTGATATTTTTTAACCATTCTAGTTACTTCTAGGTTATCAGCATCTACATCAGCTGTTTTTCCACCGATGAAGTTCCATCCGTAGATATCATCTACATATCCGTTTTTATCATCATCTATACCGTTGTTTGGGATTTCATTTGGGTTTTTCCACATGTTGTTAATCAACCCTGGGTGGTCTACTTCCACACCGCTGTCCAAAACACCTACTACAATAGTTCTTGGCTTTAATCCTTTGGATTCTAAGAACTTGTAAGCATTGTTGGTATTAACACCATAAACATTGGTAGTTGAAAAATCTTTGTGATACCAAGTTTTCAAATCATTATTTTGCATTTTGTCTTGTGCAAAAGCAAAACTAAAAGACGCTAAAAACGCCGCTGCAATGAGTACTTTTTTCATTGTAAATTTGTTATTTATAAATTAATTATTTTTCCTTGTTCAGCAAAGATAATTTTTATCCCCTTTTTATACAAAATATTTAACTCACTTTTAACTTTTTGATGAATGTTTTTCTTAGGTTTGATGTGGGTAATAATGAGATTTAAACCTTTCAGCCCTTCTTCGCCAACAAGTTTCTCCAAGTTCTCCATTTCCTCGGTCAATAGGTGAGGAGTGAGATGTCCATACAGTTGATTTTCAGGTTGTTCGTTGCTGTAAGAACATTCTATGGCGATGCCCTTCAGTCTTTTTTCTTTGATAATCGGTGCGATGGCTTTCCATAAATCGGCAAGCTGCTCCGTTCCTTCAATTCTATCTGCGCCCGTATCACCGAGATATACAAAGTATTGATTTTCAGTATTTTTTATAAGCGCCGCAGAGCTTAGATTTTTCCCTGTGTGGCTTAGATAATACATTTTTAGCTGTAAATCAGTGTTTTCTACGCTCATCCATTCATCTGTGTTCAGCTTTTTGTAAGTGTATTTTCCTAAAATAGGTTTTTCGCCTTCATTGGTAAAATTAGCCCAAGCTTCCCAAGAAAAATGATGTTTTTTGAGGGCTTCTATCACAAAATCCGCTGCATAAATATTCTTTTTAGAATCTTCGGGCGAGTTGATAACCAGCCCCGAGCTGTGGTCAAAATGCGGATGTGAGATGAAATATCCCTTGATTTTATCTTTTAAAAATTGCTCTGGACTTTCTTTTTTCCTGTTTTTTTGTAAATAAACTTTCAGCCCTGTATGGATAGTTCCTGCATCCAGAGCCAGATAGGACTCTTTGCTCGGCTCAGAGATGAGATAAGAAGAAAGATTGCTTTCATCTATTCCGCCAAAAACGCCCAAAGGAATGATTTTAAAACTCTGTGCAGCGAACAGCTGTCCCAAGAAAACCAGCGGAAAAATAATTTTCTTATTCATTTTTATGATTTTTAAGGTAAGAAGCAGCCTCTGGACCGAGGTTGCAGAGCAAATCTACAATGGAAAGGTCTTTGATAAAGCCCAGTTTATCAGAAAAAGTTTGATAATATTCCTCCTGCTGGAAGGCAGTTTCTATTTTTGCTGAAAAACTTTCCCTAAAATCCTTTGCAGAAGGTGTTTTGATGTATTCTTCGGTTAATGAAAAACTTTGGTCTGTTTTCAATAATTTTTGGATAATTTCCAGATTTTTTAGATTAAAATCAATTAAAAATTTGGGTTGATTTTCATAAATTTTGTTCAGCTGGTCTTCATAAAATTCAAAATAAGGAGAAGACTGATAAGCCGTTTTTATTGATTTCCAGTGGAGTGCCTGCCATCTTTCGGAGTATGATATTTCTATATCTCGGAAAGCTCTTTTCCCATTGTGATTTATTGGTATGATTAAAGGCAATTTTCCATTTGCCCCAAAAATACAGGCTCTATTTCGGTAAGTCTGCTTTGGGAAATGTTCCTCTTGCTCCAGAATAATCTGATTTTCCGAATTACAAAACTCAGAAAACCAAGAAATAGGAGGGAGGTAAAATATTGGTAATAAGATTGTTTGCATTTTATTTGGATTAAGGTTTTTCTAAAAGAAGACTTACCCATTCTTCTCTTTGGACTTGGTTTTTCAGAACTAAATCATGCTTTGTGCAGACTTCCAAAATATCATTGACATCAAAGAAACAAAGCCCTGAAAGCAGGAGTTTTCCACCATTGTTTAAAACCGAAACATAAGTAGGAATGTCTGAAATCAAAATATTTCGGTTGATATTCGCTAAAATAATATCAAAATTTTCTTTGCCCAGATTCTCTGCTGTTCCTTGTTCTATTCGAAAATTCATCTGGTTTCTTTCTGCATTTTCTTTGGAGTTTTCCACAGCCCATTCATCGATGTCAATGGCTAAAACATCCTCTGCGCCTTTCAGCTTTGAAAAAATCGCCAAAATAGAAGTTCCACAGCCAATATCCAGCACTTTTTTGCCACTAAAATCCATATCCAGCATCTGCTGAATCATCAGGTAAGTAGTGGCATGATGCCCTGTACCGAAGGACATTTTGGGCTGAATGATGATTTCATACGGTGTGTTTTGGCTTTCGTGAAATTCTGCACGGATAAGCACTTTGTTTTCCACATTTATGGGCGAAAAATTCTTTTCCCATTCCTCATTCCAGTTGATATTCGGCATTTCCTGAATGGTGTAGGAAATTTTAACCTCATCATGGCTCAGCAGCCAAAGATTTTTTAGTTCATCTTCGCTGAAAGAATCCTCTGGAACATACGCCAGAATGCCGTCATTTTCTTCAGTAAAGCTGTCAAAACCAATGTTTATCAGCTCCGCCATCAGGATTTCGTTCCATGGCTGGAGTGGTTCTATTTTTATATTAAGTTCAAGATATTTTTGCATTTTTCTAAATTATAATCTTATTTGAGCCGAAACTTTTATGCTGAATTTAGGCGGATTAGTTTCAAAAACGGAACTGGTATTGTGCAAATGAGTAAGTCTATGCACAAAATCTACCCGTAAAAATCTAAAAATATTAGAAAAACCATAGCCGATTTCTATGTATGGCTTTCCGTTTAGACCGTTTAATGCTCCATTTGCGTTGAATCTTTCCTCCAAATCTCCTATAAGATAATTGAAAGTCAGGTGATTTCTCCAATTTAATTTTTTGATCAAAGGTAACCTGTTGGTAATCAGGCCTTCCAAATATTGGGTGTATTGTAGGGAAACAAATCTGTTGCTTGTAAATTCAAAGAAACGCATCATGTTAAATGAATTTCTGTTGTAAAAAACAAACTCATTTCCTAAATGGTTTTCCAAAAGAGGAAAAGGAACTCGGTCTGGGATAATCCCCGCCGTGAGGGAATAGTTCCCCTGTCCTAAAATTCCCATAGGGATTTTTTGCTGGACATTTAGATAAATTTTATTGTATTCAAAATTACTTCCCATGATTCCCTTAAAGGCATGAGTAAGCCTGAAAGTAACTGTAGGAGTAAAATTATTATCTACTATTACCTGCTTGTTTTTCTCGGATTGAATGGTTTTTCTTCCCATTTTCCACTGAGTTTCAGAAATCATTTCAGTGGTTTTGAAATTATTAAAAACATTCCCATGCTCGTCCGTGTAGTTGGTATAAGCTAAATCAAACAATGGGTTAAAGGTAGAATGTCTAAAAGTAAACCTCTGAGTAATAGAGTTTACAAAATCCCTCTGAAAATAAATTTCATAATTATTCTTCCAGAAAGGTTTTCTTATCAGCATGTCACCATTTTTAGAAAACGCATCAAAAATCGCATTTTTCTTAAGTAAAAAATTACCATACTGCAGCGCCACTTGATCTAAATCATGCAGGGCAGCAATTCCCACCTGTGTCCATGGGTCTCGTGAAATAATGTAATCTATACCACCGCCGTATTTGAACTCCCTATCCTTAAATCCATAAGATAAATATCCGCTGAAAATCCATTTTTTGCTGAATTTATGATTGGTTCTAAATCCTGCTCTCAGCCTGAATCCTTCTATATCGTTATATCCAGCTGTGTAGAGTATCGGTCCTAAATCAACTTTTCCTGCCTCATAATAGCCTCTTAGGATAATTTCCAAAACATCTATGTAAGATTTCACCGAAGGGAGATTTTTGACTTCGTCTATCATTGCATAGACTTTTTGTTCTCTTTCTGTTATCGGTTCGTGTCTGTTCTTTTCCCAATATTGCTCGTCTTTGTCGTTTGCATTAGGTAGGACAGTGATGGGCTTGCTGAATATTTTTGGGTCAAAATCTTGGTTGATTTTTATTTTTTTGCTCGAAACATGATATTTTAAAATCCCAGCCATTCCGTTTTTGCCCAGTTTCGCGGTTTCCAGCGTAACGAGCGACTTTACAGGCATGTGTATTTCAGAATCACCCACTTCTTCAAGCTCTTGGTCTACTACAATGTTGTTAATAAAGTTCAGATTCGCCGCAGAACCTATTTTCGCTGTAATTCTGAAAAGCGAATAGTTGCTGTGCGAAATCAATAAAGTTCCTTCAAAAGCCAAGTCAGAGGCTCTTTTAGGTTTAAAGTTGATTTTATAATATCCATTTTCATTCACTTGAAAATCTCTGTCCACCAGCTCAAAATCATAGTTTGAAGTAAAATTATCATTCAGTGGCGAGATGAAGTTTTTGTCTAAAATATGAATATAATTATTGTAGAAATTATATTTGATAAAAGTAGAACTTATCAGCTGGGAAAACATCGCATTGTCCTCTATTCCGACTCCGTCCACTTTACTTTTTTTGATGATTTCGGCGCGCTTTTCAGGGCTTTTTTGATAATAAAAATCCGAAATATTTTCTGAAATAAAAACAGGAAGCGCCACAT
>CAUQBR010000033.1:0-5815 GCA_963516475.1 uncultured Flavobacteriaceae bacterium
GTTCCTTTTACTTTTCTTAGGCTTTCTTCCGTTCCGCTTCCAGATTTAGATTTTTCATCATAGGTGGCGTAGATAGTCGTAATCTCGCCGTTTTCATCTTTTTCTACTCTTTCAGCTTTGATGATGTAGGCAGATTTCAGTCTCACCTCACCACCGAGTTTCAGACGGAAAAACTTCTTGTCCGCTTCCTCTTTGAAGTCTTCTCTCTCTATATACAGCTCTCGTGAGAAAGGAACTTTTCTCATTCCAGCGTTTTCATCTTCTGGGTTGTTTTCCGTTTTCAGCCATTCTTCTTTGCCCTCTGGGTAGTTTTCTATAATCAGTTTTACGGGATTCATCACCACCATCATTCTCTTGGCAGTTTTGTTCAAATCCTCTCTTACACAGAATTCCAAAAGCTGAATGTCGATTAAGTTTTCTCTTTTTGCTACACCTACTTTTTCAATGAAATTTCGGATAGCCGCAGGCGTGTAGCCTTTTCTTCTAAGCCCAGAAACGGTAGGCATTCTTGGGTCGTCCCAGCCTGTAACCACACCTTCGGCAACGAGCCTTTGGAGTTTTCTTTTAGAAGTAATCATGTAGGTTACATTCATTCGGGCAAACTCTCGCTGTTTGTTTCTGATAGTTCCTTCTGTATAGACTTGGTCAAGATACCAGTCGTAAAGCGGTCTGTGGTTCTCAAATTCCAATGAACAAAGAGAATGCGAAATCTGCTCTATGTAGTCACTCTCTCCATGAGCCCAGTCGTACATAGGATAAATTTTCCAAGTAGTACCAGTTCTGTGGTGTGGTCTTTTTAGGATTCTATACATCACAGGGTCACGCATGTTCATATTAGGCGAAGTCATATCTATTTTGGCACGAAGAGACATCGTTCCTTCTTCGAACTCGCCATTTTTCATTCGCTCGAATAGATTTAGTGATTCCTCTACTGGTCTGTTTCGGAATGGAGATTCTATCCCAGGTTCTGCAGGATTTTTTCTTTGTTCCGTGATGACTTCTGAAGACTGCTCATCTATGTATGCCTTGCCATCTTTTATCATCTGCACTGCCCAGTCATAGAGCTGCTGAAAATAGTCTGATGCATAGAGTTCTTTATCCCATTTGAAGCCGAGCCAAGCCACATCTTTCTTGATAGAATCTACGAACTCTTGTTCTTCTTTTTCAGGGTTGGTATCATCGAAACGAAGGTTCACAGGAGCATTGTATTTTTCGCCCAAACCGAAGTTGATGCATATCGCTTTGGTGTGTCCTATGTGCAGATAGCCGTTGGGCTCTGGCGGAAAACGAAAACGAATTTTGTCTCTGCTAAGTCCATTAGCCAAATCTTCTTCTATAATTTGCTCAATGAAATTGAGTGGTTTTTTTTCTTCTTCCATATTCTTGTTAAATAATTGGCAAAGATAATGTTTTTCTTAAAAAATATTGGCAGATTCTAATCTTCATCTACTGACAAAATAGAGGTCAGAATAGATAAACAAACACTGAAAGCCAGAGTCCAGCCAAATCCATCGATTACCATTCCATCCACGAAATAATCCGCCACAGAAACCACGATAGCATTCACAACCAGTGAAAAAAGCCCAAAAGTAATCAGTGATACAGGAAAACTAATGATATTCAGGATAGGTTTTAGGAAAATATTCAGCAATCCCAAAACTACTGCAAAAATCACAGCCGAACTGAAGTCTAAGAAATGCACTCCGCTAAGCACCTTTGGTAGAAAATAGGCAACTGCAGCGGTGATAATCAAATTAACAATAATTCTCATTTTTAATAAATTTTGGTAAATATACATATATCTTAGCCCTTAGACAACAAAAACCTTTCCAACAGGAAAGGTTTTACTAAATTTATTCTGAAATTATATTCTCTTCGAAAAGTCCATCCACAGACCAGTATCTTTCTCCTGTGTCATAGTTGATGGTCAGAACAGTAGCATTTTGTGGGATTTCTCCTAATTTTTTAGCAATAGCAGCTAGTGAAGCTCCTGTGGAAATTCCACCTAAAATTCCTTCTTCTTTTGCTAATCTTTGTGCGAAACTAAACGCTTCTTCTTTCCCAACTAGGATGGCTCCTTCTAGAATTTCTGTATTTAAAACAGCAGGGATAAAACCAGCACCGATTCCTTGGATAGCGTGTGGGCCAGGTGCGCCGCCACTGATGACAGGAGACTGCTCTGGTTCAACTGCAAAGGCTTTGAGCTGAGGGAATTTTTGTTTTAAAATCTCTGAAATCCCTGTAATATGTCCTCCTGTCCCAACTCCTGTGATGAGGAAATCTACACCTTCTGAGAAATCATTTAGAATTTCCTGAGCTGTAGTATTACGGTGGATTTCTGGATTGGCAGTGTTTTCGAACTGCTGAGGAATCCAAGAGTTACTTTCTTTTTCAGCTAGTTCTTGAGCTTTTGCGATCGCTCCTTTCATTCCTAATTCTCTTGGCGTTAGGACGATTTTTGCGCCATAAGCAGACATTAGTTTTCTTCTCTCTACGCTCATGCTTTCTGGCATTACCAAAGTCAAATCATATCCTTTCACAGCACTTACCATAGCAAGACCTACTCCTGTGTTTCCTGATGTAGGCTCTATGATTTTGGTGTCTTTATTGATTTTCCCTTCTTTTTCCGCTGCTTCTATCATGGCAAGGGCGATTCTGTCCTTCACGCTTCCCCCAGGGTTGGTTCTTTCTAGTTTTATCCAAACATTATGGTTTGGGAATAATTTACTTAGCCTTACTACTGGCGTTTTACCGATGGTTTCTAATACATTGTTGAATTTCATAATATGATTGATTTAAAAAATTATTAAAAATAAAAAAGAGGGCGTGAAATCTTTCAGCCCTCTATATACGAATAACAATACAGCATTGCTACGCTATCAGAAAAACTGAAGTCGTTAGGATATAGCAACACATCATATTGTTTTTTACTATTGTCATCTCTTTTTGGAATAAATATAAATGCAAATCTAATAATATTTTTTAAAAAAGCAAATTTTTAAATAGAAAAATTAATCGGTTCGTTTGGTTTTTCTTTGCTTCGGATGATGGTTTTGTTTTTGTAATAAACCAAGCTGTATGGTTCTATACTCTCTGTAAGCCAGACATTTCCGCCGATGGTAGAACCTTCCCGAATGATAGTATTCCCGCCTAAAATAGTAGTGTTGGCATACACCGTTACATTATTTTCTATCGTAGGGTGGCGTTTCGTATTGGCGATATCTTTGGAAACCGCTAAGGCTCCGAGAGTTACATTCTGATAAATTTTAACGAAATTGCCAATTACAGTCGTTTCACCAATTACTATCCCTGTTCCGTGGTCTATGAAAAAACATTCTCCGATGGTAGCACCAGGGTGGATGTCTATCCCTGTTTTGCTGTGTGCCAGCTCTGTCCAGATTCTTGGGATGAGCGGCACACCTTGTAGATGCAGCTGGTGGGCGAATCTATAAATAGAAATAGCGTAAAACCCTGGGTAAGAAACCATTACTTCCTCTATATGAGTGGCAGCAGGGTCATTGTCAAGGATGAACTGAGCGTCTTTTTCCAGCAGGTTATAAACATGAGGAACAGCCTCGAAAAAGCGGCTTGCAGCCTTTGCTTTTGTGTCGGGGTCTTCTATTACAGAGTTGATAATCTGCTGAAATTCAAGTTTAAAGCTTTCTAATCTGAGATGGATTTCTGCTTCAGAATTACACCTTTGGTATTCTAAAAAGAAGACGAAACGAAAAAAAGAATCGATGAATTTTTCTATTTTTCGTTTATCCAAGTCGTATTTTTGGTTTTTGTAACCACTGCTGAGATGGTTTAAAAATTCTTTTTGCATAATTTGTAAAAACTAAAATCATGCAATGATAAGAAATTCTCTTCAAAAAACTTATGATTTTTGTCTTAAAATAGATTTTCTCAATGGTTGAGGTAAATTATAGGAGAGTAATGAATAATTATTAACTTTGTGAGTTTAAATTTAATAATAAAATGAAAGTAACAGTAATAGGAGCAGGAGCAGTGGGAGCGAGCTGCACGGAATATATAGCAATGCGAAATTTTGCGAGTGAGGTGGTATTATTAGACATAAAAGAAGGTTTCGCCGAAGGGAAAGCTATGGACCTTATGCAGATGTCCGCTGTGGAAGGCTTTGAAACTCGTATCATAGGCGTAACTAATGATTATGCTAAAACAGAAAATTCTAATGTAGTGGTCATCACATCTGGAATGCCCAGAAGGCCAGGGATGAGCAGAGAGGAACTGATAGGCGTGAATGCGGATATCGTGTCAGGAGTTACAGAAAATGTACTAAAATACTCTCCTAATGCCATTATCATCGTGGTGACGAATCCTGTGGATACCATGTCCTACCTTGTTCATAAGAAATTCCAGCTGCCTAAAAATAGAATCATAGGTATGGGAGGAGCGCTGGATACAGCGAGATTTAGATATCGTCTAGCGGAGGCTCTAGGATGTCCTGTTTCGGATGTAGATGGTATGGTAATCGCCTCTCATACGGATACAGGGATGCTTCCTCTCATCAGTAAAGCTACTAGAAATGGTATCTGTGTAGCAGAATTTTTGAATAAAGAAAAACTAAACAGCATAGTGGAAGAAACCAAACTAGGTGGGGCTACTTTGGTGAAACTTTTGGGGACTTCTGCGTGGTATGCTCCTGGGGCAGGAGTGGCTTCGCTGGTGCATTCTATCTTGTCTGACCAAAAGAAAATGATACCTTGTTCTGCCCTTTTGGAGGGGGAATATGGCGAGCATGATGTCAGCATAGGCGTGCCGTGTATCATTGGTAGAAATGGAATAGAAAAAATAATGGAACTATCTCTAAATGAAGATGAAAAAGAGAAATTCCATGCCTCTGCTGATGCGGTAAGAAAAGTAAATGGAGAACTAAAATTTTAATATTTTTAAATTAAACCTAATGAACTCAAGAGAAGAAATCCAAGAACTGAACGACCATTTGCAGGCCTTCCCTAAAGCAGAAAATATTTTTGTAAAAGAGCAACCGTGGCTCAAAAATCATTTTCTGCCCCTGATGAGTATCGATTTAGCTGAAATCAACCCTGATTGGGCAGGACAAAAGGTGTATATGCTGTGTCCGTTTGAGCCTTACGGTGGCTATATTGGCGATAATACCACCGAATATCACAATGAATATACCGCACCTAACTGGTTAGCTTTCCGCCTAACTGATGATAATAAGTTCGAGTTTCTCGGTAAGGAAGGATATTTTGAGCGAACCGACATTCACGGCTGGGATTTCAATTCCGAAGAAGAAAAGGAACTACAAGAAATGCAGAAAGGCTACGAAAAAAGTAAAGCAAATTTCGAGAGATACGGTTCATTGGTGAGTTTACAATATCCTGAATATGATGGGAAACCTAACTTTACTAAATTTTTAGATATATTAGGAGGACATATAATAGGAGGAAATTGGGTAGGTACAATTAGTAGCAAAGAATATCCAAAGGCTTTTGATATGAAATTAGAGTATGAAAACCAATCCTCTCCTGACTGGATTAAAATTTCATACCAAGGAAATCCATTTTACTTTATTGCAGATACCGCAAGTTATAATTGGTGTGGGGGGCATATCGATGCTATCATTATGCTTTACGAGCCTGTAAGCCGTATCGTGCTATTCACTTTTGATTATTCGTAAGAAAAATAAATTAATTAATATAAAAAACAATGACGACAAGAGAAGAAATCCAAGAACTGAACGACCATTTGCAGGCGTTCCCTAAAGCAGAAGACATTTTTGTAAAAGAGCAACCGTGGCTCAAAAATCATTTTCTGCCCCTGATGAGTA
>CAUQBR010000034.1:0-5509 GCA_963516475.1 uncultured Flavobacteriaceae bacterium
AATGCCGCCCTGTCACGGCGGAGGTCGCGGGTTCGAGTCCCGTCCGGATCGCACCCTCTTCATTTGATGAAGAGGTTTTTTTGTTATTATAGCTAAGATTAAATATCATTCTTAAGTAAAATTTATTTATTTTTGCAGTCTAATTAAATAAGATTGAAAATGTCATTATCAGAACAAGAAATCATACGCCGAGAGAAGTTAGAAAAACTTACCCAAATGGGAATCAATGCATTCCCAGCAGATGAATATACTATCACAGACTCTGCACAGTCTATAAAAGAAGGTTTTGAAGAAGGAAAAAAGGTAAAAATAGCAGGAAGACTTATTTCCCGAAGAATACAGGGAAAGGCCTCTTTTGCGGAATTACAGGATTCTTCTGGGCGTATTCAGGTTTATTTCAATAGAGATGAAATCTGCCCTACTGATGATAAAGAACTTTATAATGAAGTGTACAAACACCTTTTGGACATTGGTGATATCATCGGTGTAGAGGGAGAATTGTTCAAAACTCAGGTAGGAGAAATGACAGTAATGGTGAAAAATTTCACTCTTTTGACTAAAACTCTCCGACCGCTTCCTTTTGCTAAAATAGATGAAAACGGCGTTGTTCATGATGCTTTCAACGACCCTGAACTTCGTTACCGCCAGAGATATGTAGATTTAGTAGTAAATCCAGAGGTAAAGGAGGTTTTCGTAAAGAGAACCAAGCTTTTCAATGCAATGCGTCAGTTCTTTAATGATGCTGGATATTTTGAAGTAGAAACGCCTATTTTACAGTCTATCCCTGGGGGAGCTGCCGCACGGCCATTTATCACTCATCACAATGCTTTGGATATCCCTTTATACCTCAGAATTGCTAATGAATTATATTTAAAAAGGCTAATTGTAGGTGGTTTTGATGGTGTATATGAGTTTTCTAAAAACTTCCGTAATGAAGGCATGGATAGAACCCATAACCCTGAATTTACAGGAATGGAAATCTATGTAGCATACAAGGATTACAATTGGATGATGGACTTCACTGAAAGACTTTTGGAGCATTGTGCCAAAGCAGTAAATGGAACAACCAAAGCGGTTTTTGGAGAACATGAAATAGACTGGAAAGCTCCTTACGAAAGAATTTCTATGACAGATGCCATCAAGAAATTTACAGGATACGATATCACTGGTAAGAGCGAGGAAGAGCTTAGAACATTCGCGAAATCTATTGGTATAGATGTAAATGACACAATGGGTAAAGGAAAACTGATAGATGAAATATTTGGAGAAAAATGCGAGGGAAACTTTATCCAGCCTACTTTCATCACAGATTATCCAGTAGAAATGTCGCCTTTGACTAAAAAACACAGAGATAAAGAAGGCTTGACTGAAAGATTTGAGCTGATGGTCTGTGGCAAGGAAATTGCGAATTCTTATTCTGAGCTAAATGACCCAATAGACCAGCGCGAAAGATTCGAAGAACAAATGAGACTTTCCGAAAAAGGAGATGATGAAGCGATGTTCATAGACCAAGATTTCCTTCGTGCATTGGAATACGGAATGCCGCCAACAGCTGGTCTGGGAATAGGTATGGACAGACTGATAATGTTCCTTACCAATAATGCGTCTATCCAAGAAGTGTTGTTTTTCCCTCAGATGAGACCAGAGAAGAAAATGCCTGCAATAGAACTGGGAGATGATGAAAAATTGATTTTGGAAATCTTGAAATCTGGTGAAGCGATGCCGCTTTCTGAGGTTAAAGAAAAATCCCAACTATCTGGTAAAAAATGGGACAAAGCAACCAAAAACCTTACGAAAAGTAACATCGTAAAAGTAGAAAAAACAGAAACTGATTTACTAATGCAGTTGGTTTAGAAAATAAAAAAATAAAGGTTATTCTTTTTGAATAACCTTTATTTTTATAAAAACTCTATTGCTTTTTCTAATGCGATTCCTCTGGAACCTTTTAGCAGAATATTTTTATTTTTAATCGGGTTTTGTTTTAAATATTCTATAAGCTCATCTGTGTTTTTAAATGATTTTTCAGAAGGATTTACCTGCTTAAAAATACTGCCTACGGTTATGATTTCATCTAAATTCAAGGACTGAGCAAGTTCCCATATCTTCTGATGTTCTGTGATACTCTCTTCGCCTAGTTCCAGCATATCTCCTATGATAACAGTCTTAGAACCAGTAAATTGACTAAAATTATTCAAAGACAAAGCCATACTACTGGGATTAGCATTATAGGTGTCTAAAACCAATGTTTTCCCATTTTTCTCTACAACTTGTGAGCGCATATTAGTAGGTTTATAATTTTCTATTGCTGATTTAATTTCATTAAAATCAATGTCAAAATGCAAACCTAAACTTACCGCTGCACAAATATTAGTAAAATTATAGTCTCCCGTAAGATTGGACTGAATTTTCTGTCCTTTATAAATAACTCCAACTAGATTATTTTCTACAAACTTCTCAAAATAATACTGAGAATCATATGCACCAAAAGTGATTTTTTTCAAATAATTTTTAGTTTTTTCTCTCTGAATTTCATCTGCTTCATTTACTAATATTGTTTGATTGTTCTGTTTTAAATAATCATAAAGTTCTGATTTTCCTTTTATTACACCTTCAAAACCACCAAAACCTTCTAAATGAGCCTTCCCAAAATTAGTAATGTAACCTATATTTGGCTCTGCTAGCGAACAGAGAAGTTCTATTTCTTTTTGGTGGTTTGCGCCCATTTCTATGACAGCTATTTCGTGTTCTTTTGTTATGGAAAGCAAGGTAAGAGGAACTCCTATATGATTATTAAGATTCCCAAAAGTATATTGAGTTTTGTATTTTCTAGCCAATACAGAAGAAATTAACTCTTTTGTAGTGGTTTTTCCATTACTTCCTGTCAGCCCTATAATAGGAATTTGTAATTGTCTACGATGAAATAAGGCCAATTTTTGTAAAAAATCTAGTGTAGAAGGAGCATAGAATATATTTTTATCTATATTTTCATATTCTTTTTTCTCAACTATTACAGCTGCAGCTCTGTTCTGTATAGCATCTTCTGCTTTTATAGCAGCATCAAAATTCTCTCCTGAAAAAGCGAAGAAAATAGTTCCATTCTCTATTTTTCTACTATCTATACTTATCTTTCCAGCTTGAAAATAACTGAAATAAAAATCTTTAACATCCATAATCCAAAAATAAGAAAACCTTTCCAATTAGGAAAGGTTTTCTTATTATTTAGGGATATATTTTATCTTTTTGTTCTTACACTCGAGTTATCCTTGGCATCTTGTGCAACACGGAAACCAATCCATTTGTAAGCTTTGTTTTCATCCTTAAATCTTCTTTGTCCTGGATCTAACCAATAAGCTGTATCTACCCAAGATCCTCCTTTTACTACTCTGATACTATTTGACATATTTGTAGATCTGTCTTTTGTATCTTTTTGTAGAACTACTCTTCCTTGTCCATCTACAATAAATCTTCTTTTTACAGAATTATACATACTGAACTTAGCAGCTGCACTATCTTCAAGAGCTCTACCATATCCAGATTCCATAGAAGACATGTAGTCACCATCCATGAAATTACTGTTATCTTGTCTTACAACTCTTTCATATTGTCCAGGTAATCCTTTATAAACTAATCTACCATCATAAAGGGTATCATATGCTATAGTATTTCCTTCTATTTTCTTAAATGTACCATCTGGATTTTTAACAACATCTTTAATCATATTACCTCTATGATAATTGAAGTCATTAGCTTCTTCATCTATTATAGGTCTATAGATATCTGCAGTCCATTCAGCTACATTTCCTAGCATTCCATAGATACCTAGATCATTAGAAGGATATCTCTTCACATCAGATGTTGAAGGTGAACCATCATTATTCCATCCTCCTACACCGGAGTAGTCTCCTTTACCTTGTTTAAAGTTTTCAAGATAAAGACCTTTGTTTCTTCCTCTTGTTCCTCTCAATACATCTTCTTTAGGCGTTTTTCCTAAATAGGTATTATAAACTCTGTTTTTCTGAAGTCCAAGAGCGGCATATTCCCATTCAACCTCAGTTGGAAGTCTAAACTTAGTTACTAAACTTGCTGCAGCATTTCTGTTAGCAGCTTGAATTCTAGTATTTTTAGTTTTTATACCTTGTTTTTGCTCCATTTTTTTAGCATCTACATAACTTTGAAGTTCAGGATCATTAGCCTTGAACTTATCTAAGTTAAATGTATTTTCCCCTTGGTTGTTAGCATCACTAGTATAAAAATCTTTTTTAATAATTCCCTGATCCATCAAAGCTTTCTCATTAGCTCTGTCAGTCAACCAATCACAATATCTTGTTGCTTGAGTCCAAGAAACCCCTACAACAGGATAATAATCATACTCAGGCGCACGGAAATAAGACTCTGAATAGTCATTACGAGACAACTTGTTATTCCAAACTAATGTATCTGGAAGCGCTCCTGAATAGATATTTTTGAAATTTGGATCAGAAGATGGAAATACGAACTTCAACCAAGTTACATATTCGCGGTACTCATAGTTCGTTATTTCTGTTTCTCCAATAAAGAATGAACTTACCTGCATCCTTCTAGGTGTGTTGTTCCAGTCTCTCATTACATCATCTTTTACTAATCCCATAGTAAAAGTTCCACCTCCTACATACACCATTCCTGGCCATCCTTTTTGTTTCTGTTCCTTTCTTGTGAAAAACCAACCTTTTTGATCATTTGGTTTCCAACCTGTTTTACTTGTGAATTTTTTTGTTCCTCCACCGCTTTTAGTAGAACCCCCTCCACCACAACTAGTAAGTAGAGTTAAAGCTCCTAAAGCAGACAATGAAAACAATTTCATTTTTTTCATAATATGTATTCTTAATAAACTTTAAATTTCAAAGTGCAAATAACGCTAAATTATTTCTTTTATCAAAATTTCTTTACGACTTTTTAACAAATATTTTTTGTTTTTATTGTGTACACAAACTAAAAACCAATACATAAAACAATATAAAACACACATTTTGAATAAGTTAAATAAAAATATAAAATCTTAAAATTTTCTTAAAATTATTTAAACTTTAAAATAAACTCAACCTTATTATATAACCAAATACTTTATATAATACAAATATAACTTTTTTTAACTAAAAAATATAAAAAAATCATAAATTTTAAATTTAAATTTTTATTTTTGCATGATTATTAAAACATTAATATGAATTTGAACAAAAAACTTATCATCATGTTAGGGTTGGGAGTAGTTGCTAATGCTTATTCTCAAAATCTTACAAAAATTCGTCCTGTATTGACAGGTGCACCTTTCTTAAGGATAGCTCCAGATGCCCGTTCAGGAGGTATGGCAGACCAAGGGGTGGCTACTACACCAGACACCTATTCTCAATATTGGAATGCTGCGAAATACCCTTTTGCTAATGCAAAAACATCTGTGGGTGTTAGTTTTACTCCATATATGAATAAAATTACCAATGATATATTCTTATTATATGGTTCTTTTTATACAAAA
>CAUQBR010000035.1:0-4883 GCA_963516475.1 uncultured Flavobacteriaceae bacterium
TGAGTTCTTCTTTTTGATTTTTTAAATCTTGAAAATTCTTTATTTTTCCCATCTTATTCTTCATTGTAAATAATGTTCACCAAACGCTCTTTCAGATTTTCTATGATATTTTTCTTCTGAGAAAAAACCACCAACAAACCTACCAAAAATATGCTCGCCATGATAAGCATCCCATAAGCATAATTTCCCAGCAAATTACCAATCACAAGCCCCAGCCCCAGACAGAAAAACGCAAAAAAACAAATTCCCAAAGTAACCAACAGCAGTATATACACTGCCATACTAAGCACTTTGACAGAAGTTTCTGTCGTTTCCAGTTTTAAGAGACTGATTCTTTTTTCTATATAATTTTTAAACAAGCCTATCATCTTCCTTTCTCTTTTGAAAACTAAAAGGGGACTTTTTATAAATCCCCTCTTTTAAATTGTTTACTATTAAAATTCTGCGTCTTTTGGAGACTGATTATGCTTTTTATAGTTCTCATAGCTTTCTTTCACATTAGCCACCACTTTTTCTGCACCATGCTTCACTTTTTCGGAAAGATGCTCGTAGTGATCCAAAGCTTCATCTCTCAAATCTTCAGCTTTTCTTCTTAATCTTTTTCTAGTTTCTACTCCTTTTTCTGGAGCGAATAATACACCTAATAATGAACCTATTGCAGCACCTGCTAATAAACCTAGCACAATACCTGAATTTCTTTCTCTTGACATTTTAGTAAATTTTTTAAATGTTAATATTTATCTCTAAATATAGCCTTTCGCTATTACTCCGATAAAATTACAATAAATATACCAAACAAACAATTTTTTTCTGTTAATTATTTCTTAATGTATGATAAAATCAATTCTATGGTTTCTTCTTTATTTAGGTTTGTATTGTCTATAAGTATCGCATCTTCAGCCTGTTTCAGTGGAGAAATTTCTCTTTCGCTGTCTATTCGGTCTCTTTCTATGAGATTTTGTTTCACTTCTTCTATAGTCGTCTCTATACCAAGGCTTTGCAGCTCCAAAAATCTTCTTCTCGCGCGTTCATCTGCACTTGCAGTAAGGAAAAATTTATAGTCTGCATTGGGCAGAACTACCGTTCCTATGTCCCTACCATCCATAATCACGCCTTGTTTTTCTGCAATATCCCTTTGTAAAACGACCAAACGCTCCCTCACTTCGGGTTGCTTCGCTATAAAACTAACATTATCAGAGACTTCCGTAGTACGGATTTCCTTGCTTACATTTTCTCCATTGAGATAAATTTCCAATTTTCCGCTATTTTCTCTAAATTCTAGTGAAATTTCATTCAGATTCTGAAGCAGTTTACGCAAATCTATCTCTTGTTTTTCGTTCTTGAAATTTCTCAGTCCAAAAAGCGTAATCGCCCTATACATAGCACCTGTATCGATGTGTATAAGTCCCAAAGTATCTGCTACTACTTTAGAAATAGAACTTTTTCCTGTGGATGAAAATCCATCAATGGCTATAACCAAACCTTTATTATTCATAAAGCCAAAATTAAATTTTATTATCTCATAATCCAAAATATTCTATTATTTTCTTTCTGATTTGTTTATATTTGCATGAATTTTTGGATGCTTTAAAGACTGAATCTTTATCAACCATAAAAATTAAAACATTATAAGACAATGAAATACAAACGAATTCTACTAAAATTAAGCGGAGAAGCCCTTATGGGAGACAAACAATACGGTATTGATACTGAGAAGCTTAATGAATATTCCCAAGAAATCAAAAAAGTAGTGGACAAAGGCTGCGAAGTTGCCATAGTAATCGGCGGTGGAAACATCTTCCGAGGAGTTTCTGGAGCGGCTAAGGGAATGGATAGAGTTCAGGGCGACTACATGGGAATGCTCGCTACGATAATCAATGGAATGGCTCTACAAGGAGCTTTGGAGGACATCGGTCTGAAAACCAGACTTCAGACAGCCATAGAAATGGACAAAATAGCAGAGCCTTTTATCAAAAGAAGAGCCGTAAGACACTTGGAAAAAGGAAGAGTTGTCATCTTCGGAGCAGGAACAGGAAACCCTTATTTCACTACGGATACAGCGGCTACACTCAGAGCCATAGAAATAGGCGCTGATGTGATTCTGAAAGGAACCCGTGTAGATGGTATCTATGACAGCGACCCAGAGAAAAACGACAATGCTATGAAATTCAATAGCTTATCATTCAATGAAGTGATTGAGAAAAACCTTAAAGTAATGGACATGACTGCCTTTACTCTAAGCCAAGAAAACAATCTCCCTATCATTGTCTTTGATATGAATAAAGAAAACAATCTCCTGAAAATAGTAGAAGGAGAAGATATAGGAACTATCGTAAACTAAATGTGTAATTTATCAAATTTTCAATATACAATGGAAGAATTAGAACTTATCATAGCATCTGCTAAACAAGAAATGGATGCAGCGATAAAACATTTGGACCACGCTTTCCAAAAAATAAGAGCTGGTAGAGCTTCTACAGCTATGGTGCAAGATGTAATGGTGGAATATTACGGAGCAATGACACCGCTTTCGCAGGTTGCCAATGTCTCTATCCCTGATGCCATGACCATCTCTATCCAGCCTTGGGACAAAAACGCCATAGGAGCGATAGAAAAAGCGATTATCGTTTCTAACCTTGGTTTTGCACCTTCTAATAACGGTGAAAATATCATTCTAAATGTACCGCCGCTAACGGAAGAAAGAAGAAAAGAATTAGCAAAACAAGCCAAAGCAGAAGCTGAACAAACGAAAGTAACCATCCGTAACGCAAGGCAAGAAGCGATGAAAGACCTTAAAAAATTAGAAGGTGTTTCAGAGGATGTTATCAAAGATACAGAAAGTAAAATTCAGGAATTGACTGATAAATATGTCAAAAGTTCTGATGAACACTTGAAAGTAAAAGAAGCAGACATTATGAAAATATAATGCAAAATCGGTCTCCAAAAAGACCGATTTTTATTTTATAACAACAATAGATTGATATCATTAAATTTAAGCCCAAATTTATCACAAACCAGCTGTTTGGTATGGCGGCCTTTGTACATATAAAATCCTTGTCTGCAGTCGTTTCCTAATTTTAATACATTTTCTAAACCACCTTCTTCATTGATTTTCAAGAGATAACTCAAAAAGAAATTACTAATGGCTTTACTGGTGGTTCTTGGAATTTTGGAAGTCAAATTCGGTAGTCCAGAATGCAGGACTCCGTGTTTTTCCACATAAGGCTTCTCAAAATCAGTAACTTCCGTAGTTTCCACACATTTCCCTGTATCTATGGTCAAATCTACGATGACGCTTCCCTGTTTCATCAGTGCCACCATTTTTTCTGTCACGATAGGCGGCATATTTATTCTCGGAATAGTTCCTATCAGCACATCGGCTCTTCGGAGGCTTTTAGTCAGTTCCTTTGGGTCTATCATCGAGGTAGAAATTCGACTGCCTATGGAATTTTGGATATTTCTAAGTTTGGATAGAGAATTATCAAAAACCCTCACTGTGGCACCCAGCCCTATCGCTGCTCTTACTGCATATTCTCCCACGATATCCGCTCCCAAAACCACCACTTCCACAGGGCGCACTCCTGTAATTCCGCCCAGCATAAGCCCTTTCGAAACGGCAAGCATCTCCGATGCGCAAAGCACTGACATTCCGCCTGCTATCTCGCCTATCAGTTTTACCAGCATCTGCTCTTTATTTTCATCTTCTATAAACTCGTAGGCTATGGCATTGATTTTCTTTTCAGAAAGTTTTTTGAAATACTCTTTTTCTCTAAGGTTAATCTGTAACGCGCTGATTATATACGAATTAGATTTTAATAATTCTATTTCCTCCAAAGAAGGGGCGCTTACTTTCAGCACCAAATCCTGCTCAAAAGCCTTAGCTTTATCCACGATAAAAGCTCCTGCTTCAGAATACTCCAAATCACTGAAAAATGCCTTTTTACCCGCATCAGATTCTATCATGAGTTTATACCCACATTGCGTCAAAACCTGCACAGCATCGGGAGTTATCGGCACTCTATTTTCATTCAGAGAGGACTCTTTCGGAACGCCTATGGTCATGATTCCACCTTTCTTTATCACTTCCAGCCTTTCCTCTTGCGGTACCAGCTCTTTCTCGGTAAAAGGAGTAAAAACACTACTGTTCATGGGATATTTTTAAAACTATTTATTGCTGTCAATCATTTTTTGATGAAAAGGAAACTTTCCTTGTGCTTCCTGTATTTTCTATTTTCATCTCGTGGTATGGGATGTCATAGAGCTCCTCTTCATAAATCTCTGGCCACTCTATAATGGACAAAAATCCGTTGTCTATATACTCCTCTATCCCAATGTCTTGGATTTCTTCCACGCTTTTCATTCTATAAAGGTCAAAGTGAAAAACCTTTCCTTTTGGTGTATTATATTCATTCACAATGGAATAAGTGGGAGAATCCACACCATCTGCACTTCCCATTTCCTCCAGAAGATATTTGGTAAAAGTGGTTTTCCCTGCGCCCAAATTGCCTTTTAACAGCAAAATATTGTGCTTCAAATGTGGAAGAATGCTTTTTATAACTTCTTTCCAACCATCCAAATTATCAATCTCAAAATCCATTACATAAAACTTATTTTCAAAGATAAATATTTTTCTATCAAGAATCGAATAAAATTTAGGCTAGATTTTAAATTTATCTTCTCAAATCAAGCAACGCTTTATAATAGTCACTACATATTCACTCAAATGACATATCAGACAAAACATAATATGTCTCACGAACAACCTTTCCCTTAATAGGAGAAAATAATGTCTGATAAAAAACTATACTATCACCTTTTATTTCTCCCTGTTCTCTAAAATAAGTTCCTTGCTGGGAACATACAAAATACTCTATTTTTATCTT
>CAUQBR010000036.1:0-4871 GCA_963516475.1 uncultured Flavobacteriaceae bacterium
GCTTTCCTTGATGCCTTAAACGGGAATTTAGGAACTGACAACCCTGGTCTTGCTACTATTCCATTGGTTGATAATACAGGATTTGGTATCAATACTACTGCACTTACTGATTTAGGAGTAAAAGGTGCTTATGCTGTGATTGATAACAACGACCTAAAACTATCATTAGGTGCAAGTGTAAAACTATACAAAGGAGCTGGACTAAATAGATTCGAAAGTAATGGGCACAACTTAATCTATAACAATAACCCTTCTAACCCGACTATCTCAGCTACTAACATTAATTGGGATCTTTATACTAACTTAAATCCTGAAAAATCATTAAACGACTATGGTTTTGGAGACTTCTTCGGTGGAGCGACAGGGTTTGGTGGAGATTTCGGTGCTGAATTGACTTTAAAAGAAGCATCTGGAGACAAACCTTACTTCTTAAAATTCGGTGCATCTGTTAATGACATCGGTGCTATCAAATACAATGATATTCGTAAACTGAGCATCAGAGGTACAGGTGCTGCAATAGACCCTAACGAAATAGATATTTTTGACCTAAACTCTACTGCTAACTACCTTAGAACGAGAGGTTACAACACTGCTCTGACTACATCGTCTGTAAGCCAAGGTCTTCCTACTAACCTAAATCTATATGCAGACTATGCTATCACAAAAAGATTTTTCGTTAGTGCTAATGGTTTAATCAATTTAGCAAATACTAACTCTACTAACCCTTATTACCATAGTTTCGTAGGGCTTGTTCCTAGATTCGAAAGCAAGTGGGTAGATGTATCTGTTCCTTTGACTTACAACTTTATGAGCCAAGATCTCAAACCAGGACTTGCTCTTAGATTAGGACCATTGTCAGTAGGTTCTGATGATTTGAAAATCTTATTCACTGAGTCAAAAGGTGCTAACATCTACGCTGGACTTGGCTTCATACTATACAAAGGTAAAAAAGCAGAAGCTGTAGTTGCTGAAACTGACAAAGATACAGACGGAGACGGAGTTCTAGACAGACATGATGAATGTCCTACAGTTCCTGGACCGATAGAAAACAGAGGATGCCCTTGGGGAGATACTGATAATGACGGAGTTCTAGACAAAGATGACAAATGTCCTGATGTTCCTGGTCCAGTAGAAAATGAAGGATGTCCTTGGAAAGATACAGACGGAGATGGAATTCCAGATAAAGATGACAAATGTCCTACTGAAGCAGGATTGCCAGAAAAACAAGGATGCCCTAAAACTCATGCTGATATCGCAGGTGAAGTTACTTCGGCTCTTAAAAATATTCTATTCAACCTAGGTAAAGCTACTCTAAGACCAGAGGCTGCTCCTAAACTAGATGACGCTGCTAAGATTATCAAATCTTCTAATGGAGGAACATTCTTAGTAATCGGACACACAGATAGAAAAGGAAATGCTGCCCTTAACCTTAGACTTTCTAGAGAAAGAGCTGCTGCAGTAGTTAAAGCCCTTGAAGAAAGAGGTGTAGACCACAGCCAGTTAAAATCAAAAGGTGTAGGCTTTGAATTCGCTGAAGTGCCTGTAACTGCTTCTGATGCAGAAAGAGAAAAAGACAGAAAAGTAGAAGTAAAATATGTAACAGGAAGCGAGTGGGATGCATTGACAAAATCTGATGTACATGTTGCAACTCCTAAAAAAGCTACTGCAAAAAAATCTGTAGGAGCTAAAGGAAAAACTGTCCACAGAAAGCCAGTTGCTAAAAAGAAGAAATAATCTAAATATTTCTATAAAAAAGGAACTCTAAAATAGAGTCCCTTTTTTTATTCCATCATTTTTAAAAATTCCTGTTCATCCAGAATGGTAATCGTGCCTAGCTCCTGCGCCTTCTTGAGTTTGCTTCCTGCTTTCTCTCCCACTACTAAATAATTCAAGTTTTTGGACACCGCAGAGATATTTCTTCCACCATGTTTTTCGACCATTTCTTCAGCTTGTTCACGGGTAAAAAGAGATAATTTCCCTGTAAACAAAAATGTTTTCCCTGCTAAATTATCTGACAATACCTCCGTGGATATTTCACCTCTTTCCAGCTGGATTCCATACTCTTTGAGCCTTTCTATCAGCTTTCTGTTTTCTTTATTAGAAAAGAATGCCGCGATGCTTTCGGCTATTTTATCGCCTATATCTTCCACTTGGATGAGTTCCTCCACAGTTGCCCTGCTGAGTTCTTCTATCGAACCAAAATTCTTAACCAATTTCTTAGCAATGGTCTCGCCGATGTGTTTTATCCCAATGCCGTAAAGCACCCTTTCAAAAGGAATTTGCTTTGATTTTTCTATCCCATCGATAATGTTCTGCGCAGATTTTTCCGCCATTCTTTCCAGTGGCAAGAGCTGTTCTTTTTTCAAGGTATAAAAATCAGCCACCGTTTTTATCAAACCTTCACGATAGAGCTGCTCTATAGTCTCCGAACCCAAATTTTCTATATTCAAAGCCTTTCTGGAAACGAAATGTATCATTTTACCGACCACCTGCGGAGGGCAGTGGATTTCATTCGGGCAGAAATGAAGCGCTTGACTTTCTTCCTTTATCAGCTCCGTATCGCACTCTGGACAGCGTGTTATATAGTTAATCTGTGGAGACATTGCTTCCCTTTTTTCGGTATTTACGCCTACTATTTTAGGGATGATTTCGCCGCCTTTTTCTACATATACAAAATCATTTTCGTGCAAATCCAATTTCTTGATAATATCCTCATTATGAAGAGATGCCCGTTTCACAATAGTTCCCGCCAAAAGCACTGGTGACAGATTGGCAACTGGTGTGATTACTCCCGTTCTACCAACCTGATAATCAATAGACAAAAGCTGAGTTTCCACCTTTTCCGCCTTGAATTTATGAGCTGTCGCCCAGCGTGGTGACTTGGCAGTATATCCCAAAATCTGTTGTTGTTTCAGGTCATTGACTTTGATTACAATTCCATCAATATCAAAACCTAAATTCTGCCTCTCTTTATCCCAAAAATTGATAAAATCTTTCACTTCCTGTAATGATTTGCAGAGTTTGCTATACTGCGAAACCTTGAAGCCCACAGAACTCATCTTTTGGAGCAGTTCCCAGTGTGTTTTCTCTGTAACATCCTGTGCTACAAACTGATACAGCACCGCCGAAAGCCCTCTCCTACTCACTTCCGTGCTGTCCTGCATTTTCAGACTTCCAGAGGCCGTGTTTCTTGGGTTCATGAAGATATCCAGCCCTTCCTGCTCCCTTTCTTGATTGATTTTATCAAAGGCTTTTCGTGTCAGATATATCTCGCCGCGCATGTAGAATTTTTCTGGAAAATCGCCATACAACTGAAGTGGAATGTCCTTTATCGTTTTCACATTAGAGGTGATTTCATCGCCCTGAAATCCATCACCACGAGTAACCGCCTGAACGAATTTTCCCTGTTCATAAAGTATAGAAATAGAAACACCGTCGTATTTCAGCTCGGTCACGAATTCTATTTCATCCGTTTCTAATATTTTTTTTGTTCGGTTATACCACTCCTCCAAATCCTCAAAGTTATAAGAATTATCCAGCGAGTACATTCTAAATTCATGAGAAACCGTAGGAAAAACCTTGGTAACCTCTCCGCCCACGCGCACCGTGGGAGAATTTGGGTCGTAGAATTCTGGATTTGCCGCCTCCAAGGTCTGCAATTCTCTCAGTTTTTCATCAAACTCAAAATCTGAAATCGTAGGATTATCAAGAACATAATAATTATAATTGTGTTGATGAAGTTCCTTTCGGAGATTTTCTATTTTTTCTTTTACAGACATTTTCTGTTTTTTTTAGTCTATTTCACTTCCTGTTTCTATTTCGTAAGGCTCTTTTCCTTGCTCAAAAATCCGTGTGAGCTGGCTGCCCTGCACCGTGATTTCATCGCCTATTCTTCTAATCCAGTTTCCTTCGCGAAGACCTACCACTTTGATATTATTCTGTGTCAAAAACTCTTTGATTCTAGTATCTCTCGTTTCGCCATTGTGTTTCAAATCAGGATTTGGGTCAAGATAATGAGGATTGATATTAAACGGCACCAGTCCCATAGCCTCAAAACTCGGCGGATAGACTATCGGCATATCATTGGTTGTCTGTATGTTAAGACCGCCTATATTGCTCCCTGCACTGCAGCCTAAATATGGTTTTCCTTTTTCTACATTTTCTTTCAGAGCCTTCATCAGATTTTTTTCATGAAGAGTTTTGACCAAAAGAAAAGTATTCCCACCGCCTGTAAAATACGCCTTTGCTGAGGCAATGCCCTCTTGTGGGTTTTCAAATTCGTGGATTCCTTTTATTTTTATACCAATAGTTCCGAAAAACTCGCGCGCCTTGTCCGTGTATTCTTCGTGAGAAATTCCGCTGGGTCTGGCGTAAGGAATAAACAAAACCTCATCTATTCCGTGATAAAGCTTCACAAGTTCTTCTCGTAAATATTCTAAATATTTTCCACCAAAAAGTGTAGAAGTGGATGCTAAAATAATGTTCATAATTGTTCTTTTTAAGCGTGTCCCAAAAGTAGTGTTTTTATGATTAAAAGTCAAAAAATGTAAATAAAACGATTTACAAAAATTGACCACTATTTACCACAAAAGTTTCCCATCATAATCAATGAAATAACTTTCATAATTGAAATCCACCAGCTCTATTCCCTCTGGCGTAAGGGTAAAAGAGGGCGTGCGCTCTATTGGCGAAACGAAAATATCCTTCCCACTGAACTGCCAGAGGATTTCGCCCTGCCTATTAAGGCGTGATATCTCCACCTCGCCGTGGGTAATGTAATCATCTTGATAAGGCGCTATCTCAAAACAAGTCGCCATATCTACCTGCGTATGCCAAAGGAGCTCTAAGGAGGGTAAGAGAACACAAAATAC
>CAUQBR010000037.1:0-4400 GCA_963516475.1 uncultured Flavobacteriaceae bacterium
ATAGATCCATATTTAGAATATAAAACCTCCATAATTGCTTTTTCCTTATCCATTTGACCTGATTTTTTAATTACAAATAAGCTTGTTTGAAAACAGCGAATTTAACCATTAAATTTATCTAAATGCACTGTATGTCGCTAAAATCATACTTAGCTGAGATGTGTAATCCTCTATATATTCCATGGTAATTTCATCTCCATACTGCTCAAAACATTTCTTTCCCAGCTCTACATCAAGGAGATAAATATCCTTTTTTTTCAGCCAAGTTTCTTTGCTGATGGAGCATAATTCCATAAAGTTTGGCTCTTCTTGTAATTTACGAAAGGCTTTTAAATTGGTCAGTTCCCGCATACCAAGATACTTTGCCTTTGGTGCTTCTGTGGAAATATCGCTCAGATTATTCATTTCCCTAATGACAGCATCTTTTAAATACCCTGCACTGGGCAATAAATTAGTAAGCCGATTGATATAATCATCAAAGAAACCTGTCCCTAATTCCCAGTTTTTTGCTAATGGAATCCCAACTGCTAACGGATTTCCTGTCCAGCCATCATCATTATAGCGCGGTGGAGAAATGATTAGGTGTCCGCTTTGGCTTTCTTCCTTATGCTGGCTGATATAGACATACATATAAACAAGATTTTCACTGTCTAATTCTTTTACCCATGAACGCAGTCCGCGAAAATCCATAGGAACAGCCAAGAAACCTTGTTCTATGAGAAATTTATCTAAATTTTTGATTTCATTTGAAAAACTTATTTTCATTTCAATTTAATTTAAATGATTTTTATTTGGCTTGAAAAAAATCAGCATGGCAAATAGCATGATTTATCATCTCACGCTCTTGGATAAAATGCTCTTGACTAGCTTGTTCTGCTAATATAGTATAAGAAAAACAGCATATAGCGATTTGGGTGTCACTGATGGGAACAGTAATATCCCAAAAATCAATTTCTAATGTTTCACCATTTTCTTCAGATTGTTCGCGTTTAAAAGCACAAGGTAAGCCATTTTCTAATGCGATGGTGCTGGATTCTGCTAGTTTTTGCTGTATTATTTGCTCGATATTTTGTACCGAAAACAAAAGCGTCTGCACTCGCAAAGTTGCAGAATCAGGCGAGTCTTCATAGAATAGAGTGAAGTCTTCATCTTGCTCACTTATCCAGTTTTCAGGGATTTGAAACTGAATGATGTTATTTAAATTGATAGTCTTCATGTTTTTTTCCTTTTTAGGAATTATAATTCAGATATTCTTTTATAAAACCTTCAAAGCTGTCCCAGCGTTTACTGAACTCTTTATTTTCGATAAAATTTTGAATGTCATCAGCCTCCACAAAGAAAACTTCATCCGTATTTTTATCGTACAAAATATAGTCATCCAGCTCATCGTGTAGTAATGAAAAATAATTATCAGCCAAGCCAAGATCTTCTCTTAAAGCTTCCGTTTGGCTGCTTGGTAAGTCTTCCAAATCCATTGCTAAATCAACCAAATAGCCGATTTCTCCATAAATTTCATCACTGTATATACACCAAAATTCAACAAAGTCTTGATTCACTTCACCAAATCCTAACTTTTTGAACATTTCACGGTATTTCTCCTGTTGTTCAGGCATTATTCTACCAAACTCCTCATCAAGATATTCCTTAAAACTATTATCCAGCATAATGTGATTATTATTTTTTTTGTATTTTAATTAAAAATAAATCTTTCCAAAGCAAATATCCTAATTTATAATGATATTTCCATTAGAAAGATTGTCCCTATTAGCATGATTTTCTTTTGTCAATCTGAAAAGTTATTTAATCCAATTCCTGAATGAATAGCTATCAGTTAAGTTTTTAAGGCAACCTGCGGGGTGGCTTGGGTTTTATCCAAGTAACCACTATTCCACTTTCTCCTAAAAAATCATTGATTTCATTTAGTTTCTCATCGGGAACTTCCCATATTTTTGCTCCTTTGCCTATATCTGTAAGTGTTCCATAATGGTTTTTTGAAATCCATTCGTTTAGAGTTTCACCATTATATAAATTTAAGTTTAAAGTGCGCTGGCTGATAAAATTTAAATGGTATACATATCGTAATAAATCATTTTTGTAATGGTACTCCCCCCTCCAAAATAAGCCATTTTCTTTTTCTGGAGTAATCCCCTCCCAATATTGACATATATTGTGGGATAATAATCCCTCCAATGTATCTGATTCCAAGGCATAGCCATAAAAGAATTTCTGCTTTTCAAATAAGGCAAAAATATCTGAAACCATTGCCTTTATACTGTATTCTTTCTGAAAGAAAATGCAAAATTGTAAAGTTTCTTGCTCTTTAAAGAATTTAATTATAGTTAGAAATTCATCTTCACATTCACTTCTATCTATATAAATACTACTACTTAAATTATCTTTTTTTAGTATGGCAATAAGTATTTCCCTTGATACATAGTCACCTGCTAAGTATCTGAGCTTATTTGTTTGCAAATACTTTTTAGCTAAATTTTCAATACCTAAAAAAAGGTTTAATGCTTCTTCTTTTTGGTAATGAAAGGCAAAGTACATATCTATTCCATATAACATTTTTCTGTCTGTATTTGTGTTTTCCATATAGGCTTATTTAGTTGTGCTGCTTTTTGAGTTTTGAAACTGCAGAATCACTATTCTTCTGCTTGTCAATCTGAAAAGGTTATTTAATCCAATTTCTGAATGAATAGCTTTTCTGCAAATATATCAATATTCCCTCCGTTGTCAATCAGTATAATTTCCCAGTGCTGATGTTTTTCTGTTTTCTCTTTGCACCAAATAGACTGGATATATAGGCTGTCGCCAGAGTAGCAAAGAGGGTTTATAGACTGCTCTCCAGCTTGGATTTTTATATTAAAACTGCTCGTGTTATGAAAAACTAACTGATACCGTTCCAAATCAGCATTCAGTTTACTTACAGAAATTACCAAATCCTGTGGCTGCTCTAAATTATCCGCATCAAAATTAAAATAGATGGAATGGATTTTCGCATCGGATAGATTGCTTACGAGTTTATTATTCTGTATATCAGTGAATTTCATGAATTGTTTTTTTAGTTGGTCTGAAAACTGCAGAGTTGTTTATTTTCGCTGTAGAATCCGTTGTTTAGCAGTTTGCTGGTAATCTTTCTTACCAAAAATTAAATCAAATGGACTAAATAGTTTGCATTCGTTTTTGGTAACCATGTTATCGTATTCAAACAAGCCTTGTACCCTTTCATCATCTAATGATAACAGGTTTCTTTCTATTATCAATAAAGCAACCAATGCCGTATTGAAAAAACAGGAAGGAAACTTTTTAATATAATGCAGTAAATCAGGCGATAAGACTTCTGCGGCTTGAATAAATTTAAAATGGTTGGCTTGTAAATTCCTTAAAACATCATTAAAGATAGTAGTACCCATCTCTGGATATAGATGCCCAGTATTATCATTAGTCATTATTGGGAATCCATAATAGTAGTGTGAAAGTTGGAAGGAGTTTTGTACAAAAAAAAGATTACGGAACTCCTTTGATTCGTCTTCTAGCATCTTTAAAAAAGCATTACCCATCTCTTGCTCAAAAAAATCACCTACTTCCCTGTTATAAGACGCTAGTTGCAAATAAAATCCCTTATAATTTTGGGAATAGTCAAACTGCATTTCTGTATAGAAACTTTTGTTTATACCAAACCGTATTTTATTTTTAAATACTTTAGGGTGTAATTCACTAGAATTATCAGCAATAAAAGCAATTAGTTTTTTTAAGAATTCATCTTTGTCCATATAAGTAAAATAAGGGAGTAAAACTACAATGAATTTGTGTTTTGTAAAATATAATTTTGGAGTATTTCCATTGATATTGTTGGGAATAGGGTACTTTTTTCTCTCCCCCATAAAATCCCAGTTTTGACATAGTTAGACAACTCTTCATGTATTTTATCTGCTGAACCAGCCATACCAAAAGAGTTATATTTGTAAATCTCTTGAAGATTATTTTGTTCATTAAGTTGTTCTATAACAATTTCATAATCAACGCTTTTGTATATGTTTGTTAGTTTAACCAAAGAAACATATTGATTAATATCACCTTCATTTTGTAGTCCTTTCAAAAGATAATGAAATGGATGCAAATAGATGGTTTCTATTGCTCTGCTATTGGGTATGACAGAAGTAATCTCTTTTACAAAAAAGTCCTTAAATTTATCTGCAGCACAGCTTTTTGTGAATAAAATTTTTGTTTCATTTAGGTCTATCTTTCTCTCTTCATTGAAATCAGAGAAAAATACATCAAAAAATTCAAAAAATGTATTTCCTCGATGCTGACAGATAGAGTATAAATCATCTGTAATCTTAATAAGATATACACTATCTATGGTATCAATAAAATCTTTCTTTAGTTTTAGCATA
>CAUQBR010000038.1:0-3616 GCA_963516475.1 uncultured Flavobacteriaceae bacterium
AATTAATTATATTTTATGAAAAAATATATAAAACTCCTTAGAATAGAACAATGGATTAAAAATATTTTTGTCTTTCTGCCCTTATTTTTTTCAGGGTCTTTTCTTCATTTGGAGTTGTTTAGTGTGAGTTTATTTGCATTTTTTATTTTCTCTTTTACGGCAAGTTGTATTTACATAATCAATGATTATACAGATATAGAAGCAGACAAAAAACACCCTGAAAAACGCAAAAGACCACTGGCTTCAGGAGAAATCAGTAAATCGACAGCAAAATTAGTTTTTGCAGGTTTAGTTTTTCTGATTATTTTTTTGACAAGCCTTGTTGGGGTTATTTTTTCAATAGACCTACTCTATTTTTCTCTTGTCATTGGCGCCTATTTTATTATGAATATCGCCTATACTTTTAGGCTGAAACATATCGCGATAGTTGATATTTCTATCATTGCTTTGGGCTTTGTTTTTAGGGTTTTGGCAGGTGGATATATTACAGGAATTTGGATTTCTCAGTGGGCTATTTTACTGACATTTTTGCTGGCTTTGGTTTTAGCAATTGGAAAGAGACGAGGCGAACTTATAAACTCACAAATAAACGGAAAAACGAGAAAAGCTCTGGATGGGTACAATATTCAGTTTGCGGACATTGTATTAGCGGTAAGCTGTTCATTAGCAATCATTTGCTATGTGATGTTTACCCTCTCTCCTGATGTTCAGTCCAGATTTAATCAAAATATTTTTTACACCACATTTTTTGTTATTTTTGTTTTTTTGAGATATTTACAGCAGACTTTGGTGTATAACAAAACCGAATCCCCTACCAAAACCTTTTATAGAGATAAATACATCCAAGTGGCTGTTTTACTTTGGATTATATCTTTCGTGTTAATGATTTACTTTAAGTAAGATTATGCAAAAAAAATTATATTGTTTTGACTTTGATGGCACTTTGACGAAAAGAGACACTATGCTTGCTTTTCTTAAATTTTATGAACCTAAAAAATTCTATACTAGTTTCATCAAACACATTCCTCTTTTCATCATGCTAAAACTAAAATTAGCCAATGCTGGAGAGGTCAAAAAAAGTTTTGTCAATTCTATTTTAAAAGGAAAAACTCGGCAGGAAATAGAATCCAAATCTTTACAATTTTTTAATGAAAACTACCCGAGCATTATCCGAGAAAATGCCATAGATTTCATCAATCAAATTGACAAAACTACCACCAAATGCCTTTTGGTGACAGCATCTCTGGATATCTGGGCAAAACCATTTGCAGAAAAATGGAAAATGGATTTGGTGGCCACACAGGCGCACTTTGAAAATGATATTTTTACAGGAAAATTCAGCACCAAAAACTGCAACAGACAGGAAAAAGTAAACAGAATAAAAAAACTTATCAAAAACGAAACTTTTGATAAAATCATCGCTTTTGGTGACACCTCAGGAGACCAAGAAATGCTTTCTTGGGCAGATGAGGGTTTTTATCGTTTTTTTCATTAAATTTGTCAAAATATTGATATGAAACATTTTATTTTAATAGGATTTATGAGTATTTTCACATCTTGTTTTTCTCAGAAAAAAGTGAAAAATGACACTAAAATATCTTTTTCTGCAAAAAAAGATATTTTCTATTCCAACCAAAATGGAGGCGCATTATATCCGAGTTTTTCTTTGGTTAAAAACCAAGAAGAATTGGATAAAGCTATGCTGGGTGAAGGAACATTTATAATAGACAGCGAAAACACTGATAATCAGAAAATAACATTTCCAAAAAACAGAAAAGTAATAAAGTATAATTTGGGCGAATTTCGGTCTGGAAACCATACACCTGAGAAGCTTGATGCTTACAGAGTGAATGGAGAAACTTTGGAATTGTTCATCAAAAAAGAAAAATTCGAGAAAGAACACGAAACAGATTTAGAGTTTAGTATTCAGGTAGTTACCAGACCTTACATCATTTTTTCAGTTCCAAAAAAAGTAGAATTTAAAAAAATCTCAATAATCTATGAATAAAATATATTTAGACAACGCAGCTACTACTCCTCTAAACGAGCAGGTTATAGAAGAAATGCTGTCTGTGATGAGAAATCATTACGGAAATCCATCCTCTACGCACAGCATCGGGCAAGAGGCTAAAACCTTGATAGAAAATGTCCGAAGAAAAATAGCAGAATATCTACGAGTAACCCCAGGTGAGATTATTTTCACTTCTTGTGGAACAGAATCTAATAACTTGATTATCAAATCCTGCGTGGAGCATCTGGGAGTAGAAAGAATCATTTCTTCTGCCCTTGAGCATAAATGCGTGTCAGAATCCTGCCTTGAAATGAAAAACTACAAAGGCGTGGAGCTTGTCTATCTTCACCCTGACAAAAATGGTAATTTTGATTTAGCCGAGCTTGAAAAAATCCTAAAATCTTCTGACAAAAAGACTTTGGTAAGCTTAATGCACGCCAATAACGAAATCGGAAATTTATTAGATATAGAAAAAGTCGCTGAAATCTGTAAGCAAAATCATGCTCTTTTCCATTCTGATACCGTGCAGACTGTGGGACATTTGGATTTAGATTTTTCAAAAATTCCTATTGATTTCGCTTCATGCAGTGCGCATAAATTCCATGGCCCGAAAGGCGTGGGATTTGCCTTTGTAAGAAAATCCTCTGGTTTGAAAGGGCTTATTGTGGGAGGAACGCAAGAAAGAAGCCTGAGAGCAGGAACGGAAAATGTGGTCGGAATTGTTGGTTTAGGGAAAGCATTAGAATTATCAATGGATAATTTAGAAAAATATTCTACTCATATTCAAGGGATTAAAGATTATGCTATTTCAGAACTAAAAAAAGTATTTCCTAACATTAAATTCAACGGACAATCTTCCAACAAAGAGAAAAGCCTTTACACGGTGCTAAGTCTAGCGCTGCCGTTTAAGAATCCTTTGATAGGCCTACAGCTAGACATGAAGGGAATTGCAGTTTCCCAAGGAAGTGCGTGTAGCTCTGGCGCTAGCAAGCCTTCTATGGTGCTGATGTCCATCCAGACAGAAGAAGAAATGGATACCACTACCCCGCTCAGAGTTTCGTTTAGCAGTAAGACCTCCAAAGAAGATATAGATAAACTGATATCTGCTCTAAATGAAATTGTTCAAGAGAATAAAATAGAAATCAATAATAATTAGTATAGATTTTACAATAAAAAGATTGTTGTATTTTTGCATCAAGTTTAATATAAAATATATTTATTATGGCACTAACAGTTACAGACGGAACATTTAAAGAATCCGTATTACAATCAGATAAACCAGTATTAGTAGACTTTTGGGCTACTTGGTGTGGACCTTGTAGAATGCTTTCTCCAGTTATCGAGCAGCTTCATAACGAGTTTGAAGGTAAGGCCGTAGTTGCAAAAGTAGATGTTGATAACAATCAGCAAGTATCTTTGGAATATGGTATCAGAAGCATCCCTACTCTTCTTATTTTCAAAAATGGAGAAGTGGTTGATAAAATAGTAGGACTTTCTCCAAAAGAAGTTATTGCAGAGAAACTTTCTGCACATTTATAAAAAAATATTTGTTTGATAATGAATGCTTTTCGTAAACGGAAAGCATTTTTTTTATTATTTATTTGC
>CAUQBR010000039.1:0-3189 GCA_963516475.1 uncultured Flavobacteriaceae bacterium
GCCAAAGCCGAAAGAAAAAATGTGATAATCTTGGCAGGGCATGTTTTTGACTGGGAGTGGATTAACGCTTTTGCGAAAATCATTCCGCAGGAAAACTGCCATCCTGTTTATAGAAAGGTAAATAATGACTTCTGGGAGGAAAAAGTGAAACTCATCAGAAATCGTTTCGGGAATAAGGCGCTGAACTCTCGTGAGATTATCAGACATATATTAAGAACGCCTGTTGATGGGAATTCGGCGTATATGTTCGTGGCTGACCAGACGCCGCATTTCTCCGAGGTTTATTACGGATTAAAGTTTTTAAATCAGAGAACTCCTGTTTTCATCGGTTATGACAAGCTTTCACAAAGGCTGGACTTGGCTTTTATCTATTGTGAAATGAAAAAGGTAAAACGAGGCTATTACGAAGTGAGCTATCACCGAATTTACCCTGATGGAGAGCAGTTTAAAGAATATGAAGTGGTGAGGAAATTCCATAAAATGCTGGAAGAAACCATTAATGAGCGCCCAGACAACTGGCTCTGGTCTCACCGAAGATGGAAATATCAGAATGATATCAAAAAATATGAGGAATAAATACTTTTTCTGATGAAACGAATTGCTGTTGTAATCCTAAATTGGAATGGGAAAAGCTGGCTGGAAAAATTTCTGCCTACAGTTCTCAAATATTCTGAATCTGCACAAATTTATGTCGTGGATAATGCCTCTACGGATGACAGTGTTTCGTTTTTAGAGAATAATTTTCCTTCGGTAAAAGTGATTCAGAATACTGAAAATTCAGGATTTGCAGGAGGTTACAATGAAGGGCTGAAACAGGTAAAGGAAGAAATCTACTGTCTGCTCAATTCCGATGTGGAAGTCACAGAGGGCTGGCTGGAACCTGTTTTAGATTTATTTCAGCAAAACCCAGAAATAGCGGCTATTCAGCCCAAAATTCTTTCTTACGACAGGAAAAATTACTTTGAATTTGCAGGAGCAGGAGGCGGCTTGATAGATAATTTGGGCTATCCCTACTGCCGAGGGCGTGTTTTTGATGATTTGGAGGAGGATAAAGGGCAGTATGATGACGAAACAGATATTTTCTGGGCGTCGGGCTGTTGTTTTTTTATAAGGAAGAGCGATTTTTGGCTGGCTGGCGGATTTGATGAGCGTTTTTTTGCCCATCAGGAGGAAATAGACCTTTGCTGGCGACTGATAAATTTAGGTAAAAAAATATTTTATACAGGGAAATCCACGATTTATCATGTTGGCGGAGGAACTTTAAACAAACAAAATCCAAGAAAAACTTTTCTAAATATAAGAAATAATCTCTCTATGCTGGTTAAAAACCTGCCTTTTGGAGCTTTGTTATGGATAATTCCATTACGATTGGTTTTAGATGTGGTGGCTGGCATTTATCTTGCATATAAAGAAGGAATTTCGCATCTTTGGGCAGTTTTCAAGGGACATTTTGGGTTTTATGCTCAGTTTCCTGAAAGTTTTAGAAGAAGAGCAAAATTTCAGAAAAAGAATTATTATCAAACGAAATATTTGGTTTTTAGGTATTTTATAAAAAAGTAGAATTTTTAAAATTATTAAATTATGAAATGGACAAACGACAGAAGTGGCAATGTGGAAGACCGCAGAGGAAAGGGCGGTGGTAAAGGAATGATGATAGGCGGTGGACTGGGAACGATAGTTATGGTGTTAGTAGTGATGTTTTTAGGAGGCGACCCTTCGGCGGTGCTGAATAATAGTGGCGTTATGCAAGGTCAGGCGCAGACAGAGCAAAGACAGCTGACCGAAGAAGAGCTTAAAACCTACGAATTTGTGAGAATGGTAACGGCTGAGACAGAGGAAACCTGGACAGAGATTTTTGAGGAACATGGTTTGGAATACAGAAAACCGAAAGTGGTGATGTTTGAGCAGGTTACCCAGTCAGGATGTGGGACAGCCCAAGCAGCGATGGGGCCGTTCTATTGTCCAGCTGATGAAACTATATATATGGACATGAGTTTCTTTAATGAGCTTCAAAGTAAATATGGAGCCAAAGTAACGGAATTTTCGGTGGCGTATGTTATGGCGCATGAGGTGGGGCACCATGTTCAAAATCTTTTGGGGACTTTACAGAAATCTGATAAAATGAGAAGAAGTGGTCGTTTTTCAGAAGCTGAAATCAATAAAAATTCTGTAGCTGTAGAGCTTCAGGCGGATTTTTATGCAGGAGTATGGGCTAGAAGAAGTAATAACAGAGAAAATTTCTTGGATTCCAAAGATATAGATGCTGCCATCAGTGCTGCTGAAGCAGTGGGAGATGACAATATCCAGAAGCGTTCCCAAGGTTATGTAAACCAAGAAGCCTTTACGCACGGTTCTTCTGCACAGAGAAAAGAATGGTTTATGAAAGGATATAACACAGGAGACATCAGACAAGGAAATACATTTGAAGCGCTGAGATAGGGAATTTTGATTAAAAACTTAATATTAGGCATTGTATTAATATTATCGTGTGTAAATAATCAGTAAGATTTTGTAATTAATATCCAAACTATTTGGTGTAGATATTAATGTGATAAAAGTGACTCTGACTTTGAATTAAAAAAAGAAACATTTTTAATGAATAAGAAATGAAGGTAAAGAAATATCAATTAATTCTTTGTTTATGGGTCATTATAGCAGGAGGTATTGTTTTTGTATTTTTCCGAGAAAAATTAGAAAAAAATCCCAATGTATTAAAATTCGAAAATCATCAATTTAATGATAGTATAAATAATACCGCAATTAATTACAATTATTATTTTAAAATAGGAAATAAAACCTACTATCAAAATACAGACACAATGTTTGTATATTACCCTAAAAATATAAAAGAGATTAATACTCTGATGGGGGATTTTGGGAATCCAAAAGATTTTATTAATCAACAGGTTATGTGGAGGAATGTTCTCCCTCCTTTTAGACTAATCAAAGAGAGAAAAAGTGATACTTTAATCATTATAAAAGAAGGGAAGAGATATATTTTCACAAGAGAAAAAATTAAATGAAATAATACCTTCTAAAACCAATAATATTTTTACATCATGGTAAGAGTAATTTTAATAGTGTTATTGGGATTCGTAATAATATCCTGCTTTCCTTCTCCTTACTATTATAGATTAGCTGATGGAAGAAAGGTTATCAAAAGTAAATATAAAAATATAAAATACTTTG
>CAUQBR010000040.1:0-3157 GCA_963516475.1 uncultured Flavobacteriaceae bacterium
TGCTTTTTCTTTTGCAATATCAGAAACTTTTATCATTGATTTATATATATAAAACTAATTGACAAAGATACAAACAATCAGAAACATATCCTCAAAAAAGAATTAGATGTTATCTATTTTGTATATAAATACAATTTCTGTGATTGAGAAATACTATTAGAAATCAGAATTTTGGTAAAATCCTTTCGTGTCTATATATTCAAAAACTTCGGGCGGAAGCATAGGACGCACATTCTTTTTTTCTCTAATCATTTTTCTGATTTCGGTCGCAGAAAGTTCTATTATTGGCGCATTTATTTTGCAGATATTCTCGTGTGTAATCGTTTCTTTGTCAGTGTCTTGTGTTAAAACACGCGGATAAACGATGATTTGGTGATCTTTTATCAAAGTCTCGTAGTTTTTCCATTTTGGAAGGCTGACCAAATTGTCCTCACCCATAATTAGCCCAAAAGTATATTCAGGGTATCTTTCACGAAGATAAGTAAGAGAATCTATGGTGTAGGAAGGTTTCGGCATAGAAAATTCTATATCCGAAACGCGCATTTTAGGATAGTTTTTTATCGCCATTTCTACTATATCATAGCGGTCGTGGTCGTGGAGCAGACTTTTTTTTGATTTCAAAGGATTCTGCGGACTTACAACGAACCAAAGTTCATCTAAATCAGTATGTTCCACAATATAATTGGCCAAAATCAGGTGTCCGATATGAATGGGATTAAAAGACCCAAAAAACAAGGCTATTTTCATGCGAAATGTTTAGGAGTTAAACTGAATATCTTTGATGTGAAGTATGTGGCTGGTCTGGCCTTTCCAGTGGTTTTCTTCAATGGAAAAAACCATGTCAAAATTTTTCTTTTGTAAATCTTCATAGCGGTTGCCAAACCCAAAACCAGTGCATTCTATGTTTCTATTTTCTGAGGAAAGATAGAATTTTACATGTTTTTTGTCTTTGCCGATTAACTGGACAAATTTAGGATTTGAAATATTTTTTAAAGCGAAAACAGGTCGCATATTTTGTGGTCCGAAAGGAGCTAATTTTTGATGAAAATTGAAAAATTTTTCATTGAGCTGATTGAGTTTTATTTCACAATCTATCTTTATTATCGGTGTTTTCTGGTGTTCTTGGATTTGCTCCGATACCACTTTTTCAAACAAAGTTTTAAACTCTTCAAAGTTTTCTTTCTTTAAAGTAAGTCCAGCTGCAGCCTGATGTCCTCCGAATTTTTCTAAAAGATGACAGCATTTTTCCAAAGCCTTATAAATGTCAAAGTCCGACACAGAGCGGGCAGAGGCCACCATTTCTCCCTTGTCGCTGTCTGTAAAAACGATGGTAGGTTTGTAGTATAAATCTATAATTCGTGATGCAGTGATACCCACGATACCTTTGTTCCAGTCTGGGTTATAAACGATGATAGAGGATTTCTTATCTTGTTTATTATCAATTATTTGCTGCACGGCTTCGGTAGTGGTTTGACTGTCCATTTCTCTCCGCTGGCTGTTCAGCTCACAGATTTCCTCTACGATTTTTTTGGCTTCGTTTTCGTCATTGGAAATCATAAGTTTTACGGCATTTTTTCCGTGAGAAATTCTGCCTGCGGCGTTTATTTTTGGCCCGATTTCAAAGACGATGTTAGAAATGGTAAAGTTTTTTCGGCGTTCTTCTGGGATTAAATATTTTAATCCCATTTTTTGTGTATTGTGGAGTTTTTTTAGACCTAATTTTGCCAAAGTTCTATTTTCGCCTGTGATTGGGACAATATCCGAAGCGATGCTGATAGCTAGTAAATCAGTAAGTTCATAAATTTTTTCGGACGGAATTTTGTAAATGGAATTTAGGGCTTGGCAGAGTTTGAACCCGATTCCGCAGCCGCTCAATTCCTTGTATGGATAGAGGCAGTCTTTTTGTTTTGGGTCTAAAACGGCCGTTGCTTTTGGGATTTCATCACCTGGAAGGTGGTGGTCGCAGATGATAAAATCTATCCCGAGCGAACTGGCGTAATCGATTTCTTTTATCGATTTGATGCCGCAGTCTAAAGCAATGACAAGCGAAATCCCATTTTCTTTAGCAAAATCTATCCCTTGAAAAGAAATTCCATATCCCTCTGTGTAGCGGTCTGGAATGTAGAAATCCAGATATTTTTCATCATAAATCTCCGCTAAATACCGATACATCAGCGAAACCGAAGTGGTGCCATCTACATCATAGTCGCCATAGATTAGGATTTTCTCACCGTTTTCCACAGCAGTGGCTATCCGTTCTACAGCTTTGTGCATGTTTTTCATCAAGAAAGGGTCATGAATATCTTCTTCTTTTAATCTAAAAAAAATCTTGATTTTTTCTAAATCAGTCAGATTTCTCAAGGCAAGAATTAGAGCTTCTAAATCCTCGCAGTTGAGTTCAGATTTTAGCTGATGTAGAATGCTTTCGCTTGGTTTATCTTTAAAAATCCACTTTGGTTTCATGGAGGACAAAGTTAATATTTAACTATAAATATAGCAACGAATATGTTTATAAAATAAAAAATTGCCAGAGTCAAAGACTCTGGCAATATAATATATAATGGTAAATTATATTATTGAATAGGCATACCATATATAGCACCTTCTCCCCAAGTTGTTCCTCCAAAATAGAATAATTCATCACTTGAACTACAATTTCCTCGTGTATCTACAGATCCAGCCATATAGTAGTAAGTTCTAATGTTAGGGTTACTACTATTATCCAATATTACTGATCCTTGAAGTACGGAATATAATGCTCCTTGTGGTAAGAGCCCGCTTATTAGTACCTTACCATTTGCTCCATGTGGTGTTTGACTTGTAGGGCTAGTAGTAAACATCGTTCTTAACCAAAAATGACAAGGACTTCTCTTACCATACATACCCATTAAGCCACTTACTGTTACTAAATACTTAGTATGAGCAGGAACATCTATATAGGAACCTGTGTAAAGAAAATTAACCGTATTAGCAGGAATAGATCTTCCTGGATTTCCTAGATGACCTTGTGCCATGGCAATAGCTGGGACTTTCCAAGTTCCTACACCATTAGCATCACTGGTAAGTACTTTTCCAGCTCCTTGGTTAGTATCCACTATCTTAATAGCAGTAGGTCCATTAGCCTCTATATGTAGTTTAGCATCAGGTTTGTATGTTC